>NZ_AOIL01000016.1 GCF_000337595.1 Natrialba taiwanensis DSM 12281 | reverse complement strand
CAGGCGTCGGCCGTCACGGACCTGGCGGCCCGTGACGACCTCGCCTTCGTCACGTTACCAGCGTATTCACCGGAACTTAATCCAGTCGAAAAGTGCTGGAGACAGTTGCAATCAGCTCTTAGCAACCGATTCTTCGACTCACTCTCTGAGCTAACAACAGCGATCGATACCGCTCTTGATTAACTCCCTATTCCCAAAATGAGTGGCTATTTCTAACTCCTACTATAGAAGGANTCTGAGCTAACAACAGCGATCGATACCGCTCTTGATTAACTCCCTATTCCCAAAATGAGTGGCTATTTCTAACTCCTACTATAGAAGGAGCCGGGATATCGCTGCCGCCCAATGATTCCGTTCACACTCTCCACGAACGGTACTCGGATCGATGAGTTCCTCAAAATTGTGACACCATTTACTCCACTCGGTACGCTAACCGACACACGATAATCGTCGGAACCGTGTATCTCGCCGTCGGTCATCCGTTAGATGACGGCCCGGAGCGTCTTTCATCGAGTGCAACACGATCTAATTGCGTTCCGTCTGTCGGCTGTAACTCGTCTTTCTGTACCTTATGGGTCGTCAACATCGATCGTTTGATACAAAATCTAAGACGGAAATAGTATCTTATTTAAGCGAGGCCTACTGTTAGACTACTAAGGTGAACATTCGCTATGGATACGGAGATCACTCGTCGACGGGCCGTCATTGCAACTGCTGCCGTCTCGGCCGGTGGAGTTGCACTCGGCGGTATTGCAGCCACTCGCGTGCTTGAGGATAGGGATGATGAAACCGCGTCGGAAACGTTCACCGCGACCTACGATGTCGACGAGGTTTCGATCGCCACCGTGACAGGTCCGATATCGATCACCGGTTCCGAGCGGGAGACCGTTGAACTCGAGGTCGAACAGTACGGCGCGGAGCGCGCTTTGGACCGCACCACGCTGTCGGCCGACGAACACAACGGTACACTCGACGTATCAGTTGATTACGATCAGACCCTCGTAGAGCAGTTCGGGCTGACAGCCGATTCGAGACCGGACTCCGAAATCGTCTGTACCGTGCCACACGAAATCGAACGAGCCGTTCTCGAGACGCGAAACGGCGCTATCGATGTGCGTAACATCGAGTCGATCGTAAGCGCCAGCACCGCGAACGGAGAGATTACACTCGAAGATGTCTCGACTATCGACTCGCTTTCGTCTACAAATGGCGCGATCAACGCGACCAGTGCCCGTCTCAGTGATGGGGCCCTGATTGAGACGACGAACGGCGATATCACAATCGATGCGGACGCCCTTGGGGGTGACGCCACGTTCGAGTCGACGAACGGAGCGATCGACTATACGCTCAACGAGACCGTGGATGCAACCGTAGCGGCCACGACGGTCAACGGCGATATTTCACTCACCGCAACGCACGCGGATCCCGTAACACAAACTGGCAGCGAACTCGAGGCGACCGTCGGTGACGGAACACACCAACTGCAGTTCGAAACGACGAACGGCGACGTGACGATCACCGATTAACCGTCCGAAAAGGCGGTTCCGTTCGATCGCTTCGCTTTCCAAATACCGTGTTGAAACGCTCTGAATATGGTAGCGTTCCTCACAGGCCGATTCTGCGTTAGTGATAGCAAACACGCAGACGATTGGATGGAACTGCCGATACCATCCCATCCTCGTTCGGCGGTACCGCCCGACCCCTTCATTAGTGAGGAGGCGGTTTCGAAATCCAGGCTGAGAATATCCTTTTCCTCTGAAGTCAGGCAGGTAGATTCGTCATGCACGCCACTGACCGAAATTTAGTCTCTCGATTATCGCTAGTTCCTTCGGATAGTCTTCCCTCGTTTTATTGGTTGGAATCTGCTGTCGATATAGTCGATTTCAGCTATTTCGAGAGGGCTTTTTCTCATCGTTTTCTCAGTCTGGCGATTGAGATGACATCCAGCGGTGAACCGCTTCCAGAGAGGATTGATCGTATCTTGGAATCGGCCGATTAACCCGTCTGAACGCACATGTTCGCAGAACCGTAGCTCTCCACTCGGTTTCAGCACGCGGTGAATCTCTTTCAGCGTCTGTTCGACATCAGAAACGGTACAGAGTACCGAGCAGGCGAGGACTACATCGAACCGCTTGTCTTCATAGGGGAGCGACTCAGCCCTGCCTGAGCGAAGATCGATGGATATCCCGGTTTCTGTGGCACGTTTCTTGGCACGCTTTCGCATATGTGGGTCGGGTTCGATTCCATGAAACTGGAGTGAGCGGTCGCGCTCTGCTGCTTTTTTGAAGTAGGGAAACATATCACCTGTACCGGGTCCGATATCCAAGACGGAGCCATGAAGGTCTTCTGCGAGATACTGGCGATGTTTGCGCATGAACCTCTCTTCTCTCCAGCGCCCTTGGAAGTCATAGACAGCCGCGAACACAGGGTGGGCATCCACAGTCGAATCTCGATCTGGGTGGTTCATATGATCTGGTAGTTGTGAGAAGGTACTGTTCCACAAAGAGACCTCTTCCAGATAGTGATGGAGGTTTAAACGACAGCGGTTTCGAAGTTACTTGCCCTCAGAGCGGGGGATATGGATAGACTGGAATGGTGGACTACCTCGTTTGTGACCCAGTAGGAAGTGCCATTATGAGACGTGCTTCACCGTTCCGTAGATGCTCAGAGGCTGTGCTTCGTGCGCACCCGATCCGTTCTGCAACGTCCGCCGCAGTTGCGGTGCGGGGCGTCGCATAGTAACCGACTGCAATAGCGGCCTCAATCACTTCGAGCTGGCGGTTGGTGAGAACGGAACGGATTTCGGGTGTCTCCGGCACATACGAGCCGATATTCTCGATCGTCATATTGGCCCGGATCGTTTCCGGAAACGCGTGAAATGCGTCGTACAGTTGGGTTTCGGGGCCGACAATACGAATCGTCACGCCGACCCCAGTCTCGATTCGAATTGGTAGGTCGACCATCAGGGCGTGTCTATCCAAAATCGAATGCAGATGTCGCAATTGTTCATCGGGGCGACAGTGGTTGTAGAGGTAGCATTCTCGTTCGTTGCGGCCACAGATCTCGTATTGTAGACAACTGGGATCACCATCGAGCTCCGTTATGAGTGCGTCCACATCACCCTCGGCACGATAGAGCTCAACCATCGTTCCGTCGGGCAGTAGTCGCATGTTCAGGATAGCTCCCCGAGTAACTGCGGGACTTGGCGAGAGGTCGTCTTCGGAAACAGTGAGACGAAGACTACGCATGAAGCTACGAACGGGTTCCACGTCTTTAAACTCGGAGCATTCGGCGAGATGGTCGCCGCAGAAAACCTGATATCGGTATCCCACTGCTGGCCAAGCGCGAGTCAGTACATAACTCGACCCGACTTAAACTCCCCCCAATATCTGACGGAAGTGTCATCGGATCGCTTCTCTCAGTACCGATATGGTCTATCTGACAGTACGAACCATGAATCGATCCAGAGAAACAGCTGTGATTGCGGACCCTCTGTTCACAGCTGTACAGAGTGAATTGTGTAGCTTGCCCAGCCAAAGCAAGGTAGCTATGGCATCGCCGATCAATATCTCGTCGCGCGCTTTGAGCGACCTGTGGACATAACCCTAATGAGGAACGCGCATGACTGGTGACGAGCAACAGGAGTCATCGAGGCCATCATTTCGTTCGTCTGCTGATGGGAGTTTCGCAAGCTCCAACCTGTCAGGGCGGTCACCGTTGACGTTCTTCGTGCTGGTGTTCACGCTTTTCCTCCCGTTTTTGATATTCGGGTTGGCGACAAACACATACCTGTTCCCAAGAACCCCCGTGACCGTACTTGCGGCCATTTGCCCAGCGATAGCCGCTGTAATACTCGTCTACA
Source organism: Natrialba taiwanensis DSM 12281 (assembly GCF_000337595.1). Taxonomy (GTDB): domain Archaea; phylum Halobacteriota; class Halobacteria; order Halobacteriales; family Natrialbaceae; genus Natrialba; species Natrialba taiwanensis. The sequence continues at coordinate 71,864 of NZ_AOIL01000016.1, read as the reverse complement.
AAACGGATGGTACTGCAGCTGTGACCTCTCTACTGGGACGGTCCGTCGATTATAAGCAAATCAGACCGACGATCTGGTATATTCCCGTTGTACTATTACTGCCTGGCGTGGTGGTTGTGCGATATGGATTGATGCAGTTATTGGGATTGCCACACTCTCTTCCACAGTTCTCGGTAGTATCGACACTGCTCTTTTTCGGCGTGTTCGTTATCTTTGCTTTAGGTGAAGAACTGGGATGGATGGGATACGTTATCGATCCGATGCAGGAGCGATGGGGGGCGCTCCGTGCCAGTATTTTCTTGGGAGTGATCTGGGCAATATTGCATATTCCGCTGCATCTTGGCCACTCGACGCTGGTGATCGCTTTGGCATCTCTCCACCTGGTGGGGGTGCGGGTGGTGCTGGTCTGGTTGTACAACAACACGAGAAACAGCGTTTTCGCAGTCGTTGTGTGTCACGCCATCCTCAACGTCATGTTCACCTTGTTCCCGAGGAACTCATTTGATGCGTGGCTTATCGACACGCTGCTCATCGCAGGCCTAGCCCTTGCACTCTCTCTTATCTGGGACTCACGAACACTCGCCAGCACCCGGCTGCCTGGTTGGATGGAACGCTTGGGAAACCGTCAGCAGGAAAGCTGATTCTTTCCGTTCTAATCTGAACTCGGCTAGGTCGGTTCGTCATGCATAGCTACCTACGAAATTTAGGCCATCGATTGGTTCCAATATTCATCATGAACAGAGGTCGGCTAGTTAGATTCGTCATGCACAACCATCTGCGAAATTTAGACTATCGGTATAGATTTCGAGCCAAGCCGTGCATGAGCAATCTACCTGCCTAACTTCAGCTAAAACAGTATGCGAGTGCTTTCACTTCACCACTTCCTGCATCACCCTTGCTTCGGCCTTTCGGAGATGCTCGGCGACTGTACCTCGCGAGAGTTCGAGTTTGGCCGCGAGATCACGCTGACCAGCCTTCCGAGGGAGATCATAATATCCTCCATTGATTGCAGCGCGCACGACCTCAATTTGACGGTCTGTCAGGTGCCATGCGGGATCGCGCATTCCGGGATGGTAGTCACCCGTTTTTTCAATCGTCACGTCTACAATTTCGGAGAGATCCGCGACGACGTGTTGGAGAGATATGTCTTCACCGAGGAGCGTAAGTTGAAAACCCCGATTGGTATATCTGACTGGCCAGTCCACAGTAATCTTATGAGTATCGATGATGTCGATGAGCGCCGTGTCGAGGTTTCCGGGATTCAAGTGTATGTATACAAACCCTGTTTCGCTCGTGGGTATGACCGACACATCTCCCAGCTCTGACGTGCTTCTCGCAAACCGTTCGATATCGCCAGTGAGTCGAACCAACTCGACAGCAGTTCCATCATCGAGCGGATTGAGATCATAGATCTCTTCATATGTTGCAATCACTTCGTTATCTACCTGTACTTGTCTCAGTTCGTTGAATGTCTCGTGAGCGTCACTCGGGTCGATGACCAGGGTCACATATCTCATAAATAAATACTCAATGATGTGTGTAAAGAAGTGTATCTCATATCTCACTCGATATTGCAGGACATATACTCTTAAACTTGCCGAGCATGCATGGCAGTAACTCCACACACTCCCGTCCGCATTAGTTAGGTATGAGCGATCTGATTTACGTCGCTATCATCGGCTGTGAGATTGGGTTCTGGGTCGTGCTTCTTGCAGGGCTCTCTACTCGATATCTCCTCGGCCAGCAACGGCTGAGTACAGTGCTACTGGCAGGCGTCCCGCTTGTTGATTTGCTCTTACTGACGTTTACTGTAATCGACCTCAATAATGGGGGAACTGCAACCTCTGCCCATGGGTTAGCCGCGATATATATCGGAGTTTCTGTCGCTTTTGGCCATCGCCTAATCCGCTGGGCCGATGAACGATTCTCCTACTGGTTCGCTGATGGTCCACCACCCACAAAACCACCGAAGACGGGTCGAGCGCACGCTCAACATGAACGCCATCAGTGGGGACGGCACTTTCTCGCTTGGATAATCGGCTGCGCTCTGCTTCTCGGGGCTGTTGCACTCGTAGGTGATTTTGACAGAACGAGAGTGTTAACGGAGATGGCAAAATTGTGGGGTGTCATCCTTGCGATCGATTTTGTCTGGTCATTCAGCTACACGATCTGGCCCAAGGGATAGGAGTGTCTCACGTGAGAATGGAAGGGGCAGACGACCATCTCGACGGATTCGTTGCGGATGTCACGACCATCGTGCAGTCACAGTGCGAGCGGTGGGAAAGCTACGACGACATCGAGATGCTGATCTGCCATCTCCCGATCGATCATCTCACGTTCGCCACACACGATGCGTCCGCTCCGTACGCGGGACCGTACCCGATGACGGTCCACGTTCGAGCCGGCCTGCTCACGGAGATCAACGGCTGGGATGAAACCGCCCTCTACGACTACCTCAGAGAACACCCTTCGCTGCGTCAGAATCTCGGCTTCAAGACGCTCCCGAATCAATCGACGTTCTGGCGCGCATGGAACGAACGCTTCAGCGAGAAACTCCGTGATGGCGTACACGATTGTGCCGACGTAATTGTGAGGACCGCGCGTGCCTACGAGGTTCCGCTTCCCGACCGGATCGGCACCGACGGAGCGGATGGATCCGAAGCCGACAATCCTCCCAAACACCAGCTCGTCGCCCAGAAGACCGACGAGGTGTGGCAGCAGGCCAAACCATTCGTAGCCGACGCGTTCGCGCTTGATCGCGGGCCGAACTGGCAGATCCACGAGAACGCCTTCTGGGAGCAACACGCCTACATAGGGATGCGCGAGGACATGTACGCCCGCAGCGGCCCGGCATCGTTCTCACTCGATACGACGCGCGAGCGCATCCCGGCGGGATCGACTCATCGCTACCAGATCGGGAAGCTCTCCGTCGCGGAGATTCGGGAGATGCTGCGAGACACGACGCGGATGCTGATCGCCCGTGCCCGTCAACACGGTGAACTCGATGGGCCGGTCTTTGCGGCCATCGACGTGACCAAGGGATTCCCGTTCACCGGCGACGTAGAGGACCACGAGGACGACATCCTCGGGTACAAAGACGGCAACGAGTACTACCAGTGGGCGGTGCTGAAAATCGTCGGGATGGACGTGCCGCTGGTTCTCGATGCCATCCCGCGCGTGCGCGGACAGTCGAAAGACGCGATCGTTGAGAAGCTCCTGTCGCAGGCGACCGAGATGGTCGACATCGACCTCGTGATGATGGATCGGGAGTTCGATAGCGATCCGGTCAAGGACACCTGCGAGGAGTACGACGTTCACTATCTGAATCCCACGCGCATCTTCGCCAATAGCGACGAAGCAGACACCATCGCGTGGATGTACCGTAACGGCGAACGGTTCCATGTCACGGAGGAGAAAGCCGACGATGGGACACCCACGCGCAAGCAGGTCTACCTCCCGAAGCAATCGAATTCGGACGACGACGAGGAGGGAGACAACGATCTTTCAGCAGTATGGACGGAGATGTGCGGTGAGTGGGAGTTCGAGGACGTGGAAGGCGAACCGAGCGAGGGGATGTCGTTCTCGCGGTTGCTCGCAGACATTCAGCGGGAAGAAGAAATCGAAGAGCGGAAGCAGAAAGCACAGGAGGGAGACGTAGACACCGCCGGGACCGTCGTGTTTGAGACGAATCATCCCTACGTAACCGCCGGTGATGCCGACGATCAGCGGATGAACGGAAAGGCGTTCGTCCACATGATCGAGCGGCTCATCCGATGGTATCGCCGTCGTTGGGGTATTGAGAACGGCTTCAAGAAGCAGAAGCACTTCATGGTGCGAACCACTTCAATCGAACGCGACTATCGGTTCTTCAATTTCGTGTTTGCATGCGTGCTGTATAACGTTTGGCGGCTGGTCGATCTGCTGGTGAAGCTCGCCATCGACGGCGAGAACACGTCGTACGCACCGCGCGTCGATGCGAACCAGTTTCTGACCGTTGCCAAGCAGTTCTACGGTCTCGACCCGCCTGATTGACGCCGATATCTCCCGTGTTCGCCCGATTCGTGAGCGGCAGTGCTGTCAGATAGCTGTTTATCTCATGCGCTGCAAGCCCGATTCTGAGACCACGACCCAATACTATCGCTGGCTTCTTCGGTACATCGAAAAAGTAATCGGAATGAATAGGCAGTCCGTGCATTGGCTGGCCACCTAGCCGACTTCAGCTTTTCCTGAAGAACCATAGTATAATTCATGGCAATTATCCTCGATCCACGCTGTAAGACGAGTGTGACCGAGACCAATGTCGTGTTTTAGGATGTCCCATCGTATGCATCGAACGTCCAGCCTCATCTACTGCCGGAGAATTCTATATACCATTATAGAATTCATACCGGTTGATTAGCGACGAGATCGCGTATTCGACGGCTCACTCACTCTCCTAGCGACAGGTGTGGATGAGTAACACTCAGCCCTGGTGAATACATGAGTACAACTGTAAATAACGTATGCCACCTTCGGTCACCGGGTCTCCGTACTGGCTGTGACCAGTACGTCACCGATACTGGAAGCCTCTTTCGGCACAGTCGGATTGCCAAACGCACAGCAGTATATCGATGATGCCCGTACGATCCATTCAATGGGCTATCTCCGCTGTGTTCGAATCCGACTCTTTCGGAACCGTCTCTCAGCACTGTTCTTCTTCCGGCATCGGTCATCGGTCACCTACGCATTGCGATGATAGCTGATCCGATGGAGACGACCGAATCGAAATACCCGAAATAGTTTCCGGCACAACCGAAACACTTCTGTGGATAGTCCGTCGTAGTCGTCGTCATGACAAACACCCCCAACCGGTCCGTCCAACGGGCCTTCAGGATCGTCGACGAACTCTCGGAAAACGGTGGCGGTCGGGCCTCCGAACTCGCGTCGCGACTCGAGATGCCGGTGAGTACCGTCCACGACTACCTGCAAGCGCTCGTCGAAACGGGGTACGTGACCGCCGAGGATAAGGAATATCGGACATCGACGCGATTTCTCGAGGTCGGCCACCGCCAGCGCCACCGGCTGGAGGTCGTTAAAGCTGTCCGCAACGAACTCGTAACCGTCGCCGACGAGACCGGCGAGCACGTGACGCTACTGATCGAGGAGCACGACCAGGCGGTGATCCTCGCCGTCCAGGAGGGACCGGATGCGATCAACCTGTTCGCCTACCCCGGCGCGCGGATGCCCCTTCACGCGACGGCACCCGGCAAGGCGATGCTGGCACATAGGGACGACGGGCGCGTCGCTGAACTCGTCGATCAGGGGCTCGTCGAAGTAACGTCCCGGACAGTAACCGATCCCGACGTACTACTCGAGCAACTCGAGACGGTCCGACAGCGGGGCTACGCGGTCGACGAGGGCGAGCGCATCGCCGGGATGGTCTGCATCGCAGCGCCGGTGCTCGACAAGCGCGAGCAGATTCAGGGCGCGATCTGCGTCTGCGGTCCCGAGAGTCGCCTCGGCGAGACGCGCCGTGAGGAAATCGCGGACGTCGTCCAGCGCGCGGCGAACGTGACGCAGGTGAATCTGGATTACGTTTGAGCGACCTCGTTAGTGGCCGACGAATTCGGGGTCATCATCGCCGAAGAAGGCGTCGAGTCCGCGCTGGTAGTCCTCTGTTCGGGCCGCCGCGGCGATCGCGTCGGTTTCGGCCGCGAGCTGGGCCTCAAGTTCACGACCGTAGCTCTCGGTCAGGAGTCGGCTCGCGGTTCCGAGCGCCTGGGTCGGCCCTGCCGCCAACTCGTTCGCGAGTTCAGTAACGTGCGCATTGAACTCGTCGGTGGGGACGACCTCGGTCGCGAGCCCCAGGTCGACGGCTTCGTCGGGGCCGATCGGCCGGTCTCGAAGGACGATTTCCTTCGCGTTCCGGAGGCCGACGAGTCGCGGGAGGAAGAAGGTCGAGCCGCCGTCGCCGGTCAGCCCGATGCCGGGGTAGGCAAAGCGCAGGGTCGCGTCTTCACCGAGGACGAGCAGGTCGGGCATCAGCACGAGGCTGAAGCCGATTCCGGCGGCGATACCGTTGACGGCACCGACGACGGGCGTTTCGGCCTGGTGGAACTGGACGATCGCCTCGTGGGCGCGGCCCGCGAGTTCGCGGAGGCGCGCGGCGTCGGTCTCGTCGCCCTCGAGTTGCGTGAGGTCGGCACCGGAGCCGAAGAACTGGCCGGCGTGGGTCAGCACGATACAGCGCGTGTCCTGGTCCTCGCCGAGGGTCGTCGCGACCGAAACGAGTTCGTCGGCCATCTCGAGGGTGAGCGAGTTCCGTCCGGCCGCGCTGTCGAGCGTCACCGTCGCCACGCCGTCGTCGTGATCGACGGCGAGGTTTTCGTAGTCAGTCATGTCAGTCAGCGATTCGTGACGGTGGTGGTTAACTGTTATCGTCCGTCCGAGCACGGCACCCAGCCGCTGCCGTGTGGTTTGCACAGTAGTGACCCGAGTCGGATCTGTTTCCGACTCTGTCGGAATCTGGAGCATATAGGTCGGCCCCACCGGTTCGTTTCCTGAAAATCGGACGCTTTAGTATCCCGCTCACGAATATTCGGCCATGGAACTGACGAGCGAACAGGAACTCGTCCGGGATACCGTTCGAGAGTTCGTCGAAAACGAGGTCGGGACCGACGTCCGCGAAGCCGACGAGACCCAGACGTTCCCCGAAGACGTGTGGGACGGGCTGGCCGAACTCGATCTGACGGGGCTTACGGTCCCCGAAGAGTACGGCGGAATGGACGTCGACGAAGTGACCTACAGTATCGTCAACGAAGAACTCGCTTACGGCCACCTCGCGGTGGCGACGGCGCTGTCGGTCCACTGTCTCGCAACGTCGTGCATCCGCGAGTTCGGGTCCGAGGGTCACCGGGAGGAGTGGCTCCCCGAGATGGTCTCGGGTCGTCCCGTCGGCGCGTTCGCCCTGTCGGAACCCGACGCCGGCTCGAACCCGGCGGAGATGACGACGGAGGCCGTCCGCGAGGGCGACGAGTACGTCATCAACGGCAAGAAACAGTGGATCACGAACGGCGAACGGGCGGGCGTGGTCGTCCTCTTCGCGAAGACGGACAGGGACGATCCCGAGACGGTCACCCAGTTTCTGGTGCCGAAGGACACGGCGGGACTCGAGGTCGGCAAGAAGGAGGATAAACTGGGCCTGCGGGCGAGCGACACGACGACGCTCATCTTCGACGACGTGCGGATTCCGGCCGAGAATCGGCTGACCGAGGTCGGATCGGGACTCAAGGCCGCCTTTTCGATCCTGACCGGCGGCCGAATTGCGATCGCGAGTCAGGCGGTCGGCGTGGCGCAGGCGGCGCTCGACGCTGCGGTCGCGTACGCGAACGAACGTGAGCAGTTCGACAAGCCGATCATCGAACACCAGGCGATCGGCCACAAACTCGCGGACATGCAAACCGACGTGCAGGCGGCTCGCCTGCTCACGCGGGATGCTGCGCGGAAGAACGAAGACGGCGTCGATCCGACGGCCGCGGCCATGGCCAAGTACTTCGCCAGCGAGGCGGCCGTCGACGTGGCCAACGAGGCCGTCCAGGTCCACGGCGGCTACGGCTACACCAAGGACTTCGATGTCGAGCGCTACTACCGCGACGCGAAGATCACGACGATCTACGAGGGAACCAGCGAAATTCAGAAGAAGATCATCGCGCGCGAGCTGAAGTCGCGCTGAGTTGCGCCGCTTTTGCGGTCGCAGCGGCTCTCTCAGTCGTACTCGTAGAAGCCCCGTCCCGCTTTCTTGCCCAGCTCGCCCGCCTCCACCTTGCGCTTCAAGAGGTAGGCCGGCTGGTACCGATCCCCGAGTTCATCGTGCAGCGTCTCCGAGGCGTGCAGGCAGATGTCCAGGCCGATGTGGTCGGCCAGGGTGAGGGGGCCCATCGGGACGTTCGTCCCGAGTTCCATCCCCGCATCGATGTCTTCCTTCGTAGCCACGCCCTCGTCGTAGGCCCGGATACCCTCGTTGATCCAGGGCATCAGAATGCGGTTGGTGACGAAGCCGGGCTTGTCGTCCGATTCCCACGTCGTCTTCCCGAGGTCCTCGGCGAACTCGTGAGCCAGGTCGACGGCCTCGTCGCTCGTCTTCTCACCGACGACGACCTCGACGCCCTCCATGATCGGGACGGGGTTCATGAAGTGCAGGCCGACGACCCGCGCCGGCCGGTCGGTTGCACTCGCGATCGAGGTGATCGAGATCGTGCTCGTGTTCGTCGCTAGCAGCGTCTCGGCGGCGACAATGTCGTCGAGTTCGGCGAAGATCTCGCGTTTCACATCGAGGTCCTCGAGTGCCGCCTCGACGACGAGGTCGCAGTCTGTGAGGTCGCCGAGGTCGGTCGTGCCCTCGATTCGGTCGCGGATCACGTGGGGGTCGTCCGGGAGGGCGTCCCGGTCGTCGAGGCGGCCGAGGCTCTCGTCGATCGAGTCGAAGCCGCTGTCGACGAACTCCCGTTCGATGTCGCGCATGACGACATCGTAGCCGTTCGTTGCGGCGACCTGTGCGATGCCATTGCCCATCGTCCCCGCGCCGACGACGCCGACACGGTCTACCGTCTCCGGGGTCCGGTGCATACGCAGTCTCTGCTGTCACGAGCAGTATAAGTGTGCCGACTCGCTGGCTGAGCGGATCGACCGCGCGAACGCGGGGGAAGTTAGCCGTGCTGTGCCTGTTCCTGCTCGCGGAGTTCGATCCGTCGAATCTTCCCGCTCGAGGTTTTCGGCAACTCGTCGGTGAACTCGATCCGGCGGGGGTACTTGTAGGGTGCGGTCTCCGCTTTCATGAACGCCTGCAGTTCGTCCGTTAGCTCCACAGTCCCCTCGTAGCCGTCGGCGAGAATCACGTAGGCTTTGACGACGCTCCCGCGCTCCTCGTGCGGACTCCCGACGACGGCCGCCTCGGCGACCGCGTCGTGGCTGACGAGTGCGTCCTCGACTTCGAAGGGGCCGATCCGGTAGCCCGAGGAGATGATGATGTCGTCGGCCCGTCCCTCGAAGAAGAAGTAGCCCTCTTCATCCCGTCTCGCGAGGTCGCCCGTCCGATAGAACTCGCCCGAGAGCTTCTGCTCGTCCAGATGGGGTTTCTCGTAGTAGCCGTCGAAGATCGCCGGCGAGTCGACGGGCACCGCGATTTCGCCGATCTCATCGGATTCGACTTCCTCCTCGTCGTCGACATCGATGATGGTCGCGCCGATGTCCGGCGTCGGCTTCCCCATGCTGCCGGGCTTGACATCGATCCCCGGATAGTTCGACACGAGCGCGACCGTCTCGGTCTGGCCGTAGCCGTCGCGCGGGGTCACCCCCCAGGCGTCCTCGATGCGCTCCATCGGCTCCCGATTGAGCGGTTCGCCCGCCGAAAGCGCATCGCGAACCTGCACATCGTAGGCGTCGAGGTCCGCATTGGCCAGCATCCGGTACTGCGTCGGAACGGCACAGAGCTTCGTGACGCCCTCGGTTTCGAGGATCTCGAGGAACGTCTCGGGCTTGAACTCGCCGTCGTAGATGAGCTGGGTCGCGCCGGTCGTCAGCCCGACGCCGACCGGGCTCCAGAACCACTTCGCCCAGCCCGTTCCGGTCGTCGCCCACAGGAGTTCATCCGCGAGTTCAGTCTCGTCATCGATGTTCCACCAGTGGGGCGCGTTGACCCGATTGAAGCAGTACATCCAGCGGTGTTTGTGCAGGACGGGTTTCGGCTTGCCCGTCGTCCCGCTCGTGTAGTTGATCGACATCGGGTCCGCGGCTCCGAGGTCGGGACCGTCGTAGTCGGTCGGCTGGTCGGCGAGGACCGCCTGGACGGTAGTCCAGTGAGCGTCGCTCTCGCCGGCTTCCCCATGCTCGTCTGCGAGCGCAGCGTCGTCCCCGTCCAGCACGATCACCCGCTCGATCGGCGTCTCCGAGAGCACCGGCTCGACCATGTCGGTCAGCGACTCGTGGACGACGATCGTCGTCGCGTCGCAGTCGGTCGCCCTGAACTCGATGTCGTTCGCGCGCAGCATCGACGAGCAGGGAACCAACAGCGCCCCAGTCGCGAGCGCACCGAGTTGGATCGCGAACGCGTCCGGATGGCGCGGGAACAGGTGCATCACTCGGTCGTCCTTTTCCACCCCGAGTTCAGCGAGCCCGTTCGCAAACCGGTTCATGTCGTCCCGGAGATCGGCGTACGTCCGTTCGCTTTGCGCGCCAGTCGAATCGCGGAAGTGAACGGCGACGCGGTTGCCGAACGACTGGGCGTGCTCGGCAACGCGCGCCGTAACTGTGTATGACTCGGGGATCTCCCATCCGTCCGCCGCGGTCGTATCGGTCGCCATAGGCAGTAGGTATCACACCACATGTCTTTATGGTTTCGACACCGATTCCGAGACAGTCCGATTCGACTCGTACTCGCCATCGGTCGAAACGGACCGAGATGGCCGTCTCCACCGCTGGCGGACGACCGTTCAACGAGTAACAACAAGACTTTAGATTCCTGCCAGACATATCCTCACTAATGTTCGACCAGGAAGAGATAGACCGGATTCGCGAACAGCGCGAGCAGTGGACCGAGGAGACGCTCGAGTCGACCCTCGACCACCACGGCGAGCGCCAGGAACGGTTCGCGACGGTCTCGAACCACGAGGTCGACCGCCTCTATACACCCGACGACATCGCTGAACTCGACTACGAGGACGATCTGGGGTTCCCCGGCGAGCCGCCGTACACGCGCGGTCCGTATCCGACGATGTATCGCGGCCGCACGTGGACGATGCGCCAGTTCGCCGGCTTCGGGACGGCGGAGGAGACGAACGAGCGGTTTCACTACCTGATCGATCAGGGGCAGACGGGGCTCTCGACGGCCTTCGACATGCCGTCGCTGATGGGGATCGACTCGGACCACCGGATGAGTCAGGGCGAGGTCGGCAAGGAGGGTGTCGCAGTGGACACGCTGCGGGACATGGAAATCCTCTTCGACGGCATCGATATCGGCGAGGTATCGACCTCGTTTACGATCAACCCCTCCGCGGCGGTCATCTACGCGATGTACATCGCGCTGGCCGACCAGCAGGGCGTTCCGCGCGAGGAGATCCGAGGAACGCTGCAGAACGACATGTTAAAGGAGTTCATCGCGCAGAAGGAGTGGGTCGTTCCGCCGCAGCCGTCGCTCGAGGTCGTCACCGACACGATCGAGTTCGCCGTCGAGGAGACGCCGAAGTTCCACCCGGTTTCCATCTCGGGCTACCACATCCGCGAAGCGGGATCGACGGCGGCCCAGGAGGCCGCGTTCACCCTCGCGGACGGCTTCGCCTACGTCGAGGACTGTCTGGACCGCGGGTTGGACGTCGACGAGTTCGCGCCGCTCCTCTCGTTTTTCTTCAACTCGCACAACTCGATCTTCGAGGAGGTGGCGAAGTTCCGCGCCTCACGGCGGATTTACGCCCGCGTCATGGAGGAGTGGTACGACGCCGAGCGCGACGAGTCCAAGCGGCTCAAGTTCCACACGCAGACGGCCGGCCAGTCGCTGACCGCCCAGCAGCCGCTCAACAACATCGTTCGGGTGACGATTCAGGCGCTGGCGGGCGTCTTCGGCGGCACGCAGTCGTTGCACACGAACAGTTTCGACGAGGCGCTCGCGCTGCCGACCGAGAAGGCGGTTCGAGTCGCTCTGCGGACCCAGCAGATCATTGCCGAAGAGTCCGGCGCGGCCGACATCGTCGATCCGATGGGCGGCAGTTTCGCGATCGAGAAACTCACGAACGAGATGGAAGTCGAGATCATGGCCTATCTCGAGGAGATCCAGGAGATGGGCGACGGGTCGATCCGCGACGGCGTTCTCGACGGGATCGAGCAGGGGTACTTCCAGCGGGAGATCCAGGACTCGAGCTATGAGTACCAACAGCGCGTCGAGCGCGGCGAGGAGGTCGTCGTCGGCGTCAACGAGTTCACGATCGAGGAGGATACGTCGCCGGAGATCCTCGAGATCGACGAGACGACGCGGGATCGGCAACTCGAGCGACTCGAGCGGGTCAAGCGCGAGCGCGACGACGAGGCGGTCGAGGCGGCGCTTTCGGCCCTCTCGGACGCGATTCCGACGGACGAAAACGTCATGCCGTACATCGTCGACGCGGTCAAGACCTACGCGACGATGGGCGAGATCATGCAGGTGTTCGAGGACCATCACGGTGCGTATCAGGAGGAACTCAGTCCGGTCTAATACCGGTTCTACAAAATATCTGCTGTACTGATATAGGTCGGAAAGAGAGAACGAAGCTGAGTGCTGCCGTTGACCTCAATATTCACCGAAAATTGCTTTTGTACGGCATGATAGTGGCGAAATCGGGGAGGGAATTGTCCGTGAATGAACGAGAGGGGATTGAACGGAGAAAAGATCAGAATCGGGACGAGACTCCGTGAGCTGCGTATAGTATTGCGGAGATCAGATGAGGAATCTGCTATTGCAAATAAGTCTGCATTCTGTGAGGTCGACAGAATAGAAACATATCATATATGTCGTTGAACTATCGGCTGAGTTCGGATCCGACCGGTACCGTCCAGCTGTCTGAGAGGTACTTTTCGGCGATGAAGACGAGTGCGAAGACGGCGATGCCAGCGACCTGGGCAAACAGGGCTGGGTAGACCATGATGAACGCGCCGAGCCAGAACAGGCCGAAGCGGATCGGGATGGTGTACTGGCGGTCGAAGTAAAACGGATAGTTGAGCCCGTAGATAATCGCCATTGCGCCGAGCAGGACGGCACCGGCCGTGACCAGCGACTGGAGACCGAGTGCGGTCGAGACGAGTTCAGGGTGGTAGATGAACGATAAGGGGAGGACGAAAAGCGGCGCGGCGATCGTCATTGCGGTGGCGCACGTTTCCCAGAAGTTGGATTCGGCGATGCCGGCGGCGACGACGACGGCGATGGCGACGGGCGGGGTGACGCCGGCCATGACGGCGGCGTAGAACACCATGTAGTGGGCCGCGAGTTCGGGAACGCCGAAGTCGTTGACGAACGCCGGGGCGACGAGGGTAGAGGTGATTACGTAGGCCGCGACGGTCGGCATGCCGATGCCCATGACGATACAGACGAGCATGCCGAGGATGGCGGCGATGAACAGGACGCCGCCGGAGATGTCCATCAACATCAGCGCGATCTTCGAGGGGGTGCCGGTCACCATCAGCAGGTCGACGATGCCGTTGACGGCGGCCAGGATGATGGCGATCGGTGCGAGGATGATCGCGCCGCGGCGAAAGCCGGAGACGGTGTTGCCGAGTTCGGTGACGAGCGAGTCGACGATGCGGGATCGGCGGACCGATCGGAGGCGCGGGCTCCGGGGTGACGGCCGGTCGTCGAGTTCGACGGTCGCGGACCGGCGTCCGGTGACGACCGCGTAGATCGACTGGAGCACGGGGGTCGCGATACCGAGGCCGATCATGGTGGCAATGGTCCAGAGGGCGGACGTCGCGACGGTCCACTGCAACACGCCGAGCAGGGCGATCAGGACGACGAAGGGGATGCCGAATCGAATTCCTTCAACGAGTTTGTCCCCGCGGGTGAGCCGATTGTCGAAGAGATCGTCGAACTGCAGGTCCTGGCTCCCGACCTCGCGGATCGAGGTGTAGTGGACGCCGATGACGATGCTGGCGACGAGGATCGCGGCGGGCAGCAGTCCGGCGGCGATGACGTCGACGTAGGCGATCTGGAGGAACGAGGCCATCACGAACGCCGAGGCACCCATGACCGGCGGCAGGACCTGCCCGGAGGTCGAGGCCGTCCCCTCGATCGCGGCCGCCGTCCGCGGGCGGAGGCCGCTGTCGATCATCGTCGGAATGGTGAACGAGCCGGTCATCCCGGCATTTGCGGCGTAACTGCCGTTTACCGAGCCGATGATCGCGCTCGCGAGAACGGCGGTCTGGGCGACGCCCGATTCGATGTACTTCGCGCTCGCGATCGCCACCCGAAGGATGAGATCGAACGCGCCGTAGGCGAACAACAGCCCGGCGTACAGGAGAAACGGCGCGATCAGCGTAGCCGTAAGCTGCGTCAGCGAGCCGAAGAACCCGCCGAGATCGGTGATCAGAACCTGCAACATGTACCGCGTATCGATTCCGGCGTGGCCGAAGATACCGGGAAGCATCCACCCGTAAAGGGCGTACGCCATCGCACCGACGACGAGGCCGAGAAAAATCTTCCCATAGGAACGCCAGGTCAGGTACAGGATGACGGCGACCACCAGCCAGGCGAGGTGGTACTCGTGCTCCAGCGCCCGTCCCTGTCGCTGCTGGTAGACGGCTTCGAAGTTCGTAAACAGGTAGGCGCAGGCGACGATCATCACGCTGGCACAGGCGATCAGTATCAACAGATCGAGATCGTCGCCGCCTTCGATCGATCCAACCGCCTCGTTGAGGATGTACAGTACCAGAATGCTGCCGAGGAACACGACGGCGTACTGCGCTCGACTCAGCGTGCCGGGTGAACTCGCCCAGAAGAGGACGATTCCCCAGAACAGCAGCGCGCCGATCGTGATCGCGGAGTTGAGGTATCGGAGTGTTGTTTCTCGAACGGTCGTCGGTGTCGGTTGTGCTGTCGTCATGGGTGCAGTGGTGGGTCAGTAGCGCAGGTCGGCTGCCCGTCGTCAGTTGTAAGAGCCGGCCTCGTCGGGATCGCCGACGAGCCAGTCGTCGTTCCAGGCGTCCTGATCCTGGTAGTACTCCGCCGCACCGGGGTGCCACGGGTAATCGTCGATCGCCGCCGACGTGAGTTCGTCGAGCGATTCCGGAGTGAACCGCGGTTCGGCGTCGCGAACGGCGTCTCCGTGTTCGTGTGCGATCCGCGTGAGTTCGTAGACCTGATCCGTGGACGTCTCGGGATGGAACGTAAACGTCACTTCGAGGTCCCAAGAGACGATCCCGTCGGCACCGATGTCCTGTTGCCACTGGAAGTCTTCGACGACGTCGTCGTACTCCGAGAATCCGGCACCGGAGTACTCCTGGATCGCCTCGACGAGTTCGTCCGTGTGTTCGACGTATCGAACGTCGGTCCGGCTGTCGTACTCGACGACGAAGCCGGTGTTGCCGACGCCGGGGGTACCGTAGGCGATCGCGGCGTCGATCGTTCCCTCCTCCATGGCTCCTGGGGCGTCGTCGACGCCCATGTCGACGATGTCCATCTCCTCGTAGATGTCCGCGACCTGGGGCATCTGCCAGACGTCGAGCGTCGTCGAGCGGGTCGAGTAGCCGGGCTCGGCCGGGTAGACGGTGGCACCCGCGAGGTCGTCGAACGTTTCGATGTCGGTGTCAGAACGGGCGACGACGTAGATACTGTAGGGAAAGGCGAGAAACCCCTGCCAGGGGAGCATCTCGACCGAACTGTCCGCGAACATATCCTCGCCGTTCATCGCTTTGGACATCGTGTTTGTATCAACGATGCCGCCGTCGACCTGCCCGTCGCTCATCCGGTTCGTCGTCCCGACGTAGCCCGGACTCTCGATCGTCGAGTACGCCACGTCCTCGCCGTGGTCGGAGACGGCCTGTTCGAACGCCAGTCCGACGTCCCACGTGCCGCCGGCGGACGCGCCCATCCGAACGGTGTCTCCGCCCCCGCCACCCAAACAGCCCGCCGCCCCGAGTGCACCGATCGCTGCACCAGTCTGTAGGACACTCCGGCGGCTGATGTTACCAATAGCCATGGTAGATCTACCATCGACTGGATATCGTATATATTCTTTGGTGAGACATAACGTACCACTGGAGCAAGAACTGAACCCGGTCAGCAAGCGGTGCTACCGCTCGAGGACGCTTGCAAGCGCCTCGTCGGACAGCACGGCCGAGAGTACCGGTTCCGTGTGCTCGCCGAGCTGTGGCGGTTCGTGGCCCGATCGCATCGTCTTGCCAGTGAACTCGATCGGACAGGTTGGGAACGGAAGGTCGACGCCGTCGATCGTCAGCTCATCGAGCGTTCCGCTCGCCCGGAGGTGTTCGTCCTCGAAGACCTCGACGGTGTCCTGAACCGGCGCTCCTGGCAGGCCGCGCTCGCGGAACAATTCGAACCACTCGTCGTTCGTTCGCTGCTCGAAGATCGGTTCGAGTGCAGCTGTTAGCGATTCGCGATGTTCGACGCGGTCGTTGTTGGCCACGTAGCGGTCGTCGGTCGCGAGTTCGGGGCGGTCGATGGCCTCACAGAACGCGGTCCAGGTGTCGTCGCTGCCGATGGCGATGGCGAACCAGCCGTCCGCGGTTTCGACGGTGCGGTAGGGTGCCAGCGAGGGGTGGACGGTACCCTGTCGCGGGTATGGTTCCTCGGTGACGAACGTTCGCCCCGCCCGCTCGGTGAGCCAGGAGACGAGCCCTTCGAACATGGGAACGTCGATGTACTGGCTCTCGTCGTTGTAGAGTGCGGTCGTGATGCCGATGACGGCGTACATGCCGGCGCAGATGTCGCCGATCGGAATGCCGGGGCGGGCCGGCGGGCCATCGGCCTGGCCGGTGATGCTCATGCTGCCGCCGAGCGCCTGGACGACCATGTCGAAGGCGGGCATGTCTCGGTAGGGGCCCTCGAGAAAGCCGGAGATAGAGCAGTAGACGAGTTCGTCGGTGACCTCGCGGAGGTCGTCGTAGCCGAGGCCCCATTTCTCCATCGTGCCGGGACGGTAGTTCTCGATGAGCACGTCAGCCGTTTCGGCGAGGCGTTCGAGAGCGGCGGCACCCTCCTCAGAGGCCAGGTTCAACTCGACGCTTCGCTTGCCGCGGTTGAGCGACGTGAAGTAGGCGGTGAGACCGGAGTCACCGATTTCGGGGCCGACGCTTCGCGTGATGTCGCCGCGGTCGGGCCGTTCGATCTTGACGACGTCCGCGCCCATATCTGCGAGCATCTGCGTCGCGAAGGGTCCCGATAGCATCTGCGTACAGTCGAGGACGCGAACGCCCTCGAGCGGGGCGTTCTCCGTCGGCGTCCCGGCCGGCGTCGACAGCGGGTCGGATGTCATGTCTCGAATACCGTTCGCTCCCGTAATGAGAACTCCGTTCTCTCTCGCCTCGCCCGGCCCGAGGACGATCCTTGCAGCGTCGTCAGCCGAGATAGCGGACGAACCAGAGGGCCAGCATCGCGAACAGCGCCAGGGCGAGGACAACCTCGATGGCGGTGACGGCGGCGGGGACGTACGTCCGGATACCCGCCGCCGTCTCGTCGTAGCGCTCGTGGACGCGGCCGAGCGTCTCTACCACCCGCGTTCCGATCGTCTCGTCCGAAGCCATGCGTGACACACACTGACTACCGTGTTAAATCCACCCGTTTTATCGTTCCAGCGTTGAACTCGTCAGCATCCGTACGGTCGACGCCCTAGAAGCCGGTCGTCCCGTCGAGCAGGTGCTCCTCGACGATCGCGTCGTCGAGTTCAACGCCGAGGCCCGGCGTCTCCGGGACCTCGATGAAGCCGTCCCGAATCAGCGGTTGGTCGCGTTCGATCAGGTCGTCCCACCAGTCGACCTCGAGCGCGTGGAACTCGAGGACGTCGAAGTTGGAGATCACTGCACCGAGGTGGACGCAAGCCATCGTCCCGACCGGGCTACAGACGTTGTGCGGTGAGATAGGGATGTAGTTTTCTTCGGCGCGGTCGGCGATGCGCATCGTTTCGCCGAGGCCGCCGACGGTCGTCGGATCGGGCGTGACGATGTCGACGCCGTGGTCGTAGAGCAGGCCCGAGAGTTCGTGGACGCGAAATCGGTTCTCGCCGGTTGCGACCGGCGTGCGCGTGGCCGTCGTGACTTCTTTCTGGGCGTCCATGTTCTCTGGCGGGACGAGGTCTTCGAGCCACATGAGGTCGTAAGGTTCGAGTTCGTAGGCGAGCCGTTTCGCGCTCTCGACGGAGTAGTCCCAGTGACAGTCGAACGCGAGGTCGATGTCGGAGCCGATCTCCTCGCGGACGGCGGCGACGATCTCACGTTTCTCCTCGATGGCACCGTTCGTGAGTCGGCCGTTGAACGGGTCGGGATCGTTGTCTTGCTCGAGGTCGAGGTCGAATTTGAGGGCGCTGAATCCCATGTCGACGACGCGGCGAGCCTCGTTCGCGTAGGCTTCGGGCGAGTAGGCCTCGGCGTCCGCGTAGTCGGTGGAGCCGTCCTCGACGGCGTAGGCCTCGCCGGCGTGGCAGTCGCAGTAGATGCGGACCTCATCGCGGAGTTTGCTGCCGAGTAACTGGTAGACCGGCAGGTCGAGGAGTTTCCCGGCGGCGTCCCAGAGGGCGATTTCGATGCCGGAGGCGGCGGTGACGACCTTGCCGGTCGTGCCGCCGTGGCCGGACATCTCCTGGATGATTCGCCTGTAGAGACGCTGGACGTCGAGCGGGTTCTCGCCGAGCAGGAAGCGTTCGGTGTACTCGACGAGTTCAGGGATGCCGCCGCCGCGGTAGGCTTCGCCGATGCCGGTGACGCCGGCGTCGGTTTCGATTTTGATGAGGTTCCACTCGAAGTTGCCCTCGACGACGCAGGTGTCGATGGCGGTGATTTCGACGGTGCGGCTGTCGGCTCGGTTCGCGATCTGGTTGGAGAAGTCTTTCATGGTGTCGGTAAGTCGGTCGGTGATGGGTCGTATTTCGGTTCGCCGGATGGGGAGGGTATCGATTCGGCCGGCTGTTCCGCGTGCGGTGTCGGTGGTTGCGGGTGGGTCGATTGTCTCATCGCTCGTATCGGAACCGCTCGATCGCATTCTCGTCCATCCGGACGCCGTGTCCCGGCTCGTCCGGCAGGGAAATCGTGCCGTCGTCGTCCGGACGCAGCGGCGTTTCGACGATGTCGTCGAAAACCTTCACGTCCATGTCGCGATAGAAGTACTCCACCCAGAGGGCGTTCTCGACCGACCCGACCAGCGAGGCGTGGAGGTTCCAGTTGTAGTGGGGCGCGATCGGCACGTCGAGCGCCGCCGCGTAGTGGGCGATCTTGAGCCACTCCGTGATGCCGCCACAGACCGTCGCATCCGGCTGGAGGATCGTCGCCGCGCCGTCGCTGTACAGGCGCTCGAAGTCGTAGCGCGGACCCTCGAGTTCACCCGTCGCGACCGGATACGAGATCGCGTCGTTGACCGCGGTCATCGCCTCGGTGCTGTCGATCATGACCGGTTCTTCGATGAAGTACGGGTCGAACGGCTCGAACGCGCGGCAGTTGCGGATGGCTTCCGTCGCGGTCGACCAGGCCCCGTTGGCGTCGAGCAACAGGGTGCGCTCGTCGCCGATTTCCTCGCGGACGGCCGCGACGCGGTCGGCTTCCGCCTCGAGAGACCGCCGGCCAACCTTCATTTTGACGACGTCGTGGCCCTCGTCGATGTACCGGCGCATCTCCTCGCGCAGCCCCTCGTGGCCCTTGTCGTCGCGGTAGTAGCCGCCGCTGGCGTAGGAGGGGACCGCGTCGGCGTGCCCGCCGAGGAGTTTGTACAGCGGCTGCTCGGCGATCTTCGCTTTCAGATCCCACAGCGCGATATCGACGGTCGAAATCGCCCGCAGGAGGAGTCCGGAGCGGCCGATTTGAACGGTCCCGTCGTACAGCTTGCGCCACAGCCGTTCGGTGTCTCGCGGGTCCTCCCCGACGAGCATCGGCTCGAGGAGCGACTTCACCGCCTGCGAGATCAGGTGCGCGCCCTCGTACCCGAGCGAGTAGCCGACGCCCTCGCGGCCGTCCGCAGTGCGAACGAACGTGATCGCGTGGTCGCGGGCGGTCAGCGTCCGGTTCGAGAAGGACACCGGCTCCGCCAGCGGGATCTCTACCGGAACGCTTTCGATTGCTGTGATCTCCACAGTCGGTGCACGTCAAACGGTACCAAAAACCACCCACCATCCGGCAAGTGTCGCCTGTGGTTACGGTTCAGATTCAACCCTCCCGCCACCGATCCCGTTTCACGACGCGAAACCCAGCATGTAGCCGATAGTATATATGCCAGGATCGAGACAAGCCGCTATGGAGTTCCCCGATCGGTGCGACCTCCAGGACCTGCTCGACCCGCAGCCGCTCCCGTCGTTCGCACGCGTTCGCTACGACCCGGCCACTGCGACGCTCGACACCCCGCTCGAAACGGTTCGCGAGGAGCTGGGGCGACTCCCGCTCGACGAACTCGAGCCGGGCGCAACCGTGGCGGTCGGCCTCGGCAGCAGAGGGATTCACCGGATCGCGGACATCGCCGCGGAGACGGTTGCCACGCTCGACGAGCGGGGATTCGAGCCGATCATCGTCCCCGCGATGGGGAGCCACGGCGGCGCGACGCCCGAGGGCCAGCGCGAAATCCTCGCCGCGCTCGGGATCAGCGAGGAGCGCGTCGGTGCCCCCATCGAGGCCGCGATGGCCGTCGAGCAGCTTGACGAGGTCGACGTCGGCGACACGGCCACACCGGTCTACTTCTCCGCCGCCGCACTCGAGGCGGACGCGGTACTGGTGATCAACCGGATCAAACCGCACACGAACTTTACCGGCCGGATCGAAAGCGGGTGCTGCAAGATGCTCGCCGTCGGCCTCGGCAAACAGCGAGGCGCGCAGGCGTTTCACTCGACGGCGCTCGCGGAAGGCTACGTCCCCACCATCGAGGCGCTAACCGCCGCCATCCGCGACTCCACCCCGCTGCTCGGCGGCCTCGCGCTCGTCGAGAACTTCCACGAGGAACTCGGCCACATCGAGGCGATTCCGGCACCCGAACTCAAGACGCGCGAACCCGAACTGCTCGAGCGGGCGACCGCGGAGATGGCGACGCTGCCCGCCGACGACATCGACCTCCTCGTCGTCGACGAACTCGGGAAGGAGATCTCCGGCGCGGGCATGGACACGAACGTGATCGGCCGGTATCGCGTCATCAACGCGCCCGATCCCGACGAGCCCTCGATCGATCTCATCTACGCGCGCGGACTTACCGAGAAGACGAAGGGTAACGGCAACGGCATCGGCCTCGCGGACATCACGCGCCGGCGAGCGATCGAGCAACTCGACCTTCAGAAAGTGTACGCGAACGCCTTGACCAGCGGCTCGCTCTCCAAGGCGAAACTCCCGCCCGTCGCACCGGACGACGAACTCGCGCTTCGGATCGCGCTGCCCGCCCTCGGCGGCTACGATCCCGCCACCGCCCGCATCGTCTGGATCGAGAACACGACCGCCCTCGCCGAGTTCCGCGTCTCCGAGGCGCTTGCCGCTGCACTCGAGAGCGATGACAACGTCACCGTGCTCGAACGGGAACGGTTGCGGTTCGAGGACGGCACCGCGACGTTCGACGCTTGACAGGCTACTCTACAATGTGGTCAGTTGAACTCGCGTCCGAGGCGTAGGTCACGTTCAGTTCGAGTTCGTTCGCGGCGGCGAGCATCATGCTCGGGACCTCGTCTTCGAACCACTCGCCGGTGAGGCGGTGTGAGGGGCCGGCGACGGCGAGTGCGCCGACGGCTCGGCCGTCGCGTTTGACCGGGACCGCAGTGCCGTTGAGTCCGTCGACGTGTTCCTCGCGATTGAACGCGACGCCGCGCTCACGAACGGTTTCGAGTTCGTCGTAGAGCGCGTCGCGGTCGGTGATCGTGTTCGTCGCGTGGGCGGGCAGGCCCCACTGATCGAGGATGTCGTCGACGCGCTCGCGGGGGGAGTGTGCGAGGATCGCCTTGCCGGCGGAGGAGGAGTGGAGGTGGATCTGTCGGCCGACGCCGAAGCCGACGCGGACGGCCCGGCTACCGGTTTCGACGTGCAGGTAGATGCCGAGCCCGTGGTCTTCGACGACGAACTGGGCGCGTTCGCCGGTCTCCTCGGCGAGTTCTTGGACGTGTGGCTTGGCCATCTCGTAGGCCGGATCGCGCGTCTGGGCGGCCCGGCCCAGCCGCGCAAAGCGCAGGCCGATCTGGTAGCGGTCGCCGTCGCGAGAGACGTACCGCAGGTCCGAAAGCGTCTGCAAGTGCCTGTGTGTCGTGCTTTCTGCCAGTCCGAGCCGATCCGCAATGGTGGAAAGGCGGGCGGGACCGAGCTCCTGCAGCGCGTGAATAATTTCGAAGCTGGTGTTCGTGGTCTGGATCGCGTCGTTGTCGTTCCGGTCCGCCATAGTGACTGTCGGTCGGACCGCTACTTAGTAGTTCCGCTCTGTGGAATCATCTCTACGGAGGCGTGGTGCTACCAGCTAACCTGGGTGGCGAGGATCAGGCGACAGCGCGCCTGGGGCAGCGATTATCCAGGTCCATGATCGGAGACAGTTTCGTGGAACGCTTCTATGGGCCGGAATTCAAGAAGCAGGCGGGGCGTACCAGCCGTCGAACGGTACTGATACATTACAGGTGTACATATGTAATCCACTGTCGGGTACCAGGCGGACGAAACCGCACCTACTGGAGAAGAGTCGGCCGTTAGCCGTTGGAAGCCGCGATGCGTGCGGGATCCAGATAATTCCGCAGTCCGGAATCCAGCGGTCGTCGTCGGCGTCCCGTCCTCCGTTGGGATTACCGCAACGGCAACCTTTTTCGTGCTCTCCTTTGGCTTTACGGACGATATGGACCTACAGATCGACGGCAACGCGGCGCTGGTGACGGCCTCCTCGAGCGGCCTCGGAAAGGCGTCTGCGCGGGCGCTCGCCCGGGAGGGCGCAAACGTCGTCATCAACGGTCGCGACGCGGACCGACTCGCGGACGCAAAAGCCGACATCGAAGCGGACGCGACCGGCGAGGTCGTCACCCAGCAGGGCGATCTGACCGACGAGGACGACATCGAAGCGCTGGTCGAGACCACCGTCGATGAGTTCGGCGGCATCGACCACCTCGTGACGAGCGCCGGCGGCCCGCCGTCCGGTCCGTTCCTCGACACCGACGACGAGGACTGGTATCAGGCCTACGACCTGCTCGTCATGAGCGTCGTCCGCCTGGCTCGGGAAGCGGAACCGCACCTGCGCGAGAGCGACGCGGGAACCATCGTCAACATCACCTCCCGGAGCGTTAAGGAGGCGATCAACAGCCTCGTCCTGTCGAACTCGGTCCGGATGAGCGTCATCGGCCTGGAGAAGACCCTCTCGAAGGAGTTCGCGCCCGACGTGCGGACGAACGCGGTGCTTCCCGGGCCACACGAGACCGAGCGCATCGAAGAACTCGTCAATCAGGCCGTCGACCGCGGCGAGTACGACTCCTACGAAGCGGGGCTCGACGACTGGGCAAGTAACCCGCTCGAGCGCGTCGGCGATCCGATGGAACTGGGCAACACCGTCGCGTTCCTCTCCTCGCCGCTGTCGGGCTACATCAACGGCGAGAGCGTCCTCATCGACGGAGGGTCGACCGGAGCGAACCTATGAAGCCGGTCCCGTTCGACGAGGCCGAGACCTACGAGCCCGACGACGGCTGGCGACGGGTCTCGATGGCCGGCAGCGACGCGTTCTCCTTCGAGTGGTTCGAAAAGCCGCCGGGCCACAGCTCGCCGATGCACGACCACGAGAACGAGCAGGTCTGTCTCTGTCTCGAGGGCGAGTTGACGGTTGCGACCGAGGACGACGAAATCACGCTCGAACGGTACGACTCCGTCTGGCTCGACGCCTGGGAGTCCCACCGCGTCGAGAACACCGGCGACGAACTCGCGATCGGGCTGGACGTGTTCGCGCCCGGGCGCTCGTTCGACTTCTGGACGGATCGGGACGACTGACTCTCCATCGAGAGACCACGGATTCAGAGACACCTAATGAAGTACCTCGCACGCACCATCGACGGAACGGCGCTTCTCGGCGACGACGACGGCTACGTACCACTGGCGTCGGCAACACCCGAACTGACGGCCGTCAGGGACGCACTGGGACGCGCCGCCGCCGGAACGCTACCCGCCCTCGATACTGTTCCGGCCGCGCGAATCGATCCGGCACACATCCAGTTCGGCCCGCCGCTCGCCGAGTTCGGCAAACTCTGGGGAATCGGCCTCAACTACGCCGACCACGCCGGCGATCTGGACGAACAGCGACCCGACGAACCGGCGAGTTTCATGAAACCCGAAAGCGCGCTCACCGGCCCGGGCGGCCCGATCAGGCTGCCGCCGGTCGAGCAGACGGACGGCGTCACCGCCGAAGCTGAACTCGCCGTACTCATCGGCCGCTCCTGCCGAAACGTCGACACAGAGACCACTGCCGACGTGATCGCGGGCTACCTCCCCATCATCGATATGACCGCGGAGGACATCCTCCGGCGCAACCCGCGATTTCTCACCCGCGCCAAGAGCTTCGACTCGTTCCTCGTCGTCGGCCGGGCGATCGCCATCCCCGAGGAACCGCTCGCACTCGAGGAACTGACAGTCCGCACCATCGTCAACGACGAGATTGCAGCCGAAAACGAGATCCGAAACATGCTGTTCCCGCCGGCTGAACTCGTCTCGTTCCACAGCGACGTGATGACGCTCGAACCGGGCGATCTGATCAGCACGGGGACGCCCGGCGCGGAGCCGATCTCGCCCGGCGACCACGTCAGCGCCACCGTGGAATCGATCGGCACCGTCGATGCCCCGGTCGTTCGCTGACGACGGCGGGGAATCCGAGCACCGGGCGTTCGTCCGCCGTCAGAAACTGAGGATTCGGAGTCGATGACGGACTCATCCGGCCTGCTGGTAGTTAGTTCCGGCGCAGCCGCGACCCGTCTGTAGGTGCACCAGGAAATCGGTACAGCAGACCGTCTCAGTCTTCAGTCTGCATCTGTGTGATGACGGGTCGATCCGCCGAAAGCAGGACCGACTGTGTGACGCTGCCGAACAGTACCTTCCCGGTCGGGCTCCGCTCGCGGCCGCACAGCACGATACTGTCGGCGTCGATCTCCGAGGCAACCTCGAGGATCGTCTCGGCCGGATCGCCGTGTTCCCGCCGCGTTTCGATCGACATGCCCTCGTCTTCGAGTTCAGCGAGCGCGGTCTCGGCGTGCTGTGGGAAGGCCGTTTCATCGTAGAGGTTTTCCGAATTGACGCGGCCGCTGACACCGGTTACGTCGAACTTCTCGAAGACGTTCAGGGCGACGACCTCGATGTCCGACGGATCGCCGGGGAGCGAGCGGAGAATCGAGATCGCCTGGTCCGTTCGTCGTTCGTTCCGGTTGACCGACAGTAAGACGCGATACATATCGTATCCCTCTTCGAGCGGCCCCTTAAGTGTCCTGGCGGCCGTCGTCTCTCTTCGGCGGCTGATCGGTATCGGAACTGGTAGCGATAGTGGTAGCAACACGGTGGGCAGCGACGGCGGAACCGGTTTCGCCGTCCGCCGCAAGGCTATCGATATCGAGACCACGATGAACGTTTCACGATCAATGGGAACATCAAATCTGATATGTTTTTGTCCAGAGGTGTACTTAAAAATCTCATATATATTACTTGTGTGCCTCTGATATCGCCTTCCTTCCAGAACCCAGAGTATTCGGCGTTTCAAGTCCAGATAGCCATCTTTGATGTATCTGTATTCTGTTGCGACGAATATCAGCCCACTATTACGAAACGGAGTATATGGGCATATGAGCGGCTCTGAACTGGTCCTGGAGTTTATGTTCCTAATCGCTGTTCGAGTACCATCAAACCATTGTCTACTATATAATTTTGGTATTCTCCGCCGCTCTCGAATACACAACCAGTCACTCGTCGGGACCGAGTTCACCGGAGCCGAACTCGTGGTCGTGGGCGGTGAGTTCGAGCGTCGCCGGGTCGAGCGTGTAGTAGCGTTCCCAGGCGGGTGCGAGACTCACGACCCTGGTGCCCGCAATTTCGGCTTCGCGGTGGGTGTGGTGGTGGCCGACCAGACAGAGGGTCGGCGAGAGCGCCTCGAGCAGGTCGGTCACGTGCTCACAGCCCGGATCGTAGCCGTAGTACAGCAGGCCGGTCGGGGCCTCGTGAGTGAGCAGCACGTCGATATCCGACAAGTCGGCAGCCCGTTCGATATCTTCGTGGGTGAAGTGACGGCGGCGGTCGTCCTTGAGTTCAGCCCGTGAACAGTCGTACTTCGTCGGCGCGTAGTTTCCCGAGAGGCCGGCGACACGGCGCCCCTCGAGCGCCGCGGCTGAACTCGCGAGGAGGTTGACGTTGGTCGTTCTCGCCGGTCGGTTTTCGGTCCGGAGCGCCTCGATCACGTCGAGGTCCTCGTTGTTGCCGGCGACGAACCAGGTCGGTGCCGGCAGGTCGTAGTGTTCGAGGTCGCCGACCTGCAGGACGCGGTCGGGGTTGACGGTCCGATAGCATTCGAGCAGGGTCTCGCGGCGGGCCGGGTCGGACGCGTGGGCGTCACCGAGGACGAGCATGGTGGAGCGACGACCGCTGAGACTATAGTGTCCGCGGCGGCAGTCGTCGGGTTCTCGGGGTGCTGGCCGGTTCAAGTCACCGACGAGAGCGATTCGTCGCGGGCCGTCATCGGACGGCCTTGGCCGCTTCGAGCCCCTAGTCGTCTTCTAGCTGAACGAGTTCACCGACATCCGGAATGTCGGCTGCGGCGTCCGTGATCTGTTGCATTCGATCCGTATGCTTCTCGAGTGCGTAGGCGGCCAGTCTCCCGTCTTCGAGACCCACCTGCTCGCTCTCGTCGTCGGGCTGGAACCGCTCGTCTTCGGTGATACCCTGGACGAGCGGCACGAGTTCGTCGACCGTCTCCTGGACGAGCGACGGGTCGACGCCGTCGGCGATAAGTTTCTTGAGCTGGTTCATACCGAAGCCGACGTGTCTGCCCTCGTCGCTACGGATCTTGCTGAATCCTTCGACCAGTCCCGGAAGGTGCGGCAGCGCGTCGAACTCGCCGCCGTAGGACGTTTGCATCCCGTAGTAGCCCG
The DNA here is from genome assembly GCF_000337595.1 of Natrialba taiwanensis DSM 12281. GTDB lineage: Archaea > Halobacteriota > Halobacteria > Halobacteriales > Natrialbaceae > Natrialba > Natrialba taiwanensis. Next base: position 45,111 of record NZ_AOIL01000016.1, on the reverse strand, counting down.
TCTGGGCGAGAATCCCCTCGACGGTGAGGTGGTAGTGACAGTACGCCTTCGCACGGTTTTCGGGCGTGTCGTCCTCGAGCAGCCGGTACTGGGCCACCCGATTGCGGTCGAACAGTTCGACGTAGGGGTCGTTGAACCACTTGTCTGCGCGGGGATTCGACCGATTCCAGCCGCGTTCATCCTCGACGGTCCAGAGGACCTCGCGCCAGTAGCGGTCGAAGAAGTCGGCGTGTTTGGCCTCCTCGTACAACTGCGTCGTCAGAAACAGCTGTTCGTCGAGATCGTCGAGTACCGTTGCAAGCGGCGCGAGGTCCTCCGTGACGGCGTCCTCACCCGCCCCGAACTTCGCGATGCCGTTCAGCGTTCGCTCCCAGTCCGCCCGAGTGAACTCGTCTGCAGCGTCGACGTATGCGAGGAGATTCTCGACGTCTTCCTCGAGTTCGATTTCGCCGGGGTCCCAGTGGCGTTCGACCGCGTTCCGATAGTAGCGGTTCGCTCGGGAATCTCGATCCATCAGCTCGGTGGGTGTGTACTCAGTTGCCATACGACACGGTATTCTGTACAACTATTAAAGACGAGTTCACGAGAAACTGATACCAACTGAGTAGGTGTGGTTCGCGGTGTGCGGTGGGAGAAACGGTCCGGTGAGACGAGAGGGGAGCGAGCGGCAGTTACGCGCGCCGGGATGGCGAGCCGATTTCGAAGATTTCCTCGTAGAGGCTGGCTGCGAGTTGGTCCATGTTCGCCGCCGCCTCGCTGGCGTCCATCGTATCGCCGACGCCCTGCCATTCAATCGAGAGGCGAGAGAGCGGGACGAGTGCGATACCGCCGATCGTGATGGTGCCGTCGGAGGTGTGAACGGTCCACTCGGTCCGCATGCCGGTTGTGGATTTCGTGACGGTTTCGATCTCGCCGCCGGCGTCGGCCCAGCGTTCGACGAGGCCGTCGGTGATCCGTCGCAATTTTCGCTCGCCGAGGACGTGCACGACGACACCGGTGCCTGCGAGAAGGACGAACGCGGCAGCGGCGAGCGGGATGCCGCCGTAGGGGACGTTCACCGACGCTGCGAGCCCCGCCGTCACGACGACGAGACCGAGTACGCGAGCGTCGAGTGCGCTGGGGACCGTCCCGCTCCAGGCGGTTTCCTGAGTCGACTGATCGAGTTGCATCTGTCGGGGGTGGGAACGACGAACGGGTAGCCGTTCCCCTGTTCTATTGCTCTCTTTAAAGGCTGTGCCGGACAACGGATCGCTGTTCCAGCACTAGAGCAGCAACCGCTGAACCGATATGACTGGTGGATACACGTGTTGTGACATACGCGTCCGACCGGTATCGTCGAACTACTCGCTGCGAACAGTCTGGTGGCCCCATAATCAACAGCTATCGTCGCTACTGCAAGTCAATACATGCCTGATCGTATGATGACTAGACGATCGGTATGCAAATCGTTGCAGTTGTTACTATAGACGGGCCAAGTCCCGAACGCTTGGCAGAAAATAACATGATTTAATATACAGTAGAAATACATACATTGGTGCCTCATATGTGTACCTATTGGCGAGTATTAGAATGGACTTGGGTCGAATCTGGGGTAATAGGATACTTATTAAAGTACAGGGCCTCACTCTCCGTTCTGAGGACGATCCAACGCCGAGAGCCGGCATCTCGACCGAATCACACTCACGTGGTTCACTCTGGAAGCCGACGATCGCAGCGGAGGGACGATGATGAACTCGAACAATCTCGTTGAAGCGTTCGTTCGCCGACCGGTGCTGCGGCAGTTGCTACGGCCTGTGGTCGCATTTATTGCCGTCATTGTCGCCGGAATCGTGGGCTTTCGTACGGTTGATGGAATCGGAATCATCGATTCGCTCTTCTGGTTGATCGACCCCACGAGCATCGAACTCCACTTCCAGACTCACGAGGGCCCTGCAACGCTCGTCAAAGCATACGCTATCGTCGTGCTTTCCGGCTTGGTCGTCGCTAGTTTATGGATCGGTGAAACGCTGTTTTCAGCGGCGTTTGGCGGACAAATACAGGAAGAGTTCAAACATATGAAGATCGAACAAGACATCAACGCCCTTTCAGATCACGTCGTTATCTGTGGCTACGGGACGTTCGGAAAGACCATCGCAGCGCGGCTCCGGGAGGCAGACCGCAAGGTGGTAGTTATCGAACAACAGGACGCACAGTACCAGCAGGCAATCGAAGACGGAATTCTCGCGGTAAACGGTGATGCGCGCCGTGAAGAGACGCTCACTGATTCGGGTGTCAAGCAGGCGGCTACTGTCGTCGGAGCGATCGACGATTCGAACGCGAACATCCAAATCGCTATCGCGGCGAGTCAACTCGCGCCGACGGTAACGCTCGTCGTCCGCGCTGGCGACCAACGCGATGAAGCGCTCGCCCGTCGTGCCGGTGCGGACGAGGTCGTGATTCCGGAAGTCGTGAGTGGCGAACACGTTTGTACGTCGCTGTAACGCCAGCACACTGCGTGGTCGCTACACCGTTTGGGGTTGTGAGCCGATGCTGCGGTCTCCGCACTCTCTTCCTCTCTTCCTCTCTCACTCTCTTCCTCTCTTCCTCTCTTCCTCTCTCACTCTCTTCCTCTCTTTCTCTCTCGAAACGTCATATCCGGGGACGCAAACGATGGATAAAACAGAAACCAGTGCAGTCGAGTTCTTATCCGGCCGGCGGCCCTGTTCCGTATCGAGCGTATGTCACGGCCACGAGAGTTCGCCGCCGATACGCGGTGGGGATGGTGCTGTCCGCGCTGCGAGTCTGACGTTCCAGTGCGCAAGGATCCACGGTCAGAGACGTTCCGGTGGGAGTGTCCGGACGAGTCGTGTCCGGCCGTCGGGTTCGGGTTCACGTCGCGACGACGGGCGCGGATCGCACTCCGAGAGTATCGAGAGCGGTATCAAGGGATATATCGGTAATCGGTTCGGTCTTAGCCGATGAGCGTCGCCCTCGCACCGGGGTTCGAATCGGCGGCGATCGCAGCCGTCGGTTCGGCGGGTTCGGTATCGGCTTCGGTCCCACCCTCGCCGTCCGCCGATTCCTCGATCACGTACCGCTGTCCCAGCATCGGGTCGAGCAGGCTATCGACCTCGCCGCGGTCGTCGCGGAGGACCGGCGCGTCGTCCGTATTCGGCTCGTCCAGTCTGTTATCGATTGCACTGCTGAGATCGACTCCCATCGTCTCGGCGCGCGCGTCGTTCCTGGCTTCGAGTTCGGACTCGTCGAACGCGGTGTCGTCGTTCGTCGCCACGATTTCGATGTTCTGGACGTTATTCGAGTCCGACGTGCGGAAACTGTAGGCGTCGGGGAAGGCTTCCTGTACCGTCCGGTACTGGGCGCGATAGAACTCGGCGGCCGGTCCGTTCGGAGCCGAAATGACGTTCGCGTGGAAGCGGCCGTCATCGGCCAGCCGATCCGAAACGAGTTCCATGAACTCGACGGTGGTCAGGTGGAAGGGGACCTGTTCTTTCTTGTAGGCGTCGAGGACGATCACGTCGTAGGTTTCGTCGGTTCGCTGGAGGAACTGTCTCCCGTCGGTCGCGTGGACGTTTATATCGGCGGACTGCTCGGGGTCTTCGAGGCCGAAGTACTCCTCCGCGGCATCGGTGACGGACGGATCGATTTCGACCACGTCGACCGTCGCGTTGTACTGGTCGGCGAAGTCCTGCGGCCCGGTGTAGCCGCCACCGCCGATGAACAGGACGCGGTCGACGTTCTCGATATCGTCGCTCATGAGCATCGGCAGGTGGAAGTACTTCGTGTAGGTGAAGACGTGTCGGTCCGGTTGGTCGAGGTCGAGCGCGCTGTGTTGTGCGCCGTCGAGGTACATCGTCCGTTCGCCGCCGTTATCGATGACCTCGAGTTGTTGGTACGGCGTCTGGGTCTCGTAGACGACCTCACCCCGATGGTCGATGTCGAAGAGGGCGGGACCGCCGGCGGCAGCGCCGACGAGCGCGAGCGCAACGAGTACGCTGGCAGCGGTCGGCCTGCGCGGCAGTTCCGGAACTACAAGGATGAGTGCGGTGCCAACGAGCATGAGTCCGAACAGGAGACCGATCCCGTCGATGCTCAGTGCCGGAATGAAAACGAACGTCGTCGCCCCCGAACCGACGATGCTGCCGATCGTGCCGAGGGCGTAGACGTGGCCGGAGGCTTCCCCAGTGCCTTCCTTCTTCGAGAGTTCAGCCGCGTAGGGGCTGATGAACCCGAGGAGGTAGGTCGGGGGGCCGAAGAGGACGATGACGGCCGGCAGGGACGCGTATCGCGCAGGGAGCGCGAGCGCCGAGGTGTACGTGAGCAGAATGTCGCTCGCGAAGACGACGACACCGACGTACGCCGCGGTCGCGAGCATGAGCCAACTCATCTGACGGTTCGTCGCGACCGCCGCGCGCTTGCCGCCCTGCCAGTAGCCGAGACTCAACGCGGCGAGCAAGACGGTCAGGATTCCCCCAACCGTGTAGATGTGATTTCCGAACTCGGGAGCGAGCGTCCGCATGGCGAGCATCTCGAGACCCATACTGGTGACACCCGAGATGAAGACGGCGAGGTCGGGTTTGCTCGGCCGAACCGAGGCGAACGCGGGGACAGCCATTGCTGGGATTGTCGCGGTCGATCCGTGAGTACCTGTTGGCTTCGGCAGATCGATACGGCGGTCCAGTCGCTCGATTTCAGCGCCGATCGACCGTCCCGATGCGATCGCTCACTCCCGCTCGTTTCGCTGGGAGCCGTCACCGGCGAGTTCAGACGCCCCACAAGTGCAACAGAGGTGATGTGTAAGTACGTCCCTCCGTTGGTTCTGTTATCCGTCTCTACCCACCTAACACCGAATTTCACGAATTCATACCAAAAAGGACTAACTAGTTTAGCCGTGTTGCATCGGTATGACCAATTCGGGTGAACTGCCGCCGGTTGACGATCTCGATACCGTGATCCTCCTTTCGGCGGACTCACTGCGCGCCGACCGCGTGCACGCGACCCGCAACGACGAGCCACTTACACCGACGCTGGACGAACTCGCAGCGGAAGCGCTCGAGTTCAACCCCGGCATCGCGCCCGGTCCGTCGACACGCGACACGATTCCGTCGATGCTCACCGGGAAGTTTTCATCCCAGTTCGACGAATACGGGTTGCCAACGGGCGGTTCACCGACGACGATCGCGGAGGAACTGTCGGACCGCGGCTTTGCCACCGCCGGACTCAGCCAGAACAACTTCACGGGGCGACGGTACAATATCGACCGCGGGTTCGACTACTTCGATGACGTGAGTGCGGAAGCGCGAAAGGAAAACAACAGCGGTGCGTGGCGGCTGTACGTCCGTGATCTGATCGAAGACACGCCGCTCATGGATGCCGCGTCGCACGCGAACAATCTCGCGATGGAGCACCTCGGGAAAAGCCTCTTTCACAGGGACGACGGGGCCGACGTCATCACCGATAGAGCACTCGATTGGATGGGGGAAACGGACGGCAAACGGTTCCTGTGGGTCCATTACATGGATACCCATCATCCGTACCTCTCGCCGAAACGGATCCAGAAACAGTACGGGCGTGTCTTTCCGCCGAAGAAGATCAAACAACTCTCGCAGAAAACACGGAGTGCGCAGGACGAAATCACCGACGCGGACGTCCCCGATATGGAGTACGTCTACGACTGCTCGGTCCGCTACGTCGACGAGCAGATCGGCCGTCTTCTCGACCACCTTCGTTCGGAAGGCGAGTTCGAGAACTCGCTTATCATCGTCACCGGCGATCACGGCGAAGGGTTCGGCGAGTTCGGCAAATTCGGTCACGCGCACGAACTGTGGGACACGCTGGTCGCCGTCCCGCTCATCGTTCGTCACCCCCGCGGACCGTCTCGAACCGTCGACGGCCAGGCACCGCTTCGATTACTCAAGGAATCTATCGTTGACGGCACCGGACTGTTCGAGCTTTCGGACGGGGGTGCCGACTACGTCTACACGGAAGTGCCGAATTACCGGGAAGATATCAAGGGCGTCCGCGGAACGGAGTACAAGCTGATCGATACTGGAGACGAGCGAATCGCGACGCGGATCGGTGATGGTGACGAAGAGACCGTTCCCGTCTCAGAAATACCCGAGTCGAAACGCGAGCAGTTAGCCGCGGAATTGGATCGCGAATTCGAATCCGTCCAAGTCGCGTCGGACGTTGAACGGCGCGAGTTCAAGAAGGACCTGGCCGCGTTAGGCTATCTCGACGAGTGAGACGATTGCGAGACCGGTTTTTCGGCGTCCCCGCAGACGGACGGGTTGCAGCCTACGGGCGCGTCATCACGTGCGTGAGAACGAACAGTCCGACCGCGACGACGGCAACAGTAGCGAGGCTGAACTCGATCATCCCGATCGCGTCTGCACCCCAGACGAGCCACCAGGCGAACAGCCCCGAGAGGGCGGCGTTCAACACAACGAGCAGGCGCGGATCGCCGCTCGAGGACTCGAGTCCGTCGCGGAATCCGTCACGCCTGCTCTCCGAATCGGGATCGCTACCCATAGCGCGATAGGGGCACGACACTTACTTAGCAGTTTCCGTGCCGGCGGTTCGGGTTCGGGTTCGGGTTCGGGTCCGGGTTCAGGTCCGCCGCGGTCGGACGGGGCGTCCGATCACTGACTTCGCCGACGGTCGGTGACCTGTTGAATCGCAAACGGGTGGTCGGTACAGGCAACGGTGGTCAGGACGAACAGAGCCGTGACGATGGTGCCGAGAGCGAGTCCGGAGATCGGGAGGAGGCCGAACGCGGCCGCGAGTAACAGGCCAACGCTCGCCGTCGCGGTGGCGACGTAGTACGTTTCGTCAGTCATTACCGAACCGCCGAAACGACCGAGGAGCGATCGGTCGGTTTCGTCGTCGGCAGCCATCGGATCGGGTGTCGTGACTTCGAGATACGGTCTGAAGATTTCGAGGTGGTCCCCGGGCTTGACGATACCGCGTGACTTGTTGTAGTCGATAACGCCGGCCTTATCGAGTTTCGGTAGGTGCGACTGGTAGAGTGGGATGTAGACCCGTTGGCGCTGTGTCGAGGACAGTTTGGCGACCGTTGTCTCGTGCTCGCGAGCGGCGACGTGCTCCGCAAGATTTCCCATCTTGACGGCCCCGTCCGCAGTGAGCATATACCGAATCGCCTCGCGTCTCCGCGAGGTCTGAAGGATATGAAAGACATCGTCATCGGAGAGTGTCGTCGATTCGTCGCGCGAGCGGTCGCTCGCCGAGGCATTCGCTGTGGCCGCAGAGGGGGTCGGGCGGTCGGTGGTGCTCATACTACTCACTCAGGTGAGTGAACTACGCCCTCCTAAACGTTATTGTATATCGTGTCGGCATAAACAGTAAAATAGCCATTACGTTTCAATTCAGGAACTGTCTCCATTAAGCACGCATTAGGCAGTTAGTAGCTGTTTACCGGACAATCTCGGCACCTAATAACCACATAATACCGTTCTAATACGCCGACATATATTGAGAAAAATACGACATTCGTCATAAAATGAGTGTCCAGTGTTTAGGTCTTTCTGGCCGCCCTAAAAGAGCGGCTATTCCCGCCTCAAAACGGTTTCTTCGCCGGGTTCGACCGGAAACGAGTTCTTGGGCGCGAATGCGTCACGGTCCCACTCGGTCTCGGTGACGAGACCGTCCGTTAGCCGCGCGCGCAGTCGCGACTCGACGCCGTCGATTTCAGTGTCGAAACCGTTGTGCTCACCGGTATCGTCGCGCGCCGTCGCGATAACCACGAGTTCGGTCTGTCGGTCGCCGAACTCGTCGTGCCACTCGAGGTTGGGACGGTTAGAACGGTAGAGGTCGCGTTCAAGTGCAGGTAGGGTGGCGATCCAGGGGCCGGTTGCAGTCAGCCGAACGGACGGGCCGGCCTGGGAGAGGGAGAGTTGCATGTCGGTGCCGGCGACCCAGGCGGTGCCTTTGGAGCGAACGACAGCGGCGGGCAGATCGCGGAGGATGGCGGCGAATCGATCGGGGGGGAAGGGCCGGCGTACGCGGAAGACGAACGAGTCGACGCCGTAGGCTTCGGATGGGCGGCGGTGGGTGTGGTCGGCCTCATGGTCGTGATCGGAGTTCTGATCGGACGGTTGACCCTGTCCTCGATCCTGGTCCCGACGGCCCCGATTCTGCTGTGCATCAGTTGCCGGATCGAATCGGTCCACGCCGAGCACTCGATCGGGATCGACCGCGCTGAACTCGGTGTGAATCGTCTCGGCGGTCGGCCGAAGCGCATCGAGGAGCGCATCCGTTTCGGCGAGTTCAGCCGGTTCACAGCGGTCGGTCTTGTTGCAAAGAATCAGGTCGGCGGCCTCGAGTTGCTCGATCAGGAGGTCCGAGAGCGGGCGGTCGGATTCTGCGGCCGGGTCGGTCCGGCGTTCCGGTACCGCTTCCCCCGCGAAGGTGTCGATGAACAGCGGCGTATCGAGGACGGTAACGATCGCATCGACGTCGTAGCGAGCGGCGACGCGCGAGGTCGTGGTAAAGAGGCGAGCAACGGGTTCCGGCTCGGAGATGCCGGAGGACTCGACGACGAGATGATCGAACTCGTAGGAACGGGCCAGCCGGACGACGGCGGTTTCGAGGTCGTCTTGCAGTTCACAGCAGAGACAGCCGTTCGAGAGTTCGGCGATGCCGTCGTCGACATCGAGTTCCGACCCGTCGGCGACGAGTTCGGCGTCGACGTTCACCTCGCCCATATCGTTGATCAGGACGGCGAGATCACGGCCGTCGGCGTGTTGGAGCAGGTGATTGAGCAGCGTCGTCTTACCGGCTCCGAGGCTACCGGCGAGAATCGTGACGGGAATCGTCGCGGCCATATCGAGAGTGATTGTATTGCACGGATTAAGCCTCGTCGCCTCGGGCCGTCTTTGACCGTGAGATTCTGCAGATAGATCGTTTACAGTGAAAGTAATGATAACCTACTTGTATGTGAAGAATCAAACCGAACCTGTATGCAACAACGTCCCCGCCGCGCAGTTCTTGGAGGAATCGGTGCGACGATGATTACTGCCCTCTCCGGTTCGACCGTTGCGACGACGGAGTCAGAACGCACGCCCGTTGCCTCCACGACGACCGAATCGTCGTTCGATGACGTGCTCGCGTACCTTCCAGCAGCAGTCGCCGACGACTCGATGGTCGTAACCGCGGTCGACTACGACCGCCTGCTCGAGGCCGACCAGCCCCACGATCCCCGTCCGTCCATTGGCTCGCTCGATATCGATGCGGAGTCGGTCTCAAAGAGCGCCTTCGTGACCTCCTACACCGACGAGTTCTCCCAGCCGCTCAGGGTCCTCGTCACCGATAGTGAACTCGAAGCCGAGACCGAGACCCGCGAGAGTGACGCCGGTATTGAGTACGAGTTCACTGCACACGACAGCCGGGATGAGACCGTCGTCGGAACGGACGGCGACGTTCTCGTCGTCGCCACGGACGCCGAGACAGTCGACGCGGCGTTCGACGCGAAGGCGGGCGAGGGAGACCGACTTCTCGAATCCGCGTCGACGGTCGAGGACGGATTGACGGTCTTCGACGGCAGCGACGCACGGACCGTTCAGGTCGGGGACGAGCAAATGGCGCCACGCGATGTCGAGGACGCAGCCGTTGAGTACGTCGTCCGCGCACAGACCGTTCTCGATCGAGACACGATGGAAGTTTCGATTGGCGTCCAGTTCGAGGACGAGTCGGCTGTTACCGACGAACTGATCGAAACCCTCGAGGCGGAGTTCGCCTACACTGCAACGGCGGACGAACCCGCGGTCGAGGTTGATGGGGCGTTCGTCAGCACCACGGTCGAACGCGACCTCGCCGCCGAACGAGCCGTTCGGGAACACGACAGTCCCGGTAGCCTCCACGTCGACCGTGAGATCGATTTCGACGACGAGTACCTCGAGATCGAACTCCTCCGCGGCGATCCGACGCCGATCGAGGACGTGACCTTCGAGGTTGACGGTGAAGAGTACGACCGCGACATCTGGACCAACGGCCACGGCAAACTCGAGGCCGGCGATACAATCGTCATGGACATGGACGACGTCGAACCGAACCTGTCGATCAGCCTCAGTCACGATCACGCCCTTGGCGGTTCCTCGAGCGGAACGTCGATCCTCTCTCACTTCCGCTTCGAGTCCGAGTTCGACGTCGATACCGGCGAACTCGTCGTCACGTACGACGACGACTTCCCGCTCGACGGCGATCGAGTTCACCTCGCGGTTTACGAGGACCGACCGTATTACCGGCCCGACGAGGAGACACCCGAACCGCGAACGTCCGCCCAGCCGTGGACGGGTGAGACGCTGTCCGAAGGAGACACGGCGACGCTCGACGGTGTCGAACCCGGCGATACGGTCCTCGTCGGCTGGGACGGAACCGCGTACGACGACAGCATCAGCCGAGTGCAGGCTCGTCCTCCGGGACGCGTCTCCTTCGAGTACGACTACGACAGCGAGCGACTCGAGGCGGTTCTCGAGTTCGACAGCCGTCGACCCGCCTCGGAGACGGACGAAGTCGAGGCGAGCGACATCGAGCGATCGGCGTCGGAGTACGAACTCCTGATCGACGGCGAGCCCGCCGACACGCAGTGGACGGACGAGTTCGAGACGGTCAGTTCAGGTGCCACGATCGAACTTACGGACGTGCCGATCGGTGTGGATGTCGAGGCCGTCTGGGCCGCCACGGAGACGCGAATCGGCTCGACCCAGCCGCAGCCGTCGGTCGAACTCGAGTACGATGCTGGGACGATCGAACACGTCGGCGGCGACGAACTGTCCGCCGCCGAACTGACGGCCGAGGTCTGGACGGACGAGGATAGATTCGAAATCGAACTCGGCGACGAAATCGACGGCGATTTCGAGGAGGGAGAAACGTTCACGGTCGACGCCGGTACCGAAGCCGATAGCGACGACGAGTTCGGCGAGGTCTACCACGTGTCGGTTCGCTATGCCGGCGAGTATCAGGTTGGATACGCGTCTCCGAACCGATAATAGATCGTTTCGCTCTCCGCTCTCCGCTCTTCGCTCTTCACTCTTCACGCGACCGCCGGCGCGCTGGTCTCTGCGGCCAGAGCGTCATCAGCGTCCTGCCCTCGAACGTACCGGTGACCGAAGCTGTAGTCGCTAACGGGCGTGTACGCACGATCGCGCGACGGTTATGCGATCGGTGTGTAGCCTGGTTGCTACTATAGCGCGCACGGTTCTGTTCTGTTTAGGCGCGGAGGCTGCCACCGAATAACGCCGCAGACGGGGCCGACGAAAGGGTGATACCTTTTAGTCTCCGGCCTCGAGTATGACCGACGATGACACTTGCCGATCGAATCGCGTCGTACCAGGCAACGCTCGAGGAGTGGCTTCGCGGGCTCTTTCACGGACTGTTCACGCATCCGGCCTACGAGAAGATCGAGCAGGAGGCCGAGGACACGGAGGACGCGTTCATGTTGGCGTGTTTCCCCGACGCCTTCGGTATCCCGAGCCCGGTTTCGTACTACACCGCTGAACTCCTCCCGTATCTGGAGGACGAGTTCAGCGCGTGGGAGCGTCGGATGTGGGATCGGCAGTCGGTTATCGAACGAAAGGGACACCAGTATCACTTCTGAGCAGACAATGCAATGTATTCCACGACGGTGATTCCACGTCCGCGCCCGCATTCGCGTTCGCTGTTAGCGCCGACTCTGCCCCGTGGTATGGCCCTGCTGACTGACGTGGTGATCCGATTCAACCGATGACCGAGTTCATCTTTTTCGGCGGCAAGGGAGGGGTCGGCAAGACGACGGTTTCGTGCGCACACGCACTCGAGTGCGCCGGTTCGGGGCATGAGACGCTCGTCGTGTCGACCGATCCGGCCCACAGCACGACCGACGTGTTCGAGCAGGACTTCGGTGACGAGCCCCGGGAAGTCGAGGGGTATACCGGTCTCTCGGCGATGGAGATTGACCCGGAGCAAGAGGTACAGGACCATCTACAGGATCTCAAGCGGCAGTTAAATGCGCAGCTCTCAGCGGCGATGGTCAACGAGGTGGACATCCAACTGGAGATGGCCCATCAGACGCCGGGTGCCTACGAAGCGGCCCTGTTCGATCGATTCGTCGACGTGATGCAGACCGCCGAGGATTACGACACGGTGATTTTCGACACCTCGCCGACCGGATCGACGCTGCGACTGCTCGCGCTGCCGGATCTCCTCGAACAGTGGATCGACAGACTGGTGGCCAAACGCAAGCGGAGTATCGACCGCTACGAGAAGGCTGCGATCGGCAACCGGGAGCCCCGACGGGTGATGGACGGCGACCCCGTCCTCGCTCGCCTCCAGCAACGCAAGGAGCGATTCGAGTTCGCCGGCGAGGTGCTGCGGGAAAGCGCCTCGTTTTACCTCGTGTTGAATCCGGACGAACTCTCGATCCGGGAGACGCGCCGCTCGGTCGAGACGCTTACCGACGCGGAGCTCCCCGTTCGCGGGCTCGTCGTCAACCGATTGACGCCGGAACCCGACCCGGACGAGTCGGGGCGGGGCGCACGCTATCTCCGCGAGCGGGTCGCGACCGAACGCGACCGCCTCGAGCGGATCGAGCGCGAGTTCGACGTGCCGGTCGTCGCAACCATCGAAACGCGCGTCGAGGAGGTTCGCGGCAGTCTCCTCGAAGACGTCGCAGCTGAACTCGATATGGGGGGCTCGGACGAGCAGTCGCGGCTGGAATAGGCTGAACTCGCGAGGTTTTGAGGTGCCCATTTGTTTCCGACTTGTCGAATAACAACTGATTTCTTCCATTTGGTGGCGAAAAGAGGTGTTTTCTCGAAGGGAATACGGACCTCAATAAATAATATTTATAGTGTCTCCGTCCAACAACCGGCACGTGATATAATACCATGGCGGGTGTAATATGGATCGTGGCACTGGTGCTGGTGTTGTTCACCGTCTCGTACGTCGGGTACGGGCGGTATCTCTCGCAGTTCGTGGGGTTAGACGACAGTCGCGAGACGCCAGCGCACAAGTACCAGGACGGACAGGAGTACGTACCGGCGAAGAAGCCGGTGCTACTGGGGCACCACTACTCGAGTATCGCGGGCGGCGCGCCGATCGTCGGTCCGATAACGGCGGCACTGGTCTGGGGGTGGGTTCCAGCCGCGCTGTGGGTCGCCATCGGGAACCCGCTGATCGGCGCGGTCCACGACTTCGTCTCGTTGTCGGGGAGCCTTCGACACGAGGGGAAGTCGATCGGCTACATCATCGGGGAGTACGTCGGGGAGCAGGGCAAGAACATGTTGCTGTGGTTCGCGTTCCTGCTGACAATTCTCGTGGTGGCGGTGTTCGCGCTGGTTATCGGCTTCGTGTTCGACTCCTATCCGCAGGCCGCGACGGCCAGCATGCTCTACGTGGCGCTCGCGCTGGTCTTCGGATTCTGGCTGTACCAACTGAATCTGCCGTTCTCGGTGGGAACGGTTGTCTTCGTCACCGGTATCTTCGCGACGGTGTACGTGGGCATTCAGTATCCGATCGCGTTCTTCGGTGCGGAGTTCGAGAACGCACCCGACACGATCGTCCTGTTCGGAGAGACTGCACCGTCGATAATTCCGGAACTCGGCTTCAATCCGAACGTCGGCATGTGGGTGCTGGTAATGCTCGTCTACGGGGCGATCGCTAGCGTCCTGCCGGTATGGATGCTGCTCCAGCCCCGCGACTACCTGTCGTCGTTCCTGCTGTACACGGGGGTCGGCGGCGCGCTGCTGGCAGTCATCGTCGGCACGTTCGTGACCAGCACCAGCGAACCGTTGACGTTCCAGGTCGACGCGTGGTACGGCGCGTTCGGCAGTGAAAATGCTGGTTACGAACTCATGCCGCTTTTCCCGCTACTGTTCATTACGATCGCCTGTGGAACCGTCAGTGGCTTCCACTCGCTGGTCTCTTCCGGAACGACGGCCAAGCAACTGGACAAGGAGACCGATGCCCGTCTGATCGGCTACGGCGGGATGCTCGGCGAGGGACTGCTCGCGGCCGTCGCGCTCTGTACGATCGGCATCGCGGGATTCGCCGGAGCGAGTGGGGGGATTGGTCTCGCTCTGCCTAACTTCGCGGACGGTGGCGGCGTAATCCTCACCGCGTTCGGTATTCCGGAGAGCTACGGCGCGCCGTTCATGGCGCTAGTGCTCGCCAGCTTCCTCCTGACGAGCATGGACACGGCCGTCAGGCTCAGCCGGTACATGGTCGAGGAACTCGTCGGTACGCCCACAACGTCGATCCAATCGTTCGCCGCCAACCGCTACACAAACACGAGCGTCGTGGTACTCGTCGCCTTCCTTCTACTCGGTACGGGTAGCTGGGAAGACCTGTGGCTGCTGTTCGGCGGTGCGAACCAGTTGCTGGCCGCGCTGGCGCTGTTGACCGGAACGGTCTGGTTGACCAACTGGGACCGCAGCAAGCAACTTATCAGCACTGGTGGACCACTGGCGGTGATGGGCGTTATTACGGTTCTCGGCCTCCTGTGGGTCGCCTTCTATCAGGTCCTGTTCGTCCGGCTGATTTCCGGTGATCCGGGAATATGGATCTGGATCGCCGCCGGGAGTCAGATCGTCATCAACCTGACGCTGGTCGGACTGGCGCTGGCCCTGTTCTGGAAGGGATATGGTAACATCAAGTCAACCGGCGATGTCGGCGGCGAACCCGTGGCTGCCGACGGAGGTGACGGGATACCTGAAGACGACTGAAGCTGCAGTCGACAGGTGATCAGTCCGAGAAGGCCTGATTTGATATTATTTATGTGGCGACAGATCTCATGNGACGGGATACCTGAAGACGACTGAAGCTGCAGTCGACAGGTGATCAGTCCGAGAAGGCCTGATTTGATATTATTTATGTGGCGACAGATCTCATGTAGTGGGGCTGAGTAGATCGAATCATTCTTCCTGTTCGGCAGCGTTCGATGGGAGTCCGCTGGACACTGTTCGGCGGCGTGAACCAGTTCCTGTCGTCGCTGGCGCTACTGACTGGCACGGTCTGGCTGGCCAACTGAAGCAAGCCCAAGCAGTTGCTCTCCACCGGTGATCCGATGGCGTTGATGGTCGCGAGCGCGTTGCGGAATACCGTTCTTTCGACGGCCCGAGGAGAAGAGTTCCGAATCGAACGATCTACCGGCTACAGCTGGAACCGGCGCGAGATCAGTCTGAGGAGACCCGGCTCGTCGCGCTCGATCGGCTCCCAGAGGCGAAACGCCGACGCTACGTCCGCGTTCTCGCTCGCAACCAGCGTCTCCGATGCCGGCGCGACGACGACGATATTGATCTCGTAGTGACCGTGATAGCCGTACGTCAACAGCGTCCGCCCATCGACGGCCTCGATGCGACGCCGCACGTCCGTTGGGTCCGGAATCGACGGCGTAACGAGGACGAACGTGAACTCCGTGGCAAAGTGCTCTTCGTCCGCCTCGATCCACTCATCCGCGAGTTCAGCGCCGAGGTCGGCAAAGCGCTCCAGTGTCCGGTCGTCGACAGCATCGACGTGTGTGACGAACAGGTGCTCGGTCGACTCGTGGTCGGCGAACGAGAGCGCGGGGTGGAAGGCGTGTTTCTGGTTGACGACCGAAAGCGTCCCGTACAGCGTGAACTCCACCCCGTCGACCCGGTAGTCCTTCTCGAGATCGTAGTTGTGCATGAGCCGATCGCTGACTCGGTCGATGAACTCGTCGTCCCAGTCGGGGACGGCTGCAAGGTCGCGATCGCCGGCTGCATCCTCGCGGGCCGGGTCGAGACCCGTTTCGGTTGGCCTGTCCGCTGGACGTTCCATGTGAAGTGATGCCACGTCGCCCTCAAAAGTCCGTCGGGAACCAGTCCGGTGGCGATCGGCTGGCAACGGCAGCCAGCGCTCGACCGGTGAAGCCGCCAAGCGACCCATGTGTTTACATACCACTGGGACGAACCGTGGACACGAGACGAGCGCATGGCACGAGACCGAGAAGCGTGCGGACGATGTTCGACTTCCATCGTTGTTGACGCCGCACAGGGCGACCAACACGATGGCGAGCGTGGAGACCGCGATCCCTACGGCGACGCGCGTATCGAAGTCGACGACGCACAACTGCGGCGGTTCTCCCCCGACGGCTGGGTCACCCGCGTAGCGAGTGAACTCGATGCTGTCATGCGTCGATTCACCTGGGGCGAGTAAACGGTTCACACCATCCGAGACCATCGTCGCCAGTTCTGCTCCCCCACCGTATACGTACCGACAATTTTGCTATCGACGGTGAACTCGTCGAGCGCGTCCGCGATGATGCGTATCCAGTTACGTTTCGGTAGTGTCGACCGAGCGGTAGATCTCCGAGCGGAGTTCGGCAGCCCGTTCTTCGTCGATGACGGCTTCGTCCTCGAGTTCGTCGAGAATCCCGATGATCGCATCGCAGAGCCGCTCCGGATGGTCGATACGGACCTCTGAGTCGTCCATACGACCCCGACCACGCCGAGGGTATTCAACGACCAGGGCAGAAACCAGCGGTTCTCGTTCGGCGGTAGTTGGAAAGCAGTACGACGGCTCGCGAGTCCGAGTGCGGCTCTCGTCCGGTAATCGGAGCGATCGCCCGGTGACTTAGTTCGTCGTGATGACCTCGATCACGTCCCGCGACTCGACCGTGTAGTCCTTGCCGAGTTGGCGGTTCGTCCGGCAGTCGATCGCGTGCAGGAAGCCGTCGCCGATGTCGGAGTGGAGGCTGTAGGCGAAGTCCTCGGCGGTCGAGTTCGGCGGGATCAGGTAACAGTCGGGCAGGACCTCGCCGCGTTCGTTGCCCAGCCCGTTCGCGCCGCCGGGGAAGACGGGCGTGACGCCGAGCACGTCGAACAGGGCGGTTTCGATCGCGGCCTGGACGCCGGTCGCGCCGAATTCAGTGAGGAACTCGCGGATCTGCTCGAGGCCCTGTTCTTGCTCGCCGGAAACCTCACCTGTAATCTCGAACTCGGCGTCGCCGGGCCGGTAGTCGACGACGCCGGCCTTGTCCGCGGACTTCAGGGCCTTTTCGGCGTGGGCGCTGCAGGGGACGATCGTCAGGTGTTCGTAGTCGGGATCGGTCGTGATTTCCTCGTAGTTCGCCTGGGCTTCGGGGGTGTCCATCTTGTTCGCCGCGATGACCATCGGTTTGGTCTCCTTGCGGATTTCGCGGGCGAGTTCGAGTTCGTCGTCGGCGTCCCACGCGTCGGGGTCGAAGCCGACATCGACGCGGCGGATGAGGCGCTTGATCTCGTCCGCGTTGGTCTTGAACGCGCTCATCTGCTCGGCCAGTTCGTCCTCGATGGCGTCGTCTTCGGTGGTGTAGCCGGACTCGTAGCGCTCGATGCCTTTCTCGAGGACGCCGAGATACCACTGGTCGAGTTCTTCCTCCAGGAAGGCGATGTCCTCGCGGGGGTCGTGGCCCTCGGTCGGTTCGCCTTCAAGGTCGGTTTCGCCGGAGAAGTCGACGACGTGGACGAGTACGTCCGTCTCGTTCAAGTCGGTGAGGAACTGGTTGCCGAGGCCGTTGCCCTCGTGTGCGCCGGGGATCAGGCCGGCGACGTCGACGAGTTTCGTCGGCACGAAGCGGGTGCCGTGGTCGCAGTAGCCAACGTTCGGGGTGCACTCCTCGTCGAACTCGGGGGCGGCGCAGTCGACGCGGACGTAGGCCTCGCCGACGCTCGGGTCGATGGTCGTGAACGGGTAGGCCCCTTCGGGCACGTCGTTCATCGTCGCGGCGTTGAAGAAAGAGGACTTGCCGACGGAGGGTTTGCCGACGAGTCCGATCCGGTAACTCCTACTCATTACCTGTCCCTGACGCGGCCGACCTAAACGGGTTTCTGTCTCGGCGGCGGGTGATATGTCTATTCCTGGCACGCGAACGCGCGAGAGGGAGATCGAGAGAACGAAACGGAGAAACAGAACTGAACGGAACTGAACTCGAAGGGAACGCAGCGCGGATAGGACTGTCACCGGACCAGCGTCGTCCAACTCCAGCCGGCGAGCGCGACGACGATCAGCGCGAGAACGGCGAAGGCGGCCCACTGCTGCGTCTGAGTCTCCGCGATCGGCCCGAACACGTCGACGAGCCCGGTCGCCTGCATCAGTCCGACGACGATCAACAGGAGCAGGAAGATCGACACGACGCCGACTGCGATCCAGTTGCGAGCCATCTGCTCTCCCTCTTGCTTTGCCTCCTCGGCGTCCCGAGTCGGTTTCTCCGTTGGATCCCGATCGGTCCCGGCGTCGGGATCGAGGTTGGAGTCGCGATCGGACATATCAATCAGTAGACCGGGAGCACGGGAAACGGTTCTACCTGCAGATTCCGGTGGCGTTTGAAGTACGTGACCGCCGCTCCCGACGCCGTCGCTCGCTATTCGAGCACCGCCGCCAGCGCGTCCATCGTCCGCTCGACGCGTTCCGGCCGTGCGTTGTGGCCCATGTGACCGATCCGGATGATATCGTCTTCGAGTTCACCGAGGCCGGTCGCGACGACGATGTCGTGCTCGGTCCGCAGCCGCTCCTGCAGGTCGGTCGCACTGCCGCTGAACTCGAGTGCGGTCACGGTCGGCGAACAGGCCTCGTGAGACGCGGGGTACGGATCGAGCCCGAGTTCCGCTGCGCGGTCGCGACACAGCGTCGCAGCCGCCTCGTGGCGGTCGAAGACGGATTCAAGTCCTTCTTCGAGCAGCAAGTTGGCGGCGGCGTCCAGTCCCAAGACGTTCGAGGCGAGGTGGGTGTAGGGGAACCACTCCTCACCCTCCGCCGCAGCAGTACGCCAGGGCTCGAGGTCGGTGTACAGCGAGCCGGTTTCGACGGTTTCGATGCGGTCCCATGCTCGGTCGCTGATCGTGCAGGTGGCGAGCCCCGGCGGGGCGCTGAAGCACTTCTGGCTCGCGCCGAGACAGATGTCGATCCGGTCGGTCGGGACGGGCGCGCCGCCGAGCGAGGAGACGGCGTCGACGACGCTGATGATGTTGTGGGCCTCGAGCACGTCGAGGATCGGCTCGAGGTCGTTCAGCGTGCCGGTGGGGGTTTCGCAGTGGACCATGGTCGCCACGTCGAACGGCTCGTCCGCACTCTCGATTGCCGCCTCGACGGCGTCCGGGTCGAGCGTTTCGTCCCAGGGGACCCCGCAGCGAACTGGCTCGCCGTCGTACTGCTCGACGAAATCGGCGAAGCCGTCGCCGTACAGCCCGTTCGAGAGACAGAGCACGCGGTCCCCGGGGGAGACGAGCGAGGTGATCGCAGCCTCGAGTCCCAGGATGCCTTCGCCGCCGAGGACGACGGTGTCCCTGTCGGGCGTGGCGGGAGCTTCCCCCGCCGGTCCGGCCGCGTGAATCCGCGTGAGTTTGTCCGTCAGGTTTCGGTAGCACGTGAAGAACTCGGGTTCGAGGTCGGGATTCGGCGCTGGCTCGGCCAGCCGCTCTCTAACCGGGGCCGGAATCTCGGTCGGGCCGGGAGTCATCCGCAGTCGATCCGCAGCGAGACAGTCGGTAGTGTCGGCCATGGGTACGTGAGACTATCGCTGACGGGGACTAAAGTCGTCGGTGTCGGCGGTAGCCAGGGCTTCCCACACCGCTGTTCCGCCGGAACGCCCGACCGGAAGGGACTACCCTTATCGGTCGGGCCGTCACACTGTCGCGTATGCACGTCACGTTTCTCGGCACCGGTAGCGCGATGCCGACCGGCGAGCGCTTTCAGGCTGGTATTCTCGTTCAGAACGATGACCGAACGCTCCTGGTCGACTGCGGCTCCGGCGTCCTCCACCGCCTGCAGCAGTCGGGCGTCGGCTACGAGAGCGTCTCGACGGTCCTGCTAACCCACCACCACCTGGACCACGTCGCCGACCTCCTGCCGCTGATGAAAGCCCGCTGGCTCGCCGGCGAGGAACACCTGGAGGTCGTCGGCCCCCAGGGAACCAAAGCACTGCTGGACGACCTCCTCTCGGTCCACGAGTACATGCAGGACAAACTCGACCTGCAGGTTCGCGAGGTCGTCCCCGGCGAGTTCAGCGTCGCCGGCTTCGACGTGACGGCCTACGAAACGCGCCACTCCCTGCCGTGTCTGGCCTATCGCTTCGGCGATCTGTTCACCTTCAGCGGCGACACCGAGGCGTTCGCGGGACTGGCGAACTTCGCCGAGGGATCCGCGATCCTGGCCCACGACTGTTCGTTCCCCGATGACGTTGACGTCTCGAATCACCCGACGCCCGAGGCCCTCGGTCGTGAACTCGCGGGCCGTGACATTGGCCGTGTGTACTTGACGCATCTCTATCCGCATACGGAGGGCCGCCACGAGGAAATGCTCGAATCGATCGGCACGCACTACGACGGCGACGTGCGGTTCGCGGAGGACTTGATGACGATTTCGGTCGAGTAAGCGCTTCTTCCTGCCCGTTTCCATCCAATCGAGGAGACAACCGGACAGCGGCGCGTATCCAAATACGTATAACCGATCCGTTTGTAGGATTATAACAACAGTATGATTCAGGACGAACGGGAGCGCCAGCTCGTCCCCGGGAGGGGGATCGAATGAGCGCGCCCGAACGACTCGCAGCGATCGTCACGCAACACTCGCGTGTTGTGCTCGTCGTCCTCCTGCTCACGACCGCGGTCGTCGGTGCAGGTGCGACGATGGTCGACGACGACTCGTCGCTCGACCAGTTCGAGACCGACTCGGACGAGGCACAGGCGCTCGAAGACATCGAGGGTAACTTTACGAGCGACCAACAGGAGAACACGACGAGTTTGCAGGTGATAACCCGTACCGGCGAGGGCGATGACGGCGGGGACAACGTGCTGACGAAATCGTCGCTCATCTCGTCGCTCGAGTTCCAGCAAGACATTCGAGCGAACGAATCGATAAACGAGACGCTGGCCGACGACCAGCCGATCACCGGCGTCGAGAACATCATCGCCATCTCGGCGATCAGAAGCGAAGAGGCGGACGCGCTGAACGAGACCAGCGCACGGCTCGAACGCGGGCTCAACGAGACGGTCGCGATTCAGCGACAGTACGAGCAACTAAACGCGACGTACGACGAATCCGATCCGGAGTACGAGACCCGCGCGGCCGAACTCGAGTCCCAACTCGACGCCACCGTCGAGAACGCAACGGCACCGCTGACCGACGCACAGACCGCCGAGTACGAATCGGCCGTCCAGCAGGCTCGCGAGATCGAATCCCAGCGCTACCAGCTTGAGCAGACCACGGACGATCCCAGCGAATCCCCCGAGTACCAGGAACTCACCGAGCAACTCGAGGGCGTCTATCAGGCCGGTACCGTGGGCGTGCTCGAAGAAGAGTACGCCGCGCTCGAAGGCGGCGCTGATGGTGAGAACGGCGGCGGCGACCAGCCGTCTCTCGACGAACAGATCGACGCGCTCGAGGAACTCGACGACGACGAGTTCAGCGAACTCGTTGCGGAGACACTCTCGGACGGCGAGGGCGAGGACAATCCGGCGATTTCGCTGATGCCGACGTCGTACGAGCCGGGGAGTACGGAGGCCGACGCGCGATTGACATCGATCACGCAGTCGGCCGGGGGTGACGGCATGGCCGAGATGGGCGGGGTCGACGATTCGGTCGTCGACAGCCAACTCGAGATTCGAGATATGGCGAACGCACACGAGGACGACTACCTCGTCTTCGGGTCCGGCCTCATCACCGACGAAATCGACCGGTCGATGGGCGATAGCCTCGCGATCGTCGGACCGCTCGCTTTGCTGTTCGTCGTCGTGGCGCTGCTCGTCGCCTACCGCGACCTGCTCGATATCGTCCTCGGTATCGTCGGGATCGGCGCGGTCCTCGTCTGGACGTTCGGCTTCATGGGCTGGGCAGGAATCGCGTTCAACCAGATGTTCGTCGCGGTGCCCGTGCTCTTGATCGGGTTATCGATCGACTACGCGATCCACGTCTTCATGCGCCACCGGGAGCAACGCGAGACCGAGCGGTCCGCGGACGCCGACCGGCAATCCGCAGCCGATGGCTCGGTTCGCGGCTCGATGTCGGTCGCACTCGCCGGCGTCGGCGTCGCGCTCGTCTGGGTGACCGCGACGACCGTCATCGGCTTCCTCTCGAACCTCGTCAGCCCGATCGGCCCGATCCGCGAGTTCGGCATCGTCAGTTCGGTCGGCATCGTCGCCGCGCTGATCGTCTTCGGCGCGCTGATCCCGGCCGCCAAGGTTGAACTCGACGCGTTCCTCGAGGGTCGCGGTCTCGATCGCCACAAGCGCGCGTTCGGGACCGGCGGCGGCCGCTTCAGCGAGGTGCTGACGCTCGGATCGATCGCAGCCCGAAAGATCCCGCTGGTCGTCCTCGTCCTCGTGCTGGTCCTCTCCGCCGGGGGCGTCTACGGCGCGACGCAGGTCGACACCAGCTTCCAGGAGGAGGACTTCCTCGCGGAGGATCCGCCGGCCTGGACCGAGAGCCTGCCCGGCGGGATGAGCCCCGGCGAGTACCAGGCGAAAGACGACCTCGACTACGTCAACCAGGAGTTCCAGCGCGCGGACAGCCAGGCGCAGCTCCTCGTCGAAGGTGATGTCGCCGATCCGGCCCTGTTAGAACAGATCAACGAAACGCGCGAGGAGGCCGCATCGAGCGATGTCGCCTACGAGTTGGCGACGGGCGAGGCAGACGTGCAGGACCCGCTCTCGACCATGGAATCCGTCGCCGCGCAGAACGAGTCGTTCAACGAGTCGTTCACCGCGGCCGATACGAACGGCGATGGCGTGCCCGACGAGAACGTCTCGGCGCTCTACGACGAACTCTTCGAGGCCGACGAGGAGGCAGCGGGGCAGGTGCTCCACCAAACCGATGACGGGGAGTACAATATGACGCGACTGGTCATCGGCACCGACGGCGATGCAACGACGAGCGAGACGACCGACGAGATGCGCGCCATCGCAGGAACCCTCGAAGACGGCGGTGATGGCGACTGGACCGTCACCGCAACCGGCGATCCGATCGTGAGCTACATCGTCGAACAGGACCTGCTCGACACGGTCCTCGAGAGCCTGCTGATCACGCTCGTGGCGGTGTTCGTCTTCCTCTCGGCGGCCTACTGGCTGACCGGAAACAGCGCGATGCTCGGCACCGTCACGCTGTTGCCTGTCGCGTTCTCCGTCAGCTGGATTCTGGGGACGATGTACCTCCTCGGTATGCCGTTCAACGTGCTGACGGGGATGATCACGAGCCTCACGATCGGGCTCGGCGTCGCCTACAGTATCCACGTTAGCGCCCGTTACTCACTCGAGTTAGAACGCCAGGGGAACGTCTGGTCGGCGCTTCGGACGACGGTGACCGGCACCGGCGGCGCACTGCTTGGCAGCGCAGCGACGACCGTCGGCGGCTTCGGCGTCCTCGCGTTCGCCATCCTGCCTGCCCTTCAGCAGTTCGGGATCATCACCGCGCTGACGATCACGTACGCGTTCCTCGCAAGCGTCGTCGTCCTCCCCACGCTGCTGGTCCTCTGGACGCGGTACTTCGGCCCGGACGTGTCGTTCGACTTCGATCCGACCGGCGAACCGACTCCCGCAAGCGACGGCGGCGCGCCAGGGGACGCTGCCACCGCCGAGGACACCGCCTCTGAGGACGGTGACGACCGATGACCACCGACGAATCCGAGGCGCTCGACGCCTTCGAACACCTCGGACTCACCAGCTACGAGGCCAAGGTCTTCATCGCCCTCCAGCGACTCGGCTCAGGCACCGCCCGCGACGTCGCCCGAACCACCGACGTTCCCCGCTCGCAGGTCTACAGCGTCGCCGAAAGCCTCGCCGAGCACGGCCTCCTCGACGTCCAACAGGCCAGCCCGATCCGGTACCGGCCAGTCAACATCGAGGACGCCCGCACGATCCTGCGCGACCGATTCGAACGCGAACAGGACCGCGCCTTCGAGTTCGTCGATCAGGTCTCGGAAGAAGTCGCCGACGAGGAGACACAGGAGGACATCTGGACCGTCCGCGGTCGCGACCGGATCGACGACCGCACCGTCGACTTGCTCTCGAGCGCCGACGAGCGTCTCGTCTTCGCGACGCGCCTTCCCGAACTCTTCACGGACGCAATCGGACGCGTCCTCGAAGAGCAGGCGCGCGCCGGCGTCGAGACGATCGCAGTTAGCCGCACCGAAACCGTCTGCGACCGCTTCACTGAACTCGAGGGCGTCTCCGTCGAGTCCCCGACGAGACCCCACACGGACGACCACCGGTCCGGGCGGATCGCTATCGTCGACGACGACGGAATCCTGCTTAGCGTCGTCGACGACGCCGGCGAAGAGACCGCCATTTGGAGTTCAGAATCGCTGTTTGCCACCGTCCTCATCCAGCTCATCGAGGCGAATCAACACGTTCGCTGACGACGCCTAATGGGGCAGCCCGTCGTGAGGGCTGCTCTTTTCTTTTCCCACCGCTGGACGCCGATCTCGCGGCCGAAACTGGGATTACTCGGTAGCGTCTCGCGGATCGTTGACGCCGACGCCGGCCGATCGAGTGTGATCGATGCGCCAGGGTCGTCCGACAATATCAGCGGACGCGCCGAATCGCACGCAGGTTGTTGCCCACCGCAACGATTCCGATACCGGCGATTGCAGTGGGGACGAGAATCCGAACGCGGTACCCCTCGAGGAGGCGATAGCCGCCGTAGAACGCCAGAAACAGCACGCCCTTGAACGCCCCGAACCGGACGAGTCCGCCCGGCGTCGGCGGATCGCCGAGCAGTCTGCGAACGAATACCGCCCCCTCCTCGAGTTCATCGTATCGGAGTCCGGCGGCGGTTGTAACGAGATCGCCGAGTCCGTAGGAACACACTGCGAGGAGCCACAGCGTGGCGTGTTCGATCATGGTGTGGACGGGTCAGCCCCGTGACGGACGGCGCGAGCCGTCATTCGAGCCGGTAGCGCAACAGTGCCGCGATGCCGCCGAGGTTCGAGAGCTGCTGTCCCGGCGGGAACTCGCTCGAGAAGACGGTTACGTCGCCGCCTTTCTGTTCGGTCGTGCGGACGATATCGTCAACGTCGATGGCCCACTCGCCTTCCGGACCGCGCTCCTTGCGGAGCCGGTCGTCGAGAACAAGGAGTCGCTCGATCGCGCCGAACTCGGCCGCCTGCTTGACTTCTTCGGGACCGTAGGCCGCCTTCGCACCCTGGGCGATGCGCTCGGTGAGTTCGTCGATGAACTCGGCCTCGCGCTCGATGCGGGTCTCCTGTTGGACGTCCGCGACCGCGCCGCGCTTTAGCACCTCGTGGACGCCCCGGTCGCCGACGCTCGCCGTATCGACCATCGTGAGCCGCTCTGCGACTGCGGGCTCGTTGTCCTCGAGGTACTTTCGGGCGTCCTGTTTCGTGAATCCGGGACCCGCGAGGATGATCGCGTCCGCGTCCTGGCGTTTGAGCACGTCGCCGAGTTCGGCGAACAGTTCCGAACGCTCGCGGGCGTACTCGCCTTTGCCGGTGGGACCGGTGATCGCCGCCCGTTCTTCGGTGCCGTACTGGGCGACGGTGTGGACGTGGGCCTGTCCCTCCTCGACGGTGGCGATGGCCACGTCGGGATTCTCGGTAGCTTCCTCGGCCTCTTCGAGACGGGCCTCCTGATCCGGCTTGAAGCGTTTCTCGATCGAGATCTCTTCGCGCCCCTCGACGTTCAGGGTGTGGTGAAACCCGAGTTGGTCCTCGCGCGAGCAGGCGACGATTTCACCGCCGACGCGCAGCCGGTTCGCGAACTTGTGGAACTCGATGTCCTCGACGGCGATGGCGACCCACATGGGTTCGCGCTCGCCGCCGGTATCGCGCATCTGATCGTCGTTACGCTGGATGCGGCGGGTCGTGTCACCCGCGACGCGGTCGCCGGGCTCTAGGACGTACTGGAGGTGCCAGAGGTCGTCGACGCTCTCGGGGACGACGGTAACCCGCTCGCGCCCGCCGTCGAGCGGTTCCCGGTCTTTGATCTGCATACCCGTCAGTCCGGGCGGACCAGTAAAAGGTGCTGTTATTCGCGAACTGCCGACAGGAGGCGGGTGGCGGTCTCAGGCGTGGGCCAGGTAGTTCTCCGAGCACCAGACCCACTCGTTGTACGCCGGAACGTGCAGTCCCCACCAAGTGATGCCGTCGCAGTCCTCGGGGCCGTTCATCACTTCCCCCTGGGTTCCCTCCGGCAGCGTCAACACGACGTCGTCGTTGAGACACGGCTGCTCACGACCGTTGAGAGCCGTCGTCGTGACAACCTGGTCGCCGTCCTGGAACTTGTCGCCGCCACCGCCACCACCACCGCCGTCGCCGTCCCGAACCAGACTCGCGAAGTGATCCATATCCCAGTCCGGATACGGGCAGGTCCGGCCGCCGTGGGAGAAACTGCTACAGTCGCCGTCCGGCACGTGCGTATGCCCGATGATCCCGCCCGGCTCGTTCTGGATGCAGGTGTTGCTCGTATAGAACTCGAGCGGGATGTCGTGCATGTCGGCGATACAGCGGACGAGTTCGGCCGAGGATTCATAGCAGGCGTCGGTGATGCCGTTGTCGTTGAACCACTCGTGTTCGATGCCGATCGAGCGGTGGTTGGCGATGTACCTGGCGTGCCAGGCCGCCCGATCGTGGTGGACCAGTTGGTCGACGTGGCCCGCCGACGGCCCCTCGGTCCAATCGTAGTTCTTCACGAGGTAGTGCGAACTCACGCCCGAACTCGAACTCGTCAGCGTACTGAGCGCGCCCTGATACGCACCCGCGGTAACGTGGATGACGATCCAGTTGATCCCGTAGTTTCGCGCGCTGTGATTCGCCGCTTCGACCCAGCGATCCGCCGCGCTACACTCGGTATGCGAGGCCGCGACGCGCTCACCTTGCGCGGCGAGCACCGTCCCCGAGCCGGCGGCGACGCCCGTCGCCCGGAGAAACGACCGCCGGTTCCAGTCGCTCCCATCCCGTTCCGTCTCGGCGGACTCGTCGGCTGAACTCGAATCCCGCTCCGAACCATGGCTTGTGCACTCAAGACACATGGGGAAACAGTACACTGCGAGACACAATAATAGTTATTGGAAATTATTTGTGGAGAGAACATTGAACACGATATTTCGGGCGCAGTCGCGATCGGCGGGTGGCAGATAGATTTAAGTAAGTGTGTAAAGCACGTTTTACTGTAAAGGTCGCTTTACAGAACTCGGGTGCCCTCGATCCATGACAGAAACGACGCTCCCGTTGATTCGGAACGACAGTCCGGCGACGTACAAACGACTGATTGGAATCTGCGGCGTCGCCGCCGGTCTCGCCCTCGGTATCGGGACGGCGTTGAACCGCCCCGTTATCGCAGTTGTGCTCTACGCCGTCGGGCTGACCGCAGCGGCGGTGATTCCGTACGGGGCGGCGGGGCCGCTGTTCGACGAGCGCGACGACGCGATCCACCGACGGGCCAGCGGAACCACGCTGGCGCTGTTCGGCTGGCTATCGGCGCTCGTGTACCCGTCGCTGGTCGTCCTCTCGGGGACGGAACTCTTCTCGTGGGGGCCAGCCAGCGCAGCGATTGCGTGGACGACTGTCGCCGTCTACGGTACCTACGCTGTCGCACTCGGGTACTTCCGCCACACCGCCGGGTGACACCGACGAAAGCGGCGTTACGAGAAAAGTGGTGACGACGTGAACACGTCGTCGAATCTGTTCCGCGGATTAGCGACGGGGCAGACGGCCTCAGTCCTCGGAAATCCGGCTGCCACCCGGCGGCATGAAGTGTTGAATGCGGTCCGGACTCGCGATTTTCCGGACGAACGTCTCGTCCTCGAACCGCTCGCGGAACCGTCGATACAGCCGCTTCGCCGCGTCGGCCTGGGCGTACCGGCCGGGCTCGAGTTCAATTGTCGTCTCTGCCGATTCTTCGATGGCCGCCGGCGGGCCGCCGATGACGCGGGTGTAGGGCTCACACTGGATGCCGACGGCGGCACCGACCGGGGTGTCGCGGTAGTAGGTTCGGTCGCCGCGGACGGCGAAGCCGCCTTTTTCCAGATATTCTCCGCTTTCAGGGGTCTTCGTCACCTGGTCGGAGTCGACGGCGTAGACGTCGCCGGCGTAGCGGCCGTCCTTCCAGACCGAGGCGTAGGAGACGGCAAACTGGGCGGCTTCCTCGATGCTCGACTCCGGGAGTTCGATGTCTGCGGAGGACGCCTCGCTCGGATCGGTCGCCTTCAGGACCGTGACGGGGCCGCCGTGGGCCTGGGTGTGCAGGACTTTGTCGCCCGGCTCCAGGTACTTCTTTACCAGTTCCTCGTTCTGGTCGGCGTCGCGGCCGCCGATCACGAGGTAGCCGTCGCTGGTGTGGAACCAGCGGAACCGGTCGAACCAGGGTTCGTTCTCGCGGATCGGGATCGACGGGTCCGCGAGCCAGTCGTGGTCTTCACCTTCATCTTCGGTAGCCTCGTCGTCCGCCTCCTCGCCATCGGTGGCCTCCCACTCGTCGCGGCGGCGCTTTGCCTCTTCGAGGTCCTCGCGGGTGTCCTCGATCGCGGCCAACGCGCCCTCTTTCTTCTCCGCGACGCGCTTTGCCTCGGTGTAGAGGCGATCCGCGTTCTGCTCAACGCCGTCGTGAGCCACGAGTTCGATGTACTCCCCGTCGATGTCGACCGTGACGAGTCCCTCGCTGCCGTCGACATCGACGACCGCCTCGGCGGCGTCGATGCCCTGCTCGGCACCCTCCGCGAAGCGCTCCTCGATTTCGTCCCAGGGGCGGTCCTGTTCGCGGGCCTCCTGGATCGTCGAGAGGATTTCGTCGACGAGGCCGTACTCGGCGTACAGCGACTCGGCGTTCTCGCGGAGGTTCTCGGCTTCCTGCTCGAAGCCCTCGATCGCACCCTGTTGCTGTTCGATGATCCGCTCGTGTTTGGCGATCTCCTCCTCGAAATCGGGACGCTGGTCCGTCGGGTCCGGCTCCTCCTCGTCATCGAGTTCGAGCCGGAAGAAGTAGTCGTCGAGCGCTTCGAGGAAGGTATCGTAGGGTTCGCCGTCGAGGTCGTCCTGTTCGTGCTCCTCGAGCGGGAAGGGCGTCACGTCGACGACGCGGGCGGCGCTCCCCTCGTCTCCGTCGCCGTCCTCGGTCCGGTCCTCGTCATCGGTGTCGAGATACAGTCGCGAATCAAAATTCCCGTTTCGGATATCGAGCGCGAGCCGTTCGATCGCCTCGTAGAGTTCGTCGTAGGTCTCCTCGTCGGCGTCGGCGATGTCCATCGCCTTCTCGACGCCCGCGCGGGTGCAGAGCTCCTCGGCGTAGAGGCCGCCGAAGTTGAGCTGCGTCGCGAGCGTGCGGACCACGTCGGTATCCGAATCCTCCATCTCGTGGCCGAAGGCCTCGCGCGAAATCGTTAGCGGGTTCGTCCGCGTGTCGGGGAACTCATAGCGCGAGCCCGGGACGACGGTTCGGGACTTCAGGCGAACCGTCTCGAGACAGTCGATCACCTCGTACTCGCCGTCCGTCACCGCGACGTTGCCCTGACCGAACAGTTCGACGATGATCCGGGTCGTCCCGTCGTCGCGCTCGAAGACGAACTCGAGGATGCGGTCGAACTCGTACTGGGAGGCGCCGGCGAAGTCCGCGCCGGACAGCCGATTGCGCAGCATCATCGCGAACTGCGGCGGCCGACCGGGGGCGTCGGGCACCCGCTCGGGGGCGACCGTGTGGGCGCGTTTCACCTCGCCGACCTCGAGAAGCAACTCGATGCGACCGCGGTCGAAATCGCGCATCTTGAGGCGGACGAGATTATCCCCGTAGAGATAGGCCTTGTCGAGCTTCGCGCCCTCGTAGGCTCCGAACTCGCGGACGAGGGCGGCGAGGTCGACGCTTGTAAGCTCCCGCTTTGGATCCATACAACAGAGTGCCCGGCGCGGTCAAAAAGGCGTGTCGCTCCGCTCGCGGGGCCGGTGGGCGTCCACGTCGAGAACCCGACCGACAGTCGGAAAGGCTAATCCCGCCCGACCCACTGGTACCCGGTATGAACGCCGTGCTCGACCCCTTCACCGGCGTCGAACCGCCGTCCGTCGGAAACCGAAGGCGTACCGCCACCTGCGGCACGCGCAGGGCAACTACCGTCGCGCCCGTTGCGTCCGTCCCATCCGAAACCGGAGGCAGCCCGCAGCTATGAGCGCGCCGGAAGACCAGCGTTCCTGGCAGGCCATCCTCGAACTCCCGCCGGTTCTCGACCGACTCGAGGACGCCGGCGGCATCCCCGTCCTCGAACTCGTTGACGAACTCGCCGAGCGCAACGACCTCGTTATCGACGCCGACGGCGTCGTCTACCACGACCGCGGCATTCGCGTTCCCGGACACGACGCAACCTTCGTCCACGAACCGACCGGCTCGCGGGGCCGGCCCGCCTTCAGCGTCGAGGTGAACTCCGTCGGGCCGCGAAACACGTGGGCCGTCTTCGACAAGACCCTCTCCTGGGACGTGTACCTCCTGCAGACGCCCGAGGTCGCCGCGCTCGCCTGGCTCAGCGACGAGGAGTACCGGGTCGAGGATGCGGAGCACTTCGAGACGAAACAAGACGCCGTGGCCGCCGGGCGGTTCTCGTTCGGGGTCTTCCTGCACAGCGGCGAGGACTGGCAGGAACAGGTCGAGTACATCCGCCAGACGGCCGCGCCGGCGTTCCTCCAGCGCGAAGACGGCTCGACGATGCACCCCGCGACCCAATCCGAGTTCTACCAGCTCGTCGACTCGACGCCCACCGAGTTCAGAACGAGCGGGAACGCGCCCTCGTATCTGGGCCTGCTCGAACTCGAGATTACAATCGACTGATATTGGGACTGACACTGAGACTAGGGCTGGGGCTAACACTGACACTGACGCCGGCTATCGGATCTCTCGTTCGGACCACCAGACTACGCTACCACCGTCTCACAGCTCCCATACCTCCTGCGTGTAGGCCATCTCCCAGAACCGGTACTCCAACTTCGCGCTCGTCAAGAACGCCTCACGCATCGCCTCCTGCTCGCCGGGGTAGCGCTCGCCGCAGCGATCGACGAACTCGCGACACCAGGCCGTCGCCTCGCGGAACTCCTCGCCCGTGTACATCTCGATGAACGGGGTGTAGCGGTGCTCCTCGTCGGCGAGTTCGACCATGTGCTCGGCCACGTCGAGGTAGCCCTGCATGCACGGATAGAGTGCACCTGCGATTTCTGCGAGCGAGCCCTCGTAGGCCGTCCGAACGAGGAAGTTCGTGTAGGCGACGCAGGTCGGAGCCTTCTCGACCGACTCGAGTTCGGTGCCCGAAATCCCGTAGTCCGCGGCGAACTCGCGGTGGAGGTCGAGTTCGTGCTCCAGAACGTTGTGAGCGACGCCGAGGAGGTGGGTCATCGTCGCCTCGTCGCGCGCTTTCGTTCCGGCGATCGAGAACAGGCGCGCGTAGTCGAGCAGGTACCGGTAGTCCTGTTTCACCCAGTGGCGAAACGCGGCTTCCTCGAGCGTGCCGGCGGCGAGTTCGGTGACGAACGGGTGGCGCTTCTGTGCGTCCCAGATGTCCGCGCCGGCATCGAGGAGATGGTCGCTGAATGCCATAGACGAGTTCGGTGGTCGCGCGGTATTATATGTTGGTGGTACAATCGGGTTATCCACCGCCGAACGCCTCCGTGCTATCCACCACTGTCCGACGGCCGAAGTCGGGCGGTGCGCGCCGACGAGCCGGATACTCATTTTCCCTCGGCGGCGAACGAACGGTATGGTATCGCTCGCGGAAGTCGTTCTCGTCGCCGCGGTCGCGGGCGGACTCACCGGCGTCGGGGCGCTCCCGCTGTTACTAACCGAGCGGGTGAGCCACCGGCTCTACGATAACGCGCTGGGACTCGCCGCCGGGATCATGGTCGGCGCGGCCGTCTTCGCGCTCGTCCTCCCCGGTCTCGAGTTCGGAACGCCGCTCGAGGTCGTCGTCGGAATCGTCGCCGGGGGCGCGTTTCTGCTCGTCGGGAACGCCGCGCTCCCGCACCTCCATCTGCGATTTCGAGGCAGCAAGCGTCTCGAGGGGACCGCACTGCTCGCCCGCTCGCTCGACGCCGAGCCGGCGGTGAACGCGCCGGGTGCGGGCGAACGCGATCCCGTCGAGTTCACGGGCGACGGGTTGCGCCGGGCGACGCTCGTCGGCGGGGCCGTGACGATCCACAACGTCCCCGAGGGCCTCGCGGTCGGCATCGCGTTCGCGAGCGGCGAGTCCGCGATCGGCTTTGCAATCGCGACCGCCATCGCCGTCCAGAACGTTCCCGACGGATTCGCGATGGCGGTTCCTGCAGTCCGGGCGGGCGTCTCTCGGGGCCGAACGATCCTCTATACGTCCCTTTCCGGCGGAATCCCGAAACCGGTCACGGCGGCCGCCGGCTTCTGGCTCGTCACGGTTGTCTCCGGACTCTTCCCGGTCGCTGCGGGCGCGATGATCGCCGTCGTCTTCCGTGAACTCGTGCCCTCGAGCCACGGCCACGGCTACGCCGACACCGCGACGGCGGCGTTCATCCTCGGCTTCGCGCTGATGCTGATCGTGGATACAGTACTCGCGGTCTGAGAGGGGCCTGTGCACAGTCTGAGAGGGTACTGAGCGCGGTCAGAAGTACGGAGCCGGCTCGGCTCCCGCCGGCCGTAGTCGTATTCAGGCCGGGCGTTGATCCGGATCGACACCGAACCGTTGCCACGTCACCGACCATGGCCTCTGACTATCACACGAAAGACGACTTCGACGACAAACTCGACATCGACGAGGAGCGGTTCGACGACCGCCCGGACGAGGAAACGCTCGAAACGGTCGTTTCGAACGTCGAGGATCGAAACATTGCGGTCGACGTATTCGACGACGGGGACGCGGCCCGGGAGTTCCTCGCCGATCAAATCCCCGCCGGTGCGGCGGTAATGGACGGCCACTCGACGACCTTAGAAGAGATCGGCTTCGCCGATACCCTTGAGGAAGCCGACGGCTTCGACTACGTCGGCAACGCACTCGCCGAAATCGAGGACGACGACGAGCGCTCGACCCGCCGCCGCGAGGCGACCACCGCCGACGTCTTCTTCGATGGCGTCAACGCCGTCGCGGAAAGCGGCGAACTCGTCGGCGCAAACGCGCTCGGGAACGCCGTCGGGGCCTGGCCGTTCGGGGCCGAATCGCTCGTCCTCGTCGCGGGGACGAACAAGATCGAACCGGACTGGGAGACGGCCGTCGAGCGCGTCCGCGAGTTCGCGCTCCCGCTCGAGGACGCCCGTGCACAGGAGGTCTACGACCAGGGCAGCCTCGTCGGCAAACTCGTCTCCCTCGAGTACGAGCGGGTCGACGACCGCACGCAACTCGTGTTGATCGACGACGAACTCGGGTTCTAAGCGGCCGCGGTCGAACCGCCCGTTTCCGCCACCGGTGGCCTTTTCTCGCTGATCGGCCAACGCTTCGCCATGACGTTCGTCTCGAACCTCCGCAATCGCGAGCGACTCGTCGGCACCTGGGTCGCACTGAGCGATCCGGCAATCGGCGAGATCAGCGCCCACCTCGAGTTCGACGCCGTCGTCATCGACGGCGAGCACTCGACGAACTCGATCGAGACGCTCACGGAGATCGCACGCGCGGTCGACGCCGCAGACACCGCGTCCGATCCCGGAACCATCGTCCGACTCTCGGAGAACGATTCGACGGAGATCAAGCGCGTCCTCGATGCGGGCGTCGACGGCGTAATGGCACCGATGATCGACACGCCCGAGGACGCGCGGGCGCTCGTCGAGGCGACCCGCTACCCGCCCGACGGCGTCCGCGGCGTCGGCTTCGGCCGCGCCAACGAGTTCGGCCTGGCGTTTCCCGAGTACGTCGACCGGGCGAACGATGAACTCGTCACGATCGCCCAGATCGAGACCGAATCCGGCCTCGAAAACGTCGAGGAGATCGTCGCCGTCGACGGCCTCGACGGGCTGTTCGTCGGCCCGGCGGATCTCTCGGCTGCGCTCGGGCACTTCGGCGAAACCGAGAGCGACGAGTTCCTCGCGGCCGTCGATCGTATCCTTGAGGCAGGCCACGCAGTCGATAAGCCGGTCGCGACGCTGGCGTTCGAGGACGAGGAGATCGAACGGTGGGTCGATCGCGGCTTCGACTTCGTGTTGGCCGGCGTCGACATCGATTACGTGAAATCGGGCGGGCGGCGAGCGAAGGCGGCGTTCGACGATGCGATAGCGGAGCGAGACGAGTAATCCGCACGTCTCGGTCCATACTGCCGGAGAAAACCCTTGACTCATCGATCGTACTCGAACGACTCTCTCACGAGCGACGGTTCGCGGGACGCGATCGAGCGTTCGCCGATTTTCGTCCAGTAGTATCGGGGGCACCGATCGTAGCGCGGGTTCCGTTCTTTTTCGCGACGTTATCCCCCGGCGTCCGTATTGGTTGGCGCGTCCCCGATGTGGCTGGCCGAGGCAACGGCTGGGTCGACGAGCACGACTTCCGGCGGCGCGCGACAGCCGCAGGGAGCTGCAACTGCCGTCGTCGGACCGAGAATCGTCACGGTCACGACCGCCTGGCCGCAGAGCGGACAGTCGGGCAACGAGGGACCAGTCGGTTCGTCGATCGACTTCGGGTTCTCATCCCTCATCGTCGCCTCCGGCGGGCAGTCGCGATGGTGACTGTATCCGTGAGCGATGGCAATGTGACTCGAAGCGAGCGATACGTCGGTCGTGCGGGATGTTTATGTCCCGGTAGAATGAATCCGAACATGGCTGCAAACCCTCGCTGGGGTTTGGAAGCCACGTCTCGGGTGTGTCAGCACCCGGGGCATTTCGCGTCTGCCCGTTGTGGCTTCCGTTCTAATCGTTGATGTGTGGTGTCTTATATCTACTGTTACTTGACGCGAATGGATGGGTGAGTACCGGCGTTCTTGCGGGATGCTGCTGCGACGTGCCGTGTCCTCACTGGTGCGAGACGCAGCAGTAACCGGACGGTCTCGGACACCGGTACCAAACCGATGAATCAGTCAAAATAGCGTTCGCAGCGGCCGTTATAGGCGCTTGCTTACGTACGGGCCGTCCTGGTGATAGCCCAGTTTGTTCCGGTAGTATTCCCGCGCGCCGATGCCCGAGATGACGCTGACCTTGTCGTAGCCCGCGTCGGCCGCGAGTTCTTCCGCGCGGTTCATCAGGCGGCGACCGTAGCCCTGGTGTTGGTGCTGGTCCGACTCGCCTGCCTCACCCATCGTAACTTCGGAGCCGTAGACGTGGAGTTCGCGAAGGAGGGCGGTGTTTTCGAGTTCCGGCCGAACGGGGTCGTTCGGGAACCGGAGCCGACAGAAGCCGATCAGCAGATCCTGGTCGAAGTCCTCGAAGGAGATGAAGTGTTCGGTGCCGCCGCAGGCGTCGTAGGTCATCACGTCAAGGTCGACCTCGTTCGGCTCGGCATCGTTCATGCCGACCTCCCGACAGCGGATACACTCGCAGTTCCAGTCGTGGTCGTCCATGCGCTTTCGGGCTAGCTGGCGGAGATTGGACTTCCAGACGCCCGCGTCGATGTAATCCGCCGGGATATCCCGCTGGACGCGCTGGAGCCGCGTGTAGCGGGGGATCATGTCCTTGATCTCGGCGACCAGTTCGGCTGCCTCGTCGTTGTCGAGCGGCTCGTACTCGCCCTCGTGCCACCAGTCGTAGGTCGCCGTGCCGCGGACGATCAGCGTCGGGTAGATCTTCAGGTAGTCGGGCTTCCACTGCTCCTGTTCGAAGAGTCGGCGGAAGTCCTCCAGACACATCTCCTTGCTCATTCCCGGCTGGCCGGGCATCATGTGGAAGCCGACCTTGAACGCCGAGTCGCGCAGGCGCTGGTTGGCATCGATCGAGGCCTGCACGCCATGGCCGCGGTGCATTTCGCGGTTGATCCGCTCGTAGGTCGTCTGCACACCGACCTCGACTTTCGTCCCACCGAGATCGAGCATCCGATCGATCTGCTCTGGATCGCACCAGTCGGGCTTGGTCTCGAACGTCGTCCCGATATTGCGCACGTCTCCCGTCTCGTTCTCGGCGATCACGTCTTCTAAATACTTGAACTCGTACTCGGCGGGGTCCTCGGCGAAGCTTTCGCCCTCCGCGGGTTCGGGCTCCTTGTCGACGTCGTAGTCGTTCATCGCTTCCAGGGCGCGCTTGACGAACCACTCCTGGTAGTCGTGGCTCCGGGCGGTCATCGTCCCGCCCATCAGGATGAGTTCGACCTTGTCGATCGGGTGGCCGATTTCGCGGAGCTGTTCGAGGCGCAGCGTCACCTGGCCGTACGGATCGTAGTCGTTCTGCACGCCGCGGGCGGCGGCGGGTTCGTTGCCGGTGTAGCTCTGGGACGAAGAGAACTCCGAGTCGGGGCCGCCGGGGCAGTAGAGACACTTCCCGTGCGGGCAGCGCTCGGGAGAGGTCATGATCGCGACCGGCGAGACGCCCGAGGCGGTGCGGACGGGTTTGCGTTGAAGCACCGTTTCGAGGTCCTCGCGGTGCTCTTTGGGCGCGTAATCGAGGAGTTCCGAGTTCTTCGGAACCTTCGGTGCAGAGTGCTCCGAACAGGCCTCGAGTTTGGCCTTCTCGACTTCGTCGCGTTCGACGTCGCCTGCGAGAATCCGCTCGACGAGCGTCTCGCAGACTCGCTCGAACGCCTCGGTTTCGGTCGGCTCGCGGTCGGGCGTCTCGGTACTCACTATCCACCGTTCATCGGGCGGCGCGAATAAGCGTGTCGGACTCGCTACCGCTCGCTCGCGGCCATCACTCTGTGTTCGCCTGTGATGGGAATTCCTCGTCTTCGTCGAGTTCGACGAACGATGTCGCGCCGCACTGACAGCCGGTCCGCTGTCCGATCAGGAGAATCTTGCCGTCGGGCCACTTCTCGGCCGCGTAGGCCGTTCCGCATTCCGAACAGACGGCAGCAACCTTCTCTGTCCCTGATTCGTGATCCTCGGCATCACCCGACGAGTTCGACGACGACTCCTTCGACATATCAGTACTATCGGTTAGAACGTGGAAACGAATACTGCTGTGAGTTCGAGGGTGCTTATAAGGGGGCGCTCAGTCCGCGTCGTCGATTTCGCGTTTTGCCTGCTCCGAGGAGACGACCAGCGTGTTTTCCGTCAAGTTCTTGGTTGCTCGGCGAAGGCGTTCCGAAACTGCGTTCGTGGAGATGTCGAGTTCGGCTGCGAGATCGCCGATCTGCGCGTCGCGGGGCACGTCGAAGTAACCCATTTCGAGCGCCGTAACGAGAACTGCGCGTTGGGCGCTCGTCAGATCGTACTCGCGTTCTTTCGGTGCGGACCCGTCGTAGATTCGCTGCAGTTCGAACGAGTACTCCTTGTCCTGAAAGTACTGTTGAAAGTCCTCGAGAGCCGCCTGATCGACGAACTTGAGTTTGAAGAACCAGTGGCCATCCACTGCGGTCGCCTCCTGAACGATGCCGTGTTGATCGACGATTTCGTCGACCCGCTCTTGGACCGCCTCGTCCCAGTGAACGTTGAAATAGACGATGTCGTCCTCGCTGTCGATGAACTCGTACCCGACGATGCTCTGGTCAGCTGCCAGTGCCGTCGTGATGGGGTCGATTTCGGCGTTCGTGAACCACAGAAACGGCATGACCCACTCTCGGCTGTGCGTCGCGAGCCGTTCGACCTCGACCGTTACGGCAGGGATGCGGTCGAACATTTCTCCGAGTGCGAACACATCCGCTGGGATCGTGAACTCGGCGATGACACTCATGGGAGAGCAAGCGGACGGTGCGGGATAAGCCGCGGGGTTGAGATGGCAATAGTTCCCGCGGATATGGGACGCTCCGGTCGGATTGGGTCGACCTGGACCGGATCGTGTGCGAGTGCACCCCTGATGTCGGTCGAAAATCGCGAGTTCCGGGTGAATCGTTAAGTTGGCGCTGCTGGTAGTCAAAACAGACTGAATGCCCCCGGAGCTGTCGGTCGTGCTCGCCGTAGTCACAGCGCCGTTTGCAGTTGCGGGTGTGACGCCGCTGTTGATCCGATCGCTCGGCGAAAAGACGGGCTACGCCGGGGCGGCGGTCGCCGCGTTCTGTTTCGCCCTCCTCGGAACGCAGTACGGCTCCGAGGGAACCGTCGAACTGGCCTGGATTCCGTCGCTCGAGGTCGCGCTCCGGTTTTACGTCGACGGCTGGGCGTTGTTGTTCGCACTCCTCGCGAGCGGCATCGGCGCGCTCGTATTTTTGTACTCGCCGGCGTACATGCACGGCGAGTCCGGACTCGCCAGATACTACGCTGCACTCCTCGCGTTCATGGGCTCGATCATCGGAATCGCACTCGCCGCCGATCTCATCGCAATCTTCCTCTTCTGGGAGCTCACCAGCCTCTGTTCGTTCGTGCTGATCGGCTTTCACACCGATGACGCGTCCTCGCAGTACGCCGCCCGA
Source organism: Natrialba taiwanensis DSM 12281 (assembly GCF_000337595.1). GTDB lineage: Archaea > Halobacteriota > Halobacteria > Halobacteriales > Natrialbaceae > Natrialba > Natrialba taiwanensis. The sequence continues at coordinate 6,774 of NZ_AOIL01000016.1, read as the reverse complement.
ATGGCGATGCTCGTGACGGTCGGCGGCGGGCTGTTCGTGCTCGTCGGCTTTCTCCTGCTCGCGTTCGTCGCGGGCGACGTCGTCGGTCCCGGAACGTCCGCCTTCGACCTCGCCGCAATGCTCAACCGACCCGACGAGATGCAGACCGCGCTGCGAGAAGCAGGCCTGTTTGTTCCGGTGCTGGGGCTGCTCGCAGTCGGGGCGGCAACCAAATCCGCACAGGTGCCGCTTCACTTCTGGCTCCCCAACGCGATGGCCGCGCCGACGCCCGTCTCGGCCTTTCTCCACTCCGCGACGATGGTCAAAGTCGGCGTCTACTTCGTCGGCCGCATTCGCCCGCTGTTTGCGAGCCTCGAGTGGGTGATGCTGTTCGCAACGCTCGGCTTAGCGACGATGACGATCTGTGCCCTTCTCGCCGTCGCCGCGACGGATATCAAGGAACTGCTCGCCTACTCGACGGCGAGTCACCTCGGACTCATGATCGCCGGCTTCGGATTTACGTCAATCGTCGGCGCGGAAACCGGTGTCTTTCACCTGTTCAACCATGCGCTTTTCAAGGCTGCCCTGTTCCTGATCGCCGGTATCATCGCTCACGAGACGGGGACGCGGCGTCTCGATGAACTCGGCGGACTCCGACACGACCTCCCCGTGACGGCATTTCTCACCGCTATCGTCGCCCTCAGTATGGGCGGTATCCCGCCGTTCAGCGGCTTCTACTCGAAGGAACTTCTCTTCGAGGCGACCGTCGAAGCGAGCCACCACCACGACCTCGGCCCGCTCGACTGGCTCTACCCGGTCGTTGCCGTCTTCGGGAGCATCTTCACCGTCCTGTACTCGCTTCGCTTCCTCGCGCTCTTTTTCGGCCGCCAACCCGACTCGCTCGATCACGTTCATCGGCCACCAGTTATACTGCTCGTCTCCCCCGCCGTCCTGGCCGCACTGACGGCCGTCGTCAGCATCGATCCCGAACTCGCGGTTCGGGCGATCGTGCAGGCCGGCATCGACGCGACCGCCGTCGATCCCGGGACCCACGAGATGCACGTCGGGCTCCCGACATCATACTCGCCGGCCGTCGGGATGAGCGCCGTCGCGATCGGCAGCGGCGTCCTTGCGTACCCGTTCTACGACTCCATTCACCGCAGCATCCGATCGATTCCCCGAACGGTCCCGCCGATCGGCGCGAACTGGTGGTACGACGCAATCATCGAACGTCTCACCGACGACGGTGCGTGGCTCGCATCACGCGTTCACAACGGCCTGCTCCGGACGTACGCAACCTGGACGCTCACCGCTACCTGCGTCCTCGCACTCGCCGGCTTCGTCGCGACCGATGCCGCCATCCCCACCGCGCTCGCCGGCCTCGACGTTCCGATCCCGGCCGCACTCGTCCTCTCCCTCGCAGTCGTCGCGGGCCTCGCAGTCGTCACCGCCGACTCGCACGTCGCCGGCATCCTCACGCTCTCGATCCTCGGATTCATGATCGCCATCTTCTACATCCTCGCCAGCGCGCCCGACCTCGCACTGACCCAGCTCGTCGTCGAGACGCTCGTGTTGGTGATCTTCCTGCTCGTCGTCGAAGAGATCCCGGAGTACTACGAAGTCAGTCTCGGCAGGATCGCTCGGGACGCCGCCCTCTCCGTCCTGGTCGGCGCAACCGCGTTCATCACCGTTCTCCTCACGACCGACGCCCGACCCGTCGGCGAGAGCGCGATCGCGCGCTACTACACCGAACACGCCGTTCCCGAGGGCGGCGGACAGAACATCGTCAACGTGATCCTGGTCGACTTTCGCAGCTTCGACACGCTCGGTGAACTCGTCGTGATCGCCGTCGCCGCAATTTCGATCCTCACGCTCATCGTCATGCGCGCACGCGGTGACGAGACTCGCAGTGACGAGAGTTCAGTAGCAATCGAGGACGCAGAGGGCGGAAGTGCGAACGAACCGCGCGAAAGCCACGAGACCCGAGGTGAATCCGAATGACGACCGTCATCATGCGAACGACCGCCCGCATCGTCGTCCCAATCGTTCTGATCGTCGCCATCTCGCTGCTTATCGAGGGGCACAACCTCCCCGGCGGCGGCTTCATCGCCGGCGTCCTCACTTCGACCGCGTTCGTGATCGTCTACATTGCGTTCGGCCTCGATTTCTTGGAACGGGGCGTCCTCGGCCGCGATGTCGATCCCGGAAAGACGCCCTCGCGCGATCGCGTCGTCGTCGCCTACCGCCGGCTGTTTACGGTCGGCCTCGCGATCGCCGTCGGCAGCGGGCTGGTCCCGCTTGCGCTCGATCACCCCTTCCTATCGCAGTCGTACATCGTTCTCGAGGGCGTGCCGCTCTACCATCACCTCGAAATCGCGAGCGCGCTGGCGTTCGATCTGGGGGTCTACTGCGTCGTCATCGGCGGCCTGCTGACGATTATTTCGGTGGTGGGTGCCGAATGAGCGCGTTCGTCCTCGCGTTCGTCGTCGGCGCACTGTTTGCACTCGGGACGTTCCTCCTCCTTCGACGCGACCTGATCCGCGTCGTCTGGGGACTCGCCATCGTCAGCCAGGCGGCAAACGTCTACCTGCTGGCGATGGGCGGCATCGAACTCGGCGGCTTCGAGACCGTCCCGATCCTCGCCAGCCACGGCGAGGGCGTCCCCGAGACGACCGATCCGGTCGTGCAGGCACTCGTCCTCACAGCCATCGTCATCGGCTTTGGCATGACCGCCTTCGCACTTGTGCTCTCCTACCGCGTCTACGAGGAACACGACACGCTCGACGCCTCCGAACTGGGTGATCGCGAGTGAACGGGATGGTGCTGCAGACGCTGTCTCCCGGCGCGGAATCGACGCTGGTGATCGCTCCCATGCTGATCGTCCTCGTCGCAGCCGTCGGCACGTTGCTCCTCGGAACTCGCCCCCGCGCCCGAGCGGGCGTCAGCCTCGCGGGCGGCGCGGCCTACCTCGTCGCCGTCGCAGCGATCGACTGGTACGTCGTCCTCGCACCCGACGCGCCGGGCGCTGCAACCTATCAGGTCGGCGGGCTTCCGGCCCCCTTTGGAATCACGCTCGTCGCCGACGGACTCTCGGCATTTATGCTGACGATGGTCGCCGTGATCGGCGTCGCCTCGCTCATCTTCTCGATCCGAGTCCTCCCTGAACTCGACCGGCGCAGCTACTACTTTCCGCTGTTTCACTTCCTGGCACTCGGCGTCACCGGCGCGTTCCTTACCGGCGATCTGTTCAACCTGTTCGTCTGGTTCGAGGTGATGTTGATGGCGAGTTACATCTTCGTCGCCTACTACGGCGGCCCCCAGCACACCCGCGCCGCGTTCTGGTACGTCGCGCTCAACCTGCTCGCCAGCGCCGTCTTCCTGCTCGGCGTCGGCGGCATCTACGCGACGACGGGGACGCTCAACATGGCCGATCTCGCGCGTCGACTCGCCGCGCCCGCAGCGTACGGGATCGACCCTGGCCCGGTCGTCGGCCTCCTCGGCCTTCTCCTGTCGGTGTTCGCGATCAAAGCGGGGCTCGTCCCCTTCCAGTTCTGGATCCCGACCGCCTATCGGGCCGCTCCGCCCCCGATCACCGCACTACTCGCAGGTGCGACCAAGAAGGTCGGCATCTACGCTATCATTCGGCTCTCGTTCACCGTCTTCGCGGATGCCCAGATCAGTGTCAACCTCGCCATCCCGGCCGTCGGCACGATACTCGCGGGCGACTCGCCGCTCGCGTTCATCGGTGCCGTCCTGTTCGTCATGGGAACCGCAAGCATCCTCGTCGGCGGACTCGGTGCCGTCGGCCGAGACTCCCTCGAGGGCGTCCTCGCGTACTCGAGCATCGGCCAGGTCGGCTTCATCGCGGTTCCGGTCGCGATCGCCGCAACGACGACGGTTCCGGACATTCGCCACATTGCGATCGTCGCCGCACTGGTGTACGCGCTCAACCACGCCCTGGCGAAGGGCATGCTCTTTCTCGCGGTCGGGGCGGTCCGAACGGCGACCGGAACGAGCCGTCTCGCCGACCTCGGCGGCCTGGCAAGCCGTTCACCACTCCTCGCTGGGGCGTTTTTCATCGGCTCGCTCGCGCTCGTCGGCATCCCGCCGCTATCGGGCTTTTTCGGTAAATTCCTCGTCTTCGACGCCGCCGCCCAGGCGGGATCGATGTCGGTGCTCGTGCTCCTCCTTGCCGGCTCGCTGTTGACGATCGCGTACGCAACGCGGGCCTGGAACCGAAGCTTCTGGGGACAACGAACACCCGCGGTCGAAGACGCGGTCGCCGACCCGGTTCAGGTGGCCGTTCTCCTCGCGCTCGCTGTGACGATCGTCGCCGTCGGCATCGGATTCGAGCCGATTTACCGATTCGCAGACGCCGCCGCCACGGCCGCCCTCGATACCGACGGCTACGTCGACGCCGTCGATCCAAACCAGACGGTCTCCGGCGTGGACGGCGGCAATGTGGACGCAGGCGCAGGCGCAGGTGGAGGCGGAGGCGAAACTGGAATGGGTACTGAACCTGAAACGGAACCCGGAACTGGAACGATCAACACCAGCGATGGAGGTGAACTCCCATGACCGTCCGCACCTGGCCCGTCGCCGGCATCGTCTTCGCCGTGCTCTGGATCTTCGTCCGCGGCATTGAACTCGCACCCGCGGCGCTCGTCGGGCAGTTCCTGGCCGGCATCGTCGTCGGCTTCCCGATCGCGTTCCTCTTCCGGCGTCTGTACGGAAAGTACACCGATCTCGGTCGGCTGGGCCACGCCTCACCGTACGCCGGCCGCTACCTTGCGGCCTTCTCGTGGGAACTCGTCCGTGCAAACCTCGATGTCGCCTACCGAGTCCTCTCTCCCCGGGTGAAGATCGAACCCGAAGTAATCCTGGTCCCGCTTCGCGTCCAGACCGTCGCTGGAATCACGCTCATCGCCAACAGTATTACCCTCACGCCAGGCACCGTCGCCCTGGATCACGACCCGGAAGAAAACGCATTGTACGTCCACGCGATCGACGGTCGCGATCCCGAATCGATCGCCGCCCCCATCAGAACCTGGGAAACCTATGCACTGGAGATGTTCGACGAGGAACTGTCTCCGTCCGATCCGCCACCCGCAATCATCACCGGACGCGAGGACGACGACACGAACGCTGCACTCGAACGAACCCACCACTACCGAGGCGAAGACGGCCATCACAACAGAATGCCCAACCGAGAGCCGAACTCCAACGACCAGCACAGCCAGACGGAGGCCGACGAGGATGAGTGACGATCCAGCCGTCCTCGAATGGACCGTTCGCACAGCATTGATCCTCGTCAGCGGACTCTGTCTGCTCTGTGGCTATCGCGTTGTTCAGGGACCGACGACACCCGACCGCGTCGTCGCACTGGACGCGATCGCCACGAACGTCGTCGCAATTGCCGTCCTGTTCGCACTCCAGACCGGCCGCGGGCTCTTCATTACGGTGAGTCTCGTCCTCGCCATCATCGGTTTTATCGCCACGGTCGCCGTCGCCAAATTCGTCACGGAGGGCGAGATCATCGAATGATCCGATCCGCACTCATCATCGCCCTGATCGTCGTCGGCGTCTTCTTCCTCACCGTCGGCACGATCGGACTGCTCCGCCTCCCGAACGTCTACAACCGCATGCACGCAACGAGCAAGCCCACGACGCTTGGCACCGCCGCAATCTTCCTCGCCGGCTTCGTCTCCTTCGGCCCCGGAAACGAAGGCCTCACCTCGCTCATCGGCATCGCATTTCTCTTCCTGACCGTTCCGACCGGCGCACACATGATCGCCCGCTCCGCACACCGTAGCGGCGTCCCCTTCGAGGACAGCGTCGTCTGGCCCGACAAGTCGCCAGATGAACTCGAGCAGTCCGAAACCGCCGACGACTCGAGTTCAGATGCGTAACGTTGTGCCGTCCGTTGCGTGCGGGTCCGCTCGCCGTCGATCCGATTCGTCGCCGAACGGCACCGCGACGCCGTCGCTATCGGCCGATAGTGTCCGGAGGACGAGACTGCGTTGTGACGCGCCGTCTGGCGGTCGACGTAGTGTTACGCGAGCGTTGCGTCGAGTGCGTCGAGTGCCGCCTGGCGAACGGCGTCGCGCTCGCCTGGCAGGAACTCGATATGACCGTCCTGGCCGCCGACAACGTGGACGCCGGCGTCGGGGGCTGCCTCGGCGATGGCGTCGCCAAGGTCACGAACGTTCAGCGACTCGGTTGCGCGGACGTGGAGTTCGTCGTCGCCGAGACCGAGGGTGACGAACGAGTCGTCCTCGCGTTCGCGTCGGTGCAGCGCATCGAGCAGGAGCGTTGTCGTCGGGAAGTTGTAGCGGTGGGTGAACGCCGCCGTATCGAGGACGGCGACGCTGATCCCGTCGACGGATTCGGTCGTCAGATTCTCCTGGGCGGTTTCGAGACCGGTATCGAGTTTCGCGCGGAACTGTTCGGAGACGTGAGCAGCGAGGTCGCCGTTGACAGGCCGGTCAGTCTCCTCGTCGTCACCGAAGAGGAGGTCGGCGACGAGTTCACGTTTGTCCTTGTAGGACTGGTAGTAGGCTTCGAGTGCGATGGCCTCGCGGCGCTCGGAGATGCCGGTCTCGTCGTAGCCGGCGTCGGTGGCGAGTTCGCGGTAGGCCTCGGGGGTGTTCTCCCAGTAGCTGACGGCGGGGAGGTGTTCGAGGTCGGCGCGAACGTCGTCGTTGACGTGGGAAGCGACGGTTGCGGTGAGTGCGGTCGAGGTCACGTCCGAAACGTCCGCGTCCGCAAGCGACGGTGCGACGGCGACCGAGACGG
>NZ_AOIL01000015.1 GCF_000337595.1 Natrialba taiwanensis DSM 12281 | reverse complement strand
GGAAGCCGGAGTTGCGTCGTGCGTTTTGAAAAACGAACCAGGGAGTGTGCCTGTTTGACGAGTCTAACCCGATCATCGGGGAAGGCGTAGGGAAACCGATATGGCCGCAGTCTTTCGACGAGGGCCACCGTGTTCAAGCGCGGGGAGTCAAACGGGCACGACCCGAAACCGGACGATCTAGACATGGACAAGGTGAAGCGTGCCGAAAGGCACGTG
>NZ_AOIL01000014.1 GCF_000337595.1 Natrialba taiwanensis DSM 12281 | reverse complement strand
CCGTGAGATCGTCCTGATGTGTCTCGTCTACAACATCAAAAAGTACGTGACCCCGTGATTCCAACGCCGCATGGCGATTCAATAGAGCCGATTAAATAGAACTTGATTCGTTCGAGACCTAAGAAAAATTCGCTTATCTGAAAACCTGGTTGAACTTGATTATCTATTCCTCTCCGTGACCGATATGCGCTGTGTAGTTAGTATCCTTTCTAGATGTCACGCGTATCTGAGAGAATCTACGACGCTCAATAAGCAAGTGTAGTGAACGGATAGTTCTCTCCAGATTGGGTGAACAGAACGCCATGCAGATCGTTCTATGACACCCTCATTGGCAGCTATTACTGCGTATCAACTGTTAACTCGAACATACGCGAGTGAGACGTTCGCCGTGTTGATACTATCTGTGACTGTGTTTTGGGGGACAAAACTGGCCTACCGGTATCGAAAATAAGGACAATTGCGAAGCACAAACCAGAGAGTATTCGCAAGACTGTTCGTCTCGTTGATTGGGATGTTCGGCAGGTCCACACGAACCTATATGAACTCGAGAATCCGCACCTAATCGAGTTCGATGAAGCGGCCCAATTGGGGAAACCCACTGTTTGGTGTGATTCGGTCGAAGTAGATCTCCTGCTAAGCAACCCAGATTCAGAGAGGTACCAGAGCGTAAGCTCAGAAAGACCCCTTTCGGACACTCGCTCGGCACTGGTCTTTTTATACGATACCGCAGCCAACACCGGTGATGTCACTCAAGCATGAGTCTGACTTCATGATCGTAATCACCTTGGCCGGCTTCGCGGACTTAGTCGAACACTACGATCCCGACCTCGAACTCTGGGCACGGCTGCTCTCCGATGAACTCTTCGCTCATGCAGGCTGTCGACGACTCCTTCTTGGCGAACAGTGACTCCAAATGCCCAACTATTTTCTTATACTGTTGGACAAAACTATTCACACGTCGATCGCACTCGAACGGTCGTCGCAACAAGCGACGATCCGTGAGACGCGATCGAGTGTTCACTGACTTTNCACACGTCGATCGCACTCGAACGGTCGTCGCAACAAGCGACGATCCGTGAGACGCGATCGAGTGTTCACTGACTTTTGTCCGGCAGTATTATTCCCAGTCGGTATTAGTACATCGGCCATTATCTTTACAGTGAGATGCACGAATTATTGTAGTAGCAGGGGACGTCGCTCCACTATGTCGACTCATGTCTGGGAGGCAGTTCCCTGCTCTTCACAACCACCATCATCACCATCGTTCCCATGATGGCCCTTCGCCCCTGATCCATCCACAAAACTACTGATCGGCTCCCAGTCGGTTTTCTCAGAGGCATATTTGGTTTATATGCAGAAAATTAAACAGATGTGTAGTGTATCTTCTACATGTCATCTTCCACGTAAGTGTGGTAAACGCTGCTACCCTCTTCACATAAAGTTGGACGATCGGGAGATATGGCGGGAGTTCACGTCCCCGTTACCGTCCACGGACGTTTCTGGGAACAGTTCCTTAGACCCAATAGTATTCTACAAATATTATGATTATTATTGATAATATTGATGTAGTTACTAAATAATGCATCCATAGATAGAAACTGTTATGATGCGTACTGTGGGGTACTAAAACGTATCCTGAGGGAACTATAAATATGGAAGATACGGAACAACCGCAATCGGGAGCAAATCTCCATCACTCGACTCGGCGAGGATTTCTCATAAAGACCAGTGCTGTCGCTTTCTCAGCTAGTGTTATTGGGTCGGAAAGTGCTGCGGCTCATGAGATTGAACAGTACACAATCAGAGACGGAACGCCAGAACAAACGACGGTATATGTAACTGAAGCGAACAGATCTGGTCCGACAGTGTTCGTCATTGGTGGCCAACACGGCGACGAACCGAGTGGCTGGATGGCAGCCAACGAAATCGCTCAGTGGCAACCCGATACCGGAAAACTCGTTGTTATCCCTGAGGCCGACCAGACTGCAATCCGGGATCGGACATACACCGGCGATAACGGAAATCTCAATCGCTCGTGGACAATCGGATCCGATCCGACCAGACTGCTTGCCCGAGAAATTTGGGATGTCGTCGAAGAGCACGATCCCGACGTTTTCTTTGATCTCCACAGTTCGTTCGGTATCTATGGCTCTGATTGGGGCCCTGATGGCGTCGGACAAGCTGTCCATCCGACGCCGCACGACTACGCACCGCGGTTAGCCTCCGCCGCCGCGACATATATCAATCGTAACTTCATTCCAGATAATTATCGAAACGAATACAACTTCCAACGGGGACCCTTCTCCGCAGGAGATATCCCCACATTCACCGGTAAGGTTGCGGTCGATCTTGAGAAACCTGGCTTCACCGTCGAATCAACACGCTACGAAGTACCGCTCGATCGTCGAGTCACCTGGACTCGCCGTGTCGTGACTGACGTGCTTCGTCATCGCGACGTCATCTAATTCGGCTAAATTTAGAAATCTCCAAAGTGTAACCTTTTCTCACACTGCAGCAGTCGTCCCATTCGAGTCGCCGTCCATTGGGAACCGGATCGAGAAGTCGATGTTGTCGACTCCTCCTCGTAGCTTCGGCGTCTTACTCTGACTGGCTTGGTCGAACTCGACGACGCCCAGTGCCTCAAGTTCTTTCAGATTCCGATGCACTTCCCGATAATCTCGATCGACGACCGCAGCTGCTTGGCGGATACTCTCTGGGTGCTGTGTGACGATCGCCTCAATCAGCTCGAGGTTCGACCGGCGCATGAGCCAGTCGATGTCGTCGAACTCTTCGAAGTTGACGATGCGGCGAACATCCTGCTCGATTTCGTCACTACTGCCGCCGGCTTCGGCTTCCTCTAGGCGCTCGCGAGCGGCAGTCCGGTGCTCGTCGGCCTGTCGGAACGTGATTTTGAGTGTGCTTTCAGTCATGGTCTTCTACCTCGTTGATGAACCGATCCTGGAGTTCGATCATTCCGGGGAAGTTGATCTCTTCGACGCTGTCTGGTGTGTCGCTCGTGACAGTCGCCCGTTCGGTTTTCGATCTCTATCTCAACTTGTGGGTAACTCCTTGGCCAGCTCGAAATCGACGAACCGCTGCTCGATAAGTAATTGAAAAACGCGGGAGGCTGAAAACACTCAGTCCCTACCCGGGTGCCCCGGCCTCCGCGCGCCAAGACAACACATTCTGCGATGGATGTGTGCGTGGGCGTCGATCGCCCGCATCTATATTTCTAACTGGCAACTCAAATATATTTCGATTGATGAAAGTCAGAACTAGAAGACTTATTACGCATTATCCAAAATCCACCTGTTACCCCTATCCGGGAGCATATTCCAGATCTCCAATCGACACGATCACAGTGATCGTGGCGGTCGGGCCGCTGGGATGGCTGCCTGGTCACAAACAATCACAATAACATGACAAACGAAACTACTTTCCGCGAGAAGGGACGTGCGCTGTTCCTGACCGCGATGATGGTTCTCTCCGTTGTCGCCATGACTGCATCCTTCGCGGGTGCGGCGGCGGCGTTCAACGTTGGAGACTCCTCCGACGTTAACAGCGGAGAAATGGAAATTAACAGCGGAGACGCTGTTTGGCAAGGACAGACCGCAATCATCACGGAATCGTCTCAGTCGGCCGGCGAGGATGGCACGGTCGCTTTCGACGATGCCACTGTCGAACTTGAAGACGACGATGGCGACTGGCTCCGTGACCTCGACGTTGAAGATAGCCAGGTTGAGGTCGACACGGACAACCTCGAAACGGGCACGTACAACGTCACTGTCAATAACGATGGAACGTCCGGCGTTGATTATCGTGTCGAGTTCGACCTCCGCACGCACGGTGTCACCGGCGAGTTCGACGACGCGACGGTGACCAACGTTGCAAACTCCTCGAGCTCGAACACGTCGCTCGAGATCGACTCGGATCGTGGTGACTTGCAGACGAACGTGAGCGCGAGCGGTCTCGACGCTGACGACCTCGTAAGCATCTTCACGCAGTACGACTCCGCGTCCGAACTGGAGGACGCGAACCCTGACAACAGCATCGTCTACATCGACACTGACGATGACGAGATCGTCCTCGATGGCCGTGACGAGTTCACCGCCGACTTCGGCGGCATCGACGCTGGTGACTACGAGTTCTCGATCGACGCCAGTGACACGACCGCCGAAGACACGGCGAACATCACTGTCACTGACGAGGAGATCTCCGCAGAGTTCGTCAACTCCGACGTTAACGTCGGCCAGGGCGACCTCGCCGAGATCCCGATCGAACTCGAGAACACCAACGATGCGTACCTGAAGGTTGGTGACATCGACAACAGCGGTTTCGAGTCGCTTGTCCACATTGAGGACAACTCCGACGACGGCTACGACCAGATCACCCTCAACTACAACACCTTCATCACCGGCCAGGGCGACGAAGGCGACGCCTGGTCCGCTGAAGAAGAAGACGTTGAGGTCACGCCACTGAACGTCGAGGGCAACCTCAGTGAACCGCTCGCAGGGACTGAGTACGAACTCTCGCTCGGTACGGACGTCAACAGCGACGAAGACGATATCCAGAGTGAAACGGGTACGGCCTTCCTCAACGTCCAGGACTACGAGGGCCCATCCGACATCACGACCTACACCGTGCCTGAAGACGACCTCGGTAGCCTGAACGACCTTGACGACCTCAACGAGACGGTTGTCACCGAGACCAACGAGTTCGCACACCAAGACGGCGTCATCGTCGCCATCGAAGGCTACGGCCTCTCTGGCGCGCTTGATGACGGCGAACTGGCAGACAGCATTAGCCTCCAGATCGAAGAAGAGGACATCCCGAACCAGGAGCCCAACCCGCGGGATCTCTCTGAGTACGGTGACTTCCTCAACAGTGGAGACGACAACGAGTACGACGGAACACTCTACTTCGCTCTCGACCTCGCAGGTACGGACCTCTACGATGAGGACGACCTCAGCACTGGCTTCGATGTCACTGCACAGGCAAATGACAGTGCGTTCTTCCTCGAAGAGGACGAAGAAATCGACCTCGAGCACACGATCTCGATCGACGAGCGCTCGGTTGAGTGGGACGACTCCGCAGAGAGTGCACCCGCAGTCGACGGCGCTGAACTGACTGGTGAGACCAACGTTGCACCTGGTACCGAACTGCGGACCCAGGCCCGCTCGGTTGGTAACTTCACGCACTCGCCCGACGCTGTTGTCGAAGAGGACGGTACCTTCACGGCAACCTACGACTTCGGCGACTACGAACCTGAGACGGAGTTCACGCTCCGCGTCATGGACCCAGCCAGCGACGCTGAACACGAGATCACGTCCGAACTCTACGACGCTGAACTACCAAACATCGAACTCGACACCGACGCACCGAGTGAGGTTACTGTCGGTGAAGACGGAACGCTCGACGTGACCGTCAGCAACACTGGCGGCTCGGCCTCTGACGAGATCGAGGTCGGCGTCGTGATCGGCGGCGAAAACATGCTCAACGAGAACATCACGCTCGACGCCGGTGAGGAATGGAGCAACAGCTTCGACTACACCGCCGAAGAGACTGGTGACGTTGAGTGGAGCGTTGTTGCCGGTGACAACGAAGAAACTGGCANAGGAATGGAGCAACAGCTTCGACTACACCGCCGAAGAGACTGGTGACGTTGAGTGGAGCGTTGTTGCCGGTGACAACGAAGAAACTGGCATCACCACCTTCGAAGAGCCTGACGATTCCGGTAACGAATCTGGTAACGAATCCGGTAATGAGTCCGGCGACGAATCCGGCGACGAATCCGGCGACGAGTCCGGTGACGAATCCGGTGACAACGGCTCCGACGGCGACGATGACGGAACGCCCGGCTTCGGTGTCGCTGTCGCACTCGCCGCACTCCTCGGCGCTGCCATGCTGGCTCTGCGCAAGCAGAACTAAGCAGTAGCTAACTACCGGACTTCGTCCGGCCTTTGCCGCACTTCGATTTTTCTTTCGAGCACTACACGAACCAGCGACAGCTGTAGCGCTCGCGAACAGAACTGAAAAGAGAGTTAGACTTTTTCCTCGTTCCGTGACGTGCGATACCTGTTAAATAATCTGTAATACTCAAGCAGTATTTCACAAATGGTGGCGGATCAGAGAAAGCATATCCGCTATTATCAACCATGGACGCCTATGGGGCAGTCCCCTACTATTCTGCTCTTTAGATAGCTCTATGTCATCAATGGGACTATCAACTGGATTTCAGAGGCAGTGTTTGGCTGTGTTGTGTTCGGAGGAGTAGACCGATATACTCACACCCATCGCTAGCACTAGGTGTTGCTATGACCGAAGTCTACGATCTTCTCACAACTGGGCCTCAAACACAGGTCGACGTTAGCCGCCTCAATTTCGGGGAGCGCCAAGAACTCTGTCGTATCTCGGTCACTCGCACAAGCGATGTTACAAACATCGGTGAGTCCGGCGACTTCTCTACGATCTACTATCTTGACGGTGACGAACGTCTGGCAGCAGCGGTCTTCGTTGATGAAAACCGGAACTCTTAGCAGATGTTGACTTCTCGAAAAAGAACATTCTCCAGACGAGCATGCCCCGAGCGGTATACGATTGGATTCTTCACGCACTTGGGAAGCGTGAGCTGGAGAAATACGAGACGGTTGTCCTGGAGGAACGCCCGGACGGAACACGGTGGGTGATCGATCGCCAGAAGTACGACGAGTCCCCGAACCGGTGCTACACAGTACGGGAACAGCATAGCGCGCGTAGATAACTCTATCTCTCGCGGAATTGTACGACGAGTTTGAAGACGAGATCGTCCAATCGGCGCTCACAAACCATAGCGCGGTCATGGGCGATACACGATACATTCTTGAGTATTTCCGTGCTTCTGACAGCTTTGAGTGTCGTCCTGCCACGATTGATGGTGAAATGGCACTCTGCAAAGACGACGCAAGTGATGGCACCTGTCAAGACGGGTGACGACTGATCGATATGAAAGCACGGGCGGGAAGAGGAACAGCACTCAGTCCCTACCCGGGTGCTGTCCTCCCCGCCTCGCGGCTTCTACAAGACAACGGTCACATTCTGCGTAGATATGCAGCCTGTGATGTGGGTAACCCCACAGAATATCTTCAGCTACAGATTCACTAATATGTTGCACCGCGTGGAAGTGAGAGCTATTGAGATTCCATTCCAAAATGAATCTATTGCTTTCTGGAACCCCCTGTCACACTAGAAGACTTATTACACAGTGTCTAAAATCGACCAGGTACCCCTACACCGGGAGTCCATCTCAGGCCTCCAACACAAGGTCGTGTCGACCACGTGATGGCCGCTGTGGTGGTCCGCCCCCGAATCGACATACAAACAATAAAAACAGACAACACATGACACAAAACGAAATTTCAGTTCGCGAAAAGGGACGTGCGCTGTTCCTGACCGCAATGATGGTTCTCTCTGTCGTCGCCATGACTGCATCCTTCGCGGGTGCGGCAGCGGCGTACAACGTTGGAGACTCCTCCGACGTTAACAGCGGAGAAACGGAAATTAACAGCGGAGACGCTGTTTGGCAAGGACAGACCGCAATCATCACGGAATCGTCCGAATCGGACGATAGTGGCGCAGTTTCTTTCGACGATGCCACTGTCGAACTTGAAGACGATGATGGTGACTGGCTTCGTGACCTCGACGTTGAAGATGGAGAGGTTGAGGTCAACACGGACAACCTCGAAACGGGCACGTACAACGTCACTGTCAACAACGATGGAACGGCTGGCGATGACTACATCGTCACGTTCGAACTTCGTACGCACGGTGTCACTGGCGAGTTCGCTGACTCGACGGTGACTAACGTCGAAGGGTCCTCGAGTGCCATGACGGAACTCGAGATTGACTCGGACCGTGGTGACGTTCAGACGAACGTGAGTGCAAGTGGTCTCGATGCTGACGACCTCGCAAGCATCTTCTCTGACTACGACTCCGCGTCCGAACTAGAGGACGCGAACCCAGACAACAACATCGTCTACATCGATACTGACGATGGCAAGATTGTTCTCGACGGCCGTGAGGCGTTCGAGGCTAACTTTAGCAACATCGAGGCTGGCGACTACGAGTTCTCGATCGAAACCAGTGACACGACTGCCGAAGACACGGCGAACATCACTGTCACCGACGAAGAGATCGCTGCAGACCTTGTCGAGTCTGACATTAACGTCGAACAGGGCGATCTCGCTGAAATCCCTGTTGAACTCGAAAACACCAATGAAGCGTATCTGAAAGTTGGCGACGTGGACAGCAGCGGATTCGAGTCGCTCGTCCACATCGAGGACACGTCTGACGACGGTCTCGATCAGATTACCCTCAGCTACAACACCTTCATCGCTGGCCAGGGCGACGAAGACGCCGCCTGGTCTGCTGAAGAAGATGACGTTGAGGTCACGTCTGAAAACGTTGAGGGCGAACTCAGCGAACCGCTTGCAGCTACCGAATACGAACTCTCGATCGGTACGGGCATCAACAGCGACGGGGACGATGTCCAGAGTGAAACGGACACTGCGTTCCTCAACGTCGGAGAGTACGATGGTCCGTCTGACGTCACGACCCATACCGTGCCTGAAGACGACCTCAGCGGTCTGAGTGACCTCGACGACCTCAACGAGACGACGGTTACTGAGACTAACGAGTTCGCACACCAGGACGGCGTCATCGTCGCCATTGAGGACTACGGCCTCTCCGGCGCGCTCGATGACGGTAACCTTGCAGACAGCATCAGTATCCAGATCGAAGAAGAGGATGTCCCGAACCAGGAGCCCAACCCGACGGACCTCACTGAATACGGAACGTTCCTCAACAGTGGAGACGATACTGAGTACGACGGCACACTGTACTTCGCACTCGACCTCGCAAACTCGGACCTCTACGATGAGAGCGACCTTGATGCTGGCTTCGACGTGACCGTCGAGGCTGACGACAGTGCGTTCTTCCTCGAAGAGGACGAAGAAATCGAGCTTGATCACACGATCTCGATCAGCGAGCGCTCGGTCGAGTGGGACGACTCCGCAGAGAGTGCACCTGCACTCGACGGCGCTGAACTGAGCGGTGAGACCAACGTCGCACCCGGTACCGAACTGAGCACCCAGGCTCGCTCAGTTGGTAACTTCACCCAGTCGCCAGAGGCTGTTGTCGAAGAGGACGGCACCTTCACGGCAACCTACAACTTCGGTGACTACGAACCAGGAACTGAGTTCACGCTTCGCGCGATGGACCCAGCTAGCGACGCGGAACACGAAATCGACTCCGAACTCGTCGATGCTGAGGAACCAAACGTCGAACTGGACACCGACGCACCGAGTGAGGTTACTGTCGGTGAAAATGGAACGCTCGACGTGACTGTCAGCAACACTGGCGGCTCGGCCTCTGACGAGATCGAGGTCGGCGTCGTGATCGGTGGCGAAAACACGTTCAACGAGAACATCACGCTTGACGCCGGTGAAGAATGGAGTAACAGCTTCGACTTCACCGCCGAAGAAGCTGGTGACGTTGAGTGGAGTGTTACTGCCGGTGACAACGAAGAAACTGGCACCACAACCTTCGCTGAGGAAGGATCCGACTCCGGTAACGAATCCGATTCCGGTAGCGACTCCGGTTCCGACTCCGGTAGCGACTCCGGCTCGGACGACGGTGACTCCGGCTCCGACGATAGTGGCGGTGACGGCTCCGACGGCGACGATGACGGAACGCCCGGCTTCGGTGTCGCTGTCGCACTCGCTGCACTCCTCGGCGCTGCCATGCTGGCTCTGCGCAAGCAGAACTAAGCAGTAGCTAACTACCGGACTCCGTCCGGCCCTTGCCGCACTCCGATTTTTCTTTCGAGCGCTATATCATCCAGCGACAGCTGTAGCGCCAGTTAGAGCACATCCAACTTCAACCCGAGAACAGCCGACATTCAGACGAGTTTGATCAACGGCAACGAGACTTGCTCCAGTTCCGTATCGATGCGGATGTATCGTTCCGTACTCTAATCATCAAATTGTACTCGCGGTCGGGGATTCTCGCCAGAAGCTTTCGGACTGATCATCTGACGGACAGAACATTGAAAAGGTCGCATTTTGAATACTAGGCTCTACCAATGGCTCTCTCGGATCTTCTCTCTCAGTACCGCCAGGCCGTGGACAAACATGGGGCTCTCTCGGGAAGTCGATTGACCGCGGAAAAAGCGGTAGAACGCGCGCTGGTCCAACTTGGAAAGCGGATAAACTACGGTGAACGCCCCATTGAGAAGGAGTGGGACGTACTGATCATCCTTGATGCGTGCCGGGCCGATCTCTTCGCGGAATTTGCCCCACAGCATCCAGTTTATGACGAGTTCGAAACGACAACGTCGATTTATTCCTGCGCAAGTACGAGTTCAGAATGGTTTAGAAAGGCCTTCGGGAGCGCCAGCGATCAGGAACTGAGCAAGATCCACTATCTCTCTGCAAACTTATTTTCCGATTGCGTCGATCCGAATCGCTTTCACGAGATGACCGAACTCTGGCGTTTCGTTGCGGAAGACGAGAAACACTGCGACCCAGCGGAAGTGACCGCTGAGGCTCTTCGAGCGAACCGAGAAAGCGATGCAGAGCGGTTAGTCATCCACTATATTCCCCCGCACGCCCCGTTCTTACATTGTCCGGAGAAATACGAACTCGAGAACCCCGTTTGGGGAGGTGACTCACACCAGGTTTGGTTGGGGCTCCAATCCGGCGAATTTGACAGAGCGGAAGTCTGGGACGATTATAGACAGAATCTCATAACCGTCCTTGATGAAGTAGACACACTCCTTACGCATCTGTCCGGAACGATCGCCATCACCGCTGATCACGCGAATGGACTCGGCGAACTCGGTGTCTATGGACATCCCGGATATTCTCCGGTTCCCGCTGTCAAACGAGTTCCGTGGGTGACCGCCGTGGGACAGGGGCAGTCATATTCTGTGAGTGACTTAGATGCACTAATGGACCGAAATGAGGGTTCTAATACCGAGGAGCAGCTCGAAGCGCTTGGATATCTGTAAGCTTCGGAAGCCATGGCTTAGAGACTCGATATCCGATTGGACGCAGTTGCACTACTGTGGCTCTTCGAACTCGATTTTTCCAGTGGCATTCTGCCCATTCCCTTCGGAGGGTACTGTGTTCAAACATCTTCGTCGGTACACGACCTCTTTTTTGAACACGACGGTTCTATTGAATCCACGGACGGCATCGGGGTAAGTCGTCAGAACGATTGAGGTGAAGCGGAAGAGGCGTCTTTGTGCAGAAGATTC
>NZ_AOIL01000013.1 GCF_000337595.1 Natrialba taiwanensis DSM 12281 | reverse complement strand
CTGCTGCCGTTTACAACGTCGAACAAGCCATCAAACAGTGAAACCCGCTGCCCTCTGCGGATTCAATGAAGCCGAACACGACAGAATAGCGGCTCTGTCCGTATAATACGATAATTCGAGAAGACAAGCCGGTGGAGGGATTTGAACCCTCGACCTAATCCTTACGAAGGATTCGCTCTGCCAGTCTGAGCTACACCGGCGCTCGCAGTGTCACAGCCCTTGCCTCGTGTACCGATGCAAGGTCCGTTTATTCGTAGGAGCGAAAGCAGCCATAAGGATTGCGAATTATCGCTGTCGTGCGAATTAGTTACGTGGCACGGCCGGTCGTTCGAGTCGTACGTCCAGACAGACGTTGAGTTCGTGTGGCGCGTAGGATCGAACGACGTGTCGCGTCTCGACAGTGACTTCGTATGCTGGCTCAGCAGCACGCCGAATAACGCGTTCTCCGGGTCCAAACGGATCGTCTTCGTGCTGAATATCGTAGTAATGAATCACGCAGTCGTCGCCGGCGATCGCGACCGCGGCATCGATGAACTCGTCGGCGCTGTGCGGGAGGTTCATCACGATGCGGTCGGCCCAGTTTTCGTAATCGCTTGCAGTAGCGTGGACATCGTCACAGAGTGCTGTCACGCGATCCCCCACCCCGTTTCGGCGTGCGTTCTCCTGCAAGTATTCGATTGCGTCGGGATTGATGTCGACGCCGACACACTCCGCACCGCGTTTCGCAAACGGGACGACAAACGGGCCGACACCGGCGAACATGTCGAACGTCCGCTCGTCTGCTGTGACCTGTTCGGCGACGCGGTGGCGTTCCGTCGCAAGCCGCGGCGAAAAGTAGACCTCGGCGAGATCCAGGAGGAACTCCGACCCGTATTCGCGGTGAACGACTTCGGTGTCCTCGCCGGCGAGGAGGTCCCAGTCGCGAACGCGGGTTTCGCCTTTGACCTTCGAGGCCTTGTTCAGCACCGTTTCGACGGGAAGGTCCGACTGGAAAAGCGCATCGGTGATTTCCCGTGCGCGGTCGTCGTCATCCTCGTCGAGGAGGACCGCCTTCCCGAGGCGCTCGTAGGAGGGATCGAATCCCAGCAAGTCGGCGGGTGTCGTCTGGGTGTCGCGTTCGTCGACTGCGCGCGTGACGAGTTCGAACTCGTCGGAGACGGCGGCAGGGTCGACGACGGGAACGTAGAGTGAGCCGTCATCGACGGTAATCTCGTAATCGTCGGCGATCAGGTCCGCGTCCGCGAGTTCACGGCGCGTGGTTTCGCCGTCTTCGAGCGGGACGCGGACGCACGGCACTTCCATGGGTATAGTCGCCGACGGGTCGCCGTAACGCTGACGTTTCCGGTCCACGTGAGTCGCGTATGGGCGTTCGAATGCGGTTGACGACTGTCGAGACGGTCTACGAAGAGCGGTCGTGGTTGTTTACGGTTCGTGACCAACATGGAGAGAAAGAGGAGGTGATTCTCGTGCCTTGTACTGATGCTGTAGCTGGTAGCCGCGATGATGCTGGGAGTGGTGGAGGTGGAAGCGAGGGTGCTGGAAGTACTGGGGCTGGAAGTGCTGGCGAGACGACGAGTTCCGATGGCGAGAGAGGTGGTACTGCTGCTGGCGCTGGCACTGATGTCGAAGCCTGGGTCAATCAGTGTACCCACGAGTTCCAGCGACTCGATCGGGGAATGGGTGCGGCGATGCGCGACGGGCAGATCATCTGTCCGAAACACGGCTCGATGTTTGATGCGTGCTCCGGGTACTGTGATAACGGGGAGGCCGCCGACACGACGTTGCCGTCGGTCGAGGTGGCCGTCGACGGCGGCGATGTGTACCTGACTGACGATGAACTGACGTTCCTCCATTCGGGTGGGATCGACGAGGGTGACGACGGCGATGGGGGTCCTTCGTCCACCTCGCACCTTTCGCTGTAAGCTCGCACGCACCGACGGCAACGAGATACGAGAGGCGCGGCAAATCCAGTCCCTGAAGTACCGTGACGGCCCAGTAGCTGGTATGCTCACCTTCATCGGACTCGGGCTCTACGACGAGCGGTCGATCACCGTCGAGGGACGGGACGCCTTGCGGGATGCGGACCGCGTCTACGCCGAGTTCTACACGAGCAAGTTACTCGGGACGACTGTCCCGTCACTCGAAGCGGCCCACGACATCGACATCGAGGTCCGCGACCGCGCCGGCGTCGAACAACACCCCGAAGACATCCTCGATACGGCTAAGAGCGAGGACGTAGCCTTTCTGACGGCCGGCGATACGATGATCTCGACGACGCACGTCGATCTCCGCTTGCGGGCTCACGACCGCGGCATCGAAACGCGCGTGATCCACGGCGTAACGGCACAAACGGCAACGAGTTCACTGACGGGACTCCAGAACTACCGGTTCGGGCCGGCGACGACGCTGCCGTTTCCCTACGCCCACGGAGCCGACGGCTTGCCGGCGAGCGTGACGGAGACGATCGACGAGAATCGCGCGGACGGGCTTCATACGGTCGTCTATCTCGATATCAAGGTCGGACACAGTCCAACCAGCAGTCAGAATCCTGTAGGTTCTGACGACAAAGCGGATCGGGACGACGAAGACGAGGAGTTCATGACTGCCGATGTCGGCGCTGACCTGCTCGCGGCGGCGTATCCCGAACTCGTCGGCGTCGTCGTCGCCCGTGCGGGGAGCCCGGACCCGCTCGTCGAGGCCGGGACGATGTCCGAGTTGGCCGACCGCGAGTTCGGCGAGCCGTTGCACCTGCTCGTGATCCCCGGTGAGTGTCATTTACTCGAAGCCGATGCGCTCGTCGAGCTTGCAGGTGCTGAGCGGAACGCTCTCGACGTTGTGTAACGTCCGAGGAAGCCGTTCGGACCCGAGCAGGTGCGTACAGTGTGTCTTGTGTCTCCGAGCGAGGGGTGATCGAATGACTATTCAGTCAGCCACTCCAAGAGCGGGTCGAAATGGGCTCCGATGTAACGGCGCTGCTCGAGGAGCTGACGCTTGCAGAGAAAATCCGGCTCGTCCACGGGGCGGCTGACCCGGATGGGACCGCAACCGGCTACGTTCCCGGGAACGACCGGCTCGGGATACCGCCGGTAACAGTGGTCGATGGTCCGCTCGGGGTGCGCGCGATGGGTGAGCGCGCGACCGCGTTTCCGGCCTCGATCGCACTCGCAGCGTCGTGGAATCCCGAACTCGCCCGCGAGTTCGGAACGGCGATCGGACGCGAGACCGCAGCGCACGACCAGGACGTGTTGCTCGGACCGGGTGTCAACATTATTCGGACGCCAACCGGCGGGCGGAATTTCGAGTACTACAGCGAAGATCCGCATCTCAGCGCCCGGATGGGCGTCGGAACGATCGAGGGGATCCAGTCGGCGGGCGTTTCGGCCACGGTCAAACACTACGTGGCGAACAACCAGGAGACGAATCGGTACGAAGTCAGCGCCGACGTCAGCGAGCGCGCGTTGCGAGAGCTGTATCTGCCCGCGTTCCGCGCGGCGGTCGAGGAGGGAGACGTTGATGCGGTAATGACGGCGTACAATCGTGTCAACGGTATTTATATGAGCGACCACGAGCGCCTGCTCTCCGACGTGCTGAAGGGCGAGTGGGACTTCGATGGGCTGGTCGTCTCGGACTGGTGGGGCACTCGAAGCACGGTCGACGCAGCGCGGGCCGGACTCGACCTCGAGATGCCAGGCGTCGAATTGACGGAGTACTTTCCGGAGATGGATGCGGACAGCTTCGACGATGATCCCAACCCTCCAAACGGGACCAGTAGCGACTTCCCACCGATTCCCGACGTTTCAGCCTATTTCGGCGAGCCGCTTCGTGAAGCGATCGAGTCCGGTGAGATCGACGAATCGATCCTCGACGACAAGGTCTCGCGATTGCTCTCGATGCTGGAATCGACCGGCCGCCAGAATGTCGCCAAGTGCGAGACCGGCTCCCCCTCCGATGACAGCACAGGTGAACTCGATACGCCGGCACACCGCGAGCTAGCCCGGGATATCGCGATCGAGGGAACCGTACTGCTGACGAACGACGGCGTGCTTCCCCTCTCGGAATCTGACTCGGTCGCCGTGATCGGACCGAACGCCGACGCTGCCAAACTCGGCGGCGGGGGCTCCTCGGAGGTCTCGCCGTTCACGGAAACCGGTCCGCTCGCGGGGATTGAGTCGCGGGCCGCCGACGTATCGTTCGAACGCGGCGTCAACCCGATCGCGGAGTCGTCGTTCTTTGGCGATTCCGAGTTGGCGGACGCGAATGGAAGTGCAAGTGCGGCGGAGACGAGCATCGACGACGCGGTGTCGGCCGCCGCGTCTGCCGACTGTGCAGTCGTCATCGCACAGGACGACGCGACAGAGTTTACGGACCGAGACTCGATCGAACTCCCCGGCCGGCAGAACGACCTGATCGACGCAGTCGCCGAGGCTGCCGAGCGGACGGTCGTCGTCCTTCGGACCAGCGGACCCGTCGAACTCCCGTGGCTCGACGCCGTCGACGCCGTCCTCGAGACGTGGTATCCGGGCCAGGCGGACGGCGAGGCGCTCGCAGCGGTCCTGTTCGGAGACGCCGATCCCGGCGGCCGTCTCCCCGTGACGTTCGGCCGCTCGGCCGCCGACTATCCGACGGCCGACGAGACGGCATTCCCGGGAACGGACGACGTTGCCCAGTACGAGGAGGGCGTCTTCGTCGGCTACCGGTACTTCGACGACTGCGACATCGAGCCGCTGTTCCCGTTCGGCCACGGCCAGTCGTACGCGACGTTCGAATACGATGACGTGACCGTCAGCGAAACCGATGACGGATGTGACGTGACCGTCGACCTCCGAAACGTCGGCACCCGCGCCGGAAAAGCGGTCGTCCAGGTATACGTCGGCAAATCTGCCGCCCCGGTTCCGACGCCCGAGCGCGAACTGGCCGGATTCGAGTCAGTTGAACTCGGGGCTGGCGACTCGGCGACGGTACCCGTCTCGCTCGCTCGCGAGGCCTTCGCGTACTACGACGAGAATAGCGGGTGGATCGTCCCCGACGGGTCGAACACCGTCCACGTCGGCCGATCGTCGCGGGATATTCGCGCAACGGCCGACGTAGACGTTCAGTAGGTCCGCTCTTCAAAACCACAAATCGAAACGCGACGCGACGGCCGCAATGCGATCCCAACCTACAACTGATCGATAATCGCGTTCGTCACGTCCGAAGTCGAGGCGTCGCCGCCCAGATCGGGCGTCCGCGGCCCCTCCGCGAGCGTCGACTCGACTGCCGCGTGGACCGCGTCGGCTTCCTCGCCGTAGTCGAGGTATTCGAGGAGCATGGCCGCCGAAATGATTGTTGCAGCCGGGTTCGCAACCCCCTCGCCGGCGATATCGGGCGCGGTGCCGTGGACGGGTTCGAACAGCGCGCGCTGTTCGCCGATGTTCGCGCTCGGAAGGAGTCCGAGACCGCCGACGAGGCCGGCGGCGAGATCCGAGAGCACGTCACCCGCGAGGTTCGGACAGGCGACGACATCGAACTGCGTCGGGTCGAGACAGACCCGCGTCGCGAAGGCGTCCATCAGTACCTCGTCGGTTGCAACGCCGCGTTCCTCGGCGACCGCGGCAACCGTATCACGGAAGAGGCCGTCCGTCTCGCGCATGACGTTCGCCTTGTGCGCGATGGTGAAGCCGTCGGAATCGACGTACTCGCAAGCGAACTCCGCGAGTTGCCGCGAGGCCGACTGCGTCGTCACGCGGGTCAGCGTCGCCACGTCCTCAGTCAGTCGATCTTCGTGGCCCGCGTAGACA
Organism: Natrialba taiwanensis DSM 12281; assembly: GCF_000337595.1. Taxonomy (GTDB): domain Archaea; phylum Halobacteriota; class Halobacteria; order Halobacteriales; family Natrialbaceae; genus Natrialba; species Natrialba taiwanensis. The sequence continues at coordinate 278,577 of NZ_AOIL01000013.1, read as the reverse complement.
CCCTCCGTGTTTTCCCGCAGGAAGACCAGATCGGTTTCAGGGCGAACCGCATCGACTCCGGGATAGGCCTTCGCGGGACGAACGTTGACGAACGAGTCGACCGCATCGCGCAGCGGAAGGATCACGTCCGCCGCCGTCTCGCCGGCCGCGCCGAACAACGTCGCATCCGCCGACGCCGCGAGTTCATACGTTTCCTCGGGTAGTGCCTTGCCTGTCTTTTCTGCGACCGCGTCGCCGGCTTCGGCTTCAGTGAAGGTGAACTCGGGGTCGAGCGCCTCCAAAACCTCGACCGCGGCGGGGGTGACTTCCTGTCCGATTCCGTCGCCGGGGATGACGGCGATCTCGTGGGTCATGTCGACATCTCTCTGGAGCGACGAAAAGAGGGTATCGATAGCGTCACACATCGCGACTCACCACGGTATCAACACGCGTACTCGATCCGCTCCTGTCGGTCCGGTTCGCCCGTTGGCCCGGACGGGCCGACGGATTGCTCGACGTGCGAAATCGTCACCCTGTCGACGGCCCGATCGACGTGCGCGCAGCTGAACTCGGCCGCGGGTTCGTAGTACGTGTCGTCGGCGTACCGAACGTCCGTGCCGTATCGCATCCAGAGCGTCGAGGGATAGGCCGTCGTTCCGTCGGGCGGGCGGTCGAGTCGCCCGCCGTCCCGGCCCCGGGGGAAGACACCGATAGTCTCGCCCGACTCGAGCGTCGCTTCGACGGTGTACCAGCTGTACGCGTCCGGCGGGTTCGGCGCAAAGAACGACCAACTCCCGATCTCCCCGCCGTCCTCACCGTCCTGAGCGAGCGAGTCGGCAAGGGGGGTTCCCACGCCGAGGGCGGCGATCTGCCAGAGCACCGATGACACAAGGAAACAGGCGACGAGGACAGTACCGCCTGCGCGGACGCAGCGACTGACGGTGACACCCTCGGATGGAGAGGAGCGACGACGGGACTCGCTGGGGTCGCCGTCGGGTCCGCCACCATCGCCGATCGGTAGGCCGGATCCCGCACGCTGTCCGAGTTCAGTTGCCGCGAGGACCCGTTCGAGTCGATCCCAGCAGGACGGGGGCAGGAACAAGAGCAGGCCGGCGATCATGACGAACGGGAAGACGCCGAGTCGCATCGTCGCGGCCATGCCGAGGTGCGCCGTGACGAAGCCGGCGACCAGCGCGATTCGCGCTCGACCGGTGAAAACGAGCAGCAGGACCGACCCCGAGAGGAGCGCGGTCCAGCCCCAGTTGATGGCGATGAGGAGCACGGCGAACTCTGCCAGCGCGGAGCCAAGCGGCGTCAGATACTGTTCGAGGTGGAAGATTTGCCGTACCGCAACGCCGCTCGTCCAGGGGTCGCTCTGGAACTTGCGGACCGCGTTCGTTCCGTAGATGCAGCCGAAGTGGACGAGGATCGTGGCGGTCGCGAGCGAGACGGCGTACGTGTCAATGGAACCGCTCCCCTCGGGCCGACGCGACCGCTGGCGAGCGTCAAGTGACCAGCGCGTCCCGAGCGGGAGAACGAGTCCGAGAACGAGGAACGTCAGGAGGATCGTATCGCCGCCGTTCACCAGGAGCGGGTTCCGCGCGAGCAGCGACGCGAAGAGGACGAGCGATCCAGCCACCGAGAGTCGAGTCCGGTAGCCGACGAGCAGCAGCGCCGCGAACGCGCCGGCAACGGCGAACAGGAGGCCCTGGAACCACGGATCTCCCGACAGAGCGTGCAGCGACCATGTCTCGAAGGCGGGATACGTCTCGGCGAGCGCTGAGCGCGGGAACACTCCGGCGTCGCTGTAGAAGGTCCGCAGTCCCGGCAGCCGCAGTGCGAGCAGGTCAGCGAGCAACAACACCCCGAGCGCCATTCGAAAGACCGCAAGCGCTCTCATGTCGATCCCCAGTCGCGGCTCGACGAACTCGTAAAGCGGACCGCCATCAGCGATCCACCTTCTGGAACGGGGACCTGCATCAAACCGAGAGGGCATGGTGACCGATTAGTAAGCGGCCCGGACTTCTAATCGATCCTATAAGTGTCTTGTCTTCAACGAGACGCTGCAAACGCGAGTTCTGAACTCGGTCGCACGCGATACTGCTTCGGGTTCAGGAGCACAAACGGGAGAGCCCATCGACTTGACAATGCGACAATAAGCGAGAAGCGGGTACGTCGGGTCGTCAGTCGGCGCTGGAACCGGCCGCGTCACCGACATAGGGGAGGTCCCGTGCGGTTTTGCCCACGGCACCGGCGTTCGACTTCATCAGCGCCGTCGTGTCCCAGACGCCGTCGACGAGGGCCTTGCGCTGGGCGTCGTCGACGGTCACGTCGATCGTCTGCTCGCCGTAGGTGACCGTCTCGTCCTCGATGTCGATGTCGAGTTCTCCATCGGGGTTCTCGTCGACCCAGTCCTGCAGGTCCTGGATCGTCTCGCTGTCTGCGGTGACGGTCGGAATGCCGAGCGCCAGGCAGTTGCCCGCGAAGATTTCGGCGAAGCTCTCGCCGATGATCGCGTCGATGCCCCAGCGCATCAGCGCCTGGGGGGCGTGCTCGCGCGAGGAGCCGCATCCGAAGTTCGAGTTCACGACCATCACGGACGAGTTCTGGAAGCGATCCTCGTTGAACGGGTGGTCTTTGAGGTCGTCATCCTCGGTAAATCGCTTGTCGAAGAACGCGAACTCGCCGAGGCCGTCGAAGGTGACGACCTTCATGAACCGCGCGGGGATGATCTGGTCGGTGTCGATGTCGTTGCCGCGGATCGGAAGCCCGGACCCGGATGCGGAATCGACTTCGGGGATTTCGATCCCATCAGCGTCGGTCATACCGTCGTCACCTCCTTCAGATCGCGGACGTCAGTTACCTCGCCGGTGATCGCCGCGGCGGCGACCATCCGCGGGTTCATCAGCACCGTGCGGCCGTCCTTACTGCCCTGGCGGCCGACGAAGTTCCGGTTCGAGGAGGAGGCACAGGCTTCGTCGCCCTCGAGTTGGTCTTCGTTCATGCCCAGACACATCGAACAGCCGGCGTTTCGCCACTCGAAGCCGGCGTCCTCGAAGGTGTCTTTCAGCCCTTCTTCCTCGGCGGCCTCCTGGACGCGCTGGCTGCCGGGGACGACCATCGCGCGGACGTCGTCTGCGACCTCGCGGTCCTCGACGATCCGTGCCGCGCGGCGGAGGTCGGGCAGGCGGGCGTTCGTACAGGAGCCGAGGAAGGCCACGTCGATCTCGTAGCCGTCCATCGTCTCGCCGGGCTCGACGCGCATGTGTTCCTGTGCACGCCGGGCCGTGTCCTGCTTATCCGCGGGGAGCACCTCGGGCTCCGGAATCGGGTCAGTGATACCGATTCCCTGGCCCGGCGTCGTCCCCCAGGTGACGACCGGTTCGAGTTCGTCGGCGTCGATGCGGACGATATCGTCGTACTCGGCGTCGTCGTCGCTCGCGATCGACTCCCAGTAGGGTTTGAGTGCCTCGAACTCGCCGGGGTTTTCTTGGAAGTAGTCCGTCTCTTCGAGCCACTCGTAGGTGGTCTCGTCGGGGTTGACGTAGCCTGCGCGAGCGCCGCCCTCGATGGACATGTTACAGATGGACATCCGCCCTTCCATGCCGAGGTCCTCGATGGCCTCGCCGGCGTACTCGTAGACGTAGCCGACGCCGCCCTCGGTGCCGAGGCGGCTGATGATCTCCAGGATCACGTCCTTGGCCTCGACGCCGTCGCCGAGTTCGCCGTCAACCTGGATCTTGCGGACCTTCTGTTTCTCCATGGCGACGGTACCCGTCGCGAGCACGTCGCGGATCTGGGAGGTCCCGATACCGAACGCCAGCGCGCCGAATGCACCGTGGGTGGAGGTGTGGGAGTCACCACAGACGATGGTCTTACCGGGCTGGGTGAGTCCCTGCTCCGGTCCGATGACGTGGACGATGCCCTGGTCGCCCGTCGTCGGATCCGAAAAGTCGATGCCGGCTTCGCGGACGTTTGCCTCGAGTTCACTCATCATCTCCTCGGCCGCGTCCTCCTCGTAGGGGCGGGACTGGTCGGCCGTGGGGACGATGTGGTCGACGGTCGCGTGGGTGAGTTCGGGGTAGGCGACTTCGAGGTCGCGCTCGCGGAGCATGCCGAAGGCCTGCGGGCTGGTGACCTCGTGGATGAGGTGGAGGCCGACGAACAGTTGGTCCTGCCCGGTCGGCAGCGTCGTTACCTTGTGGCGGTCCCAGACCTTGTCGTACAGCGTGCGTTCGCTCATTCCTCGCCTACGACCCCGTCAGCGGTGTCCGTGTTCGCGTCGGCGTTTCGCCCGCGTTCGAAGACCCGGTTCGCATCGTCGCTGTCGTTCGGCGGCGTGTGAGAGACATCTCGCATCGTGTCCATGGAGTCGTCCCCGGAGCCGGTTCGGCTGCGAGACTCCGGATCCGTTGCGGCCGGCTCGCCCCCGTCGGTCACGACGGTCGGGCCGCGGCTGAACAGGCGGCCAGCCGTCTCCCCGGTGTAGGGGTTGGTGTGGCTGACTTCGCCCAACTCTTGATTCACTGTTCGGTTCTGCGGTCGATTCCGTTTCGATCGGTCGGTGTGCGTGGATTCGGATTCAGTCGTCGTCATCGGTTCTCAGGTCTCAGTCGTCCGCCGGCACTTCCGCCCCTTCGGCGGATTCGCTCTCGTTCGATTCTTCGGCCCAGGCAAACAGCTCGCGCAGCCGTTCGCCGACCTCCTCGATCTCGTGGTTCTTCTCGGCCTGGCGAAGCTGCGTGTAGCTCGGACGCCCGGACTGGTTCTCGAGAATCCACTCGCGGGTGAACTCGCCGTTCTGGATCTCTTCCAGCGTCTCTTCCATGTTTTCACGGACGTTCTCGTCGACGATCCGATCGCCGCGGGAGAGGCCGCCGTACTCGGCGGTGTCGGAGACCGAATCCCACATCTCGGCGTGGCCGCCTTCGTACATCAGGTCGACGATCAGTTTGAGTTCGTTCAGGCACTCGAAGTAGGCGATTTCGGGCGAGTAGCCCGCGTCGACGAGCGTCTCGTAGCCGTGTTTGACCAGCGAGGTGACGCCGCCACAGAGGACGGCCTGTTCGCCGAAGAGGTCGGACTCGACTTCCTCCCGGAAGGTCGTCTCGATGACGCCGGCGCGGGTGCAGCCGATACCCTTCGCGTACGCGAGCGCTCGCTCTTGGGCGTCGCCGCTTTCGTCCTGGTAGATCGCGAGCAGGCCGGGGGTCCCTTCATCGTTCTCGTAGTTCCGGCGGACGAGGTGGCCCGGGCTCTTCGGGGCGACCATCGTCACGTCGACGCCTTCCGGCGGCTGGATCTGGTTGTAGTGGATGTTCAGCCCGTGGGCGAACTGGAGCGTATCGCCGGCCTCCAGGTTCGGCTCGATGGCGTTCTCGTAGACCGCCGGCTGGACGGTGTCCGGCACGAGGACGGAGACGTAGGATGCCTGGGAGACGGCATCTGCCGGCGTCGTGACCGTGAGCCCGTCCGCCTCTGCGGCCGAGCGCGAAGACGAGTTCTCTCGGAGGCCGACGACGACATCGATGTCGCTTTCGTGGAGGTTCAGCGCGTGGGCGTGGCCCTGGCTGCCGTAGCCGAGCACGGCCACGGTGTCGTCGTCGAGCGTCGATACGTCTGCGTCGTCGTCGTAGTAGATGTCGGTGGTGAATTCGTCAGTCATCGTCTGCTGGTGCGTATTGGTTCTGCGGTTGGCTCGCCTCGGTGGCGGTCGATTCGGTCGTGCTCGCGGGCGCGGCGGTGCTCTGAATGCCGCGGGCGAGCGCCGTGGTGCCGGTGCGGTCGATCTCGCGGATGCCGAACTGCTCGAAGGTCTCGATCGCGGCGTCGATCTTCTGGCGCGAGCCGGTGATCTCGATCGTCGCCGTTTCGGGACAGGAGTCGACGGTCTTGCCGTCGTACATGTCCGCGACGGCCGACACCTGGGCCGGCTCGTCGGCGTCGATCTTCACGAGCGCGAGTTCGCGTCGCATCGCGTCGGATTCGAGTTCGCGAACGGAGATGACCGGCACGAGTTTGCGCAGTTGTTTCTTGATCTGGTCGATGCCGGGGTCTGGCTCCTCGACGACCAGCGTGATCCGCGCGCGGTCTTCGTCGGTCGTCGGCCCGACGGTCAGGCTCTCGATGTTGAACTGCCGTCTCGAGAATAGTCCCGAGACGTCCGAGAGCACGCCGGGTTCGTGTTCGACCAGGGTCGAGATGACGGTGCGACGAGGCTCGTGCGTGGCCTCGACCGCGGGGTCGATCCGGATCCCCTGCTCGTTGCGCCGGCCCGTCGGGGTCGGGCGCTCTTCGGGGGCCGGACCGTCCAGCCCGCGGCGTCGGTCTCCGTTTCCGTCAGTCATAGCTGGTCCTCCGCCAGCGCGAACTGGCCGTTGTCCCCGCCGCTTGGCACCATCGGATAGACGTTCGCCTGCGGATCGATGTGCACGTCGATCACGGAGGGCCCGTCTTCGGACAGCGCCGCGGCGATCGTGTCCGCGACCTCGTCGTACGTATCGATCCGGAAGCCCGTCGCGCCGAAGGCTTCGGCGATCGTGTCGAACTCGGGCGTCCAGCCGTACTCCGAGGCCGAGTGGCGGCCCTCGAAGAAGGCGTCCTGCCACTGGCGGACCATGCCGATGTACTCGTTGTTGAGCACGGCGACGGTGATGTCCAAGTTCTCGCGGACGGCCACGGACAGCCCCTGTAGGGTCATCAGGAACGAGCCGTCGCCGTCGATGCAGACGACCTCCTGATCGTCGTCGGCCGCCAGGCGCGCGCCGATGGCAGCGGGCAACCCGTAGCCCATCGCGCCGAGGCCGTGACTCGAGACCCACGTCCGGGGCTCGGTGAACGTCCAGTACTGGCAGGCCCACATCTGGTGCTGGCCGACGCCGGTCGTGACGACCGCGCGATCGCTCGTAGCCTCGTCCAAGGCTTCGACGACGAACTCGGGGCGAACCGGCTCGTCTTCGGGGATCTTCGACGAAGTCGACGGTTCGTCAGCGCTCTGCTCTGACGGAACGTCGTAGGCCATCGAGTAATCGGACTTCCACTGCTGGCACTGGGCGCGCCACTTCGTCGCCTGCGGCGAGTTCTCGACGGCGTGTGCCAGCTGCGAGACGACGGTGTCAGCGTCGCCGACCAGCGGGTAGTCCGCGTGGATGTTCTTCGAGATTTCCGCGGGATCGATGTCGACGTGGATGATCTCCGCGTCGGGCGCGAACGTCTCGATGCCGCCCGTGAGGCGGTCGTCAAAGCGCGTCCCGACGGCGACCATCGTATCGCAGTGGGTGATCGCCATATTGGCGTAGCCGGTGCCGTGCATGCCCGCCATCTCCATCGCGAGTTCGTGATCCTCGGGGAACGCGCCGATAGCAGGCATCGTCGTGACGACCGGAATCTCGTGTTCGATCGCGAACTCGCGGCAGGTCTCGCTGGCCTCGCCCTTGATGACGCCGCCGCCGAGCAGCATGACGGGTCGGTTTGCGGTCTTGATTTGCTCGGCCGCAGCCGCGACGATCTCCGGATCGGCCTCCTCGGTGAACTCGTAGGTATCGGGCGTTTCCGGAGCGTCTGGCTCGGCGTCCGTCTCAGCGTTCGTCACGTCCTTCGGCAGGTCGACCAGCGTCGGCCCGGGCCGTCCCTCGCGGGCGAGTGCGAAGGCTTCGCTAACGTCGGTGCCGACGCCGTCCGGATCGGCGGCGAACGTGTTGTCCTTCGTGACCGGCGTCGTGACGCCCGTCGTGTCCGTCTCCTGGAAGGCGTCGTTGCCGACGAGTTCGGTCGGCACCTGCCCGGTCAGCGCGAGCATCGGATCCGAGTCCATGTCGGCGTCCGCGATGCCGGTGACGAGGTTCGTCGCGCCCGGCCCCGAGGTGGCCAGGCAGACGCCCGGCTCGCCAGAGACGATGCCGTAGGCGTCGGCCGCGTGGGCCGCACCCTGCTCGTGAGCCATCGTCACGTGTTGGATCTCCGAGTCGTAGAGCGCATCGTAGATGGGCATGATCGCCCCGCCCTGCACGCCGAAGGCGTACTCGACGCCGGCGTTCTCCAACGCGCGGACGACGGATTCGGCACCCGTTGTTACGGGTTCCGCTTGTGTCTCCGCTGATGGCGCGCTGAACTCGTCGGTTTCAGCGTCGCCCTGTGGCTGTTGTGCGTCCTGGTTTTGGTCCTGATTCTGGTCGTCGTGCTGTTCCTCCGGTGGTGAAACCGACGTTGCGCGTTCGCTCATCGATTACCTCCCGCCGTCGTGCGGCGATTCGACCGGGTGAATCGCTGCGACCGGTACCGTGGTGTCCGTGTTGTCATCTGTAGCGTGGCTTGTCGCTCTGAAAACGATGCGGCGAAACGGGGTCGACGGTGGTGAAGTACTGAGTGAGGGGCTAGCAGGCCCCTACAATACGAATCGAGGCGAACGCGCTGCTGTCTCCCGACCGACGGGCCGACGGCGCAGCGCGGAACGTCATTGCTGGTAACGTACGCTGCCCGAGGGTCATAACTGTTGGGAGTGGGGTAATCGTTGCACCCTCTCACGGACGAACGCGATAGCAGGTGCTCACGACTGCTGGCAACCGAGGAGGGCATTATTCAGATGCGCACCTCCTCGTGCTCCTGGTCCTGATCCTGCTGGTCGGTCCGGTCCGATTCCTGCTGACGATCGACGTCAGCGTCCTCGGCGAACCGTTCCAGATCGCTGACCGTAACCCGGCGCTTTTCCGCGCCGTAGTCCTTGACGCGGCGGGTGACCGCCCGTACCTGCTCCGTTGTTGGGTCGTAGCCACACTCCTGCAGTCGCTCGCGGACCGAGTGCGTTCCGGTGTGTTTACCCATGACCAGTCGGCGCTCGGCACCAACCATTTCCGGCGTCATCACGCCCGGCTCGAAGGTATCGGAGTTCTCGATCACGCCGGCGGCGTGGATGCCGCTCTCGTGGGAGAAGGCGTTATCGCCGACGACCGGCTTGTTGCCGGGCGTCGCCATGCCGCTTTTCTCCTCGACGACTCGCGAGAGTTCGGCGATGCGCGTCGTGTCGATACCAGTGTCGGACTGGTAGAGCGACTCGACACTCATGACGAACTCCTCGTAGGCGGCGTTGCCGGCTCGCTCGCCGATCGAGTTCACCGAGACTTGGGCCTGGTCGGCCCCCGCTTCGATGCCGGCCAGCGCGTTCGCGGTGGCCAGCCCGAAGTCGTCGTGGGTGTGGACGTCGATCCGGGCGTCGGTGTGGGCGCAGATCTTCGCGATCATGTCCCGGAAGCGACCCGGTGTGGCAACGCCGCAGGTGTCGGGGACGTTGATCCAGTCGACGCCGGCTTCGGTGACCGCCTCGACCACGTCGATGAGGAACGTCTCGTCGGTTCGCGTCGCGTCCATCGGCGAGAACATACAGGTGGCACCCGCGTCCGTAATGCGTTCGACCGACTCGACTGCGCGCTGTACAACCTCGTCTCGCGTCGCGTGCATCGAATCCTCGATCTGAACGTCGCTGGTACTTACGAAGGTGTGTACCATCTCGACGCCGGAATCGAGCGCCGCGTCGATATCGTCGTCGACGACGCGGGCTAACCCGCAGGTGGTCGTCGACGTCGAGGAAGCAATATCACGAACGGCTTCGAACTCCGCGTCGGAGTTGACCGGGAATCCCGCCTCGATGACGTGGGTTCCCATGTCGTCCAGAATCGCGGCGATCTGCCGTTTGTCGTCGTACGAGAACGATGTTCCGGGCGATTGTTCACCATCCCGGAGGGTGGTATCGAAGACACGTGCTGACTCGATTTCGTCAGTAGAATCTAACGTGCCCTGGAAGAACTCGACCCCCCTGACTGGTGTCAGAGGATGGGCTGTCTTGGTGAGACATTGTATCCGAATCCGAGGGTGGATGTTCTATATAAATCTGGTGCCTAGATGCCGGCCTCCTGATGTGTTGATCGATCATGATAGAATCTGCCAGTGGGAAATCGCAAGCAACCAACGGCACTAATCAATATAATTCCCCTAATACCATACTTTGCAAAACCGGCTCGTTTTGCCAAACCGGCGCATGGAGACCCGCAGCTGGTGCCGAACGGGAGCGCCGAACGCTGGCGCGCGCCACACAGTGGACGTTTGGTCACTAGTTCCGAGAACGAGCTACTTTCCAGTACCATACATCAATTTCGACCCGGTATCGAGGACGAATGGGCAATGATGTCGAATGTTACTGGCGAGTTCAGCGATCGGTCCTGACGGTGTTGGACCGCGAGCGGCGACAGCAATATCGCCTCCCGGATAAATCATCGCCGGCCTCGCGTGTGTCTCGTATGCAGGTATCACTACTTTACTCTCCGTCGGTGAACGATCATCCGTATGACGACCGACGAGATAACCGAGCTGTTGACCGAGGCCTACGTCGACGAATTAGAGACCGTGATGAACTACCTGACCAACGCGATCGTTCTCGACGGCGTCCACGCCGAAGAGGTCAAAGAGAGTCTCGAAGCCGACGTCCAAGAGGAACTCGAACACGCCCGAATGCTCGGGAACCGACTGAAACAACTCGAGCAGTCACCGCCCGGCTCGGCGGCCTTCGAGGCGAGCCAGTCCGGCCTGCAGCCGCCCGAAGACACGACCGATGTCCAATCAGTCATCGAGGGCGTACTCGAGGCCGAGGAGGACGCGATCGAAACCTACCAGTCGCTTCACGAAGCTGCCACCGAGGCGAACGACCCAGTAACGGAAGACGTTGCCGTGACGATTCTGTCCGACGAGGAGGCCCACCGGACGGAGTTCCGCGGGTTTCAAAAGGAGTTCCCGAGCGACTGAGCGAGATCCGAACACTCTCTAGCAGAGGAACGTTTTTCTCATCGCGCTCCCAGGAAGCCCACATGAGCGACTTCGACCTCGACCTCCGGGCGGTCGAGGAACACATCGACGAGGAACTCGACATCGAAGGGAGCATCGTACTCGGCGTTCTCGACGGAGAGACGCCGCCGGACGAGTGGCTAGTGGCAATTTCGAAGGGAAACGTCCTCGTTCTCTGCGTCGAGGGCGATGTCAATGACCTCGCGTCCGGATTCGCTCGCGATGTCAGAGAATCCGGCGGCAATCTGGTCCACTTCCGCGGGTTCTTGCTCGTCACGCCGCCCGGCGTCGACGTGAGTACTGACAGATTGTAAGTATACCCACCGGCGGCGACATCTCATAACGATTAGGGTACTGGAACGAGACGACTACGTATGGGACGTTACGGTTCGCTCAATTACGCCCGTCTGACCAAAACCGGCTTCCTGCTCGGCCTCGGTGTGTTTGCCCTCGGTGCCGGCGGTGAACTCGCCGGAAACGCCTTCTACGGTGGCCTGCCCGGCTGGGAACACACCCTCTTTTTCTACGCCGAGGTACTCGGCCTCTTGATCGGGTTCTTCTCCCCCTGGGTCTTCGGCATCGTGCTTCCGCTTACCGAGTAGTGTCGCGGTTGCGAATTACGGCGACACGAACGTCACGACGTGACCGTCCGGATCGCGAATGACGACTTCGTCGTCCGCCTTCCGGTCGACCTGCCGCACCCGATCGGCGACGGCCTCGAGTTCGGCCAGCGGTGTCTCGGTTTCGAATCCGAGATCGACATGGACGCCGCCTCTCGCGTTTGCGATGCCGAGATGGGGTTCCCACAACTCGAGTGCCACCGGGCCGTCGAGGCGAACGCGGGTTCTGTTCTCGCCGGTGTCGGCCGTCTCGAAGCCAAGCGCAGTGTAGAACGATCGGGCGCGTTCGAGGGATTCGACTTCGAGGACGACTTCGAAGATGCCGTCGATTCCCGGGCCGGCAACATCCTGTTGGCCGAGTTCGACGCAATTTCCGTCGGGATCGTAGAGATAGAGCGATGTGGCAGGGCCGAACTGGGCTTCCTCGAGTTCGTAGCCGGCGTCCGTCAGTCGGGTCCACCAGTCGTCGTACTCCGCGGCCGGAATCGAGAACGCATAATGGGTGTGCAGTCCGCCGCGCGGAACGCTTTCGGGCCGACGGAGGATGAGGGACGTGTCGCCGGCGGCAACGGCGAGTTCCGATTCGGGTTCTGCGTTCGAGTCCGCGTCCGGTTTCGGGTCCGGGTCCGATGCCGCCGCGCCCGTCTCGCGATCCGTCCGCACCGGCAACTCGAGCAGGTCGGTGTAGAACTCGCGTGCTGCGTCGAGATCCTTGACCTCGAGGGCGAGCCAGGAGAGTCCGGTGAGCATCTGTCTCTACGCCCGTCTACGCAGGAGTGGCACATAGATGCGTTGCCGGCACGCAGGCTGTGCGACGGCACGGATGGTCGCATATCGGCACTAGCCACTGTCACGTTTATGGGAGGACCCCACGTAGCAACTCGCATGTCCTTTCGCGTCGACGAGCGCGCAACCGAGTTCGTTGAAACCGACCGCTTCGACGGTGGCGTCGGCTGGATCGCCCATCCCGACGAGCGGATGCAACGCGCGAGCCACGCCCTCGCCGTCGACGGCGACCGCACGCCCTCGGGCGACGATGTCTGGGTGTTCGATCCGGTCGACGTCGAGGGGATCGATCGACTGCTCGCCGAACTCGGCGAGGTTGCCGGCGTCGTCGTCTGTCTCGATCGCCACACGCGCGACGCCGCCGCACTCGCAAACCGCCACGACGTGCCGGTTTATCTCCCCGAGTTCTTCGACGGCGTCACTGACGAGCTCGACGCGCCGGTGGCCCGCTTTTCCGACGACATCTCCGACACCGGACTCGAAGCACACACCGTCGTCGACAACCGATTCTGGCAGGAAGTTGCGGTCTACAACCCGGACAACGGCACCCTGCTGGTCCCCGAAGCCGTCGGGACGAGCAGCTACTTCCTCGCCGGCGACGAACGCCTCGGGGTCCACCCTGTATTGCGATTTACCCCACCCACTGACGCCCTCAGCGGGTTCGCACCGGAACGCGTCCTCGTCGGCCACGGCTCCGGCGTGACCACCGCTGCAGCAGTCGCCCTCGAAAATGCGCTCCTGAACTCGCGGCGAGGCACACCGCGGCTGTACGCCGGGATGGTTCGGCAGTTCCTTCCGCTGTAGACACGCTCGGTTCAGCCACCGCCGATCGACTGCGGCTGTCCCGTTTCGCTCGCAGCGTTCGTCTCCGAGTTCACCGGCAGGTTCGGCCTCGGGCCCGTGCCAGGGATACATCTAACTATCCGCTCGTCGTATCTCGACTGTGGTTTACATCACGCGTGCACTCGTCGACGTGTTGCTCGACCTCGCCAGCGACGCCGATCCCGACCGCGTGGCCACCGGCGTCTCGGTCACTCCCGCAAGCGAACTCGCCGGTGACGATGCGGACACACTCCCGCCCGACACGCCGGTCTTTACGGACTTCTACCTTCCAGATCCGGGCAACGCCATCAACGCCGTCTTCGGCGTCGATCTGTCCACGCCGGCCGGCCAGGCTCAAGGGCAGTTCGTGTCCCATCCGCTTCGTGAACTCGAAGTAACGAGGCGGGACGACCTCGCACAGGTCGTCTTCGTCGCTGTGCCGCCGTGGACGGATGCCGAAGACTCCTTCGGCGTGTTCAATCGAAGTGGCACGCGCCAACCCCTCGAGATCCTCGATGCCAGTCCGCCGGAACAGACGTTGACCGATTGAGACGCACTCCTGACGGAAGATGAAAGATTCGTCTCCGCGTGTGGCCGGGCTGTGTCACGAGACGGCACGGAACGCGAATCAAAGAAAATTGATCGGTGGCGTCAGTCTTAGTCGCCAGTCGGTGACGGCCAGTTGCCATCATCGATAATTCGATCGATGATACCCCGTCGATTCGGCGAAGATCCACTGTCGTTCTCATCATCGCCGCCGTCCGTCGGCGTTGGGAAGTTCGGAACGTGTGGCATCTGTCTATCCTCCACATCGAACTAGCGACTCGATGCGGAAAGTCTCACTGGTGGTTTCGGGCCTGCAAAGGTCAGTAAACCTATTGGCCGCACGGAAAGCAAACCCGTTACTCGTTATTCACTACTCGCTACTCGCAACTCTTACTCATCGCTCGCTACTCGAGATACCCCAGCCCCCGAAGCTGTTCGGTGATCTCCTCGAACTCGGCTTCCGTCAGCTTCCCCTGTCGCTGGTGTTGAATAACGATACTGCGCAACAGGAACCGAACCAGGTCGCTCGTACTCTGAAAGCTCGTCCCCTCGATCGTCTCGTCGACGCGGTCGGCGAGATCCTTCGGGATCGAAACTGTGGTATATTCGGTCACAGTCAATACTCCGTCGCGGAACCCAAATGCGTGTCGCCACGGGAAATATGAACTGCATACCAGCGGCCAGACTCGATTCGGAGTCCGTAGCCGTTTTTATATTTCGCCAGTCTACTGAGAGGTATGGGAGTCCGGCCACCATCGAACGGAGACGACGACGAACCGGAAAGCATCGAGTTCGGGATCGCCGCCGTCGACGCCACGCTCAGATCCGCCGATCTCACCTTTCCGGCCACGAAAGACGATGTCGAAGCCGCACTCGGTCACGAACGAATTCCCTACGATGCCCACGGGAACGACGTGAGTCTGGGCGAGATACTTGCCGAGGTCCAGACGCGTAAATTCGACACGCGACAGGAGTTGCTGAACGAACTCCATCAGCCGTTCGAGGCGTACCGGCGGGAACACTCGGGCGGTGTCTTCCAGCAAGTACGGTCGATGTTGCCGTTTTGAACGTTCGAGAGTGAGGTGCAAGCGATTGCGTTACCGATCCGGATCGCGACAAGAGGTGTCTCTTACGGCAGTCCCGTGGACACCACTCTCACTTTCTCACTCTCTCCGACGTTGCGGCAGAAACCAGACACCGAGCGGACGATCACCCTACTCGCCGCGACGGTCCGTTTCGGAGGTGACGGTGGGGTCAGTCGGATCGGTCGAGGTTCCCGGTTTGGGCTCGGATTCGGGCTCCGCTGCGGATCCGGTTTCGGTCGTGGTCTCCGAGTCGCTCTCGGTTCCGAACTCGTGGCTGTGTCCTGCCCTGTGGGAAGACTCTACTCCCTGAACGTCCGCGTTTCGCGTAATTTGTTCGAGACGCCGGCGTTGCTCGCGATGAAGCGTCACGAGCATGTCCGAGAGGACGCCGAACATGAGCAATTGAACGCCGAGTAGGATCGCCGCCGCGGAGACGAGCGCGAGGATTTCGTGGCCGACTCCGTACTGGAACCACCGCCAGAGGACGTACGACGCGACCGCGCCGCCGGCAGCGATGCCGGCAGTTCCGAGGCTGCCGAAGTAAAACAGCGGGTTGTTAGTCTTGGCGAGTGAGTACAACGCCAGGATGATCGTCCCGCCGTCCGCGATCGGGTGCAGGTTCGTTTCGGATTCGGCCGGCCGGGCGCTGTAACTCACCGGGACGACCGCCGTGTCGACGCCGTGTTTCACGCACTCGACAGCGAGTTCAGTTTCGATGGTAAAGCCGTCCGAATCGAGCGAGAGGCGTTCGAACGAGTCGGTCGTAAACGCCCGGTAGCCCGAGAGGATATCGTCGTAGTCCGCGCCGTGGATGACGCGGAAGGAGCGGTTGATGAGTCGGTTGCCGACGCCGTTGAGCGCCCGCATCGCGTCGTCGTCCATGTCCGCAAACCGGTTGCCGATAACGTGGTCGTACCCTCGAGCGAGGGGTTCGAGCATGGTCTCGGCGTCCGCCGGGTCGTAGGTTCCGTCTCCGTCGAGCATCAGGACGTACGGTGCGTCGATGTGGGGGACAGCCTCGCGGACGGCCTGCCCCTTCCCCTCGCCGGATTGAACGAGCACTCGTGCGCCGTGGTCGCGGGCGACCGCTTTCGTGTCGTCGGTCGAGCCGCCGTCGACGACGAGGACGTTCGGATACCCGCGAGTACGGAAGTCGTCGATTACGTCCCCGATTGTCGCTCCTTCATTGAGCGTTGGAACGAGGATACAGACCTCGTGCGTCGAAATATCTCGCGTTTCGGCGTCGGTGGAGACAGTCGTGCTGGCGCGTTCGCCGTGGGTCTCCCCGTCGATGGTCTTGGGCTCGGCTGCGTGCACGCGAGAGTCGTTATCCGTCATCCGCCATCGATACCCACTCGTTGGCCGGTATGCAAAAGGATACTGATACGCACACCTCGCAGAGCGGACATCCCGCGGGGTGACCGTCGCCGTCCCGAACTCACTCCTGCGATGCCCTACCAGGTCAGCCCCTCGTAGACCGCGAGTTCACCCGGATCGACCTCGATCCGCCGGCCGTCGACGACGATTTTCCGGGCCATCCCGTCGAACTCGAGGTCGTCGAACGCGGGCCAGTCGGTGGCGACAACGGCTCCGTCGGCGTCCGCAAGCGCGTCCTGAGGCGAGTCGGCGAACTCGACGGCGGGATCGGTATCGAGTTCAGGATGGTGCGTACGGACGTTTTCGATCGCGACCGGATCGTACGCGACGACGGTTGCGCCGCGGTTTCGGAGCGTCTCGATCACGTCCAGTGCGCGGGATTTTCGGATGTCGTCGGTGCCGGGTTTGAACGAGAGGCCGAGGACGGCGACGCGGGCGTCCGCGAGCGAGACGTGGTCTTCGAGGAGGGAGACGAGTCGCTGCGGTTGCTCGTCGTTGATCGAGACGACGGCGTCGAGCAGGTGCGGATCGTACCCCTGCTCGCGAGCGCCGGCGCGAAGCGCGGCGATGTCCTTCGGGAAGCACGAGCCGCCCCAGCCGAGTCCGGAGCGCATGAACCGTTCCGAGATGCGGTCGTCGAGGCCGACGGCGGCCAGTACGTCGTAGGCGTCCGCCCCGTACTCCTTCGCGATGTTTCCGAGTTCGTTGACCAGCGAGACTTTCGACGCGAGGAAGGCGTTGTTGGCGTACTTGATGAGCTCGGCTTCGCGCACGTCGGTTTCGACGAGGTCGGTGTCCTCGCGTTCGAGGATCGGGGCGTAGAGTTCACGCAGCGCGGCGGCGGCGTCCTCGCTCGTTGCGCCGACGACGACCTTGTCCGGTTCGAGGAAGTCCCGAACGGCCGTTCCCATCCGCAAGAACTCGGGGTTCATCGCGAGGTCGATTCCGTCGCCGATCGCGGTACCGGATTCGCGTTCGAGAACGGGTCCGACGACGTCTTCGGTGGTGCCGGGGAGGACGGTGCTCTTGACGACGACGAGGTGGTCGCAGGCGTCGTCGCCGTCGACTTTGGTTTTGGTTTTCCCCTCGAGTGCGCGCCCGAGCGACTCCGCGCCGGCGCGCATCGGTGCGAGGTCGAGACTCCCGTCGTCGGCCTGCGGCGTCGGCAGGCAAAGGAAGGTCACGTCGGTTTCGCGAACCTCGGCGTAGTCCGTCGTCGCGCGCAGGTTCGTTCCGGCGTGGTCCGCGATGCGCTCTGCGAGCCCCGACTCGTGGATCGGGGCTTCGCCGGCGTTGATGGTCTCGACGATGTCCTCGTCGATTTCGACGTTGACGACCTCGTGACCGAGGTCCGCGAGGCAAGCGGCGACCGTCGTCCCGACGTACCCGCTGCCGACGATGGAGACGTGCATAGTCCTACGCTAGGCGATGACGGGCTGGCGTTAGTCGTTTTTGATCCGGGCGCGGTTCAGCCGGTCGGCGGGGAACGCCGGCCGAGTTCGTCGCGCAATCCGCAGTTAGCTCTCGATGATTTTGCCGATCCGCCGGCGCATCCGCGAATCGATGGGAATCCGCGCACAGCGCTCGTCGAGCCCGATCGTCTGCAAAATGAGAGCCGAGTCGTCGAGCAAGGAGAGTTGCAGATAAGTCCCCTCGCGATAACCGTCGCTCGTCCGCTTCATATCGATGATCTTCAGGGTCTCGTACTCCCGAAGCTGATCCGTGATCCGCTTCTTGCCGAGCACGTTCGTATCGATCGCCTCCGCGAACGCCCGGTAGACGCGGTACATCTCCGTTGCCTTGAACGCCGATCGCTCGCTGAACTCGTCCATCGTCGCGAGCGCCCCGATTGCGATCTTCGCCTGCGTTGGACAGCCGCGAATGAGGTCCTGAATCCGCGTCACCTCGGCGTCGTCGTTCGCCACCCGAACGTGCTCCTCGCGAACGCGCGCTGCGTCGTTGTCTCGGGCGACCTCGCCCGCGAGCCGAAAGAGGTCGATCGCCCGCCGCGCGTCGCCGTGTTCCTGTGCCGAAAACGCAGAACAGAGCGGAATCACGTCGTCGGTCAACACGTCCTCGCGGTACGCGTCCCGCCGCCTGGTCAAAATATCCCCGAGCTGGTTCGCATCGTAGGCCGGAAAGACGATTTCGTCCGGCGAAAACGAACTCTCGACGCGGGTGTCGAGGCGGTCGCCGTACTTGAGGTCGTTGCTGATCCCGATGACCGTGATGCTCGCGTCGACATCGTTCTCCTCGCCCGCCCGCGAGAGTTGCATGAGGAGTTTGCTGTCGTCGGCCTCTTCGGGCGGTACGTTCTGGACGTCGTCGGGCGGTGCGAGACGATCGATCTCGTCTAAAACGACGATTATCGCGTCGTACAGCGCGTCGATGACCTTCCATAGCCGGTCGTAGTACGCGCCCGTCGCGATCCCGGAGTGTGGAATCGTTACCCCGGTTTCGTCGGGCTCGTTGAGCCGCTTTGCGAGATGGATCACGGTCTGTACCTCCGACCGGCGCTGCGCGCAATCGATGACGGCACGGCCGATGCGCACGTCGTTTTCCTCGCCCCGTCCGACGACTTCACGGCTGACGTACCGGGTGACCAGCGTCTTCCCGGATCCGGACTTGCCGAGCAGGAGCGTTCCCTTTCCCGTCCCCCCGGAAATCGTCGGCTTGAGTCGGCGAGCAACGGTCTCGATCTGGTTGTTTCGACCGACGATCTTGTTCTGGTCGGGCACGTGATCGATACGAAGGAGATCCTCGTTCGCAAAAATCCGGTCCTCCTCGTCGAGGACCGACAGCGGATCGTCGCGAGATTCGGAGCGAGAGTGAGCCACGGCACCGTGCTCGGCGGCGAACTCGCCGAGCGTTTCACCCTCCTCCACGAACAGCGTCATACACCGCCTTTCAGATGATTTCCGTTTAGTTCTTTCTTCTCGCTTCCACTGTCTGGAGATCGGGCTGTTCTCCCTATCTCGGCGGCGCTTTCCGGATTCAGATACTCGCCCCCGTTTTGGCTTCCCGCGGGGTGTGATACACCACGTTTCAAATGAACTCCGTTTCGACGGTCGACTCGAGAACGCGATCTCGCCAGTCGTGCAGTACGGACCGACACCGGATTTCAAATGAAATCTCGGATGACAGTTGCCGTGACCCGTTTGACGACACACCCACACCGGATTTCAGATGAATTGAGCAGTCGAGACAGTCGGGACGGATTCGCTCGCAAGGTCGAGATTCGTTCGTTTGACTCTCGGTATCCCACCCTGTGCAGTGATATATACCCAGCTGCGCAGCGATAGCTTCGTCTTCATAGTGAAGTCGCACGACCGATTCCGTCTCCCGGCCGATCAAGCGCAACCCTCCCTCGAGCAACCGTATCCCGAGAGTTCACTGCAACGGTGCACGACAGCAGAGATCGATCCGTCCCGAACTGACTGATCGCATTGAACAGATTCCGGGAGTGAATCATCTGAAATTCGGTGTGCGGTCTCCACCGCACGAAAGCTTGAACTCGCGTGTGGTAGGTTTCGAAATGCGATCGGAAGTCTCGTGTGAATCTACCCATTATAATTCCACCGCTGGTACTGATCGTCGTTCACGGAGATCGCCTTTGTAAGCTACCTATCCGGTTTCTCTATCGTTCGTACTACTACTAGATTACCTCTATAGGAATAGTTATGTTATGCGGGATGGTGCTTTGCGGACTCGCCGCAAGAATACGGCTCTGCAGTCTCGCTACCGCTGTTTCTTGTCGGTATCGACGCTCATCGTCTCGGTCGGCTGAGCGCCCCACCCCGACCGTTGGTCACCGAATTCATTTGAAATCCGGTGTGGGGGAGCGAGAACTGGCCGCGGGAACGGATATTCGCGCTCAGGTCGCAGTTCTGGATGGGTAGGAACGGAATCGGGTCTGCGCTACGAGTTCAGGACGAGCGGTTCGTACCAGTCGCGGTTCGCCCGGTACCAGTCGACGAACTGCGAGACGCCTTCCCTGATATCGACTGTGGGCTCGTAATCGAGTAAGTCGGTCGCCTTCGAGACGTCCGCGTGGGTGTGGCGCGCGTCGGCTTCTTTGGCGTCGTCGTATTCGAGATCGACGGGTGCACTGGTCGTTTCGATGATGTGGGTCGCGAGCGCCTCGATCGTGATGGTCCCGGTCGAACCGATGTTTATGACCTCGCCGTCGGCAGCGCTCGTCTCGAGAAGAGAGCAGTTCGCGTCGACGATATCGTCGATGTAGGTGAAATCGCGGGTCTGTTTCCCGTCGCCGTAGATCACCGGTGGCTCGCCGTTGAGACAGCGAGAGGTGAAGTTCGTGATCGCCATGTTCGGTCGCATCCGCGGGCCGTACACGGTGAAGTAGCGGAGGCTTACAGTCGGAACGTCGTAGACCTCATTCCAGACGCGACAGTAGTGCTCGGCCGTGAGTTTGGTCACGCCGTAGGGACTCTGGGGCACGTTCTGGTGGTCCTCGTCGTACGGCAGGTACTCGACCTCGCCGTACACCGACGAGGACGAGGCATTGACGACCCGTTCGACGCCGTACTCGTCGGCTGCGAGCAACAGGTTGAGCAACCCCGTCGTGTTGATCTCGTGGGGTTTCTTCGGATTCTCGACGCTGGTCCGCACGCCGGCCTGGGCGGCCTGGTGGTAGATGAACTCGATGTCCCGGCTCGAGACGACATCTCGGACGAGTTCGTCGTTCGTGATCGAGCCCTCGATGAACTCGTAGCGGTCGCCGCCCGCGTCGCGGCACCGTTCGATGTTCCGTTCTTTGAGTCCGAGATCGTAATACGGATCGAGTACGTCGAGAACGGTGACAGTGTGGCCCGTTTCTAACAGTCGTTCGCTGATGTGAGAGCCGATAAAGCCTGCGCCGCCGGTGACGAGGACGTTCATATCGGCTATCACTACGTGATATCGTTAGTGCGTTTCGAACCGATCAGCTAGCTGCAAACCGGTCGATCGCGTGTGACGATTGTCGAGTGCGAGTTCCGGTATCGAATACACAGGACGCGCAAGCGCAGATTACGCTCATCCGACGAGCGCCCGCCCTAATTCCGACTACTCCGAGTCGGCGACAGACGGCGCTTCACCCTGTATCCGCTCCTCTGCGATTTCCCGGTCCTCGGGATAGCCGACGTCGATCCGCCAGCCGTCCATCCGGATCGCGTCGATCGTTCGTCCGGACTGGATCAGCAGATCGATGGCATCCGGGAGTTCGTACTCGCCGCGGTCGCTGGGTTGGACGAGATGGCAGGCGTGGAAGATCGCCGGTGTGAACGTATAGAAGCCGGTCATCACGAGGTTCGACGGCGGCTCGTCGGGTTTTTCGACGACTTCGACGATTTCGCCGTACTCGTTCGTATCGAGCACGCCGTAGCGCGAGGCCTCCTCGTAGGGCACCTCTTCGACGAGAAACGCCGCATCGGCTCGGTCTTCCTGCTGGCGGTTGACGACGTCGCCGAGGTTCCCGCGGAAGACGTTGTCGCCGAGCATCAACATGAACTCGTTCTCGACGTGCGGTTCCGCCTGGAGGATGGCGTGTGCGAGTCCAAGCTGCTCGCGCTGATGGGCGTACGTGATCGGCACGCCCTCGTACTCGTCGCCGTAGCGTTCGATGATCTGCTCTTTCTGGTAGCCGACGACGACGATGAACTCGGTCGCGCCGATGTCGAGGAGATTGTCGAAGACGTCCTCGATGAGCGGTGTCCCGTCGACTTCGACGAGGACTTTGGGTTTGTCCTCCGTCAACGGCCGAAGGCGGGTCCCCTTGCCCGCGGCCAGTACGACTGCTTGCATATGGGTAATGGTCCGAACCTAGTACTATATGTCTTCGGGATGCACTTTCGCCGCGAGCGCCGTCGAATTGAGGACATTCGAGGACCGAGCAGTCCGTTGTAGGCCCGTAGTGGCGTTCTTGTGGCCCCTTGCCCCTCCGCAGGGAAAGCTGCAAGCCGCGGATCTGGGCCGGAAACGGCTACTCACGCAGCTGGAATCGCTCTTTTCTGTACAGATCGTTCGGTTCGTCCGACGGCACGTACCCGATTCCGTAGTGGTTGTCGTCCGGGTACACGTGCAGCGACCGCGTCCGGACCGGACTGTAGACCGCGTGAACGTCCGAACCGGTCCGCGGGTCGACGATGCCCGCGTCGCCCGGGTTGCAAACGGTGCTCTCGATGACGGTCAGGTCGTACTCGTTACCGGCAACTTTCTCTGCATCCATGTCGGCGACGAAGAGTTGTCCATCGACGAGCACCTCGAAGCAAGGGCGGCCGTGGTGTTCGTGAGGCAAAAGCGCGTATTCCGGGGGCCACTCCATGAACCGAATGACCGGTCCGTCCGGTTCGCAGTGGACCAGCCGTCGGGTGTAGGAGTCCTCCGCATGCTCGGTCTCGACGCCGTCGAAGAATCCGTCGGTTTCAATCGCGTCTCGAAGAATAGCCGGCCCCTCTTCGATGAATGTGCCGTCACCCTGCGCGAGTAAATCTCTGAGGTTTTCGTATGCGGTGCGAACGAACTCGTTCGAAGCGGTTCCGGAGGGAGCCATCAGCATACTATATATGCGTTACCTTCATGATGTATTTTTCCCTTATCTATGACGAGTGAGAAACTGCCACGATTGATTTGAAGATACCAAACCAGGAGCAGTTAGTCGTCCCAGCGACCGCGGTCGCCCTCCCCCTCAGGGACCGCGGTTGCCCGTTGGTACGGCCCGACCGCAAATCGCTTCGACCTGTCTTCGAGAACCAGCGACGCATCGGAGCGTGATCGTCTGAGAAACCGCCCCGGCCAGCGCTTCGAACATCTCACGACCGGCTGGTGCCCAGATGGTAACTTCCTTGCCACCGACTTCGGTTCTCATTCGAAGATACTGGTCGTATTCAAATAGAAGACAGCGGTTGGTGGCAGAGTATTCCAACAGAGCCTTTTGGGTTTCTTGTATCCCACCACGTATGAACGGTTCCGACGGCCTGAACCCGGATCAAATATCTCCGCTCGCCTGGCGATTGCTTCGAGTAGCGGCCGGATACGAACAACGGGCGGTCGAACGGGAGGTCGACGGACTCATGCAAGCCCACATCTCGATGCTTGAGAGCGGAAATCGTTCACTCTCTCAATCGCGCCGACGGACGCTGTTCGAACTCTACAGCGCGGACCTTACCGACGAGCAGGTCCGGGTTATTGTCACTAATTTTTAATATTCCCTCACAGAATGTGGCGGGATAACAAGAACTAAGAACAATAATGTTAATCATCGTGTGTATCAATGATACACAGCCACATGAGTCGATCTCAACGCCGGATCGCGCAGTTCCTCGTCGCGATTCTCGGAACGGTACTGATCGCCGCTGCGCCATCCCCGGCAGGATTGTCGGCGACGGGCCAGTACGCGATCGCAACCATGTTCTTTGCGGGCTTTCTCTGGGTCACCGGCACGCTTCCGCTCGCCGTTACCGCACTGACGATCCCGGTTCTGCTAACCGGGACCGGCGTCTACGACGATATGGACGTCGCACTCTCAGGATTCGCCGACCACCTGATTTTCCTGTTCCTGGCGGGCTTCATGCTCGCGAACGCGATTCAGAAATACAACATCGATCGGCGAATCGCGCTCTACGCGATGGCCACGATGGGGAGTTCGCCGCGTCGACTCATCCTCGCCGTCATGCTCGTCACCGCCGGCCTGTCGATGTGGGTTTCGAATACCGCAACGACCGCGATGATGACCCCGATCGCGGTCGGCGTCCTCGCGCAGGTCCTCGATCGCGATGAACTCGCGTCAGCTCAGCAGGCGGCCGCGGACGACACCGCGGCCACAACGGCCTCGGACGGCGGTACAGCGGAGGCGGTCGACGAGTTCACGAACATCCAGATCGGGATGCTCCTGGGGACCGCGTACGCCGCGAGCATCGGCGGCGTCGGGACGATCATCGGGACGCCGCCGAACGCGATCCTCGTCGGGCAGCTAAACGCCGTCCTCGACTACGAAGTCGGATTCGCGGAGTGGCTCCTCATCGGGCTTCCGGTCGTCGTCGTTACGTTGCCGCTCGTGTGGGCTCTTCTCACGTACGTCCTCTATCCGCCCGAGATACCGGACGTGGCGGAGGCGCGAGTGGCCGCTCGGGAGCAACTCGAAGCGGAAGGAGCGCTCAGTCCGCGCGGGAAGCGGGTCGCAGCGATCTTCGCCGCGACGGCCGGGCTGTGGGTACTCGGCGGGCTCGGGGAGTTCTTCGAGCCGTATCTTTCGGCCGCCTGGCTGACGACGCTCTTCGGCGGGGACGGAATGACCGTCTTCGGCGTCGAAGGCCACCAGGGGTTGTTGTACTACGTGATGGTCGGCGTCGCCGCGGTTCCAGCACTCGTGCTGGCGGACACGATGGAGTGGGACGAACTGGTCGATATCGACTGGGGAACGCTGCTGTTGTTCGGCGGCGGTATTTCGCTGGCCAACGGCCTTGCTGACACGGGCGCGACCGGGTGGATTGCGGAGACGTTTTTCGGCGCGCTCGTCGGGGCACCGATCGTCCTCGTTATCGGCGCGGTCATCCTGCTCGTCGTCTTCCTGACCGAGATGACGTCGAACGCCGCGACGACGAGCATCATCGTTCCCATCCTGATCAGTCTCGGAAGCGTCTTTTCGGCGACGCTCGGCCTCACGGACTTCTCGACGGCGCTGTTTCTCGCGGTGGCCGGCACGATCGCCGCCAGTTTCGCGTTCGCGCTGCCGGTCGCGACGCCGCCGAACGCCATCGTGTTCGGGAGCGGGTACATCAAACAGCGCCACATGCTTCGGACGGGGCTCATCTTGAACGCCATCATGACGGCTGTCCTGACGGGGGTCATCTGGCTGCTGTTTACCTTCGTCTGGCCGCACGTGCTGTGGTGATGGATTCGATGATCCCGAGCCTGGCCCTGGCCTTCATCTTGGTCTTGGTCCCTGACACGAACCCCGATCGATCGGCCGTCTTCCGCCGGGTCACGCACGGCACCGATCTCCGCCGTCGTTCTCGTGATCGAAGCCGGACGACACGGTACTGGCACAGCGCCGAGATCGATCCCTCGCCGGCGGCCGAACGGCTCTCGTCGGCATGTGCGACACCACAATGGACGCACGGAACGGCGATGTATTCGACAGGACGGGGCGAATGATGACCGTTCCGACTGAACTCGGGCCGGACTTCGCCCGCGAGTTGCGCCCGCGCGATTGGAAAGGCTATACCGCTCTCATCCTCGCGTGGCAGGTCGCCGCAAGCGTCTGTTTCTACGCTATTTACGCGGTTACGCCGTTTATTCGAACGCAGTTCGGCCTTTCGACGACCGCCGTCGGATTCGTATTGACCGCACTGATGCTCGGATACACAGCGTGCGTCGTCCCTGTCGGGCGTCTTATCGACCGGTACGGAGAGGGTCGAGTGCTGGTCGTCGGCTTGATCGGCCTCGGGACGACGACCGTCCTCGTCATCGTCGTCCCCTCTTATCCCGTTCTGCTCGCCGTCGTGGCCGTTCTCGGAGCGTTCTACGCGACGGCCATTCCGGGGACGAACAAGGCGGTCTTCAACACGATTCCGGAGGAGCGGCTCAACGTTTCGATGGGAGTCAAGCAGATGGGGGTGACCGCCGGAAGCGGTCTCAGCTCGCTGTTGGTCCCCCTCAGTGCGAGTCGCGTCGGATGGGAGATTGCATTTCTGGGGGCAGGTGTCGTCGCGGCGGCGGTCACCGTCGGCTTTCGGGTTTGCTACGATACCACCGGATCGAACACTGACGGCTCGGGCACGCCCCTTCGGACGCACCTCGGCGACTCCGAGTACGTCGTGCTCGTCGCCGCGGGATTTTTCCTCGGCGCGGGGCTGTTCACCACGGTTGGCTACACGATCCTCTACGTGGCCGACGGGATCGGGGCGAGTTCAGTCTTCGCCGGCGTCACCCTCGCCGCCGCGCAGGCGACCGGTAGCGTCGGCCGTATCGGCTTCGGGTGGATCGCCGACAACGTCTTCGACACGGTGACGACCGCAACGCTGTCTCTGCTCGCGATACAGGCGGGCCTCTCGGCGATCCTCTTCGCGGCGATCCCGTTCGCCGAAACGCCGCTTGCTGCCCTGCTACTGTTCGCCCTTCTCGGCGCGTTTATACTCGGGTTCACCGGCATATACTACTCGTGTATCGGATCGATCGTTCCGAGAGACGGGATCGGAAGCGCCACGGCGGGCGGCCAACTCGCGCTCAATTCGGGCGCGCTCGTCGCCCCGCCGACGTTCGGGTATCTCGTCGACGCTCGCGGCTACGATACCGCGTGGACATTGCTCGCGTGCACCACGTCCGTCGCACTCGTCCTCTGCGCGCTCCTCCTCGCACGACGAATCGTTCACCGATGACGGTGAGCCATCAGCAGTTATTCAAGGATTCTCGCACGACGGAGTGCATGAGCAATGCCACGGTGCCGGCCGTCGTCCTCGCAGCCGGCGAGGGTCGTCGGCTCGATCCGCTGACGAACCGGCGACCGAAGCCCATGGTTCCGGTGGCGAACCGGCCGATACTGGCCTACGTCGTGTCGGCCCTCGCGGATGCGGGTATCGACCGAATCGTGCTGGTCGTCGGGTACCGCCAGGAACGGATCAGGAACTACTTCGGCGATGGCGACCGGTGGGGCGTCGACATCGAATACGTCGCCCAGGAAACCCAACTCGGCACCGCCCACGCCGTACTCCAGGCCGATGCGACGATCGACGGCCCATTCCTCGTTCTCAACGGCGACCGGATCGTCGACCCCTCGCTCGTCGCACACGTTCGAGACGAACTCGAACGCGAGGCCGACCGTCCAGTCCTCTCGGTAACGCAATCGGCACACGCGAGCGACTACGGCGTCGTTTCGCTGGAGGGCGACCGCGTGGTCGAAATCACCGAAAAGCCCGCTGCGCCAACCCGCTCCCAACTCATCAATGCCGGCGTCTACGGCTTTTCGAACGCAATTTTCGATGCCATTCGAGAGACGCCGACGGAGGAGGGTGAACTCGCAATCACGACGACCCTCGAGACGATCATCGCGAACCGGCCCGTGCGGGCGATCCGCGAACACGACACCTGGCTCGACGTGTCCTACCTCTGGGACCTCCTCGATGTCAACGCCGCCGTCCTCGGTGGCACCGAGTTCAGCGCCGCGGACTCGGCGACGAAAGCGGACGGAAGCGACGGCGAGATCGCGCCGGATACGGTCATCGGAGACGACGTGACGCTGGGGCCGAACGCGACGATCGAGGGGAGCACGGCGATCGGCGACAACGTGACGATCGAGTCGAACGCGGTCGTCTCGAACGCTGTCGTGTTCCCGGATGCGGTCATCGAGGCGGGATCGGTCGTTCGTGATGCGGTCATCGCGGGGAACGCACGCATCGGCGCGAACTCGACGATCGTCGGCGGGGACAGTACGATAGTCGTCGACGGCGAGGCACACGAAAACGTCGATTTCGGCGGCGTCGTCGGCGATAATGCGACCCTCGGGAGCGGTGTCACCGTGGACCCGGGAACGGTGCTCGGCGACGGCGCTACCGTGGACGCTGGGGCGCACGTTTCCGGGCGAATCGAACCCGACGCCGTCGTCAGGAGGGGATAACATGTGTGGAATCGTCGGGTACGTCGGCGACGATACAGCGGGGCAGATCGTCCACGGGGGGCTCGAGAATCTCGACTATCGCGGCTACGACTCCGCCGGCATGGCCCTTCTCGGGGACGACGGGTTGACCATCACCAAACGCGAGGGGGAGGTGAGCAACCTCAGCGTGCCGACCGTCACCGGTGCGACCTGCGGTATCGGCCACACCCGCTGGTCGACTCACGGGCCGCCAACCGATACGAACGCCCATCCACATACCGGAATGAGCGACGATATTGCCGTCGTTCACAATGGGATCATCGAGAACTACGAGGAGCTGCGGGCGACGCTCGTTGCGGACGGCCACGAGTTCACGAGCGAGACCGATACCGAAGTCGTCCCTCACCTGCTGGAGCGGGAACTGGACGACGGCCGTGATCTCCGCGCTGCACTCGAGTCCGCGGTCGCGAAACTGGAGGGAAGCTACGCGATCGCGACCGTGTGTGCCGACACGGATCGAATCGTCGCGACGCGTCACGAGAGCCCGCTGGTCGTCGGCCACGACGACGACGCGGCGTTTCTCGCCAGCGATGTGACGGCGTTCGTCGAGCACACTCGGGACGTGACCTATCTCGAGGACGGGGACATCGTGACGCTCGCGGACGGCGACGCGACCGTGTACCGGGACGGCGAAGTCGTCGACCGACCGATCGATACCGTCGAGTGGGACGCCACCGCCGCCGAAAAAGGCGGCTACGACCACTACATGTTAAAGGAGATTCACGAACAACCGACTGCCCTCCGACAGGCGCTTTCCGGCCGGATCGATCTCGACCGCGGGACGGCCGACCTCGATCTGACGTTTCCGGCCGGCTTCCTCGACTCGCTCGACGAAATCCAGTTCGTCGCCTGTGGCACGTCGTTCTACGCCGCCGAGTACGCCGCCCAACTCATCGAATCGTTCGCCGACGTTCGGGCGACGGCTGAACTCGCGAGCGAGTACACCGTCGACGGCGGCGGCGACCCCCGGCGAACGCTCACAGTCGCCGTCACCCAGAGCGGCGAGACGGCCGACACCCTCGGTGCACTCCGCCGGGCGAACGGTGGCGGAATCCGGACGCTCGCCGTCACGAATACGCTCGGGAGTACGGTCACGCGGGACGCCGACGACAGCCTCTTCATCCGGGCCGGCCCGGAGATCGGCGTCGCCGCGACGAAGACGTTCGCCTCGCAGGTAACGACGCTGGCCCTGCTCTCGGTTTTCGTCGCCCAGGAGCGAAACGCGCTGTCTGCCGCCGACGCTCGGGACGTACTGACGGATCTCCGCGGGCTCCCGGGCGCAGTTCAGCAGGTCTTAGACGACGCAGGCGACGTTCGGGAAGCCGCCACCGCGTTCGTCGACGCCAGCGCGTACTTCTTCGTCGGCCGCGCACACGGCTATCCCGTCGCGCTGGAAGGAGCCCTGAAACTGAAAGAAATCGCGTACGATCACGCCGAGGGATTCGCCGCCGGCGAGCTGAAACACGGTCCGCTCGCACTCGTCACTGAGGACACGCCCATCCTCGCCGTCTTGACCGAGGGAACGCGCCCCGAGGAGACGCTGAACAACGTGGCCGAAGCCCAGACCCGCGGCGCGCCCGCGATCGGGATCGTCGACGGCTCCGTCGAGACGAACTCGCTCGATACGGCGTTTTCCGTTCCCTCTCTCGGACCGGTAACGCCGCTCGTCGCAAACGTCTACTTCCAGTTGTTCGCGTACGCTATCGCGAAACAGCAGGGGCGGTCGATCGACAAACCCCGAAATCTCGCAAAGAGCGTGACCGTCGAATAGCCGGGCTGCTAGAGGCTGTCATAGAACAGTTCTCATACCCTCTCTCTGTGACTACCCGACAAACGGTAAGTACAGAACGTAAGCCTATCACGACTGTCTGTGCAGACGAACCGCACGTACGAGCAGACCAATAGCCACCGCGAACCAGATGATTGCCCAGACATCATTTGGGATTGGGTCCTTGATAGTGTCGGTCAGTATCGCTACAGCGTACACCATACTTAGCAGTGCAAAGCCGAGTTTCACACTCCACGGCAGTCGGGCATACAGGCTCCCAGAATTAGATTTATTAGCCGACATAAATTGTCGTAGATCGTTTCGGTATATATCACTTCGGACTAACCGACTGTTCTGGTAGGTTCGCAAGTGTAGTGAACGGATAGTTCGATCCAGATTAGGTGAAAAGAACGTCATGCGAATCGTTCTATGACACCCTCGGGCTGCTATTGTGTTGTATTCTGCCGCTGAGACGTTCCGGGCTGATATCGGGCACCGGTCTGTCTCGATAGAACACGTGATATTAATAGCGCGATAGCGAAAACTCGCCAGCAGAGGAGGTCTCGAGACTACCCATGAGATTCGGACAGACGTCGATGGTGAATTTCATCTCCCGGTTCGTCATGTCCGTTTCTGGGTTCGTTGCGACGGTCGTCCTGACGCGCACGCTCGGTCAGGAGCAATACGGGACGTACGTCGTTGCGCTCTCAATACTGGCATGGGTCGCCATGGCCGGAAAGCTCGGGCTTCCCAGGGCGATTCAAAAGCGAGTCAGCGAAAACACGACGGGGAACTTCGTCCTCTCCGGTGCGATCGTCCAGTTCGGACTCTACGTGATCATCGTCGTCGCGCTCTTGCTCTGTCGGCCGTATCTGAACGAGTTCATCGGCGTCGATGCGACGTGGTTCCTCGTCGCGATGCTCGGTTCGCAACTCGCGCTGTCGTTGGTGCAGAAGGTACTAGAGGGACAACATCTCGTTCACATTTCCAGCCTGCTGTCCCCCGTCGAGTGGACCTGTCGGAGTCTCGTTCAGGTGCTTCTGGTTCTCTCCGGATTCCAGATCGTCGGCGCGTTTGTCGGGTACGTCATCGGGGCGCTCGTTGCGGCGGCGCTCGGGACCTACTTTATGACGATTCCGCGAACGAGGCCGACGCGGCGGGAGTTCGCTCGGCTCAAGTCCTACGCGCAGTTCTCCTGGCTCAGTTCGATCAAGAATCGCACGTTTATGTCGATGGATACGATCATCCTCGCCGTTTTCGTTTCGAACAGTCTGATCGCCGTCTACGAAGTCGTGTGGAATCTTGCATCGCTGTTCGCCATCTTCGGGGTCTCGATCTCGCAGACGCTCTTTCCCGAGATCAGTAAGATCTCCTCCGAAGAGGGTTCTCGGGGGGAGATCGCCGGCCTCTTGCGCGTCAGCCTCGCGTATTCGGGATTGTTCATTATTCCCGGTCTCGTCGGAAGTGCTCTGGTCGGAGACGTTATTCTGACGATCTACGGTCCCGGCTTTGAAACGGGCTATTACATCCTGCTCGTTCTCACGTTCGCTCGACTGCTGTACGGCTACATGCGGCAGTTCCTGAACACGATCGATGCGATCGATCGTCCCGACCTCACGTTCGCCGTTAACGGCGTCTTCGTCGTCACGAACCTCGTCCTCAACGTCGTCCTCACCTGGCAGTTCGGCTGGTACGGTGCGGCAGCGGCGACGACGCTCTCTTCCGGACTGGGGCTGGTACTCGGGTACTACTACGCCACGCAGGTCGTCGACGTAACCGTCCCCGTTGCAGAAATCAGTAAACAGTGTTTCGCTGCCGTCGTGATGGCTGCAGTCGTCCTCCTGGGCCGGTTGGTGATCGGGAACTCGCTCCCGATCGTCATCGGTCTCGTCGGCGTCGGCGCAACGGTTTACTTCCTCGTTCTGCTCGGACTCTCCGAGGAGTTCAGGACCACTGTTCGGGATAACCTCCCGTTCGCGCTCCCGTCGCTCGTCTCGGAATAGATCGGTTGGTTCATCACTCGCGTCCACCGTACAGTCCCTCAATGCGAACGAACCTCCGTGCGTGGGCGCGAGAGATGGCATCCCATTTCCGCGAGAGCCCGACCCGCGCCCCGCTTTATGTCCTCTATTCGTGGTACCTTCTGCTCTGGTTCGGTATTACGTCCCGACGACAGGTTGGAACGAACGTCTACGATCGCGAGTGGGACGTCCTCGTCGTCCTCGACGCCTGTCGGACCGATACGCTCCGCGAAGTCGCAGACGAGTACGAGTTCATCACTGCTGTCGACGAACAGTGGTCGGTCGGGAGCCACTCCGCCGAGTGGCTTGCACAGACGTTCTCGACCGACTACCGGTCGGAGATCGAACGCACGCGGTATATTACGTCGAATCCACACGCCCGCCGGGTACTCGAACAACGCATGGAACCGCCGGTAAACAACACCACCCCAGTCGATTTCACCCGGTGGGATATCGCCGATCCCGACTCGTTCGAAGCGCTTGAGATGGTCTGGGAGGACCATCTTGATGACACGTACCGGGTGACCCTTCCCGAGACGATGACCGATCATGCGATCCACGCCAGCCGAACCCACGATCCGGACCGACTCATCGTTCACTACATGCAGCCACACCTCCCGTACCTCGGCCCCGCGCTTGCGGAGGGACGAGAGCCGACTGAACTCGAACGGCAGGGATACGAAAAACTACAGTCCGGGGAGGCGGACCGAAAAGCGGTCTATACTGCGTACAAGGAGACGCTGCGGCTCGTCTTGGACGAAGTCGAGGAGTTGATCGCCAACATCGACGCCGATCGGGTCGCGATCACTGCGGACCACGGCGAAGAGTTCGGCGAAGTGAGCGCGTACGGACATCCGGAGGGGTTCCCGCACCCGATCGTAAGGAAGGTCCCGTGGATAGAAACCACCGCACAGGATCGCGGGACGCGAGAGCCGCAGGTGGAGTCGGACACCGAACGCGGCGAGCGCGTCGATATCGAGGAGCACTTGAAGGACCTGGGATACCGGTAGTCGGCGGATATCGCCCGCACTGGCCCGCGTTCGGTCTCACTCTCCCGAACCGGCATTGTTTTGGTCGTCTGTAAGAACCCCTCAACGAGAGATGGACAGCTCGTTTACGACGTGGTTGCGCGATCATCGAACACAGATCCTGTCCGACCCGCTGCGCGGAAGTATGCACGCGGCCTTTACGTTCTATCTGGGGCTCTGGTATACGATTACGTCGCGGTGGCAACTCGGAACGCACGTGTACGACGAAGACTGGGATATGCTGGTTATCCTCGACGCCTGCCGCGTCGACGTACTCGAGGCCGTCGCCGAGGACTACGAGTTCATCGACACCGTCGATTCCCGCTGGTCCATCGGCAGTCACTCTCACGAGTGGTTGACGAAGACATTTGCCGCGGATCGCGCGGCTGAAATCGCCGAGACGGCGTACATCAGCGGGAACGGACACACCCACGAAACATTCGTCACCGCTGACTATCCGCCGGACGAAACCGTCCCGTTTTGCTGGCCGGACTGGAACACCGTCGATCGCGAGGACTTCGGTCATCTCGACTTGCTCTGGGAGTCCGCCCACCAGGATGAACTCGGCGTCCCACCGCGTGCCGTTACTGATCGAACTGTTGAACTCGCTCGGCAGGACGACTATGACCGGGTGATCGCTCACTACATGCAACCGCATATCCCCTATATCGCCGATGCGCTCGCGGAGGAGCGGACGCCGACCGATACCGAAGCAAACGGATGGAAGTCCCTCGAGTCGGACGAGGCCGACCACGACGAAGTCTGGGCGCAGTACGAGAAGAACCTTCGTCTCGTCCTCGACGAGGTCGAGGTGTTGCTCGAAAACGCCGATGCGGAGACGGTTATTATCACGGCTGACCACGGCAATGCGTTCGGCGAGTATTCCGTGTACGGTCATCCGGAGGGATTCTTGCTCCCCTGTGTCAAACAGGTTCCGTGGGTGTCGACGACGGCTACCGACGAAGAGACGTTCGTTCCGGACGGTGCGTATCGGAGTGAGGAGTCGACTGATATCGAAGATCACCTTCAGGATCTGGGCTATCTGTAACTGCGTTCTTCGCAGCTACGCGATTGGCAACGCCGTCTGTACGCGACCACCGGTTCAGAATTACTATTGTCCTCTGGTAGTAACCTAGGGCTATCTCAGCCATGCCTGCGCCACGCGTCTCTACTGTCGTTCCCGTCTACAATGATCCCGGAGGGGTCGAGACGACGCTCGATTCGCTTACCGAGCAGACGTACGAGAACTACGAGATCATCCCCGTAGACAATAATTCAACGGACAGGACACCGGACGTAATACGCCGATGGGAGTCAGCCTATCCGGACCGCGTGGTGCCCGCTGTGGAAACTGCCGTCCAGAGTTCCTATGCCGCCCGGAATACGGGTATTGATCGCGCATCCGGTGAGATTCTGCTCTTCATCGATGCGGATATCTGGGTCGAAGAGACCTGGATCAGCGAGATGGTCTCCGCACTGGAGTCCCGCGACTGTGACTATCTCGGGTGTAACGTCGAAATCGTCCCCAATTCGGACTCGGCATCGCTCTGGGAACGATACGAACGGGCGCTCTCGTTTCCCGTCGAGACGTATCTCGAGCGAAAGCACTTTGCGCCAACCTGTGCACTCGCCGTTCGTCGCGCGGTTTTCGACGAAATCGGTCCCTTCGACGACCAACTCGTCTCCGGCGGGGACAAAGAGTTCGGCCAGCGGGTCCACCAGGCTGGTTTCAAACAGGGGTACGCGGGTTCGATAACCGTCTCTCATCCGGCCCGCGACTCGTTTGCGGCGCTTCGGTCGAAGGCACGCCGAATCGGTCGTGGCCGAGCGCAACTGCGACACTATCATCCGGCGTTCAGCGACTACGTTCATCCCTTGCATCCGGTTCGATTCCTGCCGCCGAGTCCGCTGCGTCTCTACCGACGGTATTCGGGGACATCCGTGTCCGCCCCCGAAATGCTTAGCTACTACGTCCTCGAGTACGGACTCAAGCTGATTCAGACGACGAGTTCACTCCGTGAAACCGTCGCGCTCGCTCGGGGGCGTTCCTAGGATGGTTTCGATAATCGTCCCCGTCTACAACGATCCCGAGGGCGTTCGGGCGACGCTCGAATCGCTTCGCCCGCAGCTCGCGGCGACCGACGCGACGGCGGTCGTCGTCGACAACGGCTCGACGGATCGGACGCCGGCGACGATCGACTCCTATGCCGACGGGGAGTCGATCCGTCACAGGACCGAGGCGGAGATCCAGTCCTCCTACGCGGCCCGGAATACCGGCGTTCGTGCTACCGACAGCGACATCCTCGCTTTCGTCGACGCGGATATGACGGTCCCCGAAAACTGGCTCGAGTCGGCGCTTGCGGAGTTCAGATCTACCGGTGCGGACTACATGGGCTGTTCTGTCGACCTCACGCTACCCGAAAATCCGACGCTCGCGGCTCGATACGATCACCACACCGGCTTTCCTATCGGGCAGTACCTCGAACATCAGCAGTTCGTTCCGACGTGTTGCCTGTTCGTTCGGCGTGAGGTCTTCGAGGACGTGGGACTGTTCGATCATCGACTCGTCTCCGGCGGCGACAAGGAGTTCGGCAATCGCGTCCACGAGGCCGGCTACGAGATGCACGCCGCCGCGGACGTGACGATGTTCCATCCCACCCGGAACTCGCTTCGCGCGCTGATCTCGAAGGATCGTCGCGTCGGCCGCGGGCTGTGTCAACTACAGCGCTATTATCCGGCGCGGTACGGAACGCCCGGCGTGCCGCCGCGCCCGTCGGGGATCAAGTCGCCGGACCCGGCCTTGCCCCTGCGAGACCGGCTCGCGTTTAGTGCACTTTCACATACCCTCACCGGCGTCCGCGGACTCGGGTACTATCACGAATACCTGGCGTCACTCCGCGGCGGGGACGCGCGAGATAAAGGCGGTGCCGGCGACAGCGCCGGGCCGCCTGAACTCGAACCACGCCCGTAAGCGTACAAAAGAAGCCTCCGGTCGGCCGGATCTATGTGCCGTCTGCGCCCACGAGTTCATCCGCCGAGTGCAAGAGGCCGTAGAGGTAGCCGAAGCCGACCGCCGCCGTGAACACGAAAATCGTCGCGAGTTGCTTGCCCTTCGGGGCCGTCGGCTCGCGCCCCAATTCCCGGAGCCGTGAGGGGACGAACTCAAGCATGAGCTGTTTCAGATAGTCGTTTTTGTCCCCTGCGGCTTCGGGTAACAGCAGGTCCATGATGCGCTTGGAGTAGCCTTGCCAGAACGACCGAAACACCAGCCAGCGAAAGTCTCCCCGGTAGTCGAACAGTTTGTGGTTGACGACGGCATCGGTGTTGTAGATGACGCCCTTGCCGTACGCGTTGGCCATGCGGATGCAGACCGGCGCTTCGTGGGCCTGGATGTGCCGGTCGCCCTTCCGGCCGGTGTTTTCGTCGTAGCCGCCGACGTTCAGGAAGACGTCTCGCCGGTAGGAGATGTTCGAGCCGTAGGTGTTTCGCAGTTCCTCCATGTGCTCGCCCATGCCGCGCTCGTCACAGCCGACGAGCCAGTAGAACTCTTCGGGGAAGAACTCGGGTTTCTCGGTTACCCAGTCGGGTTTTGCGTGGCCGCCGACGGCGATGGCATCGGTTTCCTCGTAGACGCGGGCGAGTTCTTCGATCCAGTCGGGTTCGGCGACGGCGTCGTCGTCGATGAATGCGACGACCTCGCCGGTCGCGAGTTCAGCGCCGCGGGTGCGACTGTAGGAGATACCCTGGTTGTCGTCGTTACAGTGGAGGACGATGTCGTCGTGGGTTCCGTATTCGTCGACGACGCGGTCGAAGACGGCGTCGTTTCCGTCGACGACGATGACGATTTCGAGGGGGTCGTACGTTTGTTCGAGAACGCTGTCGACGCACTCGGAGAAGACGTCGTAACGTTCCATCGCGTACGTGCAGATGACGACGGAAACCTTCATTGTCCACAGAATTGCCCTGAATAGCGAATAAGCCTTTTCCTTCTCTTGGTCTGGAGAGTTCGGACGTGGTCGTCGTGGTCGAATCGTGGATGTTGCTGCGTTGCAGTTTCTCCTGTGGATTCAGACGGACTGCTGTACCGATTTCCCGACCAACCGCGACCGTCCTCCGGTTGCGCCGGAACTGGCGGACAGCAGTCCGTATCAAAGCCAACTGACGGGTGGGCGAATCGATCGATCGGAGACAAGTATATAACAAGACTTATTCTTTGTTTGGGTCTGGTGGAACCTAATGAGTACCAACACTGAACACGTCGAGGACGAGACGGACTCATCCGTCCTTGAGACGTGGTCCAAATGGTATCACGTGCCCGTCCTCGGGGCCGTGATACTGTTCATGATCTGGGTACGCACCCAGGCCTACGGTGAATTCATCACCGAGGACGGGACGCCCGCCCTCGCTGGAGTTGACTCGTGGTATCACTGGCGAACGATCCAGTGGACGACGGAGAACTTCCCGAATACGATGCCGTTCGATGTCTGGACCGGGTTTCCGACCGGCCGCTACGTCGGGCAGTTCGGGACGTTGTTCGATCAACTGATCGTCACCGTGGCGATGATCGTTGGCCTTGGCGACCCGTCGCCGGAGACGCTGTACACGGTCTCTCTGCTCGCGGTTCCGGTGATGGCCGGGCTCATCGCGATTCCGGTGTTCTACATCGGCCGCCGGCTCGGCGGCACACTCGGTGGCATCACGTCGATTGTCCTCCTCGCGCTCATCCCGGGCCAGTTCCTCTCGCGGTCGACGGTCGGACAACTCGACCACCACATCGGGGAAGTCCTGTTCATGGCGATCGCAATCCTGGCGCCTGTCTCTTATACACATCTCTGATGGCGCGAGGGAGGNCTCTTTCGCTGTATATCTGGGTCTGGCCGTCCGGTGTCGTCCTCGTCGGCATTCTCGCGATCTTCTTTACGATCCAGCTCTGTCTGGACTACGTTCGGAACATCTCGCCGGACCACGTCGCGTTCGTCGGCGCCGTGAGTCTCGGTCTCACCGCAATCATCACGGCACTGTTGATAGAGCAGTTCAGTACGAGCGCGACGAGCTTTGGGCTCTTGCAGCCCCTGAGTGCAGCACTCGTCGCTGGGGGCTGTCTCTTCATGGCCTGGTTCGCTCGGCAGTGGAACAGCACCGACATCGACCGCCGTTATTACCCGGCCGCGATTGGGGCTCTCATCGCCCTTACCTTCGCTGTGATGTGGCTGGCGCTGCCGGATCTGTTCGACAATATCGTCTCCAACGCGGCTCGTCGTGCGATTCCGTTCGGTGGAACGGCGACCGACCTGACGATTCAAGAGGCCCAACCGCCGGATAACTTCACCCAGTTCGTCGGAGACGAGTTCGGCGCGGCGTTCTACACGATGCTCGTCGGTCTCGCCTTGCTGATCGCGCGGCCGTTCCTCGGCCGCAAGTTCCGCGCGGAGTATACGCTGATCGTCGTCTGGTCGCTGTTCCTGATCAGTATGGCGGCGACCCAGATTCGCTTCTCGTACTACCTCACGCTCGCTGTCGTCGTTGTGAACGCTGTCTTCGTGGCCGATATCGCTCGTCTATTCAATTTCGATGTTCGGGGCAGCATCGACTCGCTGCGTCAGGTCGAGACCTATCAGGTCATCGTCCTCGTCATGATCGTCCTGTTGCTGTTTGCGCCGTTGCTTCCGCCGATGGCACAAGGGTCGACCGCGTGGCAACAGGCCGAGGGAGTACAGCCACACGGCGATGCCCAGACCTGGGAGAGTTCGAACGAGTGGCTCGCCGAAAACACGCCGGCCCCCGGCAACTGGGGCGGCGCGGACAACGCCAGTGAACTCGATTACTACGGCAGCTACTCGCCCGGAGACGGTGATTACGACTATCCCGTCGGATCGTATGGCGTCCTGTCCTGGTGGGACTACGGCCACCTGATCACCACACAGGCCGAACGGATCCCCCACTCGAACCCGTTCCAGCAAAACGCCGAGTCCTCGGCCGCGTTCCTGACCGCAGAATCCGAAACGCGCGGCGAGCTGGTTCTGGACGCGATTGCAGCCGGTGCATCCGTCAGTAACCAGTCCAACGAGGAACTCGAACAGATCGTCGCCGACGCAGACGAGACCAACGAGGAAATCCGGTACATCATGATCGACGACGGGATGGCCGCTGGAAAGTTCTCCGCGATTTCCGCCTGGTCCGGGCCCGACTACTCCCACTACATCACGCCGGATGATCTCGGTGCGAACGAACAAATCGATCGAGATGAGGTTTCCGAACGGTTCGGAGATCTGCCCTACGACGATACGATGACCTCGTCGCTGTACTTCAACAACGCCGTCGGAATGGACCACTACCGGCTCGTCCACGAAGACGCGGACGACCAATCCGCGTTCATCAGTTACGCGATCATCAACACGAACACCGATCAGGTGCTCATGAGCGACGACGGAACGCCACAGGTCCGGATCAACCAGCAGTTGAACAGTCGGCAGACGCAGGTCGAACTCAGCGTTATCCAACAGAGGCCGAACCTGGAGTACGAACTCATCGGGCAGCGCCAGACGGCATCCGTTAAAACCTACGAGCGTGTCGAAGGCGCAACGCTCACCGGTACCGTCGGCGCAGACGCCGTCGAAGCGGGCGATGTCGTGACCGCGACGCTCGAACTCGAGACCAACACCGGCACCACGTTCAACTACACCCAGCGCGGAACCGTCGACGAGAGCGGCTCGTTCGAACTGACCGTCCCGTACGCGACGAACGATGAACTCGGTGTTGACGACGGGTACACGAACAGCGATGTCGAGGCACTTGACGAGAATTACACGCTCTCGCTCGTAACGTCCGACGGCAACGAGACGAGCGCGTACGAAGCGACCACGGCCGTTCCGGAGACGGCGGTCATCGACGGCGACACGATCACGACCGAGTTCGAAGAAGTCGAGTTCGACGACGGTGCTGACGGAAACGAGACGGACGCGGGTAACGAAAGCGACGCCGGGACCGGAAACGAGACCGGTGAGGAAGGCGATTCCACCGATGACGAAAGTACCGGCGACGGTTCATCGGACAACGATACCGAGACGACTGCCGCAGTGAGCGCTAAACCGATGGATTAGTGCTCAAAGCGGAAAATCGAAAGTAGCGAGGATCTTTTTAGCTCACCGAACATCTATCCTTTCTTATCGTGGGTAGAGATAGACAAAGATACAGCCATAATAATTATCGTCCCTATTTAGACGTTCCAATTTAAAAAATGAAATTAACAGTTTGTTGGGTGGTTCAATAAGTACAACGAAGAGACGACAATTCTACCCACATTGTATTGTATGTGGTTTGATAAATATTTCTCCACATCGCTCCAAAATGACGGTATCAGTCTCCTATATCGTCATCTCATCATGCACTACTTCATTAAATGCATAAGTATGTAATAATAAGATAATTTTATTACCATTGGTTACATATCTACATATGAGATGTCAATGACAGATACCATGAAGGAATATCTCGCAAAGCACCCACGAATGATTGGCGCAGTATTTACGCTGTTCCTCCTCCTCAGCCAGGCGGGAACGGTAATTGCAGGAACGAACTCACAGGTAGGACCATAAGAGGGTTTCAAACAATATAATTAACTAGTAGCTGTTTTTTGTATAGGTAGCTTAGAGCAGATCGAATCTAGTGATCCCATCATTCCAAAGGAGGTCGTCATCGAGTTTAATAGGCAGCTCATTCCAAGATAGGTATTCTTGAACATCCTGTCGATTAGCTGTTGCAAATGGCGTTTGTCCTGGACTGAGATGTCGGTCTTCAACACAGGGGAGATTCGACTCAGTTGCTGTTCCTAATTTAAATTCTTTTGTTGAATAGGATTGAATAGAGAAACAAATGGCGTCTGATTTTGATTGTTTGAGTGTTATAATTGAGGGAGCCCCTCCTTCGGACTGGGCGATATCTGCCGAACCGTCACCGACGATGAGATACTGGTCACCTAACCCCGTATTCTGCCGAGCGATTTCGAGTGCGCCACGGAGCGGGAAGCCGCGGTTGAGCAGGCGCGCCATCGTTTCACCTGCGGTGATTGCATCCTCGTTTGCAACGTCGCTATACGTGCTTACACCGCCGAACGCACCGCGGCGGGTCAGCGCAAGCGCCTGGTGATATGACTGGCAGGCGTTCAAGAAGAACACACCCACGTCGACCGACTCGAGCGTTCGAACGTCGAGGTCGCCGTCGGGACACCGCAGTCCGTCCTCGGTCGCATGCCCGATATAATGGACGAAGTCGTACCCGCCGTCGGTCAAGAGGTCGGCGAGTTTCGCCGTGTCGACGCCGAACTCGGAGTGGATCTCGAACGGGAGTTCGTCGCGAGTGCCGTAGGTCGCATCGAGCAAATCGTGTTCGTCGAGCATGCGGGCGTCGTTGCAGACGAGCAAAATCTCGATGGAGTCGTTTCGAGCGTCCCGATCCAATTGGTTTTGATATGCTTCGATAGTCGCCTTAGAGGCATTCTGGGGGACATTGTTACCGAACCAGGCGTGTTCGATCGATTCGTCGGTGACAGTCGGAACGACAAAGGCTGATTTGTCTGGTAGTGATGAGGAAGATGGGGAGGATGACGATGGTCGTCGCGCATCGGATTCGCTCGCCGACCGAACGAAACGGGTATTCGCCGGTGGTTGTGTGGGGACTGTTTCGGGTGTTCGACCACGAGACGGACGAACGATTCCGAGTTCGTTGACAATGAACGGGAGTAGTTCGATGCTTTCCGGCTCCGGTGGTACATGGGCGGTGAGTGGCCACCGTGGGGAGTATTCCTCAATAAGATCGGCTGGTGGTTCGAGATAGCACTCAAGTCGTTCTGAGAGCGATTTCTCGTATGTCGATGTAAGGTCGAACGGAAGATCGTCCTCCAGAAAGGAGCGCTCGAGGAGATCGTACTGGAAGATGCCTTCGGTCCTGGTGAGACATTCAAGGAAGAAGAATCGTTTGAGGAGTGCAGCGATTTCGTCGCCAAACGTTTCGTCTGCCGGAAGCGGATACTTAAACTGTGGCGTGTAGAGCGTTGGTGGAGAATCAGTTCTCGTCGCCGGTTGGACCGTCGCACCGAGGAAAAACGCGAGCGGTGCGGCTTGAAAGAGAGAAAGATAGGTTGGCGGTGTTGTAATAGTTATGGGTGTTTCGATTGTCTCGGAATTCTTGAATACGCTGGATGGATCAATCGTATCATTGTTCTCTGTTTTTTCCACCTCTTTTTCATCTGTTGACTCCAAATAGTTATTACTAATATTTAATTTATCCCAGGGAGTACTGTTTAGATCATCACGAA
Source organism: Natrialba taiwanensis DSM 12281 (assembly GCF_000337595.1). Classification (GTDB taxonomy): domain Archaea; phylum Halobacteriota; class Halobacteria; order Halobacteriales; family Natrialbaceae; genus Natrialba; species Natrialba taiwanensis. The sequence continues at coordinate 236,749 of NZ_AOIL01000013.1, read as the reverse complement.
GTGTCGATTTCGGGACAGAATCTGGGATCTCGAGGGAGTCTCCCAATTCGATGAGCGGCGGATGTCCGCGGAGCGTCGGCCACGTTCGTTCCGGCGAGGTAGTTTTGAGTGCCGACGAGAGGACGGAGATGGCTGTTGCCATCGAGTCAAGATCGGGCGGTGTTGTAATCGTGCCGGCGGGTCTGTCATGTAATGATCTAGCCCCAAGTTCGATTTCCGTGACACGCTCGAGATTGATGCGGACAGCAGTCAGTCCAACGTCGATCGTTCCGGGGGATTCGATGCGGCAGTAGAGTTTAATTGGGCCGCTAAGACCAATGTATTGTGGTCGATCTTCTAAGTAATCCCGTTCTCCGGCATCGAAACTCTTCTCCGTCTGCCCAGCACCGTCATGAAGTGTTACTGAGAGCAACTGATCGAACCGAAGCTCATCGGTTTTAATTGTACAGGTCTTATTGACTGGGAAATGGAAATCTGCCAATTCATCAGCTGATAATGAGTGATGGTCTGCAGTTGAATCTGTATTTGCATTCGACGCCGAGGCAAGGGCTGTGGCTGCAATCGTATGGGAAACCGGCGATTCGATCGATACTGGCTCTGGTGTTTCGATCTGGAGATGGCGCTGTTCGATCGAATCGTGAATTTCCAGCCCCGGTGGGGTAGTTACTTCCGTGAACTCGATCGTCATATCTACCTCGAGTATAAATCACATTCATGGCCATCGCCAAAAAAGGGCACTGTCGGATATCTGGTATCTGCCATCAGTTGTCTCCCTCGGAACGGGGAACTCGATTCGAATACCTCGCTACGAGTCGCTGGCTCTCTTTTCCGTTCTACGAGTTCTCTTCGGTCACTCCGTCTGTGTTTGTGTCCGGGTTTTCGTCTAGGTCGTCGGTAGTCGAAGCCGAACTGAGCGTTCGAAACACGAGCGTTGGAAATCGCGGTTCGACTGAACTCGGGCGGCGACCGCTGCCGGTCGTTGGGAGGGGGACGCGTTCGATGACGCCGCGGTCGGCGAGTTCGTAGAGGAAGCGTTTGACGGTGCCGTCGGTGAGCGTCGATCGATCGGCGATATCACCCGCGATTTCGCGGATGGGGCGGCCGTCGCGGTCGACATCAACAAGGTGGGCGAGGACCTGTTGGCGGGTTTCGGAGAGTGCGAGGGTACGGTCGACGTGGACGCCGTGGGAGGGGACGGCTGTCTGTGCCTGCTCGAGATGACCGGATTCGATGTGGTCTGCGTCCGTGCTACTGGCAAGGACTGCAGCACTGAATAGGGCGGCGAGTGCGTCGTGGGCGTTGCCGTCGGCCCAAACGGCGAGTTCACGAACGGATTCGTGATCGAGGACGCCCGGGGCGAGGCCGGTTGAGGCGCGGTCGGTGATGACGTCGACGAGTTCGTGGTGGCGATAGGCGGGGATGGTGATGGTGGAACCGGCGTCGGCGTCCCAGTTGTCGGGTTCGGTCTGTCCGACGGCGATGGTCGAGACGCTATCGTTGACGGGGGCGAGCAGTTCGCGGACGCGGTCGTAGCACAGGGTTTCGGGTTCGTCGTGGTGGTCGATGGCGACGACGGCGCGCCGGTCGTGGCGTGTGAGTTGGGAGGTCAGACGCTCCCCGAGGTCGTCGGTTCCGATACCGCTCTCGGGGACGGGTTCGGCGGAGATGACCGAGAGGACGGCCTGGTAGAACGCGAAGGCGCTTTCGACGCGGCGGCCGTCGACGTAGACGAACCAGGTGACGGGACCGGTACTCCCGGCGCGCGTGGTGGTGGCGATCGAGCGGCTCGATTCGCCGAGGCGGTCGTTGAGCGCATCGAAGAGCGCGGTGATGATCGCCGACGTGCCGGCGCCGGCCGGCCCGACGACTGCGACCGGCGAGGGGAGTTCGCCGTCGAAAGCCGGTTCGAGGGTGTCGAGTAACTGCTCGAGAACGGGGCCCCGACCGACCGGCTCTTGCCGATGAACGACGGGGCTCAGGGGGTCGCGATCGACGATGATCGAGCGATCCTGGCGTGCTGATCGTCGGCGAGCGATGCGCTCTTGTAAGTTCATCAGTTCGGCTCCGTTGCTGGTGCTGACTGCGCGGAGCTCCCGACGAGCGCCGCCTCAAGTACTTCGAGCGTGTGTCTGATCTCGTAGCCGGTCCCGTGTTCCATCTGCATCGAGCAGGTCGGACACTCCGTCAGCCCGGTTTCGGCCTCGGCGGCCGCCATGTGCTCGAACATGTCTTCGCCGATCTTCATCGACGTCTCGTAGTTCTCTTCCTTCCAGCCGTAGGTCCCGGAGATTCCGGAACAGGAGTCCCCAACATCGTGCGCTTCGATACCATCAATCGCGTCCATCACTTCGATCGTCTGTCCATCGAGCCCCTGGTTACGTGAATGACACGGTGCGTGATACGCGAAGTCGTCGAACTCGTCGCCGACCGAGGTGCCTTCGAGTTCGGCTTCTAGATCCTCGTGGACGCGCAGGTACTCGACGGCGTCCCAGGTGTGTTCGGCGACGGTGTCGGTGTCCTCGAAGTCGAACAGTTCGGGGTACTCCTGGCGGATGGACATCGAGCAGGAGCTACACGAGGCGATGATGTCAGCGCCGTCCTCGATGGCCGCCGCGAGTTCGCGGACGTTGGTTTCGGCGGCGCGGCGGGCGTCGTCGAGCATGCCGTTTGCGAACATCGGGGTGCCCGAACAGGACTGGTTGGGAACCATGATCTCGTAGCCGAAGTGTTCGTAGACGCGCACGAGCGCCTTTGCGACTTCCGGCGTGTTGTAGTTCGAGTAGCAGCCGTGGAAGTACGCGATGCGCTTGTCTTCGCTTTCTACGTGCGCGCCACCTCGCTTTGTCCACCACTCTCGGAACGTCTCCGTCGCGAACTCGGGGAAGTCGCGTTCGCTCGTGACGCCGAGCGTTTTCTCGCCGAGCCACTTCGTGACCGAGAGCCCCATCACGAAGTTCGCCGTGCGGGGGAACATCGACGCTAGCGGGGCGAGTCGCCTATAGTTCGCGAGCATTCGGTTGCGGATGTACTCGCGGGAGAACTTGCTCATGTTCTCCTCGACGTACTCGCCCCGGGCGGTGTTGTGCATCTGCGACAGCGGCACGTCCGAGGGACAGGAACTGTCACAGCGCATGCAGTTCGAGCACTTCATCACCGACTCGTCGATGTCGTGGTCGTCCTGGCGCTTGAGCCGCCACTGTTCCGGCCCCTGGAACTTCGGGCCGGGGAACTCGTCGTCGACTTCGGCGACGGGACAGTTCGTGTCGCAGGTCGAGCACTTATAACAGTTGTCCGCACCCGGCCGGAGGTCCATCTCCTCGGATTCGGGAAAGACCTGGACTGGCTCGAACTCGTCGTCGTCCGCGTCGGCGCTCGATTGGTCGCTCGGTACCCCGTCGTCGATCGGTTGCTCTGCTTCACTCATAGCGGTAGCTCACTGAATTAGCATCGCCGCGGTCTCCCGTTGAACTCGTACTCGTGTGCTGGGTCGTCCCGACACCGGTCGAGACGCTTGTCACGATCACTTTCATTCTCATTCGCTCTCCTCCCCCGCGCGCGTCCCGGCGACGTAGCCCGTCGCCAGCGAGACGCCGGCACCGGATTTTTCGGCCGCGTAGTCGTAGCCGCCCAACACGGCACCCGCCGCGCGCAGATTCCTGAACTCGGGGTCGTCGTTCGCATCGAGCGGCCGGAGTTCGCGATCGGGGGCTAGGCCGAAGCGCGCGTAGGGTTGTTCGCCGAAGACGTCGTCGACGAACCAGTCGTAGCGGTCGCTTGCATGGGGGACGTGACAGTCGAAGAGCGGTTCGGATACTCGCTCGCGACCGGATTCGATTCCCTTCCCGACCAGGCCGCCCGTCGCGAGAACGTACTGGGCGGCCTCGTGGGGGATTTCGGCCCCGTTGCGGTCGACGATGACGTGATCGATCGCACCGTCCGCTGTCTCGTAGTCGACGACCGGCACGCCCGAGGTCACGCGGACGCCCGCATTCTCGAGTGCAGCGTACAGCAGATCCTCCAGTCGAAGGCCGGGGAGGCTCGGCGGTCCCATGGGGACTTCGAAAATATCGACGCCGAGCGCGTCAGCAAGCGATTCTCGAACCGCGGCTGGCCGGTCGTCGCCCACAATTGCGGGGAACCCGACGCGCGGTTCGTCCTCGAGATGGGGCTCGACGGCTGCGGCGAGTGCCTCGCGCGCGCCGATTTCGCCCGCACCTGCCTCCGACGCGACTCGCTCGTTCCGATCCAGGAGGTGTGCGTACCGCGTCACCTTGGCGTCGTCGCGAACGATGCCGGGGAACGAGAGCGTCACCCCGCGCGCGTCGAAGGGTGCGCCCGCGGCTTCCAGGTGCGCTGCCGCAAGGGGTGCCTCGAAGTCGGGCAGCGTCTCGAAGCCGACGAGGAGCGCGTCGCGGTCGTCGCTTGCCAGTCCGTCGGCCGTCGCGGCCGGATAGCGCGCGGTCGGTTTGACCGTGCCGCCGTGGGTCGGGACGAGCGCGTTTTTGTCGGTGTGCCCGCCGGCGTAGGCATCGCCGGCAATGTCGTCGAAGAACTCGAGGGCGTCGCGGACGGCCTCGCCGCCGACGCGTTCGTAGGGATGGCCGGTGGGGAGGGTATCGAGTTCGGCGAAGGGGTCGACGATGGGTTTCTGTTTTTGTCCCTGTTCGTGTCCGTGATCCTCGCTGCCCGGCGCATAGCCGAGCACGTCGATCAATCCGCTCGCGTGTCGGAGCGTGCTTTGTTTGGCCGTGACGAGGCGAACGCGGGCGTCGGGTGCTGTCTCGGTGGCTGCAAGCGCGGCCGTCGCGCCCGCGAGTCCGCCGCCGATCACCAGCACGTCGTCGGTGATCGCCATTTACGCGCCCCCGTCGAACTGCGCGTAGTCGACCTGTGCCGGTGCGTTTGCGGGATCGTTGTCTCGATTCATCGTCGTCGCGTGGAGCGCGTAGTTCAACATTGCCTGCGAGAGCTGTTCGCCCCACAGCGCGTGGCGTTGGCCCTTCCAGCGCTCCTGAAAGAGTTCATCGAGCGCGTCGCGGACCGTCTGCTCGTCGTACCGCGGGTGGAGTTCGTTCGCCATGTTCTGACAGCAAAAGCCGCCCTGGCAGTTGCCCATGGAGGCGCGGGTTCGGATGCGGACCGCGTTCAGGTCGGAGCCGGACTGCTCGACCGCGTCCTGAATCTCAGCGCGCGTGACGCCCTCGCACTGGCAGATGACGGGGTTGGCCTCGTCCTCGGCCGGTTCGAGTACGTCCGGCGCGCGACTGCCGAGGCGCTGTTTGCTCCGGCGGGCGATCGGCGAGCGCAGGCCGAACGAGTCCATGCCCTCCTCGAGCACCGCGATGTCTTTGCTGCCAGGCAGCGGTTCCTCGGCGGTGACACACCGGGCGTCGACGCCGAGTTTCGCGCAGACGTGATCGGCGATTTCCTCGGCCATCGCGCGGTAGGTGGTGAACTTGCCGCCGACGATGCTCGACATGCCGCCCACGCCGTCGCGCTCGGCATGATCGAGCAGGAAGAAGTCCCGCGTGATGTCGGTCGGGTCCTGGGTGCCGGTTCCGGGCGGTTCATACAGCGGGCGGACGCCCCAGAACGAGCGGATCGTCCGGGCGTCCTCGATGATGGGCACGAGTTCGGCGAGGGTGTCGATCATCTGATCGACTTCCCACTGTTCTTCGGGGTAGTCGTCGGGGTCGTCGACCTCCTCGTCGGTCGTGCCGAGAATGGCGGTCGTCTCGTGGGGGACGATGATGTCGGCGTCGCCTTTCGGCCGGCAGCGGTTGATGACGGTGTCGACCTGGCGGACGTTCATGATGGTCATGACGCCCTTGGAGGGCCGGACCGCGACATCGAGGTCAGCCATCGCGCCGATCCGGCCGGCCCACGCGCCCGTCGCGTTGACGACGTACTCGGCGGTGATTTCCTCGGTCGTGCCGGGCGTCGCGTGCGTTCGTTTGCCCGGTCCGGAGTCGTGGCGGACCTCGACGCCGTAGATGTCGTCGCCCTCGCGCAGGAGGTCGATGACTTCGGCGTGGGTTTCGACGCGCGCGCCGTGGCGCTCGGCGTCGAGGGCGTTCGCGACGCAGAGGCGGAACGGATCGACCGCGCCGTCGGGTACCTGAATTGCGCGCGCCACGTCCTCGGCGAGGTACGGTTCGATCTCGCGGGCTTCGCGCCCCGAGAGGACCGTCGCGGGGATTCCGCAGTCGCGACAGCCCGCGAGTTTCTCCCGGAAGTACTCGTCCGAATCCTCGGGTCGCTGGACGAACAGGCCGCCGGTCTCTTCGACGCAGTGGCTCGCGATATCCCGGAGTATTTCGTTCTCTTCGATACACTCCGTCGCGCTCGCCTGATCGGAGACAGCGTAGCGCCCGCCGCTGTGCAAGAGTCCGTGCATGCGGCCGGTCGTTCCGCCGGTCAGATTGCCTCGTTCGACGAGAGTCACGTCGACGCCGCGTATCGCCAGATCGCGGGCGATACCACAACCGGTCGAGCCACCCCCGAGGACGAGGACCGTCGTATCGTGTGCCATCCCTTCGTTCGAGTACCTCGGTCGCCGCGACCTTTATTTTATCGACGCTAACCGACCACCCATAAGAAACAGTGTCCGTGTGGGTTGTTGACATCTATTATGAATCACAGTCGCTTATATGGTCTTATGGCAGTTGAAACGTCATCTCAATCGGTATTATCTCAATCCACGACTATTCGCTCTGTCTTTCTGATAATCGTCCGACCGCGAATTCGGTAACATTTATAATGATCGTCGAGACTGTTTACCAGTAACGCGTGACCGACAGTAAACTCGGCGCGTGAAACATCGGGGTGACTACAGTGACAGATACTACGTACGTCGGCGCAGTCGACCAGGGAACGACCGGGACCCGCTTTATCGTCTTCGATCACGGTGGCCAGGTCGTCGCAAATGCATACGAAACGCACGAACAGATCTATCCGGAACCCGGCTGGGTCGAACACGACCCGATCGAGATCTGGGAAAACACGAAAACCGTCATTACGCAGGCGCTCGGCCAGGCGGGCATCGCGCCCGAACAGTTAGAGGCCATCGGCGTCACCAACCAGCGCGAAACCACCGTGCTCTGGGACGCCGACTCCGGCCGGCCCGTTCACAACGCCATCGTCTGGCAGGACCGTCGCACCACCGAACGCGTCGAAGAACTCGAGGAGAACGGTGCGGTCGAAACCATCCGCGAGAAGACCGGCCTCGAGCCGGACGCCTACTTCTCAGCGACCAAAGCCGAGTGGCTCCTCGACGAGGCCGATCCGATCAAGATGGAGCGCGCGCGCCCTGCAGACATCCGCGACCGCGCGCAAGCGGGCGACGTGCTCTTTGGTACCATCGATAGCTGGCTGATCTACAACCTCACCGGCAATCACATTACCGAGGTCACGAACGCCTCGCGGACGATGTTGTACAACATCCACGACCTCGAGTGGGACGACGACCTCTTAGAAGAGTTCTCGATCCCCGAAGCGATGCTGCCCGAGGTCCGTCCCTCCAGTGACGACGAAACCTACGGGACCACCGATCCCGAGGGCTTCCTCGAAGCCGAGATTCCCATCGCGGGCGCACTCGGCGACCAGCAGGCGGCCCTGTTCGGGCAGACCTGTTTCGACGCCGGCGACGCCAAGAACACCTACGGGACGGGCTCGTTCTTCCTGATGAACACCGGCAACGAGGCCGTCGCCTCCGACCAGGGTCTCCTGACCACGATCGGATTCCAGCGCTCCGGCGAACCCGTCCAGTACGCACTGGAAGGCTCTATCTTCGTCACCGGCGCGGCCATCGAGTGGCTCGAAGATCTGTCGCTGATCGACGATCCCTCCGAGACGGCCGAACTCGCCCGCAGCGTCGACTCGACGGACGGCGTCTACGTCGTCCCGGCCTTTACGGGCCTCGGTGCGCCTCACTGGGACCAACGCGCACGCGGGACCATCGTCGGGATGACCCGCGGCACCCGCAAGGAACACGTCGTCCGCGCGACGCTCGAATCGATCGCCTACCAGACCCGCGACGTCGCGGAGGCCATGGAGGCCGACTCGGGCATCGAGATGACGAGTCTCAAAGTCGACGGCGGCGCGGTCAAGAACAACTACCTCTGCCAGCTCCAGTCCGACATCATCGGCTCGGAAATCGTCCGCCCGGTCGTCGACGAAACGACGGCCCTTGGCTCGGCCTACGCGGCCGGCCTCGCCGTCGACTACTGGGACGACACCGACAGCCTGCGCGACAACTGGCAGGTCGATCGAACCTTCGAGACGACCATGGACACCGAAACGGCGGATGCGCGATACAATCGCTGGCTCGACGCAGTCGAACGCTCGCGCGACTGGGCTCGGGACGGTGAGGAGTAATCCATGTACGGGACGGTGCTCCAGCTCCCGGTCGTCGGCATGGAACTCGAGGCGTTCGTCGTCCTGCTGATCGCCGCCCTCGCCGGCGGCGCGTTCGGCGCGGCACTCGGCGCGCTGCCCTCGTTCGTCTTCACGGGCTTCGTCGTCTTCCTCGGTGAGGGGATCGCCACCCTCGAAGGGGAAGTCGGCGGTCTCGAGGGAATCGCGGCCGGCGATATCGCGACCGGGATCACCGACGTGATCGGCTTTGGTGCGGTCACCGGCCCCCACATCGCCTTCGCCGGCGGCGTCGCTGCGACGGCCTACGCGGGCCGGAAGTACCCCGAGATGAAACCCGCCGGCTGGGACTACCACTTCGGCAAGGACATCCTGTACGCGTTCGGAACCAAACCCGACATCCTCGCGGTCGGCGCGGTCTTCGGCGCGCTCGGAATGCTCATCACCCAGGTGATGGACGGAATCGGCTTCCCCACCGACAATATCGCGCTCTCGGTCGTGGCGACGGCCTTCCTCGCACGGCTCGCGTTCGGCTACCCACTGGTCGGCAAGGTCGGCGGCTCGAATATCCTCGACATGTCGCCGTTCGAGCGCGAGGAGAAGCGGATGGCGGCCGACGGCGGGACCACGACCAGCCGGCTGGCGACCGAACCCTGGCTGGCCCACCAGTACAAGTGGTCCGGCGTTACCACCATCGGCCTCGTCGGCGGTATCCTCGGCGGATTCATCTGGCTCGAGACGGGGAGTATCTTCATGGGCTATGGGATCTCGGCGATGAGTCTGCTGTTTCTCAACCTCGGCGTCGAGAAGATTCCCGTCACGCACCACATCACGCTGTTAGGATCGACGGGTGCGGTAATCGCGGCGTCGGCCGTCGGGAGTGACCCGATCGTGCTGCTCGTCGCCGGCGCGTTCGGCGCGATCAGCGCCCTCATCGGCGAACTGTCCCAGCGGGTGTTCTACTCCCATTCCGGGACGCACGTCGACCCGCCGGCGATGGCCATCGCCGCGTTCATGCTCGTGATCGGCGTGCTCTATCTGGTCGGCCTCCTCCCGAACGCAGGCTACATCTGACCGGAACTCTCCTTCGAACTGACGTTTTTCGGCCATCGATACCGATGACGGCCGTTTCTCCACCGCCACAGCCGCGACCCGTCCAGTTGCCGCTGTCAGCGCCACGCTCCTCACGACCGTCTGCTACGACGGTCGTCTTCGAGGCTGTCCTGATCGTACTCTGCTACAGAATACAATAGAAATGTCAGAGTTTGATACAGAATACAACGACCGTGTCAGGAGTGACCCAGAGGCGCGTCACGCCACCGTGTCTACCCAACGACGGGCTTGATTCCGCGGCTCTGCTCGATTACAAGCCGTGCCACGCCGCTGTCTTTTGACGTTCTGGCCTTCGAACGGACTCTACGACCCGGACAGTCGATCCGAGTTCAGAACTGACCCGGAGTTCACCTCAGCGGTCCGTCCCAGTTTCGTCGGCGGTGTCGCCGGAAGCGGTCTCCTCTTTGTCGTCCGCCACCCCGTCCTCGTCAGCGGAATCGTCGGATGTCGCGTCGGGGTCCGCTATCGCGGGCGGGGTCTCACCCGTCGCTTCGACACCATCACGCGCGGTCGCCGCGTCAGTTTTGCCGTCGATCTCCGAATCCACCTTCGGCGCTGAACTCGCGTCGTCTATCTCGCGTTCGTCGTCAACGTATTGCAGTTCCGTCGCTTCGGTTGCGTCGATCGTTTCGTGGTCGTCCGCGTTCGCCGCGCGGGTCGCTTCTCGATCGGTCGTGAACGCTGCAACCGATTCCTGGAGGCTCACGGATTGCTCCGAGAGGGCGTCGGCGTTCTGACTCACCGTCGTAATCGCTGCAGTTTGCTCTTCGACGGCTCCGGCGACGGCGCTGGCTTCGCTCGCCGTTTCGGTGCTGATCTCGGTCACGTCGTCGACCATCGTGACGAGTTCTTGCGTCGAGTTGGCGATGCCGTCGGTGGCGTCGCTGATTTCCTGAACGCCGTGGTCGGCCTCGGTTACTTCGGCTTCGATTTCGCTGAAAGCGGCAGCGGATTGTTCGACGGTTTCGGTGCCGTCGGCGACGTGTTCGCGCATGGCTTCCATCTCCGCGACGGTGTCGGTGGTCTGGGACTGAACGGTGTCGATGAGTTGGTTGATCTCGGCGGCGGAGTCTTTGGTTTCCTCCGCGAGTTGTTTGACTTCGTTTGCGACGACGGCGAACCCGTTGCCGTTACCGTTTCGGCCGCCGTTGCCGTCGCCGTTGTTGGCGTGGGCCGCCTCGATCGAGGCGTTGAGCGCGAGGATGTTGGTCTGGTCCGCGATATCGGTGATGACATCGATAATCTCGTCGATTTCAGCCATCGAGTCGTCGAGTTCACGAATCGCCCGGAGCGTGGATTCGGTTCGGTGTTCGATGTCCTCCATTTCGTCGACCACGTCGCCCGCCGCCTCGCGGCCGTCGTTTGCGCGCTCGGCCGCGTGTTGGGAGGTTTCTGCGAGGCTGTCGGCGGTGGCGGCGATCTCCTCGATGTTCGCGGAGATGCCTTGCACTTCGCCGGAGATGGTTTCCATGCGGTCGTTCTGTCGATCCGCGTAGCCGGTGATCTGCTGGACGGAGTCGCTGACGGTCTCACTTGTCGCCTCGAGTTCGGCCGCGCGGGCTTGCACGTCGTCGCTCGCGTCGGAGACGTCGGTGGCGAACGCAGAGACGGTGGCGACAGTGCGCTCGATGTCGTCTAACATCTCGTTGAACGTCGTGGCGATTTCGGCCATCGGGTCGCTCTCGGTATCGGGGTCGAGTCGCCGCGTCAGGTCGCCGCCGGCACAGGCGCGCATGACATCGCAGTACTCGGTCGCCGTTCGTTCCAAGTGGTCGGTCATCTCCTGGGCGTCCCGACGGGCGCGTTCGGCGCGCTCTTTTGCTTCCTCGGCTTCTTTTCGCGCCGTGTCTGCCTGCGCTCTGGCTTGCTCCGAGTCTTCGCGGGCCTGTTCTGCCCGTGCGCGGGCCTGATCGGACTCCTCGATCTGATCAACGAGCGAAAGGCGCATGTCGTCGATCGACTCGTAGAGGGTGCCGATCTCGTCGATGCGATCCGATTCGACGGTCGTATCGAACTCGCCGTCCCTGATCGCGGCCGCGCGGTCGGACAGGTCGCTGAGCGATCGAGCGGTGGTGCGTCCGAGCACGACGCCGACGACGCCGATCAGTGCGACGCCGACGAAGGTGATCAACAGTCCGAACTGGGTCGCGCTGTGGGCGAAGCCAAGTGCCTCCGCTTCGGTCGTGTGGACGAGGACGGTCAAGTCGCTGGCGGTCGTGTAGTAGCCGACGACGTAGCCGTCAGGGTTGAAGTTGTAGGGAGCGCTCCGAAGCGTTTCCCCCGGCGGTTCGTCGACTCGGAGTGCGCCGCGACTCTCCGACTGGACCGTTTCGAGAACGCCGCTTTGGTCCTCGTAGGTCGTGAGGAACGTCGCGTTCTCGCCGTCGTCATTGCCCATGTAGGCGTCGTCGTTGACGATCCGGCCCTGTTCGTCGAGGATCGTCATGACGGTATCCGAATCCGCCGTGGAGATCATTCCGGTCGATCGGTCCGCTAGCCCGAACGTAAAGACGAGCGCGTGCTCGCCGTCGTTGACGCCGATATAGTAAGAAATCACTGGATGCGTATCGGCCGAGCGGCCGAGTTGGTCCGGCATCGAGTAGGGATCTGTTCGCGCGACGCCATCCGTCGAGAGATCCGAATCGAGTTCGTCGGCGTCCGGGAAGGCAAGCGTCTCTACGGAATCGGCGTCGCCGCCGACGCCGGTGACGACCTCGCCGGTCGTCGTATTGACGTAGAGGCCGTTCATCCGCGATTCAGGCATGTCGTAGTACGTTTCTTCGAGATAGGATTGAATCGCCTCCGGATCGTTCGTGTCGACGACCGGGGCGTCGGAAGCGGCCTGAACGACGTTTCGATTCTGTTCGAGCCAGGTTTCCATGGCCGTCCCTTCCTGGTAGGCCGCGTTCTGTCGCTCTTCGAGAGCGGATGCTTCCACATTATCCGTGAGTAACGTCGTCGCGGCAAAGCCGAGCCCGCCGATCAAGAGCCCGAGAACGAGAAAGACGACGCCGAACTTCAACGCATACTTTCGTCTGATGACTGACGGTACCAGTTGCCGTCCCTTCCACACCATAGCTGCTAACGCCGAGCAGCGTTCTTAGTTCTTATTGCCAGACAAGTCAATTTTGAATAGTATAACGGATAAAATGTCTGGATGAATATGATTGCCGGGAATGTTGTGAGTCACATCCAATATTTCGGCATATATTGAACTCAGTCGAACGAATCGGTCCGTTCTTGCTGACAACAACGAGTTCCGATCGACCGAGGGTCCCCGACCAGTCCCCCAGCAGTAACGGCGGTCGCCGATCGACGGCCACCGCGTATCTCTTCGCCGGTCAGTGACCGCCGGAAACGAGGTGGAGGCCAACGATTCCGACGACGATAACGCTGATGAATCCAACCCGGGCAAGCGTCATCGGTTCGTCGAAGAGAACGATCCCGAGCGTGGCGGTCCCGACGGCTCCGATCCCCGTCCAGACCGCGTATGCTGTCCCGATCGGAAGATCCGTCACGGCCCGTGCGAGGAGTATCATACTGATGGCGAGTGCGACGACAGTACCCGCCGTGGGAAGCGGCTTCGAGAATCCGTCGGAGTACTGAAGTCCGATCGCCCACGCGATCTCGAATACGCCAGCGACGAACAGGATATACCACGACATGTCCGTTTATCTCGTTTCCTGGCCGGGCTATAGGTTTCGTTTGCGGCTTTCCGTCACTATCGACCTCGGGCCCTCGAAATCCGGCGGCTATCCCCGCTTGCCCCGACGTTTTTAGGCCCCGCGCTGCCATCTGCGTGTATGCCTCCATCGCCATCCGCATCTTCCTCATCATCACCATCATCGCCGTCTTCACCCTCCCCGCCACCGCTCGTCTTAGACATCGACGGCACCCTCACGCGCCCCGAAGGCTGGGGCATCGACCCCCGAATCTTCGATCCCCTCCGCGAGTGGGACGCCCCCGTCATCCTCGCCACCGGGAAGGCCTTTCCCTACCCCATCGCGCTCTGTCACTTCATCGGCATTCCCGAACTCGTCGTCGCCGAAAACGGCGGCGTCGTCTACACCGGCGAGGACGCGTTCTTTACCGCCGACCGCGACGCCCCCCAAACCGTCGCCGAACAGTATCGCGCCGCCGGCTACGACCTCGGCTGGGGCGACGGCGACACGATCAACCGCTGGCGCGAAACCGAAATCGCCGTCAGCCGCGACCAACCCCTCGACCCGCTCGAAGCGTTCGCCGCCGACGCTGAACTCGAGGTGATCGATACGGGGTACGCCTACCACGTCAAGGATGCCGCGCCGAACAAGGGCGACGGCGTCGAGGTGATCGCCGAGCACGTCGGTATCGACCTTGCCGACTGCGTCGCGGTCGGCGATTCGATCAACGACGTCTCGACGTTCGAGGTCGTCGGCCGGAGCTTCGCGGTTTCGAACGCGGACGATGAGGCGCGGGCGGCGGCCGACGAGGTGCTCGATGCGGCCCACGCCGACGGGACCCTTTCAGTGCTCGAACGAGTTCGGTAACGGCGGCGATCGCAGGCGGGCGCTACGCAGAACGCTTTTGCGTGTCCCGTCGAAGGCTCACGTATGGACGCAGCCGAGGTGGTGATCGCGCTCGGTGGGGTCGTCGGGACGCTCGCGCTCTTCGCGTACGTCTCCCGGGATGCGGCTCGCAACGAGGTCCCGCGGTCGCGGCTCTGGGGGGTGATCGCGGCGGCACCGTTCGCCGTCGGCGTGTGGCTGTATCTGTTCGCGCCGGCTCCCATGCCCGGCGTGATCATGACGGCAAACACCGGCATCGTGTTGTACACCTTCGAACGCGGAATCGCGAACGAGGACGACGAACCGGCGGAGCCGGGGCAGCTGCCACACGCGCCCGCGACGAGTTCGGAGGAATCCGTCGATTCGCAGACGAAGTAACGGACGACACCACACGTCTTTTGGTGGCCCCTGTCCAAGCGATTGCAACATGAGCGATTCCGCCGACGCCGGCGTCGAGGTGGGAGCCGACGCCGATCCGGACCAGGGTCGGGACCGAGACGGGAACGACGGCGACCCCGCCGGCGGACCGGCACAGGTCTCGAGCCCGAACTATCACAGCGAGAACCACACCGCCGCCCAGACCTGCGGCTGGACGGCGAACGCCCTGCGCGGGGACGGTCGGTGCTACAAGAACATCTACTACGGTATCGAGTCCCACCGCTGCATCCAGATGACGCCGGTGGTCAAGTGCAACGAGCGCTGCGTCTTCTGTTGGCGGGACCACCAGGGTCACGCCTACGAGATGGACGAGGTCGAGTGGGATGATCCCGAGGCCGTCGTCGACGCCTCGATCAAACTGCAGAAGAAGCTCCTGTCCGGATTCGGCGGCAACGACGAGGTGCCGCGCGAGGTTTTCGACGAAGCGATGGAACCCCGCCACGTCGCCATCTCGCTCGACGGCGAGCCCACCCTCTATCCGTACCTGCCGGAACTGCTCGAAGCCTTCCACGACCGGGACATTACCACCTTCCTGGTCTCGAACGGTACCCGGCCCGAGGTTCTTCGAGAGTGCGATCCCACGCAACTGTACGTTAGCGTCGACGCGCCCGAGCGTCACACCTTCGATCAGGTCGTCAAAGCCGTCGACGACGACGCCTGGGACCGCCTCCTCGAGACGATGGCCGTCCTTCGGGACAAAGACGAAACTCGCACGGTCCTCCGGACGACGCTCGTCAAGGGCGAGAACATGCACCACCCCGACTGGTACGCCGGCTTCTACCAGCAGGCCGACCCCGATTTTATCGAACTCAAGGCGTACATGCACGTCGGCCACTCCCAGGGGCGACTGGACCGCTCGTCGATGCCCGACCACGAGGAGGTTCTCGAGTTCGCCGACGCCGTCAAATCGTACCTGCCAGAGTTCAGCGAGTGCAAGGGCGTGCCCTCCTCGCGCGTCGCGCTGCTCTCGAAGACGAGCGATACGTGGGTGCCGAAATTGAAGAAGGGAAGCAAGTTCTGGGCGCGCGATCCGGTGACCGGAACGGGCGACTGACCGGACGCGATAAACGCTCGACAACGCCATAGCAGTTCTGTTACGCATTCCACATTCGATACGCTTTTGACCGGTGATGACAAAGCGTCGGCTATGTCAACGACAGCGGAGTCCGCCGTCGGCCACGACGAACTCGCCGTCCTCAAATTGCTCGCCCTCGAAGGCGGGCTCGAAGGCGACGTCAAAATTTCCTGTTCTCATCTCGCCGACCGGCTCGACGCGTCGAACCAGACCGCCTCGCGCCGCCTCCAGCGCCTCGAAAGCGCCGCCCTCCTCCAGCGCGACACCGTCAGTGACGGGCAATGGGTCGGGATCACCGACGCTGGTGAACACGCGCTCCATGCCGAATACGAAGACTACCGACGGATCTTCGAGACCGACTCGGAAGTCGAACTCGAGGGGACCGTCACGAGCGGCATGGGCGAGGGTCGTCACTACATCTCCCTGCCCGGCTACAACCGTCAGTTCGAGGACCGCCTCGGCTACGAGCCGTTCCCGGGCACGTTAAACGTCGACCTCCGGGACGACAGCGTCCGCCGCCGCAGCGCGCTCTCCTCGCTCGAGCCCGTCCACATCGACGGCTGGGAGGACGACGACCGCACCTACGGCCCCGCGGTCTGTTACTCGGCGACGATCGAAACGGCGGACGGTCGACGGTACGAGACCGCCCACACCATCGCCCCCGAGCGAACCCACCACGACGAGGACCAACTCGAGGTCATCGCCCCCGACAAACTGCGCGAAGAACTCGAGCTGGAGGACGCCGACCGCGTGACGGTCATTGTGGGTGATCGCCAATGACGGGTCAGCAGGCCGGCGCACACCCGGACACGGACCCGAACACGGACGAGGGAACGGAAACCAGCACGGAGGCGGTACCCGGATCGAGTTCAGAACGGGAGTCGATCGACCACGCGCTGCAGGCGCTCCGCGCGGGCGAGCCGATCCTCGTTCACGACGCGGCCGACCGCGAGGGGGAGACGGATCTCATCTACCACGCAGACGCCGTCACACCGGACGCTGTCGCTCGGATGCGCAACGACGCTGGGGGTCTCGTCTGCGTCGCGCTCGGCCATGACATCGCCGAGGCGTTCGACCTCCCGTTCTACGGCGAGGCCGTCGACCACCCCGCGACCGGGGACCACAACCTCGGCTACGACGAACGGTCGTCGTTTTCGCTGACCGTCAACCACCGCGACACCTATACCGGCATCACCGATACGGACCGCTCGCAGACTATCCGCGCGCTCGGTGAGGCCGCTGGCACCCCCGCGACAACCGACTTTGCGTCGGAGTTCCGCGTCCCGGGCCACGTCCACCTGCTCAAGGGTGCCCCGGATCTGCTGGCACAGCGCGAGGGCCACACTGAACTCGGCCTCGCGCTCGCGGCGGCGGCCGACCTGCCGCCCGCTGTCGTCGTCTGCGAGATGTTAGACGACGAGACCGGGCAGGCGCGCACGCCGGCCGACGCCCGCGTCTACGCTGATAACCACGACGTTACGTATATCGAGGGGCGGACGGTTCTCGATCGGTTCGCGTAGCGGTCGTCTCGTCCGCGTTGGCCCCGAGTGACCGTTCGTGGTCGACCACGCACTCACTCCTTCACGTGCTCGCCCTCGATACCGTCATCACTGCTCCCGGGCCCGGCATATCTATCTCTCGACGGACTTCTGCTTCGGTACACGATATACAGAACGAGGGCTGCAATAGAGAAATCAACCCCGTGTCCGACGAGGTGGTGGATCGTCATCGGTACCAGCCCGAACACCGTCCCGAGTCCGATGATCGACCGCGCGACGAGCAATCCGAGGACGACCGTGATCAACAGATACCGACTCGACCGGCGCTGCAGATAGGCGACGAGCCCGACACCGAGCAACGCTGTCGTTCCGACGACCGCAAGGCAGATCACGGCGAGTAACACGGGTGCGAACTCGGGATCTACCCACCCGATATCGAACGGGGTCGTGTAGTCCATCGGCGCGGCTCTATGTCGGATGGTGAGTCACGTATGTGCTTCGGTGCGATCGTCGACTCGGAACTCGCCGCTCGCCGCTCGCCGCTCACCGCTCGCAACTCGGGCCGTTCCCGTCCGTCGGGAACGACCGCAACCCGTTATCACGATCGCTAGCAGAGACGTACATGCAGGACCGCCACAGCCATTAGCCACTATGAGTGATACGCGACGCCGAATCAGAACGCACGTGCAGGACAACGCCGGTATACACTTCAACGAACTCGTCAGAACGTCCGACTTCGCGCCGGGACAGATCCAGTACCACGTCCGGCGACTCCTGGACCAAGATGAACTCGTTCGGTGTGAGTTCTACGGTCGGACCCACTACTATCCGCTGGAGTACGACGAGCGTGAGCGGACGATGCTGGCGCTGTTCCGTCGGGAAACGGCTCGCGAAATCGTCGTCTATCTGATCGAACACGAACCAGCTTCCCCGGTTGCCGTTGCCGACTCACTCGGTATCGCCAGAAGCACACTTGAGTACCATCTCGACCGCCTCGTCGAACACACAATCGTCGAGAAATCCTACGACGAACGCAATCGCGTGACGCTCGTGCTCGCAAACCCGGAGTCGACGGGCAGATTATTGTCGACGGTCGAGCCGTCGGTTCCGGATCGATTCGTCGATCGGTTCACGCGGCTCGTCGACGGATTGCTCGAGGAGTCTCCCGAATCGCGCTAACTGCGTTCGCGTCGTCGCGCAGTCCGGGTCGCACGGTCGCTCGTTTTCGAGGATTGTACCACAATTTCGATATACGTACCATAACTACGAATAATGTAGCGTGTCCCAGGTGAGAGTATATGGACACATCCATCGATCGACGACGACTCGTACAGGGATTGAGCGGCGGTTTCGTCGTCGGACTCGCCGGCTGTCTCGGCGGTGACGAGGACGAGGACGATCCGGCGGAAAACGGCGACACAAACGACGAGAACGGCTCGGCCGAGGACGGCAGCGCCGGGCTCGCGTACGCCTTCGGCCCGGAAACGATCGCACTCATCGACCCATCCGAGGGCGAGGTCGTCGATGAACTCGCGGACGGTGTCGACGGCTACACCTACGGCGATGCCGTGCTGACGAACGACGGGAACTACCTCTTCGTTATCGAAGACTCCCTCTCGCAGGTCCTGGTCATCGATACTGCATCCCGCGAAATTACCGCCGAGGTTGCGATCGGACCCGGCGGCACCCACATGTACCATCCCAACGACGAGGAGATGTGGGCCCACTCCGACGCCGAGGGAACGTTCTACGTCATCGATACGTCGTCCCACGAGGTCGTCGAAACCGTCGAGGCCGGCCTCGACGGTGAAGGCCACGGTAAACTCCTCTACCACGACGATTTCGGCTCGACGGGCTACGCGACGAACGTCAACGACGCGGCGGCACACGTCATCGACATGGACGCCTACGAGCGCGTCGACTCCATCGAACTCGGCGACGAGGGCGGTACCCACTACAAGGCCTACAGTCCGCAAACCGGGCTCGCCTACTTCGAACGCTCCGGCGGCGTCGGGACGACCGCCGTGGTCGACACCGAGACGAACGAGGTCGTCGACGAACTCGAGTTCACCGGCGGCCTGTATCTCACGCCGGACGAGGAGCGACTGGGCAATATCGGCGAGAGCGAGATTCGCCTTCTCGACGCGACGAGCGAGACTACCGACGAAATCGGGTCCGTCACGGTCGAGGGCGGCCCGGACGCCCTGGAGTACTACGAGGCCGACGACACGCTGTACGGCTTTACTGCGAACACGATGACGCCCGAGGCAGCCGTCATCGATCTCGACGACCTCTCAGTCGTCGACCACATTGACGCCGGGAGCATCGAACAACCAGAGGACGCCCACAGCCTCCACCGATCAGCCGTCTCGGGCGACGGCTACTTCTTCACGCCCGCGGATGCCGACGGAACCGTTGCGGTGATTGATATGGCTGCTCGTGAACTGATCGAACACGTCCCCGTCGAGGAGGGTGTCGGCACCGTCCAGTACGTTCCCGAGTCAGAATGAGCGCCGACGAATCGCTCGAGTGCAAACGGCGGTCCGGTTTGCGACCGGCGTGGGGACTCGTCGCGCTCGCTGTCGCAGCCCTCATACTCACGAGTCTTGCGACGCCGGTCGCGGCGCACGCGTACTTGAGCGATTCCGATCCGGCCAACGGCGAACAGATCGATGCCGTTCCCGACGAGATAACCCTCTCCTTCTCGGGCGACGGCGTGCAGGTCGCCGACGCGACCGTCACCGGCCCCGACGGCGCGGACGTAAGCGGCGCGGCCGAAATCGACGACGACTCCCAACTCGTTCGCGTTCCGATCGAGCGTTCGGCCGACGAGGACGACGCTGAAGGGCTGTACAGCGTCGAGTGGGAGATCCTCGCCGACGACGGCCACACGGTCAGCGGCTCGTTCGTCTTCAGCGTCGGAGACAAACCGCTCGACAGGGATGCAGTACTCGAGGCCCACGAGGACGAGGGACCGGATGAGGATGTTTCGCCGGTCGCTGCCGGCGCGAAAGGACTGTTGCTGATCGCACTCGTCTGTCTCATTGGTGCCCCGATTACGGCCGTTGTCGCCGTCTATCCGGCCGTTTCACGAGTCGAGTCGTCGTTTCGGTCGCTCCGAACAGTCGACCGCAGACTCGGCCGAGTTCTCGCCACAGCGGGCGCTGTTCTGTTCGGTTCCGTACTCACGCTCGGACTGGTGCGGGCGACCTCGATCGGGTCGCTTTCCCTCGAAACGCTCGTTCGGTTCGCCGACACACCGCTCGGCCGCGAGTGGCTTGTTCAGGTCGGATTGACCGCACTTCTCGGGGTGATCCTCGTCGGCGGACTAACCGGACGGCTCCCTCGGCGAGGGTGGCTCGCCGGCACCGCAGTCGGAGCAGCCTTCGTCGGTGCGACCGTCGGCTGGACGAGCCACTCGGCCACCGCCATCGATCGGTTCCAGGGAGCCGCCATCGATATCGCCCACCTCGGCGGTGCCGGCCTCTGGGTCGGCGGACTCGTCGTCCTTGCACTCGTCGTCCCAGCCGCGCTTCGCGAGGCGAAGCCGGTCGACAGAAACGACCTCGCCGCCGGGACGATCCGGCGTTACTCCCTGCTCGCACTCGCCGGCGTGACCCTCGCCGGCGCGACCGGACTCGTCCTGGCGAGTTGGCACGTCCCGTCGCTCGCCGCACTCACGGATTCCCTCTACGGACTCTCGCTCTCCGCGAAGTCCCTCCTCGTCCTGCTCGCGCTCGGGCTCGGCGGTCTCACCCGGTTCGTCCTCCTCTCCCGGCTCGCGGAGCACTCGAGCCGAGAGTTCACTGCGGCTGCCGCCGCCGATATTGATACCGATACCGTCTCCACGTTCGTCCGCGCCGTTCGCTTCGAGGTCGCCGTTCTCGTGGCGGTCCTGCTCATCTCCGGACTGTTGACGTCGGCCCCGACTGCCGCAGTCGTCGATGACGGAGCAGGCGACTCAGAACTGGCGACGATCGAACGCGAGGTGACGGACGATGTCGCTCTCGAACTGCAGGCAGGACCGACGGCTGGCAGCGCTACTGGGACCGCCGATGAAACCGAGAATTCGGACCGTTCGAACGGCCAGCAACTGCGCGTCCGGCCCGGCGATCCAATCGTCTTCGACGTTACCTTCGCGAGTTCAGCGGCGGCGGGCGACGGAGAGCGGATCGACTCGGACGGCCCGGTGCGCCTGCTCGCGACTGCGACGGAGGGGGACCGGACGATCAACGTTGAACTCGAGGAGACCGCGGGCGGAACCTACGCGACGGTTCAGACGCTCCCGGTCGAGGGCGATTGGGAGGTTCGGCTTACCGGCAGCCCGAACGACGAGTTCGTCAGCGAGACGTACGACGTGCGCGTCGAGACTGCCGAGACGGGTGACGCACACGCCGACCACGACAGCGGAGCCACCGGCTCGCCGTTGTCGTTGCTCCTCCAGTTCGGCGCTGTGGCGATTGCGGTCGTCGGCTCCGTTGCCGTCGCCGTCGAAGCGACTCGGTTCCGGGAGCGAGCCTGACGGTGTCGCACAGCCGTCCTGAATCGTCTCGCCGTGCCGGACCCAACGCGGGGATCGCCCGGAAATCGCGAACACTTAGTACGGTGGCTTGCAACACACACCACTATGGCATTCGACGAGATGGACGTCGACACGATATGGATGGACGGCGAGTTCGTCGACTGGGACGACGCGCAGGTCCACGTACTCACGCACGGCCTCCACTACGGAAGCGGGATCTTCGAGGGCGCACGCTGTTACGAGACGGAACAGGGCCCCGCGCTCTTTCGCTGGGAGGAACACCTGGAGCGGTTTTACAACTCGGCACAGCCCTACGAGATGGAGATCGATTACTCGGTTGCTGAACTCACCGAGGCCACGCTCGAACTCATCCAGCGCCAGGATCTCTCCTCGTGTTACATCCGGCCGGTCGCCTTCTACGGCTACAACTCCCTCGGCGTGAGTCCCGAGGACTGTCCGACGCGAACGGCGATTGCCGCCTGGCCGTGGGGCGCGTACCTCGGCGAGGACGCCCTGCAGAACGGCATCGACGTGATGATCTCCTCGTGGCGCAAACACGCCTCGAGTCAGGTGCCGACGAACGCCAAGACGACGGGCCTGTACGTCAACAGCCTCCTTGCCGGCGAGGAAGCCCGACGAAACGGCTACGCGGAGGCGCTCGTCCTGAACAAGGAGGGCAACGTCGCCGAAGGCCCCGGCGAGAACGTCTTCCTCGTGCGCGACGGCGAACTCTACACGCCCGGCCTCTCGGAGTCGATCCTCGACGGCATCACCCGCGATACGGTGATCACGCTCGCCGAAGATCTGGGCTATACGGTCCACGACAACGTCTCCATTTCGCGCGGCGAACTCAACACGGCGGATGAACTCTTCTTCACCGGCTCTGCAGCCGAGGTCACACCGATTCGGAAGGTCGATAACGTCACGATCGGCGACGGCTCCCGCGGTCCCGTCACCGAAGACATTCAGTCCCGATTCTTCGAGGTCGTCGAACGACGGACGGACGAGTACGACGACTGGTTCGAGTACGTCTGAGGCCGTCCGGTCGTCGTTGCAGTCTCGAAACAGGGTCTCCTTCTCCGCCATTAGAACGAGTTCAAGGGACGGTTTCGCTGTCGAGAAACCGAGTTCGGACCGAATCAAGTCGGTGCTGGAGAGTGAGTATGCAGGTCAGTGGTGATCAGGTGGTCAGGGGACGAGGGAACCAGTCGATCAATCGTCGTCGTCACTCGGTCGCGTCGGATTCGCATCGCTCTCGTCAACGACATCGATCGGGACGCCGGCGTCCATCCCGCGAGTTCTGTCCGCGTCGCCGAAGCCGGCGCTCAGGACGCGGGTAAGTGCGTCTTCGACGTCCTCGTTGAGTTCGGTGATTCGTTCGGGGTGGACTTCGACGACGTAGCCGGTCGTGATGTTCGGCGATGTCGGGAGAAAGAGGATCTCTCTGCCGTCTTCGGTTACCTTGCCGGTTTTGAAGGCGGTCATGCGGAGGCCTTCCCAGACCTCGATTTTGACCGGCTTTTGCAGCGATTCTTGTTCGCCGAAGGCGGTTTCGGCGGCCATCTTCGAGGCGTTGTAGACGACGCGCATGACGGGGACGCGATTGGCGACGTTGTCGACGAGGCGTTCGACGAGGCCGCCGATGGTTGTGCGCATGAGATAGCCGACCGAGAAAGTAAGAACGATGAAGACGGTCAGTGTGACGATGACGCGAAGGAACTGTGCGAGCTGTTCGCGGGCGGCCTGATTGCCGTCACCCGGGATCAGCGGTATGAGGGCGTCCTGTTCGAGGATGATGCCGGGAGTAACGCCGGCGACGAGGCCGTAGAGCCAGTAAATGACGTAGAGCGTAATGAGGATGGGGCCGAGGACGATCAGCCCGCTCGCAAAGTCCCGCTTCCACGAAGCCATATCGTGACAGTCTCACTAGGGGCTAATGAGCCCTTCCCTTTATCGGCCGGTGATCGCCCGGAGCGCGAACCAGAGGTTTTCCTTTCGTTCCATCACGCGTCGATAGAAGTAGGACTTCCAGCGGTTACCGTAGGGAGCGTACTGCCACATGTCGTACTCCCGTGCGAGTTCGTACTGTGCGTCCTCGCGAACACCCATGAGCATCTGGAACTCGAAGTCGGTGCCGTACTCCTCGTGGAGGTCGATCGCGCGCTCGATCATCGCTGGATCGTGGCTCCCGACCGCAATGCCGCCGTCGAAGTGCTCGAAGGCGAACTCGAGGAGGGCCTCGTACTCCGTGTTGACTCGGCTGCTGTCGGTGTAGGCGATAGCAGCGGGTTCGTCGTAGGCTCCCTTGACGAAGCGGACTTTGCCGGGTACGTCCGCAAGCCGCTCGATATCGTTCCGCGTTCGCTTGAGATTGGCCTGGACGCAGACACCGACGCCACCGGTGCCGTCGGAGTCGCGATCCGATGCGGATCGCTCGCCGCCGTATTTCCGTGCGAACTCCTCGTACGCGTCCAGGGTGGCGTCCGTCGTCGTGTGGTCTTCCATGTCGATCCAGACGAAGATGCCGCGGTCGGCTGCGGTTCCGACGATGGTCTCGAGTTCTTCGCGGAAGACATCCTCGCCAAGATCGAGGCCGAGTTGTGACGGTTTGACCGAGATGCAGGCCTCGAGATCCGAGGCGGCGATATCGGCGACGAGCGAGCGGTACGCTGCGGCGTCGTCGCGTACCGGGCCACGGTCGTCGTAGTGTTCGCCGAGAAGATTGACGATGACCTTGACGTTTCGTCGATTGGCCTTGCGGACGTGATCGAGCGCCTCGGCAGGAGACTCCCCCGCGACGAACCGGCGTGCAATTGGCGGGATCATACGGTAGCAGTCGACAGCCTGTCATAAGACGTTACTGTTCGAAATTTGAAATTACTTCGCGTCGCTCGCGATCTCGGCCGGCCATCGTATAGACGGTAGAGACGGCCGCTATCGCCATTTTCCTCCCCTGCGCAGGAGACTCATCCGAGATAGCGACCACCATGAGATGTCTTCACAGTGGGTGACCCGAATCACTGCCGATTAAGGCGTCTGGACACTTCTCGGCGAATATGGCAGTACTCGAGACAGTCGTAATCGCGTTCTGGGCGATGATACCGGCGTACGTGCCGAACAATGCAGCGGTGCTCGGCGGTGGCGGTCGGCCGATCGATGGAGGGCGAACGATGGGTGACTCCCGCCTGCTCGGCGACGGAAAGACCTGGCGTGGAACGGTCGCCGGAATCGCCGCCGGACTCGTTCTCGCCGGCGCTCTGACGGTTCTGGCTGGAGACGTAAGCGATATCCTCGGCTTTGCGGTCCCCGAATTCGTCCCCCTCGCCGCGGTCGGACTCGCTGCCGGAGCGATGCTCGGTGACATTCTCGCGTCCTTCCTCAAGCGTCGAACCGGCCGCCAGCGCGGTGCGATGTTCCCCGGACTCGACCAACTCGACTTCGTCGTCGTCTCGCTCCCGCTGACGGCACTACTCGCACCCGCCTGGTTCCGCGAGTGGTTCTCCCCGGCGGTCATCCTCGTTATCGTCGTTCTGACCCCGATTCTCCACGTCACGACCAATATGATCGCGTACAAACTCGGCCTGAAGAACGAACCCTGGTAGTTCCGAACGACCCTGAACTCTCGTCGCGTGCCGGAACTCCTCGTGAAACCCGCCGCACTGCCCGTTGTTGCTCGCTCCGCTTTTCGCCCGTTTACGACGATGCTCCCGATGGGGCAGGCGGTAACATCGCCTTGTCCATCCAGAACGCCTCGACGGCCGCCCCCAACGAGGCGAACTCGTCCGGTCCGCTCGGCTTGGTAAGGTATGCATTGGCACACAGATCGTAGCTTCGTGCCACGTCCTCGCTCGCCTTTGAACTCGTCAGGACGAGGATCGGCAGTGACGCGAGTTCAGGATCGTTCTGTATGGTCTCGAGTACTTCGAAGCCGCTCACCCGCGGGAGGTTCAAATCGAGGAGAACGAGGTCGACGTGGACTGATGCTTCCGACGCGAACCGCTCTTGGAGGACGGTCAGGGCTTCTTCACCGTCGGTGACTGTGTGGAACGTTGTCTCGATATCGACTGTCCGGAACGCTTCCTGTGCGAGCCGCACATCGCCGGGATTATCCTCGACGAGCAGGATATCGATCGGTTCACGGGAGGTTTGATGGGTCACAGTAGTAGGTAGAGGAAGTGACGTGCGGTAGCTGGATAAACTTGCGTACCAATATACTTGGTATGCGTCTTGTTCACGTCTCTTCTCACACGGTGCCTTCCGTGTCCAGTGCTGCCCGAAGATCGCCCACGGCATCGTCGTAGGCTTCGTGAGCGCGTTCGATAGCCACTGGTTCGGTGATCATGCCGAAGAAGCCGTGGATCAGATCGTCGTAGTTGGAGTGGGTGACGGGGACGCCAGCATCCTCGAGTCGGGTTGCGTACGCTTCGCCGTCGTCACGAAGGGGATCGAATCCGGCGGTGATAATCGTCGCGGGCGGGAGCCCGGAGAGATCGGTCGCTCGCCGCGGCATGGCGTAGACGTTGCCCTGATCGAGGGGGCGCTCGAAGTAGTGACCGCGGAACCAGGCCATCTCGTCGGCGGTCAGGAAGTATCCCTCGCCGTTTTCCTCGTACGAATCGGTCTCGGTGGCATCGCCCGTCGCCGGGTAGATCAGGAGTTGGTATGCGACGGCTGGTCCACCCTGGTCGCGCGCGAGTAGGGCCGTTCCCGCCGCCAGATTGCCGCCGGCGCTGTCGCCCGCGAGAACGATCCGGTCCGGGTCCGCACCGAGTTCAGGTGCGCTCTCGGCGGCCCACTCGAGTGCGGCATAGCAATCCTGCAGTCCGGCGGGAAACGGGTGTTCGGGTGCGAGCCGGTAGTCGACGCTGACGACGGGGTAGCCGGAGTCGGCCGCGAGTTTGCGGCAGGTGTTGTCGTGGCTGTCGATGCTACCGATGACCCAGCCGCCGCCGTGGAAGTAGAGGATGAGGGGTCGGTGGTGCTCGTGTTCGTGTTCGTGGTCTTGTTCTCCTTCCTGTTCACACCCTCGCTGGTGGTCCTCACCCGCCTCCGGCTCGTAGATCCGGATCGGGATTTCTCCGTTCGGTCCATCGATCGTTCGATCGGTCACCGATTCGAGTTCGATAGCCGGCTCGCCCGCTTGGAGTTCTTCGAGCATCGCGCGGGCCCGTTCGACCGGTACCTCGTCGAACGAGGGCGTCTCGAGGGAGTCGTACAGTTCGAGGAACCGCTGTACGTCGGGATGCGGCTCGGTAGCCCTATCTGCTGTCATCGATCGACATATTCTCCGCGGCATGAAAAAGGTATAGTGACAACTGCAACGGGTTTCACATCGATCCATAGCCGTCGGGTGATCGGGTGTACTATGACGTGCGGCGGCTACTGTAGCCCCGACTGTGCAGTGACTCGCAGTGGCTACTGTCGCTTCGGTCGGTGTCCGCGCGCACAGGAGCAACTCGAATGGACGGGATAAGAAGACGCAAAGGGTGGAAAGATCGCGGTAGAACGGAATTTAGTCGGACAGAACGAATTGGGTTGGATAGAAGAGCGTGTCATAGAATACTTCCCACACCCTCTGTATAACGATTTATCAGACGGTCAGTGCAGGCCAAGCAGACACCGGAAAGGAATACGGATTCAGTTATTTGAACCACTCACTGTTGAGTCTTTCATCTCCGTTCCAGTACCAACGAAGATAGGTATAGAGAATACCGAGTATAACTGCAAGGGAAACGGCTGTTCCTATTGTTTCCATATTCCATCGTACGAATCCGTTCTATATGTGACTGGCGGTCAGTTCACACATCCGCTTACGGCTGGTTCAGCCAGAGAGGCCTGAAACAAACCTCCTGCGCGTCTTTCTCTGACACGCTCTAGAACGGAATTCACTCGAACAGAACAGGACCAGCCAGGTCGGGACAGAGTCGTCGCGTTCCACACCGCTTATTTCGGTTCGTCTCGCCACTACGAGCAATGACTACCGAGCGGGAGGACACGCAGGATGCACAGGGGACGCAGGAGCTTATCAATGCACTCCGCGCGGCCGATGCCGTCCAGTTCGGCGAGTTCGAACTCGCCCACGGCGGCACCAGCGAATATTACGTCGATAAGTATCGCTTCGAGACCGATCCCGACTGTCTCTCGGCCGTCGCCGAGGCCTTCGCCGATCGGATCGCACCGGACGACAAACTCGCTGGCGTCGCACTCGGGGCCGTCCCGCTCGCGGCCGCGACGAGCGTCGCCGCCTCCGTCCCCTACGTCATCGCCCGCAAGCAGCGCAAGGAGTACGGCACGGCAAACCTCATCGAAGGTGAACTCGACGAGGGCGAGGAGGTCGTCGTGCTCGAGGACATCGTGACGACGGGGACCAGTCTGGTCGACGCCATCGAGGCGCTTCGGGACGCCGGGGCGACGGTCAACCGTGCACTCGTGGTCGTCGACCGCGAGGAAGGCGGTCGGAAGACCGTCGAAGATGCAAACGTCGAGATGGAGTCGCTCGTAACCGCGAGCGATCTGCTCGCGGATCAGCCCGACGACGCCTGATCCCCCGCTGTCCGGGCTGGCCTGGAAGCGAGTACCCACACCACGAGTTCGTTACCGGTTCACGCCCCATCACAATTCTTTTATTCAGGTACGGGCTATCCGTAGCCACGATGGTAGGTGTCCGCTTTACACGCCGGGCTTGCGCCCGCTTCTAACTCTCACCTACCGTTCGCTGTGTCGGCGTCGTTCGGCCAGCAAACGGTGACGACAGTTCGCCCGGCGACGGACACGCCACCGGCGTTTTCACAGCGCTCGCACCAACAGTAGCCACACCAACACCTATGTCAGAATCAGAACCAGAATCAGAATCAGAATCAGACGCAGAAGGAATCGTAGTCGTCCTCCCTGACGGCTCAGAACTCGCAGTCGACGCCGACGCAACCGTCGAAGACTGCGCCTACGAAATCGGCCCCGGCCTCGGCCGCGACACCGTCGCCGGCAAACTCGACGGCGACCTCGTCGCCAAGGAAGAACCCGCCTACGACGGCGCTGAACTCGAGATCATCACGGACCAGTCCGACGAGTTCATCCGCGTCATGCGCCACTCCGCGGCCCACTGTCTCGCCCAGGCGGTCGAACGCCACTACGACGACGTGGACCTCGCAATCGGCCCGCCGACGGACGAGGGCTTTTACTACGACTTCGACAACCTCGATATCGACGAGGACGACCTCCCTGAACTCGAGGCGGAGATGGAGGCCATCATCGACGACGACTACGAGATCGAACGCGAGGAGGTTTCGATCGAGGACGCCGAAGAGCGACTCGCCGACGAGCCGTACAAACTCGAACTGCTCGAGGAGTTAGCCGAGGAGTCAGACACCGTGACGTTCTACAGCCAGGGCGAGTGGGAGGACCTCTGTGCCGGCCCGCACGTCGACTCGACGGGCGAGATCGGTGCGGTGAAACTGCTCGAAATCGCGGGTGCCTACTGGCGCGGCGACGAGGAAAACACGATGCAAACGCGCATCTACGGCACGGCCTTCGAGGACGAGAGCGACCTCGAAGCGTTCCTCGAGCGAAAGGAAGAAGCCGAAGAGCGGGACCACCGCAAGATCGGCAACGAGATGAACCTGTTCTCGATCCAGGACGTGACCGGTCCCGGCCTCCCCCTGTATCACCCGCCGGGGAAGACGATCCTGAAAGAACTCGAGGACTTCGTCGAGGCCTTAAACCAGGACGCCGGCTACGACTACGTCGAGACGCCCCACGTCTTCAAGACCGATCTCTGGCACCGCTCGGGCCACTACGAGAACTACCAGGACGATATGTTCGTCTTCGACGTCGGCGACGACGAGTTCGGCCTGAAGCCGATGAACTGTCCCGGCCACGCCGCCATCTTCCAGGACCAGTCCTGGAGCTACCGCGACCTGCCGATCCGGTACGCCGAGAACGGCAAGGTCTACCGCAAGGAACAGCGCGGTGAACTCTCGGGGCTTTCGCGGGTCTGGGCGTTCACGATCGACGACGGTCACCTGTTCGTCCGACCGGATCAGATCGAGAAGGAGGTCGAGCGGATCATCGAGATGATCTTCACCGTCCTCGAGACGTTCGATCTCGACTACGAGGTGTCACTGGCGACGCGGCCCGAGAAGAGCGTCGGGAGCGACGAGATCTGGGAGCGGGCCGAATCGACGCTCGAGTCCGTGCTCGAGGAGTCGAAGATGGACTACGAGATCGAGGCGGGCGACGGCGCGTTCTACGGGCCGAAGATCGACTTCGGATTCGAGGATGCGATCGGGCGTGTCTGGGACGGGCCGACGGTCCAGTTGGACTTCAACATGCCGGAGCGGTTCGATCTCTCCTATGTCGGCGAGGACAACGAGGAGCACCGCCCGGTGATGATCCACCGCGGTATCTACGGCAGCTACGAACGGTTCTTCATGGTGCTTATCGAGCATTACGAGGGCAAGTTCCCGCTCTGGCTCGCGCCCGAGCAGGTTCGCGTGCTGCCGATTTCGGACGACAACCTCGGCTACGCCCACCGGGTCGCAAACGAGTTCGACGCGTTCCGCGTCGAGGTCGACGACCGAGATTCGACGCTCGAACGGAAGATCCGGGCGGCCCACGACGACCGGGTTCCCTACCAGATCATCGTTGGCGACAACGAGGAGGAAGACGGGACCATCTCGGTTCGGGACCGCTTCGAGGATCAGAAGTACGACGTCGAGATCGACGCGTTCCGCGAGCATCTGGAAGCCGAACGCGACGAAAAGCGGACGGAGCCGGACTTCCTGCAAGACGAGTAGCAACCCAATCATTCGGATTGAGCCGTGGGTTGTTAGCCCGAATCTACAGTTGATGTCTGAAGGGCGTAAAGACAGAGTTACCGATCCGTATCAGTGTCCGCAGCCCGTTTTCAAGTAATCAATCGCAGCTAGGGACGTCTTCTCGATAAGTCATCTCTTTCCGATCCCCATAATAGAGATTGATCTTGCGTGACACACTCGGATGTGGAGGACACTCCGGTTCGGCCGGAATCGACACGTTCCCGTCTGCTCCGTTATCGGTCCGGTAGTTGATTGTGCGTACCTCATCCAGAATGGGATCTGATGTGAACGAATGGCTCTTCGTCACTTCCCACGTATCTTCGTATATTGTAGTCCCGTTCTCCGCTTTAGCCGCGAATTCGAACGTGGTCGTCTCGTTATCGTAGTGGGAGTTGATGATTGTGATTCGTGCTTTATTCTCGTATTTATACTCCTCGTCGCTGAGCCAGTCTAGACAACCAGCGGTCACAGTAACCGTAGCCGCCATTGCTGTCCCGAGAAATTTCCGTCGGTAGAAGGTTTGATCGTCAGTCATGGCTGGTCAGTTGATTGTCTTACACAGCATACAGAACGTTTCATTGCTAGTGTTGTTTTGCAACAATAGATGAATGTGATGAATTGGTGGTTGAGTATATATTACTACTATAGTTATAGTATCTAATAACAATTTTGCATGATAGTTTATTGATACTGGTCTATTTTCCTCTCATACTCCCACAATCATTAAATATTATTGGTATTTCATCATATGATCAGAAATATAGCGTCTTAACGCAACCTCTCCTTGAGCGACTCCAGCAGATACAATTCGACGACTACTATGGCACCTACCGGTATCACCAATTCCACTGGACCAGCACGGGCATCTTCAAGGGGTTGCACCGTCGCCAACTGAGCGAGTCTTGTAGCCAGTTAGTCACTAGTGACCCATCACCCACGTTTGTGGTTATCAGAATCAAGACTGCTATCGAAATAGTCATACTTACGGAATCGTGCATACCAGTATGAACAGAGCAGAAAAGGCTGCCCTCCAGTTGCGGGCCGTCGACGTACTGCGGATGCTGAAGGAAACGCGGACCTACGACGAACTCGCCGAGACGACCGGGCTTCCGGCCGGCGACCTCAATCGCTACGTCAACGGCCACGTCCTCCCCGGCACCGAACGCGCTCGTGAAGTCGTCGAAGATATCGGCCGCGAGGCCCTCGCCACCGAACTTGATGAGCGCATTCACGTCGACAACGAGGGCTACGTCGACAACTCTGGCACCGTCTTCGATCAGTCGTTTCTGGACCTCGTCGCACCCGTCGTCGCGAACGCCTTCGAGTTCGATCGGCCGGATGTCGTCTTGACCGCTGCGACGGACGGAATCACGCTCGCGGCGTCGCTCGCGAGTTACTACGGCACGCGGTGTGCCTACGCGAAAAAAAGCAAAGAGACCGCAGTCGAGGAGTTCATTGAGGCGCGCCAGCGCCTGCAGTCGGGCATCGAACTCACCTACTACCTGCCCGTCGCGGCTATCGACGCCGGCGAGTCGGTGCTGGTCGTCGACGACCTCATCCGCTCGGGTGAGACGCAGGAACTCTTGCTCGACATCGTCGAGACGTCCGAAGCGGAGGTCGCCGGCGTTTTTGCGCTCATCTCCGCCGGCGAGGACGGGATTCGCCGCGCTCGCAGTCGGACGGATGCACCGGTCGGCTCGCTGACCTCAGTCTAAGCGCTCCGGGACTCCGATCGCGGTGCTGTCGTTGATCTGTATCTCCGTTTCGTCCGTGTCACCGATCCTGTGTTCCCGACGAAGCCGCTACCAGCGGCGGTAGTGCAGCCAGCATGGTGCATCGGTGATCCGGATCGCTATCGGACGATCGTCACCGGAACCGAAGACCGCCGGGCGACGTTCTCCGCTACACTTCCCAGCAGGATTCGACTCGCACCCGTGCGGCCGTGGCTCCCGATCGTAATGTGATCGACATCGTGTTCGTCCGCGTAGGTGACGATCGATCGCGAGATGCCGCCGACGACGCGGTCCGTTTCGATCTCGCAGCCGAACTCGGCCGCCTCCTCGCGCGTCTGCTCGAGGAGCGCATCGGCTCGCTGTTCGTGCTGGGTCTGAATCTCCTCGTAATTTGCCACCGCGCCGCCCTCGATCCCTGTCGCCGCGTAGAAGTCCCCGGGATCGATGACGTGTAACGCCGTGATCGTCGCGTCCGGATACTCCCGACAGGTGAACTCGAGTGCGTCAGTCGAACGGTCCGAGTCGTCGACCGGAACGAGGACGTGACGTGGCATGCTTCCTGCTACGACGAGCATCGAGTTAAGTTTCAGCCCGTCATACTGGGGCCGTCGCGTCGATTTCCTCGCGTGGTTGCGTACGGTGGTCGAATAAGGTGCATCGAAACAGCATCAACTCACCGAGAAGCGTCACAAAAGAACGTGAATCGAAGCCGCCGAATGCGGCGGTCTGTGCGTGCCGGTTACTTCGCGCGGCCCTGCCCGCCGGTGTTCGACGGACGGACCTTCTCGGCACCCTTGCCGCGGTTGTTGAGACCGCGGTTGTCCTTGCCCGCGTTGGTGAGGCCGCGGAAAGCACGGTTCGTGTGGGTGTCGTCACAGATCCAGTTAAGATCGTCGTCGTTCTCGATTGCGGGGTGGTTCGGATCGACGAGGATCACTTCGAACCACTTCTGGCTCCCGTCTTCACCGACCCAGTAGCTGTTGAGCACGCGCATGTTGGGATACTTTCGGGAGACGCGCTCTTCGCCGATGCGCTGGATGTTCTTGCGCCGTCCGATGCGGTTGACACCCTGGCGCT
The DNA here is from genome assembly GCF_000337595.1 of Natrialba taiwanensis DSM 12281. Classification (GTDB taxonomy): domain Archaea; phylum Halobacteriota; class Halobacteria; order Halobacteriales; family Natrialbaceae; genus Natrialba; species Natrialba taiwanensis. The sequence continues at coordinate 203,559 of NZ_AOIL01000013.1, read as the reverse complement.
TGGAGCGACGACCGGCCGTAAAGCGCTGCTTGCGGGCGGTCCCTTTGCGAACCGACACGCGGGTCATGATGATGCCCTGCTTTGCCTTGTAGCCGAGTTCACGAGCCTTGTCGAGTCGCGTCGGTCGCTCGATGCGCTCGATTGCGCCCTGGTCGCGCCACTCTTGCTTTCGCTGCCATTGCAGTTCCCCGAGTTTACCGTCGTCGGGGTCCTTCCACGCGTCCTTGATGTGGGAATAGAAGCTCTTTGCCATTGTATTCACCGCGGGCGGTGATGGTTCAACCCGGCGAGGACGATCCCCCGCGGATCACATTCCGTCCTGTGGCGGCGTCGTGCCGGACAGGTGCCCGCTGGTGCCCGCGGCCCAGCGAGTTACGATACTCTATCCAATTCCCGAGTATAAGGGCTTCGAAGCGTTTCGAGTGTGACAGGCCCGTTGGCTCGTCAGGTTTGCTCGATCACGTCGTACTCTTGAGAGAGGTCGTACCACAGTTGATTGACCGACTGCATCGATTCGAGTTCGTCCAGCCGATCGTGGAGCTGTTCGGCCTCTTCTTCGGAGGCCGTTCCCATGTACACCGCCTCGTCGATGATCGTTTCGAGCACATCCTTCTGATACTCGAGTGCTGTCTCGGACATCCTAATTCCTGCCATGAGATTTGTCCTGATAGCTATAGACTGCACTAGGATCGTTGCTGGCTGGATAATGGCCAGCTAATCGAGACGAACGGCGGGACGAGATGTCACACTCGACCGATCAACCGGGACCTGCTCTCGTGTTACTCACGCGTACGATTCCACTCGTGGAACCGTCTTCCACACCGTGTGACCGCAGTTTGTGTGAGACGAACAGTTGTATACACGAAACAGGTCGAGAATTGGCTGCCAGGTTTGTCGCTGCTGGCAATTTTCTATCCGGCACGCGTCAGTTCTCGTGATCGTGGTGAACCCCTAACAGCTAGCCGAAAGGATATGATAGCATTTGCCATTGTTTCCAGTGGCTGTCTCTTATGGAACGGACCAACTCGACGGGCTCGACCGCGGACGAATCGACGGACGGTGTCGCAACGAGACGGCGATTCCTCACTGGCGTGGGAGCGACGGGGTTTGTCGGCGGAATCGGCCTCACCGGGAGCGCAAGCATGCTTCTCGGAGATGTCGTCGGTGGACTCGTCAGCGTCGGCGACACGCTCGTCGACGATACTCTCAACCTCGAGAGTAGCCTCGAACAGGAGACGATCGTCGTCTTCGAAACCAACGCCGACGCGGACCGGCTGCTGTCTCTCGACGCCCTCGCCGGCCGGTTCGACGTGCTTCCGATGGCGTACGCCGAACTCACCGGACCGCTAATCGAGACGGTCGCCGGCTGGTCGAAGGTGCGCTATATTTCCGCGAACTACGAACTCGAGTACCAGAACACGATGCACGAGCGGATACGCGGACCGGGACGGTCCAGGCCGGAACCGGGCTCGATACGGCTACACCGGATCGAATGCTCACACCGTCGTCATCGACTCGGGCATCGACGGTGCGCGTCCGGATCTCGAGGGCAACCTGCGAGCGAACCTGCAGTACGTCGGTATTCCCGCCGTGACCGACGACCCGCTGTGGTGGCAGGATGTCGGCTTCATCGACAGCGACAACAGCGGTCACGGCACCCACTGCGCGGGCAGTATCGCCGGCGACGGCTCGGCCAGCGACGGCGAGTTCACCGGCATGGCTCCGGACGCTGACCTCACCGTCTACTTCTGCGGCGTCGGCGGGCTGTTGATCGTCTACATCGTCGCCGCCTACGACGACATGCTCCGTCGCCAGCGCGAGGGGGAACACGACGTACAGGTCGTCTCGAACTCGTACGGCCCGGCCGCCGACGACCGCCCGTTCGTTCCCGACGATCCGACGAACGTCGCTACCTGGGCCGCACACGAGGCCGGCATTCTCCCGGTGTTCTCGGCCGGTAACAGCGGCCCGGAGCGAGGAACGTTGAACCAGTACGCCAAGGCCCCGCACGTTCTCGGCGTTGCGGCAACGCACGCCGATCAGACGGTGACGGACGTTTCCTCCCGCGGACGCCCCCAGGACGGCTCCCGGGAGCAGGACAACTACAACCGGCACGCGGCCTACGAAAATCTCGCTGCGCTGCACGATGGCACCCCCGAAGACGAAATCGAGGGGCCGCTCGGTATCTACCGCAACGGCGTCGCCGCCAAGGGTGGCGACGTGACGAGCACGCTCAACCCTGCCGATGCGTTAAACGTCACCGAACCCGACGGTGAACGCTACTACGGACCGATGTCCGGGACCAGCATGTCCTGTCCGGTCACCGTCGGCTGTGCGACGCTCGTCGTCGACGCGTCTCTCGAGGCCCACGGCGAAGCGCCCGCTCCCGTCGACGTGCTCACGACGCTCGAAGCAACGGCGGTCGAAACCGTTCACGACACCTACACCGCCGAATCCGTCGATGCCGGCTACGTCGACGCACTGGCAGCGGTTCAGCGCGCCGAGCCGGGTGAACTCGCAGGATTCGACGAGATCGATCTCGCACCCGGCAGTCACGAGTAGCGTCGAGTTCGGTTGCAGGGATCTCATGCGGTTATCCCTGCAGCGTCCATCGCGCTCCCGTTTCATCCCGAATTTCGTATATCAGTATCCGTTCATCCCCTGGGCCACCAACGAGTGGGCTGACGACCGATGCAACTCAACACGGCCTTCCGCTCTTTCGCCGAGCGTGATACTGTATCCCAATTAACGACCGAACGCGATCCCCGTACGAGCGTCTCCCCCAACTCGATTACCGTGCTCGGGGACGACTATCACTATCCCCATCCAAATCGAGCTAAAGCGAGCCGCAGCGACCGGAACCGAACGCTGAGAGAGTCAGCGTTACTCGCGAATCGTCTCGAACGACCCCGAAGCGATCTCCGCTGCCACCGTGTCGCTCTCGAGTTCACCCGAAACCTGCTGTGGGTACTTTCGGCGGAAGTACCCCACGGCGTTCTGGAGATCTCGTCGAAGGAACTCGTCGGCGTTTTCGTGGTCGGTTGGGACGGCCTGTGGCCAGTCGAAGATGGTAACGCCATCCTCGTCGAGGAAGACGTTGTACTCGCTCATGTCCGCGTGGACGTAGCCGGCTTCGTACGCGCGAGCGATTTCGGAGATGAGCAGATCGAGGACGCCAAGAACCTGGTCGGCTTCGAGTTTCGTTCGCGAGAGTTCGACGCCGTCCATCTTTTCCATGACGATGGCGTGGCGATTCTGGTCGATCGGTTGGGGGACCGCAACGTCCGGGTAGAGTTCTTCGAGGATGTCGTGTTCGCGTTCGGCGGCCTTTCGAGCGGTGTACATCCAGGAGACGTGTTCGTTGTCAGCGGTGTAATCGCGTTCTTTGTGGACCTCTCGGAAGTTCGTATACCCCTCGCGGTGATATTTCAACGCGAGAGGCTTGTACGACCGAACTTCGTACACGTCGCTTTCCTTGCCGACGCCGAGCGGTGCGCCGAACTCCGAGATCGTATCGCGCTCGACGAGCGCTCGGAGTGCGAGGGCGTCATACCCCTCGAACTGGAGGGTATACCCCTCGTACTGGATGGTCTTTTTCTTGATGAGGCCGCGTTTGAGACACCGTTCGAGTCGGTACGTTACTTCTTCGTCGGTCAGGCTGGCGAATTTCGGGAGTTTCTCCCGCTGTACCCACTCGGAGAAGCGCATTCCCTGTTCGACCCCCGAAAGGAGATAGAAATCCTGCTCTTCGAGTTCCGGCAGTAATTCGGCGACGTTCCGCACCATGGACCGGGATACCCGCCGTGCACGTAAAAACGTCGTGACGCTGGGTTGGGTTCGGCGGTTCGATGCGTGTTGTGCTTGTACGTGATTCTGGTCCTGTCAGTGCCGTCTGTGCGGTCATTCGCAAGCGAATCGGTGGGTTCGAGCGCTCAGCAAACGGGATCGGTATAAATCGTATAGCGGGAATACAGAACCGGATTTAGGTACCGCCCTAACTGCACGTAACACGATCTCGCTCATCACAGATCGCTCTCAGAAACTCGTATGGCGCGTTTCAGTAGCACACTCACTCCTCTGTTGATGGCTCTTGAACGATTGCAAACCACAGGTCCTCGATCTCCTGCACGAAGTTGACGAAGTCCTCCGCTTCAACTGGCTTTTGGACGTACTGATCCGCGTCAAAGCCGTGTGACTTGACAATGTCTTCGCCTCTCTCCGAACTAGTTAGAGCGACAACGGGAATCTCCCGGAGTGCAGGCTCGTTATTCAGCTCAGACAACACGTCCATACCGCTTTTGCCGGGTAACTTCGGCTCGAGGAGGATCAAGTCCGGACGTGGTTTCGCTGCGTACTCGCCGCGTTGGTTAACGAAATCAAGGGCGGCGTCACCATCGCTGATGGTGTACAGTTTGTTCTTGAGTTTCGCGTCTTTGAAGGGTTCTGTGAAGAGACGCGTATCACCGGGATTCGGTTCGATCAGTAAAATGGTGATCTGATCGCCTACCTCCTCGCCGTCTGGAGTCATTACGGAGTATTCTGAGCGGAAGGGTAAAACAGCGAGGTCACCAGTTCTGATTACTCTCCCCGTCTATCCGTTTTACTTGTCGTGGACGATCGACTGAACGTGGCCGACGACACCGCTTTTCAATTCGACGGTCGGACCGGCGGGATCGTCCTCGTAGACGGTGCCGACCTCACCAATGATGGGCTCTTGATCTACCGATTCGACATCCTGGTCGCCCTGAATGATCTCGACAGTGAGCCCTTGGCGCAGTTCTTCCGCGGTTGGTCGCTCATTGGACATGGGCGATAGTGCGACAGGAATTTCGAAAAGGATGCTGCCTGCACTCGCGTCGTGCGCGCTGACCGTCCTCTCCGTGATTGCGTTCGTCTATCCACCAGTTCTGAGGTGGCTTCAGCCGCGGTTTCGCACTCGGTTCCCCGTTCTCAGTCGCGGTCGGCAGTATCGTCGTCTTCGAAGTCGAGTGCGACGGAGTTGATACAGTATCGCTTGCCGGTCGGTTCCGGCCCGTCCTCGAAGACGTGACCGAGATGGCCCCCGCAGTTGGCACACAGGACCTCTGTACGGCGCATTCCGTGACTGTCGTCCGATCGCGTCTCGATTCGATCGTCGTCAACATCGTAGAAGCTGGGCCAGCCACAGCCGGAGTCAAACTTCGTGTCCCCATCGAAGAGTGCAGCGCCGCAGCCCGCACATTCGTAGCTGCCGTCTGCCTTGTGGTCGACGTACTCGCCGCTGAAGGGGGCTTCGGTGCCGGCTTCGCGGAGGATGCGGTATTCTTCGTCGTCGAGTTCGGCGCGCCACTCCGCATCGGTTTCGGGGACGTCAGCCTGGGTTTCGGAGTCGGATGTCTGTTCCTGGCTGGAATCGTTACTCATACGTCTAGAAAGGGGAGAGAGGGCAAAGAGTCTGTTGTGATGCTGGCTGTTGTGTCGCGCCGAAGCGTGTGTTAGTTACCACCACGGGACGGTTGCGTGCCACGTCGAGTGCAAGAGAGCGTTCGACTCGTGCTATCGACTCGTAATCACGTCCGTGCTCTCACAGACCGGGCACTGTGTCATTCGACCGAGCTTCGGAACCTCGATTCGAAGCCACTGTTCGTCACCACCGGGCGCTTCAAAGCCGCAGTTGCGACACCGAGATTGTCCGCGAGTGGTTGATGTACCGGCCATATGAGAGACTATGATAAAAGCGACCATATAAGTTGGTACCGGAAAGAAATTTGATGTGTGTCGGGGACGCGGCCGCGCTGGAGCGACGGGCTGCTTCCGTCCGCGTAGGGCTATCGAACGGCCCGCGGTGGCTACGCTGCGATCCGTTTCGTACGTTTCATCGTCGGGACTTTCGTGATGGACGGCGGTCACGCTGTATCGGGTCGCGTTTCGTTTCGTATCGTCTCGTCGATATCACTAGCGACGGACTCAATCCAGTAATATTGATGAATGGTTTAAGTACATCGTCGTAGCCAGACGAGGGTGATGGTACGAGACACGACACGGCGGCGGGTCCTTCAACTGACCGGCGGGGCACTTCTACTCGGGTTTGGAAGCGCGTCTGCAAGCGCACAAGACGACGATGAAGCCATCGAGCCCGAGACGCGAATCGAACTCGATGCACAGACCCCGGGCTGGGTCGGTATCGAACCCGAAGCGATCGCAGACGAAGACAATCCGACGCTCACCCTTCAGGACGGCGAAACGTACGAAATCGGCTGGGAAGAAGGCGACGGCGCGTCCCACAATATCGAACTCGTCGACGAGAACGACGAAGTAGTCGACGACTACGAGACCGAAGAGGCGACCGAAGGAGGCGAGGACCAGTTCATCGAGTTCGACGTGACCGACGAAATCGTCGAGTACGTCTGCCGAGTGCATCCGAACACGATGCGCGGCGAAATCGAGATCGAGTAGCCGACGCGAACGATACAACCGCGAAGGTCAGGTCCATTTTCGACGGTATGAGAGCCGAGAAACGGGCTGACGAATGGAAAGCGAGAACAGAGACACAGAGAGGAGAGTACGACGTGGCTGCACGTGAACTCAGCGTCGAGAACGAGCGAAGCGTCCCGCAAGCGGAGGCGCGAGGGGGTTCGAGGAGATGACTGACTCTCTCGGCGTCGTCATCCCGGCATACGATCCCGATCCACTCGTGCTGAGCCGGTATCTCACGGCCGTTCGAACCGCACTCAACCCCGAAACCGTTCGGATCGAACTCGATCAGCCGACCGAATCGCACGTCGAAGTCCTCTCGGAGTCGGCAATCGACCTCAATACGTCGCGGGATCGACGCGGCAAGGGCGCTGCGATCACGGCGGGATTTGACGCGCTCGACACCGATATTTACGTCTTCGCCGACGCCGACGGCTCCATCCCCGTCTCGTCGCTCGACGATATCGTCCGAGAAATACGAGCGGAAGAATCCGAGGTCTGTATCGGCTCGCGCCGGCACCCCTCGTCGAAGATACTCGCCCACCAGACCGTCGTTCGTCGGTTTCTGGGAGCGCTGTTCGCGGTCGCCGCCAGACGGGTCCTCCCGGCGCAGTGTCGCGATTACCAGTGCGGGGCGAAAGACGTTCGCGCGGACGCCTGGGAATCGATCGGACGACACTGCTACGAACGCGGCTTCGCGTGGGATTTAGAGTTCGTTTCGGTCGCCGGCGTGCTCGGATACGATATCGCCGAAGTGCCCGTCGTCTGGGCGGATCAGCTCGATTCAACGGTCGACCCGCTCCCGACATCGTTCGAGTTACTCGCCGCACTGATTACCGTAAAACGACGGACCGACGCGATCGCAACGAACCGCGCCGTCCGAACGCCGAGTCACTGACGAGTTCAGTGTGATCGAATATGGGACGGAAAAATACGTCCGTGTTCGGTGAACTCGTGCATCGAGCGGGAAGCGGAACTGCCGGCGGAATCGCGCTCTTGGACCGGCGGACGAACTCGCATTCGTCAGGGTCGCGGAGCTCTCGATCGGCTTCCCCGTTCTGTTCGGATTGACCCGCCTTCTCTCGATGAGACTCCCGATTGCGGGCATCGATCGCTGGCCGACAGTCGCAAACGGTATCGGTATCGGTATCTGCGCCGGGATGGCCGTAACTACGTCCCGGAAAGCGTGCTCGGCGGCGACGCCTGAGTGCGCGAATTCCCTTCAGACCCGCAAACTCTCGTCGGTGCTCGCAGAGTGCCAGCACCGATCTTATTCGATCAAAGGCAGCTAGTACGACACCGACCGAGTATGGGATCTCGAGAATCGAGTGCGAGTATACCGCCTCGCTGGACCGATCAGTTCGAGCAGCACTGGCTCGGGTTGCTTTTCGCGGGATCGACCGTCCTCGTGACGGTCGCGACGATGGTCCAGTTCGTTCACGAACCGTTCCGCATACACGACGACTCGGCGCTGTTTCAGCACGCCGGGTGGTACATCCTGCAAGGGGCAACCCCGTACGTCGATTTCTGGGATCTGAAACCGCCGCTCATCTACGCCGTCACGACCGTCTTGGCGTTCCTTTCGGGCGGCAATATGCTGGTGTTGCACCTGCTGAGCATCGGCGTCGCCGTCGGCTCGGTCGTCGTCGGCGTGACGCTCGTCGGGCTGCTCACCTATCGGTTAACAGCACACGAGTTCGCGAGTTTCGTCGCCGGTGCGACGATGTTCGTCGTCCCGTCGCTCTATGGCTTTCCGGCGGTGGGACTCAGACCGAAATACCTCGCCTTGCTGTTCGGGGTTGCGGGCCTCTTGTTTGCAGTGACGGATCGGCCGGCGCTGAGCGGTGCCGCCGCCGCGACGAGCGCCGGGTTCTGGCAGCTCGGCGGGCCACTCTCCGCGCTCGTTCTCGCCATCGGGTTCCAGCGCGGGAGAAGCCGCGGCCTGGCGCGAACGATAGCCGGCGGAGCGCTCGTGACGATCGTCGTCGTCGCCCCGTTCGTCGCCGCGAACGCGACCGTCCCGCTCTTCCTGGAAACGGTCCTCGCGCCGATTTACGGCGTCGAACGGTACACGATTCCGGGGCGGCTTCTCGACCTCGTAATGATCCTCGGATACGGAGCACTGTTGATCCCGCTCGGCGTCTACGGGTGGGTTCGAGGGATCGCTCTCGATTGGCGACGATACTGGTGGGTCGGCGCGGGGGGCTCGCTGTACTCGCTGCAGATCTTCCTCGAGATGCAGGGCGCTATCGAACTGATCCTCCTGTTGCTCTTTCTCTCCATCGGCGTTGGCCTAGTGATCGCAACGACACGGACCCCGAGACGACGGTCGATCGTCGCCGGCACCGTCGCGTTGCTCGCAGTCGCAAGCCTCTACTGGGTCGGGGGCCCGGTGACGCCGATCAAGACCGAAGTCGAAGAGGCCCACGAGGCGGTGTCGATTTCGAATTACGAAACGCTCCCGGAGAAGCCGGACGAAATCGAGTCGATGCAGACGATCTACTGGGAGAAGCGACAGCCCGAGAGCTGTCACTATCGGCTGGGACAGAAACAACGAGAGTACGCACAGCGGACTGGCGGCTCGCTCACGCAAACGGAATGCGGACGGTGGCCGTTCGAGGATCCGCCGCGGGAGTGGCTCACCGACCGGATACGCTGACGAACCGAGAACCGTCGTCCGTCGGCCCGCTTTCGGGCGGTGACGATCACCGGCCCCACCGTGAGAGCGGCGACCGAAGACACACACCTTGACGGTCTTCGGTCGCCAACCCACACCAATGACAGTTTCCCAGACCGTCGAACTCGAGGGTCACATTATCGACTCCGGGTCGATGGGCCATTGTTTCGGTGCCGTCATGGAGATGGGCGGCGAGTTCGAAGTCGAGGAGTTCGAGGTCGGCCGCCACAAACACGACGAGACGTACTGCCGGATGGAAGTTACCGCCGAGAGCCACGAGGACCTCCGGGCGATCCTGCACGAACTTAACCAGCAGGGGGCGACCGTCGCCGATCCGCGGGACGCGACGATAGAACCCGCTCCGAACGATCAGGTCGTTCCGGTCGACTTCTACTCGACGACGAACCACCCGACGTACGTCCGCGTCGACGGCGACTGGGTGGCGGTCGAGGATATCGAGATGGACTGTGCGCTGATCGTCGAGCGACACGGTGACGATAGCGACGGAGACGGCGAAAGCGACGAAACCGGACCCGGAACTCCCCGCGTCACCACCAAAGTCCTGAACGCCGTCGAAGAAGGCGACCTCGTCGTCACCGGCGAAACCGGCATTAGGGTCGAACCCCCCGAACGACCCCGCAACGGCGGCGGCTCGTTCGGCTTCATGCAAGGCGGCGTCTCCAGCGAGCGCCCCTCCGAGTCGCTGATCGAGGAAATCGCCGACGAGATGCGCGACGTCCGCGAGAACGACGGCACCGTCCTCGCCGTCTGCGGCCCCGCAATCGTCCACTCCGGCGGTCGGGACGCCCTCGCCGAACTCGTCCGAGAAGGGTACGTCGACGCGATCAGCGCCGGCAATGGGTTCGCTGTCCACGACTTAGAACGGGACCTCTACGGCACCTCGCTGGGCGTCGACACCGAGAGCCTTGAACACCCGCGAAAGGGACACAAGCACCACATCTACACGATCAGCGAAATCGTCCGCCACGGCAGCATTCCGGAGGCCGTCGACGCCGGCGTCGTCGACGAGGGCGTGATGTACGAGTGCGTCAGCAACGACGTTCCCTACGTGCTCGCCGGGTCGATCCGCGACGATGGCCCGCTGCCGGATACGATCACGGACTCGATCGAGGCTCAGAACGCGATCCGCGAACAGGCCCAGGATGCCGACATCGTGCTCATGCTCGCAACCCTCCTCCACTCCGTCGCCGTCGGCAACTGTCTGCCCTCGACGACGAAGACCGTCTGCGTCGACATCAACCCCGCGACCGTCACGCAACTGCTCGACCGCGGCAGCGCCCAGGCGATCGGCATGGTCACCGACATCGGCGCGTTCATCCCGATGCTCGCGGACGAACTCTGCGATCCATCACAGCAACACTCGGCGTGACCATCTAGCCGGGACGATCACACCGGAAACACGGCCGAATATTCGAAACAGAGCATCTCTCCACCGAAGCACCGCTCGTACCGACCGCAGTCAAGGCGTGGTATTTTATACGATTCTGTAGTACGATGGCCATCTTTCAGCGAGTCGCCGAGCTGACACGAGCAAGAATGTACCGGAAACACATCGCCGCCAGCAAGGAACTCCACCGACGAACCGGGAGAACCTTCTATCTCGCAACCAGGTTCCTTCCGCGACGAGTTCGTCGCGCGACCCACGTCCTCTACGCCTTTTTTCGGCTCGGAGACGAAATCGTCGACGACGCCGACGACGTGCTGCCGGCCACCCAACGCGCTGAACTCGAATCGCTTCGTGCTGGGCGACGTTGGGGTCGATGTAGTCTCGAAGCCGTGGCCGATCCTCGTAGACGAAGTGTTCCATGCCGATCTCGTAATGGTGGCGAGCGGTCTCGAGATAGCGTTCGAGCGCGTCGCCGGCACCTGTTTCGTAGGACTCGAAGACGTCTTTCGTTCGTCCTCTGTCGGGCGTCACGTCCACTTGGTCTCCGTCTTTGAAGAAGATCCGATAGTGTGGATTGAGATGGGTGAGGTCGTAGTACTCGGAAGGCGTTCGGTTGAAGGCGGCGAAGAACCGTTCGAAGACGTCGGGCATCAGGTACCAGGACGGCCCCATATCGAATCGGAACCCGTCGCGTTCGAGCCGACTCGCACGGCCGCCGAGTTGGTCGTTTTGTTCGACAACGTGAACTGACACGCCGGCATCGGCGAGGTAACAGGCGGTCGAGAGACCGCCCACACCGGCTCCGACGACGATGGCTGTGGACCCGGCCGGGGAGCGCATACGATGGGTATCGGAAGTAGCGTGAAGAATGTGCATCCCGGTTCCGTTGAGCGAAATACCAATGCCTTAGTTCGTCTGGGAGACTCGGTCTAGTAATGGATACCTCTGAACACGAACACACGCCACCCCCTGGTGACGAGGACGAGGCACGAGACGAGGACATCCGGCGCGACCGCGAGTCGATTGAGTCGGACGCGGACCGTGGGACGGATCACACGGTGCCGGAAGTGACCACTACGGAACGCCAGGATGCGGTGCGGGACGCCGTCGAACGCTCGCGTAGCGGCGCGCCCGCGGTCGGTTCGGTCGTTCGCGATCGCTTCTCCGCGGACGAGGTCTTCCAGCGAATCGTCGCCGCCGCGGACGAGGAGGTCACGTCCGGAAACCGCGAACTGCTCTTCAGCGGGATCGCCGCGGGATTCGCGATCACGATCACGTTCCTGTTGTACGCCTCGCTCTACGGTTCGACGGACGGCCATCCGATACTGAGTGCGCTGTTGTACCCGCTCGGATTCATCTACATCATCATCGGCGGCTACCAGCTCTACACCGAAAACACGCTCCCGCCGGTGGCACTCACGCTCGAGCGCCTCGCGAGCATTCCGGCGCTCTTTCGGCACTGGACGATCGTCCTCATCGGGAACTTCATCGGCGCTACCATCGGGGCGGCGGTGCTCGCGTGGGGCGGCGTCTTCTCCGAGGACGCGGCCGAGGCTGCACTGTACCTTGGAACACACGGCATCGAGACGCCCTGGTTCGACCTGTTCTTCAAGGCAGCCTTCGCGGGGCTGATCGTCGCCGGCGTCGTCTGGGTTACCTTCGCCTCTCGCGATACGATTTCTCGCCTCGTCGTCGTCTACATGGCGTTCCTGGCGATTCCGATCGGGAACCTGTTTCACGTCGTCACCTCGTTCACCGAGATGTCCTACGCCGTCTTCGTCAGCAGCGATCTCGGCTTTTTCACCGGCTTGGTCTATTTCGTCCTGCCGGTCCTGCTCGGGAACACCATCGGCGGCATCCTCCTCGTCACCGTCGTCAACTACTTCCAGACGAGCGAGGAACGACTCAAATCCGCCCGCTTCGAGGGGATTAAACGCCGGCTGTCGTTCAAGGAGTGGGTGTTCGGCGGTCTCGTCGGTCGGTCGTACGTTCCCCTGATCGACACAGCCGAGCGAACAGAGGAAGACGAAGAGGGCTACCGGGTCCTCGTCCCGATCGCGAACCCGCGCACCGAATCCCGACTCATCGACCTCGCCGCAACGCTCGCAGCACAACGCGAGTCCGCGATCGTACACGTGGTCCACATCGTGCAAATCCCGGATCAGTCCAGCGGCGGACGACAGCGTGATCAGATCGTGTCCGAATCCGAAGCGTTACTGCGAGACGTCGGCGGTGAGATCGACGACTACGATGTCGAGTTCGAGTACTCGACGATCGTCACGCACCGCTCGTTCGAGGAAATCTTCAACCTGGCCGAGAGCAAACGCAGCGACCTCGTCGTGATCGGCTGGGGCGTCAACGAACTCTGGGGCGCCGCGCGCGCAGAACGGCCGCTCAGCGAACTGACGAGACAGCTCCCCTGTGACTTCCTCGTCCTGAAAGACCGCGGACTGGACCCGTCCAAAATCCTCCTGCCGACCGCCGGCGGGCCGGACTCGGACCTGAGTGCCGAAGTCGCCCGAACGTTCCGCGAAACGTCGGACGCCGAGGTGACGCTCCTGCACGTCGTCGATAACCCCGACGAGCGCCAGACCGGGGAACAGTTCCTCTCGGACTGGGCAGTCGACCACAACTTGCAGGACGCCGAACTCGTGGTCGACGATTCGGGCGACGTCGAACGTGCGATCTGTCACCAATCGAAAGAGCATTCGATGCTCCTCATCGGCGCAACGGAGCGCGGACTTCTCTCGCGGCTGCTCACGGGATCGCTCCACTTCGATGTCGTCAACGAAGTCGACTGCTCGGTGATTCTCGCAGAACGACCGAGCGACCGCTCACTCGTCAAGCGCCTCTTCGGTTGGAAGTAACGGCAACGGTCCCACTACCATGTCTCAGTATCCGTCGTGAACGCTCCGGTTGCAAGCGTAGGTGCAATCGTTTTCCACGTGCTCCTACGAGTTCAGCGCATGAGTATGAGTACCGACGAGCAGTCACTCGACGGCACGACGGTCGGAATCTTCATCGCGCCAGCCGGTACCGAGGAAATCGAGTTCACCGAGCCGAAGCAGACGGTCGCCGACGCCGGCGCGACCGTCGACGTGCTCGGGAGCGAAACCGGCGAGGCCCAGAGCGTCAACAACGATCTCAAGGAGAGCGAGACCTACGCGGTCGACAAACAGTTCAGCGAGGTCAGCGCGGACGAGTACGACGCACTCATCGTCCCCGGCGGCACTGTCGGCGCGGATACACTCCGACTCGACGAGGATGCGGTGTCCCTCCTCCGCGAGCACGTCGAAGCCGGAAAACCGGCCGGCGTGATCTGTCACGGCCCCTGGCTGCTCGTCGAGGCGGGTGTCGTCGACGGCCGGACGCTCACCTCCTATCCGAGTCTGCAGACGGATATCCGTAACGCGGGCGGCGAGTGGGTCGACGACGAACTCGTCACTGATCAGGGGCTCGTGACGAGCCGAAACCCGGACGATCTCGACGCTTTCTGTGAGGGAATCGTCGAGGCGTTCGCAGACGGGTCGGCGTGAGAAGCGCGGCTCGGTTACGCGTGCGTCAGCATGCGAGCGAGAGTAAAATCAGTCGATGTGGCCTTCGCGGCGGAGCTGGTCGGCGTCCTGGCTGGTGTAGCGCCACTCGATCGTGGCCTTCTCGTCCTGCCAGTCCCAGGGTTCGGCGACGACGATATCGTCCTGTTCGATCCAGGTGCGATACTTCATCCGGCCGGGAATACGGCCGAGACGTTCCTCGCCGTCCTCACAGCGGAGTTGCACGTGGTTGCCGCCGAGGTGTTCGGTGACGACGGCGAATACTTCATCGTTGTTGGGCATACGGAGATTCCGTCGCCCGGAGTCTTCTGTCACACCTTCCCTACGTGGGGCAGCCGTTTAAACTATCGGAAAGGAGTGGTATCACGTGTCACCCGACGGGTGGCAAAAAGTGGGCCATTCGCGGACGAATAATAAGATATATTAGAGTTCCCGATCCGAGTCCGGATTGTCAAGGTCCCACAACAGCTCCGGCAGGAACGCCTCGAGATTGTCGATCACGCGGCGTTCGCTGACGTTCAGCCCCTCACAGTGGTCGTGTGCCGACTCCCGAATATCGACGTGAAGGTCGCCCCCTTCAAGCCAGACGCCGAGCGGAAAGACCGAACACCGCGTCGGTTTCCAGTCCTCATCCAGATGCAGCGAGCAGAGCCCGTCTTCCCGAAGAAACGCGCACGCGTGACCGTCTTCAGCGACGTGCTCGTCCCGCGCTTTCTCCTCGCGCGTGACGAACTTCTCGCCCCGAAAATCGGTCGTCGTCTCCGCGAGGTTCGCCCGCTGGGCGAGTTCGAGTAAGTCCCGATCGTACAGCAAAACGCCGTGGTGACAGCACCAGGTGCAGTCGTCGACACACTCGAAGGTGAGTTCCGGATCGAACTCGACGACGGCCTCGCGGCCGGGGTGGACCTCGACGCGGCGGGAGTCAGCGCTCACGTGTCGGCGGAGGGTGTTCGGCCTGAAGTGCCTTTCTACCCGTACCCATACCTGCGTCACGCCCGCATTTGTATTCGCATTCGTATTCGTACTCGTACCCGTATCCGTACCTCGCCAATCTCTCGCCGATCCCCCGCCGGTCACTCGCTGTTCACTCAGTCGGTTCGGCGACCGTATTCCGCAGCGTCCCGACGCCCTCGTAGGTAATTTCAACGGTGTCTCCGGGCTCGACCAGGCCGGGATTGGCTGGACTGCCGAACGCGATCACGTCGCCGGGGCGAAGGGTGAACCGTTTCGAGAGATAGGAGACGATCTCGGCGACTCCGAACAGCATCAGATCCGTCGTCGCCTCCTGGCGGCGCTCGCCCGCAACGTCTGTGTACATCNGAACCGTTTCGAGAGATAGGAGACGATCTCGGCGACTCCGAACAGCATCAGATCCGTCGTCGCCTCCTGGCGGCGCTCGCCCGCAACGTCTGTGTACATCTCGATCTCCGTCTCCGTCGCATCGAGTTCAGTTTCGAGCCACGGGCCGAGCGGGCCGGAGCCGTCGAAGGCCTTCCGCGCGGTTCGGCCCTGCTGGTCGAGGGCGTCCACGTCGTTCATGATCGTGTAGCCGCGAACGACATCGGCGACCTCGTCTTCGCTGATGTCGTGACAGGGCTCGTCGATGACGGCCGCGAGTTCACCGGCGTAGGTCAGTTCGTCGGTGAACTCGGGGTAGGGGATCGACTCCTCGTGGGCCAGCAGCGACGCTGGCGGCTTGATGAAGAAGTCGGGTTCCTCGGGGCGCTCGTATTCCATTTGCTCGAGCGTCTCAGCGTAGTTGCGGCCGACGCAGTACAGCGCTGTCGGCTCGCAGGGCGGGAGCAGTTCGCCGTCGACACCGACCTCGTAGGTGCCGTCGTCGGTGTGGACGACGCCGTCCTCGTATCGGCATGCTACAGGTCCGGACGAAGTTTCGATCCGTGCGAGTCGCATGCGCTGAACTCGTGAATCAAGTTTGGTAGTCCTACCGGTTCGATTTCGAACGTGTCGGTCCGGCCCGTGTTACGCTTTTGCCGTTGCTCGTCGGAGTCGCGCGTGCATGTCCGAATACGACACCGACGTACTGGTTTCAGCGGATTGGGTCGAAGACCACCTCGACGAGTTCCAAGCCGACGATCCAGACTACCGTCTCGTGGAGGTCAACAGCCCCGAATCGCCGGAAGAGGGCGACTTTCCCTCACGATACGACGAGGGCCACATCCCCGGTGCGATCGGCCTTCAGTGGGACGACGACCTCTCCGATCCGGATCAGCGAGACATCCTGAAAAAGGCGGACTTCGAGGAGACGGTCGGCGAACGCGGCATCAGCGAGGACTCGACGGTCGTCTTCTACGGCGACGGCCACATTCCGAACTGGTTCGCCCTCTTCGCCTACTGGGAGTTCAAATACTACGGCCACGACGACGCACGCGTCCTCGATGGCGGGAAGGACTACTGGGTGAACGAAGACTACCCGCTGACCGACGAGGTACCCGGCTTCGACGCCGTCGAGTACACCGCGAAGGGCCCCTTCGAAAGCATCCGCGCCTACAAAGACGACGTCGACAAGGCCCGCGAGGCTGGCATCCCGATGGTCGACGTTCGCTCACCCGCGGAGTTCTCCGGCGAGACCATCGCCCCCGAAGGACTCCAGGAGACCGCCCAGCGCGGCGGGCACATCCCCGGTGCCTCGAACGTCCCCGTGAAGACCAATCTGCGCGACGACGGTCGATTCAAAGAGCCGGACGAACTCGAAGAGCTGTACGCCGACTCGGGAATCGACGGCGACGAATCTATCGTCACGTACTGTCGCGTCGGCGAGCGCTCCGCGATCGCGTGGTTTACCCTCCACGAACTGCTCGATTACGAAGACGTGCACAACTACGACGGGTCCTGGACCGAATGGGGAAACCTCATTCGCGCCCCAATCGAGAAAGGGGAGGGTGAAAGCGACTAATCGACACTCGCCAGCGCGCCGCCGTAGCAGCACGCCACGTATCAGCGCGACGCGTATCAATGAACCAGTGTTTTCTACTCGAGCACGAGGTACGTCCGCGAACCCCGGTGCTCAAGCGAAACCTGCTCAGTGTCGACATCAACCCGCGCCTGAACGAACTCGCCAATACTCGCCGCATCGAGTTCAGTAACGTCGATCCGTTCACGCTGCGGCGTCGTTTCGGGGATCGATTCCCCCTCGCTGAACTCGCTCGTGCCACCGACGGGGCCACCACTGTGGTCGACGATCAGTGTCATACATCTCAATTAGAGCGACAGTATGTTAATCCGATCCGTCCGTGGTGAAAGTGAAAGTGATCGTTAGAACGACTCATTCGGCTGAATTCGAACGGAGGCCGAGCCAGTCGCCGCCGGTTCGAAATCGAACGCAAGCGCGGATTCGGTGCCGTCACCCGAGCGGTTTGAGTTCGACGTGTCGGTGTCCGCGCTCGGTTTCGATCGGCACCGTCTCGACCAGCGATTCGCGCGCTTTCGCTCGCCAATCGTCAACGGCCTCGGCGTGGCGTTTGCGCCGTTGATCCGGCGTGAGCGCCGACTCATCCGCACCGCTAGTCCGCTCATCGCCGATCGACTCGAACTGCGGATAGGTCTCCCGGGCCTCGGTTTCGAGAGCGTCGGCGGGTGTGACGTGAACCGCACCGGTCAGTTCGGCGTCATCGCGCCGGTAGACGTGAATCCGGGCCCGCATGCGGCCGTGAAACGGTGGCGTAATTCGCAGGACGGCCTCGCCGGGATTCTCCTGCGTATAGGCGAAGGCATCGACAATGTCCGCCGCCGAGACGGCAATCGATCGGATCGCCGTCGGGTCGTCCTCCGCAACCATCATCGATGCTTTGGCTTCCAGCGGGTTAAGCACCGTCGTCCGGCGATGCGGGCCGTTCGCTGTCACCCTTGGCGAGTGCTCCGCTCGGCGGCCGGAAAACCGTCGCCTCGACCTCCGTCGAGACCCCATAGGCCGCCCCCTCGACCGATGGCGGGAGCCCGAACTCGGCGTCTCGGTAGTGCGCTTGCAACGAGGCGCGAACCGCCTCGCGAACGCAGGCCCGCGTCGCCGCTCCGACCGCGGTCGCGCTGCCGCTGAACTCGGCGCGACGGCCGGTCGGATCGTGACCGACGATGACCGCATCGGTGGTCGTCCCCGGAAATCCGGTTTCGGCGAGCAGCGTCGCGGTTTTGGCCTCCGTCGCAACCGCGAGGAGGTTCGTCAGCGCGCCGAGCGCGAGTTCACGAGTCGTTCCGACGATGACGTTTACGGTACCGGTCCCCGGTTCCGAACCGTCGGCGTCGGTGCTGGCGTCAGCGTCGGGATTCTCCTCGGTGTGGACGGTCGAGACGCGTTCAGCCGCGGATTCGCGAGCTGGAAGCGACCCGCCGCTCGGGTCCATCGGGAGGGCTGCGGGGTTCGAAATGCCGGCGGTCGCGTATGCGGTGACGGAGCCACAGCGCGCGCCGCGAGCGTCGTCGATGTCGACGCCGGTGAGCAGGGCCGGTCCCGGCTGTGCTCGGCAGTCATCTTCGTCCCCGTTGTCTCCGTCTACCGTCCTCCTCCGCTTGCGCTCTCCGCAACGGCCATCGCCGCAATCGCGTTCACGAACGCCGAATCCCGCCCGGTCGAGTCGGTCGACGATATACGTCCCGAGATCCTGTTGCCCCCATCCATCGGGAACCGAGAGGTTGTACGCGCAGTCGCTCGTCCAGCGACCGCCGTTCCAGCCGCTTGAGAGCCACTCCGTTCCGGACCGGCGAATCCTGAGCACCCCGTCGCGCCGAACGGCCTCGTACGCACACTCTCGCCCCGACATTAGCTAGCGCCACCGCCGTCGCCGGTGTCACCGGCACCGACACTGGCACCGGCACCGAGCGCGGCGAGCAACCGATCGTTCGAATCCCGGTCCTTGACTGCAACCCGTACATGCGACTCGAGGGTCCGAAAGGTCCGCGCGTCGCGGACGGCGACGCCGCGCTCCCGCGCCGACGCGAGTACGTCCTCAACGTCGCGGTCACCGACGTCACACAGCAGGTACGGCGCATCGGAATCGTGCACGTTGAATCCGAGTTCAGCGTCGAGCGTCTCGCGAAGCCGCACGCGTTCGCTGGCGACGCGCGCACGAGTCGCGCGGATGAACTCGTCCTGACGCAGGCAGTATGCACCGACGCGTGCGGCCGGCGTGCCGAGCGACCACGCGCGACGGGCTGTCTCGAGTGCGCGACGGCGCTCGCCGGTGGCGACGGCGAAGCCGGCGCGGAGTCCGGGCAGCCCGAACAGTTTGGTGAGCGAGCGCGCGACGATGACGTGTTCCCGATCGAGCGTGGCCGCCGACGGGCGCTCGGTGAATCCGAGGAACGCCTCGTCGACGAGGAGGGTCGTTCCGGCTTCCGCACAGCGAGCAGCGAATGTGGCCAGGTCGTCCGGATCGACCACGTCGCCGGTCGGGTTGTTCGGCGTGCAGACGACCGCGAGCGAACAATTTTCAAGCGCCACCTGGCGCAGGTCACAGCAGTCGTCGTACCGCACGAACCGCGGCGTCGCACCCTGTAATCGGACCTCGCGGGCGTACTCGCCGAAACTCGGGTAGGGAACCAGCGCCTCGTCACCGGGCTCGAGTTCGAGTTCCATCGCCAGTCGAATCGCGGCCAGGCCGCCCGGCGTTGAGATTACTCGGTTGGGATCGCAGTCGACGAACGCGGCTGCGGCAGCCCGGAAGTCGGCGTAGTCGTCGTCGGGGTATCGGCGGGAGGCCTCGAGTGCGTCGGCGTACACGTCGTCGACCCCTGCGGGCGTCGACGGGTTGGTGTTCGCCGAGAAATCGAGCACGTCCGGATCGGGGTCGCCGCCGTGGTGGACACGGCTTCCACCGCGGATCGACTCAGGATCCATCCTCGTCCCCCGTTTCCATCTGGCTCGGGTCTCCGACCCCTTCGCCATCAGCATCGATTCCGAGCCGCGAACAGACGAGTTCGAACTGCTCTCTGACCGTTGCCATCTCGCCGGGTGGAACGAGCGAGAGCGCACCGCCCATCGCGACGCCTTCCTTCGCTTCGCCAGCGCAGTAGCGCTCCATCGCGACGTGCTCGCGCCCGTGGTCGCCGAAGCCCGGATCGGTGATCGTGAGTTCGCAGTCGAGTTCAGTGCACGCCTCCCGAAGGCGCGGGCCCTGTTCGGCCACGACGAACGAGGTCGTCGCGATTTCGAGGGAGGCATCGACGCCGGCGTGGCGGAGGACGGCGGCGACAGCGACCATCTGGGTGCCGCCCGCGAGCGTCACGTCGGCTCCCGACTCGAGCGCGCCGGCCGCGACGCCCGCGACGGTCGGTTGGACCGGGTCGCCGACGGCTCGAATCGCCGCGAACGGGTCCGACGCGCAGTCTCCGGGTTCGAGATCGCTCGCTGCGAGGCCCTCGGAGACGACGCGGCGCTTGCGCTCGACCGGATTCTCGGGCAGCGACGACGAGACGGTCGTCGGCTCGCCCAGCGCGGTGAGCACGCCGAGCGCCGTCGTCGTCCCGCCGGGAATCGTCTCGCCGATCACGAGTTCGCTCTCGCCGGCCGGCAGGCTCGCGCCGTAGCCGTGCGCGCGGTCGAAAATCGCCGCCGCGTCGGGGACGGCCGCCGATTTGCGGATGTCCGCCCCCGGTTGGACGCCGAGGTCCACCGTCGGCGAACTCGTCGGCTTTGCGAGGCCGGCGTCGACCACCGTTACGTCGAAGCCGACGACCTCGCGGACGGCCCGTGTGACGGCGGCGGGCGTCGGACAGCCGCTCGGGCTGACTGGTGTAACGGGCGAGCGCGCTGGCGCGCCGAACTCGAGGATCTCAACGTCTGCGGATGGCGTATGCGCCATGAGCTCCGGCGCTGCACCGGCGGCGCTGATGCCGTCGACGAGCGCCGTTTCGGTCGTTCCGGCGGGGAGGATGATGCGTGTCATTGGTACTGGTTGTTATCGATCGGTCGAACGACGGATGCGTTCGGTCGCAAGTCGAGCGTCTTCGCGGCGGTTCACGTTGATCGCGAGTCGCGGATCGTCGGTTACGTAGGTCATGGATTCGGCGGTGGAGTCGTCCGCTGTGGCGTCGACGACGTTGATGCCGGTCGGGACGAGTTCGTCGGGCGAGGTGGCCGTGTCGAGCCGGGAATCGACGCTGGTGCCGAGTCGTCGTTTACAGGTCTCGGGGACGCAGACGGTCAGCGAGCCCGCGTGGCCGCGGTCGTCGTAGACCGTGAGTACTTGCTCGACGACCGCAGCGTCCAGAAGCGGGAGGTCGGCGGCGACGGTGAGTATCGGCGTCGTTACGGCCGGTCGGTCGAGAACCGCCAGGAGGTCGGCGACGTAGCCGTCGCCGGCGGTGCTGATCGTCGTAACGGGTTCGTCGGAAGCGGAGAGGTGGTCGCGGGTTTCCGGCGCGTTCGGCGATACCGCCGCGTAAATCGCGTCGATGCGGCTCTGCGCGAGCGCGGTCACGACGCGGTCGACCATTGCAATACCGTCGATCGGGTACAGCGGCTTCTCGCGGTCGCTCTCGAGGCGCGTTCCCTTTCCACCGCACATCACAAGAGCGTCCACGCGATCACCCCCGCGTGCACGCCGGCGACGCGCCCCAACTCGTTCGCCGCGCCGAAGATATCGCCGTTGATCCCGCCGAGGTGGCGGTTCGCCCAGTACCAGGGAAGGGTGACGCCTCCGATTCCACCGCAGACGGCGACCGTCGCCGGATGCGGCCAGCCGATCGTCGCTGCTGAAAGGACGACCGCCGCCGGGACGAGCCACGATCCTGAACTCGCGGCCTCGGTGAACTGCCGGCCCATTCCCTCGTAAGGTGCGCGGCCGAAGCAGGCCATCGACGCCATGCCGAACTTCGATCCGACTTCGGCTCCGATCGCGACCGTCACCGCCGTCAGGACCGGCAGTGAGGCGAGACCGAGCCCCGCGAGTGCGAGCCCGGCGACGGTGATCGAAACCGCGAGAATCGCACCGACCCCCGTCGTCGTATCCTTCAGAACCTCGCGGCGGCGGTCGGAATCACCGTGGACCACGAGCGCATCGCCGAGGTCGGCAACACCATCGAGGTGGTTGATCCCCATTACCGCGTATACGGCCAGAAGATAGCCGAACGCGACGGTCGGCGGGGCCAATACATCGGCTGCGAGTAACGGGAGCGCAGCGACCGCTCCCGCGGCGAGTCCGACGAGCGGAAAGGCGGCTGGCGTCGATCGGAACGCGTCCCAGTCGCCGTCGTGGTGGCCGACCGGGAGCCGCGTCAGGAAGCCGAGCGCGCCACGAATCGCGCGGCCCCAGCGTTTGACGCTTACGACCATTGACCCACCCCCACGGCAAGCAATTCGAGTGACGAGTTCAACGTGCCGTCCATCGGCCCATCCGCGACGCCGAACGCAGCAGCGAGCGAAGCGACTGCGACTGATGCGACGATCGCGAACAGGATCGCGACGGCTGCTGCCACCCCGACGACTGTCGTCGCTCGCGCACCGTCTTCGGGAGTCGGCAGCGGCGCTGTCGGATTGAGGTCGTACACGCCCGGTTTCGTGAGCCGGATCGAGAGCGCGCAGGCGAGCGTCGCCATCGGCCAGCCCGAGTTCGGCGACGGCGGAGCGCGAGCCCACGCGGTGGCGCGGCGGAGCGCGAGCGGGTCCGCGGTAGCGAGTGCGATCGCCGCCGCCGTCACGCGGGCGGGAATCCACATCACGATGTCGTCGAGGCGCGCACTCGCAGTGCCGATCGGTTTCGACGGATACCCGAGCATCGAATCCAGCGTGTTGACGCCCTTGACCCAGGCGGCGGCCGCCGCGGCTCCCGGCAGCGAGACGGGAGCGAGCACTGCGAACGGGAGTACCGTCGCCACGACGCCGTCGGCGAGGTTTTCAGCCGCGCTCTCGACCGCCGCGCTACGAATCTCGGCCGGCGATAACGACGACACGTCCCGTCCGACGAGTCCTCGAACTCGATTACGAGCCGTCTCGAGATCCGTCACGTCCCTTGCGGTCGCGTCCACGACCTCGTCGGTTAGCGCGAGCAGCGATCGCAGGCTCATCGTCAGAAAGAGGACGAGTGCGGCGGTTGCGACCCCGAGTAGCGGGGAGATCGTCGTGGAACCGAAGACAAAACCACCGGCGACGGCCGCGGGGACGAGCGGAACCAGGAGTGCGATCGCGACCCCGACGAGGCGCTGTCGGCGCTCGTTCTCGCTCCACTCGCGATCGAGTGCATCGACGAGACGACCGAGCCAGGCGACGGGGTGCATCGAGTTCGGTGGCTCGCCGATGAGCCAGTCGAGTCCGACTGCGACGACGAGGACGATGACTGTCAGCAGTGCCATGGGCTGTCCTCCGTGTTCGTGACGGGACACCATGCTGACCACGCCGGCACCCGTTTCACGAGTTCAGGTCACCTCCAGCGCGTCGAGCCGATCCGCGAGCGCACCGAGGTTCGGGAGACGCGTTCGGGCGGTCGGTTCCACATCGGCGTCGAGAAGCAGCGCCGTTCCGCCGACGGCTTCGACGCCGCCGTCCGTTCGCGGGTCGTCGCCGATGTGGACGAGTTCGGACGGCTCGATACCGAGTTCGTCCGCTGTCACCTCGAATATTTCGGGTGCCGGCTTGCGCCAGCCACAGCCGACGCTCGTGACGATCGCGTCGAAGTCCTCGCGTGTGAGTTCCGATCGAACGAGCGTCCGCCCGACGAGTTCGGGGACGCTACAGTTCGAACAGAGGGCGACGGCGTGGTCCTGGCCCCCGCTCCGGGAGCGAGCGGCCTCGATCGCCTCTCGCGCGCCCGGTCTGGTCTCGACAGCGGGATCGAACGCCGAAACGACGGCCCGTCTGGGAACGTTGCCGCTGAACTCGACGCCGCGGCTCGCGAGCGCGCGAGAAACGTGTGCTGGGAGGGGAATCTCTGCGCCCGCAGGTGCATCGATGTGCACTTCGGTATAGGCGTCGGCCCAATCGTCCGGAACCGAGATGTCGCGGCTCTCGAGTTCGGTTGCGATGGCGGCGGCTGGATCGGTCGGATAGTCAGCGGTGACGAGCGTGTCGAAGAGATCGAACGAGACTCCCACGCTCGTGTGACTAGCCCAAGTTGACTTTATGGTCGCGGTTTTGGCAAGGCCGTCCAGGTGGTCGTCAACACTGGTGAAAACGAACTGAACGGAACGAGGCAGTAATCGAAAGAAAGCAGGGACGGGCGTCAGTCGAGTCGAGCGAACGCGAGGTTACCCGAAATGTTCTTGATGTAGATGTCGACCACGTCGCCTTCCTGTGCGCCGGGGACGAAAATCGTGTACTCGCCCTTTTCTGCGACGCCGTCGCCTTTGCGCCCGGTGCCAGTGATCTCGACGGTGTAGGTCTTGCCCTCTTCGACGGCCTCCTGCTGTTGTTGCTGTTGGGTGCTCGCCGAGCGCTTGGTGACGGGACGGAACGCACCGCAGGCGTCACAGCGCAACATCGGCGTCCGGTCCTCGCGCACGAGACGAGTGTCCGGCAGGCCACACTCCGAACAGAGAACGTATTCGTCGACATAGGCCTCGACGGCGGCGTTAAAGTCCTGCTCCGAGAACGTCCCGTTGTACCGACCACGGCCGTCCTCGAGTTTGCCGCTTGTCCCCATCTCGCGCTGGATAAATCGGTGCAGATGTTCATCCTCGCGCGAGAGCACGTCAGCGATCTCGCCCAGGTTCGTAAACCGCGTAAACGCGCCGTCTTTCTGCGTTTCCGCATCCGGAATCTGTAACCGCTGCTCGTCGCCCCCGATGTCGGGAACATCGTCCATTGCTCGGTCGAGACTCGACTCGTAATCCATACGCGAAACCAGACGACGCTGACGTAAATCGGTTCTGCTATCACGCTCCGGGACCCGAATCGGGCTGGTCAGCCCTTAAAGCGAATCGCTCCCGCTTTCGCCAAGCGACCCCTGTTTTTCCTCGTCTAGCCGCGAGAGATCGCGCTCCAGATTCGCTTCGTTCGGGCTCCCCGCCTCGCCTGTAATCTCTCCGTAAATCGCCTCCCGCGCTTCCTCCTGGCTGTCGAACTCTTCGTTGGCCAGCCGATCGAAGACGCTCCCGAGCGACTCCGTCTCGTTCGGCATATCGATCGGTTCGCTGCCGTACTCCGACGCGATTTCTTCACCCGTAATCGGGTACTCCATCTCGCCAAGATGGCGGTTGACATCTTCGAGAATCGACTCGGTGGTGTCCGCTCGCTGGGATTTTCGCTGTTCGGCACGATCCTGGGCGCGATCACGATCCGGCTCTGAACGATCCTCGCTCATACGCGCGGTATCACCACACGACGCAAAAGCCGACGGCCGGCGTTTGCGTGCTTGCCATCACTGGACGGTGGGCGTGGCCCCCCTTCGATTTCGAAGGACGATCGACGTAGGTTGCCATCGTCACAGCCATTTATCCTTGCGCTGCGTGTTGTCTAACTGCCTGCGGTAGCTCCAACACCACCAACACCACCTACCACTACCGCACGGCTTCGTCGGTTGCTGGCCCCTTTCTGATATGCTCGGCCAACGCAAGCCGGATCGGCTGGACGCCGATCTCTCCCGCTTCTTCCGCCTCTCCATCTACGCGTGATCTCACTGGTGCCGAAAACGCGATAGAGCCCGTTCTGATGCGAGTTCTGAAGCGGTGTTCGCTGTGTGTTGTCTAACGCCCGCTGGACGATCGTCACACAGCCCACCCCGAATGTCCACTACGAAACTCGCCAACAGACGGAGGTCCCCGACTGGAAACAAGCTCTACTCCGAATTCACTGATCGTTTTCTCGACTAGAAACGGGACGTAGATGTCCTCAGGAGGACGTAAACGCCACTATACGGTTCAACTATACTCCGGTGAGAATCCGAGTCCGCCCTCCCCGATTTGAACACAGTGAGACGTTCCTGGCATGCGGCACTTCGCGCCGTTCCAGGCCTGCGGCTCACAAGCTCAAATCGTGTCTCACGGATTTTCAGAGAAAGTCCGCCCTCCCCGATTTGAACGGGGGGCAAGTCGATCTACAGTCGACTGCTCTACCAGTCTGAGCTAAGGGCGGGTACACTCAAACGTAGTCGCCGAACGGAACATAAGGGTTATTATTTCAGCTGCTGGGGTGAGTTTGGTAGCACGTAACAGCATGATTGATATAGGTGGCTCATCAATAGTCCTGTATATCGGGCTATGAGTAAGATCACGTTTCGCGCCGATGACGCCCTCGTCGACGAACTCGAGGCCCTCGATCTTTCGAAGAGCGAGGCAATGCGCCAGGCACTCCGTTCATATCTCGGTCACGAGGGGCCGGTCTCCGATACCCGCGCGGAGCGGAACGCGACAACTGATGCCGAACCGGCGAGTTCAGCACTCGATCAGACGCTCGACGAACTCGTCCGTGAACGCGTCGATGAACTCGTAGCCAAGCAGGTTGCGTCGCTTGTCGGACAGCACTCTGTCGGCCAGATAGGTCCACAGGAGCCGTCATACGCCGGCGACAGACGAAGCGATAGACACGCTCACGACCGTGAGACACAGGACATCAATGTCACCGTCTCGCTTGCAGGGCAGGCGTTCCAGTCGGCTGACGAGCAGTCGGAGACGCGCGTGTCCGAACGGGCGTCATCTGAAGACCGTGTCAGACGACCAAATAATCAACCGTCTGATTCGCCACAGCGTTTGCGAGCGAACTCGAGTCGAAACGGCGGTGGGAAGCCCTCATCGCAACAGGTCGACCAGGAACAGACTCAATCGGAATCGGTGCAAACGACGTGTGGACAGTGTGGCGAGCCCGTTGACGACGAGCACGTTTACTGCCCGAACTGCGGTGAGAAGTCCTCACGTCGATTGTTCTGTGAGTGCGGCGATGAGTTCAGATCCGATTGGTCGTTCTGTCCGGGCTGTGGACGCCGGACGCCAGCAGCGGACGTACTGGAGTCGAGGTAGCCGTAGACGCCAGATCAGTGACTGTCGTAAGACAGTGATCGTCCGGCTCGTCGGTAGTTTTATTATGCAAGACAGTATTCCGTTTATTCGCGTAAGACGGTCGTCTTACACCGGACACAAAACGGCGGAAACCGCCCGATGTCGGGCGTCTCCGGTGTAAGACACGTCGTGTCTGACAGGGGCGCGCCACCGTCTTACCCAACGGGGAATATAACCATGGAGCGTGTGACACTGCGTATCCCGAAACAGCAGATCGACGAAGTAGAACAGTTGGTTGACTCGGGCGAGTTCCCAAACCGGAGCGAGGCGATCCGGTCGGCGGTCCGGGAAATGATCAACGAACAGTACGACGGCCACGGCGAACAGGCCGGTAAACACAACTGGGCCAAGGTGTAACGATGCAGGATATTGTTCAGGACGCCCTCGACAACGCGGAACAGGAAGCCCGTGAGATGGACGCATCGATGGACGAAGACGAGTTCGGCGAGCCCCGGATCGTCATCGTCGGCTGCGGTGGTGCGGGGAACAACACCATCAATCGGCTGTATAACATCGGTGTTGACGGTGCTGACACGGTTGCGATCAATACGGACAAACAGCACCTGAAGATGATCGAGGCCGACACGAAGATCCTCGTCGGCAAGTCGCTCACGAACGGACTCGGTGCGGGTGGCGATCCGTCGATGGGCGAACGGGCGACGGAGATGGCCCAGAGTACGATCAAGGAAGTCCTCGGTGACGCAGACCTCGTCTTCGTGACCGCGGGGATGGGCGGTGGCACCGGCACGGGTGCCGCCCCCGTCGTCTCGAAGATCGCCAAAGAACAGGGTGCGATCGTCGTCGGGATGGTCTCGACGCCCTTTAACGTCGAACGCGCCCGCACGGTCAAAGCCGAGGAAGGTCTCGAGAAACTCCGCGAGCAGGCCGACTCCATCATCGTACTGGACAACAACCGGCTGCTCGATTACGTCCCGAACCTGCCGATCGGCAAGGCGTTCTCCGTGATGGACCAGATCATCGCCGAGACCGTCAAGGGCATCTCGGAGACGATTACGCAGCCGTCCCTGATCAATCTGGACTACGCGGACATGTCCACGATCATGAACCAGGGCGGCGTCGCCGTCATGCTCGTCGGCGAAACCCAGGACAAGAACAAGACCGACGAGGTCGTCAAAGATGCGATGAACCATCCGCTGTTGGACGTCGACTACCGCGGTGCATCCGGTGGACTCGTCCACATCACAGGTGGTCCGGACCTCACACTCAAAGAGGCAGAAGGGATCGCAGACAACATCACGGAGCGCCTCGAGGCCTCGGCGAACGTCATCTGGGGCGCGCGCATCCAGGAGTCCTACAAGGGCAAGGTCCGGGTCATGGCGATCATGACCGGCGTTCAGAGCGCTCAGGTCCTCGGTCCAACGACGCAAAAGCAGGCCGACAAGTCCCGCGCCAGCATCGAAGGGCTCAACGATGCCGACTTCGACGCGAGCAACAACGTCGAATCCGGACGCAAACAGGGGTTCGGCGCGCAGAGTGACGGCGGCCGAAGCGAACTCGAGAAACAGAACGGCGTCGACGTTATCCGGTAACCTCGTCGCTTTTCAGGCGACCGAGTGCAGTTTCGGTTTCAAATACATCTGTGAGCGTCGGCCATGTATGACACGGCAGCACCTGTCGTACACATTGCATACAGCGACGCGGGTGACGGTACACGCAGCGACGACACCGGAACTCCGATTCGCACTCTCACGGACTGCTGTCAGTCAGTTCCGGCGCACCCGCGCGCCATCCGGCGGTTGGGCCGGGAAATCGGTACAGCAGACCGTTTCAGACGAGCGCCTCGAGCAACGAACACTTCCGACAGACCTCACGCGTCGTCGTCGACCCACACTCGACACACTCCTGAAGGTCCGCACCATCATCGCCGCTGAACTCGTCCGCCGCAATCTCCGCGACCTCCTCGTAGCCCGAGATGATCGAATGTCGCGTCCCGGGATGGTTCTCCTCTAGCTCGTACAACAACTGCTGGATCTCGCCGCGGTAGGCTTCGCTCGCGTGCGGACACTCTGTGATGTGTGCCGGCAGATCCTCGAGATGGGCGTAGAGGGCGACCTCCTTCTCGGGAACGTCACGAAGCGGTTTGGCGCGCGGCACGAACTCGCTCTGGTCCTCGCGTTTCGAGAGCGGGCCGAGACTCGCATCGAAGTGTTTGGCGATCTGTTCGACGTCGCCTTCGAGGAAGTTCATTAACGCCGTCTGGGCCTCGTCGTCCAAGTTGTGCCCCGTCAACAGCAGGTCGGCCTCGAGTTCATCGGCGTACGTCGAGAGGAGGTCCCGGCGGAAGACGCCACAGTAGGCGCAGGCGGCCATGTTCTCGGGGTCGTCCTCGACGACATCGTCCATCCGAACGCCGAATTCCTCCGCGTAGGAGACGAGTTCGTGGCGAATGTCGAGGTCGTCGGTGAGTTCGACGCAGGCGTCGACGCTCTTGTCGCGGTAGCCCTCGATGCCCTCGTGAATCGTCAGGCCGACGAGTTCGATACGCGGGTCGTCGTCGAACGTGTCGTGGAGGAGCTGTGTGAGGACGACGCTGTCTTTGCCGCCGGAGAGGCCGATGACCCAGGTTTGGGGGTTTTCGGGGGTTGCGTCCTGGGGGACGAGATCGTCGCGTCGGATGCGACGGCGAACTCGTTTGGCGACGGATTCGCGGAAGTGATCGGCACAGAGGTGAGATCCGGAGTAGGCGGCGTGCATGACCGCCTCCTGGTCACACCGATTACAGTCCATCGCGGAGAGGTTGCGGTCGAACGCGTATGTCGGTTTCGTCTCCGTGGTTGTGGCCGGTCTTTTGTCTCCATGGTTGCGGCCGGTCTTTCGTCGTCTCGGTCGCACCCATCAGGAGAACCTGTCAGGAGACTCGCGTTCGAGCAGTGCGAAAATCGCGCCTTAGGCCGGCACGATCGACCGCGCTTCGATAGCTGCGGCCCCGTCTTCGAGGGCGTCGAGCAGGAGGTCGATGTAGCGCTCCCGAGTTGCGGAAGAAAAGAGTTCGTGACCGCCGTCGTAGAGGACGACGTGTTCCGCGGGGACGCGTTCGCCGATCGGGCGGAGGCTGATAACCGGGTCTCGAAGCGAGCAGAAGACGACCGCGTCGTGGTCGATCGTGAGCAGGTCCTGCTGGGCGTGGCGCGTCTCGCGGACGAACGCGGGCGATACCCACCGCGGGGTCGTCGCGAGCTGGTGGTCGGTTGCCCGCTCGCCGAGGGCATCACGGTCCATGTCGCCGACGGGCAGACAGGGGAGCGTCGTCGGGACTTTCGAGACCAGATCGAGAAGGGCGTCGGGATAGTCCGCGCCGTAGCCCCACCACGGACTCAGGTAAACGTGGTCGTCCGCGCCATCTAACGCCTGGGCGACGAGCGCACCCGAACTGTGGGCCAACAGCTGGTACTCCTCAAACTCGAGGACGTACTCCGCGATCGGCTCGAGCCAGTCCGCTTTGAAGTCCTCGATGTTCGTCGGGAGTTCGAACGCGTGAACTCGATAGCCGGCGTCGGTCAGCTTCCCGATGAGCCAACTGACGTTCTCGTGGGTCCAGCGGTTGCCCCAGCCCATGACGAACACGAGTTCAGTGTCGCCGTCGTCGTTGAAGACGCGGTGTCGCATATCTTGGCATTCGATATGATCGGATAAAAACCTGCTCTCTTGACACGATTCGCGCCGGCGTCCGACGGTGTCGGTGGGCGGCGGCATCGACAACGCGCGGACACGAACACGGGGTTTACCAACGGCTTTGAGCGTACTCGACCGAGAGGTCGTATGTTCGACTCGCTTCGCGCACGACTCTATCGGATTGGGTTCAACCTCTTTCCGGCCTATCGCCGCACCGGCGGCCGCGTCACGTACATTGCACCCGACTGGCAGGAGGTTCGGATCAAGCTTCCGCACACCTGGCGGACGCGAAACTACGTCGGGACGACCTTCGGCGGCAGCATGTACGCCGCGACCGACCCGTTTTACATGATGATGCTCCTCAAGAATCTCGGCGACGAGTTCACTGTCTGGGACAAAGAGGCCGATATTCGATTTAAGAAGCCGGGGCAAGAGACGCTGTACGCGCGGTTTACGATCAGCGACGAGGAACTGGCCGCGGTCCGTGCCGAACTCGCGGATTCGGAGACAGACTCGATCGATCGCCACTACACCGTCGACCTCGTCGACGCGGACGGGACGGTGCACGCGACGGTTCGGAAGACGGTGTACGTGACGACCGATCGGTCGAAGCGGGTTTGAAGCGCCGTTGGGGTAAGAGCGGGAACGGGAATGGGAGCGACATCGAAACTGAAACCGACACTGAAAACGAGAAACCGTTTTGCGACTCGAGACCCCACTCACCCACAATGAGTGGATTTGACCGCGCCGACGCGGTCGCCCGGCTCGAAGAACTCGTCGACACCGTCGAACGCGAACAGTTGCCGGTGCCCGTCCGAGAAGTCTGGGCCTTCGGCGATGTCGCGCTCGGTCTCGACCCGGTCGAGCGCCTCGATGTCTACCTGACGAAGGACATCCTGTTGCGCGACGGCAGCGCATCCGTCAGCGACACTGGAGACGACCCGGACGCCCGATTTCGCGACTCCCACGGCATTGCCGGCGTCGGCAAATCCGTCCGCGCCGACTGGGCCGACGACCATCCCGACCTCCTGCGAGCGAACGCGAACGGTCACGCCGCTCCCGAACAGTGTCTCGCCGCCCACTTGCTCGGCGACGAGGACGAACCGATCCACCTCGAAGTCTGCAACGCCTCCTTCGAGGACAACGTCACCCAGCGTCTCCGCGGTGCGAAACGCCGTGGCGACTACACGCAACTGCTCGACCCCCGCGGCGTCTGCCTCTGGGCCGAGGGCACGAAAAGCGACGAGGCCTTCCGGAAACTCCGCGAGAGCGAACTCGCGCTGCCGACGCTTTCGGCGGCCCTGGGGATGCTCGGACTGGACGACGAGGAGGCGACCGAGGCCGCCCATGACCTCCACGCCTGGCGCGAGCAACAGGACGGCGTAACGGTTCGCGGCGATGTCGTCTGAGAACGGGCAACTGCGTTCTGTTACTCCCGGTTCTGTGCCGCCGGAATCGCCCGCGCCGCCGTCGCCTTGAACGACGCACGCACCGCCACGCCGGGTTCGAGTTCGAGTCGCTGCAGGCTCGTCCGCGTGATGACCGTCTGGAGGGTGAACTCGTCACCGCTGTCGCCATCACTGCTGCCGTCGCCCTCGTCGCCCTCGTCGCCGAGGTCGAGCGTGACTCTGGCGATGGCGTCGGCGGCGTCGATCGCCGTGACGGTTCCCGTAAACTGGTTTCGAAGGCTCGTCCGCCGCGGGTTGCTGCCGTCTGTGGCATCGCTCCCGGCTGTCGATACGTCGGACGCCGACGGATCGTCGGTCGCTGTCGCGTCGACTGTCGACGGATCGGACAGCACGACCGCATCCGAGCGGACGCCGACCTCGACCGTCGTCGCGTCGTCGGGAACGAGGGCGACGATCCGACCGATCGGCGTCTCGACCGTCCCGAGTTCACCGGTTCGATCGACCACGGTCCCCGGAAACACGGATTCGGTGACGCGGGCGACGCCGTTGAGTTCGGTCTGGTGGCGTTCGAACTGTTGGAGGAGGTCGACCGCCGCGGGCGTGAGTTCGGTTCCGCCGCCGTCCGCACCGCCGCGACGGCGCTCTGTGACCGCGCCGACCGCGTCCTCGAGTTCGACGACGCGACGCTGGAGACGGGCGTACGAGCGCCCGAGCGCGTCGGCGGCGGCGTGCATCGAGCCGTGGCGGTCGATGGCTTCGAGCATCTCGACGTCCCGGCGGTCGATCGTCACGCCGTCGATGGCGAGTTCGGTTCGGTACCGCTTTTCGACGGTCACGGTGACCTCCGTCGCACGGGAGTTGGTGGCATACGAAGACAATACAGCGCCATTAGTAAATCAACTCCCCGTCGATGAACTTTCGCGTCCGCGGGTCCTCCGGGTCTTCGAACATCGTCTTCGTCTCGCCGACCTCGATGATCCCGTCGCCGAGCAACACCGCAACCCGGTCGGCGACGCGCCGGGCCTGGTTCATGTCGTGCGTCGCGATCGCCACGCCGATCCCGCGCTCGCTCGCCTCGCGGACCGCATCCTCGATGACCGACGTATTCCGCGGGTCGAGATCCGACGTGGGTTCGTCGAGCAAGAGTACGTCGGGATCGAACGCCAGCGCCCGTGCAAACGCGACGCGCTGGGCCTCTCCACCCGAGAGCGAACTCGCGTGCCGGTCGAGTTCGTCCGCGAGCCCGACTACGTCGAGCGCCTCGATCGCCTCACTTGTTCCGTCGCGCAGCCCGACGAGGTCGGCGACCTCGCGGCGAAGGCGGTCGATCCAGGATTGGCGAACGTGCAGGCCGTACTCGGCGTTACGGCGCACGCTCGCGTCGAAGAGGCTGGCGTCTTGGAACACCATGCCGATCCGCCGGCGGAAGGCGAGGCGCTGTTGGGTCGTGATCTCCCAGACGTCGGTTCCGTCGTACTCCAGTGCCCCGTCACGGGGCTGCTCGAACAGCGCAAGGAGACGCAGGAGCGTCGTCTTGCCGACGCCGGACGGGCCGATGATCGCGACGACCTCGCCGGCGTCGATCGACAGCGAGACGCTCTCGAGGACGGTTTCGGAGCCGTAGCCGTGCCGGATGTCGACGGCCCGGAGCGTCGGCGTTGTGGACGGTGGCGCATCCGTCGGCCGAGTTGAACTCGCGTCTTTTGCGGCCGTTGCGGGGTCGTCCATCGTCATCGGTACCCTCCGTTGGTGCCCCCGAGGCGGATCACGAGCGCGTTGACGAGCAAGACGAGGACGACGAGAATCGCGCCGAGGAGAAACGCCGTATCGAACTGGCCGTTCCGGGCCTCGACGCGGATCGCCGTCGTGAGCGTCCGCGTGTAGGACTCGCCGTCCGATCCGACGATGTTGCCACCCACGATGAGGACGCTGCCGATCTCGCTGATCGCCCGGCCGAACCCGGCGAGGACGGCGGTGACGAGACCGTACCGGGCCTCTTTGATCGTGACGAGTGCGACATCGAGGCGCGTCCCGCCCATCGCGAAGGCCGCATCACGGACCTGCTGGTCGACGCTCGAGACGGCGGCGAGGCTCACGCCCATGATGACCGGCGTCGCGAGGACCAACTGGGACAGGATCATCGCCTCGGTCGTAAAGATCAGATCGAGCGGGCCGAGCGGCCCCTGATTGGAGACGAGAAACAGGACGGAAAGCCCCACGACGACGCTCGGAAAGCCCATTCCGGTCGTGATGACTGACCGCAGAAAGCCCTTGCCGCGGAATTCGGTAAATCCGAGCACGAGCGCGACGGGGATGCTCAGGAGGGTACTCAGGGCGACGGCGACGAGACTGACGTAGAGCGAGACCTCGATGATGCTCCTGATGTAGATCCACTCGAAGGGGAACTCGGACTGGAGCGGGGCGATCGCCGCCAGGTTCGGCGTCTGACTGAGGCAGTCGCTACAGCCGGCCATCGGCGCGGCGCTCGTTCGGATGCCACTCACGATCGGTTCACCGGATTCATCCTTGGGTATCGTCTCGTTGCTCGGTCACGCGTTGTCACCACGTCGATTACGTCTCGCCGTCGCTTTGCCACCCTTCGGGGACGTACTGCTGGAAGTTCGGGTCCTCGCTTAACGCATCGGGGTAGAACAACTGCTCGCCGTTTACCGTATACTCCTCGATGATCGATTGCGCCTCGGGGCTCGTCACGTAGCCGATGTATGCCATCGCCAGCGTGTACTCGACGTTGTCGTGAATCTCGGGGTTGACCGCGACGATCCCGTACGGGTTCGAGAGCAGTTCCGACCCGCCCTCGATCGGCCCCTGCACGTGAATCTCGAGATCGAGATCACTGCGCATCGAGAGGAAGGTCCCTCTGTCCGACAGCGTATAGGTCCCATCCAGGTTCGCCTGGTTCAACGCATCACCCATGCCGGACCCGATACTGCGGTACCACTCGCCCGACGGCTCGCCGAGCGACGTTTCGCCCCAGAGTTCCTGTTCTTTCGTGTACGTCCCCGAATTATCGCCGCGGGAGACGAACGTCGAACCGGTGTCGGCGATCGCTTCGAACGCCTCGACAACCGACTCGTTGCCGTTGATTCCGGCCGGATCGTCGGGCGGCCCGACGACGACGAAATCGTTGAACATCAGATCGCGCCGGTTCACGCCGTAACCGTCCTGCATGAACTCATCCTCGAGCGACCGGGCGTGGACCATCACCACGTCGGAATCGCCGCGGCGTGCCGTTTTGATGGCGTTTCCGGTTCCCTGAGGGACCGCCTCAACCGTAACCCCGTAGTGCTCCTCGAACGGCGGGTTGAGTTCGGTTAGAAGCTCCGAATCGTCGGTGCTGGTCGTCGTGGTAAGTGTGAGCGACGTGCCGCTCACGTCCGGCATACCGTCGCCTTCGTCCGATCCACCGTTCCCGAGACAGCCCGCACTGCCGACGGCGAGGCCACCCCCGACTGTCGCGATGAACGCTCGGCGTTGTATCGACATCGATATATCGTTATCATCCGGTATGCAAATAGCTATGGGGAGATCGTAACCGGAAACGGTTACAATTCTCCGGACCGGCGGTCGAACGTCTCTCTGTATGACGTTCTGAAACCGGCCGTCTGCCGACAGTAACCGCCGGCCGTTTCACTGCAGCGTGAACGCGGGAGGGGTTCGTGACTGTAACTGTGGCTGTGATTGCATTCCCGACTCGAATCGCCACACACGGACAGCGGTAGGAGATATCGCGCCGTCTGGTCCAGCGTTGGTTCGCGGTTCGGTCGCAACCATCGCCTCGCTTCGACGGCCGTTCGTCCGTCGGTACGCCGGCGATCCGCGATCTAGAACTCGGTACAGACCGGGATGCCGAGGGTATCGTACTCGCCGAGGCGGTCCATCACGTCGGGCACGTCCTCGAGCGAACAGGTTTCCGTGACGATCGTTCCCGGATCGATCGTCCCGGCCGTCATCATCCGGAAGATTTCGTCATACTCGTTCGGCGGCATACCGTACGAGCCGTAGAACTCGCGTTCGTCGGTGACCATCGTATCGATCGGAATGGCGATTTCGCCGGCCTCGTCAGACGTCGTCATCCCTATCTGGAGGTGTTGGCCGCCCTTCCCGAGCGAGTTCACCGAGTTTTGAACCGTCTCCGCGACGCCGAGTGCGTCGATCGAGACGGCGACGCCGCGACTTCGCTCGGTGTAGGCCTTTACTGCCTGCGGAACGTCGTCGACGGCCGTCGCGTCGACGGTCTCGACGGCACCGACTTCCTCGGCCATGGCGAGTTTGTCGGCGGCGATGTCGACGGCGATTACGTTCGCTCCGAGCGCGCTCGCGACGTGGATCGCGGAGAGTCCGACGCCACCGCAGCCGTGGACCGCAACCCAGTCGCCGGCAGTGATGTCCACGCGGTGAACGACGCCGTGGAAGGCGGTGGCGAACCGGCAGCCGAGTCCCGCGACTTCCGCGGGGTCGACCGAGTCGGGAACCTGAACGAGGTTCTGGTCGGCGTTTCGAACCGGGTACTCCTCAGCGAAGGCACCCTGCTGGAACGGGACGAAGCCCATCGGCACGGACCGCTCGCAGATGTTCGCCCGTCCCGCTCGGCAGTGCGGACACGTCCCGCCGCTCAGGTTGAACGGATTCGTCACGCGGTCGCCCTCGCTGACGCGGTCGACGTTCTCGCCGACCTCGACGACGCGACCGACGGGTTCGTGGCCGAATATCAATCCCGGCGACGGAACCAGTCCGATCCAGTCCCAGTCGCCCTGCCAGGCGTGCCAGTCGCTGCGACAGATGCCGCAGGCCTCGGTCTCGACGACGACGCCGTCCGCCTCGCACTCCGGCCGATCTACGTTCTCAACCGCGAGCGGTTCATCCACGCCCTGGAACACGACTGCTTTCATAGCCGGTCACACGAGGCCCGTACCCATAAAATTAATTATTTATTATTATGTAATGGCCGAAGCTATCGACGCATCGTAACCGCATCACCCCAGGCGAGTCGCCGACCGCTAGCGTTCGGTCAGCCCATCTTCGGAACGCCGCCCAGATTCACCTTCACCGTCTTCACCTGCGAGTACTCCGCGAGCGCCTCTTCGGCGAGTTCACGTCCCGTCCCGCTTTCTTTGTAGCCGCCGTGGGGTGCCGGATCGAAGAGGTCGTTGTAGGTGTTGATCCAGACCGTCCCCGCCTCGAGTTCGGCGGCGAACTCGTGGGCGGTTCGGAGGTCTTCGGTCCAGACGCCCGCGGCGAGGCCGTAGGACGTGTCGTTCGCCCGGCGAAGGACGTCCTCGCGGTCGCGCCACTCGAAAACGGAGAGTACGGGGCCGAACACCTCCTCGCAGCCGATGCGGTCGTCGTCGCCGACGTCGGTCAGCACCGTCGGCCGGACGAAGGGCGCTCCCTCGAGTTCACCTTTGACCATGTCGGTTCTACCGGCGGCTACCGTTGCGCCCTCGGCGACGGCCGTCTCGACGTACTCGCGAACGCGCTCCCGGTGAGCGTGGTCGATCATTGGTCCGATGTCCGTTGTGGGGGCGAGCGGATCGCCGACGGTGAGGCTGTCGATGGCATCGCGAAGGCGTTCGATGAACTCGGCGGCGATGTCTTCGTGGAGGTACAGCCGCGAGCCGGCGGTACACTGCTGGCCGGAGTTAAAGAAGATACTTACGAGCGTTCCCTCGATCGCCTGCTCGAGGTCGGCGTCGGGGAAGACGATGTTCGGACTCTTGCCGCCGAGTTCGAGCGAGGTCGGCGTGATCGTCTGTGCGGCGTTCTCGAGGGTTGCGACGCCCGCCGCGCGCGAGCCGGTCAGACTCAGTTTGTCGATGTCCTCATGGGAGGTCATCGCTTCCCCGACCGCGTCGCCGGTGCCGGTGACGACGTTGACGGTCCCCGGCGGCAGCACTCGGTCGCAGATTCGCGCGACCGCGAGCGAGGAAAGCGTGGCTCGCTCGGAGGGCTTGAAGACCACCGCGTTGCCGGCCGCAAGCGCCGGGCCGAGCTTCCACGCGACGAACATCGCGGGGAAGTTCCACGCGGAGATCGCGCCGACGACGCCGTATGGCTCCCGGTGCGTGAAGACGCGTTTTTCGTCGCCGGTCGGCACGACGCGCCCGTCGTCGGTCGAGCGCGCGAGCGCCGCGAAGTGGCGGAACTGCTCGACCAGCACCTCGCAGTCGACGAACAGCGCGTGGAGGTTCGGCTTCCCGGTCTCGAGGCTGTCGAGTTTCGCGATTTCCGTCGTCCGGTCTGCAAGCCGGTCTGCGATCTCCCCGAGGCGGTCGGCCCGTTGTCCGGGCGTGAGCTGTCCCCAGCTCCCCTCGACGGTGGCCCGTGCGGCCTCGACGGCCCGGTCTACGTCTTCGGGGGTGCCGCTCTGTACGGTCGCGAGTTCAGCGCCCGTCGTCGCGTCGATGGCGACGCCGTCCTCGCCCGCCGCGGCGTCGATCCACTCGCCGTCGATCAGGTGCCCGTACCGCTCGCGCGAGACGACCGTCTCGGCCGCGGCCTGGTGGCGCTCGCGGACGGCGTCGCTCACCTCGTAGCGCGTCCGGTCGTAAAACTGCTCCTGCATCGACGATCACCAGCCCTCCGGCACGCGGCGGTCGCGGATCGGTGCCGGTTCGAGCGCGGTGATTGCCCAGCGTTCGGTTCGTGGTGGCTGTGTGGGAATCACATGCATCTATAGACAAGTCATCGTCGCTCCTGCTCGTCAGCGTGATCCCTCGGAAACGCGGGACTCTTTAAACGGGAATCGACCGCCTCACCGGATCGCATGCTCAATGCGACAGCGGTCGGCGACAGACGGCTCACAGCGCGTCGAGGCCGAGCAACTCGTTCTGGACGCGCTCGCCCACCCGAATCTCGCAATCCGCTCGCGGGGACGAACAACACAGCAGCACGTAGCCGTCGGCCTCCTGGTCCGGTGTGAGCGCCGTCCCGTCGCCGTCAAGGTCCCCCGCGAGCAGTTCGCCGGCACACGAGGTACACATGCCGTTCCGACAGGAGTGGGGCAGCTCGAGGCCGGCGCGCTCGGCCGCGTTGAGGACGAGCTCGTCGGGGGCGACCTCGATCGTTTCCGTCCCGTCCTCGAAGTGAAACGTGATCTCGTACATCTCCGTTTAGATCCGCTGGCGGAGCTTGTACAGTTCCAGCGCCTCCAGGCGCGGATCGCCGGTCCCCACTTCGTCGTGCTCGAGACTGGTGCCGCTGATACTCTCG
The DNA here is from genome assembly GCF_000337595.1 of Natrialba taiwanensis DSM 12281. Lineage (GTDB taxonomy): Archaea > Halobacteriota > Halobacteria > Halobacteriales > Natrialbaceae > Natrialba > Natrialba taiwanensis. Next base: position 164,253 of record NZ_AOIL01000013.1, on the reverse strand, counting down.
TTGAACGAGGTGCTGACGCCCTCGTCCTCGAACGTCGAATCCATGATGTAGGCGACGTTCTCGCGGACCTCGTCGGCGCTCTGGCCGAGTTCGGCGGCGGCGTCCTCGATCGCCTTGGCCACCTCCTCCTCTGCGGCGGTGAACTCGGCTCCGCGCGCGAGTTCGGTGAGTTCGGTCGGATCGGCGTCGGTCGTAGTGGCGGCGTCGGCTGATGCGTCAGTCGCGTTCGTCGAGTTCGTGTCGTCCGTCATGTTATCGCCCTCCGTCGGCCGCGGCTTCGACGCCGCGCTTTCGCTGGTACAGGTCGCGATACGTCCGAACCGCATCGTCGATGTCTTTCTCGAGACACTCCTGGTGGCGGTCGGCGACGCGGCCGACGACGGTCCGGTGGTCCATGTCGAGGTCGAGCGCTTCGTTGAACTGGCCGTCGATGAGGTGGCCGACCCGCAACAGGAGGTCGTTAAAGTTGATCTCGAGGGGATCGTCGACGGCGTCCGTGAACATGTAGCCGAAGTCCGCGACCGCCGGGACGTTCTCGTACAGCACGTCGACGATCGCCTGGCTGACTCCCTGGAACTCGGGTTCTCCGGCGCGTTCCTTCGCGATCAGTTCGGAGAGCGCTTCGACGCCGTGGGTCATGTGTCGGCCCTCGTCGGTGCTGATGAACTTGAACCCATGATTCAAAAGCGGCAGCGGTGCGTTCTGGGAGAGTTTGTTGATCGAGTAGAAGCCGCCGCGAGCGAGCAGTCCCTCGACGATCATGTGGTAGACCGTCAGCGCCTTCGCGATGTCCACCGGATCCCTCGAGTGGGCGGCCCTGGCCGTGAGTTGGCCCTGCCGATCGAAGATTTCGCCGAGGCCGGTCGCTTGGACGATCGGAATCCGAGCGCCGCCGCGCTTCGGGTTGAGGTCGGCGAACACGTCCTGCTCGCCCATCACCTCGTGCATGTACACGTCGAGGAACTGCGTGTGCTTGTGCTCGGTCAGGGTGAACATCGTCATGTACATCTCCATCTCCTCGTTGTCGTCGAAACACGGCGCGCCCGCGATGCGCTGGAGGTGGTGACTCGCGTCTTCGCCGACGGCGAACTCGCCGTCGAGGAATCCCGACAGCAGGTATCGAATCTGCTTTCGCTCGCCAGGCTCGAGCGACGCCCAGATTTCGCGATCCTTCTCGAAACCGACCTCGTCGAACAGCTTTTCGACGTTCCACGTCCCGAGTTCGACCCCTTTCTGAAAGAGGTCGTACCACTTACTCGAGGTATCGATCCGTTCGGCCTGAAATCCTGATTGTGTGGTAGCTTGTGGCACAGGAACGCTTCGCCGCAGTTGTCAATGAGCGTACCCGCTCGAATACGCGGGAGTTGAAGTCCTCCCGCTCGCGTCTCTCCTTCGCCTCGCTCGACTGGGCGAGGGCTGTCACTCGTGCGGTGAGGGCTATGCGAGCGAAGAGCACGGGCGGGACACACGACGACGTGATCCACCGCGGTCCGCCGCTTAGAGCCGTTCAGAACAGGTACTGCGCGTCGGTCTCGCCGGCGACATCACCCATTGCCGCCGCCGCATCCCCGTAGTGAAGCACTCGCGTTACGTCCCCGTCGAGTTCCATCTCGTTCGACATCACCGACTCGATCACGTCGGCACCCGCGACGAGTTCGGTCCAGGTCTCGTAGGGCGCTTCGAGTTCGAACCCCGGGTCCCGGGCCGACGGGTCGGCGACGAGTTCCGCTCGCTCGCAGTCGCCGTCTTCGAGCGCGAGATGGGCGTACACCGTCGATCCGTCGACGACGTACTCCTCCAGTTGTGCGAGCAGTGACTCGAGATCGCCCCGGATATGCGTCTCGAGCGCCGGCCAGACGACGGTCGGCACGTCGGCGAGCGCGACGGTCGAGAGTGCCCGTCGGAATCGCGCTTGTTCGTCGTCGCCGTCGGCGGCGGCGAATCGCTCGTCGAAGGCCGGCGTCGCCGTCTCCCGTAACTGATCGAACTCGTCGGCAGAGAGCGCGTCGATCCGGTCGAATAGCTCGGCTGTCAACGCGTCGGGAAGGTCGCCGAGCGTCGTCTCTTCGAGGGGAAGGTGCGTCAGGACGAAGCAAAAGTCGCCGTCGAACTCGACGCCCCAGCCCTCGCTCGCCGCCGCGTACGCGTCGTCTTCGGCGAGGTTCCTGCGGTAGCTCTCGAGCCATTCTTCGGACGGAAACCAGTCAGCCATGCGTGTACGCACTGCAGTCGATCGCTTCAGCGTTCGTCCGCGAATCCGAGGGCGTATATATCGGTCTCCCGGGCACGACTGACGAGAGTAACGAAATGAGGTACGAATTGATAGGAGCAGCGAACGGAGTGTACGGACTGGCAGGCGGCGCAAACGAAGTCTACGGGCACCGTCCGTGATAAACCCCCTCGCATACCCGGAGAAATCACAACAAGCGTTCACAATGAGCACCGTTCTAGATCGGGTCCACCGTGGCCCGGAAACCCAGATGAGCACGCAACAACGCCGACCGATCGAACAGTACTTTCCGACGGAGCCGTGGCTCGAGCAGTACCGAACAGCGATCGACGAAAACGATGCCTACGCCGACCACTCGGCCGGCTGGGGCGTCGACTTCGACGGCTCGTTCGTCTTCCAGATCGAGGCCGTTCCGCTCGACTCCACGACGGTCGCTGACCTCCCATCCGAACTCGTCGAGGCGGTCGAGGACGACCTCTCCGCGCTCTCCGCCGACCGACTGGAAGCGATTCTCGAGAAAGCGCCGGCAGCTGATCGCGAGCGTATCGAATCCCGCAACGGGTCGCTCGAGGAGCGCGTTACCGCCGAGGTTCGAGGGACGACGATGGCGGCGCTTCCCGATCGTACCTGGCCGGCGCTCCGGACGGAACTGCCGGCCATCCTCGACGAACTGATAACCCAACTCGAGGAGAACGTGGCCGACGACGGCACGATCTACGCGTATCTCGAACTCTACGACGGCGAGTGCGAATCGGTGGATACGATGCTTGACCTCGACGACCGAGAGCACGGCTTTCGGCTCATCGGCGACTACGACACCTGGACCGACCTCGTCCGCGGCGAGGGCGACGTCATCAACATGCTGATGTCCGGCGAGTTCGAGATCGACGGCGACATGCAGAAGATCCTGCAGTACTCCGACGCGGCGGTCGATCTCGCGGAGATTGCCGCCGACGTCGACACGCGATTCATCTTCTGAGCCGGAGACGCGCCTCGTGCGTTCAGGACTCGAGAATCAGCCCGTACACCAGCCCGAGCGTCCCCCCGTAAATCGCCCACGCGAGGACGACGACGACACTGGCGACCGTGGCGTTCGAAAACGGCGTCGAGACGCCCATCACGACCGGGAGCCAGCCCGGGACGAGGAACAGGGAACTGACCGCACCCACGACGATCCCGTATCCGTTCCCGAGCGCGAACGTGGTCGTCGCGAGTGCGGACCGCTTGAGAAGCGGCGTGAGGAGCCGACGGAGGGACTCGTTGCGGCTCGAGAGCGCCATCACTGTCCCGATGAACGAATCGATCGACCGCGAGACGACCAAGCTAAACGGGAGCGCGAACAGCACGCCCAGCGCGAACATCGCGAGCCAGCCGCCGTCTAACGTCGGCGAGCCGAAACCTCCGCCGATCCGTCTGATCGCGTCAGTATCGTACAGCTGGAGCACCAGCGCTGCCTGAAACCCGCCCGCGAGACCACCCGCAACGGCGGCCTCGATCTCCCGCACGCTGAACTCAAGGGATGCGAGCCACTCGTCGATCGAGTTCAGGACGATGCGATACGGCGGCGCATCGGTGTCGGTGGTCGAGGCGGCCGGGGCGGTCGTATCGGCGTTAGAACTCGATCCGGCGTCGTGACCGGCACTGGTGTCTCCATCTGCCATACCCTGCTATCATGTTCGACGGTACCGCGCCTCAGTATTGTTCCGCGTATCCGGGGTCGTTTATACGGTGCAGTCCGATTCCGGATCGGCCCAAAAAGCGCCGATCGGCGGTTCTCACACCGGGACGCCCGCACTGGTTCAATAGCTCGCCGGACGTCCCCGACCATCCGAGTCGTCACGAGTGTCGTCCGACGACCGCAATCGTTTACTATCGGGATGTGGGCCCGAGAAGGTATGGACGAACTATTCGCACAGGACCTCGGCGGAAAGACCATCGTCGGAACCGACGGTACCGCGTTCGGCACGCTCCACACCATTACGATCGAACCCAAGTCCGGCGCGCTCCGCGATCTCGTCGTCGATCCTGGCGACCACTCCCCCTCGTCGATCACGCCCCGCACCGACGACGACCGGCTGCGAATCCCCGTCAGCCGGATCAAGCGAGTGAGCGACCAAATCGTCGTCCGCCCCGACGACGACCGCGGGCGGTGAACTCGCGGGACCGCCGGCCGATCAGTACGCGCTCATTCCGGTCAGTTCCTTGCCGACGATGAGCTTCTGAATCTCGGTCGTTCCGTCCGGGATCGTCATTACCCGGGCGTCGCGGTAGTACCGTTCCATCCGGTTCTCGAGATCGAGCCCCGCGGCACCGAGAACCTGGAGCGCGTCGCTCGTCGCTTCGATCGACTGCTCGCAGGCGTAGCCCTTTGCGAGCGACGAGAGCAGTCGAGCGTCGGAGTCGCCCTCGACGAGGGCTTCGGCGGCGCGCCGCGAGAGACCCCTCGACGCTTCGATCGCCGCCCGAACGTCGTAGAGTTTCTCCTGCACCAACTGGTGCTGCGCGATCGGGTCGCCGAACGTCTCCCGATCCTGGGCGTAGGCGAGCGCGTCGTCGAACGCGGCCTGCATGATCCCGACGGCCATGAACGCCATCCCCGTCCGCATGAACGAGAACATCACGTTCAACGGCTTGTGCTCGAAGAAGAGTTGACTGACGCTCTCCGGGAACGGAACGATTTCGGAGATGTCGTGGCCGTCGGCGATGGCGTCGCCGAAGATCGTCGAAAAGCGGTTTTCGACCGGAACGCGAACGTTGTCGAAGACCATGCGGCCGTTCGGGACGCCCTTCCAGCCCAGTTTGTTCATCTCCTCGGTCTCGAAGTCGGCGTTTGCCCGATCGACCAGGAACATGTCCTGGGCGTCCTCGGAGGCGTCGCGGGCGATAACAAGCGCGACGTCGGCGATCTGGGCGTTCCCGACCCAGACTTTCTCGCCGTTCAGCACGAACTCCTCGCCGTCCTTGCGCGCGACGGTGTTCGGGTGGGCCGTGTCGCTCCCGCCTTCGGGTTCGGTCACCGCGAGGCAGCCGATACACCGGTTCGCTTCGAGTTTCGGGAGCATCGCCTGGCGCGTCTCGTCGGCCGCAAACCGGACGAACAGAGCCGGAAACGACATCTGCAGGGCGACGTTCAGGCTCGGCCAGACGCGGCTGATCTCCTCCGAGGCGATGACGAACCGCCAGACGTCCCCGAAGTATCGGTGAACTGTATCCGGTGTAAAGCCGATCCCGAGTTCTTGCAGATCCTCGAGGTAGCCCACGAGTTCGTCTCGGGTCATCGGCCCGTTGCGATCCGCCTCGTCGACGATCGGCTCGATTTCGGTCTCGAGGTACGTACGGAGCTCGTCGCGAAACGCCGTCTGGTCGTCGGTCAGGCGCATTTATGACTCCGCGGATGCGGGAACCTGGTCGGACAGCGAGTTCATGATCGGTGCGAGGCGGGTGCCCTTGTGGACCGGGCCGTCCATCTGGTACTGCTGTTGCATGAACCCCTGAATCGGATCAACGCGGCCGACGATAAGCCCGACGAGCGTGTCCGCCGGGCCGGTGATCTCGAGCATCGGGTCGTCGAGCGTGCCTGCCCCGCCGGTCATCGTCTGCTCGGTTCCGTCGACCTCGAGGTGGCCAGCCATCGGGCAGTCATCGGCCTCGAAGGTGACGGTGATGTCGTCGTCGATGCTCTCTTTCACCTCGGGTGAACTCTCGACGAGGACGTTCATGCCGGCCCAGAGTAGTTCCTGGAACTGATCCGCAGTCTCGGGGTTCTCGGAGACGAACGACGCGATGTCCATCGTCTCCATCCGCGCTACCACGCGGCCGAACGTTTCTGGGTACTCGCGGACGAGATCCTCGGTCTGGCCCTCCATTCGTCCGAGCAGTTCCGGGAGGTCGTCTTCGAGTTCGTCGTCGGATTGCTCGAGCGATGCGTCGATGTCCTGAATCAGGTCGGTGTCGGTCATGGGTATCGATTCGGGCTCACCACGCGGATGAGTCCCGCTGATAGTGAATAGGGAACAACCGACGAACAGTGTGATCCGTGGAATGCGCGGACGTTTATAACGGTCCGTGCGACGGTCGGCGAGCGGTCAGTTGTTTCGGGAGCGACTGTCGCCGGACGGGGGTCGGAGATCGTACTTCCAAAGCCGGTCCGTTCCTGGCAGGTGGCTCCCGCCGACCTCGACGACCCCGTGTTTGGTCGCGAGGAGGTAGACGAACAGGGCCCCGAAGAACGTCGCCGGCGTCAACGCGAGGTGCCACCACAGCGACGATTCGATCTCGTACCCGTTCGCGACGAGCAGTTCGCCGACCGTTTCCAGTGCGAACAACACCGCAGGGTGGACGACGTAGACGCCGACGGCGTACTTTCCCCACGACGGTAACGAGGTCGACTTCCCGAGGGACGGCCGCGAGAGGAGAAACGCGAACAGCGAGAGCGTGACCAGTACGGTGACGACCGAGTAACTGGCTGTGTAGACGCCGTGTGCGAACGTCTCGTCGCCCACGACGTACCCCAGGACGTAGCGTTCGCCGACGTGGAGCGCGCTGAAGAGGACGGTCGCCCCGAGATAGCGCCTGCTCCGCTCGGGGGCCGGCTGCCAGTCTCGCGAGGCGATGTAATACCCGAGACTCGTATAAAAGAACCCGAAGAACAACGCATCCCTGATCTCGAACGGAACGTCCACGAACATCGTGTAGCTCGCCCCGAGCAGCCCGACGACGTGGAACAAGACCGAGATCGGCAACAGGTACGACGTTTTGTCCGCGAGCACGAACAGACAGATCAATCCGAGCGAAACCAGGAGCGCCGGGAGAAACCACAGGATTTCCGACACGGAATTCCCGTAGTAGAACAACGCCACCGGCGACGTGAACTCGAACAGTTTGCCGACAACGCTGGTCGCGACGGCGCGATCGTCGATCCCGGCGCGCGCGGCGGTTCCCGCGAGAAAAACCGGTGCGGAAAGCAACAGCCCGAACACATAAATCGAGGCGATCGTTGTCGCTCGTTTCACGAAGTAGCTGACGGGATCGCGATTCGCCGTCTTCCGGGCGAAAAAGTACCCCGACGTCACGAAGAAAAACGGGACTGCGAATCTCGCCGAGCTGTCGATTGCGAAATTTATCATATTTCCATATATAGTAATATTCCTGAATAGATTTGTATGAATGGCGACAACGAACAGCATCGCAATTATCCGCATCGAATCGATACTATAGATTCGTTCGCCCATAATCCGGCTATCCACATTTCTACCTATGATCCTTTTGCCTCAGGTAAACGGTTCGTCGACTTGTAATTTTGTCATCTATAGAATCATTCTGTGTATATTAAAGACATATGATATTCACCATGGCCGCTGCATCATGCGACAAACCGATTACTGAACTCGACTCGAGTTCAGCACGAATCGAGAGCAGTCGCTGAGACGGACTGTTGGCAATCAGTTTCGGCACATCCACGACCCGGTCCTGGGTTGTGTCGGGAAACCGGGACAGCAGATCGACTGAAACGACTCAGGTGTCTGCTTCGGCTGCTGTGCCCTCCCGAAGCGCCTGCTTGTCCGTCTTTCCGATATCAGTGAGCGGGATCGACTCGACGAACGTTACCGTCGACGGGAGCGCGTGTTTTGGTACTGTGCCCTCGAGATGGTCGCGAACGTCCTGTTCGGTTACGTCCGCATCCGGTTCCGGTTCGATGAAGATGCGGACGCGCTCGCTGCCCGGCCGCTCCGGATCGGGGACGCCGACCGTGGCCGGTCGTTCGACGCCCTCGAGACCGTAGAGGATCTCGTCGACTTCCTCGGAGTAGACCTTCAATCCCGAGACGTTGATCATGTTCTTGATGCGGTCGACGACGTAGAACCGACCGCTTGCGTCGACTTTCGCGATGTCACCCGTGGCGACGTATCCCTCCTCGTCGAACGGGTCTTTCTCCTCGTCGAGATATCCGGTCATCCGCTGTGGCCCTTTCACGAGGAGTTCGCCCTCGAGTTCGTCGTCGACGGCGCGGTCGATCGGAATCGCCTCGCCGGAGTCGATATCGCGGAGTTTGACGCTCGTGTCGGGGACCGGAATTCCGATGGTCGGATGGTCCAACCCGTTGTCACTCTCACCACCGGCGAGGAGTTCGTAGAGCCCGTGAACGTCGAAGTGAGTGATCGGGGACATCTCCGAGAGGCCGTAGCCCTGGGACACGCCGCCGGCCTCGCGTTCGAACTGCGACTTCGTCTCGACCGCGAGGGGGGCGGAGCCGGAGATGCCGACGACCGAGGATGCGACCTCCTCGTCAACCAGTTCCATGAACTGGGTCGGCACGCCGAGCATGAGCAGCGGTTCGTGGTGCTCGACCAGTTCACGCATCTGCACTGTATCCCTGGCGTCGGGAACGACCAGCATATCGAGTCCGAGCTCGAGCAGGCTGTTCGTGATCGAGTAGCCGTAGGCGTGATACATCGGCAGCGCCATCACGGCCGCCTCGCTGCCGCGCATCGCCGCTGCTAACTGGGACTGCACGGCGACGCCCTGGAGCGCGTTCGCCACCAGATTCCGGTGGGTCAGCAGACACCCCTTCGGCAAGCCGGTCGTCCCGCCCGTGAACAACAGCGTGTGCACGTCCGTTTCGACGCTGAACTCGACGGTGGGCGGGTCCGGTTCCGTCGCGTCGATGACCGGGCGGAGCCATTCGGCTCCGTCGATCGCCTCTCGGTCGCCCTCGTTCGGCGGGTCCGCCGAGTAGTCCTCGAGCGACGTCAGGAGTACGTGCTCGAGTTCGAGTTCAGTTTGGAGCGACCGGATGAGATCGAGGTGTTTGTCGTGGCCGATCAGTACGTCGGGATCGCCTTGCTCGAGTCGGTAGACGAGGTCGTCCTCGGCGTCGAGGAAGTCGTTCGGGATGTGGACGCCGCCGGCCCGCGAGATGGCGTGGGTGGCGACGACGAACTGGACGGATGTCGGGAGGATCGTTGCGACTCTGTGGCCCTTCTCGATGCCGCGCTGGCGCAGCGCCGTCGCCAGTCGGTCGACGTCCTCGCGGATGTCGGGGTAGGGGAATCGTTGGCCTAACTGGACGATTCCCTGCGCTGGATGCTCCTCTGCAGCGTCGTACAGGAACTGATGAACCGGTTCGTCGGGATAGGGTTCGAGCGATTCGGGGATGCCGAACCGTTCGTACGCCGCCGTCCAGGGTGTCGCGTCTCGGGACATTCGGTCACGCTATCACGCCTGCGTTGCTAAAGCGTACTCGCTGGGATACGCGGTCGTTGAAGACCGAAGCGGGAAACGGTCGCGGTCGGATAGTCGTGCGAGGATCCGTAGCCGGTCGACTGCGCGGTACCGGCCGCCTCCACACTGATATAAATCGCCTGCGATCCGTCGAAAAACGCCCTTCGTCGTCGCCGGTGGGGCTTACCGTATGGATTTCGGACTGGACGAGAAGACCGCTCTCGTGACGGGAGCGGGCGGGCGCATCGGCAGCGTCGACTGCGAGATACTCGCCGCGGAAGGGGCCGAGGTGATCGCGCTGGACATCGACACCGACGCGGCACGGACCGTCGTCGACGACATCGAAGACGCCGGCGGGACGGCGCGCACGCTCGAGTGCGACCTGACCGATCGTGACGCGGTCGCGGAGACGATTTCGGCGGTCGACGAGGACACCGGCGGGATCGACGTGCTGATCAACAACGCGGGGCTGGTCGACGCTCGCGACAAGGTCGAGGACTTCGACGACGAGATCTGGGACCGCGACGTGGCGGTCAACCTGACGGGAACCTACAACGTCACCCGCGCCGTCTATCCGGGGATGAAAGAGCGCGGATGGGGCCGCATCGTCACCATGTCCTCGGTCGCCGGCTGGCACGGCGGCTTCGGACAGGCGTCGTACTCGGCGACGAAGTCGGCGCTGATCGGCTTCGGCAAGACGCTCGCCTTAGAGGGCGCACAGCACGGTATTACGAGCAACGTCGTCGCACCGAGCATCGTCGTCGGCGCGCTCGCGGACCTCCCTCTCGAGCAGCTCGAACAGGTCGACGAACACTTCGCTCGAATCGCCGAGGCAACCCCGATGCGACGACTCGGCCGGGAGGAAGACGTCGCGAACCTGGTCGCGTACCTCTGCTCGGAGCAGGCCGATTACGTCACCGGACAGGTCGTCGGCGTTACCGGCGGTGTCGACCTCTTTACGTTCTGAGAGAGTGAGAGAGTTGACGCCGCATCCCGTCGATTTCAGCCATCACGGAACGATCTGAGCCAGCAGTTTCGATTCGATCTTTCGCAGGTGCCCCCCAACCGTTCCGCCAGTACAGCCGAGTTCATCACCGATATCCGCGTGTGTCACCTCGCGCGGCACGTTGTAGTAGCCCATATCGACTGCGGTCTCGAGAATCTCCTGCTGTCGCTCGGTGAGCTGTGAGAACAACCGATCCGTGTTCGGCTCGTAGGTCCCCGTCTTGAGGAGTTTGATCCGAATCCCGTCTGGAACGTCCGGAATCGCCTGCTGAAAGCTCCCCACGTCGCCGATCATCGTTACGCGCAACCCCCCGCGTCGCGTGTACTCGAGGGGCGTATCGAAGATGAACTCGAACTCGCGGAACATGCTCAAGAGTCCCACGAGCCTGTCGTGGGCTTCGACGTGGATGTAGGCGTGGATTGCGTCATCCGCTTCCGAAAGATGGTACATGCGAACCATCGACGAGTCAGTCAGAATCGACTCGAGCGCCGTTGCATCACCGGACAGTTGATAGAGCGTGACGATCGTATCGTCGGCGAGGAGATTGACGTTGTGGAGGAGTTCACGCGCGATATCGGGATGATCTGCAATCTGCTGGTCAACGGGGTGTAACCCCTCGTTGTCCGGGATAACGATGCACTTTGCGTATCTCATCTCGTGAGAGTCACCTCACTGTGAACATACTTCTTGGTATCGTTTGACAGAGTGTGTGACATCCAGGGTTTCGAATAGAAACCGAACGCGGGACTGGAAGCGGGACGAACACCTCTCATCGGCCGGCGGTCTTCACCTCGAACTCGACGGTTGCACATCGGCGAAACACCCCCATCACGCCGGCAACTCCGCAGTGAAGTCACCGTGCACTGCGAGTCCGCGGTCGAGAACGTCGTACTGGTGATAGAGCGTCACCCCCTGGTTGACCGACGAATCACTTTTCACACCCAGTGCGGAGGCAGCCTTAAGAAGCGGCGTGACGGCACGCGAGAGCCACCGTTGACGGCGGGACGACGGCATAATCCGGTCGTAGTGGTCGTCGAACGTCACGTTCGTAAAGCCGGCCGCTTCGAGTTCAGTTCTGAACTCGCTGACGTGTGCGAGTTCGGGAACGGCCCAGCCGTCGAGCACCGTTCGGACCGTCTCTTGCTCCGGCGCTGTCAGCGCCGTTCGGCTCATGTAGCCGTCGGAGAGCAGTACGCGTCCGCCCGGCGCGAGGACGCGGCGAATTTCCTCGAGTACGCGGTCCTTTTGCGCGGAGTGACAGACCGTTTCGATACCGGAGACCGCGTCGAACGTGTCGTCGGGGTATGGAATGTCGTGATAGGTGCCGACGCTGAACGCGGTCGATGCCGCCACGTCGCGTTCGCGAGCGTTCGCCCGGGCGTCGCGGATGTGGGACGGGTCGATATCGATGCCGTGAACGTCGGCGTCGCGTTCGGCCGCGATGTGGACCGGCAGCCCGCCGCGTCCGGTCCCGATGTCCAGTATCGTATCCGTCTCGTCGGCGTCAAGTTTGTCGGCGTAGACGCTGTTCGAGTTCGTCATGGCTTCTCGATGGCTCGTGTGTGCGTCGTCGTAGAAGCCGTAGTGCAGGTTGACCTCGCTCCAGAAAAACCGATACTCCCACGCGGTCTCGTTGTAGAACTCGATTATATCAGTAGTACTGAACGATTTCGGTTGCATACCCCGACACGCACCGGTGTAGCCGATAGTATTTCTCCCGCGTTTCCGCGTGTCTTTATACGTGCCCCGTGCTGACTGTCTCGGTCTTCGAACAGTAGTCAAAACGCCGACAGAACCCCTCACACTGGTAGTATTGAGACGAACAGTACTGTGGCCAATTGCGGCCGGAATATAAATGACACCGTATACGAGGAGGAAAAATGATTACAAATCATGTTGGGTGTGTGCTTGTGACACCCAACAACCACCGACAACGCGGACGAACTGTAAACGACGGCACGGGGCGGTCCCTGATTGACGGCGAAGGGGAACCGAACAGCACCGGAAGAGGTGCCTAACATGTACAACAAGAAACGGCTGCTGACCGGCACGGGTGCGTCGTTTCTCGCCGTCGCGTTCGTCGCGCTCATCGTGCTGTCATCGGGGACGGCCTACGCTGCGCCGTTGGCCGCCGGCGGCTTTACCATCGAGGCCGACGAGATCAGATCCGACGAGTTCCTCCTGTACCCCGGCGTTGGGGAGAGTAGCGAGGCCCAGGCGACGCCCGTCGTCGTCGTCGAACAGCGAGGCGTCGAGATCGACGGCCTGGTGCTGACGAAAGAGCAGTCCGTCGATAACCTGCCCGGGATCGACGGGACGATCGAGATCTCCTTTACCACGGACGAAACCGTGGAAGCGGACGAACAGTACATCAAGTTGACCGGGCTGAGCGCGGAGGAGGCGACGTTCAACGGCCAGGTGATAAACGACCAGTACAGCGACGATCCGAACCAGCAGTTCCAGCAGGCGGCCGGGGAGAACGCCGAACCCGAAGAGGGGCTGCTCACCGACGTAAGCGGTGACGCGCCCGGAATGGTGCAAGAAGATGTCGAGATCGAGATGGTGTATCTCGCGTCGAACGAGATCAGCCTGCCCGGTCTCGATGTCGATGTCGAGTACACGGACGAAGAGACGTGATCACTCATGGCAACCAAATCTAGCTACGACGACTCCACGAATACGACTGGACGGATCAAACGCCGTTGGGATCGATTTACCGCCTGGCGACTCCGGCGACCGTTCCTGGGTGGCATCCTGTTGTGTCTGGCCGGGATCATCATCACCTGGGTCCCGATGCAAATCCTGCCGGACCTTCTCTTCGTCGGCGGCGAGCTGACCGGCTTTCTCGCCATCGGCGTCGCGTTCGGCGTGTTGGTGTTCCTGACGGGCGTCTTCGCGCTGTACAAACCGGCCCACTCCGACGTGATCGGCGTCATTGGCATCGCCCTGTCGATTCTCTCGCTGGTCGGCTCGCTCGGCGGGTTACTGCTCGGGCTCCTATTCGGCATCCTCGGCGGTAATCTCTGTCTCGCGTGGAAACCCGACGAAGACCGCGTCCCCGACCACGTCACTGAACCGAGCCCCGTCGACAACGCTGTCGCGGGCGCTCGCAAGCGCCTCCGGGCTATCGTCGGTCCGATCGTACGCAGACTCCGTGACCGTCTCGCGGCCGCGACCGAGACCGGGTCCGCAGAACAGGGAAACGACCGATGAGTGAGAGCCATCGCCGCGGCACAACACGCGCCACCGAGCACCGAACCCGCGAGACGATCATCGCGAGAGAACACTGAGACGTGAGCTGACATGCTATGACTCGAACGACGTCCCTCCTCGTCGCACTCGTCGTCCTCGCCAGCGTCATCTCGGGAATCGGTACCCTTCCCGTGGCCGCCCAGGAGACGAACGACGGCACCGTCACGGTGGAACTGGGATCGATCGAGGACGCGACCGTTTGCGCCCAGCAACTCACCTCCGGCACCAACGAACTCCTCGTTCGGAACGGGAGTTACGACAACACCACCGTCTACCTCGGCGAGAACAGACGCGTCGAACTCGAACAGACCCGGCCGGATGCAACAATGCTGCTCCGTACCGGACATCAGAGCGAGGCGCTAGACAACCTCTCTGCGGCCGGCGACTGTCTCCCCACCGAGGAGACGAATCTGACGATCACCGCTACGTCGATTACGACGCAGGGTCTGTCGGTCAACGGCTACTCGATCGAAGTCGGGCCGGACAACGAGACGCCCGGAGCCGACGGATTCGGTGAACTCGATCTCGGTTCCCTTGAGCAGGACGAGGACTCCTCGAACGGTACCGACGACACTAACTCCTCGAACGACTCGAACGAGAGCGATGACGAAAGTGACGAACCCCAGCCCGATGACGACGACCGAGATACTGACAGCCGAAACGATTCCGGGGACGATACCGACAACTCGGACGAAGAAGACGAATCGAACGACGGGAACGATACGCCGACCGATGACGAGGAACCCGGGTCAGACGACGGTGACGGGAACGACACCGGCGAAAACGAAGGCGAGGACGAGAGTGGAGACGAGGGTGAAGACGAAAACGAAGGCAAGGACGAGAGTGGAGACGAGGGTGAAGACGAAAACGAAAGCGAACACGAGAGCGACGACCAGAACGACACCGAAACCGATCCGGTCACCGACCCCGCTAACGAAACGCTCAACCATACCGAAGAGACGGCAGCGGACACGCTCAATCACACCGAGGAAACGGTCGAGAGCACCCTCAACCACACCGAAGAGACGACCGAAGACACACTCGATCACACCGAAGAAACAGTCGAGGGAACGCTCGACCACACCGAGAACACCACTTCCGACGTAACGCAGACGATCGCCGAGAACCCGAACGAAACGGACGACCAACTCGAAGAATCCCTCGAAGAAACCGGTGCGCACCTCGAAGAGACGATAACCGAAACCGGAGATCACATCAACGAAACGGTCGCGGACACCGGCGAGCACCTCGAAGAGACGAGCAACGAGACGGGCGACCACGTCGAGGAAACAGCCACCAACAGCACCGAGTTTCTCCGGGAAACAACCGAAGAAACGACCGGCCTCCTCGCCCCGTGATCCGGAGTGTATGCGTCGAATCGATCACGAATCGCCACAATGCGAGGGCGATGACGACCACCGACGATGAGTAGGAAACACCGACCATGAGTGAGGACCACTCGTCCACTGCCACGGCTTCGGCGTTCCGCGCTGAACTCGACATGCAGATCCTTCTCGCAGCCGTCATCGCCGGCGTTCTCGTCGACCTCACCGCGCTGTTGGTGCCGTTGCTCGGACGTCTCGGTGGTGGCGTCGTCGCCGGATTCGTCGCCGCATACGCCACCGGACGGATCATATCGGGACTCATCCACGCGATACTCGCGAGTTCACTCGTTGGCATTGCTGCAGGAACGGTTACGGGAACGCTCGGTGCCGTTCTTGGATTGTACAACGAGCCGCCGCTGCTGGTGTTCGGTTCGATCGGCCCCGTGAGTCCGATGGTTTCGGGGCTCGGATTCGCGAGTATCGTCCTGCTCGCACTCCTCTTCTCGCTCTTGACCGTCGCCGACGGCGTGCTTGGCGGCGTGGTCGGCGGTGGGCTCCGGACGCTGCTGCCCCGGTGACGGACAGGAATCGCGGTCGCGGTCTCAACCCTGGTGGGTGCGGGTGTCGGCACCGTCGGAAAGCCGTCCAACCGTCACGAAGAACGGGACGGCTTCCGCTCGGCGATACTCTCTCTCTTCCATCTGGTCGATCACGTCCCGTCCCATCGACCGCCATTCGCTTCGCAATTCGTCGTATTCCGCCGCCGTCAACGGTCCATCGAGCATCGTTTCCCGGTCATCGGCTAACCCTGCTCCAGTCGCCTTCCGACGCGCAGCACGCACTGCACCGTCACTATAGGGTGGTTCGATCGTCCGAACGTGATCGTATCGGCGCGTCTCGAGAACCTCGAGTGTCGCGTCGTCGAAGGCCTCGCGGGCGTCAGCACCGAGCGCAACGTCAGTATCGATCCCGTCGAGGTAGGCGTCCCTGGCGCGTCGCTCGAGTGCGCCCTCGGCACGGACGCTCGATTCGATCTCGACGGCCTCGTTGTTCGGTTCGACGGCCGCGACGAGGTCCGTCGAGACGCGAGCGAACTCATCGAGCGCAGCCGCAGGGTCTGGCAGGTTGATCAACAGCGCCTGACAGACGACGAGATCGAAGGTGTCGTCGGGGAACGGCAACCGATGGGCGTCCCCAGCGACCGCCGGAACGAACTCGCCGGCAGCCCGCAGCAGTTCGGGATCGGCGTCACAGCCGATCACCGCACCAGGCGACTCCGCCGCGAGAACGCGGCTCAGTTCCCCCGTTCCACAGCCGACGTCGAGGATTCGCTCGCGCGAGTCGAGTTCGAGCGGGGAAAGCGCCGCCCGGGAATCGTCCCACATGCCGGCCCGGGTCCGTCGCAGGTAGTCTTCGGAGAACTCGCGCACGAGCCCCGATAGGCCGCTCGGGGGTAAAAGCAGGTCGATTTCGGCGACGAGGCCGGAAACGTGGCTCATACTGTCGGACAAAACGATTCACACGTCGATCGCACCCGAACGGTCGTCACCACAAGCGACGATCCGTGAGACGCGATCGAGTGTTCACTGACTTTTGTCCGGCAGTATCAGTCGTCGCGCAGTTCTTTTACTTTCTGGATGTTCCAGGCGAAGCCGCGGCCGTCCTCCGTCGGGGTCTCGAGCGCGAAGGGCAGGTCGCGCAGGTCGGGGTGGTTAACGATCGCCTGCATCCCGTCTTCGCCGATATAGCCCTCCCCGATGAGGGCGTGCTCGTCCTTGTGCGTGCCAACGTCGTGTTTCGAGTCGTTCAGGTGGATATACTGCAGGTACTCGAGGCCGACCTCGTCGTCGAACCGGGAGACCGTTTCGTCGACGGCTTCGGGCGTCGTGAGGTCGTTCCCCGCGACGAGCGTGTGGGCGGTATCGATGCAGATTCCGATGTCCGTCTCGGTCCGGTCGATGATGCCCGCGAGATGAGCGAACTCGCCGCCGAGTTTGGTACCGCTGCCGGCATCGGACTCGATGAGGATCTGTACGCCGTCGGGAACGTCGAGTTCGTCGATGAGGCTCGCGGCGTTGTCCAGGCCACCCTCGACGCCGGCCCCCGTGTGGGCACCGAGGTGAACGTTGACGTACGGAATGCCCAGCCGGGCAGCGGCGTCGAGTTCAGCCTGCATGCTCTCTTTCGATTTTCGGCGGAGGTCGTCCTTGGGGGTACAGAGATTGACGAGGTAGGCCGAGTGGATGACCCACGGCCCCTCGAGCTGGTCGTCGCTTTCCGCCCGAAATCCGTCGGCAGCCTCGTCGCTGATTTCTGGCTGTTGCCAGACCTGTGGCGAGGTTGTAAAGATCTGGCCGCAGTTCCCGCCGAAGGCGAGCTGTCGGTGGACAGCATTGCGAACGTCGTTGTACGGCGGTGTTTCGTCGTCGGAGGAGACGCGCGAACCGGAGATCGAAACGTGTGCGCCGACCTTCATGGTCATGGATTCTCGTCAGTACCGGTCCGTGATATGTATACCGGACCAGTGCGGACGGCGTCATCGCTCGGGAGCCAGCGATCGAAGATTTTCGAGTTGTACCTCGAGTGGCGGATGATGCCACCGGAGTCCGGGTGTCTATCGGAGCACGTCCCGCGGGTCCGACGATCACAGCTGAACTCTGCAGGCAACCGTCTGGAAAGCGGTCCGTATCGGGTGATTCATCGGCGCGTTCAGCGCTCAGGCGCGTCTGGTGCCTCTCGATTTCGAATCCAGGCGTCGGCTCCGTACTTCCGTGCCGCGAGTTCGCGAGCGTCCTCGAGTTCGTCCTCGTGCCACCCTCCGTTTGCGGCGTCACACCAGTCACCGAGCGCTGCGGAAAGCGTCTCGACCGCCTCCTCGCGATCGATACCAGCCTCTTGGCGGATACTCGTTACCCGGTCGGTGAACGTCTCCGTCTCGAGTTCGGTATCGAACGCACCGACGTGCCGGGTGGGCTCGCGGTCGTAGCTCAGCGACCCGTGCTGGATGACGACATCGCGCTGGCGGTACTGGGCGTTGCCGCTGATCTTTCGCGCCCGTGTGGCGTCGCTCGCTGGGGCGACGATGTCGTGTGCCGGATTGATATCCCGCAGATAGCACGACGGTTTGTAAAGCGACGACTGCTCGGTGCCGGCGAAATCGGCGTCGACGCCCATTCGCTCGAAGGCGTCGAGAATCGGCTCGCAAAACAGCGCGTAGCAGTCCATCAGGTCTCCCGGGACCTCGTCAGCCGGTGCGACGATCGTATAGGAAATATCAGCGTGCCGGTCGTGATAGATGCCGCCGCCACCGGTCTGTCGACGAGTCACGTCGATTCCGTTGCGCTCGCAGAACTCCCAGTCAACTGTTTCTGCCTCCTGGCGGTATCCGAGCGAGAGTGTGCTGGGTTCCCACGAGTAAACGCGCACCGTTCGAACGCCGTCTTCGATCGCCGTCCGGGCGGCGATCTCCTCGAGAGCCATCTGGGTCGGGCCGTCGCGGACCTCGTCCGTAATGAGTCGCCACTCGCGGTCGGCAAGTGCTGTCATACGCTGTCACAGAACGGCATAACGGAAAGCGATTCCGCAGTCACTCGACCGATGTGTGGCTGTCGAACTATACTACACTACTACTCTACCAGTAACGAGAAACCAAGCAAATGGTCGGGATGCTCCGACGGGGATTCGAACCCCGGTCATTGCCTCGAGAGGGCAATATGATTGGCCGGACTACACTATCGGAGCACGTCGCGGTTCGTCGCGAGTGCATCCTGACGTAGCGCAGTACGATGTTTAAGCATTCCGTTTCGAATCAGGAATGTCTCACAGTCTCACGCCGATAGCTCACTCTTCGAACGGCGACTTCGTCGCCTCCGGTTCGAAGCCATCGAGGCTGATAATGTTCTCTCGCCCGACACGTAGTTTGCTTATCGTTCCGTCGTCTTCCATCTCGGAGAGGAGCATACTCACCTTTGATTTGGACCATCCCGTCTCGTCGACGATGTTGACCTGCTTCATGCGACCACCGTTCTCCTGGATGAGTTTGACGACGCGATCCTCGTCGGTGAGCAGTTCCTCCTCCGAGAGCCCCACCGGCGTGGCGTTCGGGTCCGCCTCTGTATCGGGCTCCGTGGCACCCACACTACCCGCTGATTGTCTCTCCGAGTTCTGCTCGCCGGTCGCAGGCGTCTCGGATGGGGTCGCTGTGTTGGCGTGTGACCGTGATTGTGACCCCGACTGCGAGTCCGCTGTAGACGGTGAGTTGGCGGTGTTATCGCGCCCGACAAAGGGAATCACACCGGCCAATCCACCACCTCGAGACCGATATCGGACGCTGGCAAGGCCGAGCCCGAAGCCGACGACGAGCGTGAGAACGAGTGCGAGGACGAGAACGACCAGCGGGGAGGCAAACGCGTCCGTGCCGTCCTCGAAAACGCCCTCGAGAAAGCCGGTGTTCGAGGTGCCAGCCCCGCCTCCGGACCCCACTTGGTCGAAGACGACACGCGGCTGGCCGGGATAGAACTCTCGTTCCCCGCTCCAGCGAACGGATGTCCCCGTCGACGGCGAGCCGTTGACGACGTACTCGGGTTCGGGCTCAGCCTCCTGGATGGTCAGCCCATCGTCCGAGCGGATAACGAGCGATTGGTCCTCCATGATGTTCATCCCCTGGAAGACATCACCGACAACGAGCGTGCCGTTATCGGCTGCAGCGAACCCATGCCAGGTAAACGAGAGTTCAACGACGCCCGTCGGGTTGATCTGGTCCCGGACGAACGCCCGCCGCTCGAAATTCGAGGCGTCCATTTCCCGATCGGTGACGGTGGTGCCCGTTTGGACCAACGAGTTCGATCGATTGACGAACCGCTGGTAGAACTCGGTTTCCTCGGATTCGAACTCGTCGGCGAACGTTTCGAAGTTTTCGCGGGTAGCGGTCTCGCTTTCGTTTTCGTTTCCGTTCCCAGTCCCGTTCTCGGTATCCGAGCTCTCTTCGAGCTGTTGTTCGTAGCGAAACGTCCAGGTTGCGCTGCCGTTTTCGTGGACCGTAACCTCGAACGTCGTGTCGTCGAAGTTCCGGGAGTTGAACTGATGCTGCTGTGATTGGGGTGCTGTCGCTGTCGAACCGGACATCTGGTTCTGGCTCTGGCTCTGGATCTGACTCTGGTAGTCGAAGCCCTCGAACTGCGAGGTGGCTGTCGTGTCCGAAGCGGTACCGGTTCCGACGGGTCCGGCCGGGAGTCCAGTCATCGCGAGGCCGCCGCTGACACTGATAACGGAGAGAACGATGATAACGACGAATCCGACGGAAACCGGCCGATTCATTCGTCCGTC
Organism: Natrialba taiwanensis DSM 12281; assembly: GCF_000337595.1. Taxonomy (GTDB): domain Archaea; phylum Halobacteriota; class Halobacteria; order Halobacteriales; family Natrialbaceae; genus Natrialba; species Natrialba taiwanensis. Next base: position 143,894 of record NZ_AOIL01000013.1, on the reverse strand, counting down.
ACTACGTGCCGGAGCTAAAAATGCTTGTGAATATCGGACCGTACAGGACGAGTTCGTATCACCGCGCAAGCAGAACTCGCCGAGGCGGTCCCTGTCGATACGCACAAACCCCTCGGTGGTGTATCCCGCGTATGGTCGTCAACCTCGCACAGGATGTGCAGGCGTTTACGAGCAACGTCTTTCTCGTCACCGGTGATCGAACGGTACTGATCGATGCCGGAGCGAACTTCGATGTCGTGGAGATGGTCCGCTCCCGAGTCGACGGACTCGATGCGGTCGTCCTCACGCATACTCNACTGATCGATGCCGGAGCGAACTTCGATGTCGTGGAGATGGTCCGCTCCCGAGTCGACGGACTCGATGCGGTCGTCCTCACGCATACTCACCCCGACCACGTCGGGAATCTCGACACCGTTACGAGCACCTTCGATGTCGATACCTGGGGGTACGATACGACCATCGACGGTGTGGACCACGCCATCGCGGACGAAGGAACCGTCGAACTCGGCGACCACGAGTTCACCGCGCTTCATACGCCCGGCCACAAGGATGACCACCTCTGTTTCTACGCTGCAGACCCGGGCATCCTCTTTGCGGGCGATCTGATCTTCCAGAACGGGGGTTTCGGACGGACGGATCTCGAGGAAGGGGATCGCGAGGCGCTGATCGAAAGCATTGATCGCGTGCGCGAGTGGATCGACGGGGAGTTCGAAGCGTTACACGCCGGCCATGGGCCGAGCGTGACGACCGATCCGTTCGAACACGTCGAACTCGCGGGGCGGATGGCACGACAGGTGTGAGTGCGGTGGCAGCCGAACTCGTCCTCAGTCGCCCTCGAAAAGGTGCGCATCACCGGGATCGAACCCGACCGTGATGTCGGTGCCGGTTTCGGGAACCGCTGGAAGCCGTAAGACGATCGGTGTCTCGTTCCACCGTCCGTGGACGCGCACGCTCTCGCCGAGGAACTCGGTCGTCTCTACGGATACTTGAAAGCGGTTCTGCGAGGCAGTCTGGGATAGTGCGCCCGGCCGAACGCAGAACCCCAGTCGCGTCGCGTTCGCGGGAACGTCCGCGAGTTCAAACGTGGCGGCCGTCCCGCGTGTTCCGTCGGTAACGGCGACCGATGCTCGCCCTTCCCCTTCGTCTCCGGTTCCGGTGCGGTCGACGACCGCGCCGTCGAAGACGTTGTTATCGCCGACGAACTCGGCGACGAACCGGGTTGCGGGTTCGCGATAGAGACGCTGTGGCCGCCCGATCTGCTCGACGTGGCCGTTTCGCATGACTGCGAGTCGATCCGAAATCGCGAGCGCTTCGGCCTGGTCGTGGGTGACGTAGATCGTCGTAATGTCGAGTTCGGTCTGAATCCGGGCGAGTTGTCGGCGCAAGGTCTCCCGAAGTCTGGCGTCGAGCGCGCTCATGGGTTCGTCGAGCAGGAGCAGGTCGGGTGCGGGCGCGAGTGCGCGAGCGAGTGCGACCCGCTGGCGCTGACCGCCCGAGAGTTGGTCGGGGGAGCGGTCGCCGTACCCCGCGAGATCGACGAGTTCGAGCAGTTCGGTAACGCGTTCGTCGACCGTCGTCCCCGCCGGCGGAGTTCGGAATCGCAGCCCGTAGCCGACGTTTTCGGCGACGGTCATGTGCGGAAAGAGGGCGTAACTCTGGAAGACGACGCCGACGTTTCGCCGCTCCGGCGGCACGCCGGCCATCGACTCCCCGTCGAAGGTGACGCTGCCGGCCGTGGGCTCCTCGAAGCCCGCGATGGTCCGCAGTGTCGTCGTTTTGCCACAGCCCGACGGCCCGACGAGCGTGAAGAACTTGCCGTCGTTCACGGTCAGGTCGACGTCCTGCAGTGCAACGGTCCCCGCCTCCGCCCCCGCCCCCGCATCGGCAGCGGTGTCGGTGCTCCCCCCACTCCCGCCGTATCGCTTCGAGATGCCGGACAGCCGAAGCGTCGTCACAGTTCGTACCTCCCGCCGACGCGGTCGATGACGACGAAACTCGCCGCCGTCACGGCTAACAGGAGCGTCCCCATCGCGATCGCCGGACCGGAGCGCCGGCCGAGATAGCGTTCGACGGCGACGGGCATGGTGTAACTGCCGTTGCCGGCCGCCAAAATCACCGTCGAAGAGAACTCGCCGATCGAGATGGCGAAGGCGAACGCCGCGCCCGCGACGATGCCGCTCGCGACGAGCGGGAGTTCGATATCGAGGAGCGCCCGGAATCGCGATGCGCCGAGTGCGCGCGCGGATTCGACCATCGCCGAGTTCAGGTTCGCGAGCAACGGCGAGACGTTTCGGGTGACGAACGGGTAGGCCGCAACGGCGTGGGCGACGACGATCGCGATCGGTCCCGTCACCTGGAGTCGCCAGCCGCCGGGCAGCGGGAGGCCGAAGACGAGCCCCTGCAGGAGGCCGATGCCGAACACCACGCCGCTGACGGCGAGGGGAAGCATCGCGAGCGTGTCCACGAGCGTGCCGCTACGGCCCGCGCGGACGGTCAGCACCGAGATCACGACGCCCATCGGCACCGCGACGACGAGCGTCGCGAGACCGAACAAAAGCGAGTTCCGGATCGCGGGCCAGGGTAACGCCTGGTACTGCTCGCCGCCGAGTTGGCGCTCCAGCAGGAACGTGTAGTTGCGAAGGGTGAACCCGCCGCCGTCGGTCACGCTCCCGACGACCAGACTCGCGATCGGGCCGACGAAGAGGACGAGTGCGAGGAGGCCGTAGCCGGCGATCGCGAGCCGGCGCGGCGACAGCGCCGTTTGCAGATCGGGGAATAAGGGCTCGGTCGGCGGTGCGGACGCCGCCTGCGAGAGTCCCGACCGGGCCGACTCGTACCGCAAATACGCGTAGGTCAGGCCGAGCGAGAGCAGCGTCTCCAGGACGGCAAGCGTTGCGGCGTCGGCGTAATCGAGGTTCTGAATCCGGTCGTAGATCCAGACCTCGACGGTCGCCAGTTGCAACCCGCCGAGTGCGAGCACGATCGGGAATGTCATGAACGTGAAGATGAACGTCAGGAGCGCGCCCGTGAGGACGGCCGGCGCGAGCTGCGGGACGACGATGTCACGGAACGCACAGCGCTTGCTCGCCCCGAGACTGCGGGCGGTTTCGACGGCCCGAACGTCGACGGACTCCCAGGCGGCGACAGTAACCCGCGCGACCAGCGGCGCGTTGTAGAACGCGTGTGCCAGGATCACGACCGCGAGCGGACTGGTTTCGATGAACGCGAACGGACCGATTCCCACCGCGCCGAGCACCGAGTTCAGCGTGCCCGTCCGGCCGAACATCGCGTAGAAGCCGACCGCGACCATGATTCCCGGCAGGACGAACGGCAGAATCGTCAGCGAGCGCAGCGTCCGCCGCCCGTAGAACTCGTAGTTCGCAAGGATGTACGCCGCGGGAAGGCCAATCGCGACGCTCGCGACCGTCGAAAGCGCCGCCTGGACGGCCGTGAATCCGAACAGTCCCTGCCGCACGGGCGGGACCGAAAGTGCGAACCAGGGGATCGGGACCGTACCGTCTACAACTGGAATCGGAACGCTGAACGCGACCGTCAGCGACACCGAAATCGCGGCGACCCAGCCCGCAAGCGACCGCAGGTGCGCTCCGATCGCAAGCGGGTCCGCGAATACGTCGGCCAGCACGCCGACGTAGAACGGGTCCGTGAGAACCCCGGCGATGTGGGCAAGCGTCGGCCGTCCGTTCTCGAGGACGGCGTTCACGAAGACGATCCCCGTCGGCACGTACAGCATCACGACGAGAACCGCTGCCGTACAGAGCGCAGTCAGCGCGAGCGCGTGCCGTTCGAGCCAGGTACGAAACCGGGACCTGATGGAGTCGGTGCCGGGTGGCCCCCTCGTCGTGAGGTGACCGTCGGTCGACCGGTCGGCTGAACTCGCTGATGCCGCGGACTCCGCGGACTCCGTTGACTTCGCCGACTCCGCCGAGTTCACCGACTCCCGTGACGATCGGTCCAACAGTTCCCGAAACCCCACGCGAACCACCTACTGACTCGCGAAGTCGCGCGCCCAGTCGTCGACCCACCCGTCGAGGTTGCCACGAAGGTCCTCGTAGCCGATCGTCACCGCCTCCGGCGGTTCGTGGGCGTACTGATCGAACTCGTCGTCCAAATCGACGTGATCGTCCGCGACCGCGGGGAACTGGACGTTTCGCTCGGCAATTTCCGCCTGGGCCGCATTCGAGAGCGCGAAGTCGACGAACTCGTAGGCGAGATCGACTTCGTCCGCACCCTCGAATATCGCCATCCCTTCGGGATTCGCGTACCCCTGGTCGTTCGGGAAGGCGGTCTGGTGTCGACTGAGGTCGTTCCCCTCCGCCGAGGCGAACACCTGATCGGTCGAGTACGAGACGATCATCGGACGCTCCTCGTTCATGTACGCTCCGTAGTAGGACTCAGTCCAGTCGTCGAGCACGCGAACGCCGTTGTCCGTGAGGTCCGCCCAGTACTCGAGGTAGCCGTCCTCGCCGAAGGCGTCGATCGTCCACAGCAGAAACGCCTGGCCGGGGTCGGAGGTCTGGGCGTTCTGGGCGATCAGCGCATCCTCGTAGGCCGGGTCGAGGAGGTCCTCGAACGTCTCCGGTTCGTCGACGACGGTTTCGTCGTAGACGAGACTGATGTAGCCGGTGTCGTACGCGAGGACGCGGCCGTGCGGATCGCCCATGTCGAGTCCGTCGCGGATGCGATCCGACCGCTCGATCCGGTCGAGATTGAGTTCGCGAAAGAGGCCGCCGTCGTCTAAGTTGTCGTCGACGGTCACCAGGTCATCGATGTTCAGACCGAGATACACGTCGGGATCGATCGCCCCACCCTGGGACGCCCGAGAAATGTAGTGATTGATCCCCTGGTCCGGCAGGAGCGTCCATTCGAGTTCGGCGTCGGGATAGGTCGCTTCGAACTCGTCTTTGAGCCACGGTCCCGCGGGGGTTTCGCCGTCGAGCATCGACTCGTAGGTGACGACCTCGAGTGTGCCCTCGAGATCCGGGTTGTCGGGTTCGGGGTCGGTCGTTGCGTCCCCGTTTGCCTCCTCGTTGTCGTCTCGCGTGAGACAGCCCGCGAGTCCGGCCGTGAGTCCCCCACCGAGTGCCGTAACGAACGGTCGGCGTTTCATTACCTGGTTGTTCCACTGCGTGGTTTTAAGCGCATCGTTCGCTTCGCCGACACCAGTGGGCGAGCGAACGGGACGGTGCAGTCGCTTAGTCCGCCGTTCCCGCACGCCGCGCCGCAGCGAGCAACGCGTCGTAGGCCGCCGCGTACGCATCCTCTATCCCGGCGGGATCACGTCGGTCGTCGCTCCCGAGCGGCGGGAGTTGCACCCGGTCGATGGGGTCGAGATACTCGAGGACATCCGGCACCCGCTTTTCGAGCGCGCCGTCTTTCGGACTCGAACTCGCGATTTCGCAGGCGCGACAGTACCGATCGCCCGGGTAGATCCGCGCGCGACCCGGCTCGACGGCCGCGACCGCGGTGACCGCCGCCGGATCGAGCGACTGCAACGGCTGGGCGATATCGCTGTAGGACTCGACGACGGCAACCTCCGCGGCCTCGAGTTCGTCCGCGAGTTCGGCGAACGCCGGGACGTAGCGCCGTTCGGCGAGGTCGTTGAACTCGTCGACGCTCTCGACGGGAATCGCATTCGCGAGCGGCAGCGCCTCGGCGACCGCCGGCGGCACGTCGGCGGTTGCGTTGCGCACGAACGTCGCGTCCTCGCCCCGCCCGAGACGGTCGACGATGAACTCGCGGTCGCGCTGACCGAGGAGCCCGGTTCCGCTGCCGGGCGTCGGTCGCCAGAGGCGGTGGACTGGATTGAGCCGTTCGGGCGTACGACCGCGTTCCTCCGCCCTTGCGAGTCTGCGCGCGTCCTTGCCGTAGAGTCGACCCTCGGCGAGTGCACGCCGGCAATCGTCGTGGTCGAACCAGAAGTCGTTGCCGGCGCGCGGTTTGTAGCCGCGGGCACCGGTTCGTTCGAGCAGGCCGACCGAGAACGTGGTCTTGCCGGCGTCGACCCGGTCGGCACCGACGACGAGGAGAATCATCTACTCGCCCGTTTTCAGCCCGTAGTAGCCGGGTTCGTCGTCGCTTCGTGGCTCGGCGACCACGAGTTCGGCCGCGTTGGTCATGATCCATGGGATGGCCCAGTCGAGCAGGATGGCTTCGGTCTCCTGTTCGATCTCCGCGTCGGGTTCGAGCCCCTGGAGCATGCGGGCGATTTCGTAGACGGTGTACATCTGGTCCGCTTCGAGCAGTTCCGCAGGGGTGTAGAAGTCACACGGCGGTAGACTGTCGAACTCGGATTTCGAAACGGGCATGATACTCGGGGGTACCGCGTTCGTACGCCTAAATCGTTCGCTCTCGGACTGCGCTTTCCCGTCCTGACCTGACCGGCTCCAGTTCGCACCGAAACAGTGGACTAGCGCTGGGTCACGTCGCCGAAAGAAGTCGAAATCGTCGCCGTAGCTGGGCGGTTCAGCGATTATTCGAACTGGTCAAGACACGTCTGATACTCGTCTTCGACCGACTCCCAGTTGATGACGTCGAAGAACGCGTCGATGAAACTGCCACGGTCCGGACCGTAATCATAGTAGTAGGAGTGTTCCCAGACGTCCAGTGCAAGGATCGGGTGGGAACCCCAGAGCGCGTGGAGGTCGTGGCGATCGACTTTCAGGTTGCGCAGTTGCTTTGCAACCGGATCGTACACCAGTAGCGCCCAGCCACCGGCAGCGCCCGCGGCGGCTTCGAACTCGCCCTTCCAAGCTTCGTAGGACCCGAAGTCCTCTTCAATGCGGGCAGCGAGGTCTCCCTCCGGCTCGCCACCGCCATTCGGGGACATGTTCTCCCAGAACAGCGTGTGCAGATAATGCCCACAGCCGTTGTGGGTCACGTTCTCCATCGCCGCGGGCGTCGACTCGAAATCACCGTCCTCGCGGTTCTGTTCGAGTTCTTCTTCCGCCGAGTTCAGGCCGTTGACGTAGCCCTGGTGGTGCGTGTCGTGGTGCCAGGTGAGGACCTGCTCGGAAATCGACGGTTCCAGTGCATCGTAATCGTACGGTAGTGGGGGGAGTTCGTGATCAGTCATGGATAACACCTGTGTATGATAGCAGTTCATTCCTGGAACGCGTACCGGAATGAGGGGGTATCATAGCGCACAGTTCTCGTCCGCGTACTGTTGCGTCCGAGTCCAGTTGCGTTGACACCGAGTATCGTGTTAAAACTTTCAGCGAACGTTCAGCGGTTCAGCGCTGGCGCTGGATCTCCCGGGTGAGGCCGTCCTCAACTACGATCGCTGTTCTTTGTGATACGCGTGTTCGAGCCACTCCTCCAACGTGGGTTGGGACCAGTAACGAACCGTCTCGGTACGCTGGTCCTGTTCAAGGACACCTGCATCCGCTAACTTTGGAAGGTGGACGTGTTGCAGTTCTGTTCGAACGAGCTGTTGCAAGTCATCGGTGGCCGTCGTCTCCGACGGTGTGAACTGTCGGTCGAACGCACAGATGCGATCCGTTAGTTCGTCGATCGTTGCGACACCGTCCGACTGCTCGTACAGCGTATACAGCGCGTATCGCCGCCGCCGGTTTGACAGCAGGTCGAACACGCGGTCGAGCGATGGCGTCGCTTCGACCGCTCGTTGTGTCGACTCCCGCTCCGTTTCACGCATCCACAGACCACCTACCGTATATTACCATTCGAAACCACCACGAGCCTATACTGCAGCCGGCACATTAGATGTTACGTCTACCTGTACCATACGTCGGACTAAATTCCTGTGCAAACGCCCCGAGTAGAACCGCTCTTTCCCCCGCAGATGACCGCTAGACTCATAACCCGGATCCGATGGCTACGCTCACCAGCGTTGATCGTTGATAGTTCCTGATCGACGAAGGACCCGCGTTGCCGCGAAAATCAGCCGAGTTCTGAAACTGCGTCTGAACTCGAACGGGTCGTCGTCGTTATTCGTAGAGCCACGTAGCGTCGTGCTGATCGTAGTCGATCAGTTCGGCGTCGTCGAAGTGGATCGAAATCTCGCGTTCGTTTGCGCCCTCGTCCTCGTGGTCGGCCGCGTGGACGACGTTGCGGCCGAGGTCGAGTGCGTAGTCGCCACGAATCGTTCCCGGTGCGGCTTCGAGCGGATCGGTCTCGCCGATCATCTGGCGGACCTGTCGGGTTGCGTCCTGGCCTTCCCAGACCATCGGGACGACCGGACCGCCCGTAATAAAGTCGACGAGGTCGTCGTAGAACGGTTTGTCTTCGTGTTCGCTGTAGTGTTCTTCCGCCCGGTCGCGAGGCATGTTTTCGACCTTGATACCGACGAGCTTCAGCCCGCGGTCCTCGAGTCGAGAGATGACCTCGCCCACGAGTCCGCGCGCGAAGGCGTCGGGCTTGACCATCACGAAGGTGCGTTCGTGGTCGCCCATCAGGCTTCACTCTCCTCGGCTTCGTCCGCTTCGGTCTCGTCGACGGTTTCGTCCCCGGCGGAAACGTCCGCTTCGTCATCCTCGGCGACTTCGGACTCGGTCTCGAGGTCCTCGTCTTCGCTGGCTTCGACGACCTCGTCCTGGTCGGCTTCTTCGCCGGCGGGCGTGTCGGCCTCGGCCGGGCCTTTGCCGGCACGACCTTCCTCGGTCCACTCGAGATCGCGCGGCTCGCGACCGAGTTTGTAGTTCTTCTCTGCCTTCGAGTCGACGAAGTGGAGCACGGTGCCGTCGGTCTTGACGTACATGATGCCCGTGCCGGGTTCGATTTCTTCGCCCGTGTAGTCGCAGGTTCGTTTCTCGACCATTGGTTACTGTCCTCCGATGGAGTCTGCCTCGCGGGCGGTCTCGCGAAGCTGGAGCACGTCCCCTTCGCGGACCGGCCCGAGACAGTTACGGGTAATGATGCGTCCCTGGTTCTCGCCCTCCTTGATCCGGCACTTGACCTGCATGGCTTCACCGTGCATGCCGGTCTTGCCGACGATCTCGATGACCTCGGCGGGCGTGGAGCCGCTTTCTTCCTCTTCAGCACTCATCTCTGATCACCTCAGTCGAGGTCCTCGACCTTGTCGGCGATGTCTTCGACGTCGCCTTCGGCCTCGCCCGTGTCGACGATCGCTGCGGCGGCCGAGCCGACCTCGAGACCGGCAGCGTGGCCGACGTCGTCCTGCGTCTCGATGAAGACGACAGGAATACCCTTCTCGTCTGCGAGTTCAGGGAGATGCATGACGATTTCTTCGGGGGAGACGTCCTCGGCGACGTAGACGAGATCGGCGTTGCCGCGCTCGATCGCCTTGGTGGTTTCGTTGGTTCCTTTCTTTACTCGGCCTGTGTCTCGTGCGACCTCGAGCGCCTCGAGGGCGTCATCTGCGAGGTCGGCTGGGATGTCGGTTGTGACGTAGACTGACATTGGTTGTTCACCTCTCCTACGCGTGGGCTCGCGCTCCCCTGCCTCGGGGATCCGGTTCGAACGCCGGTCCCGGATTCGATTTTGAGTTTCGGCATCGACTCCGGCTCCGGAAACCAGACCCCAGGCCGGGCGATGCCCGGCGGAGGTCCTGTAAGGCTAGGAGCATCATCAACCCCGCGTAGGGTGTACTACGTCAGTAGCGTTGCCCCCCTTAAAAGCGTGTTCAAAACGCTGGACGGTTGTGACCTCGACGCACAGTCGGCTCGGGCACGAAATCACACAGTATTACGGGTCCGCGTCCTAACCGCGAGTATGAACGTCGGCACCCTCGCAAGTTCACTTTCCCGCGAGGCTCGGGAGACGAACGAGCGGCGGGCGCTCGTCCTCGGTGGCGACCGTGAGCGGGGCTATGCCTGTCTCGAGGCGATCCTCTCGACGCTGCCGGTCGGCATCACTGACACAACGCTCGTCGGCCCCGAGGATCGGCTTCGCTGCGAGCAGATCAAACAGCCACATGCGGGAAGACTCCTCGGAACGACCCGGCAGGTGGTGATCGTCGACGCACACGAAGATCTGCAGCCGAACGCGCTCGGCCAGGTCGTCGGTGCCGTCGACGGCGGCGGTCTGCTGATCCTGCTCACGCCTGCAGCCGAGACGTGGCCCGATCGGCGAAACGGCTTCGACGAGTCGCTGGCCGTTCCGCCCTTCACGATCGACGACGTGACCGGCCGGTTCAGACGCCGACTGGTCGAGACGATCCGGGAGCACCGCGGCATTGCAGTCGTCGAGTTCAGCGACGGGGACACGGGCAGCGCCGAGCCGACGACTCCCGGCGATCCCACGGCGCTCGCCGAGGGCGAACTCGTCGAAACGGGATCGACGAACCCCGCGCCGATCCTGTCGTCCGCGGACACCGAACCCGATGCGAGCAGGTCGTCCGACGCCGCGTTTCCAGCGGCCGCCTACGACGCCTGCCTCACCGGTGACCAGGTCGGGGCGCTCGCCGCCTTCGAATCGCTCACCGAACCCGGCCGAGCCGTCGTCCTCGACGCCGACCGCGGCCGCGGCAAATCGAGCGCCGCGGGGCTGGCCGCCGGCTGTTTCGCGCTTGCAGGTGACTCGGTGCTCGTCACCGCACCGTCGGTTGCCAACGCGACCGAACTGTTCGCCCGCGCCGACGAACTCGTCGCTGAACTCGACGCCGAGGCAGCCGTCGCTGCGGATTCCCAGGACGTCCCTCGCGAGATAGACACGAGTTCAGGCGGGCGCGTCCGATTCCGTGACCCGTCCGCTGCGGTGAGCGAATGTGAGGCGGCGGACGTCGTCATCGTCGACGAAGCCGCCGCACTCCCGGTGTCGACGCTCGAGTCGTTCCTCGCCGCCGACCGCATCGCGTTCGCAACGACGATCCACGGCTACGAGGGGGCGGGACGGGGCTTTTCCGTGCGGTTTCGCGACCGACTTGCCGAGAGCGACCACGACGTGACCGAGCGGACACTCGCCGCACCGATCCGCTACGCAGCGGGCGATCCGATCGAGGTGTGGGCGTTCCGCGCGCTACTGCTCGACGCTCGGCCGCCCGTGGCTCCGCTCGTCGCCGACGCGACTCCCGATTCCGTCGAGTATCGCCGGCTCGACCCCGACGACCTGCTTGCAGACGAACGCTTGCTCCGGGAGGCCTTCGGACTCCTCGTCCTCGCCCACTACCGCACCGAGCCGAATGACCTCGCCAGACTGCTTGACGCGCCGAATCTCGACGCCCGCGCACTGGTTCACGACGGCCACGTCGTAAGCGTCGCGCTGCTCGCCCGCGAGGGTGATCTCGACGCCGAGACGCGAGCGATGATGTACGAGGGGGGGCGCATCCGCGGGAACATGCTCCCGGACGTGCTCACGAGCCAACTTCGCGACGAAGCGGCCGGCGAACCGGCTGGCGTGCGCGTCGTTCGTATCGCAACCCACCACGAGGTGCGCGCTCGCGGCCTCGGATCGCGCCTCCTCGAACACATTCGAGACGAGTTCGGTTCGACCGTCGACTGGCTCGGCACCGGCTTCGGCGCGACGCCAGGCCTGCTCTCGTTCTGGCGCGAGAACGGCTTTCGAACACTGCACGTCTCGACGACGCGCAACGACGCGAGCGGGGAGTACTCGGCGCTCATGCTCGATCCGACGAGCGACACAGGCCGTGCACTTTACGACCGCCACGCCGAGCGATTCGCCCGCCGATTCCCCGCGCTCTGTACCGATTCACTCGCAGATTTGGACCCCGACGTGGCCCGCGAAGTACTGCGGAGCACCCCCGACGAGGCCGCGCCGTCGCTCGAGTGCAGCGAGTACGAGTGGCGGATCGTCGCCGGGGCGGCCTACGGCCCCGGCCTGTTCGATGTCGATCCCGGTCCCTTCCGTGAACTCGTGGGTCGGTACTTCGTCACGAAGCCGGACGCTGTCGACCTCTCCGCGCGCGAAGAGCGACTGCTCGTCCTGCGAGTGCTTCAGGGGAAAGATTGGGCGACTGTCGCGCATCGGCTCGAGTTCCACTCGGCGGGGCAGTGCATGCGGGCACTCGGTAAGGCGTTCCAGCCGCTGGTGGACGAATACGGGTCGGCGGCGGCGCTGGAGGTCCGAGATCGGTTCACTACCGAGTAACGACTCAGGCGAACAGTCGTCTGAGCACCGATTCGGGGAGGGCCTGTAACGCCCACGCGACCAGCCGCCAGCGACGCGTCACGTAGGCGTGGTCGCGCTCGTCACGGATTGTAGCCGCGATTTGACTCGCCGCCGTCTCCGGTGAACTCTGCCAGAACGAGCCGTAAGAGAGTTCAGTGTCGACGAACCCGGGTTCGATGGTCGTGATCGTCACGTTCGCGTCGGCACCGGCCTGTCGGCTTCGCAGCCCCTCGAGATAGCGCGAGACGTACGCTTTCGAGGCGTTATAGGCCTGTGTCCCACCGTTGCCGAAGTGAGCGGCGACGGAGGAAATTCCGACGAGATGGCCGTCCGAGTCACCCGGGGTGGGCGACCGGCGCTCGAAATGGTCCATTGCGGCCGTCGCGAGCGCGGTGAACCCGCGTACGTTGACATCGATCGTCTGACGTTCGGTTTCCCAGTCGAGGTCGTAATTCGCATCGCCAACCCCGGCGCTGATGACGACGAGATCGACCGAGTTCATCGCGTCGGCAAGCGACCGAAACCGATCGCGGGCAGTGTCCGGTTCTGTGACGTCCATCGTTGCGACGTACGCTTTCGTCGGGAGCGACGCGCCGAGGTCTTTGAGGCGGTCCGTTCGTCGTGCGGCCAGCCCGATTTCGTAGCCGTCGGCGGCAAGTTCACGCGCGAGGGCGGCTCCGATACCGGAGGAGGCACCGATGATGATCGCGCCGCGCGAATCGGCCGTCTGTGCTGTCATGTCACGAGATGGTCACGCGGCAACCGTAACAGTACTGATGGCGGTACGGCTTTGCCGTTCGCTGCCGTGGAGAGTCGTATGGTAGATGCGGGACTCGTGCTTGCGGTCGCGGTGCTCCTCGGCGGTGTCCTTGGAACGGTGGTGCCGCTCGTTCCGGGAGGGGCGCTCTCACTGTCGGGCGTGTATCTCTACTGGTGGCTCTCCGGATTCACAGCGCCGGGACCGATTGCGCTCGTCGTCCTCACGATTCTTGGACTGGTGACCCTGTTTGTCGAACTCTTTGCGGGGTCGATCGCAGCGCGAGCGGGTGGTGCCTCCTGGGTGACGACCGGACTCGCTGCTGCGGTTGGGATCGTGTTGATGGTTGTGACTGGTCCGCTTGGCTTACTGCTCGGGTTATTCGGTACTGTCTTCGTCGTGGAGTATCTGCGAGCCGGGGATCTAGACCGGAGCACGCAATCGGCAATCTACGCGACGGTTGGTATCCTGGCCTCAACGGCGATCCAGGTGTTGTTGACGGTGTCGATTCTCTGTGGCTTTCTCATCGCGGTTGTCGTTCTGTGAGTGACAGACGATCGTTTCTGAGATTCTTCGGGACGTGACTGAATGTCCAAAAATACAACCATGTATGGTCTAAAAAACTGAGATAGTCATCAGTGTGCCGGATTTGATTTAACACTTGTGGGAGTTGTAGGGCGAGACATGGTAGAAAACGATTCCACGACGCGGCGGACGATCCTCAAGATATCCGGTGCCGTCGGTGCGGCCGGTCTTCTCGCGGGTTGTGCGGACAACGGCGACGGTGGAAATGGTGGCGGCAACGGCGGCGGAAACGGCGGCGGCAATGGTGGCGGTAACGGCGGCACAGATGTCAGCGAGTGGGAAGGAGTCAGCGAAATCGAACTCACCGGAGTGACAAGCGGTTGGGAAGGGAATTCGCCGAGTCCGATCGAGGGGGAGACCAATCCCTCGCTGGTCCTCTTCGAAGGCGAGTCGTACGAGATCACCTGGGAGAACGGCGATGGGGCCGGACACAATCTCGAGATTGTCGACGAGAACGACGAAGTCGTCAACGACCTCTCGACCGAGGTGATGAACGAGGAAGGCGAAACTCAGACCCTCGAAATCGAGGAAGTCACGAGCGAGATGGCAGAATACGTCTGCCGCCCACACGAGAACCAGATGCGTGGAACGATCGACCTGCAGCAGGGTTCGGACGGCAACGGCGGTGGAAACGGTAACGAGACCGGCAACGGTAACGAAACCGAGAACGGCAACGAAAGTATGGAGAACGGTAACGAGAGCGAAAACGGCAACGAAAGCATGGGGAACGGCAACGAAAGCGACGAATAACGCTCCCGTCGCACCCGCACCCGTACTCGAACACGAACTCGCCGAGCGATCGTCCCAACCGAAGCAATACTATTTTCGTCGATATCTGCGCTCGACCGGCGTTCCGATCCACCAGCGCCCCGGCGCAGGCTTCGATCGCGGATCGTGACCGGTCCGGTACATCAGTCGTGCGTGTAGTACGCTACCGTTTCGTCGCCATCGTGGTGATCGATTCGGGCGAATCCAACCCGTTCGAACTGCACCATCTCGTCCGATTCGAGTTCAGCAACACCGGGTTCCGCTCGCCCGGAGACGTCGCCCGTGATCGTTCGCAGCCGAACCGGGACGCTCTCGGCCGCTGGCACCCAGTGGACGACATCGACACCCTCCTCACGGACCACGTCGATATCCGCACCGGTGAACTCGAGTTCGTCCGCAGTGGCCTCGACGCAGCCGAGTCCCTTGAGCCAGACGCGCGTTCCGTTGTCGGGGACGTCTGCCGGTTCAAGCAAGACTGCATCGCCAACGGGGATTTCGCGGACGCCACGCTCTTCGTGGTCCGGATGGAGCGGCGGATTGGCTTCTGCGGGTGGGTCGCCGCCGAGTACGAGTTCAGTGCCGTCGCGGACGAGGAACCGACGGTCGGTTTCGTCGTCGATGAGTTCGCGGTTGGTCGCGTAGATAGCGCTCATCGCGAGGTCGACGTCGCTCGTCGAGGTGCCGAGTTCGACCATCGCATCGACGATGGCCTCGCCGCGAATGCCCCGGCGGCGGAGGCTTTTGAGCGTCGGCGCGCGCGGGTCGTCCCAGCCGTCGAGTTCGCCCTCGTCGATCAGTTCAGAAATCGTCGAGGTGCTCATCTTCACGTCGTAGGCGTCGACCTGAACGTGGCCCCAGTGGATGACTTCGGGGTACTCCCAGTCGAAGTAGTCGTAGACGAACTGCTGGCGTTTCGCGGAGTCCTGCAGGTCGATCCCGCGGATGATGTGAGAGATTCCAAGCAGGTGATCGTCGATTCCGGACTGGAAGTCGAGCATAGGCCAGCACCGGTACTCGTTGGCCTCCTCGCGGGGGTGGGGTGTGTCGATCATCCGGAATGCAACCCAGTCGCGAAGGGCGGGGTTCTTGTGCTCGATATCGGTTTTGACCCGGAGCACCATCTCGCCGCTCTCGTACTCGCCGGCGATCATTCCCTCGAACTCCTCGTGGACGGTGTCGGCGTCCTTGCCGCGGTGCGGACAGGCCTCGCCCGCGTTCTTCAGCTCGGAGAAGGCCTCTCCCGAACAGGAGCAGGTGTAGGCCCCGTCCATGTCGATCAGGTCGCGAGCGTGCTCGTAGTACGTCTCAAGCCGGTCGCTCGCTCGATACACGTCGTCGGGTTCGAACCCGAGGTAGTCGAGATCGTCGAGAATCGCATCGTAGGCGTCGAGATCCGGTCGCTTCGTCTCGGGGTCCGTGTCGTCGAACCGGACGCAGAACCAGCCGTCATAGCGATCGCGGTACGTGCCGATGACCGCCGGCATTCGCGCGTGGCCGACGTGCCACGGCCCGTTCGGATTCGGCGCACACCGCATGCGGACCTCCTCGACATCGTCCGCGTTAGGAAGGGACGGCAGGTCGTGTTCGTCCTCCTCGTCTTCCGCCTCGAGTTCAGCGAGTTCATCCGGCGCGAGTTCTTCGAGGCGCTCGCGTTTGGCGTCGTACGCGAGATCGTTGACCTGTCCGATGACGCCGCCGATGACGCCGGGAATGTCGTCTGCGTGCGCTCTGAACTCGGGGTTGTCACCCATGAGCGGCCCCATCACGGCACCGACGTTGGCGTCGCTTTCGTGTTTGACGGCGTTTAACAGCGCGTGTTTCTCGGCTTCGCGCTCGACGCGCTCGCGGAGATCGTCATTCATTACTCGGGGGTATTGGTGCCCGGACCAAAACCCTCGCGGTGTCGACTCGCCGTATCGGACGCTGATCGGGTAGCTGCCACAAAACGGGTGCGCGTTGCACGTCGGTCGACGCGGTGCGCGGTGCGCAGTGCTCAGTAGCCGCGTTCGATCAGGTAGTCCCCGAGTTCACAGAGCAGATCGCGAGCGTCGTTGTCCGGCAACACGTCGAGTCGGTTCTTGCCCTGGGTAACCAGATCGCGGGCGGTCTCGTTGGCGTAACTGATCGAGCCGGCGGCTTCGAGTTCGGCGACGGCGTCATCGATTTCGGCCTCGGTGACGGCGTCGACGTCCGTGGTGTCGACGAGGTCCTCGACAGCGAGCCCCTGATCGCGGGCGTGGACGGTGATGAGTGTCTGTTTCTCCTCGACGAGGTCGCTGCCGCGCTGTTTACCGAGTTTGTCGCTCGGGACGGTGAGATCGAGCACGTCGTCTTGGATCTGGAAGGCGCGGCCGATGTCGAGTCCGTAGCCGTAGAGGGCATCGATCGTCGACTGGTCTGCACCCTGCAGGATGGCCGGGAGACACGCGGAAGCGGCGTAGAGGACGGCGGTCTTCTGTTCGACCATCTCGAGGTACTCCTCGGGGACAATAGCGTCGCGCTCTTCGAAGGTTACGTCGAGCGCCTGGCCCTCACAGATCTTCGTACAGGTCGTCGCGAGCACGTCGAGCGCGTCGACCATTCGGGATGGGTCGGCACCCGTTTCGAGCATGATCTCGAAGGCCTTCGAGTAGAGTGTGTCGCCGGCCAGAATCGCCGTCTCGAGGTCGTACTCGCGGTGGACGGCGGGGACGCCTCGTCGGAGGTCGTCGTCGTCCATGATGTCGTCGTGGATCAGCGTAAATGACTGAATGACCTCGACGCTAACGGCGGCGTCCATGAGATCGATCGGCTCGCCGGTCAGCGTCGGGAACGTCCGATAATCAGTCGTCAACGGCTCGACATCCGCGAGCGCTTCGGCCGTTGCGAGCAAGACGGTCGGTCGCAACCGTTTCCCGCCCGCATCGAGGAGGTATCGCGAGGCCTCGTAGAGCCGTTCTGGCCGCTGGATTGGCAACTCCTCGGGAATCGCGTCGTTGACCAGTTCGCGGCGCTTTCGAACCGCTTCGAGTACCGCCTCCTCACGTGCCTTGGGGGTTGTCATATCACTCGACAAGCTGGATAAGGTTCCCGTTGCGCGTCGCGTGGAGATCCCGACCGAGCTGGTATCCCTGGTTCTCGGCGAGGTCGATGTACTTGGCCAGGTGCTCTAGGTCCTGGTGGGCAGGGATGATGTTCTGCGGCTGGAGCGCGTCGAGCATCTGATAGTGGCCTTCCTGATTCATGTGGCCGGAGACGTGGATATCGTCGTAGATACGGGCACCCTGCATGCCGAGCAACTTCTCGGCCTGGTAGCGTTGCCCCTCGTTGGTCGGTTCGGGGATAACGCGAGCCGAGAAGACGACCTTGTCACCGTTGTCCAGTTCGTATGGCGTCTCGCCGCGGGCCATTCGCGTCAGCATCGCGCGTGGCTCTCCCTGGTGGCCGGTGACGACGGGGAGGAAGTTCTCCTTGCCCTCGTTCATGATTCGCTTGAAGGTGCGGTCGACGGACTTGCGGTGCCCGAACATTCCCAGATCCGTCGGGAAGTCGACGAAGTCGAGTCGTTCCGCGGTGCCGGAGTACTTCTCCATCGAGCGTCCGAGCAGGACCGGCTGACGACCGATATCGTCTGCGAACTCGACGAGGCTCTTCACGCGGGCGATGTGACTTGAGAACGTCGTCGCGACGATCCCGCCGTCGTAGTCCTCCATGCTGTAGAGGGTGTCCCGAAGGTGTTCACGCGCGACGTTCTCGGAGGGGGTGCGTCCCTTCCGGCCGGCGTTCGTACAGTCCTCAATATAACAGAGAACGCCTTCGCCCTCGCGACCGATCTCGCGGAACCGTTCCATGTCGATCGGATCGCCGAGCACCGGCGTGTGGTCCATGCGTTTGTCCAGCCCGTAGACGACCGCGCCTTCGGGCGTGTGAAGTACCGGGTTGATCGCGTCGATGATCGAGTGCGTGACGTTGACGAACTCGAGATCAACCTTGCCGGAGTCGCCGATCGACATCGTCTCGCCGGCATCCATCTTGACCAGGTCGTTCTCGACGCCGAACTTCTGTTCGCTCTCGATCTGTTGTTTGACCAGTTCGATCGTAAACGGCGTGGCGACGATCGGCGCGTCGTACCGGTGGGCCAACTTCGAGATGGCACCGATGTGGTCCAAGTGGCCGTGCGTGGGCACGATGGCCTGGACGTCGCCTTCGAGGTCGCTCATGACCCGATCGTCCGGGATTGCGCCCATGTCGATCAGGTCGAGACTGTGCATCCGCTCGGTTTCGACGTTGTCGTGGATCAGAACCTGCGAGAGGTTCAGTCCCATGTCGAAGATAACGACGTCGTCACCGGCGCGAACGGCAGTCATCTGCCGTCCGACTTCTTCGTAGCCGCCAATTGTTGCGATTTCGATTTCCATAGTTCGTAGCACTGAAAGTCCGTATGACTCTCATCGAAACAGTCCGCGGACTTCGATTCATCCGGCCCCGGCGTCTTACAGCACATCGGCCATCCCGCTATGCGTTCGGCAACCCATGATTAGCCGGCGTTCTCCGGCCAACCACACCGAGACGCACTTGCCCGCGGGTTTCGCTATCCCCATCTACACGCCCGGGTGTTAAAAACACAGTGGGTTACACATTACCGGTACCGAGGCGAGAAGCGGGGTCAGAATAGCTTTACTGCACCGTCGTTCCCGGGTTCTCGCCCGCAAGGAAGCGCTCGATCCCCTCGAGTCCGAAGATCGACGCCTCGGCGTCGAGTTCGAGAAGCGCTTGCACCTTCGCGGCCATTCCACCGGTCACGTCGGTCGACTCGCTTTCGCCGAGCACGTCCGCGACGGCGTCGAACGAGCCGATTTCGGGGACGACCGTATCCGCATCGTCGAGGACGCCGGGGACCGTTGAACAGAGGCCGATCCGATCCGCATCGAGACTGCAGGCGAGTTCAGCGACGAGTTCGTCCCCGCTGACGACGGTCGCGCCTTCGCCGACGTGTGCGACGAGGTCGCCGTGGAGGACCGGAACGAATCCCTCCCCGACGAGCGTCTCGACCTGCCCGCTCGGGAGCGCGAGTTCGCCGTCGGCATCGCGGTGGGCCGCAGAGAACGGATGCACCGGCACCGCCGGCACGTCGCGCTCGAGGAGGCGGCTCAGGACGAACTCGTTTAGCGTCGTCATCGCGCCGTGGATGTCGTGGATGGCGGCCGGATCGCGGCTTCCCGCAGTCGTGGTCACGCCGTGTTCGCTCGCGTTGTGGTGGCCGAAGCTGCCGCCGCCGTGGACGATGACGAGTTCGTCGACCGCACCGTCTCCGTCCGCACCGAACGAACTCGCGATCGCATCCGTCGCCGCGGCGAGTGACTGACCGTCGAGCGTTTCCGGGCGGTCCTTGTCGGTGATCGCGCTGCCGCCGAGTTTCAGGACGATCATTCGATCCGGCGCACCCCCTCCTCGGCGAGTTCGGCGCGGAATGCATCCTCGCAGCCCGGGGTGAACGACAGGGCCGTCTCGGTTTCCTCGGTCGGGTCTAGGGCGACGATACAGCCGCCGCCGCCGGCACCCGTCAGCTTCGCGCCGTCGGCCCCGGCGTCGCGGGCCGCCCAGACCATCGTCTCGAGCGAGCGCGAGGAGACGCCAAGCGCCGAGAGCAGCCCGTGGTTGAAGTTCATGAGTCGCCCGAGTTCGGCGACGTCGCCGTCGGCCAGTGCGTCCTCCCCGTTTCTGACGATGTCGCCGATCGCTTCGACCGTGTCCGCGGCGAACTCGTACTCCTCGCGGAGGGTGCGCACGCCGGAAACGAGTTCACCTGTCTCGCCGGCTCCGCCGTCGAAGCCGATCACGAGGGGAAGATCGGGTGCGTCGATCGATCGACAGTCGTCGCCCTCGACGCGGACTGCACCGCCCGTCGCCGAACAGAACGTGTCTGCGCGTGACGCCTGGCCGTCCTGAACCTCGTGCTCGGTTCGGTAGGCGCGTTCGGCGAGTTCGACCGGCTCGAGCGTCGTCCCGAGCGCGCGGGTGCCGGCGTCGATCGCCGCGACGACGACCGCCGCGGAGGAGCCAAGGCCCGCCCCGAGCGGGATATTGCTCTCGATCGTCACGTCGAAGCCGACATCCTCCTCGCCGGTAACTTCACGAACCTGCTCGATCGCGCTGTCGACGTACTGCGTTGCGGCCATGAGCAGCGACTCCGATGCGTTGACATCGGGCCGCTCGTCGGCCCCGCCGCCGTACTCGACCGTAAAGCCGTCCAGACTGAGATCCTCGGCGTGAACTCGCAGTTTGCTGTCGTCCCGGCGTTTGACGCCGACCCGTGCTCGCACCTCGATCGCACACGGCACGGCGGGTTCGCCGTAGACGACCGCGTGCTCCCCGAACAGATAGACCTTCCCGGGGGCGCTCGAGACTGTCATATCCGGCCGTTCGTACGACGACGATTAATACCTATCCTCTCGAGATCGTTCGAACCCCACGTCGCCGCCTGTAGTCGGACTTAAGCCAGTGTCGTTCGAACGCCGGCGTATGTCCCTCGTGCTCCCCAGCGAACTCGTCGTCGATCGATTTCTCCCGACAGTGCGGGCGATGCTCGCCGCCGAACTCGCCGAGCGCGGGATGACCCAACAGGAAATCGCCGCGAACCTCGGCGTCACCCAAGCCGCAGTCAGCAAGTACGTAAGCGGCGAGAGCGGCGGCGACGACCGCTTTCGTGACGACCCAGAAACCGTCGCCACGGTCGAGCGCATCGCCGACGGCCTCGCGAGCGGCGGGATGGACGGCTACGACGCCCTTGCCGAACTCCTCTCGCTCGTCCGCAGTCTCGAGGACCGGGGCCCGATCTGTGAACTCCACGAGGAGGAAATGCCCGCGCTCCGGGGCCTCGGCTGCGATCTCTGCGTGCGCGGCCTCGATCCCGAGGTCAGCGCCGAGCGGGACGTGCTCGCGACCGTCCGAACGGCCGCCCGAACGCTCGCCGCAACGCCGGGAATGGTCGACTGCATTCCGAACGTCGGCACGAACGTCGGGATGGCGCTTCCGGACGCGCGCGATGAAACCGATGTCGCCGCCATCCCCGGCCGTATCTACGCCATGGGCGGGCGTATCGAAATCCCGGCACATCCCGAGTTCGGCGCGTCGAAACACGTCGCGACGGCTATCCTCGCCGCAGGCGCGATCGATCCAGCCGTTCGCGGCGCGATCAACATCGCGACCGACGATGCGATCCTCGAGGCTGCCCGCGAGATGGAACTCGATCCACTCGAGTTCAGCGCGGACTACGAGGACCGTGGTGAGCACCTCCGAACGCGGTTCGAGGAACGAGGCGGCGTGCCGCGAGTCGCCTATCACAGCGGCGCGTTCGGTATCGAACCGGCGACGTACGTGTTCGGTGAGAGCGCCGACGATGCGGCCGCTCTGATCGGGGAACTGCTCGACGCATCGATGGCATAGTACTGGCGACTACCGCTGTCGTCTCTGTCGTGATCGCTATGCCTCGGGAAGCGTTCTCGAACGAAATAAGCGAAATAATTGAAATAAGCGAAGTAAGCGAAATGAGTGACAGGCAACTGTTACAGATGGTTTCAATCTGTGCGACCGTTCTACTGACCCGATAGTAAGGACTGCCGTCCGAATAGTTGCAGCCGGGCACGAGGATGGATTTCGTTATTACGATTCAACACGCGGCGAACGTCCACTTCTTCAAGCACGTCGTCACTGAACTCGAGGCTGCAGGGCACGACGTGTACGTGTCCGCTCGTGAGACGGAGTCCGCCCAGTAGCTGAGCTGAACTCGTGGAATCTCGGCGCTATCACTGACACACGGCCACCTGTCGGCTCAGTGGCCGTAATCGGCAGTTGTGACGGTCGGAGCGCGCTCAGAAAAGCACGACCGCCAGCCCGCGATAGACCAGTCCCAGCGCGAAGACCGCGATCAACCCCGCCGTTGCGAACACGACGGCCGGTGAAAGCCGCTCCTCTTCCGCGGTAAACAGCCAGTCTGACATCTGTATACCTGAACTCGTCGGGGGTCACACCTAACTTCTTCGCTCGAAGACAGACACTCGACGCGACCTGCGTGAGAAGCGAGGAAACTGAGACGGAACAGTTCGATTCGAAAACCGAATCTAGACGCCGCTTTCGAAGTCCTCGAGCGAGTAGGATGGCTCGGCACCGCGGCGGTCGAGAACCTCGTTTGCGAGCAGCCAGTAGACGACCGAAAGGGCCTTTCGACCCTTGTTGTTCGTCGGAACGACGAGGTCGACATTGCTGACTTGGTTGTTCGAGTCACACATCGCGATGACCGGGATACCGACCGTGATGGCCTCCTTGACGGCCTGGGCGTCGCCGATCGGGTCCGTGACGACGACAACGTCGGGTTCGATGTAGCCGTCGTACTTCGGATTCGTCAGCGTGCCCGGGATGAAGCGACCGGTGCGAGCACGAGCGCCCACGGCTTCGGCGAACTTCTCCGCCGGGAAGCGCCCGTACTGGCGGCTCGATGTGACCAGAATCTGCTCCGGGTTGTAGTTCGAGAGGAAGTCCGCAGCCGTGCGGATACGACTGTCGGTCTTCGAAACGTCGAGGACGTAGAGTCCGTCGGTCCGGACGCGGTGGATGAACCGCTCCATGTCGTTGGTCTTTTGCTGGGTCCCGATGTGGACGCCAGCGCCGAGGTAGTCCTCGACGGGGATGAGCAGGTCGGCTTCCTCGTCGGACATCACGTCATCGTCGAGGGTTGGACCGGATGCTTCCTCCTCGTCGGTTGGTTCTGCCGCGGCGTCGGCCTCGTCGGCCTCGGCGGTGGCGGACTGTTCGTCAACTGGCTCGACCTCCTCGTCGGGATCTGCGGCGGGACCAGCGCCCTCGGCTGGCTCCTCCTCGATCTCCTCTTCGGCAGCGTCGAGCCCTTCCTGGGTCGTATCGTTATCTGTCATGTCGCGTCGTCTGCGATTCTGATGAGCTCGTTGAGCTTTGCGGTTCGCTCGCCGCCGACGGCACCCGTCTTGATGAAGGGAGCGTCGGTCGCGACGGCGAGGTGTGCGATCGTCGTGTCCTCCGTTTCGCCCGAGCGGTGCGAGACGACCGAATCGTAGCCGTTTGCGGTCGCGAGTTCGATCGCGTCGAAGGCGTCGGTCAGCGTGCCGATCTGGTTCGGCTTGATCAGGATGCTGTTGGCTGCGTCCTGTTCGATTCCCTCGCGGAGGCGATCCGTGTTGGTGACGAACAGATCGTCGCCACAGAGCAGCGTCTGGTCGCCGACTCGATCAGTCAGGTCGGCAAAGGCCTCGTAGTCGTCCTCGTCGAGCGGGTCCTCGACGTACACGAGGTCGTACTCCTCGACGAGGTCGGCGATGTACGCGATCTGCTCGGCTGTATCGCGCGTGGTATCGCTGTACTCGTAGGTTCCGGAGTCGGTGTCGTACAGCTCTGCGCCGGCGACGTCGAGCCCGAATCCGATCTCGAAACCGACTTCGTCTTCGACGGCCGAGACCGCTTCGTCGACGATCTCGAACGCCTCCTCATCGTCGATCGAGGGGGCCCACGCGCCTTCGTCGCCCTTGCCGCAGGGGTGATCGCGTTCTGCGAGCAGGTCGGCGATAGCGGCGTGGACGGCTGCGTTCGCGAAGACGGCGTCTTCGACGCTCGGTGCGCCGACGGGTGCCGCGAGGAACTCCTGGATATCCGTTGCGTCGGCGGCGTGTTCGCCACCGCCGACGACGTTGCCGAGTGGAATCGGGAAGTTCTCGCCGCGGAAGGTGCCACCCAGGTGCTGGAACAGCGGTGCACCAAGCACGTCGGCCCCGGCCTTTGCAGCAGCCATCGAGATGGCGACAGCGCTGTTCGCGCCGAGTTTCGAGAAGTCGTCAGTGCCATCTGCCGCGTGCAACAGTGCATCGACCTCGCGCTGGTTGCCGGCGTAAGCCTCTCCCACGAGCCGCGGAACGGCGTGCTCACGGGCAGCGGCGATTGCCTCGCCGGGCGGTCGCTCGACGGCTTCGTACTCGCCGGTACTGGCACCGCTTGGCGCTGCAGCGCGACCGAACCCACCGCTCTCGGTGAGCACGTCCGCCTCGACCGTCGGATTGCCCCGCGAGTCGAGCACGCGTCGGAGTCGAACGTCGGTGATGAGCGTCATTGGTTACTCGCCTCGCTTGACGGTAAACGGCAAGACACCGGCATCGTACTCCTCCGCGGCGATCAGGATCGGCTCGGTCTGCTCGGTCTCGATCAACACCGGCGCGCCGTAGGAGACCTGCAGCGCTCGCGCACCGAGGATACGGGCTTTCTCGTAACGATTGTGGTGCTGTTGTTGCATGGTTACTGATAGGGGGAGACGACGTCAACCAGGTCAGTGTGACTGACGAGCATCCGCCGACAGCAGTAGCGGTCGACACCGAGTTCGTCGAGGACCTTCTCGGGGTCCTCGTCGCCCTCGTTTGCTCGTTCGTCGAACTCCTCCCAGTGTTCGCCGACGACCGTGCCACAGGTGAAACACCGAACCGGTACCATCATGCTTGAATCACCTCAGCGGTAGGATTTCTGGTAGCGCGCCCGAGCGCCCGGGCCGCCCCACTTCTTTGGTTCGGACTGTCGAACGTCGTTGACCAGCAGCGAGCGATCGAACTCCATGAACGCATCGCGGAGTTCGGCGTCGTTCGTGTGCTGGACGATGCCGCGTGCGATGGCAGTGCGGACGGCGTCTGCCTGGCCGCTGATACCGCCACCCTCGACGTGGACTTCGATGTCCACGCCGTCACGCAGGTCGTCGCCTGCGATGCGGAACGGCTCTAGCATCTTGAGCCGGGACATCTCGGGTTCGACCAGTTCGACTGGCTTCGAGTTGATACGGACGCGACCCTCGCCCTCACGAACGGTTGCGCGGGCGACGGCCGTCTTCTTCTTGCCACTCGTATTGGTTACCATGTAACGTTAGCACCGAGTTGGTCTGAGACTTCGCCTAGGTGGACGAAGCGAATGTTCGAAAGTCGGTCCAGCGACGTTCCTTCGAGGATCTCGGCCTCGAGTTCGTCATCGTCTTCGTAGGGATTGCCGACGTAGACGCGGACGTTGTCGAGCGCTTCGCGACCGCGGGGCTTCTTGTACGGAAGCATGCCGCGAACGGAGCGCTTGAAGATTGTGTCCGGCCGTTTCGGGTAGTACGGCCCGCTGTCGGAGCTGAGCTGGAGCCGCTTGCGGTAGGTGCCGAAGATATCTTCCTTGTCGCCGGTGATCACGGCGTCTTCGGCATTGACGATCGCGACGCGGTCGCCGTCCAGGGCGCGCTGGGCGACCTGGCTGGCGATGCGACCGAGAATACAGTCGCGGGCGTCGACGACGACATCTGCATCGAACTCTGCGATACTTGCACTCATCGAATCACCCGTACGTCGGAGCCGTCTGGGTTTTCTTCGAGCACGTGCTCGAGCGGTACTGACTCGCCGACCTGTTCGATCTTCGTCTCTGCGGACGAGGAGAAATCGACGGCAGCGACGGTTACGTTCTTCTGTAGTGCGCCCGATCCCAGCACCTTGCCGGGAACGACGACGGTCTCTTCTTCGCGTGCGTATCGTTCGATACGGCCCAGGTTTACCTCTGCGTGGGTGCGCCGGGGCTTTTCGAGACGATCCGCAATGTCCTGCCAGACGTCGGCGTCCGCTTCGCGGGACGTCGACTTCAGCTCGGCGATAAGATCGTTGAGCCTCGGATTGGTCTTGCTACTCATTGGTTTCCTCCAAATCTGCGAGATCGACACAGAATTGAGTGCCGTGTCGAGTGGAATCGAGTTCCGATACGAGAGATCGCCGACCGGGATGGCGGTGACGGTGACGATGATGATAGCGATCGTAATCGCCATTGGCATCGGAATCGTCACCACGCCGGTCGACGGACGAGAACTGATGCAGGGAGCAGGATTTGAACCTGCGGACTCCTACGAGACAGCGCCCTGAACGCTGCGCCGTTGGCCTGACTTGGCTATCCCTGCTCGCACTCTCGTCTATCCGTCGCCCCTTCAAACCCCTTTCGATTCCAGCTTGAATACGCGAGCCGGTGCCAGTCTCGTCGCTGGCGGCGCTGGCAGCCGGTCCGCGTTCGTATCGGTTGGATCGGGGGCGTCGGATCATTTGCTCTATAGCTGTACTGCGTCTTCGAGTTCAGTCGCGCGAGATTCGATGGTCTCGGCGGCGCGGGTGACCAGGTCTTCGACCGTGAACGAGCCGTCGGTCTCGACGTGGAAGACGAAGGCGTTCGGCACGTCCTCGACGGTCACGTCCTTGCCCGGATAGCGGTTCGAGAGGTCGTGGTCGAACTCGCTCGTGGGAACGAGTTCGCCGTCGTCCTCGATCACGCCGCGGACGATCCGGCTCTCGGGGTCTTCGAACTCGGGGAGATCCTCGACGGCGGCGACACGCTGCAGGTGGCGGTAGCCGACTGCGACACCACCTTGGTGCTTGGCGTGGTCCTTGCCGCGGTCGAGCACGGCGTCTGCCTCGGCCTCGAGACGCTGATCGTCTTTGAGGTCGATGATCGGCACGTTCTCGTCTGCGGGCTGGACGAGTTCGTCGCTCGAGATGAGATCGCCCGAGTAGGCGGTCGCTGGCCCTTCGACGTCGATCGAGAGCGTGACGGTATCGTCCTCACCGAACTCGCCTTCGGGCGGGGTCGAAAGCGGGACGAGCCCGAGCCGAAGCGCGAGTTGCTCGTCGAACATGACTGACGAGTTCTCGACGAACCGAACGGTGTCGATTGCCATCGTCGGCACGTCGGCGAGCATCGCGCGACGGATGCCATTAGCGAACGCGGGCGTGATGCCGCGGACGAGGAACCGAGCGTCTCGGTCCTCGCGTTCGACGAACTCGACGTCGTACGCTGCACTCATGGTCTAGTAGCCGCCCTTGCCTTTTGGTGCGCGCGATCCGTCGTGTGGGATCGGCGTGACGTCCTCGATGCGCCCGATCTCGATGCCCGAGCGGGCGAGCGCACGGATCGTTGCCTGTGCGCCGGGACCGGGGGACTTCTGGAGATTGCCGCCGGGGCCGCGCACGCGAACGTGCAGGCCCGTGATGCCGGCGGCCTTGACTTCCTCGGCGACGGATTCGGCCATCTGCATCGCGGCGTAGGGCGAGGCCTCGTCGCGGTTTTGCTTGACGGCCGTCCCGCCGGAGGACTTGGTGATGGTCTCCGAGCCCGTGAGGTCCGTCACGGTCATGATGGTGTTGTTAAACGATGCGTGCACGTGGGCTACGCCCCACTTTTCGTCGTCCTGACTCATGTTACTGACCCTCCGCCCGCTCCGGGTGGAGTTCGTCCGCGAGTGGACTGTTCTCGTCGAATGCGACGAGGTCTTCCTCGTCGACGTCGACGACGTACGATGGGATTCGCTGGCGCTGGTCTCCGACGACGATGTGGCCGTGGGAGACGAACTGTCGCGCCTGCTGGGTCGTGTTTGCGAGTCCCTTGCGGTAGACGACCGTCTGGAGGCGACGTTCGAGGACGTCCTCGATTTCGAGCGAGAGGACGTCACCGAGTTCGTCCGCCTCGTCCAGAATGCCGACGCGTTTGAGCCGTCCGAGGAATTCCTCGGAGCGACGGATGACGGCTTCGTCGCCCTGGGCCTGGCCGAGCAGGTCGCGGGCCTCGCGCCGGTAGGAGCGAAGCTGGGACTGCGCGCGCCAGAGTTCCTCTTTGTTTTTCAGGCCGTAGCGGTCGAGCAGGGAGTGTTCGGTGGTGATGCGTTCACCCTGGTAGGGGTGATTCGGCGTCTCGTACTGCTTGGTGTCGGTGCCGAGTGGCATTAGTCCTCACCCTCCTCTTCGGCGGCTTCTTCGGCCGCTTCTTCGCGGATCTCTTCGACGTTGACTCCGATGGTGCCCTCCGTTCGACCGGTGGACTTGGTACGCTGACCGCGAACCTTCTGGCCGCGCTTGTGGCGCGTGCCTTTGTAGGAGTCGATCATCTTCATCCGGTTGATGTCGTGTTGACGACTCAGCTGGAGATCGTTGCCGATCTCGTGGGTCGTTTCGCCGGTGTAGAAGTCGTGCTGGCGGTTGTTGAGCCAGTCGGGGACTTCGTCGGCGTAGTTCTCTACGAGTGAAACGACCTCGTCGATGACGTCGTCGTCGAGTCGGCCGAACGTTGCCGTTCGATCGACGCCCGCTTTCTCGGCGATGAGTCGGGCGGTTCGGCGACCGATCCCGTTCATCTCCGAGAGCGAGCGCTCGACGGACTTCGTCCCGTCAAGGTCGGTTTGACCGATACGGACGAAGTACTGAAGGTCTTCGTCCTCTTGCTCTTGGGGTTCTTCCGCGCTCATATGTCGTGTATCTGTGTCTGGTCTGCAGCGGTGCAATCGACTGGCGAAGGGTGCCAGTCTCGGGTATCCGACGTCGTGGCGGGGATTTGAACCCCGGAGGCTTGACGCCACATGGTTAGCAACCATGCGCCTTGGGCCGCTTGGCTACCACGACACCGTGTCTCTATCATCGCCCGTCTGGACTCGGGGACTGCTCCCCTACACGTATCGCAATCGAACGTACCCCCGTCTGGTACTTAAGGGCAACGAAAGGCACCGGCAACCGCTCGGTTACGCAAGCGAGTGCGCCCCGCGTTATCCGCCCGACGCCGTTCTATCGAGGTCCGACTTCCCTGTGAATGGATCCCGCGGTCGATGGACCCACTTATTACTGATGCGACACAACGTCCCCGAAACTGGTGTCCCGAAACGACCTCCTCGTCCGAGTCGCCGCCGCACTCGGCGGTATCGTCGCGATCGCACTTGCAGCAGCGACGATCGATACGCCGATCGATACTGGCGGCTCGGGCGGCAGTTCCTCCGGAAGCGGTGCCGGGACCGGCACCGAGGGTATCGTCGACCAACCGGGTTCCCCGAACGACGTCTCTGGCGGTGGCGGCGTTCCGCCGTTTCTCGAGTACCTCTTCTACGCGCTCCTCATCATCGTCGTGATCGCACTCGTCTGGTATCTCCTCGCCAACCGACGCGAGGCCGTCTCGTTGATCGCCGTTGCCCTCCTCGCCGCACTCGGCGGAATTCTCCTCCTCTCCTTCCTCGAGTTCGATCTGGCGAGCGGTCCCGCCGAAATGCTGAATCGGAGCGCCGGCTCGGGGACCCCCGCCGCTCCGGGAAGCGGTGACGGCGAGGCCAGCGACGTGTTCCCGACCAATCCGTTATTTGCCGCGCTTGCTATCATTACGACGATTTTCGTCGGCGGCGTGTTGCTCTCCCGCGGATCCGGGACGGACGACGGCACGGCAACAGCCACGGCGCAGGACGAGGATGCGACCCGAGGCGCAGACGCCGCTGCGGTCGGTACCGCCGCCGGCCGCGCCGCCGACCGAATCGACGAGTCGACCGACCTCGACAACGAAATCTATCGCGCCTGGCGCGAGATGACCCGGCCACTCGACATCGACCGTCCCGACTCGAGCACGCCGCGCGAGTTCGCAAGCGCCGCCGTCGACGCCGGCCTGACTCGCGAGCACGTCGACGAACTTACCCGGCTCTTCGAGGACGTTCGATACGGCTCGACGGAGTCGACGCCTGAA
This sequence comes from Natrialba taiwanensis DSM 12281, assembly GCF_000337595.1. Classification (GTDB taxonomy): domain Archaea; phylum Halobacteriota; class Halobacteria; order Halobacteriales; family Natrialbaceae; genus Natrialba; species Natrialba taiwanensis. The sequence goes on along the minus strand of NZ_AOIL01000013.1, from coordinate 114,184 downwards.
CTCGAAGACCGGGCGGTCACGATCCTTCGACGGATCGAACGCGAATACGGCGACACGGCGGAGTCGGCAGCCGCCAATTCGGAGCGGTCGGCAGCGACGGACGCCGAGCAGTCGGGCGCTGCCGGACAGCGTCGGTCGGACCAAGCAGGGCAAGGGCAGTCCGACCGCTCCGGGCGACCGAATGGCGGTGAGAACCGGTGAACGTCCGACGGATTCCGCTGCTGCTCGGCTTCCTTGCACTCGGGTGCGGTCTCGCCGTCGCAACCGGGGCTCTCGAACTCAGCCTCACCGACAGTGCGATCGGTGTCGTCGCACTGATCGCAGTTCTGGTTGGTCTGCGATCACTCGGACGGCGCTCCAACCGGCGTGAACGACCGAATAGCGCCGAGGCAGCGCCCGAGCGACGAGTCAACGTTCCCGTTCCCGGTCACTCGCTCTCGAGTTCGGTCGCCGACTTTCGGCAAGCGACTGCCGAGTATACGACCCGTGGGCGGCGGACGGTTGACGGGCTCCGGGCGGCGGCCATGGCCGTCCTCACGCGGTTCGAGGGTGACACCGTGGCGGCTGCAACCGACCGCATCGAAGCGGGGACCTGGACCGACGATCCGATCGCCGCCGCGTTCCTCTCGGACTCGGTCGACCAGCCGAAGCGGTCGCTTCGAGCGCGACTGCAGCGCATCACCGACGGGGAAACCGCCTTCCAGCGGGGCGTTCGCCACACCGCCGCCGCGATCGCGTCGGTCGGCTACGACCGGGCTGAGAGCGACACTGAAGCCGACTCCGCGGCGCCGGGAACGAGTTCCGTCGAGACCGGTACGGTTGCGCTCCCGGAATACGACTCCCAGCGCGGAACGACCGACGACTCGACGCCAACTCCGCGCCGAACGACGACGGAATCCGTCACCGGCGTCCAGGACGCTCGGACCAGATCGACCGACTACTGGCTCGGCATCGGTGTCGTCGCTCTCCTCGCCGTCGGGATCGGCGCGCTCGTCGAGTCGGCCGGCGTCGTCCTCATCGGCGTCATCGGCATCGGCTACGCCGGCTTCGCCCGGGCACTCGAGCCGCCCGAACTCGAACTCGAACTTGAGCGCACGATCGAAGACGACGCGCCTGACCCCGGCGATGACGTCGACGTTACCGTCACGCTCACGAACGCGGGTTCGGGCTTCGTCCCGGACCTTCGGTTCGTCGACGGCATTCCGGCGGGCCTCGCCGTGACGGGCGGTTCGAGCCGGCTCGGGACCGCACTTCGGCCGGGCGAGTCGGCCACGCTCGAGTATACGGTGACCGTCCAACGTGGAAACCACCAGTTCGATCCCGCGCTCGCGATCGTGCGTGACCTCTCGCGCTCGACGGAACGCGAGTACCTCGTCGGCACGGAGACGACCGTCACCTGCGAACCCGAACTTCGGCCGACGGCTGCGCCAGTCCCGCTTCGGACGACCGCGGCCGCCTTCGCCGGCCGGCTAACGACGGCGGAGGGCGGAACGGGAACGACCTTCCACTCGGTGCGGGAGTATCGGCCGAACGACTCACTCTCCCGTATCGACTGGAATCGTCGCGCGAAGACGGGTGAACTCGCGACGCTCCAGTTCCACGAGGAGCGGGCTGCTCGTGTCGTCGTCCTCGTCGATGCGCGGCGACAGTCGTATCTCGCTCCGGCACCGGATCGGGCGCACGCGGTCGATCGCTCGGTAACCGCGGCGGGTCGGATCGCCGCCTCGCTCCTCAATGCGGGCGATACCGTCGGGCTCGCCGGACTCGGTCCGACCGATCGCGAACAGGGGAGTTCGAGAACCGGGCGGCGACGGACGGAGCCGTGCTGGCTCGCGCCGGCGTCCGGTCGGGACCACGAGATCCAGTTTCAGGAGTTGCTCGCGACGCATCTGCAGTTCGAGACGCTCCCGCCGGACCAGAACAGTCGCTGGTTCTCACAGTTTCGGACGATTCAGCGCCGGCTCTCGGCCGAAACGCAGATCGTCCTTCTCTCGCCGCTGTGTGATGCGATGGCGGCCGATATCGCCCGGCGACTCGACGCCGGCGGCCACGCCGTGACGGTCGTGAGCCCGGACCCGACTGCGGAACGAACGGTCGGCCATCGCCTCGCGGCCGTCGCCCGACGCGTTCGTCGGTTCGATCTCGAACAGGCGGGGATTTCGGTCGTCGACTGGGGACCTGACGAATCGATCGATGCGGTCTTTGCGCGCCACGCTGCGGGTGGTTCTCGATGACGCCGCCACCGGAACAGCACGGTCGAACGCAGGAGCGACACGCCGACAGGGGGACCGAGAGACCCCGCGCGGAATCGGAGCCACAGTCACAGCCACGGCACCGAGCGACAGCGGGCGGGACAACGGGCCCCGGCGAGCGCGAGCAGGTTCAGGACCGGGATCAAGATCGAGACCGAGACCGAGACCGGGCCGAGTCGCGGGACTACGACCGCGATGGACCGGCCGGTCCCGTCACCCTCACGCGCAAACCAACGCTGTTCTCGAGCGGGTGTGCGCTCGCCGCCGCACTCGTCACCACAGCCATGGCCGCACTCGCATCCGGCATCACCACCCCAGGCGTCGGCGTCACTGCACTCGGCGTCGCCGTTCTCGCCGCCGGACTGTACTGGGCACACCCACGAACGATCGACATCAGTGCACTTGTCCTCCTCGTCGGCCTCATCATCGCCGGCGCCCGATCACCCGTCGTCGAACCCCTCGTCGTCGGCACAGTCACGACCGTCCTCGCCTGGGATCTCGGTCACAGCGGACTCACACTCGGCACCCAACTCGGCCGCGACGCCCGGACCATCCGTCTTGAACTCGTCCAGCTCGGATCGAGCCTGCTGGTCGGACTGCTGTCGGGAACCATCGGCTACGCGGTGTACACCGCCGGGACGGGCAACCTGCCAGCCTCGGCGATCGTCCTACTGTTGGTCGCAGTCACGCTCATCATTGTCAGTCTCGGAACGAAGCGATCCAGGAGTCCCGGTCGGAAACGAAAGCAAAAGCGACCGCCACGGTAGACGGTAGCCACTCCGGACGAATCGGGATGTGAGAGAAGAGGGATTTCCCGTCGCGGAGACGAGTTCAGTGTACCGGCAGTGCCATAGCTACATCACTCCGCTGCAGTGTGACGATCAGGTGCCGGCGTAGCCCTCGATGTACTCGTCGTTGACTTCCCACTCGCCGTCGCCGTTTTGCACCATGTACTCGCCGTAGTAGGGGACGCGGTTCGCGACGGTTTCGCGGAACGTCTCGCGGATCTCTGATTTCGTCATCTCGCCCATCGACCGGAGATCGTCGTTCCGGTTGAGACAGCCCTTGAGATAGCCTTCGTGGGTGACGCGGACGCGATGGCAGTTCGCACAGAAGGTCGGATTCTCGACGGGATCGACGATTTCGACCATGCCGCGGTCGGATTCGGGTGCCTCGTCGTGGCTCACCCAGTAGCGCTTTCGATCGTGCATCTCCCGATGTTCGATCTCGTCGGCTTGCTCGGCGAGCCAGTCGTGAACGCGCTGGATGTCGATGTTCCACTCGGGTCGGCCGGTCAACTCGGGCATGTACTCGATCAACTGGAGTTGCAGGCCGTCGTTTCGCGCGACGTGGTCGACCATCTCCGGCACGTACCCCGCCGTCTGCTCGAAGACGACCATATTGAGTTTGACCGGGTCCAGTCCCGCATCGAGCGCTGCCTCAACCCCTTCGAGCACTCGTTCGTAGGCCCCGCTCTGGGTCACGGCCGCGAAATCCTCGGGATCGAGCGCATCCTGCGAGACGTTGACACGTTCGAGTCCCGCATCGACGAGTTCATCGGCGCGGTCGGGAAGGAACGTGCCGTTGGTCGTCAGCGAAACCTCCATCTGGTCGGGCGTGCGCTCGATGATTTCGGCTAAGTCCTGGCGGAGCATCGGCTCGCCGCCGGTGAACTTGACCGCATCGACGTCGAACTCGGCGGCGACCTCGAGAAAGCGAACGACGTCGTCCGTCTCCATCTCGTCGTCCTGCGGATCCATCGGCCCCCGTGTGTCGCCGAGACCCTCGTTGTGACAGTAGACGCAGTCAAAGTTACACCGATCGGTGAGCGAGACGCGGACCCCGGTCACCTCGCGCCCGAACTCGTCGGTGAGCATATCTCCGTGTTGTGGTCGAATCCGCTTAAACGCGCCGGGTATTTCCACGTCCAGTAACCGATTTCGATTACCCGCTCTTTCATATCATAGGACTGTTTTGTTGCCGTCGATTTTAACTCCGTTCCGTCTAACCGTGCGGGTAGTACCCAATGGACAGTAAGATTTCCGACGAGTCTCGAGACGCCGATTCGACAGCCACACCGGTCTCCGATCGACCGATCGAAGGCGACCACGGGGAGGAATCCGTCGGTGAACTCGCGGGCGCTGCTGCGCCGGTTATTCGGCAGGCCGGCTATCAACAACTGTTCGACGGGACCGGCATCCCCACGTTCATCCTGAATACGGAGGGAACGATCGTCGAGTGGAACGCGGCGTTGGCCGAGTTGACCGGCGTCGAGCGAGCCGATGCGCTCGGCCACGACTATGCGTCGGAACTGTTCTACCCTGACGGCCGCCGGGGGGATACGCTCGCGGACAAGGTGTTACAGGCTCCCGAGCGCGCCCACGAACGGTTCGGCGTCGAACTGCGCGACCCCGAGCAACGCCGGTACGGCGACACCAGTACCATGGTCGACCGCCACGGCGACGAGAAACACATTGACTTCTCGGCGACACCGCTGTACAGGAGCGAGGGGGGAAGTGACGACCTTCTCGGCGTCATCGAAGTCGTCGTCGACCGAACCGACATTGTCGCCGAGCGCGACGCCACGACGGCGCTCGTCCGCGAACTCCAGACGACCGCAACCGAAATCAGCCACGGCGACCTCACCGCCCGCGCACAGCGACTCGACTCGTTCCAGTTGCTCGATTCCGAACTCGTGGCCGTCGTCGACGACCTCAACGAGATGGCCGCCAGCCTCGAAACGCTCACCGGCCGCGTGAGCGAACAGGCGACCGAGATGCAAGCCGCCGTCGACGACGCGAGCGCGGCCGCCGACGACATCGCGGACAACGTCGCCGAACAGCATCGCTTACTCGAGGACTCCGCAAGCGAGATGCAGACGTTCGCGGCCGGCATGGAGGAAGTCGCCGCCCAGTCCGAAGAGGTCGACACCGCCGCCCAGGCCGCCAAAGACGCCGTTGAACACGGCCTCGATGCCGGCGCGGATGCACACGAGGCGACCGAGGACGTCGTCGAAATAGGCGACGAACTCGCCGCAAACATCGACGAACTCACGGCCAAGATGGACGACATCGGCTCCGTCGTCGAGGTCATCTCGGACGTCGCCGACGAGACGAACCTCCTCGCGCTCAACGCCAACATCGAAGCCGCACGCGCCGGCGACAGCGGCGACGGATTCGCCGTCGTCGCGGATCACGTCAAAACCCTCGCCAACGAGACGCAGGACCACACCGAGGAGATCACGGCGAACCTCGACGAGTTGCAGGCCCAGTTCACCGCGACGACTGACGCCGTCTCCCGCTCCCACGACCGGATCGACCACGCCGAAACCCAGATCGACGCCGTCATCACTGAACTCGAGGCAATTGCCGACTCCGTCGACGAGGCCGCCCACGGCATCTCGGAAGTCGCCCGCGTGATCGACGACCAGACGGCCAGCGTCGAAGAACTCACCTCGACGATCGAGACGGTCCGGGACCGTTCGGAGCGAAGCGAGACGGCGACGGAGCGGATCGTCGAGGCGACGACCCAGCAAGAGCAAACGATCGACCAACTCGTCCGCCGTGTCGACGAGTTACAGACCGACGACTAACACGACCTCGTACGCCCTCGTTCCAGTTCCACCGACGGACGGCCGTGATGACTCGTCTCACTCTCCATTCCGTCGACCGAGAATCCTGCCAGCCGAAAAACCCCTGCCGGCCGAAAACCTACACCGTCCCCGCACCAACACCGACCATGGACGACGACATGCTCTCCGACCAGCGCGAACTCGTCGACCGCATCGAAGCCGCCGGCTGGGACGTGACCGATCTCGAACTCTCGGCCTACGACAGCCCCTGGTCCGACGAGGACAATCCCGAGGCGACGGTGACGATCACCGCCCGCAAGCCGTACGATAGCGAGACCGAAGAGACGAGCGGGGATGCCAGTGAGGATGACGACGAGAACCCGTTCCGACTGAAATAGGCCTCTCGAACTCCGATCGAAGTCGGTGATTACCCCTTGATGTTACACACCGGGAACGTCCGCGCCACCTTATCCCCGATTCCCAACGCGTCCGAGACGCGAACGACCTCATCGACGTCCTTGTAGACGCCGGGAGCTTCCTCGGCGACCGTCGCGCCGGACTGGGCCTTCACGTAGATCTGTTGCTGGTCCTCGAGTTCATCCTGTACGTCGCCGCCCCAGAACTCGTTTTTGGCCTGGGTACGACTCATTAGTCGTCCCGCGCCGTGGGCCGTGGAGCCGAAGGTGAGGTCCATCGAGTGTTTGCCGCCTCGCAGGACGTAGCTGCCTGCTCCCATGCTGCCGGGGATGATGACGGGCTGACCGACATCGCGATACGCGGCGGGAACTTCGGGGTGGCCGGCAGGGAACGCCCGCGTGGCACCCTTGCGGTGGACGTAGAGTTCGCGTTCGTCTCCCGCCACGGTGTGCGTTTCCTTCTTCGCGATGTTGTGGGCTACGTCGTACAGCAGGTGCATGTCCATGGCCTCCCACGAGCGGTCGAAGACGCGCTCGAAGACCCGCCGCGTGCGGTGCATGATGAGTTGGCGGTTGACCCACGCGAAGTTGATCGCGGCGTTCATCGCGCCGTAGTAGTCTTCGGCGAGTTGGGAGCCGGCGGGCGCGGCCGCGAGTTCTTTGTCCGGCAACTGGTTCAGCAGTCCCTGGTGTTGTTGCTCGATCTTCCGGAGGTAGTCGTTGCAGGTCTGGTGGCCCAGGCCGCGCGAGCCGCAGTGGATCAGGACGACGATCTGGTCCGCTTCAAGGCCGTAGGCCTCACCCACCTCGTCGTCGAAGACGTCCGTGACGCGCTGGACTTCGAGGAAGTGGTTTCCAGAGCCGAGCGAACCGATCTGGTTTTTCCCGCGGTCTTTGGCCTTCTGGCTCACCTTCTCCGGATCTGCGCCCTCACGCATTCCCTCGTCCTCGCAGTGTAGCAGGTCGTCCTCGACGGCGTGACCGTTCTCAAGCGCCCAGTCGACGCCGCGGGCGAGGATTTCGTCGACGGTGTCAACGCCGGCTTCGACGACGCCGCCGCCGCCAAGCCCCGACGGGATGTTCGCAAAGAGGGAGTCGACGAGTTCTTCTTCCCGTCCCTGAAGCTCGTCGTAGGTCAGATTCGTCCGCATCATTCTGACGCCGCAATTGATGTCGTAGCCGACCGCTCCCGGCGAAATACAGCCGTTCTCGGCGTCGAGTGCACCCACTCCACCGACCGGGAACCCGTAGCCCTGGTGGCCGTCGGGCATGCAAATCGCGTAGTTCGTGATCCCCGGCAGGTGAGTCGTGTTTGTGATCTGCTCGAGCGTCTTATCCTCCCTGATCTCCTCGAGGAGGGCTTCGCTCGCGAGCACTCTCGCGGGCGCGTGCATATCTCCCTTTTGAGGGATCTCCCAGACGAACTCGCGCACCTGCTCGAGCGTGATGTCGCCGGCCTCGAACGTGGAATTGCTCATACGCAAAGTCGGACCCCGACGATGAAAGGTGTTCGTCTCTCGAGTTGCTCAGTATGCGAGTACAATCGCGTTTGATCAAATGTCGAAGACGACGTACGCCTCCCACCCGTCGGCGACGTTCTCGAGTCGCATCTCGGAATAGGTGACGGCTTTCACCTCCCGGGCGTCGAGTTCAGCAAGCGGGACGCCGCGGGCGGTTGCGGTCACCTCCCACGGAGGATCGGCTGTTGGATCGTCGCCATTGGCTGACTCAACTGTCGGCCCGCTGATCGACTCGACGCGGTGGTCGACCGGGAGTTCGGCGCGCACATCCCGCAGATAGATGAGTTCGTCGAGATAGTCGAACAGCAGTGCCTCGCGGCTCTCGGCGGCGACGGTAAGCGAAAACCGCTCGCCTGCGTCGGGGATCTCGTCAGTCGAGCAGGCCGCCAGGCCGTCGGCGACGGCGGCGAAGACCCCGTCGAGCGACTCGCCGGTCGCCGCGACCGCAACGTCGGCAGTGTGATCGCGCAGTTCGAAGCCCATCGTCTCGTATCGACGTTTGCGTACCGCCGTCGTATGTCCGTCGCTTCCGCCGACGTAGCACCGGTACTTTCGGACGACAGTCAGCGAGCAGTCGGCCTCGAATCCGCGTTGTCCGCGGCGGGTCCTGCAGTAGCCCGCAGTACTGCGATTGATAGTCACCCGGTCGACAGTATCTCGGTCGGGGACCTCGTTGCCGGTGGAATTATATTGGCGACGATGTAAGGCAGTGGTAGTGAGCGTCAACATCGACAGGCGCGTCGTTACGCCAGGGAACGACGAGTTCGTCGAGCAGGCCTGGCAGCTTAAAGAGCAGATCAACCAGCAGGAGGACGTCCTCAAGCAGCGGCGGGATTTCTTTACTGACGCCTACCGACGATCGACCGTTCACTGCTACGTCCTCGACAACGAACTCGTCGGTTTTGCCGCCGTTCGACGCGACGGCTACATTCTCTTTCTCGCAGTTTCGCCGGCCCGTCGCGGAGAGGGCCTCGGGAAACGCCTCGTCGCCCGCGTGGCTGACGACCACGAGACGATCACCTGTCACGCCCGGACGAGCAACGAGAACGCCCTGCAGTTCTACGAGCATCTCGGCTTCGAGATCAAACGTCGGATCGATAACTACTACGAGGACAGCGGCGACGCCTACTATCTGAAACTCGGCTCCGGCGACGGGATCGCGGACCGGATCTCCGATCTGATGCGCCGGTAGTGTGGTCTGGGACCGACGGTCACCCGCACGGACAGTCCAATACAATTATACCCGCGCCACGACGAGTAGCGCAAGCGCATGGAGGAGCGAACGAGGGCCTATCTTCGGGGGCGATTTCGAGACTACTATCGACGGACGGAGCTAACGCCACCGCCCGCCGCGAACGAACGCGAGTGGGGCTTTATCCCCTGGACCGAAAGCCCCGGCACGACGATGGTCCGCCACCGATCACTGCTCGAACTCGGCGAACTCTCCGAGTTCCTCGTCCGCAAGCGCCCGCGACACGTCTACTTCTCCGCGGGCCGCTTTCGCGATCCGAGCGCGAGTTCGATGAGCGAGAAAGACTGGCAATCCGCTGATCTCGTCTTCGACCTCGACGCGGACCACCTGCCGAACGTCACCCTCGGAGAAGACACCTACGCTGAGATGCTCGCGACGTGTAAGGACGCCCTGTTTCGGCTCCTCGATTTTCTCGAAAACGACTTCGGCTTCGAAGAACTGGAGTTCGTCTTTTCGGGCGGTCGCGGCTACCACGTCCACGTCCGCGACGACAACGTCCGCCACCTCGACCGGGAGCACCGCCGCGAAATCGTCGACTACGTTCGCGGGATCGGCCTCGACTTCGACGAACTGATCGAAACCGAAACCGTCGCCGGACTCGGTCGAAAGACCCCGACGGAGCGGCGAACGCTCCGCGTCGAGGGCGGCTGGGGAAAGCGAACCCACGATCACTTCATGGCCTTCGTCGACGACCTCCTCGAACTCGAAGAAGACGCCGCACTCGAGCGCCTCCAGGAGTTCGACGGTATCGGCGAGGGGAAGGCACAGGCAACAATAAACGCCGCCCGGAACAACCGCGAGCAACTCGAATCGGGCAACGTCACCGTCCACACCGCCGTCGCGCAGTTGGCGGAGCGTTTCGCCTCGAAAGCCGTCGAACGGGACAACGCCCCGATCGACGAACCGGTGACGACCGACACGAACCGCCTCATCCGACTGCCCGGCACGCTCCACGGTGGCAGTGGACTGCAAACGGTTCGCCTCGAGCGCGATGAACTCGCGGCGTTCGACCCGTTGGTCGACGCCGTCCCCGAGACGTTCGTGGGCCAGGACATCGCCGTCGACGTCACCGACGGCGGGACGGTCGAACTTAGAGGAGATAGCTTTACGGTCTCCGAGGGTGACCAGTCACTCCCAGAGTACGTTGCCGTCTTCCTGATGGCACGCGGTCGGGCTGAAAAGGAGAAAGAATGAATCTAAACGAACTACGCTCGGTCCAGAGCAAGGAGCGAAAGAAAGACAGCCTCCAGAACCTTCGCCCCTCGTTCTACCAGGAGGTCGGCGAGTACATCGCTGAACTCGAGGCCGAACGCGAACGCGCGGCCGAGCGTGTCGATGACCCCTTTTCGTCGCCCGAAGTGGGCCAGCTCACGGACGAAATCGAGACGGCAAACGACGTTGTCGAAGCGATCTACGAGCGCCGGATGGGGAAACTCGTCAAGCAAGCGAGTCTCGCCGCGGCCGGCATGGCGGCGGACGACGAGGGGCTAACCGCCGAAGAGGCCGCCCTCTTCGACGATCTCGTCGACCGCATTAAGGGGAACAAAGCACGCGTGCTCGACGTGCTTGAGGGCAGTACTCAGACCCAGGACCAGGACGCGGCCACCGATACCGATAGCGCCTCCCCGACAGGAGCCGGTCAAGGTGAGGGTCAGGGCCAGGGCCAGCGCTCCAATTCGCCCGCCCCACCGACACCACCGCAAGAACCCGCATCGGAAGACCCCGTGCAACGCCGCGAAGCGAACCGGGGAGACGACCAGGTCCCCGAGCCTCAGTCCGAGCAGCACTCACAAAACGCACCCCACACGCAGCAGCCGCCGACTTCGCAGTCCACGCCAGCCACTCCCGACTCGGAACCCGCCGACGCCGCGGGCGTCTCCCCTGCGGACGTGATGGGCGGTGACGCTGCTAGTGCCACCTCGAGTTCCGGGGCCGACACAGCCGACACCGCCAACACGGCTCACGTCGAGTCCGCCCCGCAGGTGAACTCGAGTGTAGCGACGGAGAAAACCGCAGATCCAGGGGAAGTAGACGTAACCGATACCGGGACACCCGAACAACACCGTACTGGTGGTGGTACTGAGGGTGGGACGAACGACGACTACGACGAGGCACGATCCCGTTCGCCCTCCGAAGCGAAAGCGGACGGAGACGAGGCGACCTCCGAATCGCAAGTCGACCGCATGACGGTCAAAATCACGCAGGACATCGGCTCTATCCTCGGCGTCGACGACCGGGAATATACGCTTGTCAGCGATGACATTGTGACGCTCCCCGAAGCGAACGCGACGCCACTACTCGAACGCGAGGCGGCCGAACCGCTCGAGTGACGTTCGGAATTGACGGCTGTGGCACTCTGCCGACACCGACAACTGCGACTGCTATCGACGCATTTCGTCTCAGGCCGCTGGAACGTCGTAGATACTCACCCAGTGGTCACCGTATTCCGCTTCGTGTTCGCTGGCGACCTCGCTGGCTTCGATCCAGTCGCGACATTCCCGATCGAGTTCGCAACTGTCGCAGCGAAGTTGGTATGCCATATGATATCATGTACATGGTCGGCCTTAAGCATTCGTCGTGGTTCCGCTGGGTTGCAGTTTCGGAACGGTGGTCCACTGTCAGGGACAGGGCTACTTCGCAGGGGTTTGCAAAAGAACGACGCTCTTGAGAGTGTCGTCCAGAGTCGACTCGGAGCCCGGTGGCGGTGCCACACAGTCGGACCTGCTTCGCGTGCCACACCGTCTGCTGCTGCGCGGACCGCGACCGGATCTCGTGAGCGGTGACGCGATTGGAAGCGGTTAGTCGCCTGTCGACGGAACGGCCGACTCGTCGGCGATGAACCCCTCGAGTTTGTCGAGGCTCTGGCTCCACCCCAACTCCATTCCCTCGAGCGAGTCAGCCACCGCTTCGCTCGCTCGGATCACTTCCGCCTGGATCGTCAGTTCGGTCTGCTCACCGCGCTCGGCAAACGTGACCGTTTGATACACTTCGAGTTGCGGGGTACCGTCTTCGTCCTCGAGCGCCCGGCTGGTGGCTTCGATTCGCTCGGGTTCATCGACGACGTGATACACCCCCGTACCGGGATAGATGGTGCCGTCAGGGCCCTGCATGTCGATTCTGAATTCCCCATCCGGTCTGACATCCAGTTCGCAGTAGGGGACGGTGAACTCGGCCGGTCCCCACCACTGCTCGACCCGTTCGGGGTCGGTCCACGCTTCGAACACGCGCTCGCGCGGGGCGTCGAACGTCCGCCGGATCGTCATGTCGTACTCGCTCGGTTCGAACTCGGTTGCTGTCGCCTTCTCGTCTGTCATTGGCCCTCGTTCTCCAGATGGTCACCCAACGCGTCCAGCCGGTCGTCCCAGAAGACGCGGTACTGCGTCAGCCAGCCGAACGCGACGCTCAGAGGTTCCGCCTCCAACTGGCACTGCCGGACGCGTCCGTCCTGTTCGACCTCGATCAATCCCGCATCTTCGAGTACCTGCAGGTGCTTCGAAACGGCGGCCAGGGAGATGTCATGGGGCTCTGCGAGTTCAGTGACACTCGCCGGTCCGGTGGCAAGGTCCTCGATCAGGGCCCGCCGAGTCGGATGGGACAACGCCTGGAAGATCGCGTCGAGATCCGCCGCTGCTCGTTGGTCAACCATCTGGTTGACTACTAGCGACGCATATATTTAACCATTTAGTTTACTATCGAGACCGTCAGCGAAACTGTCTGAAACGGTCCTTTTGGACAGTTTGATGAATATTGTGCGAGGCAGGAGTGAGACTGGACGGCACTTTGTGGGTTATCTGGTGGCGTTAGGACCGCTGGGACAGCACCCAGCAATCAAAGATCCAGCGGGACAGTCAATTGCGTCGTCAGCAGTCCAAAGATAGCACTCAGGTAGTGAGTAAGGTGGTGGCAGATTTGAACCTCACAAAGACGTTCCGGGTCGCTCACTTCGTTTGCTTCCCGGGCTGTGATTTGTCTGGTTCGAACTGCCCAACGTAATGGATTTGCGCCTCACGGAATTGTTCGGCGCAAAATCAGTGGGTTGGGGCAGATTTGAACCACAGTCGCAGCGAAGCTGCTCCCTGATTCAAATCTGGCCAACGTGACGATTCTGTCGCTCACGGTTTTGTTCGCGACAGAAGTAGTGGGTTGGGGCAGATTTGAACTGCCGACTTCCTCCGTGTGAAGGAGGTATCATAACCGGACTAGATCACCAACCCGCATACGGTCGTATCCGTGCGTTCGACTTAAGACTTCCTTTCACGTTCGAGGCCGATACCCTGTATCCGCTGCCGTTCTGGCGATTCCCAGCCGTCCGGTCGACGACGCCACAAACCGCTTTGTCGTGCAACCGACACCGACACGCATGGAGCGTGCTCTCGTTGCTCCGGGCGATTAGTATTCTGGCGTTTTCTCCGGTTCACCCTCCCGAGCGTTGACGACGCGGGCGAACGTGAACAGGCCGTCGGAGAGTCGGTTGAGGTACTGCACCGCTTGCTCGTTGATCTCCTCTTCGCTGGCCAGTGCAACTGCTCGTCGCTCGGCTCGGCGACAGACGGTTCGAGCGTGGTGTAACTGCGCGCCGGGGTCGCTCCCGGAGGGGAGGATAAAGGCGGTCAACGGCTCGAGTTCAGCGTCGAACGCGTCGATCCAGTCTTCGACGGTGTCGACGTGGGCGGCGGTGATCGCCGGATCGTCTTCATCGGGGTCGGGATTCGCAAAGTCGGCCTGGACGATGTGGAGGTGGTTCTGCACGGCGCGCAGTCGGTCGTCGACGTCCGCGTGTCCGGTGGGACGGATCGTGCCGAGCAGGGCGTTGAGTTCGTCGACGGTACCGTAGGCCTCGATTCGGGGGCTGGTCTTCGAGACGCGGGTCATATCCCGGAGATCGGTTTTGCCGTCGTCGCCGCGGCCGGTGTAGATCGACATGGCCGAACCGATGAAGGGAGATTACTTAATTGCTGGCCGAGCGGTGATTCGGTGGCACGATCAGGAACCAGTACGTTCAATTTGGTCCGTGTGCAATCGCCGCGTATGACGATGGAACTCGACCACGAGTGTCCAAACTGTGGCGACGAACGGACGTTCTACCGCGCGGCGAGTACGACAATGCACCTCGGTGAGAAGGTCAAGTGGCACTGTCCGGACTGTGACTACGGCTTTGTCCAGATTGGCGACAACGGAACGGCTGTCGACTCGAGCGTGGATGTCTAGTCACTAGTACTAGTACCAGTACCGGTACCGGTACCGGAAATCACCAGCTGACAGCACGAACCGAACACCTACCAGTTTCCGCTAGACCTCCCCATGCAAGGACGCAGGCTCGCGACGACGGACGAGATTATTGCGATCGTCAGTCCCAACAGTGATGATGTCGTCGCCAGACTCGAGTCGTGGACCACAGCGCGTGACATCACGCTGTCGACGGTCGACGTCGGCGACGAGATCGACGAGCGATACGATCCGAACCGGGCGACACTCGGGATCACGATCGGCGGTGATGGCACCTTTCTGGAGGGGATCAAGACCTTTGCACCGCGGAACGTGCCCCAACTTGGAGTCAATACGGGTACCCTCTCCTTTCTGGCCCGCGTCGAACCCGACGATCTCAACGCCGCCCTCGATGAAGTCGTCCAGGGACGTGCAAAGGTCGACAGCCGCCAACAGGTCGCCGTCACCGGCTCGAGCGTCGATGCGACGGGAATCAACGACGTGACCGTCAAGCACGTTCCGCCGGAAAACCCCGTCGACAGCAAGGTGACGCAACTCGATGTCTACGCCGATGACGAGTACATCGGCGAGTTCGAGGGAACGGGACTTGCGGTCTCGACGCCGACCGGGTCGACCGGGATTTCGCTGTCCGCGAACGGCCCGATCCACTACCCGGTCGATAACCACACGCTGCAACTCGTTCCGTTGCACACCCATCAGCTGGGCGTCCGGCCGATCGTCGTCTCGCCCTCGACCGAACTCCGAATCGTCACCCGCGGCCCCGCAACGTTGCTGGTCGACGGCGGACGGACACACACCCGCCTCGAAACGGGCGAGAGCGTCCTGTTGACGGGTGCCGACAGGCTCGCGCACGTCGTCCGAACCAGTTACGACGACCACTTCTTCACCGCAATCGCGAAGAAACTCGGCTGGGGAATTCGCGCCGTCGACGATCAGCCGTCGACACCGCGTTCGGAGACGGACCGCGCTCTCGGATCAGGACCACACTCTGGGACGATCTCGTCGGCGATACCAACGGCAACGGAAGCGGACCCAGCGAACCCAGCGAACCCAGCGAACCCAGCGAAATCGAGTTCAGTGGCGGATGCCGGTGAGACGGGAAGCCGTTCCGATTCGCCCGCTGTTCCGTCGACGGGACGTGACGACCGGACGACCCTCGAATACGCCCGCACGGTTGCAACAGAGGCTGCCGAGGCCGCCGGCGAGCCGCTGCGCGAACTCCACGGCCAGGTCGATTCCATCACCGTCAAAAGCGACAAATCGGATATCGTCACCGAGGCCGACCACCAGGCAAACCGGATCATCACGACCGTTATCGACAACGAGTTCCCCGAGCACGGCATCGTCTCCGAAGAGCAACCGCGGCGAAACCGTGCCGACGGCTACACCTGGGTTATCGATCCGCTCGACGGAACCGGGAACTTCGCACACGGCAATCCGAACTACTCGGTTTCGATCGCGCTTCTCGATTGTGGAACGCCGGTGATGGGCGTCGTCTACGTCCCCGAAACGGACGAACTGTTCAGCGCAATCGCCGAGGTCGGTGCCCGACGAGACGGCGATCCGATCGAGACGACGGACCGCGACCGCCTCGACGAGAGCATGCTCATCTCGGGGTATGACCCCGACGGCACCTTCCTCTCGCACTTCTATCAGGAATCTCGCGGCGTCCGTCGTCTCGGGTCTGCCGCGCTCAATCTCTGCTATCTGGCGAGCGGCAGCGCCGACGCGACCTGGGAACACGACACCCATCCCTGGGATATCGCCGCCGGCCTCGTCATCGCACGGGCGGCCGGCGCAACAATCACCGACGAACGCGGCGAGCCGTTCACGTTCGAACTCGAGACCGACGACCGCACGGCGCTGCTCGGCTCGAACGGCCCGTTGCACCCGGCGCTATTGGGGCATCTCAAGACGGGGCTGTCAGACCGCGGAGCGGATCGCTGAGCCGGTCGCCGTTCGAC
Source organism: Natrialba taiwanensis DSM 12281 (assembly GCF_000337595.1). Classification (GTDB taxonomy): domain Archaea; phylum Halobacteriota; class Halobacteria; order Halobacteriales; family Natrialbaceae; genus Natrialba; species Natrialba taiwanensis. The sequence goes on along the minus strand of NZ_AOIL01000013.1, from coordinate 97,983 downwards.
ACTCGTCTTGTCCCGTATCCGATCCCGTTAAAGATTGTTTCGGTGGTGTGAGCGTCGGTTCCACGCCTCGAACACGTTTATCGTCCCCGCTACACACTGTGGGTGTAGGAACATGTCTCTCTTCCCGACCGAGATGGAGAGCGAGCGGCTCCGGTACGAGCGGCTCCACCCGGACGAGTTCGACGCCTACGAACTGTACGAATACGTTCATGCCGGCGCACCCGGCATCGACGAGATCACGAAGTACGTCACCTGGGATCCCCACCAGCACCCCAAGGAGGCGTCCGACTGGGTCGAGCACTGCGGCGAGCAGTTCGAAGACGGCGCGGCGGCCACCTACGCCCTCCGACCGACGGAGGGCGACCGCGCCGACGAACTCGCCGGCTTCGCCGGTATCCACCCTGACTGGGACCGCCGGCTCGCGGTCTTCGGCGCGTGGCTCCGGAAACCGTTCTGGGGCCGGGGCTACTCCGGCGAGCGCGCCGCCCGGATGCTCGAACTCGCCTTCGACCGCCTCGACCTCGAAGTGGTCACGGTCGCACACGATCCCGCGAACGAGAAGTCCCGCCGCGCCATCGAGAAGTACATCGAGCGATTCGGCGGCCAAAAAGAGGGCCGGATCCGCAACGATATCATCATCGACGACGAGCCGCGAGACAGCATCCGGTACAGCATCTCTCGTGCGGAGTGGGAGCGAAACCGCGACTGACGCAGTCTCGAAACGCGATCGTGTCCGTTCGGTGGCTCTTAGGAGTCGTCGGCGAGTTCGTGCCAGGACAGGCGCGGGCTTCGCGCCGCGCTGGTCTGGTCGATCCGCCGCGCGGTCGTCCGCTCCGGCGCGTCGGCGAGCGTCTCGTCGTCCTCCCGCGCGACGGCGTTGAACGCCGCCGCCAACCGATCGAGCGTGTCCTTGCTCTCGACCTCCGTCGGTTCGGTCATCAGCGCCTCGGGGACGATTTCGGGCCACTTCGTCGTCGGCGGGTGCACCCCGTAGTCGAGCATCCGCTTTGCCACGTCGGCCGCGTCCTGCTCGCCCGCGCTCGCGACGAACTCGTGGTGGAACGGGCCGTACGGAACGCTGAACTCGATCCGACTCGCGAGGTAGTTCGCGTTGAGCACTGCCTTCGCGCTTGCATCTGCGAGTCCCTCGTCGCCGAGTCTGGCGATGTAGGCGAAGGCCTTCACGAGGACGAGCCAGTTGCCCTGAAACCCGTGGACCTTGCCGATGGTGTGTTCGGGATCGAACAGTTCGTAGCGCTGCTCGCTGGCACCGGCACCGGCACTGTCACTGGCACTGTCGCTGTCTCCCGTACGTGCGCCGTCCTCAGCCGCTCGTACCCGCGGCGCGGGCAGGAATGGCGCGAGTTCGTCCACGACGCCGACGGGACCCGCGCCGGGACCGCCGCCGCCGTGGGGCGTCGCAAACGTCTTGTGAACGTTGTAGTGCATGACGTCGAAGCCCATGTCGCCGGGACGGGCGCGCCCGAGCAGCGCGTTCAGGTTCGCGCCGTCGTAGTAGAGCAGGCCGCCCACGTCGTGGACCATGTCGGCGATTTTCTCGATGTCGCGCTCGAACAGGCCGAGCGTGTTCGGGTTGGTGAGCATCAGTGCCGCCGTGTGCTCCGAGAGGGCGGCGTCGAGCGCGTCGAGATCGACCCGTCCCTCGTCGTCGCTGGGCAGCGACACCACGTCGTAGCCGCCGAGGGCGGCGCTGGCGAAGTTGGTCCCGTGGGCGCTCTCGGGAACGATGACCTCGTCGCGGTGACCCTCGCCGTTGTGTTCGTGGTAGGCCGCGGCGACACGGATGCCGACGAATTCGCCCGCTGCGCCGGCTGGCGGTTGGAGCGTAACAGCGTCCATGCCGCCGATTCGGCCGAGGTAGTCCTGCAGGCGAGAGAGGAGTTCGAGCGTGCCCTGTATCGACGCTGCCGAGCGATCGGGGTGGACGCTCGCGCTCGGCAGCGCCGCCACGTCTTCGGTGAATTTCGGGTTGTACTTCATCGTACACGAGCCAAGCGGGTAGGGGCCGCTGTCGATCCCGTAGATCATCTGCGAGAGGCGCGTGTAGTGGCGGGCGAGTTCAGGTTCGGAGAGGGCGGGCAGTTCGAGTTCGTCCCGCGTGAGGTCGTCGGGGAGCGGCGAGTCGTCGCCGATCTCGACGCGAGTCCGGTCTTTCTCTGAGAGCAGGGGTTCGTACTGGCCGTCGTCGACGTAGCGGGCCTGATCGTAGCGGACCTGCTGTGCATCGGAGACCGGGTCGCCGTCGCTCATCGAACCACCTCCGAAAACGCTGCGACGAACGCATCGAGTTCAGTGTCCGGAACGCCGGCGACACAACACTGGAGTTCGTGCTTGCCGACGACGTGGACCGCGAAGCCACGCGTTTCGAGGTCCTCGGCGATCGCCGGCGCGGGCTGATCGACGTGCGCGACGAACTCGCGGATGTGGTGGCGGTCGTGGACCGGAGCCGACACGCCGACGAGGTCGTCGAGTCGCTCGGCGAGATTTTCGGCGCGGGTGACATCGCGTTTCGCGAGGTCGACCAGCCCGTTGGGGCCGAGTGCGGCGGCGTGCATCGCGGTTCGCAGCGCGACCCAGGCCTGGTTCGTACAGATGTTGCTCGTTGCGCGTTCGCGGCGGATGTGCTGTTCGCGGGTCTGCAGGGTGAGCGTGAACGCCCGCCGGTCGGTTGCATCCTCGCTGACGCCGACCAGGCGGCCGGGGACCTGCCGCAGGTAGTCCTCGCGACAGGCGAACAGCCCGAGGCCCATGCCGTAACTCGTCGGCAGACCGAGAACGCTCGCGTCGCCGATGACCACGTCGGCTCCCACGTCGGCAGGTCGTTGGAGCAGGGAGAGCGCGACTGGGTCGGAACCGAGGACGAACAGCGCGTCCGCGTCGGTCGCGAGTTCGCTCGCGGCGTCGAGGCGTTCCTCGATCGTCCCGCGGACGGTTGGGTTCTCGGCGTAGAGCATGACGACGTCTTCGTCGACCGCGTCGGCGAGTTCGTCAACGTCGATAGCGCCGTCCGCGGTCGGGTACGCCTCCACGATCAGGTCGGTGCCGGCGACGTAGTTCTCGAGGGTGCTCCGGCGCTCCTCGCGCAGGAGGTCCGGCACGAGGATGCGGTGGCCGCTGGTGTCGCGGACGCGGTCCGCAAGCGTCGCGGCCTCGCCGAGGGCGGTCGCCGCGTCGTACATCGAGCAGTTAGCGATTTCGAGTCCCGTCAGTTCGACCAGCAGCGACTGGTACTCGAACAGCGCCTGCAGAAAGCCCTGCGAGATTTCGGGCTGGTACTGCGTGTAAGAGGTGAGAAATTCGGAGCGGTCCGCGAGGTGATCGACCAGCGAGGGCACGTAGTAGCCGTAGTGGCCACGACCAAGCAGTTCGGTTAGATTCTCATTGCGTCCGAGAATCGAGCGCACGAGTCGTCTCGTCTCGCGCTCGGTCCGGGCGTCGATACCGAACTCGTCGGAAAATCGAACGGCATCGGGAATGTCGAACAGGTCCGTGATAGAGTCGGCCTCGACCGCCTCGAGCATCGCATCACGCTCGTCGGCCGTGTGGGGGGCGTACGGACTCCCGGAGGCGCGTGTTTCTGCCCCGTTCATACCCTCCCCCTGGTGATTTGGCCTCGGATTTGGGTGCTGGCTGTGGTGTGATGGGTGTCCTGTCGCTGTCGCGATTTCTCTCGATCCCCCTCTCGATTACAGGATGGCATTCGGGACACGATAGCAGTTCGTTGCGGCCAGGGGCTAATTAACGCACCCGTTCCGTGTGGGCGGGCAGTGTGTTTCGGTGCGAGACAGTCGGCCACGACTGGCTACCGGTCGAGTTCGGAGTCGGTATCGGTTGCAGTCTCGTCGCTGGTATCGGGATTTCCGTCAGTTCCGTCGGTCTCGCCAGTCTCATCGGTCTCATCGGTCTCGTCGGGAGAGCCGTCGTGCTCACGTTCCGTCGCTTCGTCGACGCCGGCCGCGGTCTCATCTGTGTTCGTCTCGGTATCGCCACCCTCGTCCACATCGAGTTCACTCTCGGGGGGTTGCTCGCCGGCGAGTCCGGTCTCGGGTTCGGTCTGAACCGCACTGTCGTCACCGGGGGTAGCGGTGCCGGTGACTGGTTGGGGGGCGTTGGCGCGCTCGCGGGCGAAGAGATCGAGGGTGATCTTCGCCCCGCCGAGGACGACCGGGCCGATAAAGAGGCCGACGGCACCGAAGACGACGAGGCCGCCGAAGATGCCGACGACGATAATCGCCGAGTTGAACGCGCTCGTGCGGCCGATGAGTGCGGGACGGATGTAGGTGTCCGAGGCGCTGACGATCGAGCCGTAGACGATGAGGATCGCGGCTGGAACGAATTGGCCGGTCGCAAGTAGTCCGATCGAAACCGGGACCCAAACGCCGAAGGCTCCGATGAGCGGGAGCAACGCGAAGATGAACGTGACGACCGAGAGGAGGACGACCGCCGGAATACCGAGGACAGCGAGGCCGATGCCGAGCAGCACCGCCTGAATGATCGCGACGGCGACGTTCCCGACGACCGAGGCCCACATGAGCTGGTCGAGTTCAGCGAGCAGTTCCGCGAGCAGGTCGTCCTCGATGGGGACCACGCGTTGCATCCAGACGACGAACTCGCCGCCGTCTCGGAGCAGGGCAAAGAGGACGAACACGGTCACGGTGAGGCCGATGAAGAGTCCCGGTGCGCCGCCGGCGATCTCGACCGCGCTCATGGCCAGCCCCTGCAGTCCCGTCGCGATCGGGTCCTGATAGGTCTGGTAGAACTCGACGAGATCGACCGAGTAGCCCACGTTTTCGAGTTGCGATTCGATGATCGTGACATCGAGGTTGCCGTTTCCGTCCTGGATCACGTCGACGAGGTTGAGCGCCTCGCGGAACGCGACGGCGAGGACGTACGCCAACGGCAGCAAGAGTGCGAGAATTGTGACCGCGACGAGCGAGAGGGCCGCGATGAGCGAGCTCATGTACTGTTCGAGCCAGCGCTGTGCCGGAACGAGAATATACGCAAGCACGACCCCCAGGAGGACGTACTGGAGATAGGGCAGAATAACGAGAAGTCCGAGAACGGCGGCGACGATAGCGAGGACGGTTAGCCCCGGTCGCTTGGCAAACCACTCCCCTGACGGAGGACGATTGGCCATGAATACGGGCCGGTACGCACTCCGAACGTATTATATTGATGAAACAACGGCCCGCAATCGGGCAGCGCGATCACTCCGAAAGCAACGACCGCGAGGAGTTCGTGACGACGAGGAGACTGCTCGCGCCCATCGCGAGCGCGGCGAACAGCGGGTTGAGTAGCCCCGTCACCGCGAGCGGAATCGCAACCGCGTTGTAACAGAACGCCCAGCCGATGTTTCCTTTCACGCGTCGGTCCGTCGCCCGCGCGAGTTCAAAGACCGTCTCGACCGACGAGAGGTCGTCGTCGACGAGCGCCACGTCGGCCGCGTCGGCCGCCATCGCCGTGCCGCCGCCGAGCGCGATGCCGAGATCCGAACTCGCGAGCGCGGGGGCGTCGTTGGTGCCGTCGCCGATCATGACGGTTCGACCGGTCCGCTTGAGCCGATCGACGGTTTCGGCCTTCCCTTCGGGCGGGACGCCGGCGAAGACCCGATCGACCGCGTCGTGCTCGCGGAACTGGGTTGCGGCTTTCGCGTCGTCGCCCGTGAGCACGACGATTTCGGAGCCGTTTTCCGAGATCGCCGTCAGCGTCTCGTCCCAGTTCTCCCGGAGGTCGTCGCCGACGACGATGACGCCCGAGGCGGTGCCGTTGCGGCCGACGGCGACGGGGACGCGTCCGGTTTCGCGCGCAGCCCCGATTTGGTCGGCGAGTTCAGTCGGCACGTCCCAGCCCCGGTCCCGGAAGAGGTCGGGATGGCCGACGATGAACTCGTCGCCGTCGACGACGCCGGAGACGCCGTTGCGGTGGGAGTCGAACGTATCGACGCGGTCGGGCGCGTTTTCGTCGTCACCGATCGGGTCGCCGGCAGCCGCGTCACCTGCGTCGGTCACGTTGCCGTCCGCCGACGCCCCGGGTTCGACCGCGCCGCCGTCCGCAACGGGCGTCGCCGCGGCGATGGCTTTTCCGACCGGGTGGGCAGATCGCTCCTCGAGCGCGGCGGCCTGTTCGAGTAGGTCGTCCGGAAGGTCGGCGTCGACGACGGTCATGTCCCCGGTCGTGAGTGTGCCGGTCTTGTCGAAGACGACGGTGTCCGCGTTGCGGATGCGCTCGAAGACGCTGTCGTCGAAAACAACGATTGAGCGCTCGAGCGAATCCCGGATACCGGCTGCGACGGCGAGTGGCGTCGCGAGGCCGAGCGCACACGGACAGGAGACGATCAGGACCGTCAGCCCGGTGAGCAGGGCCGTCGCGAGACCGGAGCCGAGCGCGAGATAGCCGGCCGTGACAGCGACGGCGAGTGCGAGCACGAACGGAACGAAAATCGTCGCCAGCTTGTCGGCGAGCTTCTGGATGCCGTGGGTGCCGCTCTGGAGGTCCCAGACGAGTTCGCTGATCCGGTCGAGGGTGCTGGTGGCGTCCTCGCCGACGCGGACGGTCAGCGAGCCCTCGGAGACGACGGAGCCGCCGACGACCTCGTCGCCGGATTCCTTCGTCACGGGCAGCGATTCGCCGGTGACGACGGCCTCGTCGACCGCGGCGCGGCCGTCGACGACGTTGCCGTCGATCGGAACGCGCTCGCCGGTGCGGACCAGCACGCGATCGCCGGGCTCGAGTTCGTCGACGGATGTCGTTTCGGTGTCGCCGTGCTCGCCGACGCGGCGGGCCTCCTCGACCTGCACGGCGGTCAGATCCGAGAGGCGTTCGGTCGCCTGGCGTTTGATCGTCGACTCGTAGTAGCCGCCGACGGTGACGATGACGACGATGGCGACGGTCACGTCGTAGTAGATGTGGTCGCCGCCGGTCGCAATCGAGAGCGTGCTGTAGAGATACGCGCTGACGGCCGCGATCGCGACGAGCAGGTCCATGTTCGGCGACCGCGTCTTGACGGCGACGTAGGCCCCTTGGAGGATCGGTTTGCCGGTCACGGCCAGGACGATCGTCGTGAGGGCGGCGATGACGACGTAGAACGGGGTCGCGAGTTCGCTCGAGAGCGTTTGCGTGAAGAACTCGGTCGTCCGCTCGTCGTAGAACAGCCCGCCGAAGTAGGTCGGGTAGATGATGACGATGTACTGCAACATCACCATCATCCCCATGAGGACGCCGACGCCGACGCGGGCCATCTCCCAGTTGTTGGCCCGCCGCCGGCTGAACGCGTCCGCGCGGTCGTAGGCGCTGTACCCGAGTTTGCTGATCTCCGCTTTGAGGTCCTCGACTGAGACGACACCGGGGTCGTGATCGATCCGCGCCGTGTCGGTCACGTAACTTGAACTCGCGTGGCTGACGCCGTCGGTCTCCGTGGCGACCGACTCGATGAACGCCTCGCAGGTCGCACAGTACATTCCGTCGACTTCGAGGAACGTCGTTTCGTGGTCTGGCGGTACGTCCCGCGATGTCCCGTCTTGGGCCTCGTCCGCCGCTCGGGCGTTGCGAACGTCAGCCGCGTCCACCTCTTCGACATCGCCGAGTGCGTCGTAGACATTGCGACAGCCAACACAACAGAACGCGTTGCCGTCGGCGACGACGCCGCTGCCGTCGACCGGCAAGTCACAGAGAGTACAGCCGCTGTCGGCATCGCCGTCGACCGCGGATTGAGAGTTCGGTGTCTCCGTCATACCTATCGAATCGTCCGCTCAGTGGTGCTCGTGGCCGCCCGCCTCGATACCCGCCACGTCGAAACCGTCGTAGAACGGCAATCCGGGGTGTGGAACGTGGATTCCCAGACTCATCAACCCGTGTGCGAGCAGGACGTAGCCGAGGACGAGGAATGCCGCCCCGAGGAGTCGGTGCACCCGCCGCCGGTGAGCGACGTCGACGGCCTCGATGACGGTCCCGTAGGCGAAGACGGCCGGGATCGTTCCCAGCCCCAGCGCGGCGAGAGCGAGCGCTCCCCGCGTCGGCGATCCCGTCGCGAAGGCGTACAGAAACGCCGGGTAGAGGATGGGACACGGCAGCAGGCCGTGCAACGCGCCGAGGCCGACGATGCCTGGCCCGTTCGCCAGGCGATCGACGTACCCCATCAGCCAGCCGACGAGTCGCTCGCCGCCCGGTAGACTGACGCCGCCGGTACTCCGCCCGAGCAGGTAGTAGAGTCCCGTCACCATGACAAACGCGCCAACGAGCAGGCCGACCCCGCCGCGGGCGAACTCGACGAACGACGTGAGTTGGGCCGTCGTCACGAACAGGATGCCGCCGAGCGTACCAAAGAGTCCCCCGAGCAGCGTGTAACTCGCCGTTCGTCCGAGATTGAACAGCGCGTGCTGGCGCACTTCGTAGATCGTAAGGTGTCCGGTCGGGCGGGCGCTGCCGGCGGCGGTGGACGTGTGTCCGCCGTCCGTACTGGTCGCCCCCCGCGACTGCTGTCTGCTCTCACTCGCATTTCCGTCCATCCGGCTCGCATAGATCGTCACGAGCGGGCCGCACATCCCGATACAGTGCCCGCCGGCCAGCAGGCCGATGACGAACAACAGGGCCACGTCGACGCCGAGGAGTGAGAGTGGGTCCATGATCGGTCGGAGCTTTCGCTGTTAGCTGACATAGTCACCCCACCGGGTAGTGCGTTTCGCCTTCGGTCCCCGCAGACGGCTGGATGCGCCGTCTCTCACCCGAACTGGTTCGGATTATGCCGCCAAAAGCAGTCGTCGAACGCTTGCGGTTCGCGGGTCGCCGTTCGCGGATCGTCGCTCGTCTGTCAACTCGTTACTCGACGTAGCGATACTGCCGTTCGCCCATCCGGCCCCAGCCGTCGAAGACGAACTCCTCGTCGGGCGTCGTGAACTCCTCGACGTCGACGTCCATCTCGTGGTTGTGGGCGTCGTGAACGTCCTCGTAATCCGCCCAGCTCAGGTCGTAGCGGGCTGCAAGCTGTTCGTCCACGTTCAGCGCCTCGATCTCGTCCTCCCAGCCGTCCCGGACGGTTTCGGTGTGGATTTCGGCCTGCGCACCGCTTCCGTACGAGCCGATGAGCAGCGTTTTGCCGGTCAGGTCGCGGCCGTCCTCGAGTGCAGACTTGAGCGCGCTCGCGCGGGCGACGTGAACGGAACCCGTGTACCAGTTGCCGACCTCGCGGGAGATCGACAGCGTCGGGTCGATCATCTCCGCGTACCACTCCTGGTAGCGGTCTGTTTCCTTGAGTTCGTCCATGTACTCCCGCAGGGCCTCGCGATAGTCATCGTCGGTGTCGAACGCCTCGGGACGGGGCTGACGCTGTCTCTTATACACATCNGCTCTTCCGATCTGAGCAATGGCGGTAGGCGAGCAGGGCGGCCTTGCGGACCATGCCGGGGAACGGCGTGTGGAACGGCGCAAAGGTGATGTCTTCGGGATGGACGTCGCCCGCGGCGCTCTCGTAGTCTTCCAGGGCTTCGCGCATCCGGGCGAGATACACCTGCACCGAGCGCTTCCCGTCGACGGAGGGGAACTGCTGGTTCGGCTTGAGAAAGTCCGTCTCGTCGGCCGAGCCGTAGCCCTGTTCTGCGGAGAGTTCGATCAGATCCGGGTCCTCGTCGATGTACATCGCGATCGCACCTGCACCCTGGGTCGCCTCCCCGGCGTCGCCGCGGGCGTACAGCGCGGTGTCCGTCGCGATGACGAGCGCGCCGCGGCCGCGGTTTCGACCCGCGCTGATCCAGTTGTATGCGTCGTCTAGACTCTGGGTCCCCGCGATACAGGCGAACTTCCGCTCGCCCTTGTTGGCGTGGTGGAAATCGCCGTCGTAAACGTCTTCGAGACAGCCAGCGACGTACGTCGAAACCGGCTTCGAGTTGTCGAACGAACTCTCGGTTGCAACGTCGATTCGGCCGATATCGTCAGGTTCGAGGTCCTTGCGTTCCATCAGGCGGTGGGCCGCGTTCGCGCCCATCGTGACGATGTCCTCGTAACTGTCGGGAAACGAACTCGCGTTCAGACCGAGTCCCTTGGTATACTTCTCAGGGTCTTCGCCCTTTTCCGGTGCGAACGTCCCGGGTAAATCGAGTTTGAGATTCCCGGTCCAGATCTCGATGGCGTCGATACCGACTGCTGTCATACCCCCACACTATACAGCGAGCTATATGGTATTGTCGTTCGAAGATTCGACAATTGACGGACTCGCGGCCAATGTTGACACTCGCACTTAACTTCTGGCGGGCGCTCGGCGCGCTCGCCGAACTGAACTCGGCCAGCGGACCACGAATGTCGGAGGCAGAAAACTCGCTTCGAGTGCGGCGCTACTCGTCTTCTTCGACGACTTCGGGATCGCTCATCGCACTCTGGAGGCTGTCGAGACCGTTGATCCACTCCGTGACGAGGCCGTACTCGAGGTCTTCTGCGACGGTCATGTCGAGTTCAGCGTCGTCGATGATGAGGGTGCCGGCCTGGGCGGCGTAGCCGAGCGCGGCATCTAAGTCTTCCTCGGCTTCGGCGTCGGCAGCAGCGCCGAGGTAGTCGCTGACGCTCCCGTCTTCGGCGGGGCCGTTTGCGATGAACTCTTCGGCGGCGAAGAAGACGCAGACGAGGCTCGTCTGGACGCCGTCGACGAGGATCAGTTTTTCCTCGTCTTCGATGTCGACCTCGCTCAGGACGATTTCGCGGACGTCGTTGATCTCTTCGAGCGCTTCCTCTTCTCCGAGGTCCCCGTCGTCGTAGGCGGCGACGATCTTTGCGACGGCGATTGCCGTATCATCCTGCAGATTGAGCAGGAGTCGCGCCGATGACTCGTCCTCGGGATCGATCTCTTCGTCTTTGATGCGATCGATCCAGTTCTGCCAGCGTTCCTCCGAGTAGTACTCGGTCGGGGGATTGCTCATACAGACACCTACACCGGCCGCTTGAAATGCCTTTCTCTACCTGTACGTCGTCTCGACAGAACCGCTGCAGCGGCGTTTATGCCCGCTCGAGCGTTCCTTCCGTATCGATCCCGTAAACGAGTGCAGGTGTGTCGACGTGTGCCGTGTGCACCGCTTGCTCGTGGCCCGCTTCGAGTAGCCATCGGACGCGGCGAGGGACGGTCTTCGGTCCGAGGACGGCTCCGGGACGGTCAGGGTCGTCGACGTAGTCCGTTTCCATCAGAAACGGCGCATCGTGCTCGACTGCGCGCTCGGCCGCGCGCTCGAGCCGGTCCTTGTCGCTCATGACGCTCGGCGTCGGCCCGTCCAACCGGCCGGCGGCGTAGTGTTTGACGACCTTGTGCGCGGGCAGCCCGCGGTCCTCGGCCCACTTCGCGACCGCGGTCATGTCCTCGGTCGCCTCCGCGTGGAGCTGGACCGCGCAGCCGAGTTCACTCCCGTGCTCGAAGGCGTGACACATGACGGCGTTCGAGGCGTCCCAGACGGCCTCGGAGACGTCGTAGTGTGGCCGTCCGGATTTCAGCGCGAGGGCCTCGCCGCGCGCGACGAACTCGGCGGCCACATCGAGCCCGCCTTGCATGATCTCGCGGGCCGCGTCCGGACTGTAGCCGCGGTCGTCGACCAGTCGCGAGATCAGGCCGGGGTGAACGCCGAGGACGGGCCAGGCGCGACCGGGGAGTTCAGTCGAGGCGTCCGCGACGATGTCGATGGTGCGCTCGAAGACGGGGCGGAAGTCCTCGCCGGTATCAGCCTCGACGCCGAGGTGCCAGGAGGGTTTGTTCACCACGAGGAGGTGCGTGCCGCCGAGTCGGGCGAAGTCTCGGACGGCGTCGATGCCGCGGTGGGCGTCCGGATCGAGGTGGAGGTGGTTGTCGAGAACCGGCCGCTCGTCGTTCTCGTCGTCGATCATGCGCGGATCTGAGAGCGCGAACCGGGAAAAGTCACCGGCTTCCTCGCGCGGGTCGAAACGGTGTGAACTACGAACAACGGTCTTTCCGTAATCACCTTCACGTCCCCGGGTTTGTTGGGGCAACTCTTTTATAGGAGTAGCGATTACGTTGGGTTAGTCAACGAATGAACCTCGACCAATTTACCAACAGCGAACAGCAGGTCGCCCGTCGATACGAGTACGACGACGCCGTGGTCTTTGCCGTCGACTTCGGAGCGGCGTCGGCCGACGCCTCGGTCGATGTCGTCGATAGCACGGTCCTCGCCGTCATCGACGGCGAACAGTACGAGATGGACCTCCCCGACGGTGCAGACGACGCGCATACGTTTATCAAAAACGGGGTGCTCACTATCGAAGTGGAGGGCGACCGATGAAACTCACTGTCAAACCACTCAAGCAGAAGGATGCAGGGCGCGGACTGGCCGCCATCGACCGCGTCTCGATGCGCGAACTGGACCTCGAGAACGGGGATTACATCCTCATCGAGGGAAGCGATGATAGTCAGGCCGTCGCTCGCGTCTGGCCGGGCTATCCCGAAGACGAGGGCCGGGGAATCGTCCGAATCGACGGCCGCCTTCGACAGGAGGCCGATGTCGGTATCGACGACCGAGTCTCGGTCGAACCCGCCGACGTCAATCCCGCAACCTCCGTCACCGTTGCACTTCCGCAGAACCTCCGTATCCGCGGTGACATCGGCCCGCTCGTCCGCGATAAACTGAGCGGCCAGGCCGTCACCGAGGGGCAGACGGTCCCCTTCTCGCTCTCGTTCGGGCCGATGGCCAGCTCCGGCCAGTCGGTCCCGCTCAAGATCGCGAGCACCTCGCCCTCGGGCACCGTCGTCATCACCGACTCGACGACCATCGACATCTCCGAGACGCCGGCCGAACAGGTCAGCTCCGGCGGCGAGCCCGGTGCCGAGGGCATCCCGAACGTCACCTACGAGGACATCGGCGGCCTGGACGACGAACTCGACCAGGTCCGGGAGATGATCGAACTGCCGATGCGCCACCCCGAGCTGTTCCAGCAACTCGGCATCGAACCGCCAAAGGGCGTCCTGCTCCACGGCCCGCCGGGTACCGGCAAGACGCTCATGGCCAAAGCCGTCGCCAACGAAATCGACGCCCACTTCCAGACCATCTCCGGTCCGGAGATCATGTCGAAGTACTACGGCGAGTCCGAAGAGCAACTCCGCGAGGTCTTCGAAGACGCGGAGGAGAACGCCCCCGCCATCATCTTCATCGACGAACTCGACTCCATCGCCGCCAAACGCGAGGAAGCCGGCGGCGACGTCGAGCGTCGTGTGGTCGCACAGCTCCTCTCGCTCATGGACGGCCTCGAAGAGCGCGGCCGGGTCACCGTCATCGCGGCGACCAACCGGCTTGACGACATCGATCCCGCGCTGCGACGCGGCGGGCGCTTCGACCGCGAGATCGAAATCGGCGTCCCGGATAAAGACGGCCGCAAGGAAATCCTGCAGGTCCACACCCGCGGGATGCCCCTAGAAGACGAGATCGATCTCGACCGCTACGCCGAGAACACCCACGGGTTCGTCGGTGCCGACATCGAGTCGCTCACCCGCGAGAGCGCGATGAACGCGCTTCGGCGCATCCGGCCGGACCTCGATCTCGAAGAACAGGAAATCGACGCCGAAGTCCTCGAGACGCTCCAAGTCACCGAAGGAGACCTCAAGGAGGCGCTCAAGGGCATCCAGCCCTCGGCGATGCGCGAGGTCTTCGTCGAAGTCCCCGACGTGACCTGGAACGACGTCGGCGGGCTCGAAAACACCAAAGAGCGCCTGCGCGAGACGATCCAGTGGCCCCTCGACTACCCACAGGTCTTCGAGCAGATGGACATGCAGGCCGCGAAGGGCGTCCTCATGTACGGCCCGCCCGGCACCGGGAAAACCCTGCTCGCAAAGGCCGTCGCCAACGAGGCCCAGTCGAACTTCATCTCGATCAAAGGCCCCGAACTCCTGAACAAGTACGTCGGCGAATCCGAACGCGGCGTCCGCGAAATCTTCGAGAAGGCCCGGTCGAACGCTCCGACCGTGATCTTCTTCGACGAAATCGACTCCATCGCCGGCGAACGCGGCCAGCGACAGGGCGACTCCGGCGTCGGCGAACGCGTCGTCTCCCAACTGCTGACCGAACTCGATGGGCTAGAGGAACTCGAGGACGTCGTCGTCATCGCAACGACGAACCGACCGGACCTTATCGATACCGCCCTGCTGCGGCCGGGACGTCTAGACCGGCACGTCCACGTCCCCGTCCCCGATGAAGCGGCCCGCGAGCGCATCTTCGAGGTCCACACGCGAGACAAGCCGCTCGCCGACGCCGTTGAACTCGACTGGCTCGCCGAAGAGACGGAGGGGTACGTCGGTGCCGACATCGAAGCCGTCTGCCGCGAGGCCTCGATGGCCGCCAGCCGCGAGTTCATCAACTCGGTCGAGCCGGAGGATATCGACGATTCGGTCGGGAACGTTCGTATCAGCAAGGAGCACTTCGAGCACGCGCTCGATGAAGTCCAGGCGAGTGTGACGCCCGAAACGCGCGAGCGCTACGAGGATATCGAACAGCAGTTCCAGCAGGCAGAACCGGGTCAGGAAGAGGAGCAACTGGGACGGACGTTCCAGTAACGCAACTCGACCGCCACCTTCGACGCGGATTTTCACTGCGACGACCAGTGCAGGTGGTCCGGTCGCCGTCGAGTACACGTTGTAGTCGTACCCGAAGCGGGTGCGTTAGTGAGCGTCGGTCGAGCGCGAGACAGCCTCGAGTACGGCTGGAATATCCGCGCCGAATGACTCGACCGTGTCGACACGGCCTCGGTCCGAGTCGTAGGTGACGAAGCCGGCCGCTGCCAGTTTCGGGATGTACTTGTGATACAGCGTGACGTGGATCTGTTTCGTGTCGTCCGCTGGAATGTCGGCCGGTCTTGTCCCGTGTTCTCGGATGGCTACTTCGGTAGCCAGCTCAGCGAGCGAAATCGGTGTCTCGTGCTCGGTAAGACACCGGAGAACGTACCGACACCGGTCGTCTGCGAGCATCGTAAACACCGTCTCAACGTCTCCGTGATCGGATCGGAGTTCGCTCATGCTACGTGTTCATATTTGGCTTAGCGAAAAGAGTGGCGGGGTTGTATATATCGTCATTTAAGTATAGTTACCCGGCATCGGCATCGTCACCCTCGCCGACCTGCCCGACCGTCAAGACGTTACCGATAAGGTTCTTCTCCGCGTGATGGAGGCGCTTGGACAGCGCCTGCTGTGTAATCCCTAACTGCTCCGCCAGTTCGGTCATGGTCGTCTGCTGTGGCACGTCGAAGAGTCCCTCCTCGTAGGCGGTTACGATCGTTTCCCGCTGTATCGGCGTTAAGCCGTACTGTGAACTCGCCATCGGCTGATTCTGTTCGTAGAGTCGGTCGAGTTCGAACTCGACATCGTTCTCTTGGCAGAACTCGTGAAACGCCGAGACCGTCTTTTCGTCGTCGAAGCGCATCGTCAGGTCCCAGGATTCGTTCGTCCCCGTCGCTTCGAGGATCGTCGCGCCGATCTCGACGTACGCGTAGATGATCGTCTCGATGTTCTCCGTCCATTCTGCGCGGTAGAGGACGGCGTCGTCGACGCGATCGACCCTCGTCGCGTGCCTGATAGTCGGGTCGTCACTGAACGCCCGTTCGAACCGCTCTTGCTCCTCGCCGGTGACCCAGAAGTAGGGCATGAGCCGATGCTGCGTCGTGGCGACGAGGCGCTCGATCTCGACGACGATGCTCGGCGCAGACGACAGCGCGTGATGAAGCGCAAAATCGGTAGAATCGACGGTGAACTCGCCCATCACGCTCATATAACTACCTTCATCCCGCGGTGGATAAGCGTGCGGCCAGAGAGTGAGTGCTCCGCGCGAGAAAGTGACAACGAGTGAGTGATAGAGGGCGGGCACGCGGCGGGCCCGCTCTCGTATACCGCGGCCTATAGTAGCCACTGAAAGCCAGTGCACACCTGATCGTACGATGGCTGTGCGATCAGCGTGTAAACCGTTTCAGTTGGTACTATTGATGTCCTCGAGCACCGTCTCGGCGTGTCCGTCCGGACTCACGTTCTCGTAGACCGCCTCGATCGTCCCGTCAGGCCCGACGACGTACGTGTTCCGAAAGACGCCATCGAACGTGTTGCCAAACATCTGTTTCTCCCCGTAGGAGTCATACTGCGTCGCGACCGCGCCGTCTGCATCCGAGAGAAGATCGAACGACAGATCGTACTCGTCCGCGAAGGTGGCCAGATCCGAGACCGGGTCGTCGCTGATACCGACCACCGCAACGTCGTGGTCGTCGAACGCCGACAACGTCTCGTTGAACTCGCAGGCTTCGGTGGTACAGCCTTCGGTATTCGCGCGTGGATAGAAGTACACGACGAGTCGCTGGCCATCGAAATCCGACCGCTTGACGGACTCACCGGACTGATTGGACAGTTCGAACGCGGGAGCATCTTCGCCAACGTCGAGCATAGAGACGAGTTCGGCACGGCGACCGTAGGTGTTGTGGTTCACGCCGGTTCAGACGGTCTACCGGGACGATCTCCCGCGGAACCCAGGACAGGACGGGTCGCAACTGCGCCGGAACGGGCGTCCAACAGTCCGGATCGGTCCGTATCGGTCCGGAGCAGTTCACACGACGGCTTCGACCCAGGGTGCGGTGACGAACTTGTGGCGACAGCCTTCGCAGAGATCGACTTCGACGACCTCGTCGGTTGCGAGATAGACGTGATACCGGCGCACTGGAAGGTCGGCCTCGCCGCAGTTTGCACAGGTCACGGACATCGGGGGCCACTCGCCTCCGGCTACACCGGTGAGCGGTATAATTGCTGGCCCGTCGTTGCTACCGGTGCTCGGAGACGAACGGACAGCCGTGACACCGCGACGGAATAGCGGCAGTATCACGCCCATCTATCATATTTTTA
Source organism: Natrialba taiwanensis DSM 12281 (assembly GCF_000337595.1). GTDB lineage: Archaea > Halobacteriota > Halobacteria > Halobacteriales > Natrialbaceae > Natrialba > Natrialba taiwanensis. The sequence continues at coordinate 81,119 of NZ_AOIL01000013.1, read as the reverse complement.
TATGATTATCAGAAAACACCGGACCATGCGAGCTGCCGTACTCGAAACGCACGGTGAACCGCTGGAGATCGAGGACGTTCCGGAACCGGAGCCGGAGCCCGATCAGGCTATCGTCGAGACCGAAGCCTGCGGCATCTGTCGCAGCGACTGGCACGCCTGGCAGGGAGACTGGAGTTGGGTCGGCGCATCGGTCCCGGAGGGACAGATCCTCGGGCACGAGCCCGCGGGGATCGTCTCGGCCGTCGGCGAGAACGTCGAGACGCTCCAGGAGGGCGACCGGGTCGCCGTCCCCTTCCACCTCGGCGACGGAACCTGCTCTCACTGCCGCGAGGGGCGGGCGAACAACTGCGAGACCGTCGTCCCGCTCGGACTTTCCGGCGCTGCACCGGGTGCGTTCGCCGAAGCCTTCCCCGTTCGAGAGGCCGACTTCAACTGCGTGAAACTCCCCGACGACGTCGAGTTCACCGAGATGGCCGGGCTCGGCTGTCGGTTCATGACCGCCTACCACGCGCTCGCCGACCGCGCGGAACTCCGGCCCGGCGACTGGGTCGTCGTCCACGGCTGCGGCGGCGTCGGCCTCTCGGCGATTCACATCGCCGACGCGCTGGGCGCGCATCCGATCGCGGTCGACGTTCGCGACGACAAACTCGAGCGCGCCCGCGAACTCGGCGCGGCCGCGACGGTGAACTCGACCGAGGTGGAGCATCCGGCGCGGGCGGTCAGGTCGCTCGCCGACGGCGGTGCCGACGTCTCGATCGACGCGCTCGGCATCGCCGAAACCTGTCGGAACTCCGTCGCCAGTCTGGGAACGAGGGGGACCCACGTCCAGGTCGGCCTGACGACCGGCGAGGAGGAGGGCGAGATCGAACTGCCCGTCGACGCGATAACGATGAAAGAACTCGACTTCCACGGCTCGCACGGCATGCCGCTGGTTCGCTACCAGGAACTGTTCAAACTGATCGGCGAGGGGACGCTCGACCCGAGCAAGATCATCGGCGAGACGCTGTCGCTCGAGGAGGTACCCGACACGCTCGCGTCGATGGACGACTACGAGACGGTCGGCATTCCGGTCATTACGGAGTTCTGAGCGGCAGGTCGAAGACAGGGGAATGGGGTGAGACACACCCACACATAACCCGGGCGGGGGCGGGAGCCCACCCTGGTGTGAGAGACATGAGCTAACTCGAAGCGGGGGCGAGTCCACTTCCGAGCGATCCGGGCACGAACGCACGCAGTCGGCGGTCAGCGCGTCGTGTCTGGGCCAAGCGCGTACCCGGCGGGGCGTGTATCCCCGCACGTGGAACAATTGCAGGTGTCCCCCTTTGTTATGGACCGAATTGCCCACCCGTAGTGGCGTCAAACCAGCGACAGGATGGCGCTACTGCGGACGTACTGGCGCACTACGCACCCGCTGTTCAAGCCGACGAGCGGGAACCCATACTAGTTATCACTGCCTACGATCGTCTAGGCGAGTGCTTACGGTCGCCAGCGCCGTCAAAGACATGCTTCCGTGGCTCGTCCCTCGTTCCATGTGTGCTCACGCGTCGGCCCCGAACTCGGACACACCGATCCGCATCGGTGTCGTCGGTCTCGGCTACATCGGCACGACCGTCGGTGGACAGTTCCATCGACACGCGGATGCCGCCATACAAGCAGTCTGTGATCTCGACACGGACCGCCTCGCGACAGCCGGCACCGAGTTCGACGTTCCACCCGCCACCAGATACACCGAGTACGAGACGATGCTCGACGATCCCGACTGTGAACTCGACGCCGTCCTCGTCGGGACGCCGCATACGCTTCACTACGACCAGGTCGTCGCCGCACTCGATCGCGACCTGCACGTCTACTGCGACAAGCCGCTCACGACCGACCTGGACCGCGCACGCGAACTCGTAGACAGGGCCGACCAAACCGATCAAACGCTGATGGTTGGCTACCAGCGCCACCTCCAGACCGCGTTCCAGCGGGCGCGAGAGCGGTTTGCGACCGACCCGCCGCGGTGGGTTACGGCGTCGATTACGCAGGACTGGATCGCGGATTCGGCCGGAACGTGGCGGCTCGATCCCGACCTGTCGGGCGGCGGGTTTCTCTTCGATACCGGTAGCCACCTGCTCGATGGCATGCTCTGGACGACCGGTCTCGAACCCGAGTCCGTCGCGGCGAGTATGGACTTCCACGACGACGAGCAGCGGGTCGACCGCCGTACGCACCTCGACGTTCGGTTCGAGAACGGTGCGACTGGAACCGTCTCGCTCCACGGAGATCTGCCGTCGACCCGCGAGCACATCCACTGCTGGGACGACCGGGGAGCCCTCTATCTCGAAGGAACGCAGTGGGGATCCCGCGAGATCTTCGAGATCGACACGGACGCAAGCGAACACGTTCCCTACATCGATCATCGGCAGGAACGGACCCGCGCCGGTGCATTCGTCGACAGTATTCGCGACGGAACCGAGCCCCCTGCGACGGCTCGCGATGCCCTCCGCGTGACGGCACTGACCGACGCGGCGTACGAGGCTGCTCGTACCGGTGACCGAATCCCGGTCGAACTCGAGTCGAACGGGCAGAGATAACTGGGCAGTCTAGCGACGGTCCGGACCTCACGAAATGGTGTGCTACACTGCACTATACCGGTATTGCACTCGACCACTTGATCGGAGTGCGACACTCCGTTCTCCGACTCGGTTCGAGCACCGTCACTTCCGACGCTACCTGCAGGAGAAGTACGTGACTAACAGTTCGATACCGATGACTAACCGATCGTTTTTCGACCGTTACTGAGTCCAGACTTCCTCGAATTGAACCCGGTCCCGTCGTGCGGTTATGACCGGTTTACGGCGGTTTCTTCTCGGCCGTCGTCTCGAATGGCTGCAGCGATAGTGACACACTCTCAGTCATCGTCCGCCACGGGAGTAAGAACCCGATAGCACACCGTGGCAAGCGGTTACAAGCCGGATAACTACAACCGGTGCACGTGACCCGTCGGATATGATCACCTGTACAAACTGTGAGACCCCACAGTTCTTGCAGATCACCCAGAGCCGCGTCTACTTCGAGGACGGAGAAATGATCAACGAACTCTCCGAGACGTACGAGTGTACGCTCTGTGGGTCGACCGGGCAGTACGTTTACGACGAGGAATGCGACGAAGAAACCGTCTCAGGAGATGTCGAACTCACGACCGAACGCCCAGAGTTTGCCTGACTGGTCGCCCCGCGAGGGGCGACGGATGGAGACCGTCGGTAGTACTCGGGCGATACACTCCGAAACGACTGTTTACGTGCGGTTTCGAGGTGTACACACACACACACACTCTCTCTCTCTCTCTCTCAGCTGTGCCTTCGTCCCGGCCCGTGCCAGAGCTGAACTCTCAACCGGATCCGTCGCTATCTGGCTCTGGCGTCTCCCCATTGCTTGCCCCCTTGATTCGCCCGTCTATCGTTGCGCTGGGTCGCGGCCCGGGTACTGAGGGGGCGGTCGTTCTCGTCCCGTCCGCACCGTCGATTCCGGTGTAGTCTTCCGTCGCCCGGAGCCGATGTCTCGCGTCCCACTCCTCGAAGAGGCCGTACTCGGTCATCGTCTCCATTCCTGCGAGTGCCGCCGTGAGTTTGAGCCCGACGAGGGGGATCTCCGCGACCGAGATGATGACGTCGGCACGCAAGATCACGCCGTCTCTGAGAATCACGTCGAGGAGGTCTACCAGCGCTTCGTCGTCCTTTTGTGGCTTCATACGCGTTCCACCTCTCGAATCGGTGCGTGCTGCAGTGCGATCATAGCGGGCCCATATCGGTTCCGACGCCAGTTGGATCGCCGTTCTGCCCGTCCGGGTCGGTTCCCAGTTCCGGTGCGAACGTATACGGCGGCCACGGCCCGGTAAACCTGACTTCGAGTCCGTCTTCGGCCGCAACGCCGTCGAGTATCGATCCGACCGCATCCTCGTCGTCTTCGTGTGCGAGCACCGTGAGCCGACAGAGCGTTTCGGCGTCATCGCCGCCTTCGGCCCCGGTCTCGCCCTCGGCTCTCGCGACGTCCGCAATATCCGATGCCGGCGATCGCTCGAGCGTATGCACCTCGCGAACCGTCTCTGCCAGATCCGCCTCCAACTCGGCCGCCATCGTTTCACGACGCGCCGTTCGCAACTCCGTCAATCGCTGTTCGAACTGCTTTTCGAGCAAGAACGCCTGGCCCTCGCTCGCGTCGGCAATCTGTTCGTCGAGTTCAGCCAGGCGGTCGTCCTGTTCGACCAGCGTTCGGTCGTCCGGCGCGTCGAACTCGACGACTTCGATGCGGTACTCCCAGTGGTCGGCGAGTTCGGAGAGCACGGGCCGCAGCGTTTCCGACTCCTCGCGAAGCCACTCGCGCAGGCGGGTGTCGTCGCCGCGGAGGATGGTGTCGAACTGGAAGGGGACTGGCGTGCCGAACGCCTGACCGGCCGCGTCGACGACGGTCTGGTGGCGGACGAGCCAGTGTTGGATCTGCGTGAGGTCGGCCGAATCGTAGAGGCTGTCACAGTCGTGGACGACGGCACCGATGCCGTCTTCGGTGACGACCGAGACGGATTCGCCGTCGATCCCGGTCGTTTCGAGTGTGGCGTCCTCGTTGGCCTGGACGATGCAGTAGAGGTAGCGACCCGTTTCGATGTCTGGCGCGTCAGTCGCGTTCGTCGGCGCGTCGCGGGGTTGCTCGTCCGTCGTCACGAGTTCTCACCGCCGAATACGGAGTAGCCGGGAGCGTGGCGCGGCGTCGAGTCGGTATCGAGTTGTTCGATCGCGTCGGAAACGAGCCCGTCCAGATCGCCGCGAAGGTCGTCGACGCCGTCTTCGATTCCCTCGTCCGCTTTGAGTTGTTCGATCTCAGCTTCGATCGTCGCGAGTTGCTGCCCGAGACGGTCGATTTCCTCGTCGGAGAGATTGCCGGATTCCATGCGTCGGACCGCCTCGCGTTCGAGTGCGTCGATCAGGAGTTCGACGACGGTGATGACGAGTGTGACCAGTCCCTGGCGCGCGTCGTCGCCGTCGCCGACGTTGATCGTGCTCATGGCGAATCCGCCTCTGCCTCAGCCTCCGTCTCCGTCTCGGCCGTTGCCGTTTCGCTCTCGCTCGCCTCGGTATCTGCCGTTTCAGCGTCGTCAACCGCGTCCGGCGCTTCGTCAGCGGCGGCTTCGGCCTCGTCCTCGGCGTTGTCCTCGTCATTCTCGTTCTCGGCGGTCACATTGACGCCGCGAGTCGGATCGATCGCCGGATTCGGTCGTTCCCCGTCCACCGACGCGAGTTCGGGATCGTCGACCGCCTCGGCGACGCGTTGCATGTCGGTCCCCTCGGGGAACTCGAGGCCGTACTTCGCCGCGGTTTCGAAGGAGGCGATTGCGGCCCGGAGCTGGATCCCGAGCAGTTGCGTGTCGCCGATCGAGACGGCGATATCGGCGTTGATGACGATTCCCTTGTCGAGGAGCATCTCGACGACTTCGGCGAGGTCGGTTTGCTGGCGGCTCGGCTGGACGCTATCGACCATCCGACTCACCTCCGAGCGGGCGTCGCCAGTGTCCGTCCAACTCGCGTTGTTGCCGGCGGGTCGAGGGTGGTGTCCGGTTCTGATTCTGGGTCATGGTAGGTTCGATCGGTGGCAGTCTCGTCGTGAATCGCTCGCGGGCTCGGTTTTCGATGTTCGATCGCAGCCCGTCTCTCCGTTCGGGGTCCGCTATCGACCGCTAGTAGCGCTGTCCGATCAGTCTCCGCCGTCACCTCCGGTCTCCTGCTGGCGCTGCTGGTTCTGCTGGCGCTGCTGGCGCTTCTTCCGTTCGCGCTCGAATCGCTTCCCGTAGATCCGCTTTCGGCTCGGAGCCGTCGAGAGCCGAACCTGTTGTGGCACCGTCGAGTGATTGACGCCGCTTGCGACGTCCGCGCGCGCCGCCGGCATCGTCGACGCCGCCGTCGGATTCCGCGAGTTCACACTCGTGTCCTGGCGGCGCATCTTCTCGCGGTTGAACTCGTGGAGCTTCGCGAATTTGGCGTGGGTTTCGAGCAGGGCCTCGCGAAAGCTATCGATGCCCTCCATCGCGGTTTGCTGAATCGCGACCTGGTAGGCCTCGGGATCGTCCATCACGTCGATATCGCCGAGCAATTCCGCTGGATCGGCGTCGACGTCGAGGAGATCGTCATCACCGCCGTCATCGCCGCCCAGGTCCAGTCCATCGAGGAGGTCATCGTCACCGTCACCGCCATCGTCGGTCAACGCCTCGAGTTCGCGTTTCGTCTCCCAGAGCTCGCCGATGTCCGTCGCGTCCCAGGCGTCGAGCAGGTCGATGGCCCGGAAGAGGTGGGTGAAATCGACGACATCGCCGACACCGGTGTCGTCGGCCAGAGCGGTTGGAATCTCGCCCGCGTCGATCGCCGCGATGAACTCGTCGGCGTCGACGGCCTCCGGGAGATCCGACAGGTCGAGCGTTTCGAGGAGATCCGCGACCTCGGTTGCGAGTTTGCTGAGCGTCTCGACATTGTCAGCGAGTGCGGACAGCGTTTCGTCGTCGAGATCGTCGAGGTCGTCAAGGTCGGAGAGGCTGGAGTCAGCACTGTTGTCGCCGTCTCCACCTTCCTCCCCGTCGCCGGCCCCCAGCGTGTGCTCGAGTTCATCGAGCGCGTCTTCGGCGTCGTCGAGTATCGTGCCGAGGTCGACGTCGGCGGGAGCGTCGTCGCTCATCGATCACCCTCGGGGTCCGTCTCAGTCTCTGTATCGCTGTCCGAACTCGTCTCGGTTGCGTCTTCCGGAGCGTCCGCAGGCTGAACTCGAACGGTCAAGACGCCGTTGTTGATCGCTGCCCGTCCGGTTCGGTCGGACCAGGGAACGTCGATGCGGTCGAGTTCAGTGCCGGCGACGGCGATGACCAGCGCGGTGTCGCTGAAGCCGACGGTGACATCGTCGGCGTCGACATCGACGTGGGCACCGGAGACGTCAGCGATGACGAGGAGTTCGTCGTCGTGCGTGCGGGTGGTGATGTGGTGGGAGTCGGCCCGCGAAGATGACGGGGTATCCGCCGCCGAAGACGAGCGGGCTGACGGCGTCGACGACGGGTGTGAAGGCGGTCCCGTCGAAGATGATGCCCGATGTCGCCGTGTTCGCGGACGGCCCGCCCGATCGTGGTTCCGATCACGGTCCCACGTCCGATCCGAATCCGTCTCACCGCGTTCGTCTTGCCGAAGTCTGTCGACCCATTCGTCGGCGAAGGACTCCCCAAACCGGGAATCGTCGAGCAGGTCGTCACCCGTCCGAATTGAGATACTGTAGTCGAATACGGACCGATTGCGCCCGCCTCGTCCCGCGGGTGACAGCGTGTTCGAGTTCGGACTCCGATCCAGGCGCTCGAGCAGCGCCCGTACCGTCGCGAGCCACCCCGTTTCCTGAGCGCGCCGCTCAGCCGGGTCGTCGTCTCCGTCGTTGCGATCGGTTCTGTCGTGCGGATCGTTCCTATCGTGTGGGTCGTCTCGGGTCATCAGCGTTTCACCTCGACGCGGCCGCTCGCGAATTGTTCGCGGACCTCTCGGGCGAGTTCGAGTTCAGCCTCGATCGTTTCCTTTCGGTCCAGGTATTCCTCCTCGGATCGTTCGCCGAGTTCGTACAGCAGCCGGTTTTCCTTGCGCTCGTCCTCGAGTGCCTCCACGTCGTACAGTTCCTGCAGCGCGAGCGAGTGCAGCGTGTCGACGATGCCGATGAGCGGCCGGAACAGAAGGTCGTCGAGAACGAACATGTGATCACTGGGATTGGGCCCCGATTTCGACGTTGACGAAGCTATACGGTGCGAACGGGCCGGTGTACTGGACGAGAAGCTCGTCGCCGTAGCGGTCCTCAAGTCGGGTGACCGCCTCGTCGAAGGACTCGCGTTCGTCCTCGTCGACGAGGTACGATCGGTTCAACACGAGGCGATCGCTGAAGCGACCGTTCTGGACCGCCTGTGCCGCGATCGGGTCGAGTTCATCGCTGACGGCGTCCTCGACCTCGTCGCGGTCGACCGATCCGTCCTCCTGGGTGACGAGTTTAAGCCCGAGTTCGATCCGACCCTCGATGTCGCTCATCGCCCGCCGAAACGCCGGCCGAGCGCCGCGGAGGACGTTCTTCAGTGTGCGGTCGTTCTCGAAGGCCATACCGAACTGCATCGGGACGATGGTTTTGCCGCCGTCGTAGTCCATGATCTCCCGAAGGACGTCGTCGTGGAGTTGGGCGTCCTCGTCGGTCTCTTCGGGGTCCGTGGTGTCGATGTTCGAGACGACGGCCCCGAGCCGTCGGTGGCTGACGGTGTAGACGCGGTCTGCACCGGCGACGGCGTCAGTCTCGAACTCGATGTCTCCCGTGTCGGCGGTGTTGACGATACCGTAGACGTACCGGTTGCTGTTGCTCATTCTGGGTCACTCCGGCTGCAGGGCGGTCGTGGCTCGGTGATCGGTCGGTAGCACGGGTCTCATAGAGAACGTAATCGTAATCGTCACGGGTAGTTCGACAGCCGCTCGCCTTACCGTGGTGCTTGCAATCGCAGTGTTATTGTCACCTGAACTCGGGCGTTGAACCAGCCGAGCCGGCTTGCAGTCGCAAAGCAAGCCGTGTTAGGAAATCGGAGTGAACCCGGAGACGTAATGGCACAACCACAACAGCGGCCTAACTCCTCGAGTCTCGCGGAGGTACTGGACCGCGTTCTCGACAAAGGCGTCGTCATCGACGTCTGGGCGCGCGTCTCCGTCGTCGGGATCGAACTCCTCACCGTCGAGGCTCGCGTCGTCGTCGCCTCCGTCGACACGTTCCTCCACTACGCGGAGGAGATCGCAAAAATTGAGCAAGCGACCGCGGACGGCGATCTCGAGGATCTCGAGGAACTCGAGGTCGAGCCGCGGCCCGAATCGTCGCCGCAATCGGCCACCGAGTAATCGACGATGGCCGAGGACACCTCGCGAAAGCGCAAGGTCCGCGGCAGGAAGATTCGCGGCGATCGAGAACAGAAAAAGCGACGGCGAGCGCGAAAGGAACTGGCTCGGAAGGCATCGCGAAACGGCAATCACGACGAGGCCGGCACAGCCGCGACGAGCGAGTCGACCGGTGACGAGGGCGGCGGCCATCTCGAATCACCCGAGACCGTCGCTCCCGAGCCGTTCGTCGAAACCGACGCCGTCGAGTCGCTTCGCGAACGGATCACCGGCTGGCTCGCCGCCGACCAACCCGTACACCTGATCGGGCCGACGGGCTGTGGAAAGACCGCACTCGCGCTTTCGGCGGCCGCAGCGCGCGGCCGACCGGTCGTCCACATCAACGGCGACGAGGCCGTCGACACGGCGACGCTCGTCGGAACCTACGCCGGCGGCGAACGCTACGAGGAACGCGACGAGTTCGTCAGCGGCGTGAGCAAGAAGACGCAGATCGTTCGCGACCGCTGGGTCGACAACCCGCTCTCGGCGGCGGTGCGGGAGGGTGCCACGCTCGTCTACAACGAGTTCTCCCGAAGCGATCCCGCCGCCCACAACGTCTTGCTCTCGGTGTTCGAGGAAGGCGTCCTGGAGCGGCCGGGCAAGCGCGGGCGGGATAGAACGATCGATGTGCATCCCGAGTTTCGGGCAATCCTCACGTCGAACGATGCGGAGTACGCCGGCGTCCACCGCCAACAGGATGCGCTGCTCGATCGCGTCGTCGGCGTCCACGTCGGCCACTACGACGCGGAAACCGAGCGCGAGATCGTCCGCACGCACGTGGACGTGGCGGATACTCGCGACGACGCAGAGCCGAGCGACTCCGGTGACCCGAACAACGACGAGCGCGGTGCACTCGATCCGGAAGCGATCGGAACTGTCGTCGAGACGACGCGCACGTTGCGCGAGGAACTGCCGTTCGTCGTCGGGACACGAGCGGCGATTACGGCAGCCAACGGGATCGCTGTCTTCGGAACCCAGGCTGGCGCTGAATCGGCACAGCAACAGACGGACGGCGGGCAGGTCTCCCTCGACGATGAGTTGCTGGCAGACGTCTTTACGGACGTTCTCGGGCCGAAACTTGCGGGCACGGAAATAGACGACGTGTCGACGCTCCGAGAACGGATTACCGATACACTCTGAGACCAATGGCCAACGCCGAGACAGCGAACGCGACGACACAGTGCAAGGCGCTCACCGCGGACGGCGAGCGCTGCTCGCGGCCGGCCCAGGACGACGGCTTTTGCTTCCAGCACGACGAGAGCGATCCCACCGTGAGCGAAGCCGACGACGCAGCCGAGGAACAGGATGCCGACCAAGAGCCGGCTCAAGACCAGGACCAGGAGCAGGCTCAAGACCAGCAGAAAGAATCACAGGAGGAAAACCAGGCCCAGGAGCAAGAACAGGGACACGAACAAGAACAACCGCACCAAACCGACACCTCACAACCCACCTCTGAGATGGCCAGCGACGAAACAACCGACCCCGACGCCGTCGATACCGACGAACTCGACATCGATACCGAATCGGATGTCGACACCGACCAAATCGAGGGCATCCTCGCGATCCGCCGAACCGTCGTCTCGACCGCCGGTGAACTCATCGGTCACGAGTTCGACGGCGTCAGCGAAATCTCGCCGACCGACGAGGGCTGGTGTGCCGTCGTCGAAGTCGTCGAGCGCTCGGCGGTCCCGGACACGCAGGACGTGCTCGGCCGGTACGAGATCGACCTCAATACGGACGGCGTCGTCCAGGGCTATCGACGCCTCGACCGATACCGGCGAGGCGATACGACCGTGTTCGAGTGATCCCCGGCAGTCGGGGACCGATGCCAACCCGGTACCTGACGGCCGTCCACGCTGCCGAGTAGCGACTGCCATTCCACACTACATTCGCTCTCAAGACACCCGGACCCAGAATCTCTCGACCCACCTAAACCCGGAATCCAGCCCCCGGATCCGGCTCCCGGAGGCCGCTCTCGGACTCACGAACCACAATCTCGAAGTGCTGTCCGGTCGTTCGCTCGACTGAACTCGTGCCTTCGCTCCCCGTCCGCGGCGTCGATGTCGGTCCCGAAACGCGGTGTGGGCACTACCACACCGACCGCGATATCGTCTCGTTCCGATTCGACTGCTGCGACGCGTACTACCCCTGTTTTCGCTGTCACGAAGCCGTCGAAGACCACGAGGCGATCCCGTGGCCACGGAACCGGTTCGACGAGCCGTCAGTCCGCTGTGGGGCCTGTGACTCCGCGTTTACCGTCCCGACGTATCTTGCGTGTGCGTATCGCTGTCCGAACTGTGACGCCTCCTTCAATCCCGGCTGTGAGGCGCACGCGGATCGGTACTTCGAGACGGCGACCGGGGAGGCCGACACCGGGGACACCGACGGCTGATCGCCGAGGGAAGAGATCGACGCGTCCAGCAAGCTATTTCAGCGTCCGGCGGCCGACCTCACAGTATGGACCCGGCGCTTGGCCCGCCCGACGCGATGGCCGAGAAACGCGACGAGTTGACGCCGATGATGCGTCAGTACCACGATCTCTGTGCCCGTTACGACGAGGCGATCGTCCTCTTTCAGGTCGGCGACTTCTACGAAACCTTCTGCGGGGCCGCCGAACGCAGCGCGCGCCTGCTCGAAATCGCGCTGACCAGCCGCGAGGACAGCACCGGCGAGTATCCGATGGCCGGCATCCCGATCGACAACGCCGAATCGTACATCGAAGAGCTACTGGAGGCCGGCTACCGCGTCGCCGTCGCGGATCAGGTCGAGGAACCCGGCGAAACCTCCGGCGTCGTCGAACGCGCGGTCACGCGGATCGTCACGCCCGGAACGCTCACCGAAGACGAACTGCTCGCGAGCGACGACAACAACTTCGTCGCAGCGATCGCCCGCGGCCGCGGGGCGAACACGCGACCCGCCGCCGACGAACTCGCGCTCGCCCTCCTCGACGTCTCGACCGGCGACTTCCTGGCCACGAGTTCAGCTTCGGACGAGGCCATCGCGGACGAAGTCAGCCGCTTTGGGCCCGCGGAGGCGGTCGTCGGGCCGGACGCGCCGGCCGACGTGCTGCCGGAGGAGTGCATGGTGACGCCGTTCGACGACCGTGCGTTCGACCGCGACCGTGCGGGCGAGACTGTCTCGAGCTACTTCGGCGATCCGGACGCGCTGCTCGCGAGCGACGCCGAGATCCGGGCCTGCGGAGCCCTGCTCGCCTACGCGGAGTACGCCCGCGGCGGCGAACACGAGGGCGAGCGCGGCGACGGGACGGAGCGCGACGAGGCGGCCGACTCGCCGGTCGCGGCCGGCGAAAGCCAGGGCGACCGCCTCGAGTACCTCACCCACCTCACGCGCTACGATCCCCGCGAGTATCTCCTGCTCGACGCCGTCGCCCTGCGCAGCCTCGAACTCTTCGAGCCGCGGGCCGTCCGGGGCCGCGAGGACGCCACGCTCGTCGGCGTCCTCGACGAGACCGCCTGCGCGCTCGGCGGCCGCAAACTCCGGGACTGGCTCCGCCGACCGCTGCTCGAACCCCGCCGAATCGAGGCGCGCCACGACGCCGTCGAGGAGCTGACCGGCTCCGTCCAGACGCGCGAGCACTGCCACGAACTGCTTCGCGACGTGTACGACCTCGAACGGCTGATCGGACGCATCTCCCGCGAGCGGGCGAACGCGCGGGACTTGCGGTCACTTCGGGACACCCTCGCCGTCGTCCCCGAACTCCGCGATCAACTGGCCGACGCCGACTGCGACCGGCTGACCGCCCTCCGCGACGAACTCGATCCGCTCGCCGACGTGCGGGACCTGATCGACGATGCCATCGTCGCCGATCCGCCGATCGAGATCACCGAGGGCGGCATCGTCGCCGAGGACTACGATGCGGACTTGGACGACCTCCGCGGAACCGCCCGCGACGGCAAACAGTGGATCGACGACCTGGAGGCTCGCGAGCGCGAGCGCACCGGCGTCGACTCGCTCAAGGTCGGCTACAACTCCGTCCACGGCTACTACATCGAGGTGACGAACCCCAACCTCGATGCAGTCCCGGAAAACTACCAGCGCCGCCAAACTCTGAAAAACTCCGAACGGTTCGTCACGCCCGAACTCAAAGAGCGCGAGGACGAAATCGTCGGCGCGGAGGAACGCGCGGACGAACGCGAGTACGAACTCTTCTGCGACGTTCGCCGCACCGTCGCCGACGAAGTCGAACGCGTCCAGCGACTGGCCGACGCGCTCGCGACCCTCGACGCCCTCGTCTCGCTCGCGACCGTCGCCGCCCAGTACGACTACTGTCGGCCGGAAATCCTCGACCGCGAGGCGGCCGATGGCGGCCTCGAAATCGATATCGAGGGCGGCCGCCACCCGGTCGTCGAACGAACCCAGGAATCGTTCGTCCCGAACGGGGCTCGTCTCTCCCCCGAGCGGCGACTCGCGGTAATCACGGGACCGAACATGTCCGGGAAATCGACGTACATGCGCCAGGTCGCCCAGATCGTCCTGCTCGCGCAGGTGGGGAGCTTCGTGCCCGCGGAATCGGCGCGGCTCACGCCCGTCGACCGCATCTTCACCCGCGTCGGCGCGAGCGACGACATCGCCGGCGGGCGCTCGACGTTCATGGTCGAGATGGACGAACTCGCGACCATCCTCCGGGACGCCGACGAACGCTCGCTCGTCCTGCTCGACGAGGTCGGCCGCGGTACCTCGACCGCCGACGGCCTCGCCATCGCGCAGGCGATCACCGAACACCTCCACGACGAGGTCGGCGCGACCACCCTCTTTGCGACCCACCACCACCCGCTGACCGAACTCGCCGACGATCTTCCGGCCGCGTTCACCCTCCACTTCGCGGTCGACCAGACCGACGGCGAGGTCGTCTTCCACCACGAGATCGAACCCGGCGCGGCGACCGGCTCCTACGGCGTCGAAGTCGCGACCGCCGCCGGCGTCCCCGAGGCCGTCGTCGACCGCTCGCGCGAACTCGTCGAGCAAGCGACGCCCGCGGAGAACGACGCGCCCACCGCCGACGCCGCAGCCACCCAGTACGCCGACGGCGGCGAACTCCCCGCCGACGTCGCCGCCGAACTCCGCGCCCTCGATGTCGGCCACCTCACCCCCGTCGACGCACTGACCGAACTCGACCGTCTCCAGCGGTTACTCGAAGAGTGAGAGACAGTCTATCCTCCGACCCACCTATCCGCTCTCGACGAGTTCTTTTCGATAGACGAGGAGATCGACTCCGTCGTCGAACTGCTCGATCGGTTCGCGGTGGACGAGTTCGAATCCCTGCGTCTCGTACAGTCCTTGCGCGGCGGACTGGATCGACAGCGTATCGAGAACGATGGCCGTCGCTCCGCGCGTTCGCGCTCGGCGCTCGAGGGCAGCGGTGAGCCGCCGCCCATAGCCGCGCCGCTGGTGCTCGGGCGCGACTCGCAGCCGAGTCAGTTCGACCGTCGAGTCCGGCGGGGTGGCGCTGTATTTCGCGGCGACGGTCGTCTCCGAGACGGGGCGCAAGGCACCGGTGGCGACGAGCTCTTCGTCAACTGTGCCGACGAGAAAGGTCCCCGACGTCTCGAGGTACGTTTCCGGTATCGTCTCGAGATCGTCATCCGGAACGCCCTCGACGTACGCGCCGGCATCTCGCATGGCCGCCTCGTGGACAGCCTGAACTCGCGGTCCGTCACCGGCTTGGTAGCGGCGAATCGTCAGCGGCTGTGCCATGTGGTGGCGATGAGTGCGCCGTTCCAAAGCGATTGTGGATACGCCGATACGTTGGCGACTATCGCTCACCGTCCGGCTTCCGCGGATGGTGGGAAACGGTTAGCTGGATGAGCTGTTCCGGCGGCCGAACCTGAGGAACGCAAGCGCCGCCCCGAACAGCGCCGTGTTTTTGAGGAAGTGGATCAGTTGCTGTTGTTTCTCCTCGGGATCGTCGAGGTTCCAAAAGTCGTGCATCACTGGGGTGACGCTGACCAGAAAGCCGGCGATCAGCGCCGCGGCCGCGGACGGTCGTCGCCACAGGGCCACGCCGATGCCGCCGAGGAGCAGGCCGCCGCTCGTGGCCGGAACCGTGTACTCGGGCAGCGGCGTGTTTTTGGCCTCAGCGTAGGCGATCCGCTCGTCCAGATTCCAGAGGTTGTCGAGCGCGTTGAACGCGAGAATGCCGCCGAAGAGCGCGCGACCGAAGCGGAACACCCAACTCGTCTCGGCCGACGGCTCGACTTTGACGGGCTCGGCGGGTGCCTCCCGGTCGCCGTCACTACTCGACTGGAACCATGATTGAAGAGTCATGTCTCGAACGGACGGGCGCGGACGGTTAGAACTCGACGTAGCAATGGCAGGGGGCATCCGCGGGTGATCGTCTCAGGACTCCGCCGAAACGGCCCCTGTAACGTTTTCCCGGATGCCGTCGAAGAAGCGCATACAGGCCTGCCCTCGCACGAGGCAGGCGGTGATCACTGTGCCAGAATTTACACTCACGAGTTCAGCGTTCGCGGACGGCGATCGGATCCCCGAGGAGTACGGCTACGGCGAATCGAACGTCAACCCGCCGCTCGAGTTCGGCGGCGTCCCCGACGAGGCCGAGGCCCTTGCGCTCGTCGTGGACGATCCGGACGCGGTCGAACCGGCCGGGAAAGTCTGGGACCACTGGATCGTCTGGAATATCTCGCCCGAGCGGGAGAGGATTCCGGAGGACTGGAACCCCGACGCCGATGTCGGGGAAGGAACGAACGACTTCGGCGAGCGCGGCTACGGCGGGCCGAACCCGCCCGACCGGGAACACACCTACCGGTTCAGGCTCTTCGCGCTCGAGTCGCCGCTCGACCTCGAGGCGGAGGCGGACGCCGACGACCTCGAATCCGCGGCGGCGGGTCGCGTCATCGAGACGACGACGCTCGAAGGGACGTACCCGGTCTGAACAGATTCTCGTGTGAGTCGAGGCGGCGGATCACGGGTTCAGGTCACGAGTTCGGGGTACAGGACACGGGACACGAGACACGAGACACGAACCCGAGTTACGGCGGACCCGTGAACTACGCGGCGGTCGGCTCCAGCGAGATGAACTCGAGTCCGTGCTCGGTTAGCAGTCGCTTGGCGCGGTCGGTAACCGACGGGGCGACGAGAATGCCCCGGACGGTGGTGTCGGCGTGGAGGTCCCGCCCCAGCGCGTCGACGTACCGTCGGAGTTGGCTCACCGCATCGGGGCCGACGCGACGGCGCTTGAGTTCGACGACGACCGTGCGGCCCGCGTCGTCCTCGCCGTAGATGTCGATCGCGCCGGCGGCCGTGTCGCGCTCGGTCGCGAGCGGCGTGAACCCGGGCTCGAGGAGGTCGGGCTCGTCGAGGAGCCGCTGGCGGAGATCCTCTTCCGTTCCAGAGAGGGCGAGTTCGGTTTCGTCGGTGCCCGAAAACGCGGATACCTGCAGGACGTTCCGAAAGCGCACGAGGAGGCGTTCGTCGGGCGTAGAACGGACGCTTTCGAGGGTGAGGATCTCCGTTTCCGTTTCCGTTTCCGTGGCTGTCCCTCCCGCAGTCTCGGCGGCGTCGCTCCGGTCGGCATCGGCGTCTCGCTGCTCGCAGAAGACCTCGTGGTCGCAGCCCGGCGGCTGCCAGTTGACCGGCTGTTGGCCCTCGTCGGTGTGGACGAGCGCAGCACCGTCCGGTTTGAGCATGACGTGGCGGTCGCCGGCGTCGAGCGTGCTCGAGGCCCGGCCGTCGTATTCGACGGTGCAGCGACCGAAGACCGTCACGAGCGCTTCGCGGTCGATTCCGTCCGCGATAGCGTCGCAGGCGGCCGCAAGCGTGGGCTGTTCGAGCGTCACAGCGTGTAACTCCTGGTCCTGCTGGCTGTGGGTCACTGCCGACTTCTAGCGAAGCTGCGGATAAAAGCGCCGCGACCGACTTCGAGGCGAGCGCCGAGTGCAGTTCAACCGAGCGGCACCCGCACAGCGCCAAGCGGTTGCGAGGGGTTCTTCCGTTCGTTCGCCCATTACTGACCCGTGACCGATTTCACAACGCGACGCCGCGTCCTGCAACTGACCGGCGTCGGCGCGACGACATCGCTCGCGGGCTGTAGCCAGTTCGATATGCTACAAAACGAGTCCGATGGGGACTCCGAGTTCGAACTCGAAACCGGCATGGAGCCTGATATCGATCCGGCCGACGGGATCACCGCCTCCGTTCAGCCCGCCCGAGAGGACCTCGTCGCGCTCGAGCAGGAGGTCAGGGACGAAGCCGGCGAGGACGCGACCCGACAGGAGTTGGAGACTCTGTACCAACAACGACAAACCGAGCTGTTCCAGGAGCGCTCCGCCGAGTTCGAGTCGGCGATGCTCGAAGACGACGACGTCTCGCTCGAGGCGGCCGTCGCCGAACAGGGCGCGTTCCTCGTCGACGGCCCCGACGACCGCCTCGTCGAGTTGCTCCGCGCCGAGGAGGTTGACGCGCTGCTTCCCGGCTCGGAATACGAACTCGTCCTCCAGCAGGCCCAGGGACAGGGCGCGAACGGGACTGGAAACGAGTCCGCGTCCGATGGCGACTCGGACGGCGAGAGCGGGAACGACGGCGAAAGCGGCGGCGAGAACGAATCGACGACGGGCACGGACTCGGAGACGGACGAGGAGTCCGAATCGGACGGCGAGACGAACTCGAACTCGAGCGAGTAAGTCGCCTCACTCGACGCGAAACGGACTGTCGCGTTCGGTCCAGTCCCAGCCCGGGAGTCGCTCCTGAAAGCCGGCCGCGAGGGCAGCGTCGAGGTCGTCGAGGCCCGCGTTCTGGTCCGGGTCGCCGTGAACGTGAATATCCGCGTAGTGGAAGGTCGCCTCGCCGAGCGTTCGCAAGGGCTGCGTGCCGGCGATGGTTGCAGCGAGTTCGCGACCGAGGAGTTCGTCGACGACGAAGCCGGGGTAGTCGTCCTGGACGTCGAGTTCACGAAGCAGTGCGACCATGGCGGCGACGTTGACGGCGAGGTCGCCGTCCGCGAAGACGGTGTCGACGGCCTGCTGGTACTGGGACGTCGTGACGTGATCGACATCGGTATCAAAGTGGGTGCCGAGGTCGTCGCGGATGTCGTTGATGAGCGGGACGATGGTATCGTCGCGGGTGCGAATCCAGTCTCGTTCGTCGGCGACGCGGGCCGGTGTGAGGTGCATACGCCTACTACGGGTGGCGTCATCCTGGATTTTGCGAAGGCTTTTATACCACGCAAAGAATAGCCTCGGGTAAGCGGGTTCTCCCTGGAATCTTCCCGCAGTGACCAGGATAACCGACCTGGGAGTATGTTCGTCATGGGACGATGTCACAGCGAATGATCCGAGATACGACGCAGACTGCGTTGTCTCACGGGAGCGGACCGTGGTGTCGCTATTGGCGGCGGTGTCGTCGGTTCCGTCGTTGGTGTCTCTGTCGGTATCGGTCTCACCACTCACCCACACGAGTTCGACAGTGGCGTGGGGTGGATCGGACGGCTGTGACAGCGACTTCCCGGATCATACTCCCGGGCGACGAGTTCACGCAAGCCACATCTGGCGATTATGAGTACTGTAGAGCAGCAACTCGACGATTTGCAAGCAGAGATCACGAGCGAGTTACCGAGTGATATCTCGGTCTCCTCGGTGAAGTACGAAGGCCCGGAACTGGTCGTCTATACGCGCGATCCCAAGGAGTTTGCCCAACAGGGTGACCTCATCCGAAAGCTTGCGAGTAAGCTTCGCAAGCGGATCACCGTTCGACCGGATCCGAGCGTCCTCTCGCGGCCGAACGAGGCCCGCGAGGAGATCATGCAGGTGATCCCGGAGGACGCGGGCGTCACGGACCTCGACTTCCACGCCGATACCGGCGAGGTCGTCATCGAGGCCGAAAAGCCGGGGATGGTGATCGGCCGCCACGGGTCGACGCTGCGCGACATTACGAAGAACGTCGGCTGGACGCCCGAGGTCGTTCGGACGCCGCCGATCGAGTCCTCGACGGTCTCGAACGTTCGAAGTTTCCTCAAGCAGGAGCGCGACGAGCGCCGGGACATCCTAGAGAAGGTCGGCCGGCAGATCCACCGCGAGGAGATGTCCGACGACGAGTACGTACGCATCTCGACGCTTGGCTGCTGTCGCGAGGTTGGCCGCGCGTCCTTTATCCTCTCGACGCCGGAGACGCGCATCCTCGTCGACTGCGGTGACAAGCCGGGTGCGGAAGGCGAGGTGCCGTACCTGCACGCGCCCGAGGCGTTCGGCGCTGGTCCGGAGACGATCGACGCGGTCGTGCTCACGCACGCCCACCTCGACCACTCTGCGTTCATCCCGCTGTTGTTCAAGTACGGCTACGACGGCCCGATCTACTGTACCGAGCCCACGCGGGACATGATGGGGCTGCTCACGCTCGACTACCTCGATGTCGCCGCAAAGGAGGGGCGCACGCCACCGTACGACTCCGAGATGGTCCGCGAGGCGATCAAACACTGCATCCCCCTCGAATATGGGGACGTGACGGACATCGCGCCGGACGTCAAACTCACGCTGCACAACGCCGGCCACATTCTCGGTTCTGCCGTCTCGCACTTCCACATCGGCGACGGACTCTACAACGTCGCGTTCTCCGGCGACATTCACTACGAGGACACCCGCCTGTTCAACGGCGCGGTCAACGACTTCCCGCGCGTCGAAACGCTCGTCCTCGAGTCGACCTACGGCGGTCGGAACGATTACCAGACCGACCAGGCGGACTCCGAGGAGAAACTCAAGGAGGTCATCAACGAGACCTACGAGCAGGGCGGCAAGGTCGTCATCCCCGCCTTCGCAGTGGGCCGGTCCCAGGAGCTCATGCTCGTCCTCGAAGAGGCCATGCGCGAGGGCGACATCCCCTCCATGCCGGTCCACCTCGACGGCATGATCTGGGAGGCGACGGCGATTCACACCACCTACCCCGAATATCTGCGAGACGACCTCCGAGACCGTATCTTCCACGACGACGAAAATCCCTTCCTCGCCGACGAGTTCAACCACATCGACGGCGGCGAGGAGGAGCGCCAGGACGTCGCCGACGGCGACTCCTGTATCATCCTCTCGACGTCGGGGATGGTCACCGGCGGGCCGATCATGTCCTGGCTCGGCCACATCGGTCCCGACCCGGATTCGACGCTCGTCTTCGTCGGCTACCAGGCGCAGGGAACGCTCGGCCGACGCATCCAGAACGGCTGGGACGAGATTCCGACCAGCGAAGTCGGCGCAATGGGCTCTGACAACAGTCGCGGGACGCTCACGCTGAACATGGACGTCGACACCGTCGACGGGTTCTCCGGCCACGCCGACCGCGCGGGACTCGAGAACTTCGTCAAGACGATGAATCCCCGCCCCGAGAAGGTACTCTGTGTTCACGGCGACGAACGCTCGGCGCAGGACCTCTCCTCGGCGCTCTACCACGACTACAACATGCGGACCTTCGCACCGAAGAATCTGGAAACGTTCCGGTTCCTCTGATCGGTCTTTCGTCGGACTCCGGTCGGGCTCCAGTCACGCTCTCATCGGCTCCACCTGAACTCGTCGCTTCTGGAGAGTTGGAGCGGGAACGAACGAGAGTGAAAAGAGAACTGCAACGGGTCGCCGGTTCGACGCCGTCGTTCGCGAGTGATTTTCTACCGCAGTGGTAGTTCGGCCGATCCGAACGGTTCGCACGCTTCTATTTGGGTTCGCCACGTAGCAGTACCGATGGACGAGTTCGCGTCTCAGTATCATCGAGCGCTCGGGATCGATGAAGCCGCTTTCGAGGGCCTCGAACCGCACCTCGAGGAGCGAAACTACGACGGCCAGGAGTACCGTCACCTCCCGGATGCCCGTCGCGGGATCGAACGCGGGACGGTGTTGATCGACGGCGAAGTCGTCCGCGGGTTTCCGAAGGTGCCGCGAACGCTCGTTCTCTCGACCGGCGTTCCGACGCAGTTCGACGAGTACGATCGAATCGCAGTCGAAGAGAAGTTAAACGGCTATAACGTCCGCGTCGCACGAATCGACGGCGACGTGCTCGCGTTCTCCAGGAGCGGAATGGTCTGTCCGTTCACGACGCGGATGCTCGACCGACTGGTCGATCTCGCCGACGTGTTCGATGCATACCCGATGGCGATGGTCTGTGGCGAGATGATCGGCCCCGAAAACCCCTACACGGCACACGACTACCCGGGCGTCGACTCCATTGCGTTTCGTGCGTTCGACTGGCGCGACCGCGAAACAGGTGACCCACTGCCGGTCCAGGAACGGCGGGCGCGCTACGAGCGCTTCGAAATCCCGCAGACGCCGCTGTTCGAGTTCGTCGCGGTCGACGATGCGCCTGAGACGGTCGATGCGTGTATCCGCGACCTGGACGCACAGCACCGCGAGGGCGTCGTGATGAAATCGCCCGACGGGCGGACCCAGTTGAAGTACACGACCTCGGCGTCGACGAAATCGGACCTCGCGTACGCGTTCTCGCTGCCGTTCGATTACGGGCGGCCGTTCATGTTCCGACGACTCATCCGGGAGGGGTTTCAGACCGTCGAGTGGGACGAGTCGGATGAGGCCGCCCGGCAGCGCGCTCATGAACTCGGGGAGGCGATACTGCTGTCGATGCGAGAGACCATCGCGACGATCGACGAGGGCGGGACGGTTGGCGAGCGCCACACGGTGCGTGCCAGTCCCGAGACGATCGACGTCCTTCTCACCCACCTTCGCGGCCAGGGACTCGAGATAGACATCGAGGACGACCGTCGCGAGGACGGGGATCGAGTACTGACGTTTCGCAAGCGAACGCCCGCGACGAACGACACGGCTCGGAACTATCTCGAGGGCCACGTCGTCACGGAATAACGAGTGCAGCGCTGTGGAAGCGATTACCGACTACTCGCGCGCCGCGGCTGCGATTTCTCGAATGCGTTCGGCACCCTGTTCGACGTAGCCGCCGTGATAGCACAGCGTGTGGTCGATTTCGAGTGTCCCGAGTTCAGCGACTGACTCGAGCGCCCGGTCCATGTCGGCCGTGAACCGCGGCTTGGGACCCGAAAGGGGAGCCTCGCGGTCTGCGACGAGGGCATCGCCGGCAACGAGCAATGCGCTTTCGGGGAAGTAAAGCGAAATGTGGCCGGGCGTGTGACCGGGCGTCTCGAGAACGTCCATCGGCCCGGCGAGCGTTGGGAATCGGACGCCGGCCGAGAGCGCGATGTCGACCGCAACCGGCGGATACCGGTCGCCGCTGCTCTTGATCGGAGCCCGATCACCGGTGATATAGGGGACCTCCTCGCGGTGGGCCGCAACGACCGCGTCGGTCCGGTCGAGCAGCGTCACGAGCGCGCCGGCGTGGTCCCCGTCGTGGTGCGTGAGGACGACCAGCCAGATATCTGACAGATCGTACTCGAGCGACCGCAAATGCGTTTCGAGCGCGTTCACAGCCCCGGAATCGGCAGGACCGACATCGAACAGGACCAACCCGCGTTCGGTCTCGACGACCGCTGGGGTAATCGTCAGTTCGCGTCCGCCGAACTCGACCGTGCTCGGGAGTGCATGCAACCCGGGATCGTTCGTCATCGTTCGCGGAACTACTCGCTCTCCGATAATATGGATACGGGGTCGGAGCGGCGGACGAAACGACAGAAACACAACCAATTTACGGGTATTCTTAGTGGAAATACCATGGGCGATCAGGACGGCGAGCGCTACACAGCTGCCATCGGAACCAAACCCGACCGTGACGACGACCACGAGTTCCCGACACTCGATATCGAAACTGACCCTATCGACGTCGCTCGGCAGTCGCTTCCCGACTCCCTTTCCGAGTTACTCGAGCGATACGACGACGTCGTCGCAGATCGTGACCAAGCGCAGTGGGACTGGCTCTACAACGCTTTCCCGGCCTTTCGGCTCTCCTGTGTCGACACCGATCGGACGCGACAGGTTCGGATCGCAAAACTCCTCTCGACGCTGTTCATCACCGTCGCAGACGACGTCGCCGAACGCCACGGCGACCGCGAAACGTTCGCCGAACTGGCGAACGTCCCCTTCGATCACCAGCACGCGGATCCGTCCCATCCCGCCGTCGACGGGAAAATCGTCCGGTTCGGAATCGACGTCTGGAATTGCTTTCGAAGGCTATACGATGACAGCCCGCGCGCACACGAGTTCAGCGAGCAACTCCGTTTCGACGTGCGTCAGGTTCTCGCCGCGATCGAGTACTCCGCCCTCGCAAACCACAGCCCTGAACTCGTCTCGGAGCACGAACTCTGGCGATACGACGCCTACAACATGATGGTGTTCGTCCACGCCGACACCGATCTGGCGAACGCGCCGACGTTCGATGTCCAGGAGTTGTCTTCGCTCCGGCAGGCCCTCGACAGAACCCAGCGGATGGCTCGGATCGGCAACTGGCTCGCCACCTGGAAACGTGAACTCGGCGAGGGCGACTACAGCTCTGGTGTCGTCGTTCGCGCCGTCGAAACGAACGTCGTCCCCGCGACCGAACTGCGGGCTCTCGGTACCGATCCGAATCCCGACGCGCTCCGCGCGGTCGTTCGCGCAATCGAGAGCTCGACCGTCGAAGAGTATTTCCTCGATCAGTGGCGCGTGGAGTGTGCCGACGCAGCGCGGTTCGAGAAGTCACTCGAAAGCGTTGATCTGGCTGGCTATCTCGATGGATTCGAGACGATCCTGCGGTCACATATCGCGACTCGAAACGCGACCTGAGGCGAATGCACCTGCGTCGACCGCGAGTTATCGGAGCGCCGACTCGATCGCCTGGTCGAGATCGGCGATCAGATCGTCGACGTGTTCGATTCCGACCGAAACGCGGACGAGTCCATCAGTGAGTCCGGCCTCGATGCGCTCCTCGCGCGGAATGGTGGCGTGGGTCATCGGGGCGGGCTGTTCGATCAGGCTCTCGACGCCGCCTAAGCTCTCCGCGAGCGTGAACACCTCGGTGTTCGAGACGACTTCGCTCGTCTCCTCTAAGCTCGCGTCGAGTTCGAAGCTCAGCATGCCGCCGAAGTCGCGCATCTGTTCGCTGGCGATTTCGTGGCCGGGATGGGATTCGAGACCCGGGTAGTAGACGCGTTCGACAGCCGGCTGCTCGTCGAGCCACTCGGCGACGGCACGGGCGTTCTCGCAGTGGCGTTCCATCCGGACGGGGAGCGTCTTGGTCCCTCGGAGGACGAGGAACGATTCGAAGGGGCCGGGCGTCGCGCCCACGGAGTTCTGGTAGAAGCCAAAGCGCTCGTCGAGTGCTTCGTCGTCGGTCAGCAGCGCGCCGCCGACCACGTCCGAGTGGCCGCCGAGATACTTGGTCAGCGAGTGCGAAACGATATCCGCCCCGAGGTCGAGCGGCTGCTGGAGATACGGCGTGGCGAAGGTGTTGTCGATCGCACAGAGCGCGTCGTGGTCGTGGGCGATCTCGGCCGCGCCCTCGATATCGACGATCGACAGGAGCGGGTTCGTCGGCGTCTCGAGCCACAGTAGTTCCGTCTCGTCCCGGAACGCAGCGTCGATCGC
Source organism: Natrialba taiwanensis DSM 12281 (assembly GCF_000337595.1). GTDB lineage: Archaea > Halobacteriota > Halobacteria > Halobacteriales > Natrialbaceae > Natrialba > Natrialba taiwanensis. Next base: position 56,680 of record NZ_AOIL01000013.1, on the reverse strand, counting down.
GTCCAGGTCAGTCATATCGACGAAGCTGAACTCGATGTCGTAGTCCTCGTACACCTGCGTGAAGATGCGGTGGGTACCACCGTAGACGTCGTTGCCCGTCACGACGTGGTCGCCCGCCGAAAGCAGGTTGAGGACGGTGTTGATCGAGGCCATTCCGCTCGCGAACGCGCGGCCGTACTCGGCGTTTTCGAGGCTCGCGAGGTTGGCTTCGAGATCGGTTCGCGTCGGGTTGCCGGTCCGGGAGTACTCGTAGCCCCGGTGGTCGCCGGGCGCGTCCTGCTCGTACGTCGAGTTCGCGTGGATGGGCGTCATCAGCGCGCCCGTCTCCTCGTCGGGGTCCTGGCCGGCGTGAATCGACCGCGTTTCGATCCGGAACTGATCGTCGTCGGTATCCATACTGCGGTACGTGTTGCCTGCGCGGATTATTGTTGCGGACCCGCGCCGGTGACGACCGGTTCGCGCCGCCATCGGTGGCCCGTGTCAGTGACGACCGAGCGGAGCGGAAGACGTGCGTTTTATAACCATCACCGGTCAAGACGGTCGTACGACTATGCCGAAATCTAATGGCCCTCGTCAGGGAACCCGGAACAAATTATCCAACGATCCGCGAGACCGCGGTGCGTCGCCGCCACAGCGAGCGATTCAGGACTACGAGGTCGGCGAGAAAGTCCACCTGAAGATCGACCCAAGCATCCACAAGGGTCGTTTCCACCCGCGCTTCGACGGTCACACCGGCGAAGTCGTCGGGACGCAGGGCGACGCCTTCAAAGTCGAGATCAACGACGGTGGCAAGAACAAGACGCTCATCGTCACCGCAGCGCACATGCGCGCCCAGGATCGCTCCGAAGAGCGCGTCTGAACCGTCGGTACAACGTACACGTACAATGACGATCTTCAAAGAGATCGTCGACGAGGAGTTCCTGACGGTTTCGGAAACGAAGGAGCTGCTCGCCGACATCGAAGCCGACCGCGCACTGGACGAGGACCGCGAACTGCCCTACGAACTCGCTCGGGCGATCGACCACGTCAACCAGTTCACCGTCCTCGAGCCAGAGGAGGCACAGACCCTCGTCGACGACCTCCAGGACCTGGAGAAAGTCGACGAAGCCACGGCGTACAAAATCGCCAACCTCCTCCCGCGCAACCGGGACGAACTCCGATCGGTGTACGCACAGCAACGGTATTCGCTGTCCGGAGACGAACTCGACGACATTCTGAATGTCGTCGCACAATACGCCTGAAAGCGGGCCGACTCTTTAAGTACGCCGTCCCCGTATCACATGACAATGAGCGAAGTCGATAGCGACGGGACGGACGTTCGGCGCGCAGTCGTGTTGGACTACCTCGCACACGGGCTCTCCGATGACGGCCGACCGCAGTACGCGAAGTCACCCGCCGGGTACGCACTCGACACCACTGACTTTCGCCTCTACGAAGTCGCCTTCGACGAGGACGAACGCCTCACCATCGGCAGCGAAGTCGCCATCGAACCCGCAGCCGAACGCGATATCGTCACCGAAGCCAACCGCGTCGAGTACGATGCCCTCTCCTCCGGAGCACAGTCCGAACTCGAATACGTCGTCGCCGACCTCGTCGAGGAAGACGAACAGCGCTTCGTCGATTTCTACAACGACGCCCAGCCGATTACGCTCCGACTCCACCAACTCAACCTGTTGCCCGGGATCGGGAAGAAACTCCGCAACGGCATCCTCGACGAACGAAAGCGAAAACCCTTCGAGAGCTTCGAGGAACTGTCAGAACGCGTCTCCGGTCTCCACGATCCCGACGAGATCATCGTCGAACGCATCATCCAGGAACTGCGCGACGAGGATCTCAAATACCAGACGTTCGTCGGTCGCCACGAACAGGAACAGAACCATTGACGAACCACTGACGACTTCCACCCTTCACCCTTCCCCACTCACCCGCTCTCACCCTGAAAGCGGCCTCTCGGGACGTCAGCTCACCCCTGCTCCTGCGTCGGCGTCGTCTGCTGTACGATTGTCAACCAGAAGTTCTCGACCGACTGAACGAACTCGATGAAGTCGTCCGACTCGACCGGCTTCTGGAGATAGTGTTCCGCGTCAATATCGTGTGACTTGACGATCTTCTCCCCCACATCAGAACTCGTCAGAACGACGACCGGAATGTCGCACAACGCCTCCTCGTTTTTTAGTTCAGACAGGACATCGAACCCGCTCGTCCCCGGCAATTGCGGTTCAAGTAGGATGAGATCGGGTTGTGGCTTGTCGCTGTAGGCATCGCGCTGATGAACGAAATCCAGTGCTTCTTCCCCGTCCGAAACCGTATGCACGCTGTTCGTAAGGCTTGCATCCTTGAACGATTCCGTGAAGAGCCGAGTGTCACCAGGACTGGGCTCAACGAGCAAAATTTCGATCGGCTCATCCTCCACATCCAAACTCATACACCTACATTTGCGCGGGAGGGTAAAACAACGAGGATTCATTCTCATTGCCGAGCACATCGGCGAACGGAAACCGACCCGGACTCGAGACGGTGCGTTTACACCATCTCTCCCCATAGCGCCAGCAATGAGAGATCCAGACGGACTGATCGCCCGCGCAGGCGTCCGCGGCGATCCGGACCGCGATCAACACTTTCTCGTCGACGACCGCGTCCTCGACCGACTGCCAACCTATCTGACGGACTGCGATCCCGAGAGAACCACCCGTACCGGTACCGAGGCCACCACAACTCCCACTGAAACCGCGACCGCAACCGAGACCGAGACCGCTCCCGACACCATCGACACCAGCCACCTCCTCGAAATCGGCGGCGGCACCGGCGCACTCACCGATCGCCTCCTCGAACTCGGCACCGAAACCGACCAGGTCACCGTCGTCGAACGCGACAGCGAACTCGCATCCTTCCTCCGCACCGAGTTCAGCGACGAGATCGATGCCGGGCGACTGACCGTGATCGAAGGCGACGCGCTCGAGGTCGACCTCCCCGAGTTCACGGCGTCGGTGTCGAACCTTCCCTATGGCGTCTCGAGCGAGATCACGTTTCGCTTGCTTCCGGAGGGACGGCCGCTCGTCTTGATGTTCCAACAGGAGTTCGCCGAGCGGATGGTGGCCGAGCCCGGCACGTCTGAGTACGGCCGGCTATCGGTATCGACTCAGCACTACGCCGACGCCGAACTTGTCGAGTCGATTCCGAAGGAGGCGTTCTCGCCGCCGCCGGCGGTCCAAAGTGCAGTCGTGCGATTGTGTCCCCGTGAGCCCGACTACGAAGTCGCCGACGAGGACTTCTTTCTCCGGTTCGTCAAGGCGCTGTTCACCCAGCGCCGGAAGACGATTCGAAACGCGATCCGAAACACGGCCCACATCTCCGGACTCGACGCTCCCGAGATGGTTGTCGACGCAGCCGACGACGACCTGCTTCAAAAACGCGCCGACGCGATGGCACCCGCCGAGTTCGCAGCGCTCGCTGAACTCGCGAGCGACGTTGGCGCGCCCGAGGGCGGGGACGAGTAGGCCGAACGGATAGTCACGAGTTGTGTCCAAATCGGGCGCGAAACGAACTGACCGACGGATACTCAAACCTTCGGTGACGAGAGAATCAGAGACGAGCATCCTATGGTTGTAGATGTGGGGCTTCTCGGAACCGGATCGGGGCCTGGATTCGACTGGCTCGCGGACACGTTCGAGGCGACCGAACTCAAGGTCCTCGTGACGGTCGTCGCGGCCGGCCTGTTGCTGGCCGTGTTACTCTCCTACCGGCGACTCCAGCAGTGGATCTGCGAGCGGAGTCGGCCGCTCTACGGGGATATTGCGTCGACCGTCGTCCTGACAGGGACCTGTGTGTTGTCGCTATCGGTCGTCCTCGGCGTCTGGGGCCAGACGAGCGAGGTCCACAGACTCTACAGCGAACTCGATATCGGCGGCGAAGTCGTCGCACAGGTTATCATCTCGTTTATCCTCCTCGTCAGCACGTTCATCGTCGTCCGGTTTCTCAGACGTGTCCTGGAGGAGGTCCTCGACTCCGCTTCGGCCGTGACCGACCACCAGCGGGAGATCACTCGCCGACTCACGCAGGTGATCGTCTGGTCGATCGCGCTCATCGTGATCCTCGGCGTCTGGGTCGACGATCTCGGCAGCCTCCTCGTCGGTGCCGGCTTCCTCGGTATCGTCGTCGGTATGGCCGCCAGACAGACCCTCGGGACCGTCCTGGCCGGATTCGTCCTGATGTTCGCCCGCCCCTTCGAGATCGGCGACTGGATCGAAGTCGAGAACGAGGAAGGGATCGTCACCGACATCTCCATCGTCAATACCCGAATTCGGTCGTTCGACGGCGAGTACATCATGATCCCCAACGACGTCATCTCCGCGGGGACGGTGACGAACCGTTCGCGACGCGGCCGCCTCCGCATCGAGGTCGAGGTCGGCGTCGACTACGAAACCGACATCGAACGCGCCACCGAACTCGCCGAATCGACCGTCGACGAACTCGAGTTGACCCTCTCTGCACCCGGCCCGCAGGTCGTCACCAAGCGATTCGGCGACTCGTCGATCGTCCTCGGCGTTCGCTTCTGGATCGACAAGCCGAGTGCCAGACGCCGCTGGCAGGCACAGACGGCCGCAATCAACGCCATCAAGCAAGCCTTCGACGACGAAGACATCGGGATTCCGTACCCCCAGCGTGAACTCTCGAGTCGCGAACAGACCACTGTTCGGATCGGCGATGGTGATAACACGTCGAAGACGACCGACACGGCATCGCGGGAGTATCAGATGACCTCGCCGGAGGAGCAGTGACCATGGATTTGAAAGACCAACGAGGCGTCGAAACTGACGTCTATCAGCCCGCCGAGGATTCCGAACTCCTCGCCGAATCGGCGTGTGACCACCTCGGGAAGCGGACGCGGGACCGGCCCGACACGACCGTGCTCGAGGTCGGGACCGGATCGGGGTACGTTGCCAGCCGCGTCGCCGACGAGACGAACGCGCGCGTAATCGCATCGGATCTGAACCCACACGCCGTGGGACAGGCGCGACGCGAGGGCGTCGAGGCGGTCCGAGCCGACCTCATCTCGCCGTTCGCCGACGACGCGTTCGACGCCGTGTTGTTCAACCCGCCGTACCTGCCGACGGACCCCGACAACGAGTGGGACGACTGGATGGAACACGCCCTCTCGGGCGGGGAGGACGGCCGGGCCGTCATCGACCCGTTTCTCGCATCGGTCGGACGGGTACTCGACCCGGACGGTGTCGTCTACCTGCTCGTCAGCAGCCTCACTGGCGTCGACGAGGTGGTCGAGCGAGCGGGAGTGGAAGGATTCAGCGCCGTTGCGATCGCCGACGAGTCGTTCCCCTTCGAGACGCTGACGGTGCTCACATTACTCCAGTAGCCGACCGCCCGGATCGCCACTGGCTGGCACTACTGTTCCGAGTTGGGACATCCTCCAAACACTGAAACTATAACATCCGAAATTTCTTACAGGTTGTAGCCTTTCGAAATTCATTTGTCGTGTCACTAATGATTGGAATCCGTGCCACCGAGAACACCCCTCCTGTTTCCCGGTCAATACTTCGCCAAAACTGACGACCCGCTGCCACTTTCGCTGGGCGTCTTTGCCCTGTCTCTCCTGACGAGCATCATTGTTGGTGACCCTCGCACTCGTCACCGCTGAGGGAACCACGACGAATACGTTCACGGATCTCGAACCCGCTGAACTCGCGACCGGAACCGAGTTCCTCTCACAGACATCGTCGACGCTCAGCAACGTCGTTCTCCCGCTTGCCGTCGTCCTCTGGAGTGTGTATATCCTCACACAGGGTGTCGATGCAGCAAACGAGGACGTGCCGTTCGCCGGTGCGTTCGGCGCAGCCCTCATCGTCGGGTGTGGAGTACTGCTCTTTGAGTTCGTCTGAATCCTCTTCCTTCTCTCACTTCGTTACCAGCCATCCCGTCTGTGCCCGTCTCGTCACCCGTGCAAACTCCCCCACCCGCATCCGAACAATTACTACCGTGTATTAATATGGATGGAAAATATTAAGCGTCGGTATAGCCTATCCGGAACCACGATGACTGAGTACGTTTCGACCACACCGGGGCTCTTTCCGCTCCCGGATTGGGCGAAAGACGACCTCTCGGATCTCAAGGGCCACCAGAAACACGACCTCATCAGCGGCGACGAGGACGACGAAATCGCCGCCGCCTACGAGGACGCCCGCGAGGAGGTGATCGAGGGACAGCAGGACGCCGACCTCGACCGCATCGTTGAGGGCCAACTTCGCTGGGACGACATGCTCGCCCACCCCCTCGCCGTCCACGACGCCGTCGAAACCCGCGGCATCGTCCGCTATTACGACAACAACAACTTCTACCGCGAACCCGTCGTCACCGACGACCTGGACTTCTCCGGCGACGTGGCAACCGAACTCGAGACGGCCGCTGAACTCGCGGACGGCGACGACCTGCAGGCCGTCCTGCCCGGCCCCTACTCGCTCGCTGACCTGGCGACCGACGAACACTACGGCGACGAGGCCGCGTTCCTGGATGCGATTGCGGACTTCCTCGAAGCCGAGGCGGACGCCTTCCCCGAGCACGAGACACTGTTCCTGCTCGAGCCCTCGCTGGTCGAACACGCACCCGAAGACGGTGTCGACGAGCGCGCGAGCGAGGCGATCGATCGGGTTGCGGGCGCGGTCGACGCCGACGTCGTCGTCCAGCCCTACTGGGGCGCACTCGAGGAGAAGGTCTACGCCCACCTCCTCGACGCCGACATCGATGCAGTCGGCTTCGACTTCGTCGCGAACCAGGAGGACAACCTGTACAACATTCAGGAGTACGGCACGACCGACGACATCTCGCTCGGCCTCGCCGACGGCCAGAACACGCTCGTCGAGGATCCCGAAGCGATCCGCGAGCGCGTCGACTGGATCTACGACCAACTGCCCGTCTCCGCGTTCGAGACGGTCTACCTGACGACGAACACCGAGACGTTCTACCTCCCCTACGCCAAATTCGAGGCGAAACTCGCCGCCCTTGCCGAAGCCGCCGAACTCGCCGAGGTGAAAGCCGCATGAGCCCACACACACCCGTCAACGAGAACAAAGACCAGTTCCGATCCGACGACCACGACACCGACCACTTCCTGCTGACGACCGTCGTCGGCAGCTATCCAAAGCCCAAGTGGCTCAACCGCGCGAAAGAACTCTACCAGGATGACGATCACGAGTTCGACGCCGAGGACTGGCAGGAAGCTAAGGACGACGCCGCCCGACTCATCACCGCGGAACACGAACGCGCGGGTCTCGACGCCGTCGTCGACGGCGAGATGCGCCGGAACGAGATGGTCGAGTTCTTCGCCCACCGGATCGAGGGCTACGAGTTCAACGGCCCGGTCAAGGTTTGGGGGCACAACTACTTCGACAAGCCCTCCGTCGTCTCGGAAGTCGAGTACGACGACTCCTGGCTGGTCGACGAGTACGAGTTCACCGCGGCGGCCAGCGACCGCCCGGTGAAGGTACCGATCACCGGTCCGTACACCCTCGCCAACTGGTCGTTCAACGAGGCCTACGACGATGACGAGGAACTCGCCTACGACCTCGCCGATCTCGTCAACGAGGAGATCGAAAAGCTCGTCGAGGCGGGTGCACGGTACATTCAGATCGACGAGCCGGCGCTCGCGACGACGCCGGACGATCACGCCATCGTCGGCGAGGCCCTAGAGCGCATCGTCGCCGACATCCCGGAGGAGGTCCGCATCGGCCTGCACGTCTGTTACGGGGATTACTCGCGCATCTACCCCGAAATTCTCGAGTTCCCCGTCGACGAGTTCGACCTCGAACTCGCGAACGGCGATTACGAACAGCTCGACGTCTTCAAAGACCCCGAGTTCACGAAAGACCTCGCACTTGGCGTCACCGACGCCCACGTCGCCGAGGTCGAGTCGGTCGAGCAGATCGAGGAGAATATCAAGAAGGGACTGGAGGTCGTCCCGCCGGAACAACTGGTCGTCTCGCCGGACTGCGGCGTGAAACTGCTGCCCCGCGAGGTCGCCTATGGCAAGATGGCGAACATGGTCGAGGCCGCGCGCAACGTCGAAGCCGCCCTCGACGCAGGTGAACTCGATATCGAGCGCAGCGCGCCGACGCCCGCCGACGACTGAGCCGACGGTTTCGCGGCGTTTTCTGGCTGTTTCTCGGCGGTGACCCCCGGCGGCCTCAGCACGACGCGAATCCGCCGTGTGCGCGACTCGTCAGCCGCGGGTTTCGATGTGCCGCCCGACCCGCTCGAGTCCCGCCTCGAGTTCAGCGGTGTGGAGTCCGAAGCCGATCCGGAATCGATCGGGGTAGCCGAAGACGTCGCCGGGCGCGAGGACGACGCGCTCGGCCTCGAACAGCGATCGACAGAACTCGGTTCCGTTCTCGAATCCGTCCGGAATCGTCGGGAACCCGTTGACGCCCGTCGGTTCGAACCACGCTAAATCGTAGCGAGAGATGAACTCGGCGACGCGGTCCCGGTTGGCCTTCGCGTGGGCGCGGTTTGCATCGAGGATGTCGTCCTCCGCTGTGCCGAGCGCCTGCTGAGCGATGTGCTGTCCCAGAATCGGGGGCGAAATCGTCGTGTAGTCCTTCCACTTTCGGACCGCGTCCGCGAGTTCAGTGTTCGCAACGACCCAGCCGAGACGCGCGCCGGTGAGGCCGTAGGATTTCGAGACGCCGGCGGTCGAGATCGCTCGCGGCCCGAGCGCCGCGGCCGGGGGATGCGGATCGTCGGCGAGCATCCGATACACCTCGTCGACCAGAAGATATGCGTCGTTCTCCTCGACGAGGTCGTACAGCGCCTGCAGCGTCTCCGGTCCGAGGTACTTGCCGGTCGGGTTGCTCGGATTCGTGAGGACGACGAGCCGGGTATCGGGGGCCATTGCGTCCGCGACCGCGTCGACGGAGAGGTCCCAGTTTGGCGGCTCGGTTCGGACCTCGGTCACGTCGCCGACGGCGGCCGGGACGCTCGTGAGCGACTGGTAGGTCGGCGAGACGACAACGCTGTGATCCCCCTCGTCCAAGAGCGCCATGAACGTGAGGTAGTCCGCCTCCTGCGTGCCGCAGGTGAGGACGACTTCCTCGTCGTCGCGTCCGTAGCGCTCGGCGATTTCGGCGCGGAATGCCGGCGAGCCGTCGGTCGGGATGACGTAACCGAGTTCGCCGACGTCGAGGTCGAACCGGTCGGCGGGAAGGCTTCGAACGCCGCTTTCGGCGAGCATCACGTCGGCATCGGACTCGTATTCGTCGAGCCATCGCTCCAGTTGGAAGGGGGGTAACTCCATACGGAGTACAGCCGGAGAGGAATCATATACGTTTACCGGGTGGTGGAACGCGAAACAACACCGCGTATGTGCCATGAAACCACGGCCCGACGACATAGTCGTCACCTGGTAACCCGTATATCAGGAAATATATACGTGTGTGGCGTTGCAAGGGTGAGTCGATGCAAGAGTCTCTTTCAGTTTCTCACGAACTCGACGACGAAGTCGCCGAATACCGCGATCCCGACCACGAGATCGACCCGCTGTTTGTCAACCGCTGGTCGCCACGCGCGATGACCGGCGAGTCGCTCGACGAATCGGAGTTCCTCCCGCTGTTCGAGGCCGCCCGCTGGGCTCCCTCCGCGTTCAACAACCAGCACTGGCGATTCGTCTACGCCACCCGCGAGGACGACGAGTGGGACACGTTCGTCGACCTGCTGAGCGAGGGCAACCGGGCCTGGGCGAGCGACGCCGCCGTTCTCGCCGTCATCGTCTCGAAGACGACCTTCGACCACAACGGCGAACCCGCGCCGGTCCACTCCTTCGACACCGGTGCCGCCTGGCAGAACCTCGCGCTCGAAGGCGCGCGCCGCGATCTCGCCGTTCACGGCATGGCCGGCTTCGACTACGAACGCGCCGCGACCGAACTCGACGTACCCGAGGAGTTCGCCGTCGAAGCGATGTTCGCCGTCGGCGAGCGGGCACCGGTCGAGACGCTTCCCGAGGACTACCAGGAGCGCGAACAGCCGAGCGACCGCAAGCCGGTCGACGAGATCGCCTTCCGCGGCGAGTTCGAGTAAGTCGAGCCGACAGCTGAACTCGTACGAGAGTCGAAACACGCAGACGAGTCCGTTGCCGGGTGCTGTGTGCCGTGTGTCGTCCGTTCCCTTCGATTGTAACTGGGATCGACCCGTCGCTGTTCGACTGGTAGCCGAGCCGCCGGTTTAGTTAGGGTTGGTAATTTCCGAGATACGTTGTTATTGATCGAAGAACGCTGCTGATACAGCGCCGATAGTCCGAAAATAGTTATTCGGGAGAGAGTTGCTGTCTCTGGGCATGCCACCGGAACGATCATTCGATCGGGGTAGCAGTGGTGCATCACGACGGACGTTCGTCAAGGCGACGAGCGCGATGGCAATCGGAACCGGCGCAAACAGTGCCGTGGTCGGTGCGGGGGAGTCGAAGACGGACGCCGATCCGGAGACGAGGGACGATATCGAACGCCGTCTCGAGTCCATGACGGTCAGACAGAAGGTCGGACAGATGACCCAGGTTGCACTCGGCGAAGCGGGCGAAGGGTTCGACCCGGACGATCCGTTCGAAACGCACGACGAACCCGAGACGGTCGGAGCCCTGTTTACGGACCTGCACGTCGGGTCGATCCTCAACGGCGGCGCGTCGGGGCCGACGTTCGACGGCGAGGAGTTCGTCGCGGGACTGAACGGGTTACAGCGGTATGCCATCGAGCAGACGGAGCACGGCGTTCCGTTCCTCTGGGGCGGCGACGCGCTCCACGGGAACGGCCTGCTCGACGGCTGTACGAGTTTTCCCCAGCGGCTCAACATGGGTGCGACGCGCGACATTGACCTGGTCGAAGCGGCAGCGGTCCAGACCGGGTCGGAGATCGCGGCGATGGGCGGTCACTGGAACTTCGGACCGACGGTCGACATCCTGCGGGACATGCGCTGGGGTCGGTACTTCGAAGGGCACAGCGAAGATCCGATGCTTCTCGGAAAGTTGGCCAGGGCTCGTGCGCGCGGGTTCGAACGAAGCGGTCGCGTCGCGGCGACGGTCAAGCACTTCGCCGGCTACGGAACGCCGAACACAGGCAGTGATCGTGCACATGCTCGTACGTCGATGCGAGACCTCCGGACCAGACAGTTACCGGCGTACGAGCGAGCGCTTGAGGAAGCCAAGACGGTGATGGTCAACAGCGGCGCGGTCAACGGGAAACCGGCGCACGTCTCCGAATGGGTCCTGACGACGGTGTTGCGCGAGCGATACGGCTTCGACGGCGTGATCGTCAGCGACTGGGACGATTTCCTGCGCCTGCTTACCAATCACGAGTACCGTCCGAACACGGACGATGGGTGGCGGTGGGCGGTCAAGGAGGGCATCACGGCCGGCGTGGATATGCACATGTGCGGCGGCGAGGTGTCCCCGGCCGAGTTCATCGAGACGGCGGTCGACCTCGTCGAGAGCGGCGAGGTCCCCGAGGACCGGATCGACGAGTCGGTGCGTCGCATCCTCGAACTCAAGCGGGAGCTCGGACTGTTCGAGCAGCCGCTCGTCCGGGAGGATCGGATCGGCTCCCTCGTCGGCGGCGCACGGGACGTGTCCGCGAAACTGGCAAAGGAATCGCTGGTGCTCCTCAGGAACGAAGACGATGTACTGCCGCTCGAGGGGACCGAACGGGTGTTGCTAACCGGCCCGGGAGTCGAGGACGGAACACCGAACCAGTTCCTGATGCAACACGGCGGCTGGACGCTCGGGTGGCAGGGCGTCGAAGACGGCGACCTGACCGAGGACGGACCGCGCCCGCGCCAGACAACTGTCGAGGGTGCGATGAAAGAGCGACTCGGCGACCGACTGACGCACGTCCCGACCGAGTTCGAGGCCGCGCCCTACGAGAGCATCTACGAGAACTTCGACAACGGCTTTTTCGACGTGACCGACGCGCAAGAGCGTGCAATCCGCGAGGCGGCGTCCGCTACAGATGCTGTCGTCGTCGTCCTCGGCGAAGGCCCGCACAACGAAGGCTTCGGCGACCGCGACAAGATGCGCTTCCCCGCAGCCCAGCGCGAACTCGTGGCGCTCGTCGACGCGGCGACCGGCGACGACGTTTCGCTCATCGGCGTCGTCCTCGCCGGTAGTCCGCGCGGAACCGCAGAGACGTTCGACCGTCTCGACGGCGTCCTGTTCGCCGGCCAACCCGGGAGCGACGCGGGCGTCGCGATCGCCGACACGCTGTTCGGCGACTACAATCCGTCGGGACGACTCCCGTTCACGTGGGAGGCCAACGTCGGCCACGTCCCCCAGTGTTACGACGACTATCCGCCCCGACAGTCCGTCGACGCGGGCGCACAGACGGTCCAGTTCGAGTTCGGCCACGGGCTCTCCTACACCGACTGGGCGTATACTGGGCTGTCGCTGTCGGCGTCGACCATCAAAAATCCCGCATCGAATCCGACGATTACGGCCCGGGTTACCGTCGAAAACACGGGCGAGCGGGCCGGCGAGCACATCGTCGAGGTGTACAACACCGAGTCCTACGGGTCGGTCCTCCAGCCCCACCGTCGGCTGCTCGGCTTCGATCGAGTTCACGTCGCGGCTGGCGAGAGCAAAACCGTCGCAGTTGAACTCGATCTCTCGACGCTCGAGGTCGTCCCCGGTGACGTGCCCGGCTGGAAGCCGACGGTCGTCGAGGCCGGCGAGTACGAACTCTCGGTCGGCGAGGAGACGGCGACGTTGACGATCGAGAAGACGGCGTCGATCACCGATCCGAAGCCGGCCCCCGGTCGGAACGGTTCCGCCGGCGGTCGCTGTGACGACTGAACCGGTGAGATCCTGTTTCGTCGGCGACGAATTGACTGCGAGCGCGACGTGACGATCCGCCTCGGTACGCCGGCGCGCTTTTGCGATACAAACATCTAACCCGGACACCGCTGAAAGGGTAACCATGACCCTCGACGTCGGCGTTCTCGGCTATCGATTCATGGGCAAAGCACACGCAAACGCCATGGCGCGGCTGCCGATGTTCTTCCCGGACGCGCCGGCGATCGAGCGCTCCGTCCTGGTCGGCCGCAACGAAGAGACGCTGCGCGAGGCCGCCGACCGACTCGGATTTGACTCGATCTCGACGGACTGGGAAGCCGTCGTCGACGATGTCGACGTCTTCTACAACCTCGGCCCGAACCACGTCCACCCCGAGCCCTCGATCGCCGCGCTCGAAGCCGGCACGCCCGTCTTCTGCGAGAAACCCCTCGCGCCGACGCTCGAGGAGGCAGAACGGATGGCCGAGGCAGCGGCCGACGCCGGCGACGACGTGCCCGCCGGCGCCGCCTTCAACTACCGGTTCGTGCCCGCCATCCAGTACGCGAAGGGCCTGCTCGACGCGGGTGAACTCGGCGAGATACGCCACGTTCGGGGTCGGTACCTCCAGGACTGGCTCGTCGATCCCGAGGCACCCTGGGAGTGGCGACTCGACGAAGATCTCGCGGGTGCCGGCGTACTGGGCGATCTGGGCGCGCACACGGTCGACCTCGTGCGCTTCCTCGTCGGCGACGACGACCTCGCCGGCGACATCGAACGCCTCAGCGGGCACTTACAGACGTTCGTCGACGAGCGCCCCGTCGACGACGGCGACGAAACGAGACCCGTCACCGTCGACGACGCCTACTCCGCCCAACTCGAGTTCACAAACGGCGCGATGGGGACGCTCGAAGCAACCCGGTACGCGACGGGGCACAAGAACGACCACACGATCGAGATTCACGGCTCCGAGGGGAGCCTGCGCTTCTCCCTCGAGCGACTGAACGAACTCGAGGTTCTGCGCGACGGCGACCGGGGCTACGAGACGATTCTCGTGACCGACGAGGACGATCCGTACCTCGACCACTGGTGGCCGCCGGGCCACGTCCTCGGCTGGGAGCACACGTTCGTCCACGAGAACTACGAGTTCCTGAGCGCGGTCGCAGACGGGCGATCGTTCGCGCCGAACTTCGACGACGGACTGGCCGCCCAGCGCGTCCTGGCGGCGATCAAGGAGAGCGACGAGCGCGGCGAGCGGGTGTCGCTCGAGTAATCGAGTCCCTGTGGCCCGCGACGAGCGACGGGGCGTTCAGAGCGAGTGAACGGAACGCGTGTGCGTGCCCGTCACTTCATCACTGAGAGCGCGGGCTCTCGGAGGACTGCACTCGCGGCTCCGAACTCGTAACCAGGAGTGCGCCGATCCCGAGGACGAGCATGGTGATTCCCGAGAGAGCGAGGAGTGCGGCGTAACTGGCGAGCATCGTCAGGCGAACGCCATGGAATCCTCGTTTCGTCGGCCGACATACGGCGTCACACAGCCCGAAGAACGACAGTGCTGTTCGGAACCCCGTCGAAACTCCGCTTATTCGAGCACGATGCAGGTTCGCGTTCGCCCCACGTTCTCGTCGGACTGAATCTGCTCGGTGACCAGCGACAGGAGTTCCTGATTCGAGTCGGCTTCGACTTCGGCGATGATGTCGAACTCGCCGGCGATGATACTCGCCCGAGTGACCGCATCGAGTTCGCGGAGCGAAGCGAGGACGGGGCGGGCGGTTCCGGCGGCGGTCATGAGCAGGACGTACGCTTCTACCATGGAGTTCACCACCAGTTGAGAACAGGTGCTACGGGCGGATATAGCTCTATACAGCCAGTAGAGACGGTTCGGATAGTGAGGGAATCGCCTCACGGACAGTACTGGGACGCGTCGATCAGGTATCCGTGTCAGTATTAGTACCAGTGTCAGAGTCAGTACCAGTATCGGTGGCAGTCTCGTCGTCGATCTCGGTCTCAGCCTCAGTCCCAGTTTTGATCCTGATCACGGTCCGAATCTGATCGTACCGGGGACTTCCCTCACCGGGCGACCGACCGTCGAGTTCGAGATAGCCAGGTTCGATGCCGGTCACCTCTCCCGTGGCCGAGACATCATCAGCCCCTGTTCGATCAGCCTCTCGAACTTCGACGGTGTCACCGACCGTAACGTGTTCCTCGACGAGTCGAGACGCTTCGTCGGTGCTGGCATCCCGCGGAATCGTAAGTTCGGTCATGAATGGGTATGAATACTCCGGCGGCGAGACGGGTAAACGCACACACGTCAAGCGACGGGAGGTTTTGTACTCGTGTCGATCGAGTTCGCGCTTGCGGGACCGCGACGCGCCGGCGAGAATCGTTATATGCGAGGACGCGAGTCGGTACAGTACTGTCGCCATGACGGGGCCACAAAACGGAGCGGGCGAGCGGGATCGGGCGCATACAAAACAGGGTTCGACAATTGAACTCGCGGGCGGGTTCAGCATTCACGACTACCGGACGAAACTGAAGCTCCTGAAGGACTCCGGCACGACGCGAACGCTCGAAAACCGCGAGGGGTTGCTGTGTCCGGCCTGCGAACGCGAGTTCGATCGACTGTTCGTCACCGAGGAGCAAACGACGTCCTTCGAGACGCCGGCAGAGCGCCCGTTCTGTCTCGCCCGAACCGACGAGAAATTGTTGGTGTGTACGCACTGATGCAGCCCGAGGGATAGTTACGAACTCGTCGGCGGAGATTGCACGACAGCCTCGATGAACCGATCGTGCTGTGCCCGCGATTTGTCGCTGTTCGTCGCGTTGTCTCGAGCGGCTGAACCCGTCTTTCGGCGCGACATTCAGCGGCAGCCGGTGACTGCTTTATCTCTGTGCAGCGCGTGTGATTAACCAACACATGAACGTGTGAGCACACGATGACTGCACGTTCGACTCGATTTCCGTCCGATGATGCGGCTTCCGGGAGCGGCGATCAGAAACCAGTGGGACAGGACCGTGACTACCGAGTTCAGGACTACATCCAACCGCTTGCGTTTCCCGCTGGCGCAATCGTACTTGCACTCGCCCTGAGTACCGTCTGGAACATGGCCCTCGTCGACGCGTTCTTGCTCTCGTTTCTGGTCGTCACGGTCGGGATCCAGGGGATCTGGGCGTTTCTCGGCCACTACTTCAGAGCCGAGACGGTCGCTGCTCTCATCGGCTGGCCGGCCGGGAATCCGTTCCAGACCGAAATCGCGTTCGCGAACCTCGCGTTCGGGATCCTCGGCCTCCTCTGCGTGGTCTACCGCGGCGAGTTCTGGATTGCAACCGTGATCGGCATCTCGATCTTCCTGCTCGGTGCCGCGTCCGTCCACATCCGCAATATCCGCGAGCAGGGGAATCTCAATCCTGCGAACGCGGGCGGGATTCTCGTCACCGATATCCTCACCCCGATCGTGTTGCTCGGACTCCTCGCGCTGCGATACCTCCTGTAGGAACTACCCGCTGTAATCCGCTTCTACACCCCGTACGCGCCCCTTCACGCCCGTTTCTATCCCATTTCCCGGTTGTCGCGACAGTTTTTCTACCATAGCGCCGGAATGACAGCTATGAAGATCATCAAGGACAGCGTCCACGACCATATCGCCGTGGACGGCGTCGCCCGCGATCTCGTCGATACGCCGGCAGTACAACGACTGCGGCGCATCTCCCAACTCGGCACCGTTTCGCTCGTCTACCCCTCCGCGAACCACACCCGCTTCGAGCACAGTCTCGGCGTCTACCACATCGCCTGCGAAGCCCTCGACCACCTCGGCATCGAGGGCGCACAGAGCCAGCGCGTCCAGGCCGCGGCCCTCCTCCACGACGTCGGCCACGGCCCGTTCAGCCACAACCTCGAATCGCTGACCCATCGCCGTACCGGCCGCTACCACGACGACGTCCACGACCTCCTCACCGACGGCGCAGTCGGCGACGTACTCCGCGACCACGACCTCGATCCCGACACGATCGCCGACCTCGTCGCCGGCGACGGCCGTTTCGGCCAACTTGTCTCCGGCGAACTCGACGTCGATCGCATGGACTACCTCGTGCGCGACGCCCACCACACCGGCGTCCCCTACGGCACTATCGACCACGGTCGACTGATCCGCGAACTCGTCTTCGTCGACGACGAACTCGTGCTCGACGAGGGCAACGTCCAGACCGCAGAGAGCTTGCTCGTCGCCCGTGCACTGATGAACCCGACCGTCTACAGCCACAGCGTCGCCCGGATCGGCAAGGCGATGCTTCGCCGCGCGGCCGAACGGTTGCTCGACACGCCAACGACCGACACCGACGCCGCGGCGCTCCAGCGCATGGACGACTACGACCTGATCGTCGCCCTACGCTCGTGTGCGGCCACCAGCGAGTTCTCTCGCCGACTCGACGAGCGCGACCTGTTCAAGCGGGCCGTCTGGGCGGAGATCGACGACGTTCCCGGCGGCGTCATCGAAGTAGACCACGAGTCGATCCGTGAGTTCGAGCGAGAGATCGCCGACCGAGCGGGTGTCGATCCGGAACACGTGATTCTCGACGTGCCGAGCCGACCGTCGATGACCGAATCCTCCTCGCGCGTGATGGTAAACGGGGATATGCGGCGGCTCGGGCAGCAGTCGCCGCTGGTCGAGGCACTGCGCGGTGCCCAGTACTCCCAGTGGCGACTCGGCGTGTACTCGCCGTCGGCGGTTCGAGAGGCGGTCGGCCATGCAGCGGTTTCGGTCCTCGGGCTGGATATCGACGGCGCGCTGGTCAGCGAGGTTCGAAACGGGCTCGACACGACGCTCGATCAGTTTACGGACCAGGTGTAGTGGCAAAGCGAGACGAACCGTTGATGGAACTGCCCGCGAACACACGCGTATGGAACGCACAGGGATTATCCTTCGCGGCCGCGAGTTCACTCCGGTCGAAGGGCGTATCGTCGTCGACGACGAGGGACGGATCGAAGCGATCGAGGAAGAGTCGGTCGACTCCGACGACATCATCCTCCCGGCGTTCGTCAACGCCCACACCCACATCGGCGACTCGATCGCCAAGGAGGCCGGCGGCGGCCTCTCGCTCGAGGAACTCGTCGCGCCGCCGGACGGGCTGAAACACCGGTTGCTCCGGGCCGCCTCGCGGGACGAACTCGTCGGTGCGATGGCGACCTCGCTCGAGTTCATGCATCGAAGCGGCACCGCGGCCTGCCTGGACTTTCGCGAGGGCGACGTCGCCGGCGTGGAGATGCTCGAAGCGGCTGCCGCCGCCGCAGACGGTGCTGTCGACGCGCTCGCGTTCGCCCGCGGCTCCGTCGACGCGATGGATGCGGGCGACGGCTTCGGCGCGAGCGGAGCCAACGACGCCGAGTTCGCCCAGGAACGGGAAGCGACCCGCGAGGCGGGCAAACCCTTCGGCATCCACGCCGGCGAGGTCGACGCGAGCGACATCGACCCCGCGCTCGATCTCGAACCGGACTTCCTCGTCCACGTCGTCCACCCAGAACCGGCCCACCTAGAGCGCATCGACGACCAGAACGTCCCCGTCGCGGTCTGTCCGCGCTCGAATCTCGTCACCGGTGTCGGACTCTCGCCCTACGCCGACCTCGCCGAGCGAACGACGCTCACGCTCGGCACCGACAACGTCATGCTGAACTCGCCGTCGATGTTCCGGGAGATGGAGTTCCTAGCCAAACTCTCGGAACTCTCCGCGACCGAAATTCTGCGGATGGCGACGATCAACGGGGCCGAACTCGCCGGCCTCGATTACGGCGTGATCGAACCGGGACGAGAGGCCCGACTGCTCGTCCTCGACGGCGGATCGGCCAATCTCGACGGCGCGCGCGAACTCGTCCGTGCCGTCGTTCGGCGGGCGGGCGTCGACGACATCCGCGAAGTCATCGCGGCTCCGGAGCCTGACGGATGACTTCTGTTCCGATCTAAGACGGATTGACGGTCACGATGGTCACGAAAACGTTCTTATAGCACCCGTGCCATTGTGTAACACAACCAATGTACGACTGCATCCTCGTTCCGACCGACGGCTCGCCCGAGGTCGAGCGCGCGCTCGAGTACGCGTTCGACCTCGCACGCACGCACGATGCGTCGATCAGGGCGCTCTACGTCGTCAACATCAGCGGCTACGGGGGGCTGCCGATGGAAACCGCCTGGGAAGGGATCAACAACGCGCTGCGCGGCGAGGGAGAGACCGCCGTCGATCGCGTCGAAGAACTCGCGCCCGACGATATCGAGGTCGAATCGGCGATCTTCGAGGGGTCGCCGAGTCGCGTCATCGTCGAGCAGGCGGCGACCGAAGATTGCGACCTGATCGTGATGGGAACCCACGGGCGCGGCGGTATCGACCGGCTACTGCTCGGTAGCGTCACCGAACGCGTCGTCCGGCAGGCCCCGGTTCCCGTGCTGACGGTACAGGTCGACCCGTCCGACGTGCCGGAGCAACCGAACGAATCGCGCGCTATCGTCGAGTAACGAGGATCCCAGACCTTAGACGGGACGGAGGTGCTCGCAGTCGCCCGCCGAGACTGTCACTGTCGTCCGTTCTTCTCCGGCGTCCGTTTCGATGACGAGCGCCCCCGCCGCCGTGATGTCGACCGCTTCACCGACGACTGCCCCCGCCGGACGGTCGACCCGCACGCGCTGGCCGAGCGTCAGCGCGAGTTCGCGCCAGGCCGGCACGACCGCTTCGAGATCGGTTCGGGCGTCGTCGAACGTTTCTAGGAGTCGCTGGACGAACCGCCGTCGATCCACGTCGGCAGCCTCGTCGCGAACCGTCGTGGCTCCCGCCGGGAGGGTGTCGGCGTCTATGTTCGCGTTGACGCCGATGCCGACGGTGAGCCACGCGACGCGGTCCGTCTCGCCCTCCATCTCGGTGAGGATGCCCGCGAGCTTTCGGTAGTCGCCGTTCTCCCCGACGGGGACGACGACGTCGTTCGGCCACTTGATCCGCGCGTCGACGCCGGCCTCGCGGGCCGTTTCGGCCGTCGCGACCGCGGCGGCGAGCGTGTACAACGGCGCTCGCGCCGGCGTAATCGACGGCCGGGTGACGATACTCAGCCAGATACCGCCCGACGGTGAGGACCACTCGCGGTCCAGACGGCCGCGGCCGCCGGTCTGTTCGTCCGCGAGAACGACCAGGTCCGACGCGCCGTCGGTCGCCCGCTCTCGCGCCACCGCGTTCGTGCTCTCGACCGCGTCGTGGAACTCGACGGTGAACGGCGCGTCGAGACCGAACTCGACGGCCGGGCCGCTGTAGGCGTCGGCGTCGACGAGTTCGTAGCCGGACGGGCCGCTCTCGATGTCGAAGCCGGCGTCGCGGAGGGCGTCGACGTGCTTCCAGACGGCGGCCCGCGAGACGGCGAGCGAGTCCGCCAGTTCGGGACCGGAGACGGGGCCGTCGGCGAGGGCGTCGACGATTGCGCGTCGCGTCTCGTTCATGGACGCAAGCGGGTGCCGCTCGTACTTCAATCGGCGGGATCGACAGCGGGTGCGCGCGAAACGGTGTTAGCAGCGGGTTTCAGTTCCGGATGTCGCGAAGCTTCTCGCGGCCCGGCGCGATGAGTTCGTCGAGGTACGTCGCGAGCGTCCCCTTCGCGTCGGCGGGGTGGAGTTCGCCGGATTCGAGATCGGCGGCCAGCGACTCGTAGTCGTCGTAGGTCAGGTCGCCGCCGTACTCGTCGGGGCGCTCGACGACGATTTCGTCGAACCGCGGGAAGACGTGGAACTCGAACAGTTCGAGCACGGGGTTCTCGAGGTCGCCCTCGGGATCGCGCGTCGGCGGGCAGAACGCCGAGTTCACCTTCTCTTCGAGATCGTCGGTCGAGTCCTCCATCGAGATGGTCACGCCGTCGCTCGAGGACATCTTGCCCTCGCCGCTGGTGAGGTCGGCGACGATGGGCGTGTGCAGGGCCGGTCGCACGTCGTAGCCCAGTTCGGGGAGCTCCTCGCGGGCGAGCATGTGGACCTTGCGCTGGTCTAAGCCGCCGACGGCGAGGTCTAAGTCGAGGTACTCGATGTCGAGCGTCTGCATCAGCGGGTAGACGACGTGGCTCACTTTCGCGGTCTCGCCGCCCTGAATCTCGGCCATCGCGCGCTGGGAGCGGTTGAGCGTCGTCGAGAGTTCGAGTTCGTGCAGGTCGAGGGTGTACTCCTCGTCGAGTTGGAACGCGGAGCCGTAGATGAACTCGGTGTTGTCCTCGTCGAGGCCGTAGGCGACGAACTGGGCCTTCATTTGCTCTGCGGTCTCGCGGATCTCCTCGAAGGTGCCCTTTCCGTTTAAGTAGGCGTGAACGTCGGCGAGGAGGATGACGACCTCCATGCCGGCCTCCTGGAGGTCGATGAGTTTGTTCGCGGTGAGCAGGTGCCCGAGGTGGAGCACGCCCGAGGGCTCGTAGCCGACGTAGGCGCGCTTTCCGTCGGGGTCTGCGGCGAGTTCGCGCACCTCCTCGTCGGTCACGACTTCCTCGGCGTTTCGCGTGATCAGATCGTACGTCTCCATGGCTTGTCTCAGTGGAATCAACGGACGGATTTATGCGTTCTTGAACGATGTTCGCACGGCGGTCGGTGCCCGGTGTGGAGTGAGCAGTGCCCGGTGTGTGGGGCGGGGGAGAGTGGAGGAGACGGCGGGGAGATGGAATGCGGAGCAGACAGTACCGAAAAGAGCGCAGAACGCGGGTGCCTGTTCGGACGGGCAGTCGCTACTCCGGCTTTCCGCCTTTGTCGTCCTTCCCGCCCGCAGCGCCCTTCCAGGGCCCCATCTCCACGAGCCCGACCGCCTGCCCGTTGCGGTTCGGATCGGCCGCGCCCGTCAGGTCGTCGCTATCGGCGTCGATATCGATCGCCTGGACGTTCCCCAGCGCCTCGGACGAGTTCTCCCAGACCTGTCCCCAGTCCGCGGTCGTCTCGCGGACGTGGTCCGGCACGCCCGCGTCCCACGAGATGTCGAGACACTCGCCGGTGTAAATCGTCGGCTCGGTGATCGACTCGAGCGGGTCGAGTCCGTAGACGTAGCGGTGCAGGATCGTCTGCACCGTCGCGGAGACGATCGTCCACCCGCCCGGCGAGCCGACGGTGAACTCGGGGACGCCGTCGCGAACCACCATCGTCGGACTCATGCTGCTCAGCGGCCGCTTCCAGGGTTCGACCTCGTTTGGACCGCCAGGGACGGCGTCGAAGTCCGTCAGTTCGTTGTTGAGCATGAAGCCCCGGCCCGGCACCATCATCCCGGAGCCCATTAACTGCTCGATCGTCGACGTGTACGAGACGGCGTTTCCGTCCGCGTCGACGACCGAGAAGTGCGTCGTCGACCCCGGGAAATAGGGGGAAGCGGGTGCGGCGGGCTGGTCTCCCACTCCCGGCGGAACGCCGGGTTCGACGCACTCGCCGGCCCCGTAGTCCGCGAGCGTCTCCCCGATTGACACCTGCGCGGCGCGCCCCGACAGGTAGTCGTCGTCGAGTAGTCCGTCGATCGGAACGTCGACGAACTCCGGATCGCCCATGTACTCGTTCCGATCGGCCCAGGCCAACCGTATCGCCTCGGCGACGAGATGGTACGCCTCGGGAGAATCCCGGTCGTACGCCTCGAAATCGAGTTCTTCGAGCAGTTTGAGTATCATGATCACCGCGCTCGGCCCCGAACTCGGGAGGGGCTGGCCGACGATCTCCACGTCGCCCCACTCCGCTCGCACTGGGTCGTCGACCGCGGCGTCGTACGCGGCGAGGTCGTCCGTCGTCATGCTGCCGCCCGCGTCCTGCACCGTCGACGCGAGATCGGCCGCGACGGGTCCCTCGTAGAAGCCCGCCGCACCGAGGTACTTGATCCAGAGGAGTGTCTCCGCTAGATCCTTATTGACGTACGTGTCGCCCGCCGAAAGCGGCTCTCCGTTCTCGTCGGAATACGCCTCCTTCGCCGCGTCATTGAACTTCTCCCAGTTCGACTGGATCTGCGCCGCCAGGAACTCGTCTATGGAAAACCCGTTCCACGCCAACTTGATCGCGGGCGTGATCAGCCGCTGGCGCGGGCGCGAGCCGTGCCGTTCGCGCGCCGTCTCGAGACCCGACACGGTCCCTGGCACGCCGACCGCCTCGCCCATCTGAATTCGCGTGTCGAACGGAATCGGATCGCCGTCCTCGTCGAGGAACATGTCCGATGTCGCGCCGTGTGGCGCGCGCTCGCGACTGTTGACGACGCTGAACTCGTCGTCCGCCGCGTCGTAGATGACCATGAATCCGCCGCCGCCGATTCCGGACCCGTGTGGTTGCGTGACAGTCAGCACGTACTGCAGCGCGATGGCCGCGTCGACCGCGTTCCCGCCCTCCCGGAGAATCGTCGCTGCAACGCCCGAGGCGATCGGATCGACGCTCGAAACCATGCCGCCCGCCGCGGTGACCTGCTGTCCGCACCGGAAGTGACGCTTGTCGCAGCTGAATCCCGGAACGTCGGTGACCTCCTGCGCGTCGGCAGCCGCCGGGATCGCCGCCGGACCGGCCGCGAGCGCTCCAGCAGCGATACCGGTCTGGGCCAGTAGCGACCGACGACTGAGCGAGCCGCGCCACGTCGCCTGTCGATCGATTCCGTTCGCTGTGGCGCTGTCTCGATCTTCGCCGGTCTCGTCTCCGCGTGAGGGCTGGTCGTTCGTCATCGATTGAATCCCAGAAACCGTTCACCATTTCCAACAATAATCGTTGTGGTGAACGTCACCGATACCGTCTCCCGTGATTCACATGGTGACGCCTGCTGGGCCCAGTATCGCTTCGACCAACAACCCCGCGGAACCGAATTACGATGTTGACTGCAGGATCGTCATTCTCCCGTTTTGCTGCACATGAATCCGGTACCCCCGGTACGTGAACGTGATGTTTGCGTCGGCTTCTCCGGGCGGTGGCGATGAAAAGAGGTTCGCGATCAGGTCGTCGATACAGTTGTATATCGGCGGGAGTTCAGTCGGGCCGGTATTTTCGAGTTCAGCGATCGCTTCAACGATCTGGGTTGCGGGGGCGTCCTGCTCGGTGTCGAGTGTTCGTCTCGTGAGTATCTCGTCGGAACTTCTGGGGGAACCGATAATTTCGATCATCGGTACCAGTGCCATTTTGGGCTGTGACTGTAACCGTTTGACTGGCCATTGCATGTCCCGTTGAGACGATACTTTCGCGCTCTTCTCGCGTTCGTTCGGTGACCGTCGTACTCCCGCTCGATTCCGGTCTCGGAGACAACCAGCGCAGACCAGTCCAACCGACGGGTCAGAGACCGTTTCGAATGCGCGCTTCGGCTTCCTCGAGTGCCTGTTCGCGGTCGAACTCGTCGACGATCGACCGGAGTTCGGCCTCGTCAGCGTCTGCCAGGTCACGCGCGTGCTCGGTCATGTTCGGCACGGCTCTGATGATGTTGTCGACGATCGGCACCGCCGCGACCTGCGGCGAGCGCGAGAGGGGGTTGAGGTCGATCACGATTTCGGTTTTGTCCATCTCCTGCAGGGCTTCCGCGCGGTCGCCGTCTTCGAGGGGAACGAGAACCACGTCAGCAGCGTAGATACCGTCGGCGTCCACCTTCGCGCGCTGGTGGTCGAGCTTCGGGATGCGAGCGTCCGCCGTCAGTCCTTTCACCTCGTCAGCCCCGTGCTCGCGCAGGTGTTCGGCGATGGCCTTGACTCGCTCTGGGGTTCGATTGAAGAGGTTCACCTCGAGATCGGCGTCGACCGCCGACGCGAGGTCGACCATCTCACCGGGGACGAGCGCGGCGACGTTCCCGTTGATCGAGAGGACGGGCTGGTCGGCGAGCAGGAGGTGTGCGGCCGCCGCCCGCTCCGCCCCATCGGCGCTCGGAATCGTCTCCTCGCCGAGCAGGTAATCGAAGGCGCTGCCCCGACCCTCGGCGTGCATCCCCTGGAGGTGGGTGATGCCCTTCTCGATGCCGGTTTCGATCCGGTGGCGAGTGAGCAGATCCTGATATCTGGGATGGTCCGCCGGGATCTCCTCCTCGTGTTCGACATCAGCCGAAACGGTATCGTAATCGCTCACGATCGACCATCCGATTGCATCGATAAAAAGCGGCCCGATCCGTCCGCACCGACCGATTCTCCCCCCGCGTCGCTCTCGCTCGCTACTCCGTGAAGGTGATCCAGCCCTCCGGAGCCTCCGCTTTCACGTCGTTCATCGCCTCGCGAGCGTCGGTCCGAGACTCGTAGGTCTGGGTGCTCTCGGCCATCGTCGACCCGAACTCGTCGACCAGCCGCCAGACCCAGCCGTCCATTTCTCCGTCTTCGTCGTCCGCCGTGTGCAACTCGAAGGAAACGCTGTCGATTTCGAGGATGCTCGCCGCCTCGATCAGCTCGCGCACGTTCTCGAGCGCCTCGCGCGCCGACTCGCTCGATTCGTGCATTTCGGAGCCGGTCGCAACCGTGCGCCCGTCCTCGTCGATCAGCCGCCACTGCCAGCGGTCGTCCTCGTCCGCGACGAGTTCGAACGACGCGACGTCGAAGTCGACGCGGCCGGCCATCGGCGCGAGCTGGCGCACCGTCTCGACCTGGGAGTAAAGCGCGTCCCGACTCGACGCGGTATCTGTTGAACTCGCGAAGACGGTGCGCTCGCGGTCGACCAGCTCCCAGGACCAGCCGTCCTCGTCGGTGAGTCGGATCGCCGCGTCCTCGATCGTAAAGATCGGCGCATCGGCGGCGTTGGCCGTGAGCGTGTCGACGGTCGCAAGCACGGCCTCGCGCTTCGCGTAGGTGCCCGTCGCGTCGGCGATTTCGTTGCGGTCGCGATCGAGCAGCCGGAAGCTCCAGTCGCCGTTCTCGTAGAGCTGGACCGTCACGTCGCCGATCGTGTAGGCCTGTGCGGATGCCGCCGACTCGCGAACGTCGGGAAGCGTGTCGACGAGTTCGTCTCGCGTCGCGGCGGTGTCGCCGGCGACGGCGACGGTTTCGCCGGACTGAAGCACGAATCGCCAGTGCCAGTCCTCGGATGCGTAGGTCTGGAAGATGGCCTCGTCCATCGTCCGCACGTCCGAATCGAGGTGTTCGAGCAGGCGGTTCATCGCCTCTCGGGCGGCAGCACGGGTCGGGTGGGTCTCCGGGTCCTCGGCGACGAGTTTGCCGGCCTCGTCGATCAGCCGCCAGCCCCACTCGTCGTCCTCGTTGACGAAGAGTTCGAACGCGGCAGTTTCGATCTCTAAGAGTTCGGCGTCGGGAGCCTGTTCTTTGAGCGTCATCATCGCCTCGGCGGCCTCGCCGCGTGAGGTGTGTTCCGCGCCGCTGTCGGCGAGCACGTTCCCGTCCTCGTCGATCAGCCGCCAGCGCCACTCGCCGGAGTCCGCTTCGTAGACCTGGAACGCCGCCTCGTCGAACTCGATGAGATCGGCTTCGCTCGCTTGATCGCGAACGCGCTCGATCGCCTCGGTCGCCGTTTCGGTGTCGCGGTGGCGTTCGGTGCTTGCGGCGATCACGTCGCGATCCTCGGTGACGAGCCGCCAGTTCCAGTCCGGACCGTCGGTCGCGTCCGCGTCGGCGTCGGTCTCGCCGTCGGCTGTCGTCGTTCCGCCGTCCGTCGACACCAGTGTACTCCCCTCGCTCGCCGTCGCGGGCAGACTGTCGTCCTCGTCGTACGTGAGCTCGCGGTCGGGAGCAGGGTAGATTTCGTACTCCGCGTCGTCGATCTCGACGACGTCGGCGTCGCGGGCGTGCTCGCCGAACGTATCGGTCTCGTGTGCGGCGTCCGCCTCCGTCTTAGCGGCCGCCGGACTCTGTGCGACGATGTGTTCGGCCTCGTCGACGAGCCGCCAGCGCCACTCCTCGCCCGTCTGGTAGCGTTCGTAAGTCGGCTCGCCGGCCACCGTTACCGATGCCGAATCGAGCGTCGAGAGCACCGCATCGGCCGCTTCCTCCGCATCTCGCCGCGCATCGAACTCGTCGGTGCAGGCGGCCAGCGCCGTATCCTGGTCGTCGACGAACCGCCACGTCCAGTCGCCGTTTCGCTCGTAGAGTTCAGCGCCGACGTGTTCGATATCGAGTAGTCGCGCCTGGTCGAACTGCTCGGCGAACGTCCGCGCGGCCTGTTCGGCGCGCTCCTGGGTGCCGTAGCCGTCCTCGCCGGCGGCAAGCGGCACGCGCTCGTCGTCGACCAGTTGCCAGTACCACTGATCGCGCTCTTCGGCGTAGGTAAACGCCGCCCCCTCGATCTCGATCACGTCCGCTGCCGGACCGCGATCCTTGAGGAAACTCACCGACTCCTCGGCACCGTCGCGCTCGCTGAACTCGCCGGCGCAGGTGCCGACGACGCTGCCGTCGTCGCGAGCGAGCGTCCACTGCCAGGAGCCGTCGCGGTCCTCGTACAGTCGGAACGCGGAGGTCGTCAGTTCCATCAGTCCGGCCGAACTGATCTGAGACTGAACGCGTTCGATTCCCTCCGTCGCCTTTGGTCGGGTAACGGCGCTCTCATTGCTCTCTGCCAGCGCTTCGAGGTGGAGCACGTGCCACTTCCAGTCGCCGTTTTCGTCGCGGAAAACCGCGAACTGTGCACCTTCGAGCGCGTCGCCGGTGAGTATCGGCGGTTCCTCCGTTTCGCCTTCCTCTGTGACGAACATCCCCTTGCGACCGGTCAGCACCGGAACGAGCGCGGTGACGCCCGCGATGATCCCGATACCGAGCGTGTAAACCAGAATGACCTGCACGCTGTAGTCAGTGCCGAGATTCCGCCAGTTGTAGGGATACGCCCACCCGAAGAATCCGACGCCGATGAACGCAATAACCAGTCCGACACCGCTCGCCTGAATCCCCCGTTTTCGAACGGGAAGCATCAGGACGATGCCGAAGAGACAGAGGGCAAGCCCCGTCGCGGCGATGACCCCGGAGGCGCGGATAATCCCATACGCATCGATCTCGGCCGCGTAGCCGGCGATAAACGTCGTGACGCCCGCAATCGCGACGACGTAGCCGACGATGAATACCCAGTAGCCGTACACGTCCTTCGTCGAGTCGGGCTCCCCGACGTAGCGTTCGTACAACCGATACAGTTTGTGGTGAAAGTCACTGATCGAAGACATTCGAAATGTGACCGGAACACGGAAACCCACCATAATAAACCTCTGGCCATCAGACACACTTCAGACATATAATATCAAACACTGTTTGGCCGACAACGGTTTCAACTTTGATTTTTAGAACGAGACACCAGATCCCCGATTATCGGCGTTTTTAGCCGCGTTTGTGATTCGAATGGGCCGCTTGAAACACTACCACTCCGGCTTGTCCTCGAACACCCCAACTTTGTGACTATGATCGTCGTCACTATCGTGTTAACACCTTGCATTCTTCTGGAACGACTGTCAATGCGACGACCCGTCTTCGCCGTGCGTCGACGGCAGTATTCGGCCCTGTTTCGAGGATGAACTCGTGGCGAGCGCGGCAGCGAGACTGTCGACACGCTTACGAAAGCGTCGAGAACGGATCCACGGGCGGTCGATCGCCGGTCGAGGCCGGCAACGAGCGGGCGAGGTTTCAGGCTTCGAACTGCGTGTGACCGGCCAGCGACGAGGGCTCGTCGCGCCCCGGTAGCGACGCACTACTTCAGTAACGCTCCCGCGGGATGGGTCGCACAAACTGACGGCTCGTACCCCGCCGCCGAGAGCCCCGTCCCGAGCGCAAAGACCGTCTCGCCGAGCATCGCCATCGACGCCTGGCCGTTCTCGTCGGTCACGTCGCCGATCGTCTTTGCGACTTGGTCGGTCAGCAACTCCGCTTCGCGGGCGAACAGCCGCGAGGCGTACATAAACGAGAGGAGAGTCGGTTCCTCGACGACCCGCGAAAGCGCCTCCTTGCCGGCGGTCGTCAGCTGCTCCGTTTCGCCCGCAAGCACGTCCGCCGTCGAGAGTTCACCGAACGACACGTATTCGACGCGCGCTCGCGTGGGGATAGCGTCGAGTTTGTTCTCCTGCGGACTCCCCGGTTCGAGTCGGATCGGAATGCCGCCGTGAGCCTGTGCGACGACATCGCCCAACCCGGTGCCGGCCTGGATCTCCGCACCGTGGGCGACCGCCACGAGTTCGTTTCGCGAGAGTTTGCACTCGAAAACCCGGTTTGCTGCGAGTGCGGTGCCAAGTGCCATCGCACCCGAGACGCCGAAGCCGGCACCCAGCGGGAGGTCGGACTCGGCTTCGATGCGAGCGACGACGCCGAGCGTCTCGAGAACGGTCTCGACCGGTTCGATATCGATCATTTCGCCGTCGAGGATGACGATCGACTCCGACGCCTCCTCGGAGACCGGTTCGACCGTCACCGTCACCCCGTCGGTCAACGTCAATCCCGCACCGCGCGATCCCGATTTCGTCGGATCGTCGGCCGGGTGCGCGCTGAAAAAGCCCGTTATGTGCCCTGGTACGAACGCCGTCGCCTCCTCGCGCATTGGCGACCCTTGCGACTCGGGGAGTATAACGTTGCGGATTCGAGCCACACTGTGGCCCTACGGGCAGTTTTGTTACTGCTATCACACGTCTCAGGTTTCCGTCCGAGCCCCCGTTTGATTCGAGACGGTCACGGTGACAAGTCTAGATTCGCTCCGCCGCAGCGTCTGCCCGACTGAACTCGCAGAACAGTCCAGTTCCGCCGCGATGTCCGCGTAGGTCGCCTCTCGGGGCACCTCGTAGTAGCCGCATTCGTAGGCGGTGAGCAAGACCTCGCGCTGACGGGTCGTGAGTTCGTGGACCTGCCGACTGGCGGTGTGGTCGTACTCCGTAACGGTCTCGACGGTGAGATCGGCGAGGTCGCGCGTCTCGGCGACGAGTTGCTGGATGTCCTCGCTCGGCCCCGCGACCGTCACCCGCAGGGACGACTGTGCAGGGTCGACGAACACCATCGGATACTGCACCAACACCCCGTAACTCCGATGGGGTTCGAGAATCGCGCGGT
This sequence comes from Natrialba taiwanensis DSM 12281, assembly GCF_000337595.1. Classification (GTDB taxonomy): domain Archaea; phylum Halobacteriota; class Halobacteria; order Halobacteriales; family Natrialbaceae; genus Natrialba; species Natrialba taiwanensis. Next base: position 26,948 of record NZ_AOIL01000013.1, on the reverse strand, counting down.
TGAACTCGGTCGGGTGGTAGCGAAGCTGGACCATCGTCGTTTGATCGGTGTCGAGAATCTCACAGTCCACCAGGCGCGGCAGGTCCTCGTCGAAGGACCGCCGAACTGCCGGTACTTCGCCCGTCACCTCGAGAAACACCGTTATCGTCCCGTCCGTAAGGATGTCTACCTTGTGGATCGCCTCGAGTGTCACCCCGTTCGCCCGAAAGCGAAGTTCCGTCGGATCGAAGTACTCCTCTCGTGGAGTGACAATATATGTCATTCTCTTCATGTAGCCAGAGGACAATAACCATTGGTAAAAACGTTCCGAAGCGAATGAAGGTGGTGATTCGTTAATCGTGAAAGTGAGCCGGGAGGATTTTCGCCATGGAACAGCTACAAATCTACCCGCCTCATCCACCAGCCGTAACTAAATACGAGCCTGTTTCTTCCGCATCAGATAGAAGACGACTAATTCCACCGATCCGTACAACACTCCTCTTCCGTTGAAGGGCCCGGCGCTGTGTGCCTATCGACCGATTTCGAATACATCGTGCGTTGCTGGGATCCCTGACACTGAAGGGAGATTTCGGTCGTTCTGGATCTGACAGGAGTTCTGTAGAGATGATTGGTATACTGAAATTGTCTACGGACAGTATAATTAACATCGATTACTCTTTCTGCGAGGGTATGGATGAACACAACAGTAATCCACTCGAAGAGCAATCGTTCCAATCAACTCGTCGTCGCGGATTCCTGCACGGTGTTGCAGGTGCGTGCCTCCTTTCGGGGATCGGTACTGGAATAGCCACTAGTGGCGAAAGTAATGAGAGCATGGAGTCGAGTGCAGGTGAAGAACTGTGGCGAGTCGATTTCACTAATTCGGAATTCATTCGTGGTCCCTCCTTGTCATCCGTAGCGGATGGTTCCCTCTTCGTGAGTAACCCCGATGCTGTTCATGCACTGTCCGCATCGACGGGCGACGAAGAGTGGCAATTCGGTGTCGACGACACGAGATTTCACAATCCGCCGATCGTGGTCGATGGCACCGTCTTTGCTACGACTAACGATCCCTCCGGTCAGGACGGAGGGGACGGAAAGGGTACCTCGGTGTACGCGCTCGACGCGAACACAGGCGAACAGAAGTGGCAGTTCGACGAGTACGAGGATACAGTTGCACCGATACACGTTGCGGAGAACACCGTCTTCATCCCATCACAATTTTGCGTCTACGCGGTGGACGCGGCCACCGGAGAACAACGATGGCAGTTCGAGGTGGGCTACGGCGTAGAAACCAATCCCAGAACGGACTTCTTCGCCGAGACCGCCACCGGCACACTCTACGTCGCTGATAGTGACGGGAACGTGTTCGCCGTGGACGTGGCTACCGGCGAGGAAGAGTGGCGCGCCGACGCCGGCACTCGGGTAACGACCGAGTTGTCAGTGGTCAATGGCACGCTGTTCCTCGGTGCATTCGGCAGCGACATGGAACAGCCGACTAACTCCGAGCTCCAGTACTACGTTTCCGCGCTGGACGCAGCCACCGGCGACGAACGCTGGCGATTCACGCTGAATCCGGAGCCCGGTCTCGAAAGCCCGACACTCGAGTTCGTAACCGTGATCGACGACACGCTCTTTGCCGGGTCGGACGCGTGTGCTGACTATTCCACGTGCGCCAGTCTGTACGCCGTTGACGCGGCTTCAGGCGAAGAACAGTGGCAATTCGAGGCCGACAATTCGGTCAATACGGTGACCGAGGCGGATGGCACGCTCTTCGTTGGAACTGCGCTTGGGAATGGCGACGACGGCGTCGTTCACGCGGTGGATGCGGAGACGGGCACGGAACTGTGGTGTTTCCTCGCCGGTAATCTGTTGCTCTCACCGATAACCGTCATCGAGGATACCCTCTTCGTCGTCAGCAGAACTGATACGGACTTTGAGGACGCTTATCGGTTGAACGCGCTGGATACGGCCACCGGCGACGAAAAGTGGAACTTCATCGCCGATACCGACGTTGGCGGGCCGAGGTTCGCGGATGGGACCGTCTTCGTTTCAGCCGATCGCGCAACGGTGCACGCGCTGGATGCAGGTGTAGAGCGCTCGAACGAAGACGGTGGAACAGACGACGACTCGAGCGAGGATAGCGGAACAGACGAGAACTCGGGCGGGGACACCGAAGACGAAACGAACTGCTAGGACGGACGTCCGTGTCGGAAACCCCGGGTTCCCAGTGTACACTCGGCGTCCTCCGGGCCGATATCCGAGCGCGATAGCCAGTCGACTTCGAAATCGCTGTCGCGGCTGTTTTTGGCGTGATAGGAACTCTCAGCGGTCGGGGAAGGTATCACTACAACCACGATCGGCCGACTCAAGCGCCCAATAGCCGAATACCAGCCAAGGAGAGGCTGAACTAGACGGTGCCCTGCTAGCATAATGCGACAAACCAAACACGACTCGAGTGAACGGACGAAACGGCGGTGACGGAACTCGTTACCGGATCGTTCCGTCCCGGATATAAATGAGTTCGTTCGTGAAGAATTGAATCTTTGCTCGCGTACGCCGATCGTTTGCTTGCGAGATGGCAGAAAACAATAGTCACAGTGCGAGCAGAGACGCATCGACACCGGCGACCCGCGATCGGCGGGCGACGGCGGAAACGGAATCGACGGCGACGACACGACGATCGCTCCTCGCGGCGACCGGCGCGACGGTTGTGGGGGCGGCGGGACTGTCCGCAACGACGACGACAGCAACGGCAGCGCCCTGGGACATCGACGTCATCGAAATCGACGAGGGACTGTTCGGTTGGAGCGCCGACGGCAGCCTCCCCGTCGCGGACGAGCTGTTCGTCTTCATCCACGGCTGGTTCGGCGATTCGACCGCCCGAAGCCAGGCCGACGACGTGCTCCAGTCGATCCAATCTGGCGGCTTCTCGCCCGACGAAAGCGTCGTCCTCGAGTGGCCCGCAAGCACGGCCAACTACTTCGGGGCAGAATCGGACACCGAAGACGTGGGCGAAGTCGCCGCCGAACTCGCCGAAGAGTTCTACGGCGACGGCGGCGGGAACATCCGTCTCGTCGGTCACTCCCTCGGCGGGCGATGCGTACTCTGGACGGCGGACAAGCTCAGCGCTGGCTACGAACTCGAAACGGTCGCCCCGCTGGGTGCCGCCGCCGACGGCTCCGAGGTTTGCGGTTCGCCGTGGAACGACGGCCTCGACAACGCCTGCGAGGTCCGCAACTACCACTCCGAGAACGACTCGACGGTCGGCGGTGCCTACGGCGGCTTCGGCGATACGGCGCTCGGAACCGAAGGCGCGGGCTGCACGCCGGCCGCGAACTACACGGATATCGACGTCACCGCAAGCGTCGGCAGCCACCTCGCGTACCTCGGCGACTCGACCGTCGGGTCCGATCTGGCCGATGCAATCTTGAGCGGGAGCTGTGACGGTACTGACGACGATGACAATAGCGACGATGACGACGGCGGTTGGTGGTGATCGCTATAGACTAGCCACTGTCGTCGGTTGCGGTCGATACTGACCGCGACCAGCGACACACAAGCAGTTACGGGTGCCGCTACGGATCGATTGGGCCGCGCCTACGGTGACAGACGCTGCCGATCTCGCGGGAAGAGTACCGCTTCCCGGATGTTATCGAGTCCGAGAACCGTCATAATCAGGCGCTCGCCACCCAGACCGAACCCGGCGTGGGGCGGCATGCCGTATTTGAACATCTTCGTGTAGTACTCGAACTGGTCGGGATCGAGGCCCTGCTGTTCGAACCCTTCGATGAGGTGCTCGTGACGGTGCTCGCGCTGGCCGCCCGAGACGAGTTCCATGCGCGGGTGCATCAGGTCGAAGCCGGTCGAGAGTTCTTCGTCGTCGCCGTGGTCCATGATGTAGAACGGCTTGATCTCGCTCGGCCAGTCGGTGATGAAGTAGTGGCCGCCGACGTCGTCGCCGAGGGCCTTCTCGCCCTCGGTCGGCAGGTCGTCGCCCCAGACGAGTTGTTCGTCGAGTTCGCCCGTAGCGTTGATGCGCTCGATGGTTTCCTCGTAGCTGAGTCGGGGGAAGTCGCCCTCCGGAACCGAAAAGTCCTCGGCGAGGCCGAGCGCCTCGAGTTCGTCGCCGCAGTTCTCGGCAACGGCCTCGTAGGCAGCCTTGACGACGCCCTCAGCGACGTCCATGGCGTCGTTCTGGTCGCAGAACGCGCCCTCGAAGTCGATCGACGTAGCCTCGTTCAGGTGCCGCGGCGTGTTGTGTTCTTCGGCGCGGAAGATCGGGCCGATCTCGAAGACGCGCTCGATGTTCGAGCCGGCGATCAGCTGCTTGAACAGCTGTGGCGACTGGTTCATGAACGCTTCCTCACCGAAGTAGGTGATCGGGAAGAGTTCGGTGCCGCCCTCGGTCCCGGTGGCGACGATCTTCGGCGTGTTGATCTCGGTGCAGTGGAACTCGCGGAACCGCTCGCGAGCGGCGCGCAGGATCTCGGCCCGGATCTCGAAGACGGCCTGGACCTCGTCCTTGCGCAGATCGAGCGTGCGGTTGTCGAGCCGCGTCGAGAGGTCGGCGTCGACCTTGCCCGAGGGGTCAAGCGGCAGTTCGGGGTCGGCGGCGGAGATGACATCGACCGATTCGGGAACGACTTCGACGCCCGTCGGGGCGCGCGGTTCCTCCTCGACGGCTCCGGAGACGCTCACGACGCTCTCGCGGGAGACGCCCAGCCCGGTTTCGACGAGGTCGTCGTCCATCTCGTCTTTCTCGAACTTGATCTGGATCTTTCCGGTGGCGTCTCGGAGAATCAGGAAGGCGATTCCGCCGAGGTCACGGATCTCGTGCACCCAGCCGGCGACCGTGGCGTCGTCGCCCGGCTCGGCGTCGGCAGTGTAGGTTCTGTCCTGCATACCACCCGGTTCCCGTCGCCGCAACTTAAGCGCAATCGTTCCGACCCGCCGTTCGGCGTGTGGCGTTCGGTGGCGATAGGTCGCACCCCCGATCTCGCTGACGGTTCACGCTCCCGCAGTTACCGTTCGCGGACCGTCATCGGAATTTCGTCCTTCGGGCGCGCGGTGATCGTCGCCATCAGATCGAGTTCAGTGCCCGGAACGAGTTCGAGGTGGTAGTCCTGGTAGATCGTCGCGAGCAGCAGTCGGGCTTCGAGCATCGCGAAGCGATCGCCGATACACCGGCGGGGGCCGGCCGCGAACGGGAAGTACGCGAGTTTAGGGAGTGACTGCTTCAGATCGTCGGTCCAGCGCGCCGGCCGGAAGGCGAGCGGATCGTCGTACCACCGCGGGTCGCGGTGGACCACCCACTGGTGCATGCGGACCGTTGCGCCGGGTTCAATCTCGTAGCCACCGATGATGTCCGGTTTGGCCGGTTCGCGGACGATGCCCGGCACCGGCGGGTACAGCCGCATCGATTCCTCGACGACCTGCTCCGTGTACGTGAGGTCGTCCAGATCCGCCATCGTCGGCGTCTCGCCGCCGAGCACGTCGTCGAGTTCGTCGACGAGGCGCTCCTCGGCCGCCGGGTTCGTCGCGAGGAGGTACGCCGTAAACGTCAGCGAGAGCGCCGTCGTCTCGTGACCGGCGAGCAGCAGCGTCACGACCTCGTCGCGGATCTGCTCGTCCGAGAGTTTGGTCCCGTCCTCGTCGGTCACCTCGAGTAACTTCGAGATCACGTCCCGGTCGGTCGGGTTCGCCCGCCGCTCCTCGATCATCCGATAGACGACGGCGTCGAGAGACTCCCGTGCGCGCTGAATGCGCCGGCGCGAGGGGGTCGGCACCTGCGGCGGGAGCATCATGTGCGAGAGACTCTCAGTCGCCAGCATGAACTCGTCGAGCGCCGAGCCGACGGTCTCGACATCGTCGTCGATATCGACGCCGAACAGGGCCCGGGCGACGATCTTCAGCGTGACCTCCATCATGTCCTCGTGGAACGGGCGGGTCTCGCCCTCGTCCCACGTCTCTAGTTTCTCCTCGGTGAACTCGGTCATCATCGAGGCGTACTCTTCGATGCGATCGGGCCTGAACGCGGGCTGGATGAGGTGGCGATTGCGACGCCAGACCGCTCCTTCGCTGTTCAAAATCCCGTTGCCCGTCGCCGGCCCCAACACGTTCTGGAACCGGTCGCCCTTGACGTAGTGCTGGTTGTTCTGCACGAGCACCTGCTCGATATAGTCGGGGTGGTTGAGTTGATAGACGGGGCCGGTCGGGTCCTCCCAATAGGCGATATCCCCGTACTCGCGGGCCGTCTCCGTCATGAACTCGTAGGGATGGCGGAGAAACGCGACCTGATTGCCGACAATCGGGAGGCCGTCAGGGCCTGGCGGATGTTCGTCCGTGACCGCGGATGATTCACTACTCATCTGTATCGTACACAACGAACGCAATACGCCTATGCCTGCGCCCGAGCATGCTCGGTGTACTTATGGGCGGGCCGCGATGAGCCACGTATGCCTGTCCACCGACGGACGAGCACGATTCGACGCGATATCCGAGCGACAGGAACCGACCGCATCCGATACGCTCCCATCTCGGAAGCCGTCTTAGAATCCGTCTTTGAAGCCGGCATCCGATCATCTCGGAGGAACTGCCCATGAGATACGCGACGGTCACGCTCTCCTGGAACGACGGCTGTCCCAACCCCAATGACGGACCCTTCGGTCGCAGCGAGGCCATCTCGATCGAGGCCATTCGGTACCTCAATCCCGTCTCCGAAGACGACGACCGATACGTCGAACTGCTCGAACTCCGGGGCGACCTCGAGCGCGCCCGAACGCTGCTCGAGGCGACACCGGACGCCCTCGAGTTCGACATCGCCGGCGACGGCACGCGCGGCGTCGCCTACGTCCAGCGCCGGACCGTCGGCCCCGTCGGCGACCTCCTGTCGATCCTGCAGACTCACGAACTCGTCGTCGACTGGCCGCTGTCCGTTGTCGATTCGGGGGATGGGCGCGCCCTCGAACTCACGATCATCGGCACGGATCGGGCGATCCAGCGCGCGGCCGCGGATCTCCCCGACGGCGTCGTCCTCGATGTCCGGCGGCTCGGTGACTACGACCCGAACCCGGATCACGACACCCGATCACGCGGGGCACCCGGTGGATCACCCGTACTCACCGACCGCCAGCGAGAACTCTTCGAACTGGCGTGGAGCGAGGGCTACTACGAGGTCCCCCGACAGACGACACAACGCGACCTCGCCGACGAACTCGACCTCGCCGCGGGGACCGTCGGCGAACACATCCAGCGGATCGAATCGAAGTTAGCTGCTGCGTACGCCCGACCGAGACGACAGTAAGCCCCATCCGTCACGTTCAGTCAGCCCACTCCGATCCCGTTTTTGCCGTTCGAACCCAACCGCCCCAGTATGTCTGGGATGGCTGAACTCGAGCGGCTCGCAGCCGACCTTCGAACCGCAGAGACCGCGGTCGCGTTCACCGGTGCGGGGATCTCCGCGCCTTCGGGCGTGCCAACCTTCCGCGGCGACGACGGCGTCTGGGAGGCGTTCGACGAAGGGCAGTTCACCTACGATCGGTTCCAGCGCGACCCTGCCGGGTTCTGGGCGGATCGCGTCGAACTCCACCGGACGATGTTCGACGCGGAGTACGAGCCGAACGCGGCCCACGACGCCCTCGCCGAACTGAACCGCGACGGGCATCTCGAGGCGATCCTCACGCAGAATACCGATGGGTTACACGCGAAAGCAGCGACCGCCGCTAGGGGAAACGACAGCGACGGCGACGACAGCAGCGACGGCCGTGAGAGCGTCGAAGAGGCCGCCGAGTTCAGCGCGCGCGAGACGATCCTCGAACTCCACGGCAACGCGCGGCGAGTTCGGTGTTCCGATTGCGGGCGTCGGGAGCCGATGGAGCCGATCGTCGAGCGGGCCGAAGACGGTGAACTCCCGCCGACGTGCGGCTGTGGCGGCACCTACAAGCCGGACGTGGTGCTTTTCGGCGAACGACTGCCGGAGACGGTCCTCCAGCGGGCGCGCTCGCTCGCCCGCGAGAGCGACGTGTTTCTGGCCATCGGCTCCTCGCTGGTCGTCGAACCGGCGGCGTCGCTGCCGCGGACCGCGGCTTCGAACGAGGCGACGGTGGGGATCGTCAATCTCGAGTCGACGCCGGTCGACAGCGTGGCGGACAGCTGTTTGCAGGAGGACGTGACGACGGCGTTGCCACGGCTGCAGGAACTGGTTGAGTTGTCGGGGTCTACACAGGAGTCAGCGTAAGTGAAGAAACCGAGGACCGATTAGCAGTAGTTGGTAATACGGTTTCGTTATTCAGAATAGAGTCCGAAACTGAAGCGCCTGGTTCGGTAACTGCGTGTGCATGCTTATCAGATGAAAGGCTGTCCTAGACCAGTGAGATCACGATCACGACACTGCCGCCAATACCAGCAAGAATACCGACCCCACGTGCCAGTCGCTCACCCCACGCAACCGTCCGTTCGAGCGAGAGCACAACCGCAATGAGCGCCATCCAGACGATATTCATCGAGCCCACGATTACCATGAACGCGAACAGCGCCCAGCAACACCCAACACAGAAGACGCTGAATTGCCAGCTCATCCGGACGGCACCACGCACCCCCGGCCGGTGATGGCCCAGGAGGAATCCGATCGGTGACCGACAATACCGCAGACACCGGTATTTGTATGGTGAAAGCTGGTACCCCGATAAAAGTAGCAACGACCCCCCCATCAGGAGCCCGCCGTGGGCGTTCGCGAGGCTGACAATCGGCACCAGCGCATTGACCACAAGCGGGACAACTCCTGTGAACATCCAAACTAGTGCGTACGTCCCGATAAATGCCCCAATTCGTGTTGCTTTACCCGCGGCCGTCGTCCCCTCAAGTGTCTCGGCGTATAGCCGGAAGAGCGGGACCGACGACGGATACATCATGGCGATCATCATCACCCCCCACATGAGCAGGTACAGGCTGATACCGGTCAACCCGTTCGAGAGCGCCATCGCCTCCGGTGCTCCCGGGTCGGACATGTGTATTTGCATACCCATCTGTCCGCCAGGCATCGAGAGCCAGCGACCGATAACTGCTGCCCACGCGAGCAGCGCGATTACGTAGGTAACGAGCGCGACAATCGGGATGCGCCGGTGGGTAATTCGATCCCGGAATGAGTCATGTGTCCCCATAATTGATGGACTATATCGCTGTCCTACCGCCCTCAGGAGTTCGCCAATTCGAAGTCGCCGAGGTAGGCGTTGTTTCCGGAGACGTCCCACGTGAACTGGTCATTGTACGAGACGGTGGCCGTGGTTGACTTCCCGGTCTGTACCTCCGTACTCTTCGTCAGTGGGTGGGGCGAGATCGTACCGACCTCCTCGTTGAATCCGACCGCACCGCTCGCATCCATTTCGATGGCATCTCCGATCTCGACGGAGAAGTCCGCCCCGTCCCGCGAGAAGCTGATCGGAACGGTTGTAACGTCGGCGGATCGGACGTGCGTGTCAGCGACAGGTGCCCAGATGCCACCGGCGCGGCCGGAGTAGATGTCCTCGAGGGCCTCTCGCTGGTCGTCGTTGGCTCCCTCGTCGACGAATAACACGATGTCCCACTCCGTCTCGGGGGCGAACATGACCCCCTCATCGGTCGAAATGAGCATGCCGACATCTACTCCACTCAGGTCAACATCGCCGTAGTTTCCCTCCTCGATATGCCACGCCAGTGAGACGGTACAGACGTCATCATCTGGCGGTTCCATCCATATACACTGGCATGCAACATCGCAGTTGCAGGCTTCAACGTAGTCTCCCTTGATGGTCCATTCTTGTGCCATTGATGAACACCATGTGGTACGCCAGCAAGCACCATAATATAGCTATCTAGTGAAACTACCCCACCTGGTGAAACCGTTGTATTGACTACCTGGTCGCCTGCAGATATATCTCATCAGTAACCATGCACGCACGGTATCTCGTTATCCCATACTGACCACGGGTTTCATAACTATCTCTAGATACAGCAATCGTACTACTATCTACATCTACTGTTCGGACTAGGCGTTGGACGCCGCTTCCACCGTCTCGCGAACTGCCTCGACGCCCTCGTCGTGAGCGAGGTCGCCGACGACGATCACGTCCGCGTACTGGGTCATCGAGTGGGCCGACTCGTAGTCGTGGATGCCGCCGCCGTAGAACAGTGTCGCGTCGTCGACTGCATCCCCTGCGGCTTCAACGACAGCCTCGTCGCCGAGCATCCCGGAATACTCGATGTAGACGATTTCCTGGCCGAACATCCGTTCCGCGATCTCGGCGTACGCGCCGACGTCCTCGGCCGAGAGATCGCAGTCAGCCTCGGTGTAGGTGGCCACGTCAGCCTCGGGGTTCATCACGATGTACGCCTCGGTTGTCGTCCGGTCCCAGTCGAGGCCATTGTCGAGGCGAACCCACTCCTTGTGTGCACCGGTGATCCAGAACGGCGACCCGGCATTGAAGACGGTCGGGATGAGGTAGCCTTCGAGCGCCCGGTTGTCGATGACCACATCGGGACTCGACGGCTCTTGATAGAGCGGCACGTCGTGTTCGGCACAGGCCTCGACGACGGCCTCCATGTTCTCCTCGGTGATACCCATCGTGCCGCCGACTTCGATCGCATCGGTGCCGGTCGCACAGAGATCGCCGTAGGTAACACCCTCGGGGAGGTCCTTATCGGGATCGATCTTGAGAATGTGGTTCCACTCGTCCCAGGGTGGAGCAGTAGTCATACCGCCCCGTTTCCCGAGAGTCGGGAAAAACGCTACGAAACGGTCAAGGCGCGGCGAATGCTGGTACGCGAGACCGTACCGCAGCCGTCCGATACCCACTGTAGTAATCGCTGCAAGTCACTGCACCCCGACCGACCGACGACTACGGGATCGGCACGTAACTCGTTGCAGTTGGCCCTATACTCAGATCCCTTGGCTCATCAGGTGACTGCGCAACACGTCCGCCTCCTTGTTCCCGGTTCCCGTATTCAGGATGACGACCGTTTCGTCGCCGCTGAACTCGCCGCGCTCTGCGAGTTCCCACGCGCCACTGGCCGCCGCCGCGGCGGTCGGAATCATCTCGAGTCCTTCGTGCTGGGCGACCTGCGTCGCCGCATCCAGGATCTCCGTGTCGTCCGTCGCCACCGCGCCGCCGTCGCTCTCGCGGATCGCCTCAAGAATCCACGAACTCGCGCCGGGATCGGGAATTTCGATCCCCCCGCAGATCGTATCCGGCGTCTCGACCGGTTCGTGTTCATCCCAGCCCTCGTTGTAGGCCTCGACGATCGGCGCACAGCCCGCCGACTGGGCCGCGTAGAAGCCGGGGAGTTCATCGGTGAGTCCGAGTTCAGTGAACTCCTGGGCGGCCTTGTACATGCCGACGAGGCCGACGCCCCCGCCGGTGGGGTAACAGATCGCGTCGGGAACCTCCCAGTCCAGTTGTTCGACGAGTTCGTAGTACATCGTCTTCGTGCCCTCGTGGCGGTAGGGGGTGACGAACGTCTGAAGGGGGTACCACTCGTCGTGTTCGGCGAGGCCTTCCTCGAAGGCGGCACCGGCGGCGTCGATCCGGCCGCCCACGACGTTCATGTCGCCGCCGTGGACGTTGACCATCGCCTTGTTCGTAAAGCCGGAGCGCGAGGGCAGATAGATGTGAGAGTCGAGTCCGGCGCGGCCGGCGTAGGCCGAGGCCGACTGGCCGGCGTTGCCCGCGGAGGCCAGAGCCACGTCGGTTGCGCCGTGTCGCAGTGCGGCGGTGACGGCGAGGGTCTGGCCGCGGTCCTTGAACGTCCCCGTCGGATTCCGGCCCTCGTCTTTGATGAGCACGCGTTCGACGCCCATCTCGTCCGCCAGTTTCGGGCAGTCGACGAGCGGCGTCGCGCCCTCGTCCATCGAGACGGCGCCAGTGCGGGTGAACGGCAGCAGCTCCTCGTATCGCCACAGCGACTCGAAGGGACGCGAGGCGAGCGTCTCGCGATCGAGCGCAGCGCCGAGAGCGTCGTAGTCGTAGGTCGGATCGAGGATGCCGTCGCAGTCGGCGTTGGGACACCGGTGGGTCGCCTCGTCGGGGTCGAAATGGGTGCCACAGTCGCGACAGTCGAGGCCGGTAAAGGCGGCTGTCGTTTCGATACCGGTGTCCGTCCCCGCACCGCCGTCCGTGGCTGACTTCCCGTCCGTCCCTGCGTCCGAATCGCGATCGGGGTCCGTCTCAGTCGTCATACTCAAGCGTTCGGCGCGTGAGACTAATGGCTTTCCTGTCCGTCGATGGAAGTGCACAGTGAACTCGTAACCGCTGGATCAGTGTGAGAACGGTGGTGCCGTGTGGTCTACTCGGCAGCCACAAGTATGAAGTACAATGAGAGTAGCGTCAGCGATCGAGTGTCGCGGCGGCGCAACTCAGTTGTCGCCGGTCTTCGACTGCCACTCGTAGTCACGTCGCTTTGCCGACTTGCCGAAGCCACACGAGGAACAAACCTTCTTTTTCGTGTGGTAGGACTTCTCTCCGCAGCGACGACACTTGGTGTGGGTCGTCTTGTTCTTCTTTCCTTGGCTCGGGGTTCCTGCACCAGTCATGGAGTGATCGAAACGACGTTATCGCCGCGTATAATGGTTGTGTCTTCGACCGACTCCGCAGTTGCCGGCTCGGTTTCGTCACTGTCGGCTGCGTTCGTCGCATCCTCGAGGACGAGGTTCATATGCTGATCGTAGCCGCCGAGTTCACCGACGTACTCGTCGCCACTCTTGAGTCGCACCGTAACTCGTTCGCCGAGTGACGCCTCGAGAACGTCAAGCGGTCGTCCACTCATACGAAAGAGCGCAGGTGATGGACACTTAATCGTACCGGTCCGAATCCGTCTCTTTCGCGCTCGAAACACCATCCAGGTAGCGCTGTCGCGGACGATTCTATAGTAGAATCTGGAAGTCTTTGCAGTACGTGCTAACGTAACCAACCGCTGTCCGTTGATTCTCACCGATCCATCGGGATCTGTGAGCAAAGACTTCTGGAGGTTACTATATTTCTGAATCAGTCAATAGGAAATATAATGTCGTAACAACTGAAACGATTTACACACTGATCGTACAGCCGTCGTGCGATCAGGTATTCACTGGCTTTCAGTGGCTACTATAGCAACCGTGTTGGATCCAATTCCAACTGCTATTCGTACATCGGCGACGAGACTCGCCATGAGACGGAGAACGATTTTGCTCGGCGCTGGCACCGGAGCAGCCATCACGCTCTCCGGTTGCGGGTTGCTGCGGACTCGTTTCGAGAAGTCGACCGCGGACGACGCCGTCGGCGCGCCCTTTCTACCCGATCCAAACCGCTAAGTGGACACTCGTTGAGAGGCCGACCATGGGTGACAAGAAGTTCACGATCCTCGAGTTACACATCGACGGCGATCAGTTCGCACCGGGTGCGATCAGCAACGCGCTCCCCTTTGGCGAGCCCGAACCACCAGAGCACGAACCTGGACCCGCGGAGGCAGACGAGGCGAGGGAACGCGAAGCGGCTGCGGCCGCCGGGGACAAACCGGACGAGGGCGACGGTGGCTCGAGTTCAGGTGCCGTCGGTGCACTCGTTGCGCTCGCGTTGCTCGTCGCTGCCGGTGTTGCGGTCAAGAAGTACCGTGGCGACGACGAGGCGGAATTGGAGTCCGAGACGGAGACGGAACCCGACATCGTCGTCAACTGAGCGTCAACTGAGCGTCAACTGAGCGGACCGAGCCGAACGCTTTTGCGCCTGCCACTCGTACTGACTCCCGTGAATCTCTATCGTAGCGCCCGGACCGTCGCCGGCGCATCCGGGACCGGGGACGACGCGATCGACTGGCAGTCCGCGGCCGACGCTGCGAAGGCAGCGACGGAACCCGGTTCACTCTCACTCGACCCCGGCGAGCGGGAGGGCTACGCCCGCGACGTTCGAGAGGCCCGAAGCGCCGTGCAGACGGCCGCCGACGTCGAGTTCGACGTGCCGGAAACCATCGAGATCCAGAACCGCCACCACTGGATCGACGCCAACGTCGCCACCTTCGAGCGCGTGATGGGAACGCTCGAGACCCACACCGAGACGTTCCCCGGCGTCGCCCGGACGATCAACACGGGGACGATGACCGTTCTTCTCGCCTTTCTCGGCCGCAACGTTCTGGGTCAGTACGACCCGCTCTTGCTCGCGGAGACGCCCGCCGACGACCACGCGCTGTACTTCGTCCGACCGAACATCCTCAACGCCGCCGACGTGCTCGATGTCGATCCGGACCGGTTCCGGCGCTGGATCGCCTTCCACGAGGTGACCCACGCCGCCGAGTTCGGTGCCGCGCCGTGGCTCTCCGACCACCTCGAGGCGCGCATGGAGTCGGGCATCGCCGCTCTCTCGGACGGCTCGTTCGACCGCGATGCGTTCCGCGACCTGGACGCCGCGATGACCGTCGTCGAGGGCTACGCCGAACTCTTGATGGACCACGCCTTCGACGACGAGTACGCGGATCTCCGGCGCAAGCTCGACGCTCGCCGGCAGGGTCGCGGACCGCTGCAGAAACTTTTCCGGCGACTCCTCGGCCTCGGCCTCAAACAGCGCCAGTACGAACGCGGCAAGCAGTTCTTCGAGCACGTCATCGCCGTTCGCGATCTCGAGACGGCCAGCCTGGTCTGGGATCGGCCCGAGAACCTGCCGACCCACGATGAACTCGATTCGCCGGGGCTGTGGATCCAGCGGGTCGAACGCTGAGTCGGGCTGTACTCGACTGTCGGGACGCCGGCTAGTGCACGATCCAGTGAAGATACCACAACAGGACGCTTCCGGCTACCAGGCACCCGAGAATTACCGCTCCAGCGGTTAGCAGCGATGCGCCGCCCTGTAACGCCATCGTGCCGCCTGAGAGTCCCACCAGCAGGACGAACGCAGCGCCGAGCTGTCTGAGCCGGCGCTGATTCCCCTCGTTCGAATCGGAGCGCGGCCCGCGTCGCCGGCTCATACCTCGTCCGCGGTACTCACGTGCATCGACACGAATTCCCACTCGCGTTCGGTCGTTTCCGTCTCTGTCTCCGCGTCCGTCTCACGCTCGGACTCAGCCTCGCGTTCGGTCCCCGTAGGCGCTCCGTTCGTCTCGGTATCGTCCGTCGCCGAGTTCACGATCAGCGTGCCGCTCCAGCGCGTCTCGAATCGTCGTCGGTCCCCGCTTTCGGTATCCGTCCACGCCATCGCGACCTCGTCGGCGAACGTCGCACAGGAATCGTGTTCGGTGACGACGAGGTGTGAACTCTCGATCGCCCACTCCGCGGTCGTTTCGGTCTGCCCGCGGAGGGCAGCTCCAATGTCGTCGTGACCGAACAGTGCCTCGCTGATGGCGAACTTGACCGTGGAATCGCTCCGCCGAAAGTACGGAACGAGCGGATCGCCGTCACGAAGCGCGTCGTAGTAGTCTCGGATCGTGGTCTCGGCGCTCGCGGTCATGGTTCGTTTCTCGTTCGTCCTGTCGAAGGCCGGTCTCAAAGGCGCATCGGATGACCGCAGGACACCCGCCACTGGCGCTGCCGGCCCGTCGAACTACATAAACCCGCGGTCGACCGCGTCCGTTTCGATCAACTCGTCGAGTTCGGCGTGGAGCAACTCGTCGGCTTCTTCGAAACGGTCCGCGAGGTCGTCGAGTTCGTCCGGGCGGTCGTACTGGTCGTACTCCATCGGACCGAACGCGGGGCTCTCCAGGGCGTCCATGACGTCGTCGAAGAGATCCTGGGGTCGCGTCGGCGCGTCCGAGTGCGTCTCGAGAACGGTCTGGAGGCGTTTCGAGACGGTTTCGGCCTGGTCCTCGTCTTCGGGTGGCGACTGGACGGCGAAGCGACCGCCCGACTCTTCTCGGGGCATGAACGAGCCGATTTCGTCGTCGAGGTTGCGGGCGACCTGCGTCCCGACGCCGCGGACCTCGTAGGGGTTTTTCGCGTACGTCTTGAGAAAAAAGACGCCGGCGCGGGGATGCGCGAGGTACATGTCTTCGCCGACGCCGCCGGCCCGGTCGCCGGCAACTGCACGCCAGTCTTCGGGGTCGACGTTCCGTTCGGTGACATCCTCGAGTACGTCCTGCCACTCGCGAATCCGCATATCTCACCGTTGGAACGCGAGGCGAATGAACGTATCGGTCCCGGTGAGCGTCGGGGATCAAAAGGAATACAGTGGCTCCGCAGTCAGGGCAGGTACGATTCGGCATGGACAAGATATCCGCTCGCGGTCGCACGGTCATCGAACTGTTTCGCGCGCGGCCGGTCTCGAGTTCACTTCTCTCGGTCGTTCCGCTCGTCCTCGCGGTCGGGCAACTCTGGAATAGTTACGTCAACGACGTGTCTCCGCTCATCGCGGTCGGATTCACGCTCGCGATGCTCGGATTCACCGTCGTCGCACTGGGCCATCACGCGGCCGCGTATCGGCTCTGGCGACTCGAGTCGGGCGTCGAACGACAGGGGACCGGCTCTCGAGGCCCGTTCTGACGCTGGGTGTTGTGGTTCTGATGGATATCTGGCGACTGAGTTGTGACGTGGTGAGTGTGCGGTGAGTGCGGACCCGTCACCGTTCCCGTCCCCGTCCCGAACTCGTACCGTGCCCTCGTTTCCGTCCCCGATCGCGACCGATAGCGTTTTTGATCGTTCGGCCCCTGATAGGTAGCCGTGCACGTACGCGGAACCGTCGCGGGTGATGTCGAGGTGCGGACAGTATCGACGAGCTACGGCGAGAGTGAACTCGCCGAGGTCCCGGTTCGACTCGCTGTCGAAAGCGACCATCTCGACGACGTAACGACGACCACCTCGCCGTTCGATGCGGCTGAGACGGAGACCGATGGCGGGACGCTCAGCGACGGTGGCGCTCACGCGGCCGACCCGACCACGATCACCCTCTGGAACAAGTGGACCGAATCCGCCGAACTGCTCGAACCCGGAATGGAACTGCTCGTCACCAACGCCGAGGAAGACGAGTTCAGGGGCGAACAGCAGTACGCGACGACCGGCGATTCCTACGTCGTCGTCGCGCCGAGTTTCCACGTCAACGTGACAGCGATCCGCAACTGGGTGGAGTGTCCGCGCCTCTACTATCTGAACAAGCTCTCGGGCGTTCCGCTCAACTACCCGGTCGTAAAGGGGACGCTCGTCCACGAAGTCTTCGGCGATCTGCTGCGTGGCCGCGACCTGGAGGAATCCATCGACGCCCGCGTGGAAGAGCGCGGGCTCGAACTCGGGTTGCTCGGCGAGACGGCCGACGCGGTCGCCGAGGACGTTCGCGAGAACGCGACGGCGATCGAGGGCTGGCTCGAACAGGGTCGCCTGACGGCGGAGAACGAAGAGACGGCGGCGACAGCCGGCGACGACTCGGAGGCGGCGTTTACGCCCGCGGAGAGTAGCTGGCGGTCCGAGCAACTGCTCATCAGCGAGACCTTCGGCATCCGCGGTCGCGCCGACGCCGTCCGCCGCGGCGCGCCGGTCGAACTCAAGACCGGGAAGAACCTGAAGAAAGAACCCCGCTTCAAGGACAAGGTGCAGGCCGCCTGCTACGCGCTCTTGCTCGAGGAACACGGCGGCGACGTCGACACCGGAACCCTCCTCTACACCAAGAACTCCGCGCTCGACCGAAACGAGGAGACCGGCGACCTCACCCCCGCAAAGGAGTTCTCGATGGGCGACGGCCTCCTCAAGTTCGTCGTCCGCCTGCGCAACGAACTCGCCGCGATGGAGGTTTCGGGCGACGTGCCGACCGGCTACGAGGGCTCGGCCAAGTGCGAGTACTGCTTCGAGCAGGACACCTGCATGGTCGTCTCGGGTCGCCTCGACCAGGAATCCAAGGCCGGCCAGATCGGCCAGGCGTTGCCCGCCGCGGAACGCGAGTACTTCGATCGCTTCTACCGCGCCATCGAGGCAGAACGGCGGGCGGTCCACCGCGAGTTCGCCAAACTCTGGGAACAGGACGCTCAGGAGCGGGCCGACGACGACCGCGCGCTGATCGACCTCGCCTTCCTCGAGAGCACCGAACTCGCGGAAGGCCGCTGGGAACTCCGCGCGCGTCGAACCGGCGGTGCGACATCGAAACTTCGAGAGGGCGATCTGGTGCTCGCGAGCAACGGCCATCCGGTTCGCGGCAGCGCTGAACTCGCCCGCATCGAACGGCTGGACGAGGACGAGATCCTGCTCACAGCGGACGAGCCGGTCGAAGTCACCAGGCTGGACGTCTATCCTTCCGAGCTCACGACCGATCGGCTCCTCGCCGCGTTACACGATGCGCTCCTGAAAGGAGACGAGCGCCGGAAGGACGTGCTGTTCGATCGCGCCGAGCCCGAGTTCGAACCGCTCGAGGAGACGTTCATCCCGAACAACGACGCCCAGGACGAGGCCGTGCGGAAGGCCGTCGGTGCGGACGACTGCGCGCTGATCCACGGGCCGCCCGGCACGGGCAAGACCTACACGATTGCACGCGCGATCCGCGCGATGGTCGAACGCGGGGAGCGCGTCCTTCTCTCGGCGTTTACGAACCGCGCGGTCGATAACGCCTTAGAGGCACTGCTCGACCAGCTCGACGGAGAGATCGGGGAAGATAGCGTTGCGTCTCCGGCGCAACGAAACGGAGACGGCGAAGCCGTTGACGTCGTCCGCGTCGGCTCCGAAAGCGGCGTCCGCGAGGACATGCAACCCTACCGGCTCGATCGAGCGGGTGACCCCGGCGAGCGCGCCGCCACGCTGCAGAACGCACAGGTCGTCGCGGCCACCACCGCGACCTGCGGCTCGCGGGTCATGAAAGAACAGCGCTTCGACGCGGCGCTGGTCGACGAGGCCGCACAGCTCACCGAGCCCGGCACGCACGCGGCGATCAACCTCGCGGACCGGTTCGTTCTGGTCGGCGACCACGAGCAGTTGCCGCCGGTCGTCCAGTCCGAGGGAGGGACACGACGCGTCTCGAGCGGTGCGAACGGCGACGAGCCGCGCGCGGCGGACCTCACCGAATCGCTGTTCGAACGGCTCGTCGATCGCTACCCCGAGGCGGGCGTCATGCTCACCAAGCAGTATCGAATGAACCAGCGCATCCAGGCATTCGCCTCCCAGGAGTTCTACGACGGCAAGCTCCGCCCTGCGTCCGGCGACGTTGCGGGACGGACGCTCGACGACCTCTCGGGCGTCACTCGCGACGACTTGCCGACCGAACTCCGGGATGCCGTCACGTTCGTCGATGTCGACGGCGACGGCAGCCGGTACACGGACAGCGAGGAGGCGGCTCGCATCGCGGAGATGGTCGAAGAGTACCGGGCCGCCGGCCTCGACGCCGCGGATATCGGCGTCATCGCGCCGTTTCGCGCACAGGTCTCGGAGCTGTCGAAGCACGTGCCGGACGAGGTCGCGGTCGATACGGTCGACCGGTTCCAGGGCTCCAGCCAGGAGGTTATCATCGTCTCCTTCACCGCGACGGATTCGCTCGAGGGGCCGATCTTCGAGGACTACCGGCGGATCAACGTCGCGCTGACGCGTCCGAAGCGCGCGCTCGTCCTCGTCGGCGACGCGAACGCGCTCGCGACCGATCCGGTCTACTCGCGGATGCTCGAGTGGGCGCGACGCTGACGGACCGTCGTGCGAGGCGGACGGGTGCCAGCGAACTCATTTTGAGAGTGATTTCATCCTTTTCAGTAAATCGGTAGATGCGTAGATGTGCGTAAGATCATCCCTCTGCTAGTACACACCACGGAGTTCACATAGATATCCAGCGCTAAATTCCAGGCGTAACAGTATTTATCTATGAAAACTTCTATTAAGAGAGTGGCGCTCTCCAGGATCCGCTCATCGTATGCGACTGCAGATCAGTGGCTCCGCGAACACGCCCTCGTATGGTGGCTCCTCCTTGCGATAGTCCCCGGTGGGGCGTACGCGGGTGCCGAAGCACTGCTGAATGACGGATCGCTGTCCCGGGTACTGACCCTCGGCGTCCTCTTCGGCGTAACATTCGCTACAGTGACTGTCCTCTTACAACGGCTGCGGCAAGGCTGAACAACGCCTGGTGAGTGAAATACTACAGGTAGATTCACCTCTATCTTTACCGCGGCTCGCGGTGTGGATCGCCCATGCCCGATCGGAGCATCCGTAACCCGGTACCGCGCCAGCGCCGACCCAGCGCCCGCGCCGTCGTCCAACTCGTCACCGCCATCGCGCTCGTGTCCATCGCGACCAGCGTCCTCGCCATCCTCACGGAACCGGCGCTCCAGACCGGCGGCCCGCTCGGTGCGCTCCGGTCGGTCGCCGAGTTCAGCGGCACACTGCTCGGATTCGCCCTGCTGGTTACCGCCTGGGGGATGCGCCGGGGCTATCGGCTCGCCTACCTGGCCGCGTCGGTTCTCGTCGTCCTCGTGGCCGCCCACGGAATCGTCCAGTCGCGGTTGCTCTCGGTTCCGCTGGTCGTCCTCTCGATCGGCGGGCTCGTCGTCCTGGCCGTCACGAGTGCCCGGTTTACCCGCTCGAGTTCACTCACGCCGACGCAACTCGGAAGCCTCGTCGCGATCGTCGGCGTGTGCTGTTACGGTATCGCCGGGGCGTACACGCTTCGACACGATTTCAGCGAGTTACACACCGTGGTCGATGCGACCTACTTCACCATCGTGACGGTGAGCACGGTCGGCTACGGCGACGTGCACGCGACGAGTGAGGCCGGTCGGCTGTTCGCCATTTCGCTGGTCCTCCTCGGGCCGGCGACCGTCGCCGTCGCCGCCGGGAGTCTGTTCGGCCCGATTCTCGAGGCGCACCTTCGACGGACCGGCCGGCGAGCGGCAGCCCGGGGTCGCTCGACCGCGTCGCGCGAGCGCATCGTCGTTCTCGGGGCCGCCGAACCGGTCGCCGGTGTCATCGACGAACTCGCGACGCGGGAGTCGTCGGTCCTCGTCGTCACGGCGGATGAGAACGCTGCGACGGCGTTCGAGAATTGGGATGTCGACGTACTTTCCGGCGATCCGACCGACGAAGCGATTCTCGACCGCGCTGCACTCGATGAGGCGGATGCGGTGCTGGTGGCGACGGGTGCCGCCGCCGAGGATAGCTACGCGGTGCTTCTGGCACGAGAGCGCACGGATGTACAAATCGTCGTCATTACCGACGAGGCGGCAGGCGGGACGCTCGAACGGGCCGGCGCGGATGTCGTTATTTCACCCGAACAGTTGGTGACGAACGCGGCGGTCGACGCGGCGCTCGGAACGGAATCGGACGACGATTACGCCTCGTCGCTCGCGTCGGCGGCTTCCCACAGCGGATAGAGGTCGTCCTGAACCGGTTCCGTGATCGTCTCGTCGCCGAACTCGAGCGCCGGTCCGGCGTCGGCTGCGGGCTCGCGAACGGTGCCGATCGATTCGGCCTCGATACCCGCCGCCGCGAGTTCGGCGAGGCAGTCCGTGACCGATTCCGACGGGACGGTCGCGAGAAGCGCCCCGGAGCCGAAGATGCGGAGCGGGTCGACGCCCGCGGCCGCACACAATTCGGCGGTCTCCTCGCGGACCGGAATCGCGTCCGCGTCCACGTCGAGGCGGACGCCGGACGCGCGAGCGAGTTCAACGAGCCCGGCGGCGACACCCCCTTCCGTCGGGTCGTGCATCGCCGTCGCGAACTCGCGGACGACCCGGGCGTCGGGAACGACGCTGATCTCGTCGAGGAACGACGCGGCTCGGTCGCAAACCGTCTCCGTATCTTCGATGTCGAGTTCAGCGCCGAAGTCCGCCGCGAGAACGGCAGTTCCTTCGATGCCGGCGGCTTTCGTGACGATGACGCGGTCGCCGGGGGACGCGCCGCCGGTCGGAATGAACTCGGCGGCGGCACCCATGGCGGTCAGCGAGACGAGCGGACGGGTTAACTGATCGACGTACTCGGAGTGGCCGCCGACGATCGATGCGCCGACTTTGCTGGCGGCGGCGTCCAGATCGGTCGTGATCGTTTCGATCGGGACGCTCTCGTCGGGAAGCAGGATGACGACGGTGAGCCAGCGCGGGTCCGCTCCCGAGGCGGCGATGTCGTTGCAGGCGACGTACACGCCGAGCGAGCCGACCTGCGACGCCGCGAGGGAGATCGGATCAGAACTGACGACGAGGTCGCCGCCGGGCCAGTCGATGGCGGCGGCGTCCTCGCCGTTTGCAGGGCCCTGCAGGATCGTTTCGTCCGCGTCGGCCCCCGTCCGATCGAAGACGTGTGCGAGCAACTCGTCCGGAGACACCTTGCCGGGCATGTCACGAACTGGGAGGATTGGGGGTTTGTACCTGTCGCTGTTCGTGGTCGACAAGGGCCTGCACGAATGGGTCCCAGCAGCGACCGCGTGACACAGCGCAGGGTGGTGTTAGGCGTCGGCTTCGGGTGCCAGCACGTCCATCGTCCGCTCGATGTCTTCCCGGTCGGCCCCGCGCGGGAAACTGACCGCGACCGAATCGACGCCCTCGACCGCCTCGTACCGGGAAACCTGCTCGCGAACCGCCTCCGGGTTGCCAGCGGCACAGAGGTCGTCAAGAATCGCCTCATCGACGAGTTCGAGTGCGCGCTCGCGGTCGCCGTTCTGCCAGGCGTCGTGGATGTCGGGAGCTTCGTCGTACCCCTGGCGCTCGAGCGCGTCGCGGTAGAAGGTGCCCATGCTGCCGATGTAGAACGCCGTGTGCTGGCGTGCGAGTTCGCGAGCGCGCTCGGCGTCCTCGAGCGCACAGCACGTGACGCCGGTCGTGACCTGCACGTCATCGGGGTCGCGGTCGCCGAGTTCAGCGCCGCGTTCGATGTCGTCGATGCGGTCCGCGATGCCGTCGGGCGTGAGCATGATGCCGTGCCACCCGTCGGCGAACCGACCGGCGAGCTCGACGGCTTTGGGTCCCATACCCGTCACTTCGACGGGTGGGGTGGGGTCCGGCGGCGCAGAGCGGAGCCGAAAGCCCGACAATGAGAACTCGTCGCCGTCGTATTCGACCGGTTCGCCCGCGAGCACTTGCTTGACGATGTCGACGGTTTCTCGCGTTCGCTTGAGCGGGTTGCCGTACGCGACGCCGTGCCAGTTTTCGATCACGACGGGGCCGCTCGGTCCGAGACCGAGACGAAAGCGGCCGTCGGAGACTTCCTGGAGCGTCGCCGCCGTCTGACCGAGTAGTGCGGGTGAGCGCGAGTAGGTGTTGACGATGCTCGTCCCGATGTCGATCGTCTCGGTTCGTTCGGCGATTGCGGTCAGAACCGTCACTGCATCTCGCCCCCAGGTTTCGGGGAGCCAGACGCAGTCGTACCCACCGGATTCGGCTGTCTGGGCGTACTCGACGAGCGAATCGACGCTCGGCTGGGCGGCGACCGGCAGGGGTACGTCTCTATCAGT
Organism: Natrialba taiwanensis DSM 12281; assembly: GCF_000337595.1. Classification (GTDB taxonomy): domain Archaea; phylum Halobacteriota; class Halobacteria; order Halobacteriales; family Natrialbaceae; genus Natrialba; species Natrialba taiwanensis. The sequence continues at coordinate 3,645 of NZ_AOIL01000013.1, read as the reverse complement.
CATCATCGTTCATAGACGAACGACTCCCTTTTGGATGTATGGGAACTGGTGGCGATAGCGAACGGGGTTTAGTTCGCGACGGGGAGCGGCCGCTGGGTCGCCTTTTCGAGGAGCCACGTGCTGACTCTCGCACCGACCGATCCGATCAGCAAAGAGAGGCCGACGATGCCGGCAGTGTGGAAGACGAGCGTTCACGGGTCCGGGTCGGATACCGACGCCACGGACATCCAGCCTGGTTCTGACGGCGGAACCGTTCAGACTTCGCGATCCTCGCTGATCTGTGGCACGCCTTGGACGGTAATCGTCTCGCCGACGACGTACGACGATGCCGGGCTGGCGAGGAACTGGGCGACATCCGCGATCTCTTCGACGGTACCGATGCGGCGTGCGACCGCCTCGCGGTCGATGTTCTCGGCGGAGACACCCATCTGGCTCTCAACGCCCGGCGTCGCGACGAAGCCCGGCGCGATGCAGTTGACGCGCACATCGTCGTGGGCCCACTCGTAGGAGAGCGTCGTCGTAAGGTTGACGACCGCAGCCTTGGCCGCCCCGTAGGGACTCATCAGCGGCGAGCCGCGCTGGCCGGCCACGCTCGCGAGATTGATGACCGAGCCACCGCCGTCCTTGAGGTGCTCGGCCGCCGCGTGAGTACAGTGGTACGCGCCGTGGAGGTTGATATCGACGATGGTCTTCCAGCCGTTCGGTGACACGTCGTCGAAGTCGGCCATGAACGACGCGCCGGCGTTGTTCACCAGCACGTCGAGTTCACCGAACTCGTCGACGGTCGCCTCGACGAGCGCCTCGACGGCCTCGCGGTCGGTCACGTCGCATTCGACGGCCAGCGCCTCGCCGGGGTGCTCGCTTTCGGTGATCGCCGCCGCGACCGGGTCGACGTTGCCCTGTTCGCGCGAGCAGAGGACCACGTCGACGCCGTCCGCGGCGAACCGCTCGGCGATCGCCTTCCCGATGCCGGAAGAGGAACCGGTCACGAGCGCTACGTCACCGTCGACGCCGAACTGCGTTGTGCTCATACGCGACCACCCGTCTGCCGTTTGTTTTCTACCATTGTTAGCAACGATGGGTGGTAAGAAGACATTGTTAATAAAAGTAGGCAAACGACCCGCACTGTTAAGTATCGCCGCCGAGAGTCACGATCAAACGGCGGCCCGAGTTCACCGCCGACGGAGCACCTGTGGATGACAGCACCGATTCACGACACGAGTGCAGACGAGCGGAGAGAGCGACATGAGACGAGCCGAGCGACGGCGACGGTGGCACGGGTACCACGCCGACAGGTGATGCGATGAGCGACGGCACCGCCAATACCGACTCCGGCGTCAACGGACGGTGGGAGGGACCGGACGCAGACTGGCAGGCCGTCTTCTGGGATATCGGCGGCGTCATCCTCGAACTCGAGTCCGTTCGGGCCGCTCATGCGACCGCCATCGAGGAGTTCGTCGAACGGAATGAACTTGAGGTGACGACCGCGGAGGCGGTCGAGGCCTGGCGGTCAGCCGTCGGCGAGTTCTTCCGCGAACGCGACGGAACCGAGTTCAGAGCGGCCCGGGACGGCTACGCGAAGGGGTTCGAGGCGGTCGCGGGCGAGTCGCTTGCGACGGGGGAGTGGCGACCGACGTTCGAGGAGACGGTCCAGTCCACCATCGAACCAGTACCAGGTGCCGTCGAGGCGATCGAGCGACTCGCCGAACGAGACCTTCACGTCGGCGTCATCAGCGATGTCGACGATGACGCCGGCCGCGAGATGCTCGCTCGATTCGGCGTCCGCGAGCGGTTCGATTCCATTACTACCTCCGAGGAGGTCGGACGCACCAAACCCGATCCCGAAATCTTCGAGACGGCACTTGAGAAGGCCGGCGTCGAGCCGACCCGATCGCTGATGATCGGCGATCGGTACGACCACGACGTGGAGGGTGCCGACGAGGCAGGGATGCACGGGGTCGCGTTCGGGGCTGCCGACGGGCCGGCGGTCAGCTACCGGATCGCGTCGCCGCTCGAGGTGCTCGAAATCGTCGCTGACAGGGCTTCTAGGAAGTGAACATTGTAAGTCTCTTTTCGCGTCGTAACTATTTTCGTTAAGAAGAACGACGGTGATCGTACCGACAATGTCGAGCGCAACCAGCGATTCGATGTCCGTACGCGTACCGGTCGCCGAGAACGACGCTTCGCTTCCCGAAACGACCGCGCGAGCGCCATGAGCGACACCTACTACGAGCGCCTCGTCGACGAGGACGCACTGGTTGCCTATCTCTCCGACCACCTCGAAGCCGTCGAGGACTACGAGATCAGCCGCCACCAGGAGGGCCACTCGAACGAAACCCTGTTCGTCACCTGGGGCGATCGCGAACTCGTCATCCGTCGCCCGCCGCCGGGCGAGACCGCGGACACCGCACACGACGTGTTGCGCGAGTTCCGCGTGACGGATGCCGTCGCGGACACCGCCGTTCCGGTCCCCGAACCGGCACTCGCCTGCGAGGACCACGACGTCATCGGCAGCGACTTCTACGTGATGGAGCATCTCGAGGGGGACGTGCTCCGGGAGGACGAGCCGGCACGATTCGCCGACCCCGAGTATCGCGAGCGGATCGGCGAAGAACTCGTCGACACGCTGGCGTCGATCCACGACGTAGACTACGAGGCCGTCGGACTCGGCGAGTTCGGTCGGCCGGCGGGCTACACCGACCGGCAGGTCGAACGCTGGGGCCAGCAACTCATGTGGGCCTTCGAGGTGACGGCCGACGAACGCGAGGTGCCCGCCCTCTACGAGGTCGGCTCCTGGCTGCAGGAACACGCGCCCGAGTCACACTCCCACACGCTCGTCCACGGCGATTACAAGCTCGATAACGTGATGTTCGGTCCCGGCGAGCCGCCCGAGCTGATCGGCGTCTTCGATTGGGAGATGGCCACACTCGGCGATCCGCGGGCCGACCTGGGCTGGATGCTCTCTTACTGGCGCGACGCGAAGGACCCCGAGCCGGCGATTCCGGAACTCACGAACCGGTTCATGGAGCGCGACGGCTACTCGACGCGCCGCGAACTCGTCGCACGCTGGGAGGCACGGACTGGATTCGAGTTCGAACACGAGCGGTTCTACCGCGCGCTGGCGGTCTACAAACTGGCCGGACTCGGCGAGATGTTCTTCCGGCGGTATCTCGAGGGCAACAGCGACGATCCGATGTATCCGCGGATGGAAGACCGCGTTCCGGCGCTCGCCGCGCGCGCACAGCGGATTATCGAGGGCGACGAACCGCTCTAGGGGGTGGCATCGAGCGGTCGCAACGGGGACGGCGACGAATGGCGGCGATCATCCCTGCCACACCATCGTACAACTGTTATCCCGACCACTTTCATCTTAACGATGGTAACTGTCGTCGGTGGAGTTAAGACGCTTCCAGCCGACGACACAGTCATGTCATTCGACAGCATCGACCGCGTCGCCGTCCTCGGCGCGGGGAACATGGGCCACGGTATCGCCGAAGTGACCGCCATGGGCGGCTACGAGGTCACGATGCGCGACATCGAGCAAGAACTCGTCGACGACGGGTACGAGCAGATCGCCTGGAGCCTCGACAAACTCGAGGAGAAAGACCGGCTGGATTGCTCAGATCGGAAGAGCGTCGTGTAGGG
>NZ_AOIL01000012.1 GCF_000337595.1 Natrialba taiwanensis DSM 12281 | reverse complement strand
CCTCGAGCCTGCCGATTTCGGATATCGCCGAGGTCCTCGACTCCCCCGAACGGGTCCTTGGCCTGCACTTTTTCAACCCGCCGGTGAAGATGGACCTCGTCGAGGTCATCTACGGGCAGGAGACGACCGACGAGGTTGCGGATGCCGGCTACGAGTGGGTCGAGTCGATCGACAAGACGCCGATCTACGTTCGCAAGGACGTGCGCGGCTTCGTCGTCAACACCATCGTCGGCCCGTTCGGCGGCGAACCCGCGTTCATGGTCTCGGAAGGCGAAGCAACCATTCGCGAGGCTGACGCGACCATGGCCCACGAACGAGGCTACCCCATGGGGCCGTTCGAACTCGCCGACCTGACCGGCATCGACGTGGGCTATCACGTCCGCAAGGAAGGCGGCAGTCCGATCCCACCGATCACCGAAGCGAAGGTCGAGGCCGAAGAACTCGGTCAGAAGACCGGAAAGGGATTCTACGACTACGAAGACGGCGACGGCGCGGACTACCAGCCCGACGACGCGGGCGACTTCGACTGGCTCCGCGTCGAAGCGCGTATGGCAAACCGCGCCGCGTTCCTCGTCGGCGAGGGTGTCGCCACTCCCGAGGAGGTCGACACCGGCGTCCAGCTCGGCCTCGGCTTCCCCGAGGGCATCTGCCGCCGCGCCGACAAGCTCGGACTGGACACCGTCCTCGAGAAACTCGAGACGCTCCACGAGGAGAGCGGCGCGGAGCGGTTCGAACCGCATCCCTATCTCGACGAACTCGTCTCCGAGGGCAAAACCGGCGAGGACGCCGGCGCGGGCTTCTACGAGTACGACACCGACGACGGCGCGCTCGACTCCTACCACAACCTCAACGTCGATCTCGACGACGGCGTGCTCGCAATCGAACTCGACCGCCCATCGCGGATGAACGCCATCTCGAACGACCTCCTCGCCGAACTCGACGACCTGCTCTCGACGGTCGACACCGACGACGTGCGCTGTGTCACCGTCGAGGGCGTCGGCGACCGCGCGTTCAGCGCCGGGGCCGACATCACCGGTTTCGGCGGCGCGGACCCGACCGACGTGATGGACGTAACGCCCGCCTTCGAGACGGTCAACGACTTCCCGAGACCCGTCGTGGCCAAGATCGACGGCTACTGTCTCGGTGCCGGCCTCGAACTCGCACTCGCCTGCGACCTGCGACTCGCCACCGAACGGTCCTCCTTCGGCGCTCCCGAGATCGGGCTCGGACTGATCCCCGGTGGCGGCGGCACGCAGCGACTCCTGCGGGTTCTCGGCGAGACCCGCGCGAAAGAACTCGTCTTCCGCGGCAACCACATCGACGCCGAGCGCGCCGAAGAATGGGGGCTGATTAATCGTGCGGTCGACCGCGACGAGTTCAGCGACGCGGTTGCGGACTTCGTCGATGATCTGCGCACCGGCCCGCCGATCGGTCTCAAGGTGGCAAAGAAGGTGATGAACGAGGGCGAGGATGCGAGTCTCGAGGCTGCGCTCGCGATGGAGAGCCAGGGCTTCGGGCTCCTGTTTACGACCGAGGATATGCGCGAGGGGACGGCCGCCTTCGCCGAGGATCGAGAGCCCGAGTTCAGCGGCGAGTAGTACCCGTCGGCCGTTCGACACTCAGACGGGCTGCTGTACCGATACCGATTTCCCGGCGCGCCCGCGCTGTCCTGCCAGTGCGTCGGCACTGACCGACAGCAGTCCGTCTCACTCGGTGCTGTCGTCCTCGCCCAGATCCTCGTAGATCCGTGGATCGGTTTTGAACTTGAGGACGTTGTGGACCGCCGAGTTTCGGACGTTCGCGATAACGTCGCCGTACTCCGTGTAACAGTCGTGAATCCACCGCGAGACCTGCTCGCGATTGCGGAACATCATCACCGTCTTCCACTGGTACTCGCCGTCGGAAAGGAAGAAAAACAGCGTGTGCTTGTCCCGCTTGATGTGCTCCATCGCGTCCCGCCAGCGCTCGGCGAAGTGTTCGGCGTTGAACTTGAACTCGAACAGCGCGAAGATGTAGTACTCCTCGTTGGGGATGATCGCCTCCCGGAAGACGCCTTCGTCGCGCATCCGCCGGATGGACTCGCTGACGGTGACGTGTGACACGTCGATGTCGTACTCCTCCTCGAGTACCGTCGTCAGTTCCCGCGAGGACAGTTGTGGATCGTTCGAGAGTTCACAGAGGATCGCGATGTCGCGGTCTTTGAACTCCCAGTTCGGTGCATCGTCGGGCGTGGATTCGGGTGTCATTTGTAGTCGTCGATCGGTGTCGCTGTAAGTTCGGTTTGCAGTCGTCGGTGAGTACCGGCGCTGAACTCGACTGACCGGCCTACTACCGAGTTCGCTGCAACTCGATGCCATCTGCTGTCAGTCGCTGCTCTGCCCCGGTCGTTCGTTCGAGTACTGTGTTTAGTTTCCATTGTAAAGTCAGTTTGGGAATGCACAGCTGACAGTACTATGTGGTGTTACAGAAAGAAACAGAAATAGTACTGGAGATGGCAGATCCTGAATGGGGATTCTATGTTCTATAATCCATATTGTAGGGATATTTCTGGAGATATCCATATATACTAAATTATTTTGTCTGAATAGTGCCCATATAAACAACTTCCTGGCTAGGCCGGATAATAGTCGTCAGATAGAAGAGTATTACTAGTAAACTATGAACCTGTGAGGCCACCATCAGCGTTCATTATTCTTGTCGGTACCAACTCGCCGAACCTTCGACGGCATCGTGCCGAAACGCGCTGATCGATTCTCGTGGCCTCCGCTCCGGAGACCTGCGCGACCACCGCCGCTGAACTCGCTAGCAGTTGTTCGCCGATGCGACCGTCCGCGGTTCGCAATCGAACGGTTCCCTCGGGCGGAGTTTCGTCGCGTGCGGTCCTCGCTTCGCTTTCGCCGCCGGCGCTGAAAGCGTTCTCGTCGCGGATGCCTCCCGTCCGCTTATTCCGCTGTCTCGGTTTTGATGAGGAACTTCATGTCGCCCTCGAAGACGACGGTGTCGTCCTGGTTCGTCATCACCGTATCGAGGACGACGAGACCCGCGTCGTCGCGACTGCTCACGTCCTTCGTCTCCGTAACCTCGATGTCGAGCGAGAGGGTGTCACCGATGTAGACCGGGTTCGGCAGATCCATGTAATTCATCCCGAGGAAGGCAAATGCCGTGCGCTCGACGATGCCGGTGCGATAGACGAACCCCGTCGCCTGGACGAACGTCATCGGTCCGTGGGCGATCCGCCCCTCGAAGGGACCGTCCTCGGCATAGTCCTTGTTCGTATGCAGTTCCGTCCAGTCGCCCGACAGCGCCGAGTGCATGACGAAATCGGCTTCCGTGACGGTCCGACCGACGCTCTCGAACTCCTGGCCCACCTCGAAGTCCTCGAAGTGGTGTGGCTCGTAACTGTATGCCATACGTAGACCTTCTAACCAACCCACAAATAGTTTACCACGCACCCGATTCGGGTGTGACGCGGCGCTAGATTGATCCCGGACCTCTCCGCCGTCGCCGCTCCGCTTCCGTCTCCGCGCTGTCATCGCCACGCAGTGACGCTCGCTCGATTACCGGTGGTCGTAGACCCGTTTGACCTTGCCGACCTCCGTCCGTTCGATGCTTCCGGGGTCGACGAGTTCGAGTTCGTCCGGCGTGAACGAGAGCACGTTTTCGAGCCGCGTGAGTATCCGATCGCGCAACTCGTTTCGGTCGGCCTCCGAATCGGTTTCGTGCTCGATCGTGAGCTCCAGGCGGTCGAGGTTGTCCTCTCGATAGAGGTCGATCCGGTAGTAGGGGGCGACGGAATCGAACTCGAGGACCACATCCTCGATCTCACTGGGATAGAGGTTGACGCCGCGGACGATGATGAGATCGTCCGCACGACCGGTGACGTTATCCATGCGAACCATCGTTCGCCCGCAGGCACACTTCTCGGTGGTGAGCGTCGTCAGATCGCCGGTCCGATATCGCAGTACCGGAAGCGCCTCCTTCGAGAGGGTGGTCAGCACGAGTTCACCTTCCTCGCCCTCGGGCAGTGGCTCGCCGGTGGTGGGGTCGACGACTTCGGGGTAGAAGTGATCTTCCCAGATGTGGAGGCCGTCCTGGGCGTCGTGGCACTCGACGGAGACGCCGGGGCCGATGATCTCCGAGAGGCCGTAGATGTCGATGCCGGTGACGCCGAGCCGGTCCTCGATTTCCTCACGCATGGGGTTGGTACAGGGTTCGGCACCGAAGATAACAGTCGAGACCGGCAGGTCGGCGACGTCGATCCCCATTTCGGCGGCCGTCTCCGCGAGGTACAGCGAGTACGACGGCGTGCAACTGAGCGCGTCGCTCTCTAAGTCTTGCAGGAGTTCGACCTGTCGCTGGGTTTGTCCCCCGCCGATCGGAATGACCGTCGCCCCGAGTTCTTCGATGCCGTAGTGGAGTCCGAGGCCGCCCGTAAAGAGTCCGTAGCCGTAGCCGTTCTGGACGGTATCTCCCGGTTCGACCCCCGCTGCGGCGAGCGATCGGGCGACGACCTCGCTCCAGACGGCCACGTCCTCGTCGGTGTAGGAGACGATTTTCGGCTTCCCGGTCGTCCCCGAGGAAGCGTGAATCCGGCACACGTCCGCGTCGTCGACGGCGAACAGGCCGTCGGGGTACTCCGCCCGAAAGTCTTCCTTGGTCGTGAACGGTAGTTGCCGGATGTCGTCGACCGTCTGGATATCGTCGGGGGAAACGCCGGCGGCGTCGAGTTCGTCGCGGTAGAACGCGACGTTGTCGTAGGCGTGGCGGACCGTCTCTCGAAGCCGTTCGTTCTGCAGCGCTCGAATCTCCGAACGGGGGGCCGTCTCTGTCTGCGTATAACTCATCCTCATTCGCCACTCTAGAGTCCCTCGATAAAAACCATGTGGTATGCACACACGGATTGTGGATTGTGGTAACGATCATAGTGCGGGGAGCAAAGTTGGCGAGGGAAGCAGACAGCGGCTCGCTCGCGGGACTAACGAGGACGACCCGGGTCAGCGAGCACGAATCGGGTGCGTATCACCGTCAGGACCTTATAAAACCGCCACAAGCGGGGGTCGATTTTTATAGGGTGGTGAAATCAATTGGTGGTATGTCTCAGGGTGACATATCACAGGGTGGCAGGCGCGACGTTCTCCGAGCACTCACGGCCGGGAGCGTCGTCGGCGTGACCGGACTCGCCGGCTGTATCGGCAGTCCCGACGAGGTCGGCAACGGCGACGACGAAAACTTCGATACCGTGCAGTTCGGCGTCCTCGAGCCGTTCACCGGCGCGTTCACTGATCTCGCCGAAGAACGACACCAGGGAACCGAACTCGCGATCACGCAGATAAACGAGAGCGACGAGTACGACTTTACGATCGAGTACGACGACTACGACACGCAACTCGACCCGGCGACGGCGACCCAGCGGGCCGATCAGGCGGTCCAATCCGACGGGGCGCAGTTTCTCACCGGCTGCATCTCGAGTTCGTCGGCGCTCGCGATCAACGACTTTGCGCGCGAGAACGAGATCGTCTACACGCCGGGCGCGGCGGACGTGTCGATCACGGGCGAGGAGTGCAATCAGTACGTGTTCCGGTTCGAGACGAGTACGGCACAGATCGCCGAAGTGATGTCTCAGTGGACCGCCGACGAACTCGGCGATCGGATCGTCTACCACATCGCGGACTACGCGTACGGCGAGTCCGTACTGGAGGAGGTCGAAACGCGGATGGAGTCGACCAGCGACTCCTACGAACGCGTCGGCGTGACCCGGTCGGATCAGGGGTCGAACGACTTCGAGGCGTTCATCAGCCAGATTTCGAACGAAAGCGACGAGGCGGACGCGCTCGTCGTCGGGATGACAGGGTCCGACCTGGCCATCTTCCTCTCGCAGGCGCGGTCTCGCGGCCTCCAGAACGAGATCCCGATCGTCACGACGACCGGCTCGTTCCGGTCGATCCGAACGGGGGCGGGTGACGGGGCCTACGATATCTACAGCGGCGTGCGATACGTGCCCGAACTCGAGACGGGGGACAACCAGGAATTCGTCGAGGCCTACGAGAGCGAGTACGACGGCGACGTACCGGACAACTTCTCGCGCGTGGGTTACGAGTCGGTTCGGATGGTCGCAAACGGCATCCGCGAAGCCGGCTCCCGCAATCCGACGACGGTCGCGGAGACGTTACCCGGCATGGAACACGAAACCATCTTCGGGCCGAACGAGTTCCGCGAGTGCGACCAGCAGGCGTCGAATCCGGTCTGGATGGGCGAGTGCGTCGAACCGGAGTCGGGCGACCTCGCTACGGTTGACCTCCTCGAGGAACTCTCCGGAGCGGACGCAGCGCCCGACTGTGCGGAGACGGGGTGTGACCTGTAGTATGGACCGGCACGGTCCATCGACTGTGAGGCCAGATCCAACGCCACAGTCACGGGTGAACTCGATAACCAATGGCTAGTGAACTCCTGCAACTGCTGGTCGACGGGTTGACGATCGGCGTCGTGTACGTGCTGTTGGCCGCGGGGTTGTCAGTCATCTTCGGCGTGATGAACGTCATCAACTTCGCTCACGGGGAGTTGTTCGCGCTGGGTGCGTACTTCGCGTTGGCGCTCATCGCGCCGTTCGGCGGCTCGGCGTTTTTCCTCGCACTGTTCGTTGCACCGCTTCTCGTCGGGATCATCGGCGTCGGGATTGAGCGCTTTACCGTGCGGCCGTTGTACGGGCGGAACCCGTTGTATCACATTCTGTTGACGTTCGGCCTCGTGCTGGTTATCAACGACCTGATTTACTTGATCTGGGAGCCCGGAAGCGTCACCCTTCCGCTTCCGGAACTGCTCTCGGGGTCGATCGCCGCGCTCGGCGTCACTGCCAGTGTGTACAACCTGTTCATCATCGTCTTCGGCGCGCTGATGGCGATTGCGGTCTGGGCGCTGTTCGAGTTCACGAAGTACGGGCTGATCGTCCGCGCCGGTGCCCAGGATCGGCAGATGGTCCGAAATCTCGGGATCGATATCGACCGGTACTACTCGCTCGTGTTCGGGATGGGGGCAGCCCTGGCTGCGTTCGCCGGCATCATCCTCGGCGGGTATCAGACGGTCAATCCGGCGATGGGGATGTCCGTCATCATCCCGGCGTTCGTCATCGTCGTCCTCGGTGGTCTCGGGAGTTTCAGAGGTGCCGTCGTCGGGGGGCTCTTCGTCGGCCTCGTCCAGACTGCGCTCCGGACGTACGCGCCGATCTTCGAGGGGACGGGCATCTTCGTGCTCATGATCGGCGTGCTCCTCGTTCGGCCGCACGGCCTCTTCGGTACCGACGCCGCCGATGAACACACCGGCAATCTACTCTCGGGGCCGCGCGGCGGCTTTCTCGATCCACAGACCCGCACACGGCTCGGACTGGCCATGGTCGGCCTGCTGGCACTGGTCCCCCTCGGCGCGGGAACCCTCTACTCCACCTACGCCGTCACACTCGTAATCGAAATCATCATCTGGGGACTGTTCGCCCTTAGCCTCGACTTCGTGATGGGCTATACTGGCCTGGTATCGCTCGGCCACGCCCTATTCTACGGGCTCGGTGCCTACACGGTCGCACTCGGGCTGGCCCACGTCAGCCAATCCGCGTTCGTCGTACTCGCGCTCGCCATCGTCCTCTCGGCGGTGATCGCCTGGGGTATCGGCTTCCTCTCGATCCGCGTCTCAGGCGTCTACTTCGCGATGATCACGCTCGGATTCGCCGAATTATTCTACAACATGCTCGGTCAGCTCGATATCACCGGCGGCTCCGACGGCCTGTTCGGCCTCTCCACCTACTACGGTCTCGCCGGCGTCGGCGTCGAACTCGACGAAATCGCCGTCTTCCTCGGCCCGGTCGCGATCACCGGCCAGTCGCTGTTTTACTACATCGCGCTTTCGGCGCTCGTCGCCTCGTTCCTCCTCACCCGACGGATGCTGAACTCGCCCTTCGGCGCGGTTTTGAAGTCCATCCGCGAGAACGAACAGCGAGCGACGTTCATCGGCTACGAGACGACCGTCTACAAACGGCGGGCGTTCGTCGTCAGCGGCGCGCTGGCCGGGCTCGCCGGCGGACTCTTCACGCTTAACGCGGGCTATGCGACGCCGTCGCTCGTGGATTGGCTCAACTCCGGCGAAGTCATCGTCATGGTCATTCTCGGCGGGATGGGGACCCTCTACGGACCGATTATCGGCTCTGGCATCTTCTTCGGCCTCGAAGAGTTGCTCACCGGCTTTACGGACCGGTGGCGACTGGTCCTCGGGACGATCTTCGTCCTGTTCGTTATCCTCCTCCCGGGCGGCCTCGTCTCGCTCCCAAGCCGGCTCGCGCCCGCCCTGCCCGTGACGCCGGGTCGAGGACCGAACCCGGAGCCGGAACCGGAATCGAACCCGGACCCGGAACCAGCGACGGACGTCGACGACGCACACACCAGGGGTGACGATTGATGGCACTCGAACCGAGCGAATCGACCGATCCAACCGAGCCGAGCGACCCGATCGAAACGACCCAGCAACGCACGGACACCCCGCTGCTTCAGACCGAGAATCTGGTCAAGCGATTCGGCCAGTTCACCGCGACGGACCGCGTCGACCTGACGATCGAACGCGGCGAGTTCAGAAGCGTCATCGGGCCGAACGGGGCGGGCAAAACGACCCTGTTTAACCTCATCACCGGCGCGTTACCCGTCACCGCAGGCGCGATCTACTTCGACGGCGTGGACATCACGACGCTGTCGCCGTCGGCGCGGGTCCGCCGCGGCGTCGGCCGCTCGTTCCAAATCTCGAACGTCTTCGGCGGGCTCACCGTCCGCGAGAACGTCAGGCTGGCAATCCAGTCGGTCGCTCGCGACGAGTATACCGCCGTCGAATCGCTGTTCAAACCGACCGACCGCTACGACGAACTGAACGACCGGACCGAGGCGATCCTCGAGCGCATCGGCCTCGCTCACGTCGCCGCCGAACAGGCGAACGCGCTCGCCTACGGCGACAAGCGACGGCTCGAAATCGGCGTCGTCCTCGCAACCGATCCCGAACTCGTGCTGTTCGACGAACCGACCGCCGGCATGAGCGTCGAAGAGACCCAGGAAACAATCGACCTGCTCGAAGCGGTCCTCGTCGACCAGACGCTGTTGCTCATCGAACACGATATCGAACTCGTCATGGAACTCTCAGACCGCATCACCGTGTTGAACGGTGGACAGATACTCGCGGAGGGAACGCCCGCGGAGATCGCCGCAAACCAGGACGTGCAAAACGCCTACCTCGGGGGGATGACCGAATGAGTGCCGACCCGCTCCTTTCGGTTGACTCGATCGATGCCGGGTACGGTGACACGCAGGTGCTGCGCGATCTCTCGTTTTCGATCGAGGCGGGCGAAATCGTCTCGCTCGTCGGCCGCAACGGTGCCGGGAAGACGACGACGCTCCGAACGATTATGGGGATTCTCCAGCCGACGAGCGGGCACGTTACGTACAACGGTGCCGATATTTCCGCACTCGACGCAACGGAAACCGCTCAGCAGGGACTCGCACTCGTCCCGGAGGAACGCCGGATCTTTCCCGACCTGACCGTCACCGAAAACCTCGAACTGGCGGCCCACGGCGGCACGGCGGACGACTCGCTCTCCGTCACCGAAGCCCTCGAAATGTTCGAGAACCTGCGAGAACGTGCTGGGAACGCCGGATCGTCGCTCTCCGGCGGCGAACAACAGATGCTCGCAATCGCCCGTGCGCTCGTCAGCGGCGCGGATCTCGTCTTACTCGACGAACCGACCGAAGGACTCGCCCCCTACATCGTTCAGGACGTGATGGATATCGTCGCGGCCCTCAATGAGCGGGGGATCACCGTCCTGCTCGTCGAGCAGAACGTCCAGGTCTGTCTCAAACTCGCCGACCGCAACTACCTCGTCGACCAGGGGCAAATCGTCTACGAGGGCACGGCCGCTGAACTCGAGGCCAACGAGGACGTTCTCGACCGGTATCTCGGCGTGACCGCCTGATCCACCCCTATTCATCGGTTGATTCATCGATCATCGGATACCAGACCGCGACCGACATCACGGTTTGTACACACGCCCGCGGAACGTTGCAACGCGATCGTCAGTTTCCTCGGCCGCGTCGGTGACGACGACCTCGTACTCGGCGGTGCGGCCACCGTCGTGGGTCTCCCGGGCCGTTGCGGTGAGAACGGTTCCGACCTCGACGGCCTCCAGGTACGAGACGTTCGTCTCGAGCGCGACTGCGGTCTCGCCGTCGGCGTTCGACGCCGCGGCGAACGCCGCATCGGCGAGCGAGTAAATCGCGCCGCCGTGTGGCGTGCCGTGGAAGTTCGTCAGGTCGTCGGTGATCTCGAGTCGCGTTCGCGCGGTGCCCGCCCCGAGTTCGGCGAGTTCGATGCCGAGGGTCGCACAGTAGGGGTCGCTTTCGATCTGTCGTCTGATCACGTTCGCGTTCGCGTCCGCGTCCGTCTCTGCGTCTCGCGGTGCCATACGCTGGCACAGCGATCCGGAAACGGAAGTATCTACCGGCGGAGCACTGATCACCCGAAGAGTTGACCGAAAAGGGCCGCCTCGCCGCGACGGAGTCGTTCCAGAAACGCCGACTTGCTAATGTCGAGTTCGTCGGCGACGGCCTCCGAGGACGTTTCGCGCGGAATCGCGAAGTAGCCCATCGCGACCGCGGTTCGGATGCACTCTTCCTGGGCCGGCGTGAGATCCCACCGGTGGCCGGGCGATTCTCTGGCTTCTGCTTCCAGCGGGTAGACCCGTTCGAGGCGGACGCCGACGGTTTCGCCGGCCGCCGCCATGACGCCCTTGAGAACGTCGCGGCCGACGACCGCACCGGTGATCGTCGCCGCGCCGTCGCGGTATCGGAGCGTTTCGATGATGAGGCCGCCGTCGATCAGTTCGTGGACGACGCACGGATGCTTCGACAGGCAGCGATACCGGTATCGGCCGTCCGTTCGAGAGACGTGCAGGTACAGGAGTCGGTCGTCGGCGTCCAGCGTCTCGACCAGTTCCTCCGACTGTACCGCCGTGAACTGTAGCAGATCGTACCCGTCGTTGCGACGCTGTGGCGGTTGGGCGTCGACCTCGATTCCGGTCGCTCGCGTCGCCGCCGCGAGCGGACAGTCGTCGTTTTGCACGCGGAACTCGACCGCGAGACACTCGTCAATCATCCCCAGTACACATGATCTATTATTGGGAATATATTTAAAACCCCCGTATGTGGTGGTCAATTGCTAAGGATATAACCCGCGTCTAGTGTGATACGATGAACATCGACACGGTCAAAGAACGCGCGGGGCCACGGGAGTTCAGCCCGGCGGATGAACTCCCGAGGGAGTACCGGGAGGCGGCGACCCGGATGATCGAGTTCCACGCCAACAGCGAGATCATGGGGGCGTACCTGGAACGGCCGTTCATCCGGCAAGCGCCGAGTATCGACCGGAAACTGGCCTTTTCCGCGAAGGTGCAAGACGAGATCGGTCACGGACAGTTGCTCTACCGCGCCGCGGAATCCCTCGGCGTGAAGACGCGCGAGGAGATGCTCGATGATCTGGCCAACGGCGACGGCAAGTTCTTGAACTGTTTCCACTATCCGATGGAGAGCTGGGTCGAGACGCCGATGATCGCCTTTTTCGTCGACGGCGCGGCGATGCGCCGACAGGCGACGCTCCGGCGAACGAGCTGGGAGCCGTACGCCCACGCGATGGACAAGGTGTGTTTCGAGGAGGGCTTTCACGTCAAACACGGCGAGGACATCCTCAGTGAACTCATGTCCGGATCGAAGAAAGAACAGCACATGACCCAGGAGGCCTTCGAGGAGTGGTGGCCCCGCATCATCCAGTTCTTCGGGCCGACCGACGACAAGAGCACCCACCACGATTTCGCCGCCTCGGTGGGGCTAAAACAGCAGTCCAACGACGACCTGCGCAACGCCTTCCTCGATCAGTACATCCCGAAGGCGCGCAAGTACGGGCTCGAGATCCCCGACGAACCCCGGATTCGCGAGCGCGACGACGGAACCTATGTGGTCGAGGAGGACGACCTGAACTGGGACGAGTTCTTCACGATTGCGAAGAACGAGTTCGAACCCGGACTCGGCCAAATTAACGGGCGAAAGACCGCACAGGAAGCGGTCGACTGGGTCCGCGAAACGATCGAAAACGACGCCTCCGCCGCCGGCGGCCACGCGCCGCAGGCGGCCGACTAACCATGATCTGGGAAGTCTTTCGCCAGGAGAAGACGGGTGGATATCACACCCACTGTGGCAACGTCCACGCGCCGGATCGGGAGATGGCAAAGCAGTTCGCCGCCGTCCAGCACGGCCGGCGCAAACCGACGAACAGCCTCTGGGTCGTTCCCCGGGAGGAAGTCGGCGAGATCGACGGCGAGGACGTGACCTTCGGCGGCACCACCGACAAGAGCTACCGCTGGGCGACGGCCTACAACACCACCGGAGCCGACGCTCGGGAGGTCGCCGAGTCCGAGGACGAACAGGCGACCGCCGAGAAACAGCGGGGTGACGACTGATGGCTTCCTCGCCAGACGAGTTCAGCGAGCCGGACGACCTCGACGAGCGCGAGCGGACGGCGCTCGAAACGCTCTGCAAGCGTCTCGCGGACGACGAGTTCGTCCTCGCCGAGCGCTACACCGAGTGGCAGGTCCGGGCTCCCACGCTCGAGTCGGACCTCGCGCTCGCGAACAACGCGCAGGACGAATTGGGTCACGCGCGCCTCTGGTACGACGTGCTCGGCGACCTCGGCTTCGGGGAGCGGGAGCTGGTCTACGAGCGCGACCCCGACGACTTCCGGCACAGTACGCTCGTCGAACGCCCCTTCGAGGACGGCAACTGGGCCGATCCAGTCCTCCGGTCGTACCTCTACGACGTCGCCGAGGAACTGCGACTCGAGGCGCTTGCGGACTCCTCGTACCCGAAAATCGCCGACCGCGTCGAGAAGATTCAGAGCGAAGAAAGCTACCACCGCGAACACGCCCAGAACTGGCTCGAACGCCTCGCCGACGACGAGGAGAGCCGCGAACGACTGCAGACGACGCTCGACGAGCTATTTGCACACGCACTCACGCTCTTCGAGCCGTGCGCGCCGCCACGCGGCGCGAACGAGGCGAGCGGCGACAAGCCGCGAGCAGTCGACCCCGGGGTCGAAGCCGATATCGTCGACCTCGGTCTCCGCACCGCGACGCTCGAGGAACTCGGCGAGGAGTGGCTCTCGATCGTCGTTCCGTACCTGGAGTCGCTCGATCTCGCAGTTCCGATCGACGGCGACGGTGACGACGGCTTCGAAGTGACAGCAGCTGCACTGCCCGACGAGCGCGGCCGCGACGGCACCCACACCGACGCGTGGGCTGAACTCTACGACGAGTTCACCCGCACCTATCGCGAACTCGGTCGAGACGAACCGACCGCGATCATGGACGCCCCCGAATGAGAACGAGGACGAGAATCCAATGAGTAGCGATATTCAAGACCAAGATTCAGATCTAGATATAGATCCAGATCCAGACCCAGACGCGGACCTCGACCCCGACGCCGAAACTGGCGCGACGCCCTGTGCGTACACCGACTACCGGGCCGGCAAGGCCGCCGACGACCTGCCGGCGACCGGCGCGGAGGCGACCGGACTGGAGTCCGCCGTGTGGGACGCCCTCTACGAAATCGAGGACCCGGAGATGCCGATCAGTATCGTCGATCTCGGGCTGATCTACGGGGTGTCAGTCGACGACGAGGACGGCGTCGCAACCGTCGACATGACGCTGACGTACTCCGGCTGTCCGGCCCGAGACATGTTGACAGAGGAGGTCGAAGAGGTGGTGGTGGCCGTCGACGGCGTGGAGGAGGCGACGTTGCGTCTCGTCTGGAGCCCGGAGTGGACCGTCGAGTTCGTCACGGAACGGGGCAAAGACGACCTGCGGGAGTTCGGGTTGAGCGTATGAGACGGCTGGATCCGAGCGTCACGACGAGCGGGGACGCGGCGGGTGCGGAGTGTCCTTACTGCGAGTCGACGGACACCATCCGCGAACACCCCAAGGGTCCGTCGCTGTGCCGGTCGATGCACTACTGCAACGAGTGCGAACAGCCGTTCGAGAAGTTCGAGTAAGCGGATACAGATAGCAATCCGCCAACCCGTCACGAGTTCCGTTGGCTCAACTATTTTGGCACTTGTTATCGTACCTCTGTCTAAGCCATGGTGACCACCGAAACGCTCGCTCGCGAGGACCTGCGCGCAAAACAACGGCAACGACTCCGCGAAACCGTCGCGTACGCCGCCGAGAACGTCCCGTTCTATCGGCGAAAATTCGACGACGCCGACGTCTCGCCGTCCGATATCGACTCGCTTGAGGCTCTCGAGAACCTGCCGTTTACGACGAAGGAAGATTTTCGCGCCGAGTATCCCGACGGCCTGTTCGCCGTCGATACTGCCGAGATCCGACGCATTCACGCTTCCTCCGGGACGACCGGCAAACCCAAGATCGTCGGCTACACCGAGCGGGATCTCGATCTCTGGCACGAGGTGATGGCCCGTTCGCTGGCGGCGGCCGGGCTCGACGACACCGCCACCGTCCAGAACGCCTACGGCTACGGTCTGTTCACCGGCGGCCTCGGCTTCCACGGCGGGGCCGAGGAACTCGACGCGGCGGTGATTCCGACGAGCAGCGGCAATACCCGACAGCAGGTCGAACTCGCGCGCGACCTGGAGAGCGACGCGCTCTGCTGTACGCCCTCCTACGCCCTCTACGTCGCCGAAACGGCCGAAGCGATGGGGATCGATCCGACGAATCTGCCGCTCTCGACGGTGCTCTACGGGGCCGAACCCTGCACGGAGCCGATGCGAGAGGAAATCGAGGACCGGCTCGGCGTCATCGCCATCGAGAACTACGGCCTCTCGGAGATCATCGGCCCCGGCGTCGCTGCCGAGTGCCGCGAGGCCCAGAACGGCATGCACATCTGGGAAGACCACTTCTATCCCGAAATTATCGATCCCGCGACCGGCGAGGTGCTGCCCGACGGCGAGGACGGTGAACTCGTGCTGACCACCCTCTCGAAGGAAGCCCTTCCCGTATTGCGCTACCGAACCGGCGATCTGACCAGTCTCACCGACGAAGAGTGTGCCTGCGGCCGGACGATGGCACGCATGGACGGCGTCACCGGCCGCGCCGACGACCTCCTCATCGTCCGCGGCGTCAATCTCTACCCGAGTCAGATCGAAGCCGTGATCCTCGAGTTCGACGCCGTCGCGCCCTACTACCGGATCGACCTCGACCGCGAGGGCGGCCTCGACACGCTCGCGTTGACCGTCGAACTCGAGTCGGAGTACGACGGCGACCGCGAGGCGCTCCGCGAGGAGATCCGCGAACGGTTGCACAACACCCTCTCGTTCACGCCGGACGAACTCGAACTCGTCAAGTACGGCTCGATCGAACGCACAGAGGTCGGGAAGGTCACGCGCGTCTACGACCACCGCTGAGAGCGGCGTGGAACCCACCGCGGACTGGCACCTTTATTACGGTTCACGTGACAGTGTGGTGCATGGACACCAAAGCCTTCTTCGAGGGGATGCCCTTCGCCTCCCTGCTCGGCATCGACGTCACCGACTGTGCCGACGGCTACGCCGAAGGCGAACTCGAGATGACCGACGAACTCTCCTGGAACGAGGATCGCTTGATGGCCCACGGCGGCGTCACGTTCACGCTCGCGGACACCGTCGGCGGCGCGGCGCTGGTCTCGCTCGTCGACCAGCCGGTGCCGACGATCGACATGCGGATCGACTACCTCTCGGCCGGGACGGGCGACCTCTACGCCGAGGCGGATGTCGTTCGCTGCGGCAGCGACGTCGGTGTCGTCGATGTCGACATCTACGCGACGGACGACGACACGCACATCGCAGACGCACGCGGCGTGTACAAGACGGGATAGCGGAATGGAGTTTTTCACTCACCGAAGCGCCGGCGCGACCTCGTCGCCGAGGCGGCGGACGCAGTCGATCATCGCGTCGGTGTCGACGCCCGGGTAGTACGTCCGGAGGATGAAGTGGCTATCGTCCCCGAGCGCATCCCGGTAGGTCTCGAGTTCAGCGACGACCTGCTCGGGCGTGCCGAATATCGCCTGTTCTTTCAGCTCCCGCTTGCGCTCCTCCTCGAGTTCATCAACCTGTTCGCCGGAGAAGATTTCCGCGTAGCGCCGCTGCAGGTAGAGGTAGCCCTCCCGCATCGCCTCCCAGGCCTCCTCGCGCGAGTCACCAACCCAGCCGTGCTGGAGCGCGTAGATCGTGAACTCGCCGTCGATGTCTTCCTCGTCGCGAACGCGGCGGATGTCCTGAACGCGCTTGCGGACGCCCTCAACCGAGAGCGACGAGGGCGCACACCAGCCGTCGGCGGTGCGGGCGGCCCGGCGAACGGCGGGTTTGGCCGCCCCGCCGAGCATAATCGGGACCGTTTCGTCGACGGGTTTCGGCGTGATCGAGACGCCGGCCGGCACGTCGTGAAAGCCCGACTCGTAGCCGAGTTCGCCCGCGCTCCAGGCACCGCGGAGGAAGGGGACGAGGTCGGCGAGTCGCTCGCCGCGCTCCTCGCGCGGGACGCCGAAGATATCGAACTCGTGCGGGTTCGAGCCGATCGCGAGGCCGAGGGTGAGCCGGTCGTCGGCGAGCAGGTCGACCGTGGCCGCGTCTTCGGCCAGCCGGATCGGCTCGTACAGCGGGCCGAGTGCGACGCAGCTACCGATCTCGAGCCGGTCGGTTTCGGCGGCCATCGCGCCGAGCGTCGGCATCGTCCCGGAGAGGTAGTCGTCCGCGGCGAAGTGGTGTTCGGAGACCCAGGCGCTGTCGAGTCCGGCGGCCTCGATCTCGCGGGTCAGCGTGAGGATCTCGTCGTAGCGCTCGCTTGCGGTTCGCTCGTCGTCCGGCCGCTGCTGGCCGGTAAACAGTCCGGTTCCGAGTTCCATACTATCGGTATACAGGTCAGCCGTCTTAATAGTAGTTGAGGCGGCGATTCGTCGGCCTGACGACTGAGACGCGAGGCTCAGACCGGTTCGAGGCCGTGCTCCTCGCGCAGGACGTTGATGTACTTCCGGAAGCCGGATTCGAGGTCGTACTCGGGGTCGTAGCCGAGATCAGCCTGAGCCTTGCTCATGTCCAAGTTCTGGGTCCAGGGGAGTTCCCCGTCGTCCGAGACATCGATGTCGGCGTCGGGCATTACCGACTCGACCGCTTCGGCGGCCTCTCGGACGGTGGCGAGGACGCCGCGGACGTTGTAGACGCGCTGGGAGAGTTCGTCCGCGGGCGTGAACACGGCCTTGCGAAACGCCTGTGCGATGTCTTCGACGTGTTGCCAGTCGACGTACTGATCGCCGTACTCGACGCTGTAGGATTCGCCGAGCGCGGGCTTTTCGATGATGTTCGCCAGGAATGCGGAGCCGCCGGTTTCGCGGTAGGGGCCGTAGGCGACGGTCGGCCGGAGCGCGACGTGGTCGAGGCCGTAGTCCTCGTGGTAGACCCGCGCCTGGTGTTCGTTGTACTCCTTGGTCGCGCCGTAGAGCGTGTCGGGATAGACGAGTTCGGTTTCGTCGATCCACTCGGCGTCGTAGTTGTCCGGGGGCGCGTAGGCGGCCGCCGAGGAGGCCCACGCGACGCGTTCGACCTGGTCGTCGAGCGTGCGAGCAGCCTCGAAGACGTTGTTCGTTCCCAAAACGTTGACCTCGCCGGCCGCCCGCGGATTTTCGCGCGCGGTAGTCGTCAGCAGCGCCGCGAGGTGGACGATGTGCGTCGCACCCGTCTGCTTGACCGCCCGCACGACGTCCGTGGGGTCGGAGACGTCGCCGCGTCGCACCGTCACGTCGTCCGCGACGCCGAGTTGTTCGAGGATCGTCGTCTCCGTCGAGAGGTCGTAAGCCACGACGTCGTGGCCGTGTTCGAGCAGGTCCCGCGCGACGTAGGACCCGATGAAGCCGGTTCCGCCGGTTACCAGTACGGTCATGTCGTCTGTCATGTATCGTGGTATGTTGGATGGGTACGTATAGCTTGGTGATTCGTCGGGTACTGACCGATGTGATGGCTATTCGTGGAGTCCGCCGACCGAGTCGTAGAACGAGGAGGACAGGGTCGCGGCCATCTCCGCCTCGCGGTCGATGCGCACGTCGATGACGTGGGGTACGTCGGCCGTCTTCGCTTCCTCGAGGACGCCCTCCAGAGCTGCGGGCTCGGTCACGCGCCGGCCGACTGCACCGAATGCCTCGGCGATTTTCGGAAAGTCCGTGTCATTGAACTCGACGCCGGCGATGTCACCGTCCTCGCCTTGCATCTGGCGGACCATCCCGAGGCTGGTGTCGTTCAGGATGACGACCGTCGGCGCGACGCCGTATTCAACGGCCGTCTCGACGCTGTTCATCGTCATCGAGAAGCCGCCGTCGCCCGCGACGGCGATAACGTCCGTGTCCTCGTCCGTCGTCAGCGCTGCCGAGACGGCTGCAGGGGTCGCCCAGCCCATGCCGCCGACGCCGCCGCTGCCGAAGTAGGTGCGGACGGCCGGGGTCTGCAGGTAGTTCAGCAGCCAGAACCGGTTGTTTCCGGAGTCGGCGGTGACGACCGTCTCCTCGTCGACGACCGACTGAATCGCCGTGACGGCACGCTGGGGCGCGATCGGCACCGAGTCGTCGGTGCACGCGGGGGATTCGAACCACTCGCGGGCCGCCGTGGCGCGTTCGATCGCCCAGTCGTTCGACGCGCCGCCGGCTTCGGCGACCGCCGCCAGGCTCTCGCTCGCGTCGCCGATGAGTCCGACGTCCGCGGGGTAGACCCACCCCGCGTTTCGCGTGTCGACGTCGGCGTGAACGATCGTCTGCTCGTCGGGGCGGATGAACGACGGGGCCTGCCAGTTGGTGTCCATCGGATTCAGTCGACAGCCCACGACAAACAGGGTGTCTGCCTCGCTGACAACGCGATTCGCGCCCTCGTGGCCGAACGAACCGATGACCCCGGCGGCGCGGTCGTCCGTCTCCGGGTACGTCGACTTCCCGAGATAGGACGTCACGACGGCACAGTCGTAGGCGTCGGCGACCGCCGCGAGTTCGTCGTACGCCTGCGCGGCGTGGACGCCGTTGCCCGCGATGATGACCGGCCGCTCGGCCGCTTCCAGGGCCGCGACGGCCGCGGCCACGTCCGTCGCAGTCGGTGCGGCGTCCCAGGTTCGCGTCTGCGTTCGCGCGTCCCACGTCGCCGGCGTCGGATCGGTCGGGACCTCGTCCGTGATCGCGTCGCCGTCGAGGATCACCGCCGTCGGGCCGGGCCGGCCGGCGACGGCGTGTTTGAACGCGAGTTGCGTCGAGCGAACGGTCTCGGTCGGCGTCCGCGGGAACCACCATTCCTTGCTCACGCCGTCGAGGATGTCCGGGAGGCTGAATCCGCCGTAATCGCCTCTGGCCTGCTGGTAGGGCGCGAGCGTCGAGTACTCGCCGCGCTCGGAGGCCTCCGTGAGGACGACCATCGGCGAGGAGGCCAGCCGCGCCTCCATCTGGCCGATCATTCCAAGGCTCCCGATCCACGGCCCCTGCCCCGTCAGGACGCCGGGACGGCCCGTGAGACGCCCGTACATCTCGGCCATCACGCTCGCCTCGCGCTCGTCGCGCGGCCGCACGAGTTCAACGCCGTCGGCGTCCGGGATATGATCGAGCAGTTCGATGACGCGCCCGCCCGGATAGCCGAAGACGTACTCGACGCCGAGCGAATCGAGCGTGTCGACGAGTTCGGCTGCTGTCGTCGTCATGTGTTTGTGGGGGTTGGAAATGCCGTCTCTGCTGTCTCTGCCATCTCTGCGGCTTGGCCAGGAGTCGCACGAACGGCCGTACTGTCGTCTCGAAGGCGGCTCACGGACCGACCCTGCTCCCGTGCGATCGGATTCTCCAGCGTGTTGCCAGGCGGGACGAACTCGTCCGCGCGGACGAGAAACTCGGCGAGTGTTGGCATGCATGCGCTCAGTCGAGCGCCGGTGACTTTGTTCTACCGGTGCGGTATGTTCACGTAGCTATCGGGGTGTGGTACCGTTCCAAATCGTTATGTGATCGGCCGCGCATGTCGTGTATATGTCGACGATGCCAGCGATACGCGTCGATCACGTCGGGATCGCCGTTGATTCCGTTCCCGACGCCGAAGGGGTGCTCTTCGCGCTCGGCTGCGAGAAGATCCACGAGGAACGAAGCGAGTACGGCGAGTTCACCTGGGCGACGTACGTCCTCGGCGACGCGTCTCGGCTCGAACTGATCGCGCCGGACGACGGGACGAACTCGTTTCTGACGGACTTCCTCGAACGGAACGGGCCGGGACTGCACCACGTTACGCTCGAGGTTGCCGATCTCGAGGCGGCGGTCGAGGCGCTCGATGCGGCCGGCGTGTCGGTCGTCGACCGGCAGACGTTCGAGCACTGGCACGAGACGTTCGTGACGCCGCAGAATCCGACGGGCGTCCTGTTCCAGTTGATGGAGTACCGGGAAGGGTACGCCGACGACCGCGCGGCCGGGGATCGATTGTTCGTTCACGGTGCGCCGGTACCGGACGGGCGGGATTCGGCGCGGTAACGCCGCCTCGGCCGCCTTTGGCCGCCCGTGGCCTGCCGTCATCGTCCTCGGCGACGTTGCACGAGAACTGGTGCCATGATTTATTGTACTGTACGAAAAACAAGCTCGTGATGTACAAGCACGTCGCCCTGCTGGTTCGACAGGAGGGACTGTCTCACGAGGAGTTCGTCGACCACTGGCAGACCACCCACACGCCGATCGCCCGCGAGATCGAGGGCGTCGTCCGGTACCAGCAGGTCCTCCCGACCGACCCCGAAAACGCCGAGTTCGACGGCCTGGCTGAACTCTACTTCGAGGACCTCGAGAAGCTCTACGACGCCCTCGGCAGCGAGGGCTCACGCGACTACGACCCGGACCAGGGCAAAGCCAAGGAGGCCCGCGAGGACGTGAACAACTTCCTCGCCGTCGAAGAGCGACCGCGGTTCATCGGCGAAGAGATCGTCCAGAAAGACGAAGTCGGCGGCGACAGCGTGGAGCGTAGCTCCACGAGCAACCGGACGAAGTCCGGTGACACCGACGGACTGTACAAACACTCGGCGTTCCTGGTTCGCAAGGAGGGCATGACCCACGACGAGTTCGTCGACTACTGGCAGACCAATCACACGCCGATCGCCCGCGAGATCGAGGGCGTCGTGAAGTACAACACCGTGATCCCGACCGATCCCGAGCACGCCGAGTTCGACGGCGTCGCCGAACTCTACTTCGAGGACCTCGAGAAGCTCTACGACGCCCTCGGCAGCGAGGGCTCGCGCGACTACGACCCCGCCCGCGGGAAGGCAAAGGAGGCCCGCGAGGACGTGAACAACTTCCTCGCCGTCGAAGAGCGACCGCGATTTATCGGCCGAGAACGACTCGTCAAAGCCGACGGCGAACGCGTCGGAAACAGCGGCGGCCGGAGGTGAGCGATGCCCGACTTCGATACCCAGGTCCGCGACGCCCTCCCCGAACTCGAGCACGTCGAGAGCGACGACCTCCGCGAGCGCATCGTCGAGGCATGGGTCCTCGGTCTCGACCGCGGCGGCTGGCGGGACGTGACGGACATCCCCTACGCCTGGAACATCCACGAGGTAACCAATGTCGAGCACGTCCGCGGCGTCGCACGCATTGCAGTCGACGCGGCGAGCCAGCAACGCGAGTTCCACGACGCCGATCCCGATCTCGACACAATCGTCGCGGCCGCCCTCTTACACGACGTGGGCAAGTGCTACGAGTACCCTCCGTTCGTCGACGACGAGTTGCTCGATGACCCGTCCCCCCGCTACGTCAGCGACGAGATTCCGCACTCGATTTCGGGGTACGCCCTCGCCCACGAGGTCGGCTGCCCCCTGTCGGTCCAACGCGCCATCCCCCACTTCCTCGGCGAAGTACCGACCCGGACGCTCGAAGCTGAACTCGTCAAGAGCGCCAACTCGGCGTCCTCGAACGCGATCACGCAGGCCGCGATGGCCCTCACCCTCCAGGAGTGGGTCGAGGAGTACTCCCAGACATCCTGAGCGCCGGCCGGTGACGGATTCGATCGGACAATCGACGGTCGGCTAATAGCGTGTTACTGTTCGGTGTCCGAACCCCCGTCCGCGATGGTTTCCGTCGGCTGCTCCGGACTCCCGGTGATCCGTCCGAGATCCAGTATCATCCGGATGTCGTCGTCGAGTTCAGCGTACTCGCTCGTCGTCGTCACGAGCGAGACGCCGACGAACACCGCGACGGCGACGATCGTGGCAACCTGTCCGCCGAGGAAGCCGTAGGGCAGCGACAGTCCCAGGTATTCGACGCCGTAGGCCAGGAGAATCGTGAGGACGAGTCCCGATCCGCCGCCGGCGAGCGCCCCCTCGGCCGTCGCACCGCGCCAGTTGTACGCGATCGCGACGCAGGGAAAGATGACGGCGGCGAAGATCGCCCAGCCGGCAGCCCCGAGCACGAAGATGAGCCCCGGGAACGTGCCGGCGATGACGCCCGCGGCTACGAGCAAGACGCCGGTCGTGACGCGACCCCAGCGTACCTCTTCGGCCTGCGTGAGCTCGGTCCCCCGGTACTCGATGATGTAGTCGTGGACGACGGCGGACGCGCCCATGTTGAGGAAGGCGTTGCTCGTGGACATGATCGCGGCCACGACGGCGGTGAGGACGAACGCGACGACGACGTCGGGTGCCCACTCGATCAGCGCGAGCGGCAACGTCGCGTCGGGATTGCCCGGATCGGCGACCGTTCCCTCGAGGACGGCCGCCTGCACGAACGGCGCTGCGACCCAGTAGAGGGTCGTCGCCAGGTACGCCGCGCCGGTGATGAGCGCGCCCCACTTCAGCACCGACACGTTCCGAACCATGTAGAACTTCGTGATCGCGTGGGGCTGACCCGCGACGGTCGCCTGAATCACGATCACGGAGACGATCAGTCCGATCGCCATCAGCCCGTCGCCGCCGAGCAACGTGAACTCGAAGTACTGCGGGTTTCCGCTTTGAATCGCGCTCGTCATTCCGCTCCAGCCGAGCGTCGAGTTCGTGATCACGTAGTAGGCCGTCAGGATACCGCCGACGATCATGATCGACCCCTGGACCGCATCCGACCAGATTGCCGCGAGCATGCCGCCGATGATCGTGTAAAAGCCGACGATCAGCAGGCCGATGACCAGCGCTTCGAAGAAACTGATCGGCAGGATGAGCGCGCCGACGATGCCGAGCGCCGCGTACTGGGCGGCGAGATAGCCCATACAGCCGAGCAGGACCGCCGCCGCGCCCAAGAGCCGCACTCGCTCGTCCTGAAAGCGGTAGTACATCGCGTCCGGGGCGGTGATCGCGTTTCGAACGTCGCCGAGCACGCGCATCTTTCGGCCGAGCAGCCAGTACGAGCCCGTGAAGCCGAAGATGATGAGCCCCCCGACGAGGATGAAGTACTCGAGGCCGACGAGGTAGCCGGTGCCGGTCACGCCGATCATGCCCCACCCGCTCTGAATGGAGGCGAACACGGCCAGGGCGACGACGAGGATGCCCGACCGACGACCGGCGACGAAGTACTCCTCCTCGTTCGTCTGGTATCGCCCGGCCAGGATTCCGATCCCGATCATCAGCCCCGCGAACAGGACGAAAAAGACGACCGCCGTTCGGGAGTAGTACTCCACGCCGAGGTCGCCGCCCCACGTCTGGAGCGGCCACACGAACGCGGTCGATCCCATCAATCGCTCACCTCCCCAACGTCGCTCTGGGTGAACTCGTCGGCGTCTCGAACGGCCGTCGTCCCCTCCATCCGCATCCCCAGGTACACGGAGACGATGAGGAAGAGCACGATGAGCGTGAGAAACACCTCGACGATCGGCGTCGGAAAGCCGAGCAGGTAACTCATCGCGTCACCCCGTCTTGGCTCTCGCTTTCGCTACTATCCTCACTTGCACTCTCACCCGCACTCGCGTGCTCAAACGACTTCCCCCCGAGTTCAACCGGCTGGTCGCTGGTCGTCAACTGACGGACTGGTGGCTGGACGCACTGTCGATCGTGTGCCATACAACAACACACATGGTTTTTCATAATAAACATACCTCAATGTTCCACGATCGACGATGCGTGACAGAACGCGGATGATGACTCGATAGCGTACTGACACTCCGCTCGGAGCGCGGCTAAAAGGCGAAACGCCGACGACCAGGAATCGCCTTGGAGACCCGATCGTTCAAACAGTGATTATCGAAGCACAGAACGGTTGTCATAAGAGTACTGTTAAGTAATACCACGACAGTCACTACCGTATGTCGACGACCTATAGTCGGCTCTTCGAGCCGATCGAACTCGGTCCGGTGACCGTTCCGAACCGCATCTTCCAGCCGCCACACGGCAACGCGTACGGCCTCGGCCAACAGCAAACCGACTTTCGCGCCGAGAAGGCGAAGGGTGGATTCGGCTTGATCGTCCAGGAGTACAGCCAGATCGACGAGACGACCGACGTCACGCCGGTCGATTCCGGTTACCTCCACGACGACGAGACGATCCCGCCGCAAAAACGGATGGTCGACGCCGTCCACGCCCACGGCAGCAAACTCTTCGTCGAGTTGTGGCACGGCGGTGCGACTGCCGGCAACTACGGCAGCCGCCAGCCGCCGCTTACGTCGTCACAACAACCGACCGGGCGAAACTACACGCCGAAGGCGATGGAACACGAGGACATTCGAACCGTTCTCGACGCGTTCGGCGACGCCGCGGATCGAGCGCGACGAGCGGGTTACGACGGAATCGAACTCCACGCGGCACACGGCTACCTGCTCTCGCAGTTCCTCTCGCCGTTCTACAACGACCGAGACGACGAGTTCGGCGGCTCCCTCGAGAACCGAATGCGGTTTTTCGAGGACGCCATCGAACGAGTTCGCGACAACGTCAGCGCCGACATGGCCGTCGGCGCTCGCTACACGATCGACGAGCGCGTCGACGGCGGGCTCACCGCCGACGGCGACGGCATCGAGGTGATGCGTCGACTGTCCGACGACCTCGACTTCTGGGACGTGGATATCGGCATTAAGCAGTCGATCGACGACATGATCGGCCCGAGCCGCCGCCACGAGAAGAATTACCAGATGGACTATCTGAAAGCGGCAACTCGAGAACTCGACGTGCCGGTCGGCGGTGCCGGCCGAATCACCGACCCGGACGACGCCGCGGCGCTCCTCGAAGAGAACTACGTCGACATGATCGGGATGGCCCGTCAGTCTATTTCCGACCCTCACTGGCCGCGAAAGGTCAAAGCGGGCGATGTCGATCGAATTCGAGAGTGTATCGGCTGCAATATCTGTGTCTCCCAATCGCGACAGGGCATTCCGTTAGTGTGCACGCAGAATCCGACCGTCGGCCGCGAGGGCGACTGGGCGCCCGAAACGTACGAGGAAGCCACCGACCCGAAGGGCGTCCTCGTCGTCGGCGGCGGGCCGGCCGGCATGGAGTTCGCACGCGTCATGGGCGAACGCGGGCACCTGGTCCACCTCAAGGAACGCGACGACCGACTCGGCGGCCGCGTCACCTTCGAAGCCGGATTGCCGGAGTTGGGGGAGTGGAACCGCGTTCGCGACTGGCGGGCGGCGGAACTCGACCGCCTCGAGACCGTCTCGGTCCACACCGGCTCCAGAGCCGAGATAAGTTACGACGACGTGCGAACCTACGGCGCTGAACTCGTCGTCATCGCCACCGGCGCGGAGTGGGACGAAACCGGAACCACGTCGAGTTCACACCAGCCGGTCCCGGGGTGGGAACGCGATCACGTTCTCACTCCCACCGACGCGATCGCGACCGACCTCTCGGGGCAAACGATCGTCATCTTCGACGAAGAGGGATACAACGTCAGCGCCGGCGTCGCCCAATCGCTCGCCACCGACAATCGCGTGATATTCGTCACGCCGCGGGCGAGCGCGTTTCAGGAAACGCTTCACACGTTCGAACGGCGGACGATTTTCACCGCGCTGTACGACCTCGGCGTCGAGTTCGTCGCCAACCACACACTCGAGGAGGTTCGGGACGACGAGGTCGTCGCGTCGAACGTCTATTCCGGGGACCGGCGCAGCTATGAGGCCGATACCGTCGTGTTCACGACGATGCGCGAATCGAACGACGACCTCTATCGATCGCTCAAAGCCGACGCCGAATCGCTCCGCTCGTCGACCGAAATCGAATCGATTCACGCGGTCGGCGACTGCGTCGCGCCCAGACGGATCGCCGACGCCGTCTACGCCGGCCACGAACTCGCTCGTGAACTCTGATACGGTCTGCTGTAACGATTTACCGGTGCAACCGCGCCCGTCCTGCGGTTGCGCCGGAAATGACTTACAGCAGTCCGTATGAACGCTCCCCCTGTCCAGCCGGCCGACGACGACGGCGCGCGTTCGAATAGCGGGAACAAACCTTTTGACGCTTCCATCTGAGTAGCTACTATGGCACGCCACCCGGACCATCGACCGGTCGAAACCGTCGAGACGGCGTTCGACATTCTCGACGTTCTCAGACACACCACCAGCGCCGGCATCACCGAACTCGCCGACGAACTCGACCTCGCAAAGAGCACCGTCTACCGCCACACGAAAACACTCGAATCCCGCGGCCTCGTCGTCCGAAACGGCGACACCTACCGCATCAGCACGTGGTTTCTCGACTACGGCATCCACGTCCGAAACCAGCACCCGCTGTTCGACGTCGCCACGCCGAAAGTCGATGAACTCGCGGCGGAAACCGACGAGAAGGTCTGGTGCGTCATCGAGGAAGGGGGTGTCGGCGTCCACATCTACGGAGCCGAAGGCCGTCACTCGGTCAGGACACACGCGCGGATCGGAAAGCGAACGGCGCTACACCAGTTTGCGGCCGGAAAGGCGATCCTCGCCCACCTTCCTGCGGACCGAACCGAACGGATCCTCGACGAGTACGACCTCGCCGCACAGACCGCACAGACGATCACCGATCGCGACGAACTCTGTAGCCAGCTCGAAACAATCCGCGAGCGGGGATACGCGCTCAATTACGAGGAATCTGTCGCCGGCGTTCACGCCGTCGGCGCACCTGTGAAAGACGAATCCGGCGACGCCATCGGTGCGATCAGCATCGCCGGGCCGGCGAACCGACTCAGCGGGGAGTTGCTCACCGACGACCTCCCCACGCTCTTGCTTGGCGCGACGAACGAAATCGAGATCAATCTGGCACACTCGTAGTCTAGCCCTCCCGTTCGAGTAGTTCGAACAGCTCCGCGGGACTGATTACAGTAGTACACTTGTAATCATGCGGTGGGAGAACGACCGGTTGCAGAGCAGCCGATCAGTCGCGTTTCGATAATCCGGCCGCTGACGAGTTCAGTTTCCGTTATTCGAACACCGGGCCGACACGGTATCGAGTGGTAGAGCGGGACTCATACGGACTGCTGTAAGTCATTTCCGGCGCAACCGCAGGACGGACGCGGTTGCGCCGGTAAATCGTTACAGCAGACCGTATCAGAGACCGAGGAACGACTCGGCGTTCTTCCAGAGGAGCTTTCGCTGTAGCTCCTCGTCGAAGTCGAGTTCCGCGAACTGCTCGAGCCACGGTTTCGGTTCAAGCATCGGATAATCGGTTCCGAACATGACCTTGTCCGAGAGGAGCGTCTTCGCGTAGTGAAGCACCTGATCGTCGATGTAGCGGGGCATCCACCCCGAGAGATCCATGTAGACGTTGCCCTTCTGCTGGCAGATGGCGAGCTGTTCTTTCTCCCAGGGGTAGGCCGGATGGGCGATGAGAATCTGCAAGTCGGGGTGTTCGGCCGCCACGTCGTCGATCAGCATCGGGTTCCCGTATTTGATCTTCAGTCCGCGACCGCCCGGCGAACACGCGCCGAGCGTCGAGTTCCCGCCGTGGAAGACGACCGGCGCGCCAAGATCCTCGATCGTCGACCAGAGGTCGTCGTGTTCGGGGTCGGAGGGATCGAATCCCTGGGCGATCTGCTGGAACTTGAAGCCCGACAGATCGAGATCTTCGACGCAGCGGATCGCCTCCTCGACGCAGTCGTCCTTCAGCGGGTCGACCGAGCCGAAGCCGACGAAGAAATCGCTGAACTCGTCGCGAACGTCGGCGACGTAGTCGTTCGGAACGGGCGGGTTGCCGGTGTTCGTCTCTGCGTCCCAGCCGAGCAGGACCGCCCTGTCCACGCCGGCTTCGCGGTACTCGGCGCGCATATTCTCGTAGGTGTCCGTCTCGAGATCCGCACCGAACCGGTCGGCGGCATCTCGCATCATCTGGCCGCCGGCGTCGTGGAGGAACTCGCTGGTTGGCTGGTGAGCGTGCATATCGATTGCGCGCGGTTCGTCGAGTACCGTCGGTCCGTCCATACGGGTGTCGATGGCACGCTCGTATATGTACGTTCCCACGGGTGACCGCCGAGCGATAGCAGCGCGATTGGGCGTCGGTTTCGATCGTGAGCATAGTAAGATTCTTGGGGTAAACTTTGAATGGTAGCCAAATAGATATCTGTAGTGTAGATTCGTCGGATCGAGTTCACTGAAAGCGAATGAAAGGTTGAAACCGGGATAAAAGAGCGCTTGCGTGATTTGAACGCCGAGTATCGACTATTTCGTCTCCCGTCTCGGTGGGAAGAAGTAAAATCCCTCGTCTTCGATACTCGGTCCGATTCGTTCGGCGTTATCGGGCGGTATCCGGCGAAATATGTCCATAGAGAGCGATATCGCAATCACTGTTCGAAATAGTCTCGTCTCTGACCCGAACAGAATGTGACTGTATTCATTCATACTTCTCAAATTGGTATTTCTCTTAGCTCCCCGACGAGAGTTCGCGAAGCGACTCGTCACCGATCTCGTCGAGAACGTGTTCGTGAAACGCCTGGAGCGCGGCGCTTTCGTCTTCGGCGAGGACGACATCGCTCGCCGAAAGCGTCGCCAGCCCGAACGCCCGCGGCGTCGGCGAGTCGAGCAGCGTGCGCTCGACGGCGATCTCGCCCGCCTCGAGTTCGGCGACGAACGCTTCGAGTTCGGCGACGTTGAGTTTGTCTTCCGTGATCTCGCGGTAGGTCTCTTCGATGACGGCGAACTCCTCGAGATCCGCGGCGAACCCGAGGAGCATCTCGCTCGAGACCTGCTGTTCGCTGGCGGATTTCTCGTAGCCCTTGTAGCGTTTAAGGATCATCAGGGCCCGGGTCGCGTTGATTCGGAAGTACCGCTGGAGGAGGTCGGTGCCGTCGACCGCCGCGCGCAGATTCTCCCGAACCTGGTCGGATTCGAGGTCGTCGATGATGCCCTCCACGTCGACTTTTCGATTGAGTGGCATCGAGAGGACGAAGCCGTTGTCCGCGACCGCGACGCGGACGTTCGCCGTCGCCTCCTGTGCACAGTGGTACGCGAGCAGCCGCGAGAAGCCGTCGTTGAACCGGCGACCGTAGTTCGAATGCACGTAGTAATGACGCTCGTACTCCTCGCGGTCGCGTTCGACCTCGATGGCGAGGCGGTCGGGCGTACTCACCGTGTCGGCCCCCGCGTACCGGAACTGGTGATCGAACAGCCGCGCGACGGCCCGCACGCTGTCGTCGTCCAGCGGGAACTCGCGGAGCCACGCCCGGACGCGCGGCGGACCACCCTCCTCGTAGTGGCTGAGCAGATCGGCCTGGAACGCGAGGATTTCACAGCCGAGATCGTACGAGAGCGGCAATCGTTCGGAGTACCATGAGGGCACCGTCGGCCGGGCGCTGGTCCGATCGACATACACCTTCGAGCCGCGCCGGTAGCTGAACTCGAAGTGGTCGCCGCCGAGGACGAAGACGTCGCCCTTCTCCAGGGTATCGAGGTAGTTCTCGTCGAGTTGGCCGACCCACTCGTCGCCGGCGCGGGTAAAGACGTCGCAGGTGAACGAATCCGGAATCGTCCCGATGTTGGTCATGTAGATCACCCGTGCCAGGCGACCCCGCTTGCCGATCAGTGGCGTGCCGACGGGGAACTCCTCGTAGTGGTGCTCGCCGTCGGGCGGGTCGTTTTCGTCGCGCCAGACCTTCGCGTAGACGTTTCTGTCCTCCATGCCCGCGTACTCGGCGGTCAGGTAGCGCATGAGCGACTCGAACTCGGCGTCGGAGTAGTTCCGATAGGGGTAGGCTCGCCGGAGGATCTCGGTGATTTCGGCTTCCGGTCGGATCTCGGCGATCGCCATCCCGTAGACGTGCTGGGCCGCCACGTCCTGGGCGTTCTCGGGGATCGACACAGAGTCGACGAATCCCTCCTCCGCCTTCTTCAGCATGACCGCACACTCGAGGAGTTCGTCGCGGTCGAGCGCGATGACGCGGCCCGTAACGGTCTGGCCGACGCGGTGGCCCGCGCGCCCGACGCGCTGAAGCAGCGAGGCGACCGATTTGGGCGAACCGACCTGCACGACGAGGTCGACGTGGGGCATGTCGATCCCCAGTTCGAGGCTCGTCGAGGAGGTGACCACGTCGAGTTCACCGCTCTTGAGTCGCCTCTCGATGTCCTGGCGAACGTCCTTCGAGAGGCTGCCGTGGTGACAGCCCGAGTTCGTCTCGTCGTAGGCGTCGAAGGTCTCGCGCAGGTTGTGTAACACGCGCTCCGCGCCGGATCTGGTGTTCGTGAAGACGAGCGTGTTCGTGTGCTCCTGAACGTGTTCGTGAAGCATCCGATAGAAGCGCTCTTGAACGACCTCGCGGGAGGTGTTGATCAGATCGTCGGTGGGACATTCGAGTTCGATGTCGAACTCGCGGGCGAAGCGGGCGTCGACGAGTTCGTAGTTACGGGGGTCGCTGTCCGGTACCTCGTCTCCCGGGGGGGCGTCCGGCATGTGTGGTTCCTCACGGCCGACCAGAAACTCCGCGACATCCGAGAGCGGGTCGATGGTCGCGGAGCAGCCGATTCTGGTCAGTTCGTGGTCGGTCATCGCCGCGAGTCGTTCGAGGCTGACCGACAGGTGCGTCCCCCGCTTGCCGGCCGCGAGCGAGTGGATCTCGTCGACGATGACGTACTCCACCGTCCGAAGCTTCTCGCGGAACTTCGGCGAGTTCAGCAGGATGGCAAGTGTTTCGGGCGTCGTGTTGAGGATGTGAGGCGTCTCCTCGAGCATCCGCTGGCGCTCGGCCGAGTCGGTGTCGCCGTGGCGGATGGCGTGGCGGATCTCGCCCATCGACTCGCCGTCCCGATCGGCGACGATCGATTCGATGCCGTCGAGAGGGACCTCGAGATTGCGGTGGATGTCGTTCGCGAGGGACTTGAGCGGCGAGACGTAGAGGCAGTAAACAGAGTTCTCGAGACCGTCCGCCGTCTCTCGGTCTCGTTTGTACAGCGAGTTCAGTATCGAGAGGAACGACGACATGGTCTTTCCCGACCCCGTCGGCGCGCAGATCAACGTGTTCGTCCCCTTGTGGACGTTCGGAATCGCGCCCCGCTGTGGCGGCGTAAAGAAGCCCCCGTTCTCCGGGACGAACTCGCCGAACTCCTCGAGCCACCACTCTTGGACGGCGGGTTCGAGGAGCTCGAACACCTCGCGGTCTTCGATCGCGGTGGTGTCGGGATCGAACGGCAGAGCGTCGTCGGCGATCGGCAACTCGCGGCGCGCGGTCCCATCCATCACCGTCGTCTGGGGGAGCGGCGTGTAAGAGGGTTTGGGCATCGGAGCGAAAGTGGAGTTGCGCGACGACGGACACACTGCGTGCCGGGATCGGCAGATTGATTGGACCCGGGCGACAGCGCACGGACATGCTCGACGTTCCGTTGCACACCGGCGCTACCCATCCGAATCTCGTGTGGATTCTGCTCCCGAGTCTGCTCTCGTTCGCGGCCGGACTCGGCCTGGGAGCGCGATCGAACCGACTGCTCGATCGCGTTCGGTCCGACGATGCGTCCGCATCCGCCGAGTAGTAGCGTCGTCACCGCGTTATAGCGTCGTCACCACGGTAATTCGTCCTGCAATCAGTTCCCCGTTTCAGCAGCGTCGTCGTCGCATCGTCCCGCGAACCATCGGCGTCGCCGGAAAGAGACCGGTGTCGAGGCGCTCGATCGTCTCGACCGCGAACGCATCGTGGGAGACGAACCGCTCGACGGTGTCCCGGTTGAGTTGACACCCGCCCGCGAGTCGCTCCCACAGCGGGTTCAACACGTTCTGCCCCGTCGCTCGCCACCCGTCGGCGCGGACGTGCTCGACGAACCTGAACTCGCCGCCGGGGCTCAGAACGCGTGCGACTTCCTCCAGCGCAACGTCGGGGTCGTGAATCGTACAGAAGACGAGACTGGCGAGGACCGCGTCGAACGCGTCGTCGGGGTAAGGCATCGACTCCGCCCGGGCGTCCCGCAGGTCGACGGCGCACTCGGTTTCGGCCGCTCGAGTCTCGGCCTGTCGGCGCATGTGCGGGTCCGGTTCGATCGCGTGGAACTCGACCGACTCGTCGGTAGCTGCGACGTACGGGAAGTTCGTCCCCGTCCCAGCGCCGACATCGAGAACACGACCATCGAGATCGGCGGTCAGATACCGACGGTGCGGTGCGAACAGGAGCCGGTCCGGGACGACGTAGTCGTACACTGCGGCGAACAGCGGACTCGAGATGTCGTTCGATGCGTCCGGGTCGGCCGTCGAATCGTTCGTCGGTGATGCCATGGCGTGCGTGAGCGACCACGGGACGCCTCATACCAATTGTCCCCGTCAGCGGACCGCGCTCGGCATCAGATCGATCACGTCTGTCGCCACTCCCGGGCTGAACTCGGCCGTCACGAGTTCGGCGCTCTTGTCGAGGATCGAGCCATCGAGTTCGGCGGCGGCCCGCCTCGAAAACGGTCGAAAGCGGTCGCTGAAGTGTCATCCCGTGCGGTCGGCCCGACGGGTTCGACGGGCGCGACGGGAGGCGTTCGGCAAGCGAGTTCCGGTTGCGACCTGGCGGTATCAGGACCCGCCAGCACCGCGTAACGCTTATTCGATCGGTGTCTGTCGGTTTCGCATATCGGCACCGCAGTCCGGACACGAGCCCGCCGCTGTGGCGGTAACGATGGTTCCGCAGTTGAAACACTCGTACACCGATTCCTCGTCGGGGTTGCGTTCGATATCTTTCATCGTACTGAGTAGTGCTGTGGGCAACGACTGTCCACTAAGGAATATTAGTTATATTAGGATGAGCGTGTCTGTTCACTATCTAGCCCTCCGTAGTGACAGGGGTTCACTATTCAACGGGTGGTGCAGTACTTGCCGGAACACCGAGTTCGTCGAACAGAATGGTGAGTAGTTTTCGCTGGACGGTTCGGGTGTGCCGGTAGAACGCGGCGGGGGAGATCGAGAGCATCGTCGCGATCTCCTCGCCGGAGCGCTCTCGCGGCGACTCGAAGTACCCGCTGTAGTAGGCGAACTGGACGACTTCGAGCTGTCTGTCGGTCAGTCGATCGAGCAGTTCGGAACGGAGGTCCTGCGGCGTCGTCCGATCGAGCTGGCGTTTCGACCGGAGTTCGACCGACGAGAACGCCGTCGTCACGATATCGACGCTCCCGCCGCCATCGACGCTATCGGGAGCGTCGACGACGACGCGGGTGAACTCGGGCGTCGCAGTGACGCTCCTGAGGACGAGGCCGTGATCCGCGAGCTGGACGGCGGCGAACGGTCGCGAGAGTTCGAGGCGGACGGTCCCCTCGCGCTCGTCGCCGTCCGCCCCGGTATCGCCGCCGTCGCCGTCGCCGTCGGAATCAGTACTCGCACGGCGCTCGCTGACGATCTGCGCATCCGCCACCGCGACGAGTTCACTCGCCGCCGTCACGACGGCCGCCGCCGGCGCTCCCTCGATGGTGGCAAACACCGTCGCCCCGTTCTCGTGCTGGCGGACGCCGCCGTCGAACGAGATCGTACAATCCGCCCGGCGTGCGAGGCGCGTAAAGACGAAGTTCTCGTCAGCGACCGCGAACTCGAGGCGCGTCGTCGTGTTCGACAGCAGCGCGTGCTTTCGCTCCACGGCCGCGATTGCCGAGGCGATCGTCTCCCCGAGTTCGGCGAGCACCGTCCGCGTCACGTCGTCGAACGCGTCCGGCTGATTCGCGTAGACGGTGACGACGCCGTAGGTGAACTCGTCGTAGGAGAGCGGCACGGCGAGCACCGACTGGTACTCGCGTTCGAGCGCGTCGGTCCGCCACGCCTGGTCGCGCAGGTCGTCGACGACGTTCGAAACGACCGTTTCATCGCGCGTGACGGCTGTTCTGACGGCCGGTTCGCAGTGGCGGAGATTCCGTCGGTCGTCCGTGACGCCCGTCTCGGACGGCTCGTTCGCGTCGGTTGCGTTGGTCACATCGGCCGTGTCGGCTACGTCGGCCGCATCGGTCCCATCGGATTCGAGAGCGGGCAACGATAACGACACGCTATCGAGGTAGTCCCGCCCGCGGTCCGTCCCGCCGTGGGCGCGCGACTCGAGTCGGTCGCCGGCCGAACTCGTCGCTCCGATCCAGGCGAACGAGAACCGATCGGCGGCCGTCAGCCGGTCGCAGACGCCGCGTTCGATCTCCTCGCGGGTCTCGGCCCGGACGAGTTCGTGGTCAATCTCCCGGATAAGTTCGTTGAGTCTGTTGAGTCGCGAGAGCTGTTGGTTTCGCCGTTTGAGCTCGCGGTCGCGTTCGCGGAGCGTGCGCTCCCGGTCGACACGGTCGAACGCGGCTTCGGCCGTCGCCGCCAGCAGGTCGGTCAGTTCGCGACGGATATCGTCGAAAACGCCGACCTCGTCCGATCCCGCGACGAAGACGCCGTGGTCGCCGAGCGGAACGAACGCGGCGCTTCGGATCTCCGTCGTCGGATCGGCGAGCAGCGGCGACTCGTGAACGTCCGCCAGGAACCGGCTCTCGCCGTCGACGAAGACCTCGCCCGCGATGCTGTCGCCGACCTGCTGGGACGACAGCGGGCCGTGTAACGTTCGCATCGACGCCGACCGGGCGGCGGGACGGAAGACGTTCTCGTCGGTATCGAACAGGTACACCGCGCTCGCCTCCAGATCGAGGATGTCCGTCGCGTCGTCGACCACGATATCCGCGATCTCCCGGCCCGTCTCGGCGTACAACAGCTCGCGGGCGGTTCGATGAAGCGCCGTCAACGCCTCCTCGCGGCGCTTTCGCATCGTTACGTCGCGACAGCTGTAGAGGATCGTCCCGCCCTGAATCGACACCTCGCGGACGTTGACCAGCAGCGTGTGCTCGCGACCCGCCTTGTCCGTCGCCGTACACTCGATGTTTGTCAGGACACCCTCCGCGGCGAGTTCAGCGCGGTCGAACAGATCGGGGCCGAGCAGGTCGTCGATCGAACCGAACTCGTAGATCTCCTCGTCCGTGTAGCCGAAGATGAAGTGGACGTTCGGACAGACATAGGTGAACTCGCCCTCGTCGTCGGTGATGAGGACGGTGTCGGTCATGTTGTTCAACGTGACTCGGTGGAGTTCCTCCGACTCGCGCCGCTCGCGTTCGAGCGCGGCACGTTCGGTGACGTCCGTCGCCCGGACGAACAGGGACGCGACGGTCCCCGACTCGTCGGTGACGGGGCGGACCGTCAGCTCGAGCGTCTGCGTCTCGCGATCCGTCGCTCGCTCGCGCTCGATCATCACCTCCCGCCGGACGAGCCGTCCGGTCGCCGCCGTCTCGGTCGCACGTCGAATCGCCTCCCGGTCTCCATCGACAGACTCCCAGAGCGGGAGCGACCAGAACGAACGCCCGCGACTCGCATCCGCCGTCGAGTTCGGATCCACGCCCGCGGACGCGTCACGGTCGGCGATCGACGTACTGTTCGCCCGGCGAACGGTGCCATCGGGAGCGAGAACCCAGGCGTAGGTCTCCTGATCGTCGAAAACCGCCTCGAACTGCCGCGCCTTTGCCCGCCGTCGCTCCCGGGTTCGACCGTGTGCGATCGCCCGCTCGATAGCCGTCGTCACTTTCTCGCGGGTCGTCTCCGCGTCGGTCGACCGCGAACCGGCGGACTCGGAGCCGGTAGCAGTATCCGTATCGGTATCCGTTTCGGTCCCAGTACCGGTTTCGG
Organism: Natrialba taiwanensis DSM 12281; assembly: GCF_000337595.1. Lineage (GTDB taxonomy): Archaea > Halobacteriota > Halobacteria > Halobacteriales > Natrialbaceae > Natrialba > Natrialba taiwanensis. The sequence goes on along the minus strand of NZ_AOIL01000012.1, from coordinate 249,104 downwards.
CCTCGGTTTCGGCCCCGGTCTCGGAACCCGAGCGCGGAACGTACTCCGTCACACCCGCAGCAATAGCCTCGCTCGCGAGCGCTTCGCTACCGTCCGCCGGCGAGAGAACGACCGGCAGTTCGGTATCCGCGTCCGTCTGCTGCTCGCGATGACGGATCGACTCGAGCAGTTCGAGACCGGTTCCGTCCGGCAACTCGCCCGCCGTCACCAGACAGTCGACAGCGACGCTGTCCGATTCGAGTTCGGAACGCGCACCAGCCATCGTCGAGATGCTCCAACAGTCGTCCACCTCGGCCGGCACGAGAGCGGCCTCATCAGTACCATCGTCCTCGTTCTCATCGTTGAACTCGGCTTCGCCGTCGAGTCCGACGACGAGGAGCCGCGTCGGGTCGCTATCGTCCATCCGTACGGAACCCATTCACTGGGAATACGTAACAGGGTCTAGAGAAGGTACCGGTTCCACCAGTCACGCCCTCGCAGGACCACGCGCATCAGGACAGACTGCCGTCTCCAAACGAACTCGATACGGGAACCGATACTCGTTCACGGTTCGAGACCGAACGGGGACGTATGTCCACTGCCGTTACCGCCGCGGTCGACGACAGGGAGCCGCCCGCGCTCGTCTCGGCCGTCCGCGACCACCCCGACGTAACGGGCGTCACGGTCGATCGACTGTCGGCCGGCGACATCACGATCGGGCCGGTCGGCATCGAGCGCAAGACGCCGCGCGACTACGTCTCGAGCGCCATGGGACGGTCCGGACCGGATCTGTACGATCAGGTCGAACGACTCGACGACGCCGTCACACACGCGTACGTGCTGCTCGAGGGTGACTTCTCGGATTTCGAGTCGCTGCGAACGAACGTCTCTCCGACTGCAATCCGCGGGTCGATGGCGTCGATCACGGCCCGTCACTCGGTCCCGATAATCCCCTGTACCGACCAGTCGCAACTGGTCGACTTCTCCGTTCGACTCGCCCACAAACACACCGACGCAGCCTCGACACGGCCGCTCTCTTCGGGTGCTGTTCCAAGCCGACGCGAACCGACGACCAAACGAATGTACGGCTGTATCGACGGCATCGGTCCTGAACTCGCGACCGTGCTCTACGAACGGTATCCAACTGTCGAATCCCTGCTCCAAGCGAGCGTCGAGGATCTGACTCGGATCGATGGTATCGGCGAAACACGAGCGCGAACGATCGCTGCGGCAGTTCGTGAGTGATCGCGTCCCGCAAGACGGCGTGTCCGGTCACGAAATCTCGGTCGGGGCGATGTCGCGCATCGGCTCCCAGCCATCATCCGGATCGACGCGGCCGGCGAGGACGGCGTTGAGGGCAGCACCGAGAAGCAGACAGAGTCCGCCGAAGTAGACCCAGGTGAGAACCAGCAGGACAGCCCCGGCGATACCGAACAGTGCGACGCTCTCGGTGGTCGAGACGTAGATGCGAAAGCCGAGCGACAGGACGGTCCAGACGAGGGCCGCAAATAGCGCGCCGGGGAGGACTTCGCGCGCGGAGACGCCGGCCGGCGGGAAGAGGTAGTACATCGGGAAGAACACGACGAGCAGGAGGGACGCGAGGAGAACGCTGCTTGCGGCCGTTGCTACCGCGCCACCGACGAAAACGGAGAGACTCACACCGACGACGCTAACCAGCGTGACGCCGAGAGCAACCGTCGCCGTGAGCAGTGCGGCGTTGACGGCTGTCACGAGGGTTACCGTCGCCGCGTTGGCGACGGACGACTGGGTTTTTCGTGCGCCGTAGATCTCGGCAAACGCACTGTTTACCTAAATCGAGGCGCTACTGCCCCTTCCTCAGCGAGCGTCATCAGAACGCGACACGTTCTGATTGGCAGTCAGAAATCAACGATTNTACTGCCCCTTCCTCAGCGAGCGTCATCAGAACGCGACACGTTCTGATTGGCAGTCAGAAATCAACGATTTCTGACGACGCCCGAAGGCGCGAGCAGGGAGGGGACACAGCGTCCCCAGAAATCGAAGATTTCTGGTGTGCGAACGAGACACGGAGCATCTCGTCAACGCCGCTCGTGTTTCTTGCATTGTTCTACAGCAGGCCCGCAGACCAACGCTATCGGTGGCTTTATGTTTCTACGTAGTGTAAACATTGGTAATGGATCGATACGAGGTCGAAGGGCACGAAGTCCACGAAGCCGACGTCAAACCAACCGGNTTATGTTTCTACGTAGTGTAAACATTGGTAATGGATCGATACGAGGTCGAAGGGCACGAAGTCCACGAAGCCGACGTCAAACCAACCGGAAACGGCGCTCACGTGCTCGTTCCCAAGCGGTGGCGAGGTACCACTGTCAAAGTCGTCCGCGTCACCGATCCAAACGGCGAAGACGAGTAGGCCATGCGCTACAACTACAGGTATCGGCTCAACCCGACCGACGAACTCCACGAACAGTTAGCGTGGACTGTCGATACCTGCAGACAGGTCTCCAACCACTTTCTGCACCGACTCAACCGAGAGAACGGAACCTCGGCATACTCCGAGCAGTCAGTCCTTCCCGACCTCAAGAACTGGTAGACCGACCTCAAACAAGTCCACTCGAAAGTGCTGCAGAAAGTCGTACAGCAGCTGTACGACACCCTCTCAACACTGAAGGGCCGGAAGGACAATGGCTACCGCGTCGGCGAACTCAAGTGGAAGGCTCCGAAGGAATATCGCTCGATCACGTACAGTCAAACCGGCTTCGAACTCAACAACACGAGTGGCCGTCGATCCGGCCGGAACGACCAAAGAGTGTGCGGCCTGTGGCGTCGAGACGGACAAACCACTGTGGGTTCGCGAGCACTCGTGCCCCTCATGCGGGTTCACNAAAATCGCACTGTGATTTTCGAACGCCTGTGGAGACTGCGCTCCCTACGGGAACCACTTCGGTTCCTGCAAAGCGCGTTCGCCAGACTCTGTCTGGCGGGCTGTCAGACACAGTCTGACAACGTCGTGGAAACAGGAAGCCCCATCTGCTCACGGGCGCGAAGCGCCCGTTCGCATGGTCCGTGAGACCTTCGGTCTCACGCTACCCTCAAGGAGCGAACGGTGTCAGCCGTGAGCGAGTAGGGTGGGGTAGTTCACAACGTCTCCACCGCCGGATTCAACGCGGTCGATTGCGCCGTCTAGGTCGCCGTTAACGTGCAGATAGACGACAAGCCCAGTATCTGTCGGCGTGTACGTAATCGTCGCGCCGTTGTCGGTCGTGAACTCGTCGGTTTCGATGATCATACCGCCGACTTCCCCTTCGTCGCTGTCGAACATTCCGGCTCGACCACTGGGGGCTTCCGCGTCATCCTCTTCGGGGGAATACAGGTCGATATCACGATCGAGAACGGTCGAATAGAACTCGACAGCTCTGTCGAAGTCGGTACTGGGGATTTCGAACCAGCTGAGTGCGTGGGTCATATTGTGGCTTCCGTAGAGAGGGGTTGCCTCGCTAGAGAGGTGGTGCTCTGAGACGATATAGAGTGCTCTCTGCAGGTGAAAGGTGATTTCACTCCGAGTAGTGAGTCGTCATGGAGACAGTTACGAGTGCGACTCAGNGGTGCTCTGAGACGATATAGAGTGCTCTCTGCAGGTGAAAGGTGATTTCACTCCGAGTAGTGAGTCGTCATGGAGACAGTTACGAGTGCGACTCAGCTAGATAGAACAGTCGTGCGAAGATGTCAGGGTGGTCATCCCTGACAGACGAAATGCACGTGTTGCAGACGTGTTGGAATGCTAGCCTCGCAGTAGGGGGAGTGGATCGGCTACGAGACCGGATCAGCCTTCGAAACGGATGGGTATAATACATTATCTGTTGGCAAGTGTTGCCTTGCCATACTATCGTGGCCGTGGGGTGAACGATACGATTTCGGGAGTGACTGTGCGGGTGAGAGATAGACGGGTTTTAGCTGGTGGACGCCTAGAAGATGTGATGACAGTCCACCGTTCGTTCGATTCGGAGTCAGTGAGGGAATCTGAGTCCGGGTCTGAGTCTACGTCCGAGCCTGAGTCTGAATCGCCAACCGAGCCGGAAACCGACGGAAGCGGTGAGTCGAGTTCAGGGCGGCGTCAAGGTGAGGAACATCCTGAAAGAGCAACCGCCGAGCGGCTGGCGGAGATCGAGCAGCAACTCGTACAGGTACAACGAACGCTCGTTGCAGTGGCACAGGTTGCGGATATCTCGATCGGGGGGCCGTGCGCCTACTGTGAGCGCAGTCGAGTGCTCCTCATCGACGGTGAACTCCGCTGTCCAGAGTGTGGCTATCAACGGTCTCTCTGAGGTGAGAGTGACTGGGGCCGCCTCCGACCGGCACTCGTTTTCGAATAGCCGTCTCGAGCTCACCGTGCTCGCTGCAAGCAAATGACTGGACGAGCATTAGGGGCCCGTTCGTTGAAGCGGTACTGGCCATGGCTGACGACGACTCATCGCACGAGAACGCAACTGATCCGGACGCGTTCGAGACAGCGACGCGACCGGACGACCAGCGGAGTGATCCAGAGCCGATTCGGACGGACGGATCGGGTTCGGACGATTCGACCGGGACGAGCGACGGTCGGGGAGACGACCTTGACGAGGAGAGCAAGCAGGACCAACTCGACGAGGTCCGGGAGGATGCGGATGGTGAGTACCTGACGACGGACCACGGCGTACGGGTGACCGATACCGACAACTCGCTGAAGGCGAGCGAGCGCGGGCCGACGATCATGGACGACTTCCACTTCCGGGAGAAGATGACCCAGTTCGACCACGAGTCGATCCCGGAGAGAGTCGTCCACGCCCGCGGGACGGGCGCGCACGGCTACTTCCAGCCCTACGACGATCCCGATCTGGGCGAGTACGACGACATTTCGGAGATTACGAAGGCGTCCTTCCTGCAGGACCCCGGCCAGAAGACGCCGGTGTTCACCCGGTTCTCGACGGTCGTCGGTTCGCGCGGTTCCGCGGATACGGTCCGCGACGTGCGGGGCTTTGCCACCAAATTCTACACCGAGGACGGGAACTGGGACTTGGTCGGGAACAACATCCCGGTATTCTTCATTCAGGATGCGATGGAGTTTCCGGACCTAGTGCACGCCATCAAGCCCGAACCCGACGACGCGGTTCCACAGGCTGCCTCCGCTCACGACACGTTCTGGGACTTCGCCTCGCTCAAACCGGAGATCACGCACATGCTCATGTGGCTGCTCTCCGGGCGGGCGTTGCCCCGTGCCTACTGGATGATGCAGGGCTTTGGCGTCCACACGTTCCGATTCGTCAACGACGAGGGCGAGTCGCGGTTCGTCAAGTTCCACTGGACGCCAAAGCTCGGGACGAACCAGCTCGTCTGGGACGAAACCCAGAAGATCGCCGGCAAGAACCCCGACTTCAACCGCGAAGGGCTCTACGACATCATCGACGAGGGATACGAGCCCGAGTGGGAACTCGGCGTCCAGATTGTCGAGGAGGACGATGCGGATCAGTTCGACTTCGACCTGCTCGACCCGACGAAGATCATCCCCGAGACGGAGGTTCCAGTCAGGCCGATCGGGAAGATGGTGCTGAACGAACGGCCGGACAACTTCTTCGCCGAAGTCGAGCAAGTGGCGTTCCACCCGGGCAACGTCGTTCCGGGGATCGACTTCACGAACGATCCGCTTCTCCAGGGTCGATTGTTCTCCTACCAGGACACGCAGCTCAATCGATTCAACAGCGCCAACTGGGACGAGATCCCGATCAACCGTCCCATCGCGGAACGACACAACAACCAGCGCGCCGGCTTCATGCGCCAGGAGATCAACGAGGGCGAGGCCACCTACAAGCCGAACTCGATCGACGACGACGATCCGCAGGAGGCCACGGAGGAGGAGGGCGGCTACGAACACCACGCCGAACGGATCGACGGGAAGAAGATCCGAAATCGCAGCGAGAGCTTTCAGGAACACTTCGACCAGGCGCGACTGTTCTGGAACAGCATGACCGAGCCCGAGAAACGACACATCGTCAAGGCCGCTCACTTCGAACTCAACAAGGTCGACCGCATGGAGATCCGCGAGCGCGTCGTCTACGACCTCTTCAATAACGTCGATCACGAGTTCGCAAACCGAGTCGCGAAGGGCATCGGCGTCGAACCGCCCGAATCACCGGGAGACGAACTCTCGGAGCACGACGAGGAGGACCCGTCACTGAGCATGGAAAACCGGACGGCGGATTCGATCGAGACACGAACGGTTGCGATCCTCCTTGATGATGGCTTCGAGGACGAGCACGTCAAACGGCTTCAGTCGGCACTGGACGATGCGGGGGCACGGACCAAGATCATCTCGAAGGTCGTCGGAGAGAAGGCGGGAACGGATGGAGACTCCGTCGATGCCGATCAGAATCACGTGACGGCGACCTCCGTCGTCTTCGATGCGATCGTCGTTCCCGGCGGCAGCGACAGCGTCGACGCGCTGGCCCAACAGGGCGAACCGAAACAGTTCATCGAGGAAGCGTTCAAACACCACAAACCGATCGCCGCTCTGGGCGACGGAACGGATCTCTTCGAGTCGGTCGACCTGCCGAATATCGAACTCGCGGCCGACGGTGAACTCGTCTCTGACGCTGGTGTCGTGACGTGTCGTAACGACGACCTCGACGAGTTCATCACGGCGGTTGTCGATGCAGTTGCAGCGCATCGCCACTGGGACCGAGATCTGGAAACGGTACCGGCGTAGGAACGCCCGCTTCGGGGAGCGGTCTTTCGCGCCGTATTCGACGTGGAATTCGTACCGAACGCCGATCGTTGTCTACGAATCGTCACTGAATCGGATTCTGTTATGCCAATATCCAGTATCCGATCCACAATAGGGTTATATCCCGTACGATTGTTTGCTTATATCCGGCAAAGCAGGATATTAGACGCAACAATTAGATTAATTAGTGTACAGACCGTTACTCCAATTGTCGGCGTTGAAGCCGACCCCGCGACGCATTGGCTACCGAATACTGCGAGTGCCGGTGGAACACTCTGCTCAATCGATGGCGGCGGGCATTCGTGGCTGTGTGCCCGCCGTCCTACACACCAGACATACTTTTTAGCCCCTCGATTGTCCTCACAAAGAGATAGCGAGACGGAGCCACAGCGAACCCGGCGACCGTCACTTCACACGGGACACTGACTCCGCCGTGGCCGCCTTCGTCTCGAGAACCCGGTGTGCGTAGAACGCGACCGAGAAATCCTGTGGACTCGGTATCGCACACGCAAGCCAGCCAATTGCGATTGCCGTCCCGACGGGAGAGTCGACAAGCGCAACAGGGGCAGGTGCAACGCCGAAACCGAACACGAAGATCGGGAGCGCAAGCGACAGCGGGGCGAGTGCTGCAACCCGCAAGACCCAGGGCGGCTCCGTTCCGTTCGGTCGCGGGCGGACAACTGCCCACGGACAACTCGCGAGAACACCCGCGATTCCACTCGCTCGTCCCGGGAGATACGAGATCGTGAACTCGATCCGGCCACTCCACAGGACGAGTGCGTGCGTCCACTCGTGTGCGACGAGCCCCAGCCCAACCGTCACCACGAGTGCGACCCCAGCGGACACGAAATCCGGTCCGATCTCAATCCCACTCATCGGCCGGTCGAGTGCCACCTCCATCCCCGAGACGCGGCCACTCGCCGATCGGTCAACCGTCCAGTCATCCCACCACTACACTCCTTGCGATACCCGCCCAAGACGTTCCGGCTGTACAGGTTGCCGTATTAAGGCCTCGACCGCTGTGAACGAGTCGGCGAATCGAAACTGAAGAAAGACCAGCCGGTCACTACTGGTCCCCTACGCCGGACCTTCCTCTTGATCCACGAGTTCGAAGAGATCGTTGTACCCCTCGTCACTCGGTAACTGGTCTCGGATGTCGTCGAGCGCACCCGCCGTTACCGCCTCCGCGACGACGTCGATAACGACTTGTGCGTGAAACGCGGCCGCTGCCGGATCGTCGTCGCCGACATCCGACTGGTCGTCGACACGCGAAACGAACTCGTCGAAGTCGAAGCGTTCGACCTCGTCGACTTCCTCGAGGAAGCGTCCGAGTTCTTCGGGTAACTGGGCGGCGAGGTTCTCGGCTTCTCCCGGCTGAACGCGCTCGGAGAGCGTCGTCAGCGTCGCCCGGGAGATGCCCAGTGCCGCCTCTCGTGAATCGAGTTGTGCTCGGTTCTGGACCGCACCGATGAAGTCATTGTACTGCATGATCACTCCTTCTCCGACGCGTTTGGTGAGGCTACCCCCTTCACCTGAAGGCAGGTCTCCCAGCACTGAACTCGTCCCGACCGGTCGTCGATCGGTAGCGTCCCGCCGACTCTCGACGCTGTACCGTCTCACAGCGAATGTACCGGCTCTCATCCGTACAGGAACCGAAAGACAATTTGAGCGGACGGGGCTACGCCAGACTATGCTTTCGATCGCGCTTGCCGGGAAGCCAAACGCCGGCAAGTCCACGTTCTACACGGCGGCGACGATGGCCGATGTGGATGTCGCCAACTACCCGTTCACAACTATCGACGCCAATCGAGGCGTGAGCTACGTCCGCACCGACTGCCCCTGTCTCGAGCGCGACGAGCGCTGTAACGCCGACAACTGCGAAGACGGCAAGCGCTACGTCCCGATCGAACTGCTCGACGTGGCCGGACTAGTGCCCGGTGCCCACGAAGGCAAAGGGCTCGGCAACCAGTTCCTCGACGAACTCACGAACGCGGACGTGATCATCAACGTCGTCGACGCCTCCGGCGGGACCAACGAGAAGGGCGAACCCGTCGATATCGGCGAGCACGATCCCCTGGAGGACATCGACTTCATCGAGGAGGAGATGGACCTCTGGCTGGCCAGTATCGTCGACCGCAACTGGGAATCCATCGAGCGCAAATCCCGCTCGCCCGACTTCGACATCGACGACGCGCTGGCGGACATGCTTTCAGGCTTTGGCGCGTCGCCGAAACAGATCGCGACCGTCCTGCGGGAACTGGACTACCCCGAGGACCCCATCCAGTGGGAGGACGACCACCGCGAGGAACTTGCGCGACTGGTTCGCGAGCGCACGAAACCGATCGTCGTCGCCGCAAACAAAATCGACATCGCCCCCGAGGAAAACGTCGAGCACCTGCTCGAACTCGACAAACCCGTGATTCCAACCACGGCAGAAGGTGAACTCGCGCTCCGACGAGCTGCGGACAACGGCCTCGTCGAGTACGATCCCGGCGACGAGACCATCGCGATCGGCGATGACGTAAGCGACGCCCAACGGGAAGCCCTCGAGGGGCTCGCAGAAACGATGGTCGACTGGGACGGCACTGGGGTGCAGACCGCCCTGAACTTCGCCGTCTACGACCTGCTCGATCACCTTACCGCCTACCCGGTCGAAGACGCCTCGAAATGGTCCGACGGCAGCGGTAACATCCTCCCCGACGCCTTCCTCCTCCCCGACGGCTCGACCCCCGTCGACCTCGCCTACGCCGTCCACTCCGACATCGGCGACGGCTACCTCCACGCCGTCGACGCCAAATCCGGCCGCGATGTCGGCGAGGATTATGAACTCGAGGAAGGAGACGTGGTCAAAATTGTCTCGACAGCATCGTAGGCACAGCAAGACGGGAAGCAATCACAAAACGCCGGTGAGCGGTTCGAACCAGACTGCAGCGACCAGCACGGCGAGAAAGACGTACGAGCCCCGAATGAGTAACATCGTCGCGAGTTCAGGCGTGGCCCGCCGAGCGACGAGTGCGACTGCGGCGAAGGCGAGTGCGGCGAGCACTGCCGTCGGCGGAAAGACCTGGACGAGTGCGAGGGCGACGACGACGAGTAGGGCCGTCGCCATGAGGCCGTAGGCAAGAGTGTACGCGCGGGCGGGGCCGACGAGGACGGCGACGGTGCGTTTCTGAATCGACCGGTCGTAGTCGTAGTCTTGGGCGTCGTCGATGACCTTGATGCCGGAGAGGAGGACGAGGAAGACGAGCGCGAAGCCGAGCGGGACGGCCGCGATCGCGGCGGTCTGTGTCGCGAAACCGCCGAGAAGCGAGAGGGCGATGCCGAGGGGGTAGCCGGTCGTCGCCGTCACGGGGTTCATATCGAGTTGCGGGGCGTGGTGGTAGGCGATGACCCACGTCGGGAGCGTCAGCGCGAGGGGGAGCCAGCCGACGAGTGTGTACAGGAGGAGGCAACAGCCGGCGAACAGGGCCGTCGAGAGGGCGAGCGCGAGTCGGCAGCCGCGCTCGGTCAGCGGGTGGTCGTCGTCCTCGCCGCGGATATGAAAGTCGACGTAACCGTCCTTGACGTGGGCGGTGTAGACCGCGGCGAACATCGCGACGACGTGGACGACTGCGCGTGTGGGATCGACGGTGCCGGCGAGGAGAGCACCGAACAGCGACGCGGCGAGCGGGGGCAACATGAACACGGGGTGGACCTGCGACAGGAACGCCCGGATGGTCGCCTCGAGACCGGAGCCGCGTCTCGCGAGGGCCATACGCGACGGACCACGAACGAGCCTATAATACCACGGCCGGCGTCACATCGGCTGGGATCGGAAGCTGCCCTTGATCGGATGTCCGAGTGGCAACCGACGGGCTACGAGTAACCACAGCGCCCGGAACACACAGTTTGATGTGCTGTCCCGTGCCACGAGCGAGTATGACGGATGCGTACACTGGAGCCGATTTCTTCGTCGATGCCCTCGAATCCTACGGCGTCGAGTTCGTCTTCGGCAACCCGGGGACGACGGAACTGCCGGTGATGGACGCGATCGGTCGCAGCGACCTCGAGTACGTGCTGGGACTGCACGAGGACATCGCGGTCGGGATGGCGTCGGGCTACGCCCAGACGCGGCGCTATCACGCCCACCACGACGACTCGATCACGCCGCTGGGCGTGGCGAACCTCCACATCGCGCCCGGGCTGGCCCACGGCCTCGGCAACCTGTACGCTGCGTCGGTTACCGGTGCTCCGCTGGTCGTCACCGCGGGCAATCACAGTACGGACTTCCGCCACGAGGAACCGATCCTGTCCGGCGACGTAGCCGAGATGGCCGATCAGTTCTGCAAGTGGTCCGACGAGGTGCTCGACGTGACGGCGCTGCCGACGATGCTCCGGCGGGCCGCCCGCGTCGCGATGACGCCGCCGACGGGACCCGTCTTCCTCGGCCTCCCGCTCGACGTGATGCTCGCCGAACTCGACGCCGAGCCCGAACGCCTCGGCCCGATTCCGAACGCGGGCAGCGGCGATCCGGCCCAGCTCGAACGCGCCGCCGACCTGCTGGCCGAGGCCGAGAACCCGGTGCTCGTCGTCGGGGACCACGTCGCGCGCTCGGGCGCTGATGCCGTCGCCGCGGCGGTCGAACTCGCGGAGTCGACCGGAGCGCGCGTCCACGGCGAAATCCTCGCCAGCGAGGTGGACTTCCCGACCGATCACGACCAGTGGGTGTCCTACGTTCCGCCGGACGAGGACCTCGCCTCGATGCTGCTGGATACCGACACCATCGCGTTCGTCGGCTGTTCGACGAACACGACGCTGACGCGCCACGAGGAGGCGCTGGTCGATCCCGAGACGACCTGTATCCACGTCGGCGACGACGCCTGGGAACTCGGCAAGAACCAGCACGCCGACGCTGCCGTCATCGGCGATCCGGGACTCGTCATGCAGGACCTCATCGAACGCGTCCGACCGAAACTCTCAGAGGCCGCCGTCGACGAGCGACTGGAGGCTGTCAGTGCAGTCACGGAGATGGTCGACGCCAAGATGGCCGAAATGGGAACGGGCGACGCCGAAGACGATCCCCGCGCGTCGAAAGCCGAACTCGTCGACGCGATGGAGCGCGCGGCCGGGGACGCCTCCATCGTCGACGAGGGCGTCACCTCGAAGTACGCCATGCTCGCGCGCTGGGACTTTACGCCCGAGCAGTACGTCTCGAACAAGGGCGGCGGCCTCGGCTACGGCCTGCCCGCGAGCGTCGGCGCTGCCGTCGCCGAAAGCCAACGCGAGGACCCCAGGAACGTGATCGGCTTCATCGGCGACGGCTCGTACCTGTACTACCCCCACTCGATCTACAGCGCCGCCAGGTACGACCTCGACCTCACCGTCGTCATCCCCGACAACCGCAACTACCGTATCCTCAAGGACAACACGCTCGACTTGCTCGGTGGCGACGAGGCGGACCACGAGTTCGTCGGCATGGACTTCGAACCGCCGGTCGACATCGTCCAAAACGCCGAGAGCCACGGGGCGCGTGCTGAACTCGTCGAGCGGCCGGCGGAGATCGAAGACGCCGTCGCGGCGGCGGTCGAACGGGAAGGGACGGATGTTCTTGACGTGTTAGTGCACGACTGATGGGAGAAGGGAAGGGCCAGACGGCCGTCGGCCGAATAAACAGGGCGATTGGGAGATAGTGTCGGATCGATTTTCCTGACTCACCTCGGAGATTGGGCCGTCTACAGTCCGAGATCGCCGCCGCCGACATCGCCGACGTTTCCGAGGTCGAGTTGGGAGAGCAATTGCTGTCGTTTCTCCTCCGGTAAATTCTCGATCAGGGTCTGTAGCTCGTCAACCTGTACGTTCTCCGGATCGGGTAGGTTGCTGGTGCTCATGGGTCTCACCGCGTGATCCCGACCACGCGAGGGTCCATAAGTGTATCACGGGCAACATTCGTTCGAGGGCGACGAGTTCAGTCGATCGGCCGCGCATCGACGTTCGAACGGAGCGCGAGCGATGATCGGGTCCAAGATCGAGACGAGGGTGGTTCCGTGCGCTCAACGCAGCCATTCGCGAGCCCGCTACTCCGCCGAGAGCGTGTAGGCGACGAGTTCTTCGACCCGAGCGACACCGTCTTCGGCAAAGAGGGAGACACCGGTGCTTTCCCGGTCCGGGTAGACGAGATTCGTCATCGTGTGACGACCGTTGGCAGCGAAGATTTCCACCGAGCACCGATCGATAAGCACGCGGAGATCGAGCGCGTCGGTGGGTGGGAGTTCGACCGCCGTCGTCTCCCTTTCCGTGCCGTTCGATCCGAAGAACTCGCCCGCGTTCGACCGATCGAATCGGAGCGTCCCGTCGGTTGGATCGTAGCTGATTACGCTCTCTTGCTCCGGCCCGGTTCGAACCGCGAGTCCGATTGTGGACGCACTCTGGGGAGTGATGGTCGTCTCGATCTCGAGCGTCCGGCCCGCGAGTTCAGTTCCGTCCAACGGGTCCCGCCCCGGTGTAATCGGTTCCGAGTGTAGTTCGGCGACGGGGTCCCGACGGGCGCAGACGAGTTCTTCCGCGGGCCGTTGGATCACCGCGAGGCCGTTGTCGTCCGCTTCCAGGGTGAGCGTCCGTGGAACCGTCATCACTCCCCGCCAGCCGGGATCTGGCCCTTCCATCGCATATTCCCAATTGTTCATCCACGTGAGCAGCAGGTCGCGATCGGCCGGTTCGTTCCCCCACTGTTGGGTCGCGTAGAAATCGTACCCGTGGTCCGCGCTGTGTACTTCCTCGTCAACGAACGCCGTTCCGTCGAAGCGACCGATGTGGTACTCGACGGACCGGTGTTCGATGGGTGAGACGGGAAGGACCCACCTCGCCTCGTCGGCCCCCTCCACTGGCCGTTCGAAGAGGCTCGGACACTCCCAGCCGGCACCGGCTTCGTCCACGTATGTGCTTTCGTAGGTCCAGTCGAGTAGGTTCGGCGAGCGGTAGATCTCGATTCCTGCCGGCCGATCGTCTGTCGCTTCGACGCGGCTGACGACCAGTCGCCAGCTCTCATCCGGCTCGTACCAGAACGGGTTTGGATCTCTGAACTCGCCGGTGTTGCTCTCGATCACCGGATTGTTCTCGTACTTTTGGAACGTTTCGCCGTCGTCGGTGCTGTAGGCGAGCCGTTGATCCTCGGTTCCGTCGTCGTGGTGCCCGGTGTACAGGGCGACGATCGCGTCGGTCCCGAACCCGGCAGTATTCCGCGAGTCGACGACGGCTCCGCCGGAGAACGCCTGGATCGAGTCGGTGTCCGGAATTTTCGTCCCGCGTTCGGTCCAGGTGACGAGATCCGAACTCGTCGCGTGATCCCACCGTCGGCGGCGTTCGCCCGCCTGATAAAATAGGTGATACACCCCGTCGTGGTAGATCAAGCCGTTCGGGTCGTTCATCCAGCCGGTTGACGGTGCGAAATGGTACTCGGGCCGCCATGGGTCCGATTCGGGGTTCGCATCCATCGTCGATACATCGGCCTTCGCGGTAGGAAATATTGTTGCTGCAACGAACCCCGTTCCTACCGACTGCAGTACCGTTCGCCGATTCCGATTCGGCGGCTCGCCGGATGTGTCTCCCTCTCTCCGCGGATCGATCTTTCGAACCATAGCGGCGCTGTGTATACGTAATAACTAAAAGAGATCGTTCATGTTTATTTCTACTAGAACTGCGACTCAATTCACACGATCCGAATACGTCGCCCGCCGTGCTCTTCTCCGTGACAACGCTGTCGGCGTAACCGTCGGTTCGCACGAGTGGAGGTGGCGGCCAAAGACGAACTCGCCGACCGCAGCCTCGTTGTGCGGTAGCGACTCCGTTTCGCCGGCAATTCTGTCTCGCCAGCAACTGCGTGTCGTAGACGCCGCGGCAGGGTGCGTTCGGCCAGTGGTCGCCGGGAATCGTTGCGACGAAATCCCCGCCTTCGCTGTGGCGATATCGATTGATACGATCGCTTTAGGCCAACCTAATAGCGAAGTAGTTATTATGTTTTAGGTTGGCCTAAATGGTATGCCACACAGCGAAACGGGTCGGACGGGACTGACGCGCAGGGAGTACGTCGCATACGGCGGCACAGCGATGGGCGGCGGATTGCTGGCGGGTTGTGTCGACTCCGAAGCGGGCGAACCGGACGGATCCGGTGGCGGATCGTATTCGGTGACGGTGGAACCGGCCGGAACGGTCGAGTTCAATTCTGTCCCGGAGACGTGGGTTTCCTACACCGGGGATTACGCCGATATGGGTGTTGCGCTGGGCCAGAGTGATGGACTGTTGGCGATCGGATTGACTGACCGATTCGGAACACGCTACTACGACGAACTACCGGGGGTTTCGGTCGAAACGGCAGACCTCGTCGAGCTCTGGCAGGGCAGAACCGACAAAGAACTGTTCTACGAACTCGGTGCGGACGTCCACCTCATCGATCCGAACTTCATGATCAACCAGGTCCAGTGGAGCGAGGATGACGTTGCGGAAATCGAAAATACCGTCGCACCGTTCGTCGGCAACACGATCTACTCCCGGAGCTACGGCTGGCACGATTACACGTACTATTCGATGTACGAGGCTTTCGAACGCGTCGCGGCGGTGTTCCAGGAACGAGACCGGTTCGATGCGTTTGCGCAACTTCACGATGAGGTCCTTTCGGACGTTCAGGCTAGACTGCCCGACGAGCCGCCAGAAGTAGCCATCCTCGCGCCGGAATCCACTGCACCGGAGGCGTTCTACGGATACACGATCGATGGTGGAACGCAGACCAAACAGTGGCAAGACCTCGGTGCTCGCGACGCCATCGAACGCAGCGGTATCGGCGGATTCAACGAAACGGGCGGGACGATCGACTACGAGACGCTGCTGGAGATCGATCCGGACGTCATCGTCATCTGGAAGGAATCGGGCGTCACAGCGGACTCGTTCGAACGGGACATCGTCGAGCCGATGCGCGAGCACGACACCGCGAGCAACCTTCGAGCGGTCCAAAACGACCGAGTTATCTACGGCGGAGAGTTCTACCAGGGACCGATTATTTACCTCTTCCAACTGGAAATGGCCGTCCAAGACCTGTACCCGGACGAGTTCGGTGACGAACAGTTGTTCGATCGACAGGCGGTCGCCGATATCGTCACCGGTGAGTTCTGAGATGAGCGCGGAAACGACCGGTAGAGCGAGTTTCGCGGTCGCCGTGCCGGGTGAAATAGACGCGTTTGCAGGAAGAGCGTCTCGCTTGCCGCGGCTTGGCGGGGGTGAATCCGACGCATGATCGGGACAATGCTTCACGAAATTCGGAGCCATATCGCCTCGCTCGCCTCCGAATCCGGACGGTACTACCTCATTTGCGGACGAACGCACCACCGGCCGGTCCCCGCAGCAGACCTCTACTTCGAGAGCCGCTCGGCCGCCCGAGCAGCGGCGCAGGCGACAGAACAGTACCGCACCGTGTTACGACGGTACGATCCCCAGGTGCCGTACTACGACGTGATCGTTTGTGAGTGCGACCCCGAGACGCCGTCCCGAGCCTCCACTGCCTCCCCCGCCGCGACTGCTGACCCGGACCAGCCCGCCGAAGCGCCGAACTCGCCACCAGCATCCGGCGACACGCAGTCGGTAATCGACATCTGTCACACGGTCGCCGGCGTCGTCTTCGAATCGATCGCGGAGTCGCCCCACGACGGCCTCGAAAACGCGATCATGGACACGTATCTCGACATCGCCGAAACGATCGAGCATCCTGACGAGCTCTGTCTCCAGTTGCTCACGAGCACCGCAACCGAACTCGAGAAGCGACTCGATCCTGAGGAACAACTCTCGTTGCTCTCGACGGCCGCCGCCAACCTCCCGATCGATGCGCAGACGGACGCGGCCGAAGCGAAACCGCTCGACGCGGTGCTCTCGGAGTTCCAGGCCGTCGATATGCTCGAGTCCTACCGCGTCGAGCAGCGGTCGGTCGATGCCGAGTCGGAATCCCGCTCGTGGACGATCCGGATCGACGGCTACGCGCTCGGCGGCGACGGCGCGGACGGCGATCATCCCGAGCGAATCGTCACCCTCCCGATCATCGTCGAACTCTTCGGACGGCTCGCGACGCGGTCGCTCACGATCACGGACGTGGAACGACTTTCCGCAGCCGAATCGTCCTCCGCGCCGGCGGCCTGGCGGCTAACGATCCGGACGGGGGCGGAGGAACGGTCCCACGGGCACGGGCTCGCCTGCGTTCGGGCCACCGGCCGATGAGCGATCGGCTCTCCGTCGCTCTTTTTTCTCCGCTTTCTCGATGTTGCGACCAACTCCGGCGAGAGGTGCCGGCCCGCGGCGGCCGCATCTCGCGGATCCGAACTCGCGATTCGAGACGGTCACGAACTGGATACTATCTGGCCGAATGACGGGCTGAATCCCCACTACAGGGACGTACCAGCCTGCCGGTAGCCGTAGTACTTTCTCGCTCGTGTCCGAACTCACACGTATGGTTTCGTTCAGTGATGCAGTTGCGCTCGTCACGGGAGCCGGATCGGGTATCGGACGCGCGGCCGCGCTCGAGTTCGCTAATCGCGGTGCGAGCGTTGTCATTGCAGATGTCGATACCGAGGGCGGCGAAGAAACCGTCGCGCAGATCGAGGACGACGGAGGGGACGCCGCCTTCGTCGAGACCGACGTCACGGACCCGGAGGCGACGGATTCGATGGTCGAAACTGCCGTCGACGAGTTCGGCCGGCTCGACTACGCGTTCAACAACGCCGGCATCGGCGGGGCGCAGACGACGGTCGACCAGTACGATCCCGACGAGTGGCAGGCCGTCATCGACGTGAATCTCGTCGGCGTGTTCAACTGCATGCGATCCGAACTCGGTCGGATGCAAGAACAGGAGGAAGGCGGCGTCATCGTGAACAACTCGTCGGTCCTCGGAAAGGTCGGGTTCGCGACATCCTCCGGGTATTCCGCCGCGAAGCACGGTGTTCTCGGCCTGACGAAATCTGCCGCCCTGGAGAACGGCGAGACGGGCGTCCGCATTAACGCCGTCTGTCCCGGGTTCATCGACACCCCGCTTCTCGCGGAAGGCGGAATGTCGAGCGGCTCGGAGGCACGAGAGCAGATCGAGAGCCGCCACGCGATGAATCGACTCGGAACGCCAGAAGAGATCGCAAACGCTGTCGCCTGGTTGTGCGACGACGACGCCTCGTTCGTCACCGGGGAAGCGCTCGGCGTCGACGGCGGGTATCTCAGTCAATAACAGCCGGAACGCCGGTTGAACGGAGCCGCGAGTACGGCCGCCCTCACTCCGCGTCGTCCTCGGGAAAGATCTTCCCCGGATTGAGCGTCCCCGTCGGGTCGAGCGCCCGCTTGACCCGTTTCATGGCGTCAACCGCGCCAGCGCCGTGCTCGGGTTCGAGATACGCCTGCTTGCCCTGGCCGATGCCGTGTTCGCCCGTCGCCGTCCCGCCCATCTCGAGGGCCAACTCAACGAGTTCACGATAGGCTCGTTCCCCGTGTTCGACGAAGTCGGGATCGTCGATGTCGACGAGGACGGTGTAGTGAAGATTGCCGTCGCCAGCGTGACCGAAGCAGGGGATGAGGAGGTCCGTCTCGGCGGCGATCCGTTTCGCTTCGCGAACGAGTTCGGGATAGGAGCTGATCGGGACGGTCACGTCGCCGGGGTGGATCGGCGTGAGGTCGGGGTCGTAGCTCGCTTCGGCGTAGGCCAGTTCTCGGCGGGTCTCCCATAGCGACTCCATCTCGGCGTTGTCAGAACTCATCTCGAAGCGGGCCACGTCGTGGTCCTCGAAGATGGTCCGACAGAGGTCGATCTCGGCCTCGATGCCGTGGTTCGCGTGGAACTCGAGGAAGACCATCGGCGCGTCGGGGAGGTCGGAGCCGAGATACTCGTTTGCCATGTGGGCGCTCAACTCGTCGACGAGTTCGATCCGCGCCACGTCGACATCCGTCCGGATGGCGTCGGCGATCGCCGCCGCCGCGTCGTCGAGCGTCTCGAAAATGGCGCGCCCGCCGCGGATCTGCTGGGGTCGCCCGGCGAGTTCGAGCGTGGCCTCGGTGACGACGGCGAGGGTGCCCTCGCTGCCGACGAGCAGGTCGGTTAGGTTGTAGCCGCTCGAGGTCTTGCTCGCGCGCGAGCCGGTCCGGATCACAGTGCCGTCCGCGAGGACGGCCTCGAGGGCCAGCACCCAGTCGGCGACCTCGCCGTACTTGACGGTCTGCATGCCGCTCGCGTCGGTCGCGATCATGCCGCCGATCGTCGAGATGTCCCCCGAGGAGGGCAGCGGCGGGAAGTAGAGCCCGTCGCTCGCGACGAACTCGTCGACTTCGGTGCCGATGATTCCCGGGCCGACGTCGATCTGGAAGTCGTCGGGCCGGTAGTCGATCACGTCGTCCATCCGCGTCAGATCGAGACTGATCCCACCGCGGGCCGGGACGGCGTTGCCCTCCAGGCCGGTGCCCGCCGCGTAGGGCGTTACCGGAACGCCGCGCTCGGTCGCCCCAGTCAGGACGGCGGCAACGTCGTCCGTCGACTCGGGCCAGACGACCGCGTCCGGCATCACGCCTTCCTCGAGTTGCTGTGCGCCCCAGTCCGCGGCGTGGGTCTCTCGTCGTCCGGTCGCGAACGAGACCTGCTCGTCGCCGAGATCGAGTTCCTCGAGAAACGAACAATCGTGTGTCATATGCTGTCATTCTCGACGCAGCGTATCAACGTTTCCACCCCTATCCACGGCGGTACTCGTGGGTGATACTGTTCCCCTCGTTCACGGCCGGTCACAGGAGTACCGGAACAAACGCTCCCGGACCCACCCCGTCAGAAACGCTGAATTTTATGTGAATTGGTACCGCGGTAATTGGTGATGCACTCGCCACACGCCGATCCGAACTCGCAGCGATCGATCCGGAGGGACGACCCGTGAACGCCGACCTCGACCTCCTCGTCCGACTCGGCGACTACGACCGCCCGCAAGGCGTCGCCGAGCGCGCCGTCCAGGCCGAACGCCTCGGCTTCGACCGCATCACGACCGGCGAGACGACCGGCTGGAACGTCGTCCCGCCGCTGACCCTCGCCGCCGACCGCACCGACGAACTCGGCATCTCGAACGACGTGGTCTCCCCCTACGGTCGCTCGCCCGCCCTGCTCGCCCAGACGGCGCTCACGCTGCAGGACACTACCGACGGCCGATTCCGTCTCGGTCTCGGCCCGAGTTCACCCGCGATTACCGAGCGCTGGCACGGCGCGACCTTCGACCGTCCGCTCCGGCGCACGCGCGAGACGATCGAAATCATCCGCGCCGTCTACGAGAACGGCACGCCCGCCTACGAGGGCGATATCTTCGATATCGCGGGGCTGGACTACGAAAACGAGATCCCCGAAACCCCGCCGCCGATCGATCTCGCCACCCTCGGTCCGAAAGCCACCGAGCTAGCCGGGCGCTTCGGCGACGGCTGGACGCCGCAGTTGTTCACCCCGGACGGACTCCGCGATCGGCTCTCCGATCTCGAACGCGGCGCTGAACTCGGCGAGAAGACCCTCACAGACCTGCGCGTCGCACCGATCGTCCGCGCCGTCGCATCGGAGGACCGCGACCGGGCGCGCGAACTCGCCCGTAGCACGACCGCGTTCATGCTCGGCGCTTATGGGCCGTACTACGGCGACTCGGTCGCCGACCAGGGCTACGCGGACGTCGTCGACGACATTCGGACCGCCTGGGAAGACCGCGACACCGACGCGATGGCTGCCGCCCTCCCCGACCACGTGCTCGACGAACTCGCGCCCGCAGGCACGCCCGCGGAGGTCCGCGAATGGATTCAAGAGTACGCCGCGATCGACGGCGTCGACGCGGTTCGAATCGGCTTCGCTACCGGCATGTCCGACGCGGATAAGAACGCGACGATGGAAGCCGTCACTGAACTCGTCTAAGGGGTACTTGCGTTCTCGAGCGCCCTTAGCGAACCGCCGCCGTCGCGCTATCGATGATCTCGAGCGCCGCTTTCAGTTCTTCCATCCCGGTCGCATACGAGAGGCGCGCGTAGCCCTCGCCGTTCGAGCCGAAAGCCTCGCCCGGAACCGCGACGACGCCGCGGTCGAGCACCTCGTCGCACCAGCCCTCGGGCACCTTCGGCATGGCGTAGAACGCACCTGACGGCGTCGGCACTTCGAGCCCGGCGTCTTCGAGGCCGTCGACGACGACATCGCGGCGCTCCTCGAAGGCCCCGACCATCTCCGCGACCGGCTCCTGTGGCCCCGTCAGCGCCGCCTCGGCCGCGAACTGCGCCGGCGCGGAGGCACACGCCTGGGCGTACTGGTGGACGCGCAGCATCCGTTCGATCCGGTCGCCGGAGCCGACGAGCCAGCCCAGCCGCCAGCCGGTCATCGAGTACGTCTTCGAGCAGGCGCTGACGACGACCACGTTGTCCGTCTCGGCGAATTTCAGCGGCGAGTGGTGTTCACCCTCGAAGACGATGTGTTCGTAGACCTCGTCGGAAATGCAGAGCACGTCGTGTTCGTCCGCGATGCGCGCGAACTCGCGCATGTCCGCCTCGCTCTGGACGGCCCCCGTCGGGTTGGCCGGGCTGTTGACGATAAAGACCGCCGTCTCCTCGGTGATTGCGTCCTCGACGGCCGCCGGATCGAGCGTGAGATCGTCCCGTAGCGACACCGGCTTCGGCGTTCCGCCGGCGATCCGCGTCAGCGCGTCGTAGGAGACGAAGCCGGGATCGGGAAAGATGACCTCCTGATTCGGATCGACGTGGGCCTCGAGTGCGAGATGCAACGCCTCGCTGCCGCCCGACGTGGCGATCGCGTTCGCGGGATCGACCTCGATGCCGTAATCGCGGTCGTACTTCGCCGCAATCGCCTCCCGGAGTTGTGGCGTCCCCTTGTTCGACGTATAGGCGTCCGTTTGCCCCGACTCGATCGCTTCGACTGCCGCCCGGCGAGCGTGTGCGGGCGTCGGAAAGTCCGGCTGTCCGAGCCCCAGGTTGATCGCGTCATCGCCTGCAGCTTCGAACACTTCCCGAATACCACTGATCGACACGTTCTCGACCCGAGTTGCAAACTCCGTCATGGCTACATAGGCGCGGGCAACCCCGATAACTCTTGATGTGTCGACCCTTGTCACCACCGAAACCGAGGCAGGATCGCGGTCCACCGCTCGAACACGGTCCGTCCTCGAAACGAGTTATTCAGTTGACCTGACGCCTGTACGCCCTGATTATGCCATAACGACTATAGTGCTCGTTTCGAACACTGTGGTAATGGCTTCCAGTTCAAACCGTCGTGACAGTCACGATAGTAATCGTCTTCCGACTCGATCGCGCCGGTCGCTGCTCGCTGCAGGCGCGACGGGGACGCTCGCGCTGACAGCCGGCTGTCTCGATTTTGCGCTCGGAAACGGACCGCTCGAGTTCAGCGGCGATCGCGTCGCGCCGAGCGATGGTGCACTCGAGGAGACGGGGTATACCGAAGAGTCCGTCGAAGAACGATCGATCGAGGAATCGGCCGAGATCGGACTGGGAATCGAGCGCGAGTTCAAGGCGGGAATCTGGCAGTCAACGTACGTCAAGGACGTCTCGATTCTGGGCGGCGAACGGGAGGCGGCGCTGTTCACGACGCTCTCGATTCCGGCGGTCGAAGTCGCCGGCCGGTCGTTCAACCCGCTCGAGGATCTGAGCAACGGTGAACTCGTCGAGCGATTGCTCGGCGAGGTCGACAGCGAGGCTGGACAGATCGAGGGGATCGAACACGAGGAGTCGTTCGGTCTCGACATTCTCGGCGACGGACGGGACGTGGACACGTTTATCGGGCAGTCGACGTACGACGGCGAGGAGATCGACGTCGAACTCACCCTGACCTCGTTCGTGCACGAGGACGACTTACTCGTCCTGCTCGGAACCCATCCGGAGGTGCTCGCGGAGGAATCCGCGAACGTCGAGGTATTGCTCGAGTCGGCCGAACACCCGGTCTGAGCCACAAGTTGGACGAGCGGGCTACAGTTCTTTCCGCATCTCGACGACCGTCCCGTAGACGCCGGTCGACTCGCGGCCGGAGAACTCGTGTCGGGTCGCGCTGATGCGTTCGTAGCCGTGGGACCGGTAGAACGCGACGGCATTTTGCGAGGCCGTGAGTTCGAGTGCTGTAGCGTCCCGTTCTCTGGCACGCCGTTCCAGCGACTCGTAGATCCGGGACCCGACACCCTTGCGAGCGACGCTCGGGTGGACGTACACGGCGGTTACTTCGGCGGTCGCCTCGTCTGCCTCCGGAGCGGCGACGACGAGCGACCCGAACCCGCGAATCGATCCGTCGACGACGGCGACGACGAGATAGTGGTCCGGAGACTCGATGGCGGCGGTGTAGTCCGCGGATTCACACCCCGCCGCCCAGGCGTCGACTTGTTCCTGCGAGTAGCTCTCAGTGCTGAGTTCGGTGATCGACGCCGCGTGGGTGGTTCGAATCGCATCGGCGTCGTCCGGAACGGCCTCCCGAACCTCCATGTATCGGCTTGCGGCGGCGGCACCGAAAAATCAATCGACGGTGTGTGAACAAGTGATATTCAACTAACTGGCGACGATTGACGACCACTCGAAATCGCAAACACGGACCACAGACCACGAAACCCGGCGAGAAAACGAACTCGAGCGGCGAACGGTCAGCTAGTAGAACTCGCGAACGAGGTCCATCGCGTCCTCGGGTGCGCCGTCCGGAATCTCGGACATATCTTCGGTGACGCCGTGTTGTTCGTGGTACGGCACCGAGTTCTCGTCCTGGTACATGATGCCTTGGTACTCCTTATCGGCGTCGAGGATGACTTTCTTCGCGTCGTCGTAGTTCGTCGCGTCGTGGTCCTCGTCTTCCTGCAGGTCGACCAGCGAGTCGCGGAAGTAGTCGTAGGTGTCGACGTCGTTGAACGTGACGCAGGGGCTGAAGACGTTGACGAAGCCGAAGCCATCGTGTTCGATGGCTTCTTCGATGATCTCCTGGTGGCGCAGTGCGTCGGAAGCGAACGATTGGGCGATGAAGGTCGCGCCCGAGGCGAGCGCGAGCGCGAGCGGGTTGACCGGCGGCTGCTTCGGCCCTTCGGGCGTCGTCGAGGTCTCGAAGTCAGAGCGCGAGGTCGGCGAGGCCTGCCCCTTGGTCAGCCCGTAGATGCGGTTGTCCATGACGACGTAGGACATGTCGACGTTCCGGCGAACGGCGTGGACGAAGTGGCCGGACCCGATCGAGTAGCCGTCACCGTCGCCGCCGGCGACCATGACCTCGATGTCGGGTCGGGCCATCTTGACGCCCGTGCCGACAGGGAGCGCGCGACCGTGGACCCCGTGTAAGGCGTAGCTGTGCATGTAGGTCCCGATCTTGCCGGAACAGCCGATCCCGGCAACAACGAACGTGTTGTCGGGGTCGTTGCCGGTCTCAGCGAGGCCTTTCATCATGCCGTTCATCGTCCCGAAGTCGCCGCAGCCGGGACACCACGTGGGCTGTTTGTCGGATTTGAAGTCGGTGAATCGGACGTCGGATTGGGAGCTCATTGTGCTGGCACCTCCTGGGAGAGTTTGTCGATAATTTCTTCGGCGAGTTCGTCCGCCTTGAAGCGGACGCCGGTATACTTGTTGATGCGCTTGACGCGGGTAAGCACGTCGTGTTCGATCACATCGGCGAACTGGCCGGTCGCGTTACACTCGACGACGATCGTCTCTTCTGCAGCATCGATCTCGTCGGACAGATCCGGTCGTGGGAAGATGTAGGGGACCGAGATGATGCGCACATCTATCCCGTCGTCCTCGAGATACTCGAGAGCTTCGATCAGGGCACCCTCGTTCGACCCCCAGGAGATAATGAGATTGTCGGCGTCGGCGTCGCCGAACTCGCGGTAGTCCCACTCCTCTCGTTCCTTGGCCGTCTCGACCTTGCGAGATCGCTTATCGACCTGCCGAACACGCTCGTCCTGGTCCTCGGTCCGGCGACCGAGTTCGTCGTGTTCGAGGCCGGTAGACATGTGCGCACCATCGGTCGTGCCTGGGATCGCGCGCGGACTGACACCGTCATCGGTGACGGCGTGGGCGCGGAAGCGACCCTGGGAATCGAGCCATTCGTCGACCTCGTCGTCACCTTCGATGAGTTTGCCGCGGTCGATCTCGACTGCATCCATGTCGAAGGCCTCCGGCGAGAACGTTTGTTCGGTCACAGACATGGCCAGATCGGAGACGAGGAACACCGGCGTCTGGTACTTCTCGGCGAGGTTGAACGCCTCGATCGTCTTCCAGAAACACTCCGTGATTGTTGTCGGCGCGACGATGAACCGTGGCACTTCGCCGTGGCCGCCGTACAGCGCCATGTTGAGATCGCCCTGTTCCTGCTTCGTCGGCATCCCGGTTGAGGGGCCGGAGCGCTGGACGTCGGTGATGACCAGCGGCGTCTCGCTGGTCGCAACCAGCCCGAACGTCTCGGTCATGAGGTCGATCCCCGCACCCGATGTCGCCGTCATCGATCGCGCGCCGGACCGTGCGGCACCGAGGGCCATGTTGATCGCCGAGAGTTCGTCCTCGGCCTGGACGACGTGGCCGCCGTAGTCCTCGATGCGACCGGTGAGATACTCCATGATGGAGGTCGCAGGCGTGATCGGATACCCGGCGTAGAACCGACAGCCGGCGGCGAGTGCGCCCATCCCGATCGCCTCGTTCCCGTTGAGCAACACGTAGTCGTTGTCGGTCGTCTCGAGGTCGTAGCCGAGATCCAGGTCGTAGTTCTCTTGAACGTATTCCTGGCCGAGGCGGGCGGCTTCCTTGTTGTTCTCGACGATTTTCGAGCCCTTGCCGCCGAAGCGTTTTTCAAGTGCTTCGTCCAGGTACTCGACATCGAAGCCGGTGATCTCACACGCGGCACCGAGCGCGACGATGTTGCGCATGATCGCCCCACCGGCGTCCTCGGCGAGGGATTTCAGCGGAACGTCGACAGCGGCTGCGTCCTCGGGGATGTCCGCCTCCCAGGAGCGCTCGCCGTCGTAGATAATTGCACTCCCCTCGTGGAGTTCATCGAGATTCTCGTCGATGGTGCGCTGGGTGAGCGCGACGAGAATGTCGAGGCGGTCGACGACGCTCTGGACTTGGTCGACCGACGTGCGGATCTTGTAGGCCGTGTACCCGCCACGGATTCGCGATGCGAAGTCTTTCGACGTGAATACGTGCCGTCCGGCTCGGGAAAGCGCCTGGGCAAAAATCTTCCCAGTGGAGTCGATACCGTCGCCAGCCTCGCCCCCGACCGCCCAGTTGAGGTCCTCAGCCATGTTAAGGCGAACCTTGCTCCCTGCCAATAAAAAGGCTTCTGAAAGCACATTCAAGCCGCTTGGGAAACCGAGGAATCTGTACGTTTGGTCGGGGTTTCGGCGGGGGAACCAGGGAACGGAACGCCTTTTCGAGCGCCGACCGAACGTCCCGGTATGGAAGGCACACAAGTCACCGTCGAATCGGTACGTGACGTCGGCCCCGAGACCGTCGCTCTCGAACTCGAGACCCCCGACACGTTCGACGCGCTGCCCGGCCAATTCGTCCTCGTTCGGGCCCGCCCCGACGAAGCGGACGAGCCGATTGCGCGCCACTACACGCTCTCTTCGTCGTCCGTCACGGACACCTTCGAAATCACAGTCGGTGTCGACCCCGACGGCGATCTCTCACCCTGGCTCGCCGCGCTCGATCCCGGCGAGACCATCCACATCGAGGGACCGTTCGGCAATATCGCCTACGAGGGAACACACGATGTCGTCGCCATCGCCGGCGGACCTGGAATCGGCCCAGCCATCTCGATCGCCGAAGCCGCTCACAACGCCGGCCACGACGCTGTCGTGCTCTATCAGGACGACGATCCCGCCCACGTCGACCGGCTCGACGAACTCGAGGACGACGGGGAGGCGAACACAACCGTCACGGTCGTCGACAACGACGCCGACGCTGAACTCGCCGACGCGATCGAAGCCCACCTCGACGAGGGGGAGGTGTACGCCTTCGGCTTCGCCGAGTTCGTCACGCTCGTCGCCGACACGATCGACGACGCCGGCGGCGATGCCGACGAGGCCCACATCGAAAATTTCGGCTAGTCACTCGCAACTGACCGCCGTTACTGGTCGGTTTCTTCGTGTTGCTGTTCAACCGTAGATTCGGATCCGGATTCGGCTTCGGACGTGGACTTGGACTTGGGACTGGATTCGGTTTCGGACTCGATTTCGGATTCCGAGTCGGACTCACGGTCGTCCGCACGAACAGCGAGTTCCGTACTGCCACAGGCCGGACACGTCTCCTGCTCGCTGTAGAATCGTTCCCCGCACTCACGACACCGATACGGTGCCGCCTCGTCCCGTGCCGCCTCGGCTTCCTGCTTGAAGGATTCGACTTTTTCTCCGAGACGCTCGAACAAACTCATGCGTTGAGTGTGTTGGACGATCCGCATAAGTATTTGTGACCGTTGGGATCGATGCCACACGATGCCGTCGTGGCGGCCGACTCCGTTCGTGAGCGCGGGAAGATCGGCACCTACCGAACCGTCAGACGAGCGGGGCCAAACCGGTAATCGCTAGAAAAAGCGCCGTCGTTAGTTACGGTACCGAGCTACCGCCATCGTCGAGAGGAGCGCAGCGAGAGCGGCGACAGCGCCGAATCCTGGCATCCCGTCGTCGTCACCCTCCTCGGTATCGGCCTTGGTCGACTCCATGCCGAGATAGTCAGTGACCTGCTGCATGTCGAGTCGCGGGTGATCTTCATCCCACTCGCCGGGCATGTGAACGGTGGTCTCGTCGTTGACGATCGACTCCGCACGGACATCGTCTTCGCTCGCCTCACCGTCGACCATGCCGGACGCGTAGACGTACGTCGCCTCCTCGTCGGTGTCGCCGTAGACGTGCGTGACCGAGAGGCCGTCATACGCATCGGTGAGTTGGTCTTCGAAGGCGGCG
Source organism: Natrialba taiwanensis DSM 12281 (assembly GCF_000337595.1). Taxonomy (GTDB): domain Archaea; phylum Halobacteriota; class Halobacteria; order Halobacteriales; family Natrialbaceae; genus Natrialba; species Natrialba taiwanensis. Next base: position 221,459 of record NZ_AOIL01000012.1, on the reverse strand, counting down.
AGATCGTCGAACGTCGCACCCGCTTCCATGGTGACCGTCCCGTCGTCCATCTCGAGGTCGAACTTCGCGAGTTCAAGGTCGGCCTCGTCGAACGCCGAGACGAACTCGGTGGCGTTCTCGTCGACGGTCGGATCGTTCTCGAAGTCCTGCAGCAAGCCGGTCATCGCGGTCTCGAGGAAGTCCTCCTGTGAGACATCGAGGCTCATCTCCATCTCGATTTCGTCATCGACGGTCTCGGCGCTTGCATCGAGCGAGAACTCGGGGTTCTCGATATCGCGCTCGGCGAGAGCCGTCGTATAGGCCTCCCAGTTGTCCGTCTCGGAGGTGAACTTGGCGGTGAGCGTCGCCTGCTCGGCATCCGCCGAGGTGTAGCTTACGTCCCATTCTGCTGTCTGGGTCAGATCAGCTTCCTGCTGGGCCTCGTACATCGCTTCGTAGTCGGGGGTCTCCTGGTCCATTCCCTCGACAGAATTGGCGAGATCGAGCAGGGCGGGGACGGCCGACTCGAACCCGCTGAACGCGACGTTCCAGTCGCCCTCGATCCCGTCCGCTCCGTTGGTGTACGAGAGCGTGAACGTATCGAGTTCAGCGGCGAGGAGATCCGATGCTACCTGTTCGGCATCGCTCTGGTCGAGATCGAGTTCGGAATCGCTCGCGAGTTCGTCTGCGATGGTCTGTTCGAGCCCGTCCGTTACGTTCTCGAGTTCGACGGTGTATGCCATATCGAGGTGGCCGCTTCCATCGTCGTTTTCGGTGAACTCGTGTTCGTCGATGGTGACCGTTGCGTCGCCGCCGGTATCTTGCGTGACCTCGTCAAACTGGGACTGAAGCGATGCTGCGGCGTTCTCTTTCGTTCGCATCTCGTCTGTTTCGAACGCGGGGACGTTCTGCTGCTGGTTCACCGCGATCGTGTAGCCGTCGTCGCTGTCCGTAATCTCGAGGTCGAGTCCGGTTTCGGGACCGGTCATGGGCATGCCGTGTTCGACATCGAAGTCGCCGCGGGTGGCGAACTCGTCGGCGCTCGAGACGACCTCTCCGGACGAGGAGGCCGACTGAACGACGCTGGCCATCGGGGCTTCGGTGGTGTCGAGTGCCAGATCGAGTGTCGCGTCGAACTCGTTGGTTTCGGCGGTCTGCTCGCCGGTGACATCCATCGAGAAGTCGTCGATGGCGGCCGGGCGATCGGTGGTGAGCGAGCCGGACGAATCGACGCCGCCGTCGTCGAGCGCCATCGAGAACGCCCCGGAGATGTCCTCCTCCATGTCATCGGTGATGAGCGCGTACGCGACCGACTCACTCACGTCGAGTCCGTACTCGCCGGTGGCTTCGTCCTCGTCGGTCGTTTCGTTGTAGACGAGCACGGCGTCACCGTCGTCGTTGATGAACACCTCGTCGGCCGGATCGGCCTCGTCACCGCCCGTATCCGCCAGAGCGGTACCGACACACCCAGACGTAATCAGTACGACAGCCATGACGACTGCCACGATACTTCGAAAAGACTGACCGCTAGTGAGTTTCCTACCCATCGTCTTAGTAATTTAATCTCTACCCTATATGTGACTTTCGGGATACTATTGACATGCGAAGAAGGTGAGTGCCACACCTGTCACTCCCGGTCCGTAACCGCGGGCTGAACTCGACGAGCCGGTCGGTTCATACGGACTGCTGGAAGTCATTTGCGGCGCAACCGCAGGACGGTTCGCGGTCGCGGAGGGAATCGTTACAGCCGACCGGATCAGTCAGCGACGGATTCCTCAGGGCCGGCGGGATTTCGCGTATCACGGGCAGCGGTACCAGATCTCATTCTCGGTGTAAACATACGTTCAGCAGACGGGTAACGGCTGGTGATGGTGTCTACGACGAGTTCAGCCACGGTCAGCCGCGATCGGGTATCACTCCTGTAGGCGGGCCCTTACGGAACCCTTATCTGTGTGACTCTCCTCTCTTGAAAAGCAATGGCGAAAGGAACTGTCGATTTCTTCAACGACACTGGCGGCTACGGCTTCATCGAAACTGAGGACGCGGACGACGACGTATTCTTCCACATGGAGGACGTTGGCGGTCCAGACCTCGAAGAAGGTACAGAACTCGAGTTCGACATCGAACAGGCAGACAAGGGCCCGCGGGCGACGAACGTCACCCGACTGTAACGCGGCCGACGAGTCAATTTCGTATTTTACGCGGAACGCTACGGAGTAGGGAGTGCCAACGCTGAGGCTGAGCGGTGGCTACGTCGTTCAGTGCTCGACGAGTTCAATCAGAATCCCGCCGGTATCCGCCGGGTGCAAGAACGCGACGGTGTGGCCCCAGGCACCGGGGCGCGGCTCCTCGTCGACGAGAGTGACGTCGTGGGTGCGGACGGTGTCGAGTGCGTCGTCGATGTCGTCGGTTGCGAGGGCGAGGTGGTGGATGCCGGCACCGTTCGATTCGATGTATTGGGCGATAGTGCCCTCGTCGGTCGGTTCGAGGAGTTCAAGGTAGCCGTTTCCACAATCGAGAAAGACGACGTGCATGCCGTCGAACGTCTCCTCGTGCGCGATTTCGAGGCCGAACAGAGCGGCGTAGCGGTCGGCGAGTTCAGTTGCGTTCTCGGTGGCGATGCCGGCGTGGTCGAAGTGCATGGCAGAGGTGTGTTCGGGCAACGGCAAATATCGAAGGGTTGCTGCAGGTCTCACGAGGGGGATTGCGATGGCCGTTAGATCGCACCGCGGCCGATCGTCGCTCGGTTGCACGTCTGTAGGGGATCGCTTCCGAGGTGGACGTGAAACGCCCTGACAGTTACCGGGACGATTGCACTCTAGCGACCGCCTACAGCCGCGTCAATTCGAGTTTTCTGGGAGCGAATCGTTCAGCGGGACTTCGAACGCGGAGCGGCCTACAACCTGTCGCGCGGTCAAAAACTTTCTTTTGAAGGTGTTCGATTCGCGAGCGGCTAGCGGTTCCGACTTGCGTTACTCCTCGATCGTTTCGTTGCCGTCGGTTTCGGTGGACTCGTTCTCGGTGGTTTCGTTGCCGTTTTCGCCCTCTTCGACGGGTTCATCCTGCGTGTCTTCGGTCGCTTCTTCGTCCGTTTCCTGTTCCTCCGCGTCCTCGGTATCCGGCATCGAGAGTTCTTCGCCCTCGTCGGGTGCGACGAACTCCATGACGACGCCGGTGTCGCCTTCTGGGACGCCCTCCCGGTTCGCGAGGACGTAGACGTTGCCGTCGGAGTCCTGGCCGAATTGGCGGACGAAGTAGGGGAACGAGCCGTCGTCGGTGCCCGAGACCTGGAGTTCTTCCATCTCCCAGAGTTCGTCGCGCGGAACTGCCTGGTCATCGGTGGTCCCGTTGTCGGTGGTCCCGTCGTCAGCGGCCCCGTTGTCAGCGGTGTCGTCAGTCGTTCCGTTCTCAGTATCGTCAGTGGCCGTCTCGTTGGAGTCGGCCATCTCGTCGGTTCCGTTCTCTGCGGTGGTGTTGTCGGCGGTTTCGTTGCCGGTCGTGTCGGCCGATTCGGTCGTATTGTCCGCAGTGTCCGTCGTGTCCGTGGTGTCGTCTGCGGATTCGGTGCCGGTGTCGGTCGTGTCGTCGTCGGTCGTCTCATCACCGGTCTCATCGTCGCCGCCCGTCGTGCCGTCGGGATCGGTCGCCGCGAGCAGTCGACCGGCGGGTTCCTGGCGCGACGGGTCGGCGGTCCAGTCGCCGAAGATGTACTTGCCCTGGAGATCCTCGATCTGGCTGCTCTCGTAGACGTGGCCGCCGATGATCGTGATCCCGACCATCTCGCCGTCGTAGACGTGGGGATACTCGACGATCGGGTCCTGGAGTTCCTGCCCGTTGTACGGCGCTTCGTCGGTGGCCGTGTCGGGACAGTCCTCCGGCGGATCGCTCGGCGTGTCCGTGCTGAAACAGTGTGTTCCCTCCTTGACGTTCCAGCCGTAGTTGCCGCCGGATTCGACGATGTTTGCCTCCTCGTAGAGGTCCTGTCCGGCGTCGGAGGCGAACAGTCGCCCCTCGCTGTCGAACGAGATGCCGAACGGGTTTCGGAAGCCCCACGCGTAGTACTCGTCGAGGCCCTCTTCCTCGTCGACGAGGGGGTTGTCCTCCGGAATGCCGTACGGTTTGTCGCCGGTTCCGGGGTCGGTGTCGGTATCGGTATCAGTCTCGGTCTCGGTTTCCGTCTCCTCGGTCTCCGTTCCTGCGTCAGTGTCCGTATCTGTCTCGGTCTTTGCTTCTGTCTCGTTCTCAGCTTCGGCGTTGCTCGTCTCGGTATCGGTTTCGTTGCCGACCTCGGAGTCCGACTCGGTGTCGGCGGCCATCTCGTCGTCGGTACCGACGCCTTCCTCGCTATCGGTATCGGCACCGGTATCACCGGTCTCCATCGCTCCGCTATTGACGTCGATCCGATGTATCCCGCCGAGGAGGTTCTCACTCACGTCCTGTCCGTTCCCGCCGGCGTTCTCGTCGTACCAGTCCTCGACGTGGCCCTCCATATCGTCGTTCGCCCCGCCGCCGTCGCCCATCGGCACGTACAGGCAACCGTCCGGCCCGAACGCCATCGGCCCGGCGTCGTGGTTGTACTGGGGCTTCTGGAACTCCATCAGCACTCGTTCGGAATCCGGTTCCCCCTGCGTCAGATCGTCGTTCGCCTGGAACTCGGCCACGACTTCGACGTGGCTCCAGCCCTCGGGCGTCTCGTCGTTCGGCGGCGCGCTGTAGTGCAGGAAGAATCGTCCGTTATCGGTGAACTCCGGATGCAACTCGACGCCGAGCAGTCCCCGCTCGTCGTAGTCCTGATCCGGGTCCGCGTAACTCCCCTCGAACGTCCCGAGTTCAACGAGGCGGTCGCTCACGTCGATGAACGGCTCGTCCTGCACTCCCTCGCCGTCGATGACCCAGAGTTCACCCGTCTGGTCGGCGACGAAGTATCGGTCCTCGCCCTCGACGGCGGCGAAGTCCGTCGGTGCCGTCATCCCCTCGCCGATCGTCTGCAGGCCGATCTCCGCCCCGGGCTGGAAGAACGGTTCGGCGTCCGTCTCCTCCTCCGTTCCGTCGTCGGCCCCACCGTCCTCGCCGACAGAAATCTCCCCGCGCATCGTCGCCGCGTGGGGTTCGCAGTAGTACTCCGCCATCTCGCTCGTCGCCTCGAACTCGAGTGTCTGCGTCTCGCCCTCCTCGCTCATGAGTTCAGTTCGCTCGAGTTCACCGCCGTCGCCGTCGACGATGACGACGTTATGCGCCAGGCCGTCCAAATTCTCCCACGTGAGTTCGTAGGTCGTTCCCGCCTCGAGTTCGAGCGTGGGGTTCGTTTCGCCCTCGATATCGCTGGGAGCGACGCCCTGCCAGCCGCTCGTCTCGCCGCCGAGTTCGATCGTCTCGCCGTCTTGGGCGAGCCCGAGCGAACTGACGGCGGTGAGACCGCCTGCGGCGGCGGTCGCCTGCAGCATCCGCCGTCGTGTGGGCAACCAGGCGGTGCCGTCCGATCGGTGATAGTCGGAATCGTACTCGTACTCGTCGATATCCTCGCCCGTCGGTTCAGAATCGCGTTCGTGCTCGTGCTTGCTCATTGTGCACTCACCACCGCGTCGGCTGGTGATTGGATAAACAACAGCGACCGTTCCTTCGAATTTGCGGGTCAATCGCGTATTGGCTCCGAAACGCGGCGCTCACGTTCGAGCGCGGCGGGGAGACGACGATACCTAAACGGGGATTACTCCCGCCTAATAGCGGCTTCTGCCTACACCGCACTGCCGGGTTGATATTCCCCGAACTCGTCACGGAGGACGTTACAGATTTCGCCGACCGTCGCGTACGCCTTCACCGCCTCGATGATGTACGGCATGAGGTTGTCTCCGTCTCGTGCGGCCTCGCGCAGGGATTCGAGCGCCGCGTCGACGGTTTCCCCGTCCCGATCCTCGCGGACGGACTCGACGTTGTCGATCTGTCGTCGTTCGTCCTCTTCGGTGACCTCCTGGACGTCCATCTCGGGGTCTTCGTCGACCTCGAACTCGTTGACGCCGACGATGATCCGCTCGTTGTCCTCGATTTCCTTCTGGCGGTCGAAGGCGGTGTCCTGGATCTGGCGCTGGACCCACTGCTGTTCAACGGCATCTAACATCCCGCCGCGGCTGTCGACTTCGTCCAGAATCTCGTAGGCCGATTCCTCGACGTCGTCGGTCAGCGATTCGACGTAGTAGCTGCCCGCGAGCGGGTCGATGGTATCTGCCGCACCCGACTCGTGGGCGAGGATCTGCTGGGTGCGTAGCGCGGTCCGGACGGACTCCTCGGTCGGCAGCGCCAGCGCCTCGTCCTTGCCGTTGGTGTGCAGACTCTGGGTCCCGCCGAGCACCGCGGCGAGGGCCTGGTAGGCCACCCGGACGACGTTGTTTTCGATCTGCTGGGCCGTCAGCATCGAGCCCGCCGTCTGGGTGTGGAACTTGAGCTGCTTCGATTTGGGGTTCTGCGCGTCGAAGCGCTCGTCCATGATGTCGTGCCACATTCGGCGGGCGGCGCGGAACTTCGCTACCTCCTCGAAGATGTTGTTGTGCCCGTTGAAGAAGAAAGAGAGCTGCGGCGCGAACTCGTCGACGTCCAGACCGGCCTCGATCGCCGCCTCGACGTACTCGATGCCGTTCCCCAGGGTGAAGGCGAGTTCTTGGGCGGCCGTCGATCCGGCCTCGCGGATGTGGTAGCCCGAAATGGAGATGGTGTTGAACTTCGGCGTTTCCTCGGCGCAGAACTCGAAGATATCCGTGATGATCCGCATCGAGGGTTCGGGCGGGTAGATGTAGGTGTTGCGGGCGATGTACTCCTTGAGGAGGTCGTTCTGGATGGTGCCCCGAAGCTCCTCGCGGTCGACGCCCTGCTGGTCGCCGACGGCGATGTACATCGCGAGCAGGACGGACGCGGGCGCGTTGATAGTCATCGAGGTCGAGACTTCGTCCAGCGGGATGCCGTCGAAGACGGTCTCCATGTCCGCGAGTGAGTCGATGGCAACGCCGGCCTTCCCGACCTCGCCGGCGGCCATGTCCGCGTCGGAGTCGTAGCCCATCTGCGTCGGGAGGTCGAAGGCCATCGAGAGCCCGGTCTGGCCCTGATCGAGCAGGTAGTGATAGCGTTCATTGGTGTCCGCCGGCGTCGAGAAGCCGGCGTACTGGCGCATGGTCCACAGTCGGCCACGATAGCCGGTCGAGTAGACGCCGCGTGTATAGGGTGGCTCGCCCGGATAGCCGAGATCGTCCTGGTAATCGAGGTCGGCCACGTCGGCGGGCGTATAGAGGCGATCGACCTCCTGACCGCCCGTATCCGTCGTGAACGTCTCCTGGCGTTCACCGAATCGGTCGAGGATCGGGTCGACCTCCGTCTCCTGCCAGTCGTCCCGTCCGGCGCGGATCTCCTCGAGTTCGTCGGGATCGAACATTATGAATACCGTCGACCGGGCAGGGCTTGAAGGTTGATGAACGCGCCTTGTTTGCCATCGAATAGCGAGCCGACCGGGCGCGGCCGTCGTTGATCGAGTTCGTTCGACTGCGCGTCTCGACAGCCAGTCGGATCGGAGTGCTCGCCGTTGCGAACGAGATCGGTCCTAAATAGCGTCATCGGGGTCGTGTTCTTCGGCGACACGTGTGGCTTCGGCGGCGTAGCGCTCTCGCGTTGAGTGGTCATCGACCGTTCCGAGCTCGTCGGCCGTCACTGCGAGTCCGGCTTTCGTCTCGCGAGCCGGTCCCGTAAAACTCGGAAGCGCGCGTTCTCGACGGTGGTAGTGGCGTCCGTCCGTCGTGGCGTACACCAGGATGATGAGGTTGAGTTCGTCGTCCGAGTAGGTGCGTTCGACGAGCCAGACGCGGGTCGTATCGTCAGTATCCATGGGTATCCCTGTCCATCTCTGCGTCTGTGTTTGTATTGCTTTCTGCGCGGATATCCGTTTTCGTGCCCGTTTCAGTATCTGCACCCACCGCCGTGTGGCACTCAGATCGGTGTCGTATTACGCCCGTCTCAGAGTCCTCGCTCTCGGCCCTATTTGAATTCGTGACTTTCAATATGATCGCCACATCCGTTTTTGCCTTCCGTGACTGAATCACCGGTATGGGGTCGTCGCTTCCGCCACAGTCGACAACCGATGAACCGCGTAATCGGCGTCGAGCGGCGCTGTACGTGCTTCCGTTTCTCCTGATCGGACTCTTCTATCTCGTCATCCTGATCTGGTGGGGACTCGATCCACTGTGGGGGTTCGTGATTCTGCCGCCGATTCTCGGCGTGAGCGCGATCGCATGGGTTGCGTTCCGCCACGGGTTCGATCGACAGCCGTGACTACCGTCCGGTATCGTACTTGTAGGTCGCCGAGTCAGGATCGATCCCGAAGTCCTCAGCGGAGTCGTCGTCCGAGGCCGTCGACCGGCCTTCTGGTGCACGTTTGAACGCCTCTCGAAGGCGGTCCGGCATCCGGAATTGGTCGACATCGATAGCGAGTGCGACGGCATCAGGATCGGTTCGGTCGCGTTTCTCCGAGAGGCGCTCCTGCAGGACCGCCGGGAGTTGCGACTCTTCGATTCGCCGAAAGCTGAACTGGGCCAAGTAGGCGCTCTCGCCGGTCAGCGAGTAGACCGTTTCGAACCCCTCGTCGCTGGCGTACTCGATCAGTCGTTCGATGACGTGAGCGCCGACGCCCTGCCCGCGCCAGGACTCGAGCACGCCGATGCTGGTCAGTTCGCAGACTTCGGCAGGCTCCTCTCGGGCCGCCCCAGTCTCGTTACCGTCACCGTCGTCGCTCTCGCCTGTATCGGTCCCGCTGTGATCCTTGTGGATTCGTATCCGGCCGAACCCGGCCTTTTCCCCGGACTCTTCGTCCACGGCGACAACGTAGTCGCGCGAGCGGAACGCCGTGTCGTCGAGCCCCATCGACTCGATATGATCGAGCAGCCAGACCTCTTCCCTGTTTTTCGCGTCCCGCACGTACATGATTCGACGTACGGCACTGATGGCCAAAAGGGTTTGTGGGGTCTGCCCCCGTCTCGATCACCAGTTCGATTGCTAACAATTAAGCAACTAGAACGGTACATGCACACGAAGAACATGGACGAGACGGACCCGCTCGAAGCCCTGGCATCACTTCCGACGATCGCCCACCCGACCCTCTCCCCGGACGGCCGCGATGTCGCGTTCTACTATGACACCACCGGATGCAACGAACTCCACGTCCTCGACACCGAAACCGGCGAATACGAACGGTGGTCAGACGGCGACGTCCCGCGCAACGCCCGCTGGTTTCTCCGCTGGGACGCCGACGGTGACCGCGTGTTCTTCCACCGCGACGACGGCGGCGACGAGCAAAACGATATCTACGCACTCAGCCGTGACGGGACGGTCGAGTCCGTCGTTGAACTCGACGGCCAGGCGACGCTGCAAGATGTCAGTGCTGACGGCGAGACGCTCCTGGTCAACACGAACAAGGACGGCCAAATGAACGTCTACCGCTACGACCGTCCCGCCGACGAGTTCAGCAAGCTCACCGACTACGAACGAGCCGCCAGAAATCCGTTGTTCTCGCCGAGTGACGACCGAATCGCGTACGCGACCAACGAGACGGACGACTTCGACAATCTTGACGTGTACGTCGCAAACGCCGATGGCTCCGAGCCGCGAAACCTGGACCTCGGCGAGGTGGGCGCGGAGTCGTTTCCGGTCGCGTGGAGCAGTGGCGGGGACGGTCACGGTAACGGCGGCGAGGACGGAACCGAACGCGGAGACCCGGACGGGAACTCGACTCACCTGCTCGTCATCGACAACACGCCGGACCTCGGACGAGCCGGGATTGTGACGTTCGAGGACACCAGTGCCGGTGCCGGTGTCGGTGTCGGTGCCGATGCCGGAACAGACATCGATACCGACGGCGACGCCACAGTCACCTGGTACGGCGACGGCGAATTCGAGGAGTCCGCAGTGGCGTTTCTCCCCGACGACCGATTTCTCGCCCTTCGCACCCGCGACGCGCAGACGGTCCCCGTCGTCTACGACGTGGCAAGCGGCGACGGCCGCGAACTCGACGTGCCCGCGGGCGTGACGACTGTCGGCCACCCCGGCCGACGCGGCGTGAGCATCGACGAGAATCGGCTCCTGCTCCAGCACACCAGCCCGACCAGCCGACCGGAACTGCTCGCCTACGACCTCGAAACGGACATGTTCGAGACGCTTCTCGAAGCCGAATACGGCCCGTTCGCTCCCGACGAGTTCGCCGACGCGGAGTACATCACGGTCCGATCCGACGGCGTCCCCGAGACACCCGCCGCGGCAGTCGACCACGAACCGACGACCGAACTCGAAATCGGAGCCCTGCTGTACGACTCCGGGGAGCGACCGTCGCCGCTCGTCGTCAATCCCCACGGTGGGCCGCGGGCCCGCGACGAGAAATCCTTTAATCTCTACACCCAGGTGCTGGTCCAACAGGGCTTTTCGGTGTTACAGGTCAATTACCGCGGCTCGACCGGCCGCGGCCGCGAGTTCGTCGAGCACCTGCTCGACGACTGGGGCGGGGCCGAACAGGGCGACGTGGCGACGGCCGCGGAGCACGTCCTCGAAACGCGGGAGTGGCTCGATCCCGACCGCGTCGTCGTCTTCGGCGGGTCCTACGGGGGGTACTCGGCGTACTGGCAAGCGGTCCAGTATCCCGACCTGTACGACGCGGCCATCGCCTGGATCGGGCTGACCGATCTCGAGGAGCAGTACGAGACGACGATGCCCCACTATCGCACCGAACTCATGGAGAAGTACCTCGGCACGCCCGCGGAGAATCCCGACCTGTACGAGGAGCGCTCGCCGATCACCCACGCCGACAACCTCGCGGCTCCGCTCCTGATGGTCCACGGCGTCAACGACAGCCGGGTCCCCGTCTCGCAGGCCCGACTGTTCCGCGACGAACTCGAGTCGCTGGGTTACGAGACCAGCCCCGCCGGCAGCATCGAGTATCGCGAACTCGGTGAGGAAGGCCACGCCTCGACCGACCAGCGCCAGCAGCTTCGGACGTTCGAACTGCTCGCGGACTTTCTCGAGCGGCGAGTCGGCGAAGCGAGGTAACGGCGGCTGACGAAGCAATGTGTTCCTTCGGGAAGCCGTAATGAGGTTTATACTCACAGGGCCTGATCGATCGAGTATGGCGATTCCGCACTGGCTCTGTTCAGAGAACCACGCCGCTCACGAACCGCCGATCGCCGAGCGCTCGCTGGAAACGAACGAGCTCGAAACCGTCACCGATGCGTTAGCAGTCCTCTCAAACACGATTCGACTGGAAATTCTCACCGTGTTGTACAACCGGTCGGAGCCGATCTCGTACACGACGCTTCGGGAATCGGCATCGATCGAGGACAAGGGGAAATTTAACTATCACCTCCGGCGGTTGGACGGGTTCGGGTTACTCTATAGCGACAACGGAACGTATTCCCTGAGCCAGCGCGGCGAAACACTGATCCGAGACATCATCGAAGCGCAGGCCCTGCGGGATTAGCCGTTCTGCCGGGAGAGCTCGAGTTCTCCGAGTCTTTAGGTGGGTTTCGACGCTGGACGAGAGTATGCCAGCTTCGATCAAGTATCACAGGACCGACGGTTCGTGGATGTGGTTCGATGAGTACTGAGACGTCCGACTCGCCAACTGAAAGTGAACGCGCTGATCGGACGATGCACTTCTCGATGACGGGGGTTCGCGAGGGGTTTATCGAGTGTATCCCGATCGCGCTCAGCGTCGCCGGATACGGAATCGCCTTCGGCGTGTTGGCCGCTCAAGCGGGGGTAACCGTCGCGGAGGCCGCGTTCATGAGTGCGACTGTCCTCGCGGGGGCCGCACAGCTGATCGCGATCGAACTCTGGGCGCATCCGATCCCCGTCGGCACCATTGTCGCCACGACGTTCATCGTGAACCTCCGATACGTCTTAATGGGGGCGGCACTCCAACCGTGGTTTAGTCGGTTGTCACCGCTGCAATCCTACGGAAGCGTGTTCTTTACCGCCGACGAGAACTGGGCGTTGACGATGGGAGAGTTCAGATCCGGAAGTCGGCGGGGTGCGTTCCTCCTCGGCAGCGGATTGGCGATCTGGATCTTCTGGATCAGCGCGACGGTCGTCGGTGCGGTTTCCGGTGCGGCTATCGGCGACCCCGCCCGATACGGGCTCGATTTCGCACTCACGGCGGTTTTCATCGCGATCGCGGTCGAGTTGTGGGATGGACGATCACGGCTTCTCCCCTGGGTGGCTGCGTTCGGCGTTGCAATCGGGGCCGCGTCCGTCCTGCCGGGCCGGTGGTACATTCTACTCGGCGGGCTCGCCGGGTGTTTCGCGGAGGTGGTCCGGGTTGCTGCCTGAATTGCACCTCACGCCATCCGTCGTCGCGGTCATTCTCGGGATGAGCGCCGTGACCTACATCACGAAAGCGGGCGGCTTGTGGCTGCTTAGTCGCATCGAGGTACCGGAGTACGCCGAAGCCGGCCTCGCGGTGCTCCCCGGCGCGATCATCGTTTCGATCGTCGGTCCCGAGTTGGCCCGTGCTGGCCCGCCCGAGTGGGGTGCTGGCGCGGTGGCGCTTCTCGTCGCCTGGCGGACCGAAAACGTGCTTCTCGCACTCGTCTCCGGCGTGGCGGCCGTCCTTCTCTTCCGCGGCGTGTGAGCCTCCCCGACCGCCGGCCGCTCGCTACGATCCACCTCAGTCGCTCGCGAGCGCGGCCTCGAGTCGCGTTTCGATCTCGTCTAACTCCTCGCGAATGGACTCGCCTTCCTCGCCCTCGAGTGCGGCGACCTGATCGATGAGCCCCTGGAGCCGCGAGTACTTTTCGTCCTCGTCGACGTTCGTTTTCTGCACATAGACGCTCTCGCGAGTCTCGTAGACCTCCTCGGCGGTGAGATCGGTCACCGAGAGGACCACGTCGAGTTTCTCCGGATCGATCCCGAGGATCCACTCGCGCGGGATCTCGTACTCGTCGAGGGCATCGAACACCGTCTCCTCGTCCAGCGGCCGCCGGCGCTCGCGAACTGTTCGGCGAACGGTCCCGTACCGGCCGTGAAGCTCCTGATCCGGCCCCAGTCTGTCGAGCAATGCGTCCCGCGCCGATCCGCGGAGCCGATCCGTGCCTCGTTGCACGTCCGAGGAGAGGACGTACAGGTCTGTCAGTGGGTCCGTCTCGAGCGACGAGGGATCGGCCGCGTCGTCGATATCGTCGAGTTCATCGAGCACCGCGGCGAGCAACAGCGCGTCGTCGTGCACGCGTTCGGGCTGGGTTCGCGCCTCGACCGCGGAGACCAGAAACGGGCTCTCGCCGGCGACGGCGTCCTCGGGATCGGAGACGATCGCGTCGTCCGCGACGGTGAACTCGGGGGCGAGCGTGACGATGACGGCGTAGGGTTCGACGCTCGGCTGGAGGTCGGCGACGGCGACCTGGGTGTTTGCAAGTTGGTCGATGAACACGTCGAGCTGGTCGCGCCAGAGCGGGCGTTCCTCGCCGCTGTCCTCGAAGCGGACGGCGATCCGATCACCGGCGGTTCGGACGACGCTGAACCGACGGTCCGAGACCGGTGTCTCGAGTTCAGTGCCGGGGTCGAGCGTTTCACACTGAGTTCTGAGGGCGGTCCAGCGCTCGTCGTTCATATCGCGACCTCCACTCGCGGGGACCAAAAAGCGGGGGCAGGCAGCTGCGCCGGGGTGTGTTGTGTCGCTCGTGCACTCGATAGGAGACAAACGTGAGAGGGTGAACGCTGGATCGTATGGTCGCTGTAGACATTCGATTTTTATATCGACTGATGATATCTTTGTCCGAACAGTAGCGAAATCGGTTATAGTAACCACTGAAACTGTTCACACACCGACCACAAAGCTGTCGTGCGATTGAGTGTACATTGACTGTCAGTGGCTACTATAGCCGAGCGTCGCACTGACCACTCTTGACACGAGTAAATAATTTATATCCAAACATATGATTGTACAGTAGATGAAGCGACGAACAGCACTCGCTAGTCTGTGTCTGATACCTATTACTTCGGGATGCGTGATGAATAACCGAGAGGCAAGACTCGCTAGGGTTGCTATTGGAAACTTCTCATCTTCAGCGGTATCCTTTGAGATACAAATCTTCGAGAGTGAATCCACAGTCTATGACGAATCTATGCGAATAGAGCCAAATTCTGACGATGCTGTTACTGTTCCTTCTTTTGTCATAGAAGAGGATCTCCCTTCAGAACCGGGGGCGTATAGAATCGAATACGGTATTTCTGGATCCTCACTCGAGGAATTTGACTTTTCGAACAGTATTGATACTGATTGTGGTCAGGTTCATATTGATATTCGAGAAGCGGATCGCACTGAGATTTTTGTATCAGACAGTTGTGACACCATTTGATGTGTTGTGGCACAGTCATATTTAAAGCAACAAACAGGAGGATTATTACATATTCGCGGCTGGGTTCCCGGTATCCTGGCGTTCCGGTAGCAGCCATAACCTGTCAGGGTAGATACTCGAACCAATTCGGTGGCTTACAGCTAAGGTTGTACACCGATAATTGTTCGCCATGCTCCACGCGAACGGCCCGCTGCTCACCGTCGATGTCGGCGAGCGAACGGCCACCGAGACGTCCATCGAGGACCTGCTCGCCGACACCGTCGGCGGGCGGGCGACGGCGACCGCCCTCGCCCACGAACGCATTCCGTTCGATGCGGACCCGTTTGGCCCCGAAAACCGCGCTTACCTCTCGACCGGTCCGCTCCAGCAGTCCCGGATGTCCTTTACCGGCCGCATGAACATGACCGGCCTCTCGCCGCTGACCGACGGCCTCGTCTCGACCAACGCCGGTGGCTACCTCTCGCGGAACTTCGTCGACACGGCCATCAGCGTCCTCGAACTCACCGGGAAGAGCGACGAGCTGCTCGCCGTCCACGTCACCGATTCGGGCGTCGAGTTCGAGCCAGTACCTGAACTCGCGGGCGCGACGGTGCCCGAGACCTCGGACTACATGAACGAGCACCACGGTCTCGGTCCCGAGCACTGCATCGCGATCGGCCCCGCGGGCGAGAACCTCGTTCGCTTCGCGTCGGTGATGACCTTCGACTCGCGGGCCTTCGGTCGCGGCGGACTCGGTGCCGTCCTGGGTTCGAAGAACGTCAAGTGTGTCACCTTCGAGGGTGACGCGAAGGCCACCGTCGAGGTTGACATCCCGAACTCCCCGACGACAGATGTCCACCGCGAGGCCGCCCAATCGGACGACCTGATGCGCCGCCAGGGGACGACCGGCAGCACGGAGTTCATCAACGACAACTTCTCCCTGCCCACGCGGTACTTCGAGGACTACGAGTTCGAGAACGCAGACCGTATTGGCGGCGACGCGGTCGAGGAAAAGAAGGACAAGAAGGGCGCGTGCTCGGCCTGCGCCTACGCCTGCAAACTCCCGACGCGGGACGAGGACCGGGGCGTCGAGACGGAAGGCCCGGAGTTCGAGACCGTGTATTCGTTCGGTTCGCTGCAGGGCGTGGGCGACATCGTCGACGTGATGCAGGCAAACGACCTGTGTGATACCCTCGGGATGGACACCATCTCCGCGGGCGTCACCGTCGCGGCCTACCTCGCCGGCGAGGATGAGTTCGGCAACGCGGAACTCGCGCGGGAGATCACGGAACGGATCGCCCACCGGGAGGGCATCGGCGATCTGCTCGCGGAGGGGGTCGCCCGCTGTCACGACGACCTCGGCGTCGACGATTACACCGTGAAGGGCATGGAGTTCGCCGCCCACGACGGGCGCGTCCTGCACGGTCAGGGGCTCTCCTACGCCGTCGCCAACCGCGGCGCGGATCACATGTACGCCGGCATGCTGGGCCTCGAGTACAGCGGTGAACTCGATCCCGAGGGGACGCTCGGCAAGGCCGAGACGCTCGTCACCTTGGAGAATCACAACGTGTTCCGCGATACGGGAATTATCTGCGCGTTCGGGGGCGACTACGTCACCGAGGACCGGCTCGAAGCGTTGTTCGACGCCGACTACGCGACGCTTCTCGACATCGGCGCGCGAACGGTCGAACGCGAACGGCACTTCAACAACCGGCGCGGTCTCGACCGCGACGACGATCGACTTCCATACGAGATTCCGGATTTCGAGAACGCACTCACGGAGTATTACGACGCTCGTGGCTGGAATCACGACGGAACGGTTGCGGACCGAGCCGTAGTTGCGGCCGGTTCGGCCGTTCCATCGGCGGACTGACTCGCCACGTGCCGCTCGACGCTTGCCGGTCAACCGCCGTACACGGACGGCACGAGTCGGATCACGTCGCCCTCTTGAACTCGCGTCGCCAGTCCGTCGATATGCATGACATTTCGCTTGTCGAGCGTCACGACGGTATCGCCCGCGAGTTCCGAGTCGTCGGCGGCGACGAGTTCACCGTCGAGTTCTGGAACGTCGGCTTCGAGTTCGCGAAGGAGGTCGCCGACGGTTTCGGCGGTCGTCTCGTAGTGGACGGTTTTCGTGCCGACGGCGTCGCGGAACGGGCCGAAGAAGACGCACTCGAGTTGCACACGGGGAGTTTGGCGCGCGGTCTCTTGTAGTCGACGGGTCGACCGGCAGGGGCCTGCGGCGAGAAACGGCGGTTCGATCCGATCGGTTACGACGGGGTCAGCCGATCCCACAGCGATTTCAGTTCCGAGGCCGTCGCCATCGTGTCGAGTTCGCGGTAGGCCGATTTCTCCTCGTCGTAGTTCGATTCGAGCGGGGCGGTGACCGCCCTGTCGTACTCGAGTCGATCCGCCATCATCGACAACCCTTCGTAGGCGCTCATCTCGATGCGTTCGGTCATCATCCCCGCGTTCAGGTAGACCATATTCAGCAGGTCGTCGTCCGTGATGGCCTGTTCGAGTTCGGTTCGCTCCTCCTCGAGCGCGTCGAGGACGGGTGCGTCTCTGGCCTCTGCGGGCCGATCGAGGGCCACGAACACGTCTTCGATCCGCCCGACCTGGGTTCGGGTTTCGTCGCGGTGATCGGCGAACCCGTCGCTCAGCCGGTCGTTGGTCGTGTTGATCGCCATCTCGTCGAGCGTGCCGACGAGTTCCTGTTCGATGTAGTACTGCTGGGCGAGTTTGTGGACGAACACGTCCTCGAAGTCGGTGAACTCCATGTGCGTTCGTCCACCGAGCAGGGAATTAGTCGCGGGGCCCGAACGTGCAGGCCGTGGAGTGGCGGTAGCGGCCGCTCACTCGCTGAGCGACGGCACGTCGGCGGGCGTATCGAAGTCGTGGAAGTGTTCTCCTTTTTCCTTGCTGAGGATGTCGAGCGCCGCCGAGCCACCGTCGCCGGCCGCGATCACGGCTTGCCACTCTTCGGCGCGTACCATCGCACCCGTCGCGTACAGGTCGTCGACGCTCGTTTCCATGTCGAGATCCACGTCGACCGTGTCCTCGTCGTCGAACGCGAGATCGAGTTCTTCCGCGAGCGATCGGTCGGCTCCGGTCGCGAGCACGACGTAGGTCGCCTCGTACTCGTCGGCCTCGGTTTCGATGTGGAAGCTCTCGTCCGTCCGTTCGATGCCGACGACCGGTTCATCGCCGTTGATCGAACCGCCGCGGTCCTCGACCTGTCCGCGGGCGATTTCGAGGAACTCGTCCCCGCTGAGACTGCGGACGCCGAGGTAGTTGAACAGGTGGGCCTTGTGCATCCAGGTCTCGTCAATGTCGAAAACGACCGTCTCGAGACCGTTCTTTGCAGTGAAAAGGGCGGCGCTTAGGCCGGCGGGACCCCCGCCGACGATAGCAACATCTGCCATACGTCACGTATAGACGAACGTGCAGTTAAATGATTTTGTCCGAATTATTATGCGTTCGCGCCGCGGTGTGACGCGTTACAAGAGCGATATCGTAGCCGGATCGACTTGTATGCGTTCCGGTCGTGTCGTCCGTGAGACGGCGATCGCCCCACGCTCGTCCGCAGGGGCCAATTCGGGCGGGTCCCCGTCTGCCGGAAGGACGACCACGGCCTTCGCGAGCAGCGGTGCGAGAACGCCCGCGACCGCGACTCGCGGGTCGGCGAGCGACTCGCGGACGACGACGCGCTTGCCGGCCTCGAGTTCGAACTCGTCGATGACCGCCCGCGCAGTCTCGAGTGCACTCGCGTGGCTCACCGTCTGCTCGCCGTCGGTCAGTAGCGCCGTGTCTGGATCGAGCATCTGCGGCGGAAACGACGGATTCTCGCTCCAAAGGCCGGCATCGAAGTGCCTGACACCCGGTGTGGTCGGCTCGTCGCCGTATCCGAGTTTGCCGGTTCCCCGCGGCAGGTCGTAGCGTCCTGCCTCTATATCGTCGACGGGTGCGACCAGCGCCTGCAGGTCGTCCGCGTCGCCGAGGTCGGCCGGCGGTTCGAAGTGCGTCTTGCCGCCGAGCAGCGTCGTCCCGAAACACGCGAGTAGGGCGAGCGGGCCGCTGCCGACGACGCCGACGGTCGTCCCCTCGTGAACGCCCGCGTGTCGCAGGAAGTTGCCGGCCTTCCAGGTCGTCGTACACAGCCAGTGTGCGTCGAACTCGCGGCCCGTTCCGTCGACGAGGACCGTTCGGTCACCGCGGCGGTCCCTGCCGAACAACTCGTCGACTGTCGCGACACGCTCGGTCATACCCGGCACTGGGTCCCGCGATGAAAAAAGCGCGCCGAAACGAGCGGCCGAGCGAGCGCCGAGTCGTCGCTCAGAACGCGCGCTTGATCCGCTCGAAGAAGCCTTCGTTGACCTCGATTTCGTCGCCGCCCGCCTCGGCAAACGCCTCCAGGGCCTCGCGTTGCTCCTCGTTGAGCGAGTCCGGCGTGACGACTTGCACCTTCACGTAGAGATCGCCCTGCCCGCGCCGCCGCAGTCGCGGCATCCCCTTGCCCTGTATCCGGAACGTCTCCCCGCTCTGGGTCCCCCGCGGCACGTCGAACTCGACGGCCCCGTCGAGCGTCGGCACCTCGATCGTGTCGCCGAAGGTCGCCTGCGGGAACGAAATCGGCAGCCGGTAGCGCAGGTCGTCCCCGTCGCGCTCGAACTCGTCGTGCTCGCGGATCGCAACGTCGATCAGCAGGTCGCCGTGTGGGCCGCCGTCAGGACTGGGTGCACCTTCGCCCTCCATCCGGAGCGTCTGGCCCTCCTGAATGCCCGCCGGCACCTCGACAGTGAGCGTCGCCTCGTTGCGGACGTAGCCCTCGCCGCGACAGGCGTCACAGCTCTCCGAGTAGAGGGTCCCCTCGCCCTCACACTGCGGGCAGGTCGTCGTCTGCTGGACGCGGCCGAGCGGCGTCTGCTGAACCTGCGTCACCTGCCCGCGACCCTGACATTCCGGGCAAGTCCGGGACTCGGCGTCCGGCGGATGGCCCTCCCCGCCGCAGTCATCGCACTCCTCGGGGCGCTCGACGGAGAACTGCTTCTCGATGCCCTCGAAGGCCTCCTCGAGTTCGATATCGAGTTCGGTGCGCAGATCGCGGCCCTTCTGGGGCCGACGGCGACCCCGACCGCCGCCGCGGCCGCCGCCCCCGAAGACCTGCTCGAAGATGTCGCCGAGACCGCCGCCACCCATGCCGCCACCGCCCATGCCGCCGAACGGGCCGCCGCCCATACCGCCACCCATGCCGCCCTCGCTGGCATCGAAGCCGTGTTTCTCGGCCTGTTCGTAGCGGTCGTGGCCCATGCGATCGTAGGCCTGGCGCTTTTCCTCGTCGGTCAGGACCTGCTTTGCCTTCTGGATTTTCTTGAACTTCTCCTCGGCGTCCGGGTCGTCGCTGACGTCCGGATGGTACTCCGTGGCCTTCTTCCGGTACGCCTGTTTGATCTCCTCGGTGTCCGCGTCTGGACTCACACCGAGTACGTCGTAGAAGTCCTCGCTCATTCGTTGTTCCACCGATACTCGGTTGAGCCACTTGAAACGACCGTTCCCCGAAAACGATCGCCCGTGGCTTGTCTCCAGTACACTCGTCACCCGATCGGACACCTGGCGGCTGAACTCGGGACACTCCGTGCTGGGAGACGATCCGCCGCTGACTCTTTCCTGTCTGGATAGTCACGATCACAAGACACAATACGTAAGTGGATAGGTCGGGCCATCAGCGATAGTATGGCTCCCCAATCGGAGACACGAACGGTGATCGTAACGGGTTCGACGAGAGGACTCGGACAGCGAATTGCAGAACGGTTCGCGGAAACCGGCGATAACGTCGTTATCTGCTCGCGGTCGCTTGCGGATTGTAAACAGGTTGTCGACGAGTTCGAGGAGAACGACTACGACGGCACGGCTCACGCGGTCGAAGTCGACGTGAGCGAGAAGTCGTCCGTCGAAAATCTGATCGACGAAACCGTCGACCGGTTCGGTCGTCTCGACGTGCTGGTAAACAACGCGGGGATCAACATCCGCGGTCCTGCAGAGGAGATGTCGGCCGCGGATTGGCAGCGGGTCGTCGACGTGAATCTCACGGGCGTCTTCTTCTGTGCACAGGCAGCGGGCACCCAAATGATCGACCAGGGAGACGGCGGCCACATCGTCAATATTTCGAGCATGATGGGCCAGATGGGACAACAGGATCGAACGCCCTACAATACGACGAAAGGCGGTGTGAACAACCTCACCCGGTGTCTCGCCGTCGAATGGGCGGAACACGATATCCACGTGAACGCTCTCGCACCGGGATATATCATGACCGAGATGGTCGAACAAGCCCAGGACGATACCGGATTCGACCAACAGGATATCAGGGATCGGACGCCGCTCGACCGGTTCGGGACGCCGGACGAGGTCGCAAACTGCGTTGAGTTCCTCGCCTCCGACGAGACGTTCGTGACCGGCGAAGTGCTCACCGCTGATGGCGGCTGGACGGCATTCGGCTGGGGTTGCAAAGACAACTGAAAACCGCCGCTTCCGCCCCGCCGAATCCCGGGAATCGAGCGGCGCGTTTACCGATCAAAAGCGGGAGAACGCGGCAGGAAGTGGGTGAAATAGGGAGAAAAAGGTCCGTTACTCCCGATCCCGAGTTCACGTCACTGTCAACGCCGGCGCTGTCGGCGGATCGGGAACAGCAGAGTTCATTTCGGCTCCCGTGACAGCCGCGTTGGATTCAATCGCGCCGCTAGAGTAAAACGAAGAAAACCGCTCGCAATCGCAGTTAGAGACCGTTACTCGTCGTCTTCGTCCTCGACTTCGAAGTCAACGTCCTCGAAGTCGGCGTCGACGAACTCTTCGTCGTCACCGCCGGCAGTGCCACTCGGGCCTGGGTTGGGGCCGCCGCCCATGCCACCCATGCCGCCGGCACCAGCTGCACCAGCACCGCCCGCTGCGCCGGCACCGCCAGCGCCGCCAGCGCCACCGGCTCCACCTGCGCCGGCTTCCTGATACATCTGCTTGCCAATCTCCTGCAGTTCGGTGCTCAGTTCTTCGGTTGCGGCCTCGATGTCCTCGGCCGTCGCCTCGTCGTCGTCGATCGTCGCCTCGAGTTCTTCGATAGCCGCCTCGATGTCGCCGCGCAGGCCGTCGTCGACCGCCTCCTCGTTCTCTTCGAGGAGGGTTTCGGCGCGCTGAATCGTCGCTTCGGCCGTGTTCCGCGCCTCGATGCGCTGGCGCTTCTTCTCGTCTTCTTCGGCGTGCTTTTCGGCTTCCTGCTGCATCTCGTCGATTTCGGCGTCGGAGAGGCCAGCGCCGCCCTCGATGGTGATCTCCTCGGTTTCGCCGCTGCCCTTGTCCTCGGCAGAGACGTTGACGATACCGTTTTCGTCGATACTGAAGGTGACCTCGATCTGCGGCGTTCCCGCGGGTGCCGGTGGGATACCGGTCAGGTGGAACTCGCCGAGCAGTTCGTTCTTCTCCGCGAGTTCGCGTTCGCCCTGGAAGACCCGGACCTGGACCGTGGTCTGGTTGTCCGCGGCGGTGGTGAAGATCTTCGACTCCTCGGTCGGGATGGTCGTGTTCTTCTCGATGAGGCGTTCGAAGAGACCACCCTTGACTTCGATACCCAGCGAGAGCGGCGTCACGTCCAGCAGGACGATGTCGTCGACCTCGCCGCCGAGGACGCCGCCCTGGATGGCCGCGCCGAGCGCGACGGCTTCGTCGGGGTTGACGTTCTTCTGCGGTTCCTGGCCGGCGAGTTCTTCGACCTTCTCGGCGACCTGGGGCATCCGCGTGGAGCCGCCGACGAGGAGGACTTCGTCGATGTCGTCTTTCTCGTAGCCGGCGTCTTCGAGCGCCTGCTCGGTCGGCTCGACGGTGCGCTCGATGAGGTCCTGGGTCAGGGATTCGAACTTCGCGCGCGTGAGCGATTCTTCGAGGTGGATCGGGCCGTCGTCGGTGGCCGTGATAAAGGGCAGGTTGATCTCCGTCTCTTTCCGACTGCTGAGTTCGATCTTGGCTTCCTCGGCGGCGTCCTTGAGCCGCTGGAGGGCCTGGCGGTCCTCGCGGAGGTCGATGCCGTGGTCGCCCTCGAACTCGTCGGCGAGGTAGTCGATGATGGCTTCGTCCCAGTCGTCGCCGCCGAGGTCGTTGTCCCCGTTCGTTGCGACGACTTCGTAGACGCCGCCGCCGAGGTCGAGAATGGAAACGTCGAAGGTCCCGCCACCGAGGTCGTAGACGAGAACGGTCTGGTCGGCGTCGTCTTCGAGCCCGTAGGCCATCGAGGCGGCGGTGGGCTCGTTGATGATGCGCTCGACGTCGAAGCCGGCGATTTCGCCGGCGTCCTTGGTCGCCTGGCGCTGGCGGTCGGAGAAGTACGCGGGGACGGTGATGACGGCCTTCTCGACGTCGTCGCCGAGGTACTCTTCGGCGTCGCGTTTGATCTTCTGGAGGATCATGGCCGAAATCTCCTCGGGAGTGTACTCTTCGCCCTCGATATCGACGGTGTAATCGTCGTCGCCGATGTGGCGCTTGATCGAGGCGATCGTCTTTTCGGGGTTCTGGATCGCCTGGTTCTTCGCGGGTTTGCCAACGAGCCGCTCGTCGTCGTCGGTGAACGCGACGACGGAGGGGGTCGTCCGTTCGCCTTCGGCGTTGACGATGATCTCCGGATCGCCGCCTTCCATGACGGCGAACGCGCTGTTCGTCGTACCGAGGTCGATTCCGAGAATCTTGTTGCTCGCCATTGTGGAGGGTATTGTGCGCACTTTGTTTTAAGCGTTACTAGCCAGACTCGTGAGCCGAATAAAATTCTGGACACGCCGTTGTCACTGTTCAGTCGGGCGATTTCGCAGACGAGTACGAATGGAAGCGGATAAGCCTGGTGGCCGATATTGTGTTATCAATCGGTGAGACGTGGAATTGTCGTCCGTCTAGTTATTCAGCGGTAGATCTGAGTTGCTACCGTCCAATAAGTAGAACGGAAGCCGCTAAACCAGCGTACAGTGTCCCGGCTGTTGAGACAGCCGAGACGTAGCTTCCAAGCTGATGGGGTTTGCAGCCACGATTGGGTACGTTCTCACGAGAGAGAAGGAACGCGGCCGCAACCGAAACGGTACGACAGCTAGTTGCCCTGGATCGCGTCGATAACCATCGCAGCGGCCATGATCGGCTCTTTCGGAACGGTACTAACGTCATCGAGCGTGATTTCGTATCGATCTCGAAATGAGAACTGACCGTGGATAGAGCCGACGTGATCGCCGTTGGCATCGGTGATTTCGTACTTGTGCGGAATGAGTGCACCGAAGGGGAGGCCGCGGGCCAGCGTGACCAGTGCGCCGCGGGAATTGATTTCAGCGAGTTTGGAGTCGGTATCGCCGTCGCGGATCGTCCAGGTGTCCTGAAAAATGGAGAAGTCGTTATCCAGGACGACCAGGTCCTCACCCGTCTGTGCATCCGTGAGAAGGTAGTCACCGGCAACGTCGATGATACCGCCAGCCTTCACGGTGAAGACATCGTTTCCGTCACCGTCCGTGAAGGGGAACTCCTCTTTCATTTTGAACATCTTCTGTTTGCCTTTGAGAACGGTGTTACCGGCGGCATCAACGGCTTTGTATTTGTTCCGGACGAGGCTCTGTTCGACAGTATAGGAATCGTCCACAAGGTCGATCCCAGCGATATCGTAGTCCTTCGGCAGCGTCATTGGTTTTCAAGCATTCTCTAATACTGACTTAAATCCACCAGTTGCAACTCCGTTTTCACGTCCACGTCCCGCCTCCCTCGACAGCCTCTGGTAGCTACTATTGCTGAACTCGCATTCCGTCCGGCTGTTTCGAGCAATAGTGACTCGCACGTATCGGATCGCCTTCAACCAGGCGACCGATTCGACCGGCGCGGCGATGCACCCGACAAGCGCGAAGTTCACTGATTTCGCTGTCGGCTTCGGTCCGTGGACCCGGTCACGAGACGGCTACACCGTCCCTGCGTCCTCTGCCGTTAGTACGAACGGCGATTTTCGGCCCAGAGCGACACGAGTTCTCTCGCGGACGAACGCTCCTTCCCGCCGCCCAGCGGTAGATATAAGTCACTACCAATCAACAATTAGGACGGAAGCCACAACGGACATGAAAATGTCCCGGATGAGCCACCATCCGAGACGTGGCTTCCAAGCGGTTAGCTTGCAGCCATGTTTGCGTACATTCTCACGGGATATAAACATCCCGCACGATTGACGCATCGACGGAGTCGACCAGTAGCAACGCGTTCTGTCAACCGGGCGGGCAAATCGGGGTGCCGGTCGGTATGACCGACGACGCGGACGCGAGCGATGCGGCTAGCGACGGCACCGCGAGCGACGTGGGTGACAACGGCACTGCACCCGACACGGCTAGCAACGGCACCGAGACGACGGGCGAGCCGGAGACCGTCAGCCTCCCCCGCTGTCCCCGCTGTGGGACGCCGATCGCACAGCGAACCATGATCGGCCCCGGCGAAGCCGCCGCCGGCCCCTGCGGCTGTCGCGTCGCCCCGCCGGACCCCAACCGGTCCGATTCGAATTCCGACGGCGAGTAAGCCACGGCCACCGCCAACCGAGTTTACCTACACTCGGGTCGCGGCGGCCAGCCGAGTTGTCGGCCGGTGTGCGAGACCACCATCACTCTCACCACCGCAGTCATCGAACCCACACCGACACCCACCACAACCACCATCACCACCGCCACAACTCGGCCCGCAAACGCGACGCTCGGGTGAACTCCGGAGTCAAATTCACCGCCGCCAGCACTTGGTACTGAAACTGTCGCGGCGAATCCCGATAATCGACGGGCGCTACGCTCCCGCTGAATACCCGCCGAGCGGTGTGCTGTAGCGCCCCCTCAACCGGTCCCGTCAGTCTGGACCGCTGATGAAGGACTTGATAATCCGCGCCTCACCCCGCCGCAAAATCGTACTCGCCGTCGACTTGTCGATCCCGAGTTCATCCGCCACTGCCGCGAGGGTGCACGTCCGCGGAATATCGAAATACCCCATCCGAATCGCCGTTTCGATCACCTCTCGCTGGCGCGTCGTCAACAAGCGGTCCGCGTCCGGCGACTGAATCAACGAGAGGAGTTCGTACTCGTAGGGTCCGCCCTCGAGTATCCTCTGCACGCGGTCCAGTTCCTGACGCGTCCCCGTGAGATCGAACTCGTACCAGCCGTCTTGGACGGTGATCGGGAACTCGATCGTGAGCGACGACCGCTCGACGAACTCGTACAGGGCGGTGTCGGTCGTCTCGTATTTGACGAGCGCGCGTCGCGCGTCTGATTCCAGCAGTTCGGAGATCTCTATCGAGGGATGTTCGGCCATCGCCGTGACGACGGCCGCCGGTCGGTCGGTGATCGTTTCGCCGAGTTCCAGCGCCCGCTCTTCGGTCCGGTATCCCGAGAGGAGCCTGAACGTCGCCTGCGGGAACGCGCTGGAGAGTTGGGCTACCCAGAGGGTTTCCGAGAGCCGAATCCGAAACGTCGCGCTAATCATCCACGGTCGCCACCGTGAGCCGGTCTGTCTTGCGTCATCGTGTGATATTGTTCCCGCGGTGCGCGGAGCGTCCCGGGACGGTGCCGTGACTGATCGGTATCGCCCGATCGATATCAGTGTCCGGTTGCGGTTCCGTTTCCGGTCCTCCGCACGTTCGACGGCCCTCGAAGTCATCGGGTAGCCACCCCGTCATGCAACCAGCGGTACGAGCGCGAGCACGAACGCCACGAGCAGGAGGCCCGCATATAGGCTGCCGACGAGCCAGACCACCTTTCGGGGTGCGGTGATCCGGCCCTGTTGTTCG
This sequence comes from Natrialba taiwanensis DSM 12281, assembly GCF_000337595.1. GTDB lineage: Archaea > Halobacteriota > Halobacteria > Halobacteriales > Natrialbaceae > Natrialba > Natrialba taiwanensis. The sequence goes on along the minus strand of NZ_AOIL01000012.1, from coordinate 195,320 downwards.
GCGCGTGCCGACACGTAGCCTGCTAGCGGAAGCACCTGCAACGCGTGGAGGCCAGCGAAGTGTGCCACCCGAAAGTCCCCGACGAGCGTCCAGCCGACCGCCGGCAACGTGTAGCCGCTACCGACGGAGTTCGTATTCAACACGCCCATCACTTGCCCCTCGAATACGCCGACGACGAACAGCCCGCCGCCGAGTGTAATCCCCAGCGCGAACGCCGGATGAACGTCGAACCCGTTTCGCGTCGCGCGAACGAACAGCCACGCGACCAGCAACGTCATCGCGACGATCACCGCGCCCATCGTCACGTAGATGGCCGTGTCAACCGTCGTCGCGTAGTTGAAATGCGACCGGGTGCCACGAGCGGCCTGGCCGGCGATTGCGACGATTTCGATGCCCAGCGCACCCGCGATGGCCCATGAACTCGATCGACGGAATCGCCGCGAAACCGTCAGGTGCGGTGTAAGCCAGGCGAGGGTCGCGGTAAACAGGCAGATCGAGACGGCAAACTTCGTGGGTTTGAGCCACGCGGACTCCCCGTTGACGATGCTGGGATCTACCGCGAGCCCGACGAGAAAACACAGACCCAGGACGGCGTTCCCGGTGGCAGTCCAGAACAGGATCGGATTCCTACCGCGGAGGTCCCGCGGTAGCGCTGTCAGTCTGTGTACGGACGATCCGTATCCGGTGGTAACAGACACGTCGTCGCTCCCGTTCATACGGAATCGACGGGCGTCGATCGCTTAGCTGCTTCACCAACATGTTGGGTTCCTCAGTGGCGGTTGCGATCCGACGACTCGACCGACGAGTGCGTTACGACTGCCGCGGACCGACGAGTTCAGCGACCGCTATCGTTACGACGACACAACCGGTACTGTCCGGTTGCATGAACCCACCAGTCGAAGGGGAGACGCGAACGTTCGAGCGGACGTTCACGGTAGCTGATGTCAAGCAGTTTGCCGAACTCTCCGGGGACGCGCAGCCCCGTCACATCGATGCGAATGAGGACGGTCGGGTGATGGTCCAGGGGTTGTTGACGGCGACCATGCCGACGAAGTTGGGCGGCGACAACGAGGTGCTGGCGCGGACGATGGAGATCGAGTTCATCCGGCCGGTCTACACCGGGGAACATATCACGTGTCGGTCGACGTACGACACGGTGGGAGAGCGAGACGACCGCTACGAGTTCACGTCAGCCGTCGACTGCGAGAACGAGGGCGGTGAGACCGTGTTGCGGGCGACGATTGAGGGGCTTATTTGGAAGGACGCCTGACACCGAACAGGACGTTATTCCTCGGTCTCCGACGACTCGTTGCGCAGTCGTTCGAGAACGTCTCGTGCGTTCTCCAGAGCCTGTTCTTTCTTCGCCGGGTAGGCTTCGACCTTCGCCCGGAACATGATGCCGTCGCCGACGCGGACGGTTCCTTCGAAGGCGGCCTGTTTGTCCAGGCGCACGAAGAGTTCGGTGTTTTCGGTCACGCGGTCGTCGAGTTCGTCGAGCAGGGTGTCGAACGACTCGAGTTCGGTGAGTTGCGAGAGGACGTGGCGAACGTCGTCGGCGTTTTCGACGCGGGCCGAGAGGACGAGAATGCGGTCGCCGTAGTGGCCCTCGGTTTCGGCGCGGTCGATTTCGAACTCCTCGGGGAGGAAGGTACGCAGGGCTTGCTCGACGCGCTTTTCGTCTTCGGTGGCGTAGCAGAACGTTCGGATGTCGACGTAGTGAAGCGGGATCTGTGGCATCGGTGTCGGTGTGGGTGCGGGTGTCGGCGTCGGTCTCGGTGTGAGTGTGGGCCTCAGAGTCGAGCTCGATCTCGATGTCGGTGCCGATCGCAGTGGCAGTCTCGGTATCGCCGTCAGCGTCGGTTCGGTGTCGGTGACAAAACGGGACAGCGCGTGAAGGAGGTATTCACACGGCCAGCGGCTACACCCGACAAGAGAGGCAGTCGTGTGCCGAGCGTCGAGAGGCAGATGCTGCCCGTGTATCGCGTTAGTTGTCGGTGTCTGCGTCTGTGTCGTCGTCTGCGTCCTCCTCAGCAGCCGCCTCCAGATCGTCCTCCGGAATCCCCGTCTCCTGGCCGTCCTCGAAGCTCACGGTGTAGGTTACGTCGCCGAACATCGACTCCATCGTCTGGGTGATGGTGCCGGTGTCACCGTCGAACTCGCTGTGCTTGTCGTTCAGGACGACCCTGTCGTCTTCCTCGAAGCTCATAGTCGCAGTTCCCCGCCACCGCGTAAAAAGGGACTGATTCGCGTCACGATAGCTCGGTCGTGCCAGTGATCTGGTGGCGATCTCGAGGCGGCCGCCGCGAAAGCGTCCTCACAGCCGGCGGCGTTGTTCGTCCGCTGACTCCGTCCCCTCCGTCTCGGACCTGGCCGACCGAACACGCAGCCACTCGCATCCGGCTCCGACACTGACTGCGAGGCCGTAACAGCTTCCGAGGAACGGAATCCAGTACACCCAGAACTCGAATCGGGGAGCGAGGGCGTTACCGATTGCAGTGCCGACGCTGTAGAGCACGTAGCCCGGCAGCGCAAGCGGTGAGAAGAGTTCAGTCTTGAGCCAGCCGAGGGCGAACGGGACGACGAGCAGGATGTAGGTCGCGATCGTGACGGGACTGGTAAGGGCTCGTCGGACGAGCAAGAGGGGGCTTGTACGCAGCTCCCTCTCCTGTGGGTGTGGGACGGGCTCTGCGTTCGGGTCGGGCGAAGCGGTCATGAGTCGGCCCTCGTTTCCGAACTCGTCTCAGTCGAGTCCGTGGCCGTCTTCGCTTGCGTGTTCGACGGGGTCGAGTTCGCTGGAGCCTGCTCGAACTCGAGTAAGCCGTGTAATGCGAGGACGTGTGCTGTAACGAGCCGTGCTTGCTGGGTTCTGGTTTCCTGGTCGAGGAGGAACTCGGTGGTTTCAAAGAGGTAGGTGGCGGCGTCGAGTTCGTGGGCGGCCTTCTGGAAGAGTAACGGACCGCCGGCGGTGCTTTCCTGGGCGGTAAACCGGTGGAACGGCAGGTACCACGGGACGGCGTCGTCGTTGAGCGCATCGACGAGTGACTTGCCACGGGCGGCGGCCGAGTGAAAGACGACCTGGCCAACGTACTCTCGATGGAGGCCATAGATACCCAGCGAGCGGTGCAAGTCGAGGACGACATCCGGGTCGTACCGTTCGACGGCATCCCAGATGCCGGCTGCGAGTGATGTCGTCGGCGACTCGTCGCCGGGAAACTGGCGATTGAGATCGCCACTGGTTCCCCTTCGAGTGTCGTTTTCGACGGCGACGCGGTTGGTTTCGGGGACGACGACGATCGTTCCCGCGTCGGGGTGCCAGTCAGCGACCTCATGGGCGACTCGAATGCCGCTTCGCTCATCCCCGTGGATACCGCCGAACACCATCGCTGTCGGCCCGTCTCGGTGGCTCTCGATCGCATACAGCGGTGTTTCGTGAACCGTCCCGGGGAGCAGCCGTTCCGTGCTCGTGCTGGCCTCGCCCCCCTCTCCGGGAGTGCGCGCCACGGAGAGTAGGCGATCGTTTCCCGTCTGTGAACTCGCGAGCCCAGCAGTCGCTGTGCCTGCGAGTGCAGTGACGGCGGCCAGAGCGCGCCGACGCCTCATCGTATGGACGAAATAGATACTACCTAAAGCCCCTTCTCATTGGCGATCTCAGTGTCAAACCCACAATCAAAAGGAGCCAACTAGTCGGCCGTGAGATCCACCCAGTTACCCGAAATCAGCGTTCGAGTTCACTCAGCAGCGTCTCGGCTGCCGCACTCGAAGAGCCGGGACCGCGGGCGGTGAGCAGGTCGCCGTCGACGGTGACGCTCGTGTCTTGATCGAGTTCGGCGTCCCAGTTGCCACCGGCGGCGATAACTTCGTCTTCGACCCAGTAGGGGAGTTTGCGCCCGCTGGGCATCAGATCGTTCTCGTCGACGATGTTCGCTTCCCACTCGTTCGGGAAACCGGTCACGTCGCGGCCGTCGACGATGAACTCGCCGTCGCCGTCGCGGGCGAACGCGAGCAGGCCGAGGGCGTGGCAGACGACGAGTGCTTTGCCGTCGCCGTCGATGGTGTTTCGGAGCAGTCGACGGGCATCGCTGTCCTGGTTGACGTCCCATTCGGTTCCGTGGCCCCCGGGGAAGACGACGGTGTCGTAGTTGGCGGCGTCGGCCTGCGCCGTCGGGATCGGGTCGTTGAGCCGTTCGTCGTTCTCGTGGACATCGCGGACGTGTTCGGCGGTTTCCTCGCCGACCTCGTCGGGGTCGAGCGAGCGGTCGTCGATTTCCGGCGGACTGCCGGATGGCGTGGCGACTGTAATCTCGATCCCGGCGTTCGAGAGCGTTTCGAGCGGCTCGACACACTCCTCTCCCCAGTAACCTTCCTCGCTAACGACGAACAGTGCGCGTGTCATCGGTCACGGTAGGGTCGGAAGACTCAAAACCTCCATCCCTGCCAATGATACTGCCGGTACCGACACGGACACTATGATACATGTTAGCATATAAAACCCTCAATCGATCCTGAAGTGGCTTTTTTCGCCGCTGAGAACGTAGCTGAATGCGACTATGGCAGACAGACCAAGTCCCTTCGACGGCATCGATGAACTGCTCGATAGACTCAATCGCCAACTCGAGACGGCCGCACGCTCGTGGGAGTCGGGGATGGAGGATCGAAGCCGGTTCGACCTTTCGATGGGGAGCTCAGCGACGAGTCTCGACATGACCGACGAGGGTGATGCCTTCGTCGTCACCGTCGACGTGCCCGGCTACGAAACCGATGACCTCGACATCCGCCTTTCGGGAGAGACGCTGTCCATTCAAGGAGAGCGAAAGCGGGCGACGGAAGACGAGGAGAGTGATGAGGGAGACGAGGGCGGCGATGTCTACATTCGCCGCGAGCGCGAGGTCCAGTCGTTCAGTCGACAGGTATCGCTTCCGGAACCGGTCGACGCCGAGAACGCCGATGCGACGGTCAACAACGGAATCCTGACGGTAGAACTTCCCAAACGCGACCCGGACAGTGAGTCACACCGGATCGACATCCAGTGAGTCGATCACGTCGATGGTGACTACTCGTCCAGGTTCAACGCGTCGAAGAACCGCTGGGCGATCCGTCCGCTGACGAACGCGAGGAGTTCGTCCGCGTCGCCCTGCTCGTCGGCGAAGATACCGAGTCCGATGTGGCCGCCGGCCATGTCGTGATGCCCGCCGACCGAGCCGAGTTCACCGAAGCCCTCGGTGAGCGTCTCGCCCATGTTGATCCGCGGATCGATCGACCGGCCGCTGATCCGAATCGCGTCGCCGACGATACCGTAGACGAGGACGGTGTCGACGCCCTCGAGATTGAGAAGGTAGTCCGCCGCCTGCGGGAGCGCATCGGTCTCGGTGGTCTTGCCGACGCTGGCGATCATCGAGGAGCCACGGCGATCACGGGTCGCAATCGCTCGGCCGATCGCGTCGAGCGTCCCCGGCGAGAACGCGCTGCCGTAGAGCTGTTCGAGCACGTCGAGTTCAGCGTCGGGATAGACGGTGAGTGCGGCCTCGTACTCGCGGCGGGTCGGGTCGCGGACGAAGTCGAGGCGTTCGCGGTGGACCGCAAAGAGCAGCGCCGAGGCGAGGCGACTGGTCAGATCGATATCGAGGCTGTCGAGGTATTCGACGAAGATCGTGGCCGTCGCGCCGTATTCGGTTCGCACGTCGACGAAGGGTGCTTCGACCGACTCTCCGGGGTGGTGGTCGACGACGATGTCGGGTTCGATGTCCGGGTCGAGCGCCGTGTTGCTCCCCGGAACGGTGTGATCGACGAACGCGATGGTTGTGAACTCGTCAATATCGCTGTCGAGTTCCTCGATCGGTTGCACGTCGACGGCGAGCATATTGACGAACGCCCGGTTCTGCTGGTGTGAAATTTCCCCGCCATACGCGATGATCACCTCGTCAACGTCGTGCTCCTCGGCGATCGCCTCGAGTGCGATAGCGCTGGCCAGACAGTCTGGGTCCGGATTGTCGTGACAGACGATCGCGAGCGACGAGGTCGACTCGAGCACCGAAACGAGGTCAGCCGCACGGGACATAGGCTGAACTCGTCCTACGGGAAACAGTGGTTTGAACCCAGTGACGGTAACGGGGACCGTGCCGACGCCGTCGCGTCGAAACTCGCCGTTGACCGGCGTCGCCTGCGGGTACGGAGACCGTACGAAAACGCCGCGCTCGAGTAGGCAGATCCGACTCGAGAACGCCCGGCCTACGTGCGGGGCCGAGACGAGCAACGGCTCGGTACAGCGCGTGCGAACAGTTGACGAAATCTATTTCATACCGGGCCGACCGTTCTCGTGTATGCGAGACGCCTATCTCGTCGGTGCGGGACAGTCGGCCTACGGGGCCTTTCCCGAGGAGAGCTACCGCTCACTGTTTCGAACGGCGTTCGACGCGGCCGTAGACAGCGTTCCAGACGAGTTCGACGCGGACGAAATCGACGAGGCCTTCATCGGCACGCTCGGTGTCGGCGGGCGGCAACTCGGGCTCTCGGGGCCCGCCGTAACTGAACACGTCGGTCTCGACGGCGTCCCCTGTACGCGAGTTGAAAACGCCTGTGCGGCGAGCGGTTTTGCGGTCCGCCAGGCCGTCCAAGCGGTCAAATCCGGCATGGCAGATGTCGCCCTCGCGGGCGGCTTCGAGGTCATGACCGACATGAGTTCAGATGCGACGAAGTACTGGCTCGGCGTCTCCGGCGAAACCGAATGGGAACGCCTCTCGGGAACCACCTTTTCCGGCGTCTACGCCCAGATGGCAAGCGCCCACATGAACGAGTACGGCACCACCCGTGAACAGCTCTCGCGGATCGCCGTCAAGAACCACGCAAACGGCGCGAAGAATCCCCACGCCCAACTCGGATTCGAGTGCTCGCTTGAGGACGCCCAGTCCGCCCCAGTCGTCGCGGACCCACTCAATCTCTATCACTGCTGTCCGACCTCCGACGGCGCGGCTTGCGCTCTGATCGTCAGCGAGGACGTCGTCGACGACTACACCGACGATCCGATCCGCGTCGCCGGCGTCGGCGCGGGCAGCGACAGCGTGGGACTGTTCCAGCGCGACACCTACACCGGCGTCCCCGCGAGCCGGCGCGCCGCCAAGACGGCCTACGAGATGGCCGACATCGATCCCGCTGACCTCGACTTCGCGGAGGTCCACGACTGTTTTGCCATCGCCGAACTGCTCGCCTACGAGGATCTCGGCTTTTGCGAACCCGGCGAGGCCGGCGACCTCATCGAGTCCGGCGCGACCGAACTCGGCGGCGACCTCCCGGTCAACACCTCCGGCGGCCTCAAGTCCAAGGGTCACCCCATCGGCGCGACCGGTGCAGGACAGGTCGTCGAGGCGTTCAAACAGCTCTCCGGGACGGCCGGCGAGCGACAGGTCGAAACCCCGACGCGCGGACTCACGCACAACGTCGGCGGCAGCGGCGGTGCTGCCGTCGTTCACGTATTTGAGAGGCAACAGGAGGTGAGCGCCCGATGACCGCCATCACCGCCGTCGGCGCGTACACCCCTCGATTCCGGATCTCCGCCGCGGCCTTTGAGGAGGCCTGGGGCCACTTCCGGGCCGCCGGCATCTCCGAAAAGGCCGTCCCCGCCGCCGACGAGGACGCCCTGACGATGGGCTCCGAGGCCGCAACCCGCGCACTCGAGGCGGTTGAACTCGAGGGCACGGATGTCGACTGGCTCGCGTTCGCCACCTCGACTCCGCCCGTCGCCGAGGCGGACCTGACCGCCCGTCTCGGCGCGATGCTCGCCGTCTCCGAGTCGGCCACCCGCCACGTCTTCACGGGCAGCACGCGGGCCGGAACGCGCGCGATCTGGGCCGGCATGGACGCGATTGAGGCCGGTTCCGGGGCGACCGCCCTCGTCGTCACCGCCGACGCCCCGATTGGCCACCCGGACAGCGAACTCGACCACGCCGCCGGCGCGGGTGCCGCGGCGCTCGTCCTCGAACCCGACGGCCCCGCCCACATCACCGACCGCGCCGAGTTCGCCCATCCCTATCCCGGAACGCGCTTCCGAAACACCGGCGACGACGAGAAGCAGGGGCTCGGTGTCACGCAATACGACCGCCGGGCGTTCACCCAAACGATCGGCGGTGCCGTCGCCGAACTCGAGCACGAGCGGGACCCCGACGTAGCGGTGGTCCAGGCACCGGACGGCAAACTCCCCTACCGCGCCGCCGGTGCAGCGGGCGTCGACACCGACGCTATCCGGGCCGCTGCGACCGTTCACGAACTCGGCGATCTCGGTGCCGCGAGCGTCCCCGCCTCGCTCGCCGCTGCACTCGCCGCCGGCACCAAGTCGATCCTCGCCGTCTCCTACGGCAGCGGAGCCGGGGCTGACGCGTTCGCGCTCGAGACCGCCGGGGACGTGCCAGCGCGAATCGACCTCGACGGTGACGCCACCCTCTCGTACGCCGAATACTTGCGCCAGCGCGGCGTCGTCACGACCGGCCCGCCATCGGGCGGCGGCGCGTACGTCAGCGTCCCCTCCTGGCAGCGTTCGATCCCCCAGCGGTACCGCCTCGAAGCCGGCCGCTGTCCCGACTGTGGTGCGCTCTCGTTCCCACCAGCGGGTGCCTGTGACGGCTGCGGGACACTCGACGCCGCCGAGCCAGTTGAACTCGCCGGAACGGGGACCGTCGAAGCCGTCACGACGATTTCGCATGGTGGCGCACCACCGGAGTTCGCCCCACACCAATCCCGGAGCGGCGACTACGCAGCGGCGATCGTTGCACTCGACGCAGCGACGGACGACCGCGACAGAGACGGAGACGGCAACAGAAACGAAAACGCAGACGCAAACACGAACGCGGATACAGCCACTCCTCGCACAGTCAGCGTTCCTGCAATGGGTACCGACGCTGCACCCGATGCCTTCGCTGTTGGTGATCGCGTCGAGACGACGATCCGCCGTATCTACACCCAGGAAGGGGTGACGCGATATGGGTTCAAGATCCGACCGCAAATGCCATAGCGGTCAACGCCACGACTCGTCGCGCACTCGGCAGTGCATCGTTTTCGACCCAGCGTGCACCTTCACTTGAGAGGACAGAGCCCCGACAACGACGAACTCGGGCTAAGCTAAAACGAGGGTGACTGGAAAGGGACGACTAGTCCGCGTTGAGCGGCGGCTTTGCGGATCTCGCTTCGTCCGAAACATCGGCAGGCGTATTGATGAACATTGCGTGGCCGATGATCGCCATCGCGGCGAACGCGCCGATAGGAACGGCAGCGATCAACGAAAGGCCAACGGCCGTTAGGGCTGCAGTGATCCCGAGCAATGCGACTGGGATGAGGCCAAGAACAAGGTCGTAGTATCCAGTCATAATCTGTTCTATAGTACGCGAAATAAGTATATAAGTGTTTCCCATAATCGCTTGATATTGAACTGATTTCTAATCCATATTCACCGCATTGGGTTTGTATAACTTATGGATTGCTTATGGACCAATCTCCTTCATTAAATACATAGGGATATATATGATATAACTAGGCGTAGAATCGCGTAGCGGTGGATATCGAGCACCACATTCCTCTCTCAGAAACTGTGTTTCTAGCTGTCACCGTTGAAAGCAGATGCACAACCACCTCGCGTATCTTCTGTATCGCCATCGCTGTGTGCAATCGTTCGATCCACGAGATAGAACTCGGCGCAGGCGAGCCAAAGGGAAGCTCAGCTTCGGCGCATGGCGATGTACCCGAACCGCCAGCTGACCAGTGCGAGCAGTCCGAAGCCGGTGATTACGAAGCTGAACGTCCAGTGGAACCCACCCTCGAAATAGGGCGAGGAACGAAGCGCAAGCCCGATGTTCGCCGCTGCGATCCACGTCAGCGCCGTGATCCGAATTGTCTCGACGAGCGATCGAGTCGCGACTCTCGTGTAGAGACCTGCCAGCAACGCCATCGCAAACCAGCCGATCAAAAACGGTGCGACGCGTTCGAGCGTTGCGAGTGGGCCGCCGAGTGACCCGTGGTGAGACTGCCCAAACATGATCAGTCCCGTGAGCAGGATGACATCGACAACTGCAATCGCGATTGTCTCGCGGTCGACGGTCACTCCCTGATCATCAACCCGGACTGCGGTATCCATACGTGCTCATCGGACCTGAACCACTATTGGTGTCCCGATTCTCCCGCCATTTCACTCGCTTCGAGTAGCGGACTCGCCGACCATCGCAAACCCTTCGGTTTGCTCACTCCCGACGAAGGTACCCGATCGTTCCCGGATCGAAATAATACTGTGACCCGCAGTTTTCACAGGTCGTCGAGAGCGTTTGGCCGTGCTGGTGGAGTTTCCAGAGTTTCGTCTGGCTGCGTTCGATCTCGAGTGTCACCGGGTGGTCGCAGTTCGAAACCGTACACGGGAATCGGACGTACCAGTTCGGTACCGAGAGCGCACTAAGCGGCGCGAGTTCACTGCGGAGCCGACAGAGCAGGTTGAAGATGGTCACCGACGGATTCTCGCGGTCGATCGCGACGCCCTCGACGTCGGTGATGAAGCCGCCGCGATTCTCCTCGCTGTCGTACAGCGGGAGGACGGGAATGCCCTTTGCGAGCGCGTAGCCGGTCTCTTGATTGATCCACTGGCTGGTCGCCGCCCGCTCGGTCAACACGGCAACGACCACGTCGCTGTTGGCGAGTCGCCCCTCGAGGCGCGCCCGCGAGCGGCCGGATTCGATCTCTTCTAAGGCGATGTGGACGCCGAACGGAAAGTTCTTGACCGTCGAGAACAGGTCCTGGACGAGCTCGAGGTCATCGGGAGCGTGCGAGACGAATACCTGTTCTCCGGACATACAGCGGTCGTCAGTACCTTGGTGTGTGAATCATTATTAACGTATCTACTCAGGCTGACTCTCACTCATTCATTACTATCAGGATTTCAAATCAATCGAGGGCCTCCTGGGTAACCGTCTCGAGAACGTGCTGGGAGAACTCGACCTGCGAGAGGTCCGTCGAAAGGCGGTCGAACCACTCGCGCTCGACGTGCCAGGTGCCACGGCGGTCGCCCTCGGGCGTCAGCGAGGTGACCTCAAGTCGACCGGGTTGCCACTCGCGTTCGTCGGCGATCGCGAGCAACGTTCGGAGGACGGCTCCAACTTCGTCGCTCGTGATCCCAGGGACTTCCGAGACGGTCTCGTATTCGAGTTCGATTCGCGTGCCATCGTCGATAGCTGCATCCGCCGTTTCGGCCGTCGTGTTTCCGTCGCTTCCCGCCGTTTCGAACGCGGTGACGTAGATGCCGTGGCTCATGAGCCGGTTCTCGAGTGCGACACCGACGGGTCGCTGGTCGGTCATATGCGAGTCATCGGCACGGCGAGAGAAAAGTCGTCGGGCTGGTCGGCTTCGCGTCGGGTCGCGTTAGAGCGGGTCGACGAGCGCTTCGAGCGCCGCCGTCGGATCGTCTGCCTTCGCGACGCCGCTTGCGAGCAGGACGCCTTCGGCACCGAGTTCACCCGCGGCGACCACGTCGTCGCCGGTGCTGATGCCGGCACCGCAGAGCACGGATACCTCGGAATCGACGCCGGCCGCGGCGTTGACGGCGTCCTCGACGACGTCGGGATCGGCCTGACTGACCGGCGTGCCGGTGCCGATGAGTTCGGGGGGTTCGACGGCGACGGCGTCGGGGCCGAGCGCCGCCGCAGCACCGATCTGGGCCGGGTTGTTCGCGCAGACGACGGTTTCCAGGTCGGCCCGCCGTGCTGCCTGAACGGAGCCGTCGATATCTGCAAGTTTCAGGCGCTGCTCGGAGTGGTTGATCAGCGTCCCGACCGCGCCCGCCTCGGCGACGGACTCGGCGAGCGCGTGTCCCGTGTTGCTCCCGTAGTCGATCGGATCGACGTGCTGCGCCCACGTCTCGACGCCGGTCTCGGCGACGCGTTCGAGGTGGGCTGCCTGGGGCGCAACGGCCAGGCGAGCGTCAGTTGTCTCGTTTACGTCGCGGACGGCCTCCGCAACGGCGACCGGATCACACGGATACGTCTTCAGGTTGACGAGGACGAACATAGCAGAGAGGCCCGTCCCGCGAAAGAAATAGCTTGCGAGTCGACGACCGACTCGCGGCAATACTCGCGGTCGACGGCGGGTTGTAACCGACTCGGTCTCTCACTGTCCTGCTCTCGCTGCGATTCGGCATCCGCTATCTGTTATCCGCGATCCGTCCTCAATCCTTCCGCTTGACGACATCACCGAGCGTGTAACTGCCCGAGGAAGAGCCACCGGACCACTCGGAGTCCTCGCTCGACCCACCCTCCGCGCTCAGATTGATTTCGAGGAAACGCTCGAGTTTCGACTGGACGCGATCGCTCGGCAATGTATCACCCCGCTCGATCTTGTGGATGAGACTCGACTTCTCGTTGAGTTCGTTCGCCAGATCAGACTGGCTGAGGCCCTGCTCCTCGCGGGCCGAGCGAACGAGATCATCATAATCCGGCGCGAGTTCATCCATGTCGTCGAACATGTCCGACCGGCGCTGTGAACTCGAGGATGAGGACGACGAACTCGTCCCACTCGAGGCCGACCCACCGGATTGGCCATCTGAACTCGAGGACGACCCAGTCGAGTACTTAGTGGACGTGTTCGAACTCGAGGGCTGTTTGACCTCGGTTCCGAAGTCGGTACAGTCCGCGCACACGTCTAACTTCGCGCCCTCGACCTTGATGGTCTTCGGAGACGACGTCTCGGCGCCACACATCTCGCACTGAACCATGAGTGAACCTATATTCCGGCGAGTCATAAACCATGCGGCGCGGCCCTGTCGCAGAGAAGAACGGTCTCGTTGGAACCGAACTCCCCGTCACGAAACGCCTGTCTCCGAAATCCGGATGCCTGAAACCGAGCTCAATCCAGCGCAGACCAGGAGTAAAAGAACCGCTGGAGAGCGGTCAGGTGGCCGACGACGGCGAGGAAGACCAGCAGCCAGCCGACCAGCGTCAGCCCGCCGAGGTCACCCGAAACGGGGAACGCGAGGACGCCGACGATGCCGATGATCGCGAGGCGGTCGGCGCGGCCGACGAGGCCGCCGTAGACGCGGTCGAGGCCGACGGCTTGGGCCTGGGTCCCGAGGTAGGAGGTCATGACGACGCCCGTGACGGCGAGGAAGCCGAGCAGGTAGTTACCGATGCCGGCCGCGAGACCGCCGATGATGACGATGTCGGCGTAGCGGTCGAGGACGTGATCAAGCAGGTCGCCGCCCGCGGAGGCGACCTCCTGTTCGCGGGCGAGTGCGCCGTCGACGATGTCGAGCCAGCCGTTGACGAAGACGAGAACCGCAGCGACGAGATACCAGACCGGGTCCGCCCGCCCGCCGAGGAAGAACGCGCCAGCGGCCAGGACGGCCATGCCGAACGCGAGGACGCTCACCCCATTGGGAGTCATACCGACGCGGTCGAAGCCGGTGACGAACGGGTCCAGAAATCGCGAGACGTACGGTCTGAATCTATCGAGTGTCATGTCAGATACCCCATGAAGTCAACGTCTCCGGCACTTGGCTCCCGGTCGCCGGTTACGACGGCCACGAGTTCGTTCGCGACCGCCTCGGGTGCTTGGTCGGTCGTATCGATTTCGTAGACCGACTCGAGACCGTGTTCGTCGACGGCTTCCGAGAGAATCACGTCCAGTGCTTCGCTCTCTGCGTTCTCGCGAGCCTTGGCGTCGGTTTCCCCGCGCTCGCGCAGGCGCGTCTCGAGTTCAGTAGGCGCACACCGGAGGACGGCGACGCGGTCGGCGTCGAAGTGGTGTGCGAGGTGGGATTCGACGATACGATTCCCCTCGCGCGCTGCGAGCCACTCCGCTAGCGCGTCGAGGTCTGCGACCTTGCTCTCTCGATTGGCGTCGACCTCGGTGTAGAGACCCTCGTCCTCGAGTACCTGATTGAGGTGGACGAGTTCGAACGCTTCTACGGGCTCGCCGAGTCGGGATTTGAGCAGTTGGGTCGCTGTCGTTTTCCCCGTTCCCGGCGTGCCGGTGATCGCGATTCTCACGTGTCGGCCACCTCTCGTTCGCGGTCGGACTCGTGTTCGAGGTCCAAGTCGGCACGGACGTCGGAAACCGTCTCGATCGCGCGCTCGGTTTCGGCCTCGGTACCGCAGGTGATGCGGATGCACTCCGGGAGGCCAAAACTCGTACAATCGCGAACGATGACGCCGCGCTCTTGCATCGCGTCGGCGACTGCGGTCGCGTCACCCACGTCGACGAGGACGAAGTTCCCCGCGCTCTCCCAGACGTGTGCGTCGATTTCCTCGCGCATGGCGGCGCGGGACTTGCGGACCGTCTCGACGGTTTGCTCGACGTGGTCGCCGTCTTCGAGGGCGGCAAGGCCAGCCCGACAGGCGAGTTCACTCGCGGCGAAGGGGGTGTTCACGCGGGCGTAGGCGTCGGCCCATTCCTCGGGAACGACGGCGTAGCCGAGGCGAAGCCCGGCGAGGCCGTAGGCCTTCGAGAACGTCCGTAAGACGGCGATATCGTCGCGAGCGTCGAAGCCGTTCCGCCCCTCGACGAGCGAGAGGGCGCTGTCGGTCTCGGCGAACTCGCCGTAGGCTTCGTCGACGACGACGAGCGTCTCCGCGTCGGTTTCGTCGGCGAGACGCTCGATCTCCGCGAGTTCGATCGTCGACCCCGACGGGTTGTGCGGACTGGTGAGGTAGACGATGCGCTCGCCCTCGTATTCGTCGAGGACGGTGTCTGCGGTCTGGGTGAACTCGTCTTCACGGTCGAGCGCGTACTCGCGGACGTCACCGTGGTGGAATCGCGCGCTCATCCCGTAGTAGGCGAAGCCGGGCGTCGGGACGAGGACGTCGTCGCCGGGCTCGAGCATGGCCCGCGAGAGGTAATCGAGCGCGCCGTCGCCGCCGTTTGCCAGCCAGACCTGGGCGGAGGAGACGCCCCAGCGGTCGGCGACGGCGTCGGTAAGGTCGGTGTGGGCGGACTTCGGGTACGAACTGACGTTCGAGGCAGCCTCGCGGATGGCCTCGGCGGCCGCCGGCGAGGGCCCGAGCGGGTTCTCGTTCGAGGCGAGTTTGACGAACTCCGAGGGGTCGCGCCCGAGTTCACGGGCGACCTCCTCGATGCCTCGACCCGCCTCGTAGGCGACGTGATCGGACAGGTCGCGCGGTTGCATACGCGAATCCTGTTCGTCGTGGCTCTTAAGGGTGCTCACCTGTGTCGACGGTCTCGCACGGAACGGTAGTGACTAGCGTTCACACGCGACAGTCGTACTTATTCGATAGTCGTAGAACACGATTCGGGAAATTGAACTCGCGGAAAACGACGAACGCAAGCCGCTCGAGACGGTGTCCTGACGGCCTACTGCAGGTTCCGGAGCCGCTCGAGCGTGTCCGCCCCCTCGGGATCCTTGTCGTACCGAACGCCCACAAATCGCGGGAAGCGAAGCGCGTAGCCCGATGAGTACGTCGGCGACGCCTGGATCTCCTCGTAGCCGACCTCGAAGACGACCGCGGGTTCGAGTTCAACGTTCTGCCCCTCCTCGGCGGCGATGTGGGGGTCGAGTAGTTCGGTCAGCTCTTCCAGTTTCTCGTCCGTGATTCCGGTTGCGACCTTCCCGACCGTCTCGAGGTCGTCGCCGTCGCGCACGGAGAGTTCGAACGTGCCGAGGAAGGTCGCCCGGCGACCCTCGCCCCACTCCGCGCCGGTGACGACGCAGTCGAGGGTTTCCACGTCGGGCTTGCGTTTTCGCCAGTTCTTTCCGCGCCGGCCCGGCGAGTACGCCGACTCGGGGTTCTTGAGCATGATCCCCTCGTGGCCGGCTGTGAGCGCGTCGGCGTCGATAGCCTCGATCTCGTCCGGATCGTCGGTGAGCCACAGCAGCGAGAGGCCGTCGATCTCGGCGGAATCTTGGTCCTGGTTCTGGTCTTGATCCCGGTCCTGAGGCTGACCCGGCCCAGCGGCGAGCACCAACTCGAGACGCTCGTGTCTGCTCGTCAGCGGCGCTTCGAGCAGGTCGGTACCCCCAGCGTGGAGACAATCGAAGAAGACCGGACGGACCGACACGTCCTCGCGAGCCTTCGCCACGTCGTGCTTGCGCCGGAAGCGCTTGAGCACCTCCTGAAACGGCAGCGGATTCTCGTCCTCGTCGATCGCAACCACTTCGCCGTCCAGGATGACTGGCTCGTCGAGCGTTTCCGCGGCGAACTCGACGACCTCCGGCAGCGCGTCGGTCACTTCCTCCATGTTCCGCGAGAAGACGCGCGTCTGGCCGTCCGGATCGTGGTGTAACTGGATGCGAGCCCCGTCGTACTTCCACTCGACGCCGGCCTCGTCCCACTCCTCGAGGGCGTCCGTGACGGTCCCCGCCTGGGCGAGCATCGCCTGAACCGGCCGGCCGAGTTCGAGTTCGATCTCGTCCAGCCCCGACACGCCCTCGTCGCAGGCAACTTGCGCGACCTGTCCGTAATCGTTCGAAACCTGCAGGGCGCGTTCGACGCGGTCCTCGGGGGCGTCGAAGGCTTCGGCGATCGCATCCCGGACCGTTCCCTCGCCGACGCCGATGCGCATCTCCGAGAGGACGAGGCGGGCGAGGTAGCGCGCTTCTGAACTCGAACAACGGTTGAACAGCCCGAAGAGGAGGTCGACCTTTCGGTCCTGGCTGCCCGCGCCCTCGGCGGCCGCGAGTTCAGTGAGCGTGTCGTCGACTTCGCGGACGGTGAGGTCGCCGCCGCTGCTGCCGGTGCTATCGCCACCGCCGCCGGTGAACGCGCCCAGTCCCTGCTGGCCGCCGAAATCGTAACTCGCCGCCACGTCGCCGATTTCGCCGCGCTCTGCGAGGCGCTTCTCCACGTCGTCCGCGTCGACGTTCGTCCCCGCCGCGCGGGCGATGGCCTCGTAGCAGGTGTTCGGACCGATGTCGAGCGTGGTCGAATCCCAGGCGGGAAAGACGCGGCCTTGGACGAATCGAGCGACGACGGGGAGGTCGTCGCCGGCGTCTGCAAACAGATCGCGAACGTGGGCGACGATTTCGAGGTCCGCGGATTCGGCGTCGATCGCGGCGACACGGTCGGCGAACGTGGCGAACTCCATCGGCGGTGTCTATCGCCGGGGTGCCTAAAACGGTTCTGAGACCGGTCGACTACCGGTGACAATCTCGACTTGCTAGCGGATAGCGTTCAAACGTATCCGCCGTGGTCTCGGCCCCCGAGCGGTCACGACAGCCACCCGAGCGTGCAGGGTCGAGGACGACCTTTAAACCGGTCGCGCTCGCACAGGGAGGTATGCCAACAGCGGACCTCGCGGCGCGGGTCGCGGACGTGTTGTCGGTCGACGCCGACGGCTTTCGCGAGCGAGCCGAAGCCGACGCCGAGGTGATCAAGGAGGAAGTCGAGGACGGCGTCTTCGACAACCCCCAGGCGATCGTCGGCCTCGAGTACGAGTTCTACGCGATCAAGGACGACGACTGCGCGCTGCGGCGGGTGCCCCGTCGCCTGCTCGAACTCATCGGCTTCGAGAAAGAACTCGGACTCCACAACGCCGAGATGACGACCAGTCCACAGCCGTTGAACGTCCACGGACTCGCCGCTCAGGAGTCCGAGGTCAAAGCACGCTTGCAGACGGCGCTGAAGGTGACCAAGTCCGATCGGATGCGGCTGGTCAGCGACGGCCTCTGGACGATTCCGCCGGAAGGCGAGGATGCGACGACGTACCTCACCGACAGCGTCGAGCGCACCGTCGATAGTGTGGACGGCAACGCGCAGTCGATCCGTGCAGCGACGAACATGAGTGACTCCGCGCGCTACCACGCGATGGCCAACACGGATCGAGCCGACGCGGCCGGCATGCGTATCGACGCGCCGCACGTCTCGCTGCGGGCCGATACGGTCATGCCCGAGAGCCTCATCACGTCGATCCAGCCCCACTACCAGGTCCCCCACGCGCCCGACCTCCCCGCGTACTTCAACTACGCCGTCCGAACCGCCGGCCCGCTGCTCGCGCTCGGCGTGAACTCGCCCTTTTTCCCCGCGGATCTCTACGACGACGGGGCGACCGCCGCGGACATCCTCGAAGACGGCTGGAGGGAACACCGCATTAGCGTCTTCGAGACCGTGTTGAACGACCCGAACACGGGCGAGGGGAAGGTTCGATTCCCACACGATCTCGAATCGGTCGACGAGGCGATCGACCGGGTTGCCAGCGACGACACGATGGTCCCCATGCCCGTCGAGGCCGGCGAGCGCTTCGACGACCAGTTCCCCCACTTCCGGCGCAAGCACGGCACCTACTGGCGCTGGGTGCGCCCCGTCTTCGGCGGCCCGACGCGCTCGGCCGCGAACGCGCGCATCGAGTTCAGGCCGATTCCCGCCCAGCCGACGGTTCGAGACTCCATTTCTTTCCTGGCCGCCTTCGCCGGCCTGCTCGAGAGTCTGGTCCAACTCGAGCACCCCGTCCACGAACTCGACTGGCAGACCGCCCGCGAGAACTTCTACGCCGCGATGCGCGACGGACTCGATGCGGAGCTGGTCTGGATCACGAACGACGGCAAGGAAACGACGGACACGCTGGCGCTCTACGACGACCTGCTCGCACATGCCGAGGACGGCCTGACCACCCGTGGACTGACCGACGAGCAGGCGGCGAAGTACCTCTACCCGCTGCGCCGGCGCGTCCGTCAGCGGGTGACGCCGGCACGGTGGAAACGCGAGCAGGTTCGCGCGGCGGTTGCGGACGGTGCGGATCTCGAGACGGCGATCGAAACGATGCAACGGCGGTACGTCGACCGGCAGCGCGAGACGCTTCTCGACGGCAGTTTCGCGGACTGGATCGGCGACTAACGCTCGTTTTCGTTCCCGTCCCGTTCTCGTTCTCGTTCCCGTTCCCATTTGCCGGTTCCCCCACGCCCGAGTACGACCTCGGCGTACGGTCGAACATGTCACCACCCACACGACTTCCACAGCCGGGGTTCGGCACGTCCGGCCACGACGGCGAGAGCTGTACCGACGCCGTCCTCACGGCGCTCGAAACGGGCTACAGACACGTCGACACCGCTCAGATGTACGACAACGAACGGGCCGTCGGTCGCGCCCTCGAGCAAACCGATGTCGACCGCGACGAGCTCTTCCTCGCGACGAAGGTCCACCCCTCGAACCTGGCCGGCGACGACGTTCTCGAGACGACCCGCGAGAGCCTCGACCGCCTCGGCGTCGATACCGTCGACCTGCTGTACGTTCACTGGCCGACCGGTGCCTACGACCCGGAAGACACCCTGCCGGCGTTCGACGAGGCCCGAACACAGGGACTGACCCGCCACGTCGGCGTGAGCAACTTTACCCCGGATCTCCTCCGCGAAGCCGTCGACACCCTCGAGTCGCCGCTTCTCGCCCACCAGATCGAACTCCACCCGTGGCTCCAGCAGGACGAACTCGTCTCAATCGCTCGGGAACGAGAGATACAGACGGTCGCGTACTGCCCGATCGCCCGCGGCGAACTCGCCGAGAGCGAGACGCTCCAGGAGATCGCAGCCGCCCACGATTCCGATCCGATCCAGATCTCGCTCGCCTGGCACTGCCAGCGCGACGGCGTCGTCCCGATCCCAAAAGCGACCGGCGACCACATCCGCGAGAACTACGCGGCGCGCGAGATCGATCTCAGCGAGGACGAGTTCAGCGAGATCAACGAACTCGATCGCGGTGAGCGGGTGGTCGATTCCGACGAAGCGCCCTGGAATCGATAGCCGTCTTCGCCGCGTCGTCGGCACGGTCCGTGAGCAATGGTACCACGGCCGTGGCCACAAGTGATTAAGTACTCACAGGCGAGAGTCTGGGATATGGTTACCTTCCTCTCCGGGGGCACCGGAACGCCGAAATTGTTAGACGGTGCCGGCGTCGCGTTCTCACCGGAGGAGACGACGATCGTCGCCAACACGGGCGACGACATCGAACTCGGCGGACTGTTCGTCTCGCCGGACGTCGATACGTTGCTCTTTCAGGGCGGTGGGATTCTCGATCGGGAGCGATGGTGGGGCATCGACGACGACACGCATCGAACCAATTCGGCGCTGATGGACATCGCCTCGGCCGCCGACCTTCCCGAGGGACCGCAGTATCTTCCGACGGAAAAACAGACCGCCGGCCGTGAACTCGCGAACTGGCGGCGCTTTTCCGGGGTCGCCGAGTTCATGACGATCGGCGACAGGGACCGAGCCGTCCACATCACGCGGACGAGTCTCCTCGATCAAGGGCAGACGCTGAGCGAGGCGACCGCGCGACTCGCCGACGCGTTCGGACTTGACGTCGACCTCCTGCCGATGAGTAACGACCCCGTTGCGAGTCTTATCCACACGCCGGAGGGAATGATGCACTTCCAGGAGTACTGGGTCGGCCGTCGGGGCGAGCCGTCCGTCGATACCGTCGAGTTCCGCGGCTCGTCCACGGCAGAGCCAGCGCCGGGCGTGCTCGAGGCGCTCGACGATACCGTCGTTATCGGCCCGTCGAATCCGGTAACGAGTATCGGGCCGATGCTCGCGCTGCCCGGGTTTGCGGAGGCACTCGCCCAGACGACGGTCGTCGTCGTCTCCCCGTTCCTCGGCGACGACGCCTTCTCCGGGCCGGCCGGCGAGTTGATGCAGGCGGTCAACGCGGAGCCGAGCACGTCGGGACTCGCGACCGCCTATCCGTTCGCCGACGCGTACGTGATCGACACGGACGACGACGCCGAGTTCGACCGCCCGACGATTCAGACGGACATCCGAATCGACTCCCAAGCGGATGCCAGACGAGTTATCCGTGCGGTCGCCGAAGCGATCGACATCGTCAGTTGAGTCACGATGTTCACGCCTCCGCTCGCACTCGCCAGCCTCAGCGGCGAATCGAACGCCGACTGGGCACGCGCCGGCTCCGAATACGCCGGGGCCGCGTTCCTCGGTGGCATCGCCCTCGACGCAGACGCCAGAGCAGCGGCGCGAGAACTCGTCGCCCGCGACCGCACCGAGTTCATCCCGGACGATCCGCTCGCCTTCATCGACCGCGAACTCGGGGACCTCGCGGACGCACCGATCCAGCCCGCGTTCAACGTCCGCAGTGCGACGCCGGACCCGATCGTCGAGGCGGCTCGCATCTGTGACGGCCACGACGCCTTCCTGGAGATCAACGCCCACTGCAGACAGGACGAACTCTGCGCCGTCGGCTGCGGCGAGACGTTACTGGCCGACCGCGAGCGACTCACCGGCTACGTCGAGGCGGCCGCAGCCACCGGTGTCACCGTCGGCACGAAAGTCCGCGCGGAGGTTCCCGGCGTCGAACTGCCGGCACTCGCTCGTGAACTCGAGCGTGCAGGGGCCTCGTTCGTCCACGTCGACGCGATGGACACCGAGTCGGTCATCGGCGATATCACCGCCGCGACGGACCTGTTCGTCATCGCCAACAACGGCGTCCGCGACGACGAAACCGTACGCGAGTACGCCGAGTACGGGGCCGACGCGGTAAGCGTCGGCCGGCCGAGCGACAACCCTGTCGTGCTCGAACGCGTTCACGATGCTGCAACGCGACGGCTCGGCGAGTGAACTCGAGTTCGTCTGCCGACGGCGATTCCAGCCCCGATTCCGGATTCCAACCCGATCTCGACTTCCATTGACTCTTACCGACTCGCTGCCGACTCGCTGCCGACGACACCACGAAAAGATTTTCCAGCGGGCACACCTCCACCCGCTATGAGCCTCGACGACCTCTCCGCGGCAATGCAAGACTCCTACAGCGAGTTCGACGACGATCTCACCGTCTCGCTCGACCGCGAAACCCGAAACGAACTCGCGATGCTCGAAACGGCGCTCGAACCCGACGAAACGGACGAACTCGTTCGGCGCGCGATCCACATGCTCTTTCAGTCGAGCGTCGAGACCGAATCGCTCGATTTCCACCTCCGTTCGGGCTTCGATGTCACGTACGACGAGTACCTCTCTGGGATGACCTTCGACGAGATGACCGGCGCGGACCAGTATCCGACGATGGACGACGAGCGACGGTACCAGTTCTAGAGACTCGGCGCGTCCCGGCTTGCGAACTCGATCCACCAGTGGGACCGTCCGACAGTCCGCTCGATACCGAATGACGTATGTGTTTTAATGTCACTGGATACTTCAGTCTCCATAATAGGTGCGCTTATTGGTGCTGATCCCTCGACTCCAACCATGGCAATCACCCAACGCGATACCGACACGACGTACCGCTGTCCATCCTGCGCCGGTGAACTCGCGGTCAGCTACGACTCCTTCGAGTGTGTAGACTGCGGGTTCACGCCCCGTCACGGATCGGACTGAGAGAAAGAGAGAAATCCGCGTTTTACGACCGCTATTCTGGAACGAGTTCTTCAACGGCAAGCTGCAGGCGCAAATCGGCGCGCCGGATGACCGGAGTTAGTCGTCGTCGATCGGCGCTGCGCTCGAGAGCGCCTCGTCGATCTCTGCCTCTTCCATCTTCTCGACCAGCGCGTCGATGACGTCCTCGCGTTTGCCTTTGACGAACTTGATCGAGCCGACGACGAGGTGGCCGCCGCCGGAGACGCCGCCGCCCGGTACTTCGTCTTCGAGTTCAGAGACCATCTGCGGGATGTCGAGGCGGACGCCGTCGGAGCGCAGGACGGCAAAGTCGGGGCCGTAGCCGACCGTGATGACGGGGTCGCCGGTTTCCTCGATCTTGCGGTCGTGAATTTCGCCGGTGGTCTTGCCCGGTGCGGGATAGGTAAAGCGGTGGGCGTAGTTTTCGACGTCGATCCGGTAGAGGTGAGCACCGTTGTCCAGGTCCTCGTGTTCGAGGTGGGGCATGGCGGCGTCGAGTTGTTCGTCGACTTCTTCGCGGGCGCGGTTGGCGAAGAACGAGATGAGTTCGCGGTGGCGTTCCTCGTCGTCGCTGTCGATCTGGAGCAGGTCCTGAATCAGTTGGTCGCCGGAGTTATAGCGCAGCCAGAAGGCGGCGTAGTCGAGGGCTTCGCTGACGTCCTGCAGCCGATCCTCGTCGTAGCCTTCGTCGGCAGCGAGTTCGATGTAGTCGTCCATCGCGTCGGCCTTCGAGCGGTCCGAGAGACCGGCGACGGCGGGGACGTGGCGGAGTTCGTCCGTGATGTCCGGGTAGATCATCCGGGCGAGTTCGACACAGAGCATGCCCGTCGTGATCCGGTAGTCCTCGTCGTGGAGGTAGGGGTTGACGTGGGCGTCGAGGAGGTCGCCGACAGCGTCGGGATCGGGGTGGTGGTGATCAATCGCGACGATCGGAATGTCGTAGTGGGTCAGCGCCTCGTAGGCCGGCACGTCCTCGGCCGTCGAGCCGTTGTCGAGCATCAGGAGCAGCGGAGCTGCTGGCCGTGTTTTTCGCGGTCTTCGAGCGCGAAGTTCAAGTCCCGCGTGGCGTCTTCCATCTCGTAGAACGGGGCCTTCGCGGGCAGACGCTTTATGAGGTGCTGGGGCGCGTTTTCGTCCTCGTGAACGTCGGCGATGAACCGCTCGAGTGCGATCTGAACGGGGACGGCAGCACACATCCCGTCGCCGTCTGCGTGGTGGCGCACGCGGATCGGGCGGCCCTCGAGTACCGTCCGGCGAAGCAACGTTGCGACCTCCTCCAGGTTCGGTCGCAGCTTTTCGAACGCGGGCCAGTCGATCAGCGAGTCGACATCGTGTGGCTTGGCGCGCTCTTCGAGTGCGGTATCGAGTCGCTCGCGGGCTTCCTCGGCGATTTCCCCCTCGAGTTTCGAGAGCCCGTCGACTTCGATCTGGACCGATCCCTCGCGGTGTTCGGGCGTCCCCGTAACGCGGACCACGTCGCCGACTTCGACCTGCGGATAGGCGCGAACGCCGGCCTCTTCGAATGCCGCACAGGGGACGACGCCGAACTCGTCGGTGATGTGGAAGATGGTCGGGCCGCCGGTCTGTTTGACCTGCACGACCTCGCCCTCGACGTGGATCTGTTCGCCGATCGAACTCTCGAGGCGGTTGGTTCCGGTCAGCGTGTAGTCGTGAGAGATACCTTCGACGGTATACTCGTCACCCTCGACATCGATGTCGGCGGGTTCGAAGGCGATATCGCCGTTATCCCGGACGGTTTCGAGTTCGACGACGAGTTCGTCGCCGACGGCGTAGGTGCCTTCGAGAACGGACTCGTGGACGAGTCCGGAGACGCTTTCGGAGAGATCAACGAAGACGCCATAGTCGACAATGCCGTTAATTTCGGCGAGATAGGGCTGGTTTCGTTCGACATCGTCTGCGGTACAGTCAGCATCGAGATCGTAGACGACGGAATCCCCGTCGTCGTCGCCGGGGACCCCGGCGGCCTCACGTGTCATCTTGAATGTCGGGTTAGTGATGGCCGCGTATAACCCTTGTCAAGCAGCGACGACAGTCTCGGACTGCCCGCAGGGCCGCAGAAGACGACGTTCATCGGGTTCTATCGGTTGTAGCGAGTAGTAACAACGCCGGCGAGTGACTGCCGGACGGTCTTCGGGGTGTGGTGTGGGAACGGATCGTACTGGAATCGGGAGGAGCCGCTGCATCGGAACGTTTAGCAACCGCAAGGCCGCAGGAGGTGATATGGGGCTGCTCGACGCGCTGTTTCGCTCGAACGAGATCCTCGGTATCGCCGAGGAAACCCTCGAGTTCGCCATGGAGTCTTCGGAGGCGTCCCATCCGAACGAGTATATGGGATTTCTGCGAGGAACCGAGGCGGAGCGACTGGGACTGGAGCAGGACGGACTCGTCATCACGGACGTTCTCGTGGTGCCGGGGACCGAATCCAACAGCGTGAGCGCGACGGTCAAGACGAGCCAAATTCCGAACGACGTGAAGTCACTCGGAAGCGTTCACTCCCACCCGAACGGCGTTATCAGCCCGAGCAGTGCGGATCTACAGACCTTCGGTCGCGGCAGCGTCCACATCATTATCGGCGCGCCGTACCGCCAACACGACTGGAAGGCGTTCGACTCGCAGGGGAAGCGAACGACCCTGAACGTGATCGACGTCGACTTGCCCGAGACCGAGGACTTCTTCGATTTCACGCAGGCGGATATCGACGAGGAACTCCGGTGACAGCCGATGGCTGAAGGCGACGAGCACCGACGAAACGACGGCGGACGACCGCGACAGACCACGCACGACAAACGGCAACGAGCCGAGCAAGCTACGGACGTATGACAGACTCAGCATCTCAGTCGGACGAGCGGCGAGCACATTCACGATCGGATACGGACGCAGACGCGGACGGGGGTACGGATACGGATGGGGGAACGAACACGAACCGAGACACCGACAGAAACAGCCGCTCGAACACAGAGACGAGTTTTCGAACGGTCATCGCCCAGGGCACCTTCGATATTCTCCATCCGGGTCACGTCCACTATCTCGAAGAGGCCGCCGCGATGGGCGAGGAACTGTACGTGATCGTCGCCCGCAAGGCAAACGTCGATCACAAGGAAGCGCCGATCTGCTCGGCGGCCCAGCGACGCGATGTCGTCGACGCACTCGAACCCGTCGACGAGGCCCTCCTCGGGCACGAAGAAGACATCTTCGTCCCGATCGAACGGATCAACCCGGACGTCATCGTCCTCGGCCACGACCAACACCACGACCCGGCGGCGATCCAGGCTGAACTCGACCGGCGGAATATCGACTGTACGGTCGAGCGTGCGAGCGGGCGCGACCCCGCCCACGAGGATGAACTCCTTTCGACGCGGCTGATTATCGAGCGAATTCTCGACCGTCGCGGGTAAGCGGTAAGCAGTCAGCCGTAAGCAGTCAGCAGTCAGTCACCCGCCCGATCGCTGCTCGCTGAGAGCAGGCGGCCGCGGTGGCAGTGCACAACGTACAAGCCCACCAGAGGGAAGCCAGTCGCGTCAATTTCTGCGCACGACTGGCGGTGGCAAGCGGAGTGAATCGACAGTGTGTCCCGTTTCGACGAAGTGCTCGATTGCGCGTTTCGAAATCTCGGCCTCGGTGTGGTCGCCCGCCGTATCGAACTGCCAGTCACACTCGAGACAGTACTTGTACATCTACTCGTCCCTCGGTGATAGTTCGGGGAAAATCTCGTGCAGGAAATAGAAGGGGGAGCGGCCGGTAGACGGTGCTTACGCTTCGTCTATGTCGGATTTAAGCCCCGGATTCGTCACCGCTCCGTTCGACGCCGAGCCGAAATCCCGACCGAACTTCGCTAACACGCCGTTGTCGTAGGCCGGATCCGGCTGGTCCCACTCCTCGCGGCGCGTCGCGAGTTCATCCGCTCCAACGTCGACATCGAGCGTCCGGTCGGGAATGTCGACCGTGATCTCGTCGCCGTCTTCGAGTAGGCCGATGGGGCCGCCGACGAACGCCTCGGGGGCGACGTGGCCGATCATCGGGCCGCGCGTGCCACCGGAGAAGCGCCCGTCCGTGATGAGCGCCACGTCGTCCTCGTGGCCCGCGCCGACGACGGCCGCGGTGACGCCGAGCATCTCGCGCATACCGGGACCGCCCTTGGGTCCCTCGTTGCGGATGACGATCACGTCGCCGCTCTCGATGTGACCCTCCTGGACGTACTCCATGGCACCCTCCTCGTCCTCGAAGATCCGGGCCGGCCCCTGGTGGTAGAACTCGTCGTCGCCGGTGACCTTGAGCACCGCGCCGTCGGGGGCGAGGTTGCCCGAGAGGATCTTGATCGCGCCCTCGTCCTCCTTGGGATCGTCGATGGGGTAGAGGAAGTCCGCGGAAACGTTGTCGTCGGCCGGCAGGTCGAGTCGGTCGAGTTCCTCCGCGACGGTCCGCCCGGTCACGGTCATCGCGTCGCCGTGGAACAGGTCGGCTTCGAGCAGGCGGCGGATGACGATCGGCACGCCGCCGATCTCGTGGAGGTCGTTCATCACGCGGTCGCCGCCGGGGGCGAGGTCGGCGATCTTCGGCGTCCGGCGCGAGATGTCGTCGAAGTCCTCGATGTCGAGGTCGACGCCGGCTTCGCGGGCGAGCGCGAGCAGGTGGAGGACGCCGTTCGTGGAGCCGCCGACGGCGGTCTGGAGCGCGATGGCGTTTTCGAAGGACTCGCGCGTGAGAATATCGGAGGGACGGCGGTCTTCTTCGACGACTTCGACGGCGAGTTCACCCGCGCGGCGGGCGACCTCGTAGCGCTCCTCGTCCTCGGCGGGCGGAGACGCGCTTCCCAGGGGTGCGAGGCCGAGCGCCTCCGAGAGGGAAGCCATCGTGTTCGCGGTGTACATCCCGCCGCACGAGCCCGCCCCGGGGCAGGCGTCGCGCTCGAGGTCGTCGAGTTCATCGGCGTCCATCTCGCCGGCGGCGTAGGTGCCGACCCCCTCGAAGACGTTGACGACGGTCACGTCCCGGCCCTCGTGCTGGCCCGGCATGATCGACCCGCCGTAGAGGAAGACGGAGGGGAGGTCCGTCCGGATCGCGGCCATCATCATTCCGGGCAGGTTCTTGTCACAGCCCGCGACGGTGACGAGCCCGTCGATGCGCTCGCCGAACGTGACGAGTTCGACGCTGTCGGCGATGAGTTCCCGCGAGATGAGCGACGCTTTCATCCCCTCGGTCCCCATCGAAATCGCGTCCGAGATCGTGATCGTGCCGAACTCGATGGGCATGCCGCCGGCCTCGTCGGTAGCGTCGAGGGCCGATTCGGCGACGTCGTCGAGGTGGACGTTACACGGCGTGATGTCCGCTGCCGGGTTCGGAACGCCGATCATCGGCGAGGAGAGGTCCTCGTCGTCGAACCCCATCGCGCGGAACATTGCGCGGTGGGGTGCCTTGTCAGGACCTTCGGTGACCTCGCGGCTCCGAAGGCGCTCGTCTTTGCCGTAGTCGAACTCGTCGCTGCTCATGCTCGGACCTTGTGGCGGGGAACCATAAGTCACCGTTTCTCGGACGTTCTTTCCAGCGGCGAGTGCGTGGATCGCCGGACGGCGAAGCGGCGGATCGGACGAATGAAGTCGTCTACGCCTGATGGTCACGGATTTTGAACGATTCCGGAGGAAGAAAGCTTATATCCTGGCGTTTAGCTCATCGAAGCATGGCACGCGACGATCCGGTATCACAGGATACGAGCGTACAATCAGCTGAACAGTTTCCGAACCTCGTCACGATCGTGGGACGCGGCGTCCCCTCGACGTTCGAGATCGCCGTCGACGGCGAGATCGAGATGCTCGCGGACGACCCGGTCGCGGAGGCGACAATCGTCTCCGAAAAGGTCGCCGAGGGAACGATCGACGTCGGTGTCCAGCGCTTCCGATTCGCCGGCGAGATGGCGAACATCCACGTCGTCGATTGGAACGGCGTTCCGGCGTCCGAATCGCCGAATACGCCGACCGTTCACGTCGAGTATGGATCGCCGGAACGATAGCGACCGCGTTTGCCGCGGATCCGACTGATCTGCGAGTCTTTCTCTCGAAGTCCGACTCACCGGCAGTGAGATCGCTGGGCGCTGTTTACGGCCACAGAACGCTCGACAGCAGTCCACGACCGTCTCCGGTTCTCTCGTCGCTTCGGCACTGCCGTCAGGCGTTGCCAGCGTCGAAACCCCCTTGCCGGAACCACCCATACAATGGACACGACTTCCATGCGGCACTCGAGCGACCCGGCCACGCCCGCGCCCTCGTCGTCAGCGACGGACACGGACAGGGTGACCGTCAGCGCCGGCGCTCGACTCCACGTCGGCTTTCAGAACCTCTCGCTCGCCCGCGAGCGCCTCTACGGCGGTATCGGTATCGGCCTCGCGGAACCTCGCGTCACCGTCGTCGCCACCCGCGCAACTGAGGTCGTCGCCGACGATCCCCTCGTTCGGCGGTACGCGAGCCGCGCCGTCGATATCCTCGGCGTTCCCGGCGTTTCGCTGACCGTCGATGAGCAACTCCCTCGTCACGTCGGCCTCGGCAGCGGCACGCAACTCGCCCTCTCGATCCTCGCGGCGACCGCTCGAGTTCACGATCACGACCCCGATCACGATCACAATCACAATTGTGACCCGCAAATCCGTTCCCGCGCACCCACCATGGGCCGCGGCGGCCGCAGCGGCGTCGGCGTCGCAACCTTCGAAAACGGCGGCTTCGTCGTCGACGCCGGCCACCCGACGAATCGATTCACGACCGCCCCGCCGGAGGAGGGCGATTGGACCGTTCCCCCGGTCGTCGCCCGCCACGACCTGCCTGACGACTGGCGCTTTCTCGTCGTTGTTCCCGACGCCGAACCCGGCCGCAGCGGCGAGGACGAGGACGAGAGTATGCGCACCGTCGTCGAACGCGCCGACCCCGCGATCGCGGACGAACTCGCCGGCGTTGTCACCCGAAAACTGCTCCCCGCGGCCGCCGCCGGCCGACTCGAAGCCTTCGGCGAAGCCGTCCGCGAGATCGGCCACAAGAACGGCGCGTGGTACGCCGATGCCCAGGGCGGCGTCTTCCGCCCGCCCGCCGGCGAACTCGTCGAAGAACTCGAGGGCTGTCCGGTGCTTTCCGGCGTCGGCCAGTCCTCGTGGGGGCCGGTCGTCTACGGCATCACCGACCGCGAGCACGCTGACGAGGCGGTGGCTGCGGCCGAGAACGCACTCGCAGATCGTGAACTCGGCGGTTCGGTCATGCTTTCGCGTGCCGCTTCGTCAGGAGCGGGTGCCAGAATACAGGTCGGCTGATCGAAACGCCAAATGGCAGACTGCGGGAAGGCGAGGGGCTTTTGCCGCGTGCGTTCGTACGCGATAGTATGCAGTTTTGCGACGATTGCGGCTCGATGATGAAGGCGGATGGCGATCGCATGGTCTGTGCGAACTGCGGTGCGACGAGCGAGCGGGACCGCGAGCGCGAAGACGAGTTCGTCACGACCGAAGCCCAGACCGACGACGACGTCATCGAGTCCGACGCGAACGCGAATTTCGAGGGCAAGCCGAAGGCGACCGACATCGTCTGTGACGAGTGTGGGAACCAAGAAGCCTGGTACACACTGAAGCAGACGGCCTCGGCCGACGAGCCGCCGACGCGATTCTTCAAGTGTACCGAGTGTGGCCACCGCTGGCGCGGCTACAACTGAGCCGGACCCGATCGACGAACAACCAGCGGCGGACGCAACGTTCACAACTCCCCGCTCCTACCTCTACACGAATACACGAATGCCTGACGGGCCGCAACTGCCCGGCGTCGAGGCCGCGGAGACGACCGACCGCATCGTTCTCCACGTCGACGCCGACTGCTTCTACGCCTCCTGCGAGCGCCTGCGCGAGCCTGCTTTACAGGAGTCGCCCGTCGTCGTCGGTATGGGCTACGAACCCGGCGAGACGGTCGGGGCCGTCGCGACGGCGAGCTACGAGGCCCGCGAGTTCGGCGTCGAAAGCGCACAGGCGATCTCGACGGCGCTCGAGCACCTGCCGCGCCGCGCTGCGCTCTCGCCGGTGGGGGACGACCACGATCCCGAACTCGAACGGGAAGAGACCGGCTACTACCGCCCCGTCGACATGGACTACTACGAGTCCGTCGCCGCCGACGTTCGAACGATCCTCCACGACTGCGCGGAGACCGTCCGTGAAGTGAGCATCGACGAGGCCTACCTCGACGTGACGGAGCGAACCGCCTGGGAGGTCGCGGACGGCTTCGCTCGCCACATCAAGGATCGCATTCGACGCGAAGTCGGCATCGACGTTAGCATCGGTGTCGCGCCGACGATGAGCGCCGCCAAGATCGCAAGCGACTTCGACAAACCCGACGGGTTGACCGTCGTCCGGCCCGGCGAGGTCCGAGAGTTTCTGGCCCCGCTCGATGTCGAATTGCTTCACGGCGTCGGTCCCGTCACGGCGCGTGAACTCCGAGCGATAGGGCTTGAAACGGCCGCCGACGTCGCCGAAGCGGACCCCGACCCGCTCGTCGACCGCTTTGGCGAACGCGGCCGCGAACTGTACGACCGCGCGCGCGGCGAGGACGACCGCCGCGTCGAACCGAAGGGCGATCCGAAGAGCTTCTCCCGCGAATCGGCCTTCGCCGACCCCGTCTCCGATCCGGACCCGAAATACGAACAGATCGAAACCCTCGCCGCAGCCGTCGCCGACCGTGCGCAACGGGAGGGCGCGTTGTACAGAACCGTCGGCGTCAAGGCCGTCCTCCCGCCGTTCGATGTCAACACCAGGGCCCGGTCGCTCCCCGGGCCCGTCGACGACCCCGAACTCGTCGACCGGATCGCGCGCGAACTCTTCACCGAGTTCGACACGGAACCCGTCCGGAAACTCGGCGTTCGCGTGGCCAATCTCGAGTTCGCGACGGCTGATCAGACGAGTCTCGACGGGTGGGAGGGTGCTGTCGCCGCCACTGAGCGGGAACAGCCCGCGGTGGACGACGGTGACGATGGTGACGATAGTGATGATGGTGACGACGGTGGGAAAGCCGATGAGACACCGTCACCATCTCCGTCGAAATCAGCGCGGAAAACGGAACCCGAAACGGTTGCTGAGACGACTGATATGCATCATGAAACCAGTGCGCAGGACGAAACCCACCTATCCGATAGTGGTGACTCCTCCCCAGGCGCGTCTGTACCCGTCGGACAGACTCTTTTGAGTGATTTTCTGTAGTTCGTCATCGTCTCGGTATGTGTTTGAAACAACACACCATTAATAAGAAAAAACGAACAACGAGAACACTGATATTATAACAGTTCACGAATAACGCCACTCTAGACAGTACGCTCTCGATCGTTTATGACTGAGGATTTCTACGACCTTCTCGAACTCTCTGCCGACGCCTCCCAAGATGAACTCAAGGAGGCCTACCGCGAGCAGGTCCGCGTCTATCACCCCGACCTGAACGACGACGACCGCGCACAGGCGCAGTTCGTCGCCGTCAAGAAAGCCTACGAAATCCTCAGCGATCCGGTCGAGCGCCAGGCCTACGATCGTCTCGGACACAAGGATTACGTCGCAAAGCGGACGAGCGGCATTCCCTCGCCCGATATCTGGGCCGATACTGATACCGATGCCGACGACACGAGTTCAGCGACTGCATCGAGCGAGAACTCGAGCCGTGAAACGAGGAGTGGCTCGTCGCGGACGAACACGGGATCGAAGCAAAAACGAACGCAGCGAACGAAGACGAAAACAGGGACGAGTAGCAGCGATGGCAACCGCCGCAGTAACCGGACGACGAGCAACCGCAGTTCTGGCACCAGTTCGCGGTCCGACGCTACGTCGAGTTCGAGCACTCGTTCGTCGTCCACTGGCTCCTCGAGCACGACTGGCCGCTCAACCGGTCATTCCTCGAACTCGAGTAAGTCGACATCGCGGTCGCAAACGAGTTCGTCGAACGCAGCGAGTTCGGCACGTTCGTCCGGGTCGAGTACCGGTTCGAGTTCAGGGTCGTCGCGTTCGAATACGACGCAGAATGCGGGGGCGAGCGCATCGCGAACTGGGGGGAGTACGGGCTCAAAGACAGGCGGGTCAAGTACCGGAACCCGTCAGTCGTCAGGTGGAACGACGAGTTCGGCGTCGACTGGGACCGGGACTGGGACGGGGGCGAACCAGCGCCGGAAGCGGCGTCGGTCCTCGTCCTCAGGGACTGGGACCGAGACCCGTTCGGAAACCGCTCGAGCCGACGCCAGGACGGAAATGGACGCGGGCACAGACTCGAATGCTGACGAACAAGCGACCCGATTCCGGCGGCTCCGAAACAACGCCGTCGCCCGTTGGTGGCGTCGCCAACGATTCGGGCTCACGCTGCTCTGGCTCTCCGTGCTCATCTACGCGCTCGGCCTCGGCGACTTCGCGCTCGGCAACCGAACCGCACTCGAAACGCTCCGGACAGACCTGCTCGCTATCGGCCCCGATCCGAACGGCCTCTGGACGGCCATCACGAGCGGTCGCTACGGCATCGATACTGGAACCGAGTTCATCGTCAGATCCGAACTCGTCGCGCCGCCGGTCGAGCCGGTGCAGTGGTACGCCGCATTGACCGGCCTCGTCGGCGTCGTGCTCCTCGCGCTGCTGGCCGTGCGTCTCGGCTGGCGCGAGGAGTCCTGGGACCCGGTGTCGATCGACGAGACGATCCTGCTCTCGATCGCACTCGCCATCTCGACGACGCTCGTCGGCGGCCCGCTGCTCGCCGGCGCGGTGCTGATGCCGTTCCTGTTCACCGTTATCGTCGGCCACACGAGGCGCGGGCCGGGCTGGACGCCCTCGTACCTGTACGTCCTGCCCGTCCTGGCCCCGCTCTGTGGCTTCGCTCTCGGGGCTACCGGCTCCGCGACGCTACCGGTTGAACTCGTCACCTTCGTCGTGCTGCCGGTCGTCGGCGGACTCGGATTGCCGCTGCGGGCGACGATCAGAAAGCATTTCGGCCGCTAACGGCCTATCCGACCCGCGTCGCGACGCCTTTGGTCTGCCGGTAGTCGCTCTCGAGAACGGCGGTCAGTTTGTCCACGAGCGCCGCCTGATCGCCGTCCTCCCACTCCACGGGGTTCCTGATCGGAATGACCATGAATCCGCGACCGCGGAGGTCGCTGGCGTGAAGCGCCGGCATATCGAGATCGACGCGCCGGCGCTGTGTCGTGTACTCCCGAAGGACGTGATCGGTCGCTCGTTCGCCGACCGGCAGCAGGATGTGCGCATTGATCGCCCGTAATTCGGCATCGAAGTATCGCTCGAGATCCGCGTATTCCTGTTCGGTCGGCCGGTGACCATCCGGTACACAGCACATGTGCAGATAGCTCCAGTAGCAGTTGTCGAGTTCAGGCTGCTCCCGTGGCCCCGTCGCGAAATCACGGTCGACGTCGCGGAGGGCGGTCTGGATTGCGAGGCCGGCCTCGGTTTCGGTGAACGGGACGCCGGTTCGTTTCCCGCCGTGGACGCCGGGATAGTCGCCGATAACGTGGAAATCGGCGTTGGCGTCACCGTAGCCGAAGACGGCCGTTCGGTCGTCTGCGCCGGTGCGGTCGAACGGTGGTCTGAGTCCGAACGGGTTACTCGTCCTGTCGGTGACGGTTTGCACGGATAGAGAAAGGAGACTGAGTCCCATAACGGCCGCGATTGTGGCTGCGGGCTGGCCGTGACCGGCGTCTCCGGCCCTGCAGCCGGCGTTCAGTTCGCCCGTAGTCGCGTTCAGTCCGTCCCGTTTCGGCTTTCGGGTCGATCCGTAGTCGGTTCGGGTTCGGTTTGGCTGCCATCGTGGGTTCCGTCACCGTCGGCGGACGGCGCTGTCTCGTCATATCGATACTCGGACCCGCCATCCAGCGGCCGGGCAGTGTGCAGCGTCGGGTCGACACTCGATTGCTGGCAGGACTGAGACTGCGTCGATTGGTGTGGCTCGATAGCGAGCGTCGACCCGATGAGCGTCGAGAGCCCGCGCCGAAGCCGCTGTGAAACCGCCGAGTCGGAAATTCCGAGTTCGGCACCGAGTTCGACGAGCGTCGTCTCGCGTGGCACGTCGAAGTAGCCCGCCTCGTAGGCGGCGACGATGAGGCTCCGCTGTGGCTGGGTCAGCCCGAATCGGTCGTCGCCGGTCGGGCCGACGGCCTCGTGGAGACGGACGAGTTCGATCGGGATCTCGCAGTCGACACAGTCCCTGTAGAACTGCGAGAGCGCATCGTAGGACGGGAACCAGAGTCGGAACGTCCAGCGATCTGCGGTGCCGACGGCATCCGTCACCAGCGCATCGCTCTCCCGAATCGAGGCGAGAATCCCGTTGCTGTCGTCGGTCCACTCGATTTCCACGAGGACCGTCTCGATGAACTCGTCGAGGACGGAGACGTCGGTGACGACTGACCGCGTCTCGAGCGTGGCGACGACGGTGTCGGCGATAGCGGCGGGGACCCAGAGATAGGGGATGAGACCGTCACCGGTCGGAATCGTCGTTTCGATAGAAACCGTCGCCTCGGGGGCGGACGCGGTGTCGAGAAGCGATCCGAGTGGGAACGCCGTTGCGGGGACGGCGACGGTTGCGATGAGACTCATTACTAAATTATTCGCACGCATACATTCACGTGGACTTACAAGAAGGGTTCCGTTAGGTATCGAAGTTATTTATAAGAGAGAGGCGACGTCGAACGGCAATAGTGCCGCGGTGACGGCGACAGGAGCGGACTACTGTCCACTGCGGTAGATTCCTGCGGCGAACGCGAGCAACAGCGCGGTGGCGAGGACGACGTAGAACTGATCGAGCACTGGGCTGTACGTCATGACTGCGCGGCGACCGAGGTAGGCGACGGCGAGCGCGAGGACGGTCGTTCCGGTGAGCAGTCCGACTAGCGTGCGGTCATCGTATCGCCAGCGCCCGGTCATGGTAGCGACGATGCTTGCGGCGATCAGCGTCAGCGTCACGCCGTACTGGAGGAGTTGCATCGTCGGCGTGTACTCGGTCACCATCCCGAGATCGGTCGGACTCAGGGCGACGTGTGCCGGGAGGGCAAGCAACCCGATGCCGAGTGCGCCGCGCACGTGGGTTGTAGACAGCGAGTTCTTCCAGACGAGCGTCGTCGCGACGACGAACATCGTAAAGATCAGAATTGCGGTCCAGAAGTGCAGGGAGAGGATGTCCATCGTGTACTGGGTGACGGTCGCCCGACCGAGGTAGACCTGAACCGGCGTGAGAACCATCCCGAGAACGACCAGCGCTGCGACTCGGCGGTCGACAGTCGGGCTGCGCCAGGCAGCAATCGCGGAGCCGATGATGGCGAATCCGGCGAACATGGCGACGAACCGGTGGAACCACTCGTAGAAACTGGGCAGGTTCGCCGGCAGCAGGTTGTACGGCCCGGCATCGCACTGCGGCCAGTTCTGCTGGCAGGCGAGTCCCGAACCCGTCGCCTTCGCAGCGATCCCGAGGAGAATCGTCCCCGCAACGAGTGCGAGCGTCGCCGCGAGCAGGTGTCGAAAGCCGAACCGAGCGATCAGCGAGCGAGGTCTCACGTCGGAGGTCTGACTGTCGGACGACACGGATAGCGGGAGTTAGGACCAGCCGTACTTACATTGCCCGAGTCAGCCATAGTCAAAGTCGCCCGAACACGTACCCGTCGAGTTCCGTCTCGATAGTAACGACTGAAACGGTTTCCACACGAATCGAACGATAGCTGTGCGAGTAGGTGTGGACTGTCTTTCAGTGGCCACTCTAGTGTCTGCATTCTGTATATCGCTTCGCTCCGGGCGATCGCCTCCACATGTCGATGCTCGCACCCGCGTACGCTCCTCGTACACGAGACTCGGTCTCTGTCGCCCGCCGAAAGGGTCCGCCGCATTCAAGACCCCGCCACGCCAGCACCCCGCATGGACAAACGCGAGCGACTTGACACCTATCTCACCACCCACGAGTTCGACTCGGTGTGGTTCGCCGAGCCGAACTCGTTCGCCTGGCTGACGGGCGGCAATAGCGTCATCGACCGCGAGGCACCGACCGGCGTTGCCGCGGTGGGCTATGACGGAACGGTGCTACGGGTCGTTACGGCGAACAACGAAGCCAATCGGATCGCGGCGGAGGAGCTTCCCGACCTCGACACGGATGCCGTCTCCGTCGAGCAGTTCGACTGGTACACCGGTTCGCTCACCGATGCGATCGCCGCTCGCGTCGGCACCGGGGAGGACGCTGCTGCCGATATCGACGTTCCCGGCCTGGATCGGATCGATCCGACGCCGTTGCGCCAACCGCTGACCGAACGCGACCGCGAGCGCTACCGGCGGCTCGGCGAGGAGACGGCGGCCGCCGTCGAATCCGTCTGTCGGGAATTGCGCGCCGACGACAGCGAGCGCGAGGTCGCTTCGGCACTGCGAGTTGCGCTGTCTGCCCGCGACATCGAGGCCCCGGTCGTCCTCGTCGGCGGCGCAACGCGCGCCCAGCAGTATCGCCACTACACGCCGACCGATGCCGTACTTGGAGACTACGCACTCGTCTCGGTGACGGCACAACGAGCCGGCCTGCACGCGAGCTGTACCCGGACTGTCGCATTCGACCCGCCGGCGTGGCTCGCGGATCGCCACGAGGCAGCCGCTCGCGTCGAGGCCACGGCGCTCGCAGCGACACAAGAGGTAGCCAACGCCGGTGGCACGGCCGGCGCTGTCTTCGAATCGATCCAACACGCCTACGAGGCAGTCGGTCACGCGGGCGAGTGGGAGCACCACCACCAAGGCGGCGCTGCCGGCTTCGCCGGCCGAGAGTGGATCGCCACGCCGGACCACGAGGCACCGGTCGCAGAGCCGATGGCCTACGCCTGGAACCCGACCGTCCAGGGCGCGAAAAGCGAAGACACCGTGCTCGTCACCGCCGACGAGTTCAGCGTGCTGACGACGACCGACACCTGGCCGACGACGACGGTCCGGGCTATCGATCGTGACCTCGAGTTCGAGCGGCCGGCCGTACTTGAACTCGAGAATGAGGCGTAGACGGGAAGAACGGGGTTGTGCGTCGCGTTGTGGTCGAGTGGGCACACTACCCGAGTGAGACGAGCGGGCAGTATCGAACGAAAGGGTGGAACGGCGGGAGAGCCTGCGGCTGTTGACGATGCGAAGCGTGTCCGTACTCACCTTACTCGGAGGAGTCGTAGTCGTGATTGTGGTCGTTATCGTGGTCGTCGTCGGTCGACTCGCTTGTCCGTTCGTCTCCGGGGGCCGTTGGCTCCTGTTCGTCGTCATTGTCGACTGTGATCGTGACAGGTTCGGAACCGTCGATAGTCTCGTCATCGCCCTCGGTCGACCGGTCGAGGACGCGATCGAGCGTGAAAATCGTGTTCAGTTCCTGCTGTACCTGGTCGACGACGCCACCGACGAGTTCACTCGGCTGGATGGCGGTGTATTCGTAGGGGTTGTTGCCCGCGCCCTCGCTGGCTCGTTTCTGTCGGGTGACGCGGTCTTCCGTGTGGAGTTCTGCGAGGGCTTCGCGGACGGTGCTCGGGTAGAGGCCGGTCCCTTTGGCGACCTCTTCGGAGGTGCTGGCCGGGTTTGCGAGCAGGTGGACGTAGATCTTTGCGCGGGTTTCGGTGTCGAGGATCCACGAGAGCAGGTCGACGATGCGCTGGTCGACTTCCTCGGCAGCCGTGGCGCGCAGTTCGTCGTCGCTGCTGTCGGCTGGGCGTGAGTTTGTCTCGTCCGTGCTGACACCGGTGTCGTTCTCTCCGTGTGGTCGTCCAGTGCCCTCGTCGACCCGGTGCTCGTCGGTGTCGTCTGAATCCATGGCTCCTCTCGTCCAAGATACAGTCTCGCTCGCGGTTAAACCTTTGTAAGGTGAAAGACACCATCACGAACCTGATGGTCAGGTACTGGCGGCCGTGGAGACGACCGAGTTCGAATTGCCAAACGAGCAAATTGAGCCTGTGTGAACAGTCGGCCAAAATCACACAGACCGGCATCACTTTCACTCCGGTTGCACACACCTTTTAGCCTCCCCGTTAGTACAGGGTGATGATGACGTCGTTCCAGTCGACACTCGGTGATGAGCCGGGGATCGCCGAGGAGCTGGCAGAGAGCCAGCAGGCGATCTCCATCGCCGAGTTCTTCGAGAAGAACAAGCATATGCTCGGCTTCGACAGCGGCGCTCGGGGCCTCGTGACGGCCGTCAAGGAGGCCGTCGACAACGCCTTAGACGCCGCCGAGGAAGCCGGTATTCTCCCGGACATCTATGTCGAGATTCAGGAGGATGGCGACTATTACCGCCTGATCGTCGAGGACAACGGACCCGGGCTCACCAAGGAATCGCTGCCGAAGGTCTTCGGGAAGCTTCTCTACGGATCTCGCTTCCACGCCCGCGAACAGTCACGCGGCCAGCAGGGAATCGGGATCTCCGCCGCCGTCCTCTACTCGCAACTGACGAGCGGCAAGCCCGCGAAGATCACCAGCCGAACCGAGGGTGCAAGCGACGCGCAGTACTTCGAACTCATCGTCGATACCGACGACAACGAACCCGAGATCAGCGTCGAGGAAACGACGACGTGGGATCGTCCCCACGGCACGCGCATCGAACTCGAGATGGAGGCGAACATGCGCGCTCGCCAGCAACTCCACGACTACATCCAGCACACCGCGGTCGTCAACCCGCACGCGCGACTTGAACTTCGCGAACCGAGTTCACACTTCAAGTTCGAGCGCGCGACGGATCAGTTACCGGAGGAGACCGAGGAGATCCGTCCCCATCCCCACGGCGTCGAACTCGGGACCGTGATCAAGATGCTCGCCGCGACGGACTCCCAGACGGTCTCCGGGTTCCTGCAGGAAGAGTTCACCCGCGTCGGGAAGAAGACCGCCGAGTCGGTCATCGGCGCGTTCCGCGACCGCCACTACGGCCGGGAGATGCGCTGGCGGCCGCCTGCGAACCACGAAGCGCTCGATCTCGAAGCGGCCGTCACGGACGCCACCGCGAACAAGGGCCCCGACGCGACGGCCGCCTTCGCCGAGGCCGTCCAGACCGAGGTCGCGAGCCGCGATCGACTCGCCCACCACGAACTGCTCGATATCGTCGACTCGGCCGCCGACACCGTCGAAGACGACCACGGAACGACTTTCGGCGATACCGTCCGCGAGAACGCCGTCGATGCCGTCTGGCTCGCGCTCATCGACGCCGCACCGACCGACGACTCCGTCGCAGACGCGTCCGGAACCGACGCGGACGAGTCGCGGCTCGTCGCCGATCTCTACGATCTCGTCGACGACGCCACGAGCACCCGCAAGGACGACGAAATCGTGCAGGCCTTTGCGGTCCGCCTCGCCGGCACCTTCGAGGACGAGACCGACGACGACCCGCGCCACCGCCTCACCCACCAGACGCTCCGCGAGTACGTCGACCGCGCCGCCGAACTCACCGAGGAGTACGACGACGTCGCCTTCGGCGAGACGGCGCGCGAGAACATCACCGAGGCAATCTGGGACGTGATGGTGACCGTCCCCGACGACCCGCCGCTCGTGCGCGAACTCGAGGGCGACCGCGATGCGACCAGCGATCTCGTCGACGGAATGCGCGCGACCGACATCATGGCACCGCCGACGCGGTGTCTCTCGCCCATCTCCGCCGATCTCATCGAGGCCGGCCTCGAAAAGGAGTTCGACGCCGACTTCTACGCCTCGGCGACCCGCGATGCCGAGGTCCACGGCGGCGATCCGTTCATCGTCGAGGCCGGCATCGCCTACGGCGACGATCTGCCCGCTGAGGGCACCGCGAACGTAATGCGCTTTGCAAACCGCGTCCCGCTGGTCTACCAGCGCGGCGCGTGCGCCACGACGGACGTGGTCAAGTCCATCGGCTGGCGCAACTACGGACTGGACCAGCCCGGCGGCTCGGGCCTGCCGAACGGCCCCGTCGTCATCATGGTTCACGTCGCCTCGACGAACGTCCCCTTCACGAGCGAGTCGAAAGACGCCGTCGCGAACGTCCCCGAAATCGAGGACGAAATCGAACTCGCGATCCGCGAGGCCGCTCGCGACTTGAAGAGCTTCCTCAACAAACGCCGCTCGATGCAAAAGCGCCGGAAGAAACAGAACGTCCTCGGCACCATCCTGCCGGAGATGGCCGAAAAGGTCGCCGAGGTCACCGAGCGCGACGAACCGAACATCGACGACGCCATCGCCCGCATCATGAACAACGTCCTCGTCGAGCGCGAGGTCAAGCCAAACGGCGACGGCAAGGCCGTCTCCGTCGTCGTCGAGAACAACTCGGGAACGAACGAAACCCTCGAAATTACCGAGATCGTCTCGGCCGAGCCGACCGACCTCTCGGACGGCGCGACCGTCGTCGAGATGGACGGCGAGTGGTTCGTCAAGTGGGAAGCCGAGGTCTCCAGTGACGACGAGGCCGCCCTAGAGTACGTCGCCCCCGATGACGCGAGCTTCGATCTGGACGTGAAAGGCGTCGAAAGCGAGAAACTCACGGTGAAACAATGAGCGCAGACAACGACCAGCAGGCCAGAGAACAGTTGATCGATCTCGCCGCACAGTTCTACGACCAGTTCGAACTCGGCGAGATCCCGCACATGTCCGTTCCGACGCGGACGAAGAACAACATCGAGTACGACGAGGACAAGGACGTCTGGGTCTACGGCGACCGCGAGTCGACTCGGTCGGCAAACTCCGTCCGCGGCGCGAGAAAGCTTTTAAAGGCCGTCTACACCATTGAGTTCCTCGCGGACCAACTCGAGGAAGACCGTTCCTCGACCCTGCGTGAACTCTACTACCTCTCGGAAAGCTGGGATAACGACAACGCGCAGTTCACCAGCCAGGACGAGTCGAACAGCCTGGTCGAAGACTTAGAGATCGTCTCGGGGGTTACCCGCGAGGACTTTCACATGCGCCCGGAGGAATCCGGTGCGAAGGTGATGGGACCGCTCCACATCCGCGAGCAAACCAAACGCGGCGATCGCGACATCCACTGCCAGCTCGACGTGGGCCAGGGCGGGTACCAGATCCCGAACAACCCGGACATGATCGAGTTCCTCGACAACGACGCCGACTTCGTCCTCTGTGTGGAGACCGGCGGGATGCGCGATCGACTCGTCGAGAACGGCTTCGACGAGGAGTACGACGCGATCGTCGTCCACCTCGGCGGCCAGCCCGCGCGGGCCACGCGCCGACTGACGAAGCGCTTCCACGACGAACTCGGCCTTCCAGTGGTGGTCTTTACCGACGGCGACCCCTGGTCCTACCGCATCTACGGCTCCGTCGCCTACGGCTCGATCAAGTCGGCCCACCTCTCCGAGTACCTCGCAACTCCCGAAGCCGACTACATCGGCATCCAGCCCGCCGACATCGTCGAGTACGATCTGCCGACCGATCCGCTCAGCGACTCGGACATCAATGCCCTGGAAAGTGAACTCGAGGACCCGCGCTTCCAGACCGATTACTGGGAGGAACAGATCGAGTTGCAACTCGAGATCGGGAAGAAGTCAGAACAGCAGTCGCTGGCTTCACACGGCCTCGATTTCGTGACGGATACGTATCTTCCCGAACGGCTCGACGCGATGGGTGTTATCTAACCAACTGCGTACCTGGCGGCTGAACTTCAGTTCACCCGCTCGAGGACGATGCCGTCCTCGAACCCGCCCCGCGAGTTCGCCTTTCGTTCCCTGCGCTCGGCGAGTTCTTGCGGGGAGAGACCTTCGACGTGCCCGAGCGCGTGAACGACCTCCAAGATGTCCGCCAGTTCGTCCGCGTCTCGGTCGGCGAGGTACTCCTCGACTTCCTCCTGCAGTTTGTCGCGCAGATACGATTCGTACTCGTCACCGGAGACCGTCCGGGTGACCGGGATCTCCCCGTTGTCTTCGATGATCGCCGGAATGGCATCGCGAACGAGTTTGTCGTACTCCCGTTCCATGGCCGATTGCTCTCGTCCAGCCGAGATAAAGCTGGATGAGACGGATCCAGGAGAGAGCGAACCGGGGGCCGAGTTCAGACGTAGCCGAACTCGGATGCCGCGCCCATGATGCCGAACACGAGAACGACGACGAGACTGACGGCGTAGTAGGTGACCCACGCGCGGGAGGGCTGGAACTGTTCAGGGAGGTTCTCCCGGACGACGTACCAGTTTGCGGGGTAAAAGAGGACCTCCGTGACAGCGAGGATCGCCGAGATCCAGATAAGGAAGGTAACCGGGACGGTGCCGAGCGTGACGACGACGCCGCAGCTGACGGCGACGATGCCGACGACGACGAGTTTGCGGATCCGCTCGCTATCGAGTTCAGGTTGGTCGAGTGCCATTGGAAGGACATCGCCGGTGGCCCGGGCGGCCCCATCGAGCAGCGTAATGACGGTCGAGTAGAGGGCTGCGAACGCGCCGAGGACCATCGCGTAGTAGGACCACTCGCCGAAGGAGTCGCTCAGGATCGACCCGATGGTGACGGCGAGATTGGCGTCTTCGGGCGGGGTGGGGTAGAGGACGTTCGAGGCGAGGATCACCATCGCGACGATCAGCGTGAAGCTGAAGGCGTAGCCGATGTTGAAGTCGCGGCGACCGGTTCGGATCCAGGCGCGGATGTAGTCGTGATACTGGTCGTCGTTTGGATCGAGGTTTCGGGCCCGGAGCTCGCTTGCGCCCTCGCCTTTGGCGGTGCTCCAGCTACCGATGAGGACGCTGGTACTGAATCCGGTCGGCGCGAACCCGGCGGCCGCGGCGAACAGGCCGATGAACAGCGGCCCGGTGAGATCAGGCGCAGAGAAGGTCGTGGCTGTGACGACCTCACCCGACGGAGGGCCGACGAGCACGCCGAGGACGATGAGGACGCCCAGCGCGACCGTAAAACCGATCAGAATCTTCTCGAGGAGACTGTAGCGTGTGAGCAGGACGAGGACGCCCGCCAGGCCGACGAAGACGACGAACGCCTGCTGGAACGACAGCGGGGTCAATGCTTCGACGAACGCGGCCGTACTCATCCCGACTGCGGCGGTGATTCCCGTGTAGATGATCGTAAAGACGCCGACAGTGAACCACTGCATCCAGTTTTTCGGG
This sequence comes from Natrialba taiwanensis DSM 12281, assembly GCF_000337595.1. Taxonomy (GTDB): domain Archaea; phylum Halobacteriota; class Halobacteria; order Halobacteriales; family Natrialbaceae; genus Natrialba; species Natrialba taiwanensis. The sequence goes on along the minus strand of NZ_AOIL01000012.1, from coordinate 151,970 downwards.
CCGGGGAGCTGATCGTAGGCTTCGACGGGGTTGCCGCCGACGCCGTAGTTGTAGCGGATGCCGAGTTCCCAGCCGCCGTATTTTGCGAGGTAGATGAGTGCGAACATCCAGATGGCAAAGAGCCCGAACGTACCGCCAAGCGTCGGCGCGAGGACGATGTGGCTGCCACCGATGCTGATCAGTGCCCAGAGCATCGATGGGCCGAAGTGATTCGTAAAAAAACCTCGCCAACTGCTGGCCGGGTAGGAGAGCTCCGCCGCCTCGATGTCGGTTTCCGAACCGGTGTTAGTTCCCACGCGGCTCACCTCTCGAGTCACGCCCCGCTTGCCATCCGGGCCCGGGTGTCATCGCCATCCGGTGGAGAAATGTGTGATTGATAATATCCATCACAAATTCACGTGCGAGGATTAGCGAGTTGTGACTTATAGGTACGGGTCTATCTCCGTGTGTACAGACGGACGCTACCGGTCCAAGACCACCGGAATGCCGCGGGTAGCAACGTCGACGACGAACGCCTCGTCGTCGGCTGTGCGAGCGTCAGTCGTCTCGTACCGGACTGGCAGCACGAGATCCGGGTCGAGTCGCGTCGCCAGGGCTGCGGCCTCGTGTCGATCCATCGTGGGGCCACCGCCGATCGGGGACAAGAAGAGATCCACGGCGAGTTCGTCGTGGGACGGGAGCGGCTCCGTGTTTCCGGGCCAGAACGCCGTGATGCCATCGATGGTGACGAGGAAACCGCAGCCCTCGTCGGACGCGCCATCGGGTTGGCTTCGTTCATCATCGCGGGATCCGTCCGGTTCGGTCTCGGCTGGCGTCGTCGAGAGGTCGAGCGGGCCGAGAATGAACGACTCGTTTTTCTGGACACGAGCGACTTCAAAAGGGAGAGCGTCGGGTTGCTCGGCAGTCCGGTCGATCGTCTCGGCGTCGATCGATTCGTGGACGACGACGACCGAGTTCTCGTGGGCAAGGCGGCGGATCGAGTCGGGATCGTAGTGAGCGCCGTGTGAGACGAGAATCAGGTCGCCGTCGTGGGGGGCCTGGCCGTCGAGTATGCCGTCAGTCTTGGGGCCGGGATCGGCGTAGATGACGGTCCCTGTCTCTCCTTCGAGTCGGACGGTTGCCCGGCCGAGCCAATCGACAGTGATCGCGCCGAATCGAACGGTCATAGGAACGTGTTACCGGCAGAGTTCGAAAAAGATTCGACCCGTAGTACGTGATTAGCGCGGATCGACCTGCACAGTCCGATGGCAAGGGTCGCTTCAGTGTGATTTACTACTCGATTAGCATCGCCGATCGGAGCGAGAGATGAAACACGATTAATAAGCATATATCCGAAACACATATACCAGAAAACGCGTTTCTTTATAACAAAGGCAAAAGGTTTATATGGCTTACGACCTAACTCTATGTTAGCTGAAGGCGACCGGGTTTCTTCTGGTTACCCCACCCGGGAGCCCCGAGTAACCAACCCGATACACCATGACAGATACGAACATCAGAACCTACTCGAACGAACGAACCGAGGAGCAGACCGAAACCGAGACGGAGGAGACGACGCGCTCCGAGGAGCGAGAGCGCTGTCCGGAGTGTGGTGGTCGGCTCATCACGGACGACGAACACGCCGAGACCGTCTGTGAGGACTGCGGGCTCGTCGTCGANGAGCGAGAGCGCTGTCCGGAGTGTGGTGGTCGGCTCATCACGGACGACGAACACGCCGAGACCGTCTGTGAGGACTGCGGGCTCGTCGTCGAAGAGGACGAGATCGACCGCGGTCCCGAGTGGCGGGCGTTCGATGCCGCGGAGAAGGACGAAAAGTCCCGCGTCGGTGCCCCGACGACCAACATGATGCACGACCAGGGGCTCTCGACCAACATCGGCTGGCAGGACAAAGACGCCTACGGTAAGTCCCTCTCGAGCCGCCAGCGCCAGAAGATGCAGCGGCTGCGCACCTGGAACGAGCGCTTCCGCACCCGCGACTCCAAGGAGCGCAATCTCAAGCAGGCACTCGGCGAGATCGACCGCATGGCAAGCGCGCTTGGCCTCCCCGAGAACGTCCGCGAGACCGCAAGCGTGATCTATCGACGCGCGCTCGAAGAAGACCTGCTCCCAGGCCGCTCGATCGAGGGCGTCGCCACGTCCTCGCTGTACGCCTCGGCTCGGCAGGCCGGGACCCCGCGCAGCCTCGACGAGATTTCGGCCGTCAGCCGCGTCGACAAGATGGAGCTCACGCGGACCTACCGCTACATCATTCGTGAACTCGGTCTCGAGGTCAAGCCCGCCGATCCGGAACACTACGTCCCGCGATTCGTCAGCGACCTCGACCTCTCGGACGAAACGGAGCGGATGGCCCGCGAGCTGCTCGAGTCGGCCCGCCAGGAGGGCGTCCACAGCGGCAAGTCGCCGGTCGGCCTCGCGGCTGCCGGCGTCTACGCTGCGGCGCTCCTGACTAACGAGAAGGTGACCCAGAACGAGGTCAGCGAAGTTGCAAGCATCTCCGAGGTCACCATCCGAAACCGCTACAAGGAACTCCTCGAAGCCTCGGACACGGCAGCACCGGCGTAACGAGTTCAGCGCCGCTTCGGACCGAGACCGTTCATCTCCTAGTTGGATACCCTGACGCTGCCGATCTCCGTTTGCTTTGGTGTACACGACTGTGCTGAGACAAGGTTTTTCACCCGTGGTGTGTAATGGCCTGGCATGGTCGAGACGACCGTTCAACTATTGTGTCCGGAGTGTACGAAGGATTGGCAAACGGAACCGGGCGAGTTACCGACATCAACCGAAATGTTTCATTGCCCGAACTGTCATGCCTCCCGGCGGACCGCCGAGTTCATGCGGACCGATCGCGATCTCCAGACGTTGAAGCAACTCGGATAGGCGAGACCGTTTCGAGCAGAATCGCTAGCTCAAATGAGGCGCGCTGTGGACGATATCACTCGGATTTATGGGAGGTCTATGACTGAACTAACAGTAGCTTGGAGACTGTTTTACGCAACTAGACTCCCTCTTCGAACGGTTGTTTTTCCTGACCCTCTCTCGCCCTGATACAGGTTGCATGGTAACGCGACTCAAGATAATAATATAACCCTGCAGTGGATAGCATTGCATGGTTATGAAGAAGCAGGAGCTCATTCACCTTCACGGCCTTCTCGCGGAAGTATCGAACCAGTGTGCGGCGTGGGACAACTGCCAGATCGACCTGGAGGAGTACGATTCTCTCGGTATTCGACCGACATCAATCCACAAATCGAAGACCGATCACAAAGCCGCTGTTTTTGCACTCGCCGGCGGAATCACGATGAACATGCGCGAGGACGAACAGGAAGCAGTCGCCGCCACCGCAGACTGAAGCACTCGGAGCATCCTTCAGGTACTATTGTCTCCTACTGGTAAGATTGCTCAGACTCGTCTGGCTCGTCTCCGCACAGGGTTCGAACGCCATGCTCCTGCCGTCGTCCACGACTCGATTTTGCGATACTCGTGACTGCCCCCGAAGTGACTCCGTTTCCCATCCGATAAAAACGCAGCAATTCGACTGAACGGTACGCAAGTGAACCGGTAAGCAGTTCTTACTCGACCAGATCCTCGAACTCGGGCAGGATTTCGTCGTCCTCGTCGTCAGATTGTGCGTCCTCGTCTTGATCGTCCGTCACAGCAGCGTCGGTTGACTCGTCATCAGCCATCTCGTCTTCATCCGTCTCGTCGTCTTCGTCGGTCCCCTCGTCGTCCTCTTCGATGACCTCGACTTGCTCGACCTCGAGCGGGATGTTCTCGAGTCGCTGCCCGATTTCCTTGCGGGCGATCCGCGAGGCGTGTTCCTCTCTCTCGACGTTGAACACGGTCATCTCGAGTTCGAGTGCGACGAGCGCCTCGTCGGCAGCGATAAACGCAGGTGGGAGCTCCTCTCCTTCGGGAGAGATTCGCTTGCTCATGTTGATCTCGACGTAATTTAAGTCAGGGTTCAGCATCTCGCCCGTCTTCGAGATGGCGATCCGAATCGCCTCGTCTGCTGTCTCGACGTCGAATACCGGCACCGCGGCCTCGACGACAACCCTGCAGTTCATACAGAGCCATTGTATCGCCTGCAGTATGAAGGTTCGCCTCAGCGACACGCAGCGCGAGTTCACCGTCACCTGCACGGGCGAAGCAACCGGTTCGAAAGGCCCAAGCCGACGCCACCGTAGGGATGAACGAATGGAAACGGGGACGATCCGCCGCGATGAACTCGCGGGCGGACTCGATCTGTATCGGACGCTCGAGAGCGGCCAGACCTACCTCTGGCGGCGCGGCGACGGCGACATGTACGGCGGGATGCCCGCCCCCGGTGAGTGGTACGTCACCGTCGTCGACGGCGAGGTGATCCGCGTGCGGACGACCGACGACGCGCTCGAATGGGAGTCGACGACGGACGCCGAACCGACCGTGCGCCGCCTCCTACGACTGGACGACGACCTCGAAGCGATCGTCGACGCCGCACCCGACGATCCGCTGTTAGACGACGCCTATGCGGCCCATCGGGGCATGCGACTCGTCACGGACCCGCCCTTCGGCACCCTGATCTCGTTCATCTGTTCGGCGCAGATGCGCGTCAGCCGAATCCACTCGATGGTTTCGACGCTCGCCCGGGAGTACGGCGACGTAGTCTCCTTCGACGGCGAGACATATCACGCGTTCCCGACGCCGGACCAGCTCGCGACCGCCACCGAAAGCGAGCTTCGGGACCTCGGCCTCGGCTACCGCGCCCCCTACGTCGTCCGCACCGCTGAAATGGTCGCCGACGGAAAAGCCCACCCGGCCGACGCGCGTGAACTCGAGTACGAGGCGGCGCGCGAGTTCCTCTGTCAGTTCGTCGGCGTCGGCGACAAGGTGGCCGACTGCGTGCTCCTGTTCGCCCTCGAGTTCGACGAGGCGGTGCCGCTCGACACCTGGCTCAGGTCGGCGATCGAGGAGTATTATCCCGACTGCGACCGTGGCTCGTACGCCGAGACCTCGCGGGCACTGCGCGAGCAGTTCGGCGGGAAGTACGCGGGATACGCTCAGACGTACGTGTTTCACCATCTGCGGACCGGCGACTGACGACGCTGCACTCCGTCTGCTGCGTTCGGTCGGGCGTGTGCCGTGTTCAGCGACAGGAGATACGATGCTCGGACTGTTCTCGGCAGCCTCTTCTCCCCTTTCCGGGCCAAATACTATGTGGAATATTCAGTACTGTGCACTCATGGTGGAGCGTCGTCTTTCTGTGACCGGCGCGTTCGTGCTCGGCGGTACTGCGAGCGCGGTGCTTCTCTCGTGGTACGCCGCTCGGCTGGAGTACCCGCTGTTCGCGCTCGAACATCCGGTTCAGATGCTTCCGGTGGCGGTGTTTTTCGTTCTTGGCGGGCTTCCGGCGTTCCTACTCGTCGGAAACGAGTGCTTACACCAATTGGCATCGCGCTGATGCTGGTAAGTTTTCGGATCGAACGCCACATTTCCCGTCGAATCGCCTGACTCCGCTGCTCGAGTTCAGTGTGGCCGTTCCGACCCGGAGACGACTCTCCCTGCCCTCGTCTTCGAACTCGGTAGCAACTCTACGGACGGGTGGTAGAAGCACTTTTGTTGGATTATAATAACTAACTGCGTATGAGTGTCGGATCCGGTATCCTTCTGGCCTGTGCCGCGTTCGTCGGCGCGCTCGGCGTCCTGATCAAGTACTTCGGGCGGGTCGAATTGATCGCGGGCTACGATCCGGATCGCGTCACCGACGAGGAGGGGCTGGCGTCGTTCATCGGGACGAACGCGCTCGCCGTCGCAGGGCTCCTCGTCGTCCTCGCACTCGTCGAGTTCACCGAGCCGGCCGACGGCGCTGCAACCGATGTCGCCTGGATCGTATTTTTCGTCGCCGTGGTCGCACTGGCAGGCTGGATGATCGTCGGATCGCGGCGCTACGAACGAGAACGCGAACGGTAGGACGCGGGGAATCGCAGACGACGGGATTTTTGCCGCTCGCAATCGACCGCCCGCACATGGCAGACACAACGCGAACGCGAGCCCACGTCTTCGTGTCGGGAACTGTCCAGGGCGTCTACTACCGGGCGAATACACGCGATACGGCCCGAGAAAAGGGAATCGACGGCTGGGTGAAGAACCTCGACGACGGCCGCGTCGAAGCGGTCTTCGAGGGCCCCGAAGACGCCGTCGAATCGATGGTCGAGTGGTGTCACACGGGCAGTCCGGCCGCCGATGTCGAGGCTGTCGACGCCGAGTTCGACGACCCGGAGGGCGAGGACGGATTCGAGATTCGGTACTAACGGGATTCGGGATACATCAGGCCGTCTCGGCGAGGGATGTCGCGAACCACGGCGGTTCTTCCGTATACTGCCACTCCGCCCACTCGGCCTTCTCGCCGGCGTAGTAGGCGCGGTAGGCGGCGACCGGGTCGCCGGGACGCTTGTACTCGTCGGGCATCGCCTGCGGTCGTAGCGTCGGTTCCGCGGACGGGAACTCGATCAGGTCCGGATCGATCCGCTCGATGACCTGCCAGCTCGCGTGGTCCTCGTCCTTCTCGTAGCGCTCGGTGAACTCGGCGTTGAGCGCGTGGGCGTGTTCGCACAGGCGCAGCCAGTTCGCCCGCGATCCCGTCGCCCACTTCGTGACGGGATGATCGACGTGGGTCGACTAGTAGCAGAACTCGGCGTCGTACCCGTTCTCGCGGGCCGCCGTACAAAGGACCTGCGCGGCCTCGAGTAACAACTTGTTGACGTTCTGATCGCAGTGATAGCGCGCCGCGAGCCGCGGGTCCTCGTCGAGCCAGAAGACGTTCACGTCTACGAGAGATGATCGGGGATATGAGGGTGTCGTCCGCAATCTTCAACGGTCGGCCCGTCGAACGCTCGCCCATGATTACAGGCGAACGAATGGCCGCCGTCGACGCGAACGCCGCGGCGCTCGGCGTTCCGCGAAAGCAGTTGATGGAGTCGAGCGGGAACGCCGTTGCCCGCGTCGTTCGGGAGGTCGCAGAGCCGGACGCAAGCGTTGTGATCGTCGCCGGCCGCGGCAACAACGGCGGGGACGCGTTCGTCGCCGCCCGATTCTTAGAGGAGTTCAGCGTGACGACGCTTTTGCTCGGACGGGCCGAGACGATCGGGACCGAAATCGCCTGCCGAAACTGGGCGGCGCTTCAGCGGGCGGGGTACGACGCCCGCGAGGTCACCGACTCCACGGCGTTCGAGGTGCCGGAGTGCGACGTGGTCGTCGACGCGATGCTCGGAACGGGGATCAGCGGCGACCTCCGCGAACCCGAGGCGACGGCAGCGCAAGCGATCAACGAGGCCGACGCGACCGTCGTGTCGGTCGATGTCCCGTCCGGATTCGACGCGAACGCCGCTGCTGGCGGGGGTGACGGCGACCGTGACTCGGAGAAGCCGCTTGCAGCCAACGCCGTCGAGGCCGACCGCGTCGCCACCTTTCACGACACCAAACCCGGCCTCTCGGCGCTCGACGCGGACGTGACCGTCGCCGATATCGGCATTCCGGCGGCGGCGGAGCGGTTCGTCGGCCCCGGCGACGTGCGCCTTGCGCGACCCGACGACCGTGGCGGCCGGGCGTTCGTCGTCGGTGGCGGCCCCTACACCGGCGCGCCGGCGCTGGCCGCCCAGTCCGCGCTCCGGGCCGGGATGGAACTCTCCTTCGTCGCCGCGCCCGAGTCCGTCGCCGGCGAGATCCAGGGCTACGCCGAGGACCTGATCGTCCAGTCCTACGAGAGCGACCGCCTGACGCCCGACCGGGTCGACGACCTCGTCGACACCGCCGAACGCTACGACGACGTGGTGATCCTCGGCCCGGGACTCGGAACCGCCGACGAAACGCTCGCGGCTACCCGCCAGTTCCTCGAAACCTACACCGGCCCCGCGGTTGTCGACGCCGACGCGCTCGAAGTCGTTCCCGAACTCGAGACCGAGGCGACGCTGATCTGTACGCCCAACCGCGGTGAACTCGCCGGGATGGGCGGCCCCGACGTTGACGACCTGCGGGAAGCCGCGGACGAGATCGAGGCCTTCGCGGCCGACCTGGGACACGTCGTCCTCGCGAAGGGCGCGACCGACGTGGCGACGGACGGCGAGCGCACGCGACTCAGCCGCTCGGGAACGGCGGGGATGAAAGTCGGCGGGACGGGCGACGTGCTCACCGGTATCGTCGCCGCGCTCATGGAGCACGCCGACCCGCTCGACGCGGCCGCCGCCGGTGCGCAGGTCAACGGCGTCGCCGGCGAACGCCTGGCTGCGTCACGGGAGTTCGGCTTCCTCGCCTCGGAGGTTCTCGAGGAAATCCCCAAGGCGCTCTGGAACGAGGATGGAACCGATGACTGACGATTCACCGCCGGCGGACGGCGAGGACGCCGATACCGGCGACCTCACACACACCACCGACGACGGCGACGTGCAGATGGTCGATGTCGGCGACAAGCCCGACAGCGAGCGCCGGGCCGTCGCGGCGGGCGAAATCCGGCTGCAAGAGTCGACCGTCGAGGCCATCCGCGAGGACGAAATCGGCAAAGGAGACGTGCTCGCGACCGCCAGAATCGGCGCGATCCAGGCCGTCAAACACACCTGGGAGACGATCCCGATGTGCCACCAGATCCCGATCACGAACGTCGACACCGAGTTCTCGGTCGCCGAGGACCGCGTCGAACTCGCGGTGGCGGTCGAGACGACGGGCAAGACCGGCTGCGAGATGGAGGCGCTCGAGGGCGTCACGACCGGCCTCAACGTCGTCTGGGATATGGTCAAAGCCCTCGAGAAGGACGAGAGCGGCCAGTATCCGGAGACCGGAATCGAGCGCGTGCGGGTACTCGAGAAGGAAAAGCACCGGGGATAAACGAAGCTACTTCTCCACGCAGCCCAAGTATACAGTATCCTATGTCCGCAGAGGACGGAGAGGAATTACCGATCGCCGCCCCCGAGCCCAGCGACCGCGTCTCGGACCCAAGCGACGCCTTCCAGGCGCTCGGCAACGAGATCCGGATGGGGATTCTCGAGACGATGCTCGAGTTCAGCGATGGGAACGGCACTGGCGACAGTGACAATACTGACACCACTGAAGCCACACCTTCGACGCCCACCTTCTCGACACTCTTTGACGCCTCCGCGGTCGACACCACCGCCGGGTTCGCCTATCACCTGGACGAACTCGTCGGGCCGTACCTCCGAAAGGTGGAGTCCGGTGCCGAGGACGGCGGTGAGGGCTACGAACTCACCTACGCCGGCGAGCGGATCGCACGAGCGATCGCCACCGGAACGTACACCCAGCGGGTCGATCATCCCCCAACCGAACTCGACGACGACTGTCCGTTCTGTGGCCAGGCGGCGCTGACGGCGCAGGCGAACGATAACAGAGTAACGGTGCGCTGTGGGCACTGCGACCGACGGCTCCTTCGGCTCGGCTTTCCACCCGCCGGGCTCGACTCCCACGGCGCGGCGTTCCCGGCCGCCTTCGACCGCCACCACAGACACCGGCTCTCGCTCGTGCGCGACGGTGTCTGTCCCGACTGCAGCGGCGCGGTCGATGCTCGGCTTGCGACGCTCTCGCCGGCAACCGAAGACCTGCTCCCGGCCGAGCACACCGACCACGTCCAGGCCGAGTTCAGCTGTTCGCGCTGCGGGATGACGCTGCGTGCGCCCGTCGCGCTCTCGTTGCTCTCACACCCGGCCGTCGTCTCGTTCTACCACGATCACGACCGGGATGTGCGCGACCGCCCGATCTGGAACGTCGGCCACGAGTGGGCCGAGACGGTGCTTTCCGAGGACCCGCTCGCTGTCCGCGTCGTGGTTGAACTCGACGACTCGGTGCTTGCGTTGTACGTCGACGAACAGGTCGCGGTGGTCGATACGCAGCGGGCGTCGTCGGAGACAGCACCATCGTCGGATGGGACGGAAACAGCAGAGACGGCAGAATCGGCGAAAGAGGCGGAGACCGCGAAGTGACCCGCTCAGTCCGATTCGAGTGCGGCGAGTACCCGTTCGAGTTCGTCGTCGCCGACTGGCGTCGACTGTTCCGAACTCGATTCCGGTCCCGGTCCGAGAACGCGAGCCGTGACCGTCGTCGGTGAGAGCGGGCGGTCGTCCGCGGCCGTGGTTGCGAGCGCGTCGAGAGCGATCGAGAGCCCGTGATCTCGGGTCAGACTGGGAGTTTCGGCGGTACTGTCGCCGCCGTCGAGTTCAGTCTCGAGGAACGACCGGATCTCGGCGGTGCCGTCGCCGATGGCGGTTCCGCGCCAGCCGTAGAACGTGCCACCCGGATCGACCTCGTAGAGTGCTGGCTGGACGGTCCGTTCGGTGGCTGACTCGTGCTCGGGTTCGGACTCGATTTCGTCGGCGGATCGGTCGTCGGGTGTGGGGGAGGAATCCGGGTCGGGACCCGGACCCGGATCGACACCCCCAACGAGCACCGCAGCCCCATACGGTCGCGTCCCGCCGGACTGGGTCTGCTCCTGAATGTGATCCGCGAGGTCGCTCGCGAGGACCGAGACGCCGATCGGTTCGCCGTACTGCAGCCGATGCTGCTGGCAGCGCTTGCGGGCCGCCTCGACGAGTTGGCGCGCGTCGGCGGCGTGGCCGGCGGTCGCGACGGCGAGGTGCTCGTCGACGCGGTGGATCTTCTCGACCGAATCCGGCTCGAGCAGCGGCGACCGAACGCGCTTGCGCGCCGCGAGGACGACGCCCTCACTCGTCACGACGCCGACGCTCGGGGAGCCGCGTTCGACCGCCTCGCGGGCGTACTCGACCTGGTAGAGCCGGCCATCAGGAGAGAAAATCGTATGCCCGCGATCGTAGGCCTGCTGACGTGAACTCGTGTTCATCGAGCCACCTCCGAGTCTGCGGGCTGGGTGGTAGCGGCGGAAACGGCGCGTTCGATGCCGTCGTACTGCTCGCGTTCGAGTTCGTCTGCGGTAATCGTCGCGATGGTCATGCCGTCGCCGCTGGCGGTGTCGCGCTCGGTCGCGTTTCGGACGGCCATCGCGGCGACGGCTCGGAGTTCCGCAACCGACTGCTCGGGGTCGTAGGCGTCTTCCAGGTAGCCGTAGGCGAGTTGCATCCCGCTCCCGCTGGCGGCGATCGGAGCGTCCATAACGCCGCCAGCGGGGTCGATCTGGTAGACGGTCGGTTCGGGAGCGACCCCGCCCAGAACGAGTTCGAGTTGGGGGGATGGGTCGCGGCGGATGAGATCGGCGGCGACCGTCGCTGCGGTGTCGACCGACGCGCCGGGTTCGTGATCCATGTCGTACAGCGCGAGTTCGGCGCGGAGGCGGCGGACGAACGACTGGGCGTCGCCGACGCTGCCGGCGAAGGTAAGCGCCGTTCGGTCGTCGACGGGGACGACCTTCCGGGCCGTGCGGTTCGTGACGAATCGGCCACCGAGGCTCGCTCGGCTGTCGGCTGCGAGGACGACGCCGTCCGCGCCGACGAGGCCGACCGTCGTCGTGCCTGTCGTGATGATTCCGTCGGAGTCTGTCCCGTGCATTATCCTCGTGAGAATCGAGGGTCCCCGTCGGAATAGGTGTTAGCTAAAATATATTTTAGCGCACCGGGCGTACGAACTCGGCTCGCGGTTCGCTGGCGTACGGAACGGACGGATACGTCTTCGCGGCCGGTGACCGAAACAGTATTATTTGCTGTCTCCATCCACGTTACAAACAATGATCCCCGTTCTTGTCGGATTCGTATTCCTCCTCGCGCTCCCGCTGGCTGGACTCTGTCTCAGCTACGCCGTCAGCGCCGATGCTGCCGCTCGCGGAGCGGACGGAGGTACTGGGGATTGGCTACCTTCTTTACCCTGTCTATCGCCGCCCTTGCGTACCTCGTCTACAGGAGACGGCTTCCCGACCGGAGCGAACCGGCCACGCGGCGCGAACGGTTGATCGGCACGGCCGGTATCGGTATCGGTACCGCGTACATCGTCGGGTCGATCATCGCGCCGCCGGATCCGTTCAGCATGCTCCTGTTCGTCCCGCCGCTGTTGGTCGGTACGCTCCCCGCGGCGTACGGTCTCTGTTACAAACCGGGCTGGCGTGCAATCATCTCCTGACTGCTCCGATGCGACCCAGCGCGCAGCGCTCGTGTCACGTCATATAAGTAGTTGCTCGCGGAACGGGCCAGTATGACACTATTCGGGACCGCGGGCATCCGCGGACCGGTCGAGCAAATCACGCCGTCGCTCGCCCTCTCGGTCGGGCAGGCCGTCGGCGAACCCGGCGAGACGGTCGTCGTCGGCCGCGACGGACGCGAAACGGGACCGGCACTGGCAGCGGCAATGGAAGCCGGTCTGGAGAGTGCCGGCGCGGACGTGTGCCGTCTCGGCCAGGTGCCGACGCCGGCGCTCGCCTTTGCCTCGCGAGGACGAACGGGCGTCATGCTCACCGCGAGTCACAACCCGCCGACTGACAACGGCATCAAACTCTTCGCCGACGGTGTCGAGTTCGATCGCGACGCCGAACAGCGCATCGAGGGTGCCATCGACGCCGGCTCGTCGCAATCCGCGTGGGATCAGTGGGGTCGATCGAACGAACTCGAGATACTCGACCCGTACCGAACCGCGGTCGCCGCGTACGTTCGCGACCAGTTCGACGAGTTTGGAGAGTCGCCCCTCGCCGGTCTTTCGATCGCCGTCGACTGCGGAAACGGCGTCGGCGCGCTCGCAACGCCGCAGGTCCTCGACGCCCTCGGCGCGACCGTCGTCGGCGTGAACGCGACCGTCGACGGCCACTTCCCGGCTCGGGAGAGCAAACCGACGCCGGAAACGCTCTCGTCGTTCACCGCGTTCCTCGCAGAGGGCTCGTTCGACCTCGGGCTGGCACACGACGGCGACGCGGACCGGCTGGTCGTCCTCGATCCCGACGGCAATGTGATCCACGAAGACACCATCCTCGCCGTCGTCGCAGCGCACTATACGGCCACGAGCGACGCCGACGATCCGGTCGTCGTCACGACGCCGAACGCCTCGGCGCGGATCGACGAGCGAGTTCGGGACGCAGGCGGGCGCGTCGAACGCGTCCGTCTGGGGGCGCTTCACGAGGGCATCGCCCGGGAACGCGCCGCCGGAGACGAGTTCACCGAGGTCGTTTTCGCGGCCGAGCCCTGGAAGCACATTCACACGGCCTTCGGCGGGTGGATCGACGGCGTCACGAGCGCGGCCGTCGTCGCCGCACTGGTCGCCGCCGCGGGCGACACCGACGCTCTCCGCGCCCCCGTTACCGAACGACCCTACCGGAAGGTCAGCGTCGAGTGTCCGGACCAGCGCAAAGCCGACGTGATGGCGGCGCTCGAGAGCGAACTGCCCGCGGCGTTCCCCGAGACGACCGTCGACACCGACTACGGCATCCGCCTCGAGTTCGACGACGCGTCGTGGCTCCTCGTTCGGCCGAGCGGCACCGAACCGTACGTCCGCCTCTACGCCGAAAGCGAGGGCGTCGATGAACTCGTCGCCGAGGCGCAAGCGGTCATCGAGACGGCGGTCGCGGACGCCGCCTCGGATCGGTGATCGCACGGCTGAACTCGGAATTCCGCCGGCGGATTTTGTGAGATTGTCTCACTGTCTGGGGTGAGTCGTGATCGGCTGTTGAACTGTGTCTCGAATCGTGAGCTCTAAGCGGGAATTTCGACGGGTATAAACCAATTGTGTACGCTAGCCGGTCGTATGTCACGAGATCGACGGCGGTTCCTTACGGGAGTGGGCACTGTTGGGTTGGCAGGCCTTGCCGGATGTGTCGGCGGGTTCGGTGACGAGGGGAGTGCCGATGTTCAGATCGGAACGGTGTATGCGGTCGGTGGCCTCGGCGACGATTCGTTCAACGACATGGCAAAGAAAGGACTCGACCAGGCGCGGGACGAGTTCAATATCGCGGTTGACAAGCGGGAGCCGGATTCGAACGGGGAGTTTAGCAGCGCACAGAGCACGTTTGCGGAGTCCGGCGAGTACGATCTGGTCAACTGTATCGGGTACGCACAGGCGCAGGCTCTCGGGGAGAACGCGCCGGCGTATCCGGAGCAGAACTTCATCATCGTCGACGAGGTCGTCGAGGCGGATAACGTTCGAAGCTACATCTTCGACGAGCCCGCAGGATCGTTCCAGGTCGGTCATCTGGCCGGACTGCTGACGGATCGCGAGTTCGCGGCCGGCGAGGGCGAGACGAATCCGGACGCCGACGTGGTCGGCTTCGTCGGGGCGACCGAATCGCCGCTGATCGAGTCCTTCGAGGCCGGATTCCGAGCCGGCGTCGAGTACGCAAACGATGATGCCGAGGTCGTCTCGGCGTACGTCGGGAGCTTCGAGGACACCGGCGGCGGGCAGCAAACCGCCAGAACGATGTACCAGAACGAGGACGCGGACATCATCTTCCACGCGGCCGGCCGAACCGGTATCGGCGTCTTCCAGGCGGCGCGAGACGAGGGGCGGTTCGCGATCGGCGTCGACGACGACCAGTCCGTCTCGAACGAGGACCTCGCCGACGTGATTCTCGCGAGTATGGTCAAGCGCGTCGACAACGCGGTGTATTCCGCCGTCGAGTCCGCCGTCAACGACGAGTTCGAGGCCGGCGAGGAGCGCCTGGGGCTTGAAGAAGACGGTGTCGCTGCGGTCTACGGCGATACGATCGGCGACGAGATTCCCGAGGAAGTCAAGACGCAGGTCGAGGAGTCCAGACAGGCGATCATCGACGGCGAGATCGACGTTCCAACAGCACTGTAACCGCATGACCAAGCCGGGACCGGGAACGACGGACGGAGCAGAACTGGCCGCCGGGTCGGAGGTAGATACCGCCGACCGCGGGACGGGAACGGGGGAGGCGGGGACGGATCTCGCCGTCCACCTCGACGGAATCACCAAGCGATTCCCCGGCGTCGTCGCGAACGACGACGTCGATTTGCGCGTCGAACGGGGGAGCGTTCACGCCTTGCTCGGCGAGAACGGCGCGGGGAAGACGACGCTGATGAACGTCCTCTACGGGCTCTACGAACCGGAGGCGGGGCGTGTCGTCGTCGATGGAACCGAGCACGGGTTCGGCTCGCCGCAGGATGCCATCGACGCCGGTATCGGGATGATCCACCAGCACTTCATGCTGGTCGACTCCATGACGGTCGCCGAGAACATCGCCCTGGGGAACGAGCCGACCAAGTGGTTCGGCATGGCGGTCGACCGCGAGCAGATCGCCCGCGAGATCGACGACCTCTGCGATCGGTACGGGTTCGATGTCGATCCCGAGGCGACCGTCGAGGACCTGAGCGTCGGCGTCCAGCAACGCGTCGAAATTCTCAAAGCGCTGTTTCGCGGCACGGACGTACTGATTCTCGACGAACCGACGGCCGTCCTCACACCCCAGGAGGTCGAGGACCTCTACGACGTGCTCGACGAACTCACTGCGCAGGGAAAGACGGTCATCTTCATCACGCACAAACTCGAGGAGGCGACCCACGCAGCCGACGCGATTACGATTCTTCGGGACGGCGAATCCGTGGGGACGGTCGCGCCCGAACGCACGGACCGCGAAGACCTGGCCGAGCGCATGGTCGGTCGCGAGGTGCTTCTCGAGGTCGACGCCGACCCCGTCACGACGGGTAAGGTCGTCCTCTCGACGCGGAACGTCGCCGTCGAGGACGCTCGCGGCGTCGATGTCGTCTCCGGCATCGATCTCGACGTTCGCGCCGGCGAGATCGTTGGTATCGCGGGCGTCGACGGGAACGGCCAGGCCGAACTGATCGAGGCGATCACCGGCCTCCGAACGCCCGATGCGGGAACGATTGCCTACGAAGGCACGGACATCACCGACTGGTCTCGCCGCCGGCGGATCGACGCCGGCATGTCCTACATTCCGGAGGACCGCCACGAGCGCGGGCTGGTCATGCCGTTCGACCTCGTCGAAAACAGTATCCTCGGAAGCCAGCGTTCCCCCGAGTTCGCAGCCGACGGCCGCATCGACTGGACCGCCGTCCGCGACTACACGGATGACCTCATCGACACCTACGACGTCCGACCGCCGGACGCCGACGCCGATGCCAGCTCGTTCTCCGGCGGGAACCAACAGAAGTTCATCGTCGGCCGCGAGTTCGAGCGCGATCCCTCGCTGGTTATCGCGACGTATCCCACCCGCGGGGTCGACATCGGGTCGACCGAGTTCATCCACGACCGACTGCTCGAACTCCGCCGGGAGGGAGTCGCGATCGTGCTGGTTTCCTCGAAGCTCGACGAGGTGCAGGCGCTGTCCGATCGGCTGGCCGTGATGTACGAAGGCGAGTTCATCGACGTCACCGACCCGGATGCGATCACCGAAGAAGAACTCGGATTACTCATGGCGGGCCAGCAGGTGGACGAGACTGGAAAGGGTGCCAGCGATGCTGGCACGGTCGGAACGAACGGCGGTGAGTCGCGATGAGTTCGGATTCGGGTTCGGATTCGGATGCGCCCGGTCGGATACGGCGACTCCTCGAACGGCTCGTCCGGGCGTCAGCCATGGAACGGATCGCCATTAGCGTCGCGGCGCTGTTCGCAGCGGTGCTCGTCGGCGGTGCGTTCGTCTTCGTCTCGGGCGGCGTCGCCTCGTGTCGGTCCGGACTCGACATAGCCGGCGTGACGTTCTGTTACAACCCGATGCAGGTCTTCTACGAGCTGTTCCTCGGGGCGCTTGGCAACCCGCTGCAGGGTGGCTGGTCGCCGACAAACTTGAGCCTCGCGAAGACGCTCCAGCAGACGACGCTGCTGATCTTCGCGGGATTGTCGGTCGCGGTGGCGTTTCGCGCCGGCCTCCTCAACATCGGGACGCAGGGCCAGCTCGTCATCGGCGGGTTCGTGACGGCCATCACCGTCGTCTTCGCGGAACCGATCGTTCCTGGCGGCCTGGTCGGGATGCTTGTTCTCATCCCCCTCGGCGTGCTCGCGGGCGCGATCGGTGGCGGCCTCTACGGCGCGATTCCGGGAGCCCTGAAGGCCTACGCCGACGCGAACGAGGTGATAACGACGATCATGCTCAACTTCGTCGCGGTCGGTATCACGTCGACGCTACTGTCCTGGCAGTTCCAGGATAACAACAGCACTACCGCACAAACTGCGCCGGTCCCGGAGTACGCTGAGGTTCCGACCATTCCGTACATCGGATTCGATGAACGGGTGGATTTCTCGCTGCTCGCGCTCGGGTTCGCCGTCGTGCTCATGCTCGGCATCGCCTGGCTGTTCGCCCGCACCTCGTTCGGCTACGAACTCCGCACGAGCGGTATTCAGCCGGCCGCAGCCGCCTATGGCGGCGTTGACGGGAAGCGCATGACCGTCGCGACCATGTCGCTTTCGGGCGCACTCGGCGGCATCGCCGGCGCGTTCTGGGTGCTGATGGTCCACGGACGGTGGCTCAAGAACGTCCCGTCGATCGGGTTCGATGGGATCGCCGTCTCGGTGCTGGCCGGCAGCAATCCGCTGGGCGTCGGCGCATCGGCGTTCCTGTTCGGCATGCTCGATAGCGGCGAGAGCGCAATCGGCTCCACGACGAACGTGCCGCCCGACCTGGTCGGCATTCTCTCCGGGTTGATCATCCTCTTCGTCGCGATGCCGGAGTTCTTCCGCATGATCGGGACGCGGTACGTTGACGTTCGCTCACCGGAACCCGCCAGAGCCGACGGGGGAAGCGTTCCCGACGACGACAACGAGGCGACCGACGAATCCGGAGGTGAGGACGGTGGGTAAGCGATTCCGCCGCACGCGCGAGTTCATCGGTCGACACCCGCGCGCGGCGAGTCTGAGTGCCGTCGCCATCGCCCTGGCGTTCCTCTGGGCGACTCCCGCAAGCTGGCAGACCTCGACGCTCCGGCTCGCCGTGCCGATCGCGCTCGCGGCGATCGGCGGCATCTTCGCCGAGAAAAGCGGCGTCATCAACATCGGTATCGAGGGCCTCCTCATCGTCTCGGCGTTTAGCTCGATCATCGCGGTCTACTGGCTGGGCGACGGCGGCGCGACGATGGGCGTGTCGAACCTGTGGTGGGGACTGCTGGTCGGCATCCTCGTCAGCGTCCTGTTCGCGCTGATCTTCGCGATCGTCTGCATCGAGTTCAAGGCCGACCAGATCATCGCCGGCCTCGCGATCTGGCTCATCTCGCTGGGGCTCGCGCCCTTTGCGTCGCGGATCGTCTTCGGCAGCCCCAACACCGCGAGCGTCGCACGCTTTGGAAGCGTGACGGTCCCCGGACTGTCGGAAATTCCGATCGTCGGCTATCTCCTGTTCGATACGGAACCGCAGGTCTATCTCATGCTGGCCGGCACGGTCGCGGGCTGGTACCTGCTCTCCAGAACCACCTTCGGCCGCTGGGTCGTCGCCAGCGGCGAGAATCCGAAGGCGCTCGATACGGCCGGCGTCGACGTTCGCAAGGTCCGGTACGCTGCGGTGTTGCTCTCGGGCGTCTTCGCCGGCCTCGGCGGTGCCGGCTTCGCGCTCGGCACCCTCGGGACGTTCGCCGGCGGCGGCGACACGGCAATCAACGGCCGCGGGTTCATCGCGATCGCGACCTACCTCCTCGCGAACTACCACCCCGTCGGTGCCGTTCTGAGTTCGTTCCTCTTCGCGGGACTGAACTCGCTCCAGACTGCACTGCAGTCGGCCGGCTACGCGATCCCGACCGAACTGATTCGCACGATCCCGCACATGTCGGTCATCGTCGTCCTCGTGCTCGTCGGCCGGACGCGGTTGCCGGACGCTGCCGGCGACCACTACGAGTCCGGCGAGGACTGATACGGTCTGCTGTACCGATTTATCGGCGCAACTGTGTCTGTCCTGCGGTTGCGCCGGAAATGACTTACAGCAGTCCGTATGAGCCGGGTAGCACGGTGGATCCCCTTCCCTGGACTTGGATCTGGACCTAGACCTATACCTGAAGAGCGGCCGATGCCTTCTTGCGCTCACTCGCGGTACTATCCGGTGTGACTCCGCACGACGACAGCAATAGCGCCGCCACCGATCATCGCACCGCCCTCGTCGCGGCCGCCCGCGACGCCCAGTCAGCCGCCCACGTCCCCTACTCCGAGTACCGCGTCGGTGCCGCACTCGAAACCGAAGCCGGCGACGTCTTCGTCGGCTGCAATCTCGAAAACGCCAATTTCAGCAACAGCCTCCACGCCGAGGAGGTCGCCATCGCCGAAGCGGTCAAGAACGGCCACCGCGAGTTCAGTCACCTTGCCGTGAGCTCCGACCGACAAGACGGCGTCACGCCCTGCGGGATGTGCCGGCAGACGCTGGCCGAGTTCTGTGACGACGAACTCGTGGTGTGGTGCGACGAAGGTGACGGGAGCGACGACGGAGCGACTGCGGCTGAAACTGAGACCGAGATCCAGATAACCGAGTACACGCTCGGTGAACTCTTGCCGAATACGATCACCGAAGAGACCCTGGAGTAGCCGGCTTTTAGCTCGAGCACCGACGCTACCGCTCGAGTTCAGTTCGAAGGATCGTTCGATGGCAGCGTTTTTTCTCGGTGTTTTCGTAGCAGACGAGCGCCAGGTCCTCGCCGTCGTCGAGCCGCGTCGAGAGGGCCGCGAGTGCCGTCCGCGCCTCGTCGGCCGTCGCGAGGTGCTCGCGGTAGGCGTCTCCGAACGCGACCTGGTCCCACGCGGCGTTGTGGGCTTCCTCGTCGCAAATGCCGCGCATCTTGAGGTCCTCCTCGGCGGCGCGGATCGCGTCGAGTAACTCGGCCGGCGGCCCGAGTTCGGGAACGTTCTCGTCGACCGCGGCGTGAAACCACGAGGTTGGGCTGCGGACGACGCCGACTCGCGTCGCGTCCGCGGGCACGTCGGCGAACTCGTGCTGGAGCGCGGCGACGTACGTGTCCGTGAGGGTTCCGCGTGCCATACCCGTCGATACGGCCGCCCCGCATTTATATACGGCGTCGGTGCGAATCGCCGCCACTCGATGACCGGCGACAGCGAAGACCCGAACGCAGACGTACAGTACCATCTCGAGGTCAGCGGCGCGGACGTGGCCGATACCGTCCTCCTGCCCGGCAATCCCGAACGCCTCGAGAAGATCGTGGACCACTGGGACGACCACGAAATTCGCGCCCACCACCGCGAGTACCGGACCGCGACCGGCACCTACGAGGACACGCCCATTTCGGTCACCTCGACCGGAATCGGCAGCCCGTCGGCCGCGATTGCCGTCGAGGAACTGGCCCGCGTCGGCTGCGAGACGTTCATCCGGGTCGGCTCCTGCGGGGCGATCCAGGCCGACATGGACGTCGGCGACCTCGTGATCAGCACCGGTGCGGTCCGACAGGAGGGCACGAGCGACGAGTACGTCCGCGAGGACTACCCCGCGAGCGCAGACTACGAGGTCGTCTCCGCACTCGTCGCCGCCGCCGAACGACTCGGCTACGACTACCACACCGGCATCACGATGAGCGCCGACTCCTTCTACGCCGGTCAGGGCCGTCCCGGTTACGACGAGTTCGAAGCCGCCGGCGCGGACGACCTGATCGATGAACTCGTCGAGGCGAACGTCAAGAACATCGAGATGGAGGCGAGTGCGATTTTCACGCTCGCGAATATCTACGGGCTGCGTGCGGGCGCGGTCTGTTCCGTCTACGCGAACCGCCGGACTGGCGAGTTCAGAACGGAAGGCGAGTCCCGTGCGGCTGAAACGGCGACGCTTGCGACGCACTTGCTCGCAAGAATGGATGCGATCAAGCGCGAGGCGGGGGCGGATCGGTGGCATCCCGGGCTCTCGCTGGAGTAAGCGAAAAAGCGAACGCAGTCCTCGCGCTGCGGTGATCGCTCAGTCTCGAACGCGAACGAGTTCGTCTTCGAAGACCTTCCGGTTCGGGATAATGTACTCCTCGGAGTTGTCTTCGATTTTGGTGACGAAGAGGTCGACTTCCTGGACGATGCCGGCCTGGTCGCCGATACGGACCCGATCGCCGATTCCGTAGGGCTGGTTGAGTAGCAGGTAAATCCCTGCGGCACTCGAGATCAGGAAGTCCTTAAAGACGACGGAGCCGACGAAGACGAGGCCGAGTGCGTAGACGGCAAGCAGGATGAGCAGTGGCAGGACGTAGACGCCGATCTGCCCCAGTGCGATGAGAAAGGCGACGTACAGGACGGAGTACTTGACGACTCGGGGGATAATCGAGGCTTCGGGGAGTTTGACGCTGCGAAGATACTCGCTGACGGCTAACTCCGCTTTGTCCGCGACGATGAACCCGAAGATGAGCACGAGGACGGCGATGAACACCTGCGGGATGTACTCGACGACGCGAATCCAGAACGCCTCGGTGTCGAGCAATTGCGCGATATGAATCGCTGTCAGGACGGCGATTCCGTAAATGAACCACGAACTCAATCTGGCGACGATGTCGACCAACGAGGTGCCGATCGACTGGGCGGTGCGCTCGAACGGCGTCCCCTCAACGGCTTCTGGCACACCCGAGGCCGAGAGCAGTTCCTTGTTGAGTCGACCGACCAGGTAGCCGATTACCAGCCCGAGTACGAGCACCGCCGCAGCTATGACGGCCGGCTCGTCGATAAGGGTCTGCCAGTTCATATCAGTACGCCTCCGGATCGACCTCCATGATGAGCTCGCCGGCCTTGAACGCCCGGACGAGCCCATCGCTCTCCGACAGCACGATCGTGATCGCGTTCGTATCGCGCGTGATCGCGCCGGCGGCCATGTGGCGTGCGCCGAGCCCTTTCGGAATGTCGACGCCCTCCGCGGATGGCTCGAGATACCGATAGGCCGAGACGATCTTGCCCGCATCGGAGATGACGAACGCGCCGTCGAGCCGAGAGAACTCCTTCAGCATGACGTTCACGATCGGATCGCCGACGTGAACGTGTGACTTCTCGAAGGGGTTGTACGACAAGGGCCGAGACTTGTTCATCACCTTTCCCGCATCGCCGACGACGAAGAGCGCCCCCACCGGCTTGCCCTTCTGGCCCTTCTTGCCGAGTTCAATTGCGAGTTCGAGGACGGCTTTGATGACGGTCGGTTCGGCCCGCGACTTCGCGAAGAGGTCGTAGATCCCGGTCCGGTCGTCCGCGTTGGCTCGCACGCGCGAGATGGTGTCGATTTCGTCCCCGAAGACGCGCGTTGCACAGACGAGTTCGTCGCCGTCCTCGATAACGTCCTGCTCGAGCGCCCCCTCGAGGCCGAAGCTGATCCGTTCGGCGACGTCCTCGAACTCGAGGGGGAGTTCGACGAACGTCTCTGCGCCGACATCGTTGTCGGTGGCGACGACGAGTACGTCGAGATCGTCGAGACCGTCGGCTGTTTGACAGCGTTCGTAATCGGAGCTACTCGGTGAAAAGAGAGCGACAGCATCGGCGTTCGAGAAGAGCTGCCCGAACACATCGTCTAACCCGGCCATTGCTCATACAAGTCGTTTCCGCGCGAATAAGCGTTATGGAGCGTCAGACGTGTGTCTGCCACAGCAGGCTATGCTTTAATCGTGGAGCGGTCACTATGGGAGGGCCATCGCTATGCGGGTGGTTGTGATCAGGGTGTGATCAGGTTTCCCCGCCGGATGGAGAGCGAAACGACGCACCGGAATCGAAGCTGGTGAGATCGTCGATACGCGCCTCCAGGGCTTCGATTTCTTGCTGCAGTTCGTCGGTTTCCTCGTCCGCCCCGGCCAGTTGATCCTTGAGCCCCTGCAGTCGCGATTCTTTCTCTTCCTCATCGACCTCGGCTTTGCGGACGTACTCGCTGCGTTCGATCTCGTACACCGCGGATTCGGCGAGTTCAGTCACCGCGAGCGCCTCGTCGACCTTCGCTGGGTCGACGCTGGTGACGCGGTCGCGGTCAATTCCGGCGTCTTCGAGAACGGCCAGGACGTCCGCATCGTCCTTGAGCGATCGATTCCGGCGGGCAGTCCGCTGGATCGACCCGTACTGTCCGCTGACCTGACGGTCGTGGTGGAGTCGGCCGAGCAAGCTCTCGCTGACCTCCTGCCGGAGGGCGTCGGCGTTTCGCTGCACGTCCGAAAGGAGCGTATAGAGATTGACCAACGCCGCGGTCTCCATCCCGTCGAGTGCGGTTGGATCGTGTCGTTCCAGAGCGTCGATCAACAGTAGAGCGTCGGCGTAGACGGGGAGATCGGGCTCTTCGCGCTCCGTGTGCTCTGCGGCGGCAGCCGAACTGGACTCGAAGCCCGCATCTGTATCGACGAGCGGCGAGCCGGATGGCGTGTCGATTTCGGTTAGCGTTCCGGCCCTGTCATCGAGTTCAAATCGCGGATGAAGACTGAGAACCGTCGCATAGGGTTCCGCCTCCGAGGGAAGCCGGTCAAGACTGAAGCCGCCGGCCGCGTCCTGAACTCGTTGAAGCAGCGTCTCGAACTGTTCGCGTTGCAGTGGAACCGTCTCAGATTCGTGTTCGTACTCGACGAGAAGCCGGTGTTCTTGCGTCTCAGTTATCCGAAAGGGGTCCCGCGAGAGTGGCGTGAGGAGTGTCGCATCGGGTGGTAACTCCGCGATGTGCTCGAGAAGGGTATGCCAGCTCGTGGTTCCCGGCATACGCTCGTATTATCGCGCGTGTGGCAAAAGGTTGCCGACATTATTCCATCCCAAAACTATCGTATTCATACACGGGGTCGGGAAAGTATAATAGATGTGACGGTGCAGGACCGGATTCGAATCGGAGCAAGACAGGCTCTCACTGCGTTCGCACTGCGTCTTGCAGGGTTCGAACCCGCTGATCGCAGTCTCCGCTCACGATGTTGTTCGCGGAGAATGCGCGGGACCGGATTCGAACCGGCGGACCCCTACGGGACAGCGTCCTAAGCGCTGCGCCGTTGGCCTAGCTTGGCTACCCGCGCGCACCTTTCGCTTTTCACGAATCCAGTAAGTAACTGTCGGTCCGGACGGCACCCCGTGACTTCCGGTTACTGATGTTTCACCGGCTCTTCGGGCGACCAATCCGGTGGAACGATAAAGGTCACGTGCTCGGCATCGCGAAGTTGGTGTAGCTCTGCCGCCTGCTCGGCTAACGATCGGTCTCGGTACGGCATCTCGAGACCACAGCCGGTGCAGACGAGCTTGCAAGTTGGCTCCTTCATGACGGGACGCAGGTCCAGTCCGTACCGAGACCGGAACCCAACGGTGCTTCTCACTTGGCGATTCTCGGGCTTTAGTAGTTGTCTCCTAGTGAAACCCAGGCAGAACGGCTGATTCGGCGACCTGTTCGTAGCTGGCTCTTGGCGCAAGTAGCGCGCTATTGGGATTCACAACGGTCTGAAACAGACCCGTTCCGAGGGCCACTACACTGATTCTCCATTACACATACTCCAGTCACCCACCGACTACGACGGTCCACGTCCCGACTACCCCGCTCCCGTTCGCCGACGCTCACGTCCGCAGATTTATCTCCGATGGCGCGCTACCTCGCCTATGCACAGCGCCCGCGATCGCATCGAGTACGATACCTGGCTCACCGAACTCGAGCAGATCGCCGACCGACTCGATCTCTCCAGTGACGCTCGCTCCTGTGCTACTGAACTCTTTCTCGGCGATGTACCATCGGAAGACCGATCGAAACGGGCCGTTCTCGCTGCGAGTATCTACGCCGGCTCGCTCGTCGCCGGGGATGGCCGAACGCAGGGAGCCGTTGCCGACGCGGCGGATGTCTCTCGCCTCTCGATCCAGACCCGCTGGAAGGACCGACTGGCTGCAGCCGGTCTCGAACCACCCAGCTGGTAACGCGACTGATTCATCAGAACCGACACTTTCCCACGCCACCGCGCCACCGACCGTTACCGACCGTAAGTTTACGATACATGGCTGGAAAGACAGTATTAGTAGCCCCCTGTAATTTCCATTGGATATGGGGCTGCCGAGTTCACTCGATTCGGTTCGAATTCAGTGCAGTCCGTGCAGATTCCGCGACGGACACGGTCGGTGACTAGTCGCCTTCGAGAACGGTGCCGTGTTCGTCGATCTCCCCGTGGACAATTCGGGTACTTGAGATGATATCGCCGTCGTCGGCACGCAGATGAGGGACGACGACGACCTCGAGCGGGTCGTGGCCGCGCTCACGGCGAATCTCGTTGATCCGTTCGCCACCGGATCTGGTCTCCGGCGAGACGACCAGGTAGTCGAACTGGGGTTCAGTCGCGATGCCGGTCGGTTCCTCGAGCCGTCGGATTTCGAACGAGCGATCGTACTCGGTTGCGATCGCTTCGAGTTCGGTTTCGAGGTCGGCTCGTCTATCGTCGAACGAACGGACCGTTCGCTCTACATGTCGTGTCTTCGGGGCGAGTTCGTCGCTGGTTAAGCCGACAGTGACGTCTCCGAGTTCGAACGCCCGTTCGAAGAGCCGCCGGTGGCCGTCGTGAACGGGGTCGAACGTCCCACCAAGCGCGACGTCCATACCCCACCTCACTGGCGCGGCCCGTATAAAACGGTCGAATCTGGAAACGAGCTGAGCGAGACGAGCTACGCTATGATTCGACAATTGTCGATATCCGCCTTCGAATTGTTTTTAGTGAATGCCCACACTGTCCATGGTATGGGACTTGACGAGGACGCGCTGGAGTACCACCAGACTGACCCGCCGGGAAAGATCGAAATTTCGACGACGAAGTCGACGAACACGCAGCGAGACCTCTCACTCGCGTATTCGCCGGGGGTTGCTGCGCCCTGCCGAAAGATCGACGACGACGAGACCCAAGCGTACACGTACACGGCAAAAGGGAACCTCGTCGGTGTCGTCTCGAACGGCTCTGCCGTGCTCGGACTCGGTGACATCGGTGCACAGGCCTCAAAGCCCGTCATGGAGGGCAAGGGCGTCCTGTTCAAACGCTTCGCTGACATCGACGTCTTCGACATTGAACTCGACGAGTCGGACCCACACAAGTTCGTCGAGGCGGTGAAGATGATGGAGCCGACCTTCGGCGGGATCAACTTGGAGGACATTACAGCACCGTCGTGTTTCACGATCGAGGAGCGCCTGCGCGAGGAGATCGACATCCCGGTGTTTCACGACGACCAGCACGGGACGGCGATCATCTCCGGTGCCGCACTGCTCAATGCGGCAGATATCGCGGACAAGGACCTCGAAGACCTCGAGATCGTGTTCTCGGGAGCGGGCGCGAGCGCCATCGCGACGGCCCGGTTTTACGTCTCGCTCGGCTGTCGCGCCGAGAACATCACGATGTGTGACTCCTCGGGTATCATCACCGAAACTCGGGCGCAGGAGGTCAACGAGTACAAACGCCAGTTCGCCCGCGATATCCCCAGTGGCGATCTCGCGGACGCAATGGAGGGAGCGGATGTCTTCGTCGGCCTCTCGGTGGGCGGCATCGTCTCCCAGGAGATGGTCCAGTCGATGGCCAGCAACCCGGTCATTTTCGCAATGGCCAACCCCGATCCCGAAATCGGCTACGAGGAGGCAAAGGCCGCCCGCGACGACGACGTCATCATGGCGACCGGCCGCTCTGACTACCCGAATCAGGTCAACAACGTCCTCGGGTTCCCCTTCATCTTCCGGGGCGCACTCGACGTGCGCGCGACGGAGATCAACGAGGAGATGAAAGTCGCCTGCGCCGAGGCGCTCGCCGACCTCGCCCGGCAGGACGTTCCCGACGCCGTCGTCAAAGCCTACGGCGACGAACCGCTCCAGTACGGCCCCGACTACATCATTCCGAAGCCCGTTGACCCGCGCGTGCTCTTCCAGGTCGCCCCAACCGTCGCCGAGGCCGCGATCGAGTCCGGCGCTGCCCGCACCGACTTCGACCTCGACGCCTACGAGGAAGAACTCGAGGCTCGCCTCGGCAAGTCCCGAGAGATGATGCGCGTCGTCCTCAACAAGGCAAAGAGCGACCCCAAGACGGTCGCGCTCGCGGAGGGCGAAAACGAGAAGATGATCCGGGCGGCCTACCAGATTCAGGAGCAAGGCATCGCCGCACCGATTCTCATCGGCGACGAGTCCGAGATTCGCCAGACCGCATCGAGTCTCGGCCTCGAGTTCACGCCGCAGGTCGCGGACCCCTCGGTCGGCGACTACGAGGAGTACGCCGACCGCCTGCACGACCTGCGCGCACGCAAGGGTATCACGCGAACGGAAGCCGGCGAACTCATCGAGGGCGATTCGAACTACTTCGGCAGCGTGATGGTCGAACAGGGCGACGCTGACGCGCTCTTGACCGGCCTCTCCCATCACTATCCGTCGGCGCTGCGACCGCCGCTGCAGGTGATCGGCACCGCGGACGACGTCGACTACGCCGCCGGGGTCTACATGCTCACCTTCAAGAATCGCGTCGTCTTCGTCGCCGACGCGACGGTCAATCAGGCTCCCGACGAGGAGGTCCTCGCGGAGGTCACCAAACAGACCGGCAAACTCGCCCGCCGGTTCAACGTCGAACCGCGCGCCGCACTGCTGTCGTACTCGAACTTCGGCAGCGTCGACAACGACGGCACGCGTAAACCGCGTCGCGCCGCGACGATGCTACAGGACGATCCCGAGGTCGACTTCCCCGTCGACGGCGAGATGCAGGCGGACACCGCCGTCGTCGACGACATTCTCGAGGGTACCTACGGCTTCTCCGAACTCGAGGAGCCGGCGAACGTGCTCGTCTTCCCGAACCTCGAATCGGGGAACATCGGCTACAAACTCCTCCAGCGTCTCGGCGGCGCGGACGCCATCGGCCCGATGCTGGTCGGCATGGACCGTCCGGTGCACGTCCTCCAGCGCGGCGACGAGGTCAAGGACATCGTGAATCTGGCGAGCGTCGCGGTCGTCGACGCACAACAGGAGTAGCGACGAGCACCGGCGTTTGGAAGGCGGATTCTTCCGTTCGAAACGGTTGAACGGAGTGCTGTCCGATCAGTATCTGTTCAACTGTACTGGTGGACACTGTGTGCGGTTTCGACTGTTTTCAGCGGATTGTGCGGAATAGCTGTCTGCGTTCAGCAGTAGTCTACGCATCAAATACGCATGGTGTGATAGCATTTAACACACCAATCCGAGAACTACATACCGAGGGGGCAGTCACAATGACTCTCGAAACCGTTTCCCGGTACGATCCGACTCGGAGTTTCGAGAGTGGTGACCGTGCTGCGGTTATCGGGGCCGGAATGGCCGGTCTGTGCGCCGCTCGAGTTCTCGCCGACGGGTTTACCGAAGTCACGATCGTCGAGCGGGATTCGCTGTCCGACAAGCCCGTTACCCGCCGCGGGGTTCCCCAGTCCCAACACATCCATGTCCTTCTTGAAGGAGGACGGGCCACGCTGGAGGACCTGTTTCCGGGCTTCGGCGAGGAACTGCTCTCGGCTGGCGGCGTGTCACACGATGCCGCGCGTGACGTAAAATTCTACATGGAAGGTGGTTTTCTCGCAAACGGTCCCCGGCGCTGCACTGTGTACGGTGCGACCCGGCCACTGTACGAGCAGGTAGTACGCGAGCAGGTTGCTGCTCTCGAGGGCGTTCACTTCCGCTCGAACAGCCAGTTCACTGACTACCTCGTTACCGATGCAGCAACGAGCGTAACGGGTATTCTGGTACAGGATGAAGGCGGGGAGACGACGGAGATCACTACCGACCTGACCGTTGATGCCACCGGCCGCACAAGCCGGACCCCGCGGTGGTTGGACGAGCACGGTTACACTCGGCCGTCCGTTGACGAGGTTCGTATCGACGTGGCCTACAGCAGCACCATTGTCGAGCGTCCTGCCACCGACCGCCGCGGTATTATCGTGGCACCCTCACCGCAGCGCCCTCGTGGCGGCACGTTCGTCCCTGTCGAGGATGGACGATGGGTGATGACATTATGGGGAATGCACGGTGATGCTCCCCCAACCGATCCGGCGGGCTTCGCAAATTTTGCAGCCAGTCTCCCCGTCCCCGACCTGGAGCGGATGCTCAACGACCAGCCGTGGCGAACCGACGATATCGCACACTACCCGTTTCCGTCCAACCTTCGCCGCCGATACGAGGACCTTGACCGATTCCCGGAGGGACTGATCGTTATCGGCGATGGGGTCGCCAGCTTTAATCCCATCTATGGCCAGGGCATGTCGGTGGCGGCCTTCGAGGCCGCCCAGCTCCAACACGCGCTCGTGGCGGATAGTCACACGAATCTCGCGCCTCGGTTTTTCGACCGAATCGAGGAGACAGTGGATCTGGCGTGGAACTTGGCGGTCGGCAGCGACCACCAGTTCCCCCAAACCGAGGGGCCGAAACCGCGCGGAACGGATTTCCTGAACTGGTATCTGTCTCGCTTTCTTCGGAAGGCCCACACCGACGGCGAACTCTGGGAACTCTTCTTCAGTGTGCAAATGATGGAGAAACCACCGACCGCACTACTGCATCCCCGCGTCGTCTGGCGCGTGTTCAAGCCATAGGTGAATACAGACCGCGTGCTCTTCGTTCCCGTAAAGCGAACACCACATACTCGTCGTGGTATCTTCGCCTCCGCTTTCTCCCCGGCACCACTCATCAGGCGACTCGCACAATAAATCGCCGGTATTTAGCCGGTCTCAACCGTGGCTGTTGCTAGAGCCCGCTATGGAACCGCCACACCGATCTCGATCTCGTCGATCCCGAACCCTCCCTCGCTCTCGAACCTCCCCTGCCGACGGCGAGGCGAACGCATCGCGACGCCGTTTTCTCGGCGCGACCGCGACTGCAACCGCCGCGGCGACGGGCCTCGCCGGCTGCGTCGACCTGCCGAACACGCTCGGCGGCCTCGTCAACGGCTCCGAAGACGTCTCCCTGTTCCAGAACGACCTGCGTCGGCTCGGCTACTACCCCGACGAGGTCGTCCCCGATGCCGTACACGTCGACTGGACCTTCCCGATCAACTACGTCGGCCACACCGCAGCCAAATCTAGCCCCCTCCCGACGCCCGACGGCGATACAATCCTGTTCGCCGGCGACACCGGCCGCGTTCACGCTTACACACCCGCAGGCGAACTACGCTGGACGACTCAAACCGGCGCGACCGAACTCGGCTTCCACGGTTCCCCCGCCATCGTCGGTGATACCGCCTACATCGGCGGCTACGACGGCGACCTCTACGCGCTCGACACCGAAAGCGGCGACATCGTCTGGCGCACCCGCTCCGCTGAACTCGACGGCGCGCTCGCGATCGGCTCGAGCCCGGCCTACCACGACGGCACGCTCTACGTCATCTCCGAGTTCGCCCCGCCCTCGAGCGGCGCGCTCTGGGCGATCGATCCCAACACCGGCGAGCCCACATGGAGCGACGACCGAATCTGGGGCCAGGCCCACCCGTCGCCGACGATCGACCTCGACGCCGGGCGGATACTCGCCGGCTCGAACGACGGTGCCGTTTACTGTTGGGAGTTCCCTGAACTCGAGTTCAGCTGGCAGTATCAGGCCGACGCGGACGGCGAAGAAAGCGCGGACGGTGCGTTTCGGAAGGGTGCCCAGATCAAGGGGACCGTCGCGGCCCACGACGGCTACGGCTACGTTGGGAGTTGGGACAACAACTTCTACTGTCTCGATCTGGCGGACGGTGAGGAGGAGTGGGTGTTCGAGACGGGAGCGTCGGTGATGTCGAATCCGGCGGTCGATGTCGAAGAAGATATCGTCTACATGGGAAGCGATGACAACTACGTCTACGCGCTCGATGCCAAATCTGGCGAGGAACTGTGGTCGACGAACGTCAACGGGCGCGTCATCGGAGCGCTGACGGTCACGGCCGAGACGGTACTCGCCGGCTCGTACGATTCGTACCTGTACGCTCTGGACAAGGAAACTGGAGACCGTCGCTGGCGCGTCGAAAACCGTGGGCGGGTCACCAGCGCTCCAGTCCCCGTCGACGGGCGGATCTACTACGCCGAGCGCGGCGTGATTTCGAATTACTACGACGATGACGAGGAGACGACGACGCTCGAGGAACCGGGGCACGCTTACTGTCTGGTCGCCGACGACTGAGACTCAGTACCAGTCTCGCCGGTACGAAAGCGTGCATTCAAGTATTTGCCGGGATTGTTCCCGCGTATGCAAGATCAGGGACGCTCTACGCGAAAGCGAACCGGCGGTCGACTGAAGAACGTTCGCAAGCGCCGAAAGGATGAACTCGGCCGACTGCCGACGGAGACGCAGGTCGGCGAACCGCGCTTCCGGACCGTCGATGTCCGCGGTAACGACACGAAGACGCGTGCGCTCGCGACGGACGTTGCAAGCGTCAACACCGGCGACGAGACGGTCGCCGCGGATATCGAGGACGTCGTCGAGAACGACGCGAACCCGAACTACGTCCGCCGAAACATCATCACGAAGGGTGCCGTTATCGCGACCTCCGAGGGTGAGGCCCGCGTTACGTCCCGGCCCGGCCAGACCGGCCAGGTCAACGCCGTGCTGCTCGATAACTGATCGGCGCCGATTCGATTCTCTCCGATGCTGGTTCTGTAGCTCCAGCAGTGGCCGAATCAGACGCCTATTCTGTGGCCCTGTCGGATCCCTGTTGGCAGCCACGAACGAATCAACTACTGAGAACTGCGACCGGTTGCAGACGGGACAGCAGGACCAATACGCGGTGACTCGTCGTATCCGTCCGCTCTCGCTACGCCGACGATTTGTTTTCAGGTTGCCTCTCACGCCGACACCCGCACCAGTCACTACCGCAGGGATCGGTGAGGTCGGTTATTTTATAGTAGTGCCTCGCTAACTAGTACGTATGCTCGCTCCGTTCGCCGCCGTCCTCTCGTTCATCGTCGTGCTCGCGGGGGTCCTCTGTCTCTACGAGTTCTTCCTATACGATGCGGACGAGAAGGCGGCGGCCCCTGTCCGGTCGCGCATATATCTCGGTTCCGTCCTCCTCTTGGTGCTACTCGGCGTGGGCGGACTGGTTGCAATCGCCACGAATGCCGTCTCCCAGATGACGGTACTCGGACTCATCGGTATCTTCGGGGCACTCCCGGCGTTCGCCCAGTACCTGTTTCACCGACAGATTGACGCCGAGACGGGACCGCTGGCCCGTCGCGTCTCCGACCGCTGGTCGTGATCGTGGATTGCACACCGGATTTCAATTGAATTCGAGTCAAACCGGCCGCGGCGGAACAGTGCGGAGAACGAACGCTGGCGCTCGGAGTGCCGGTTAGAGTTACGATTACGATTAGGGCCGCGGAGCCGCCTTCTGCAACGCCGTCTCAGCGATGTTCCCACCGTAGTCTGCGCTTCGCGAAAGCGAGTCGACGATCAGCCCGAGCGACTGGGCCTGGACGGGATCGAGTTCACGGAGCATGTCGTCGATCGTTCGGGTGTGTTCGTCGATTTCGACGACGGCCTGGCGGGCGGCGTGTCCCAGTCGATTCGCTTCCTCGGAATCGTCGGCGACCAGCGCGTCCATCGACTTCTCCAGGACGTCGGCAGCGTCTTCGTGAAGCGCAACGACCGCCTCGGCGACCGATTCCGGAATCTCTTGGAGTTTGAGCGCGAGATTGCTGATCTTGGTGGCGTGGTCGGCGATGCGCTCGAGTTGGCGCGCGCTCGAGTGGTAGTCAAAACAGTCCTCGCGGGGCACGCCGAGTTCTTCCGCGGCGCGCGGGGAGCGCAGCGTCGCCCGGAAGATACGAGAGACGACGAGCCAGAGGCGATCGACGTCGTCGTCGCGCTGGATCACGTCGAGTGCGATGTCGTCGTCGTTCTCGACGAGGGCAGTGATCGCATCCGCGAGCATCGAACTCGCGATCAGGCGCATGCGCGAGACGGCGTTGACGATCGAGAGTTCGGCGGAGTCGAGCAGATCCTGGATGACGACGCTGTCGTTGGTCTCCTCTAGGACTTCGACACCGACGAGGCTCTGCGTGGCGTTCCGAATCGCCCGGCGCTGGTCGGTCGTGATCCGGGTCGCCTCGAGCCGGATGAGGTCGAACCCGCTGACGTACATGGTCATCACGGCCCTGGTCAGGCGTTCGCCTTCGAGATCAGAGACGTCGAGCGTTCCTTCCTGGCGCTCGATATCGCTTGCCGGCGTGAGCAAGAGCGCGTCATCCTCTGGATAGAACTCGACTGTCGTTCCGGCCTCGACATCGTTTTCGGTCGCCCATGTCTTGGGCAGTGAGACGGTGTACGTCGATCCGCCGGTCACCTGAACCTTCCGCGTTTCCATACCGGAGGTGTTTGAGCGTTCGAATATAAATACCCTGCTATCTATAGAGATCACTGCCAGCTATAAAATGGATGTATTGGGCCCAGAAATTGGCCATTCACCGATCACTATGGCCATCAGAACGAATGGGGTAACTAGATACATATAACTGTGGATCACTCCGGAACAGTTCCGTCTGTATGTGAGACGACAGCAATGCAGTATAGATATCCAAAGCTATGTTAAGACTACTGATTCGTAACAGGTTCGTAATCGTTCGTCATCCCGGCGCATGGCGGGGGTGACGACCAGACTGGCTATCTAGCTCATTGCGGAAACTCAGGATGGATATTATATATAGATATATAGCCATCATAGTAGAGTACTTATTTGGGTGCTGGCGATTCTTCAGTGATGTCGAGAGATACCACGGCGTCCTTGCCGACCGGACTCGGTCGGCGTGATTTTCTCGCCGCGGCAAGTGTTGCTCTCTCCGGCGGAATGGCCGGTTGTGCCGGTGTCTTCGCCGAAGAGGGCGATCAAGTGAATATCGCGGGAAGCAGTACCGTGTTTCCCGTGACCGAGGCGATCGGCTCCGCATTCTCCGAGGAAAACCCGACCGTTAACCTCTCGCTCAGTAAAACCGGGACCGGCGGCGGGTTCGGGAACTTCTTCTGTGCGGGACGGACCGACATTAACAACGCGAGTCGGCCGATCGCCGACGCCGAAACCGAACAGTGTGGAGAGAACGATATTACGCCGATCGAGTTCCAGGTCGCGACGGACGCGTTGACGGTCGTCGTCAATCCCGAGGCCGACTGGGTCGATTGCCTTACCGTCGACGAACTCCACGATATCTGGCGCGCCGGTGGAGCCGAGCGCTGGAGCGATATCAACGAGGACTGGCCCGACGAGGAGTTCGAACTGTACGGCGCTGCGACGACCTCCGGCACGTTCGATTACTTCAACGAGGCGGTCATCGGCGAGGAGGAAAACCACCGAAGTGACTACCACGCGACCGAGCGCGACCGAACGATCGTACAGGGCGTGCAGGGATCGGAGTACGCGATCGGCTACTTCGGCTTCTCGTACTACAGCGAGAATCCGAACTCGATCAAGGCGCTCTCGATCGACGACGACGGCACCTGTGTGGAGCCCTCGATCGAGACGGCGATGTCCGGTGAGTATACCCCGCTCTCGCGGCCGCTGTTCATCTACGTCGCGAAGGAATCGCTCGCGGATTCGGCCGTCCGCGACTTCGCTCGCTTCTATATGGAACGAGCTGCGACGGATCTGGTTTCCGAGGTCGGTTACGTCCCGATCACCGAGGACCAACGCGATGAAAACGTAGCGAAACTCGACGAGGCGATCGCCGAGGTGACCGAATGAGCCAGCCGGACTTCTCTCACGACGGCATCCGCACCGCCCGCGGCACGGCATTTCGCTATCTCTTCATGCTGTGTGCGCTCCTATCGATCCTGACCACCGTCGCCATCGTCGCGACGCTTCTCATCGACGCAGTCGATTTCTTCGCGACCGTCTCGCCGATCGAGTTCCTTACGGGAACGCGCTGGAGTCCGACGAACGACCCGGTCGCGTTCGGCGTGCTACCGCTGATTTCGGGCACGCTGATCATCACCCTCGGCTCGGCGCTGGTCGCGCTGCCGATCGGGTTGCTGACCGCGATTTACCTCAGCGAGTACGCCTCCGAGCGCCGACGAGCCTACCTCAAGCCGGCGCTCGAGGTGCTGGCTGGCGTACCGACGGTCGTCTACGGCTACTTCGCGCTTGTCTACGTGACGCCGGCGCTAGACACGATCTTGCCGCTCTCGACGTTCAATGCACTCTCGGCGTCGATCATGGTCGGGATCATGATCATCCCGATGGTGTCCTCGATCAGCGAGGACGCGATGAGCGCAGTCCCGGACTCGCTTCGACAGGCCAGTTACGGACTCGGGGCGACGAAGTTTACCGTCTCGACTTCCGTCGTCGTGCCGGCAGCACTTTCGGGAATCATCTCCTCGTTCATCCTCGCCCTCTCGCGGGCGATCGGCGAAACGATGATCGTCGCGATTGCAGCGGGGCAGACACCGCGGATGGTCGATCTGACCGATCCGGCGGGGATGTTCCTGGATTCGATCCAACCCATGACCTCTGCCATGGTCCAGATCGGCACCGGCGACATCGTCGGTCAGGGAGCCGCCTACAAGAGCCTCTTTGCAGTCGGGCTCACTCTGTTCGTCATCACCTTCGTCATGAACCTTGTCAGTGAACTCGTCGCCTCGCGCTATCGGGAGGTGTATCGCTAATGGCTGCCGATACGCAGGAGGCATCGGTCGACTCCGGGTTCGGCCAGATCAGCCGCACGAAAGACGTGGCGTTTCGGCTGCTCGCACTGGCGGCGACGCTCATCGGCATCGTCTCGCTCGCGGCGTTGCTCCTGAACGTCGCCGTCGACGCGGTCGGCTGGCTCGACTGGAGTTTCCTCACGAACCCGCCCCATCCGAACCCGAACAATGCCGGATTCCTGCCCGCGATCGTCGGCTCCATCGCGATTATGATCATGATCGCGCTCGTCACCTTCCCGCTCGGTGTCGGGGCTGCGATCTACCTCGAAGAGTACGCCAGTGACGGCTACCTCACGCGGTTCATCCAGCTCAACATCGCCAACCTTGCAGGTGTCCCCTCAGTCGTCTACGGCCTGCTGGGACTGGGACTGTTCGTGGGACTGTTTAACATCGGCTACGGGTCGGTGCTGGCCGCGGCGTTTACCGTCGCCTTGCTCATCCTGCCGATCGTGATCATCTCGGCACAGGAAGCGATACGATCGGTTCCCGACTCGCAGCGACAGGCATCCTACGGGATGGGCGCGACGAAGTGGCAGACGATCCGGAACGTCGTTCTTCCACGGGCAATGCCCGGGATCATGACTGGGACGATCCTCGCACTCGGTCGCGCAATCGGCGAGACGGCACCGCTGATCATGATCGCGGCACCGACGACCGTCTTCGGGGTTCCAAACAGCCTTCTCAGCAAGGTTAGCGCCATGCCCTTACAAATCTACAACTGGGCGTCGTACCCACAGACGGAGTTCCAGTACGGCGTCGTTGCGGCTGGCGTCGTGACGCTGCTCGTGATCCTGCTAACGATCAACTCGGTCGCGATCATCATCCGGAATCGATATCAACAGCGAACCTGACAATGACTAACAAACAGATGACGTCCTCGGAAACGGAACAGACTGACGACCAGCAACCCAATCCCACGCCGGGCACCGACAGTCTCGCGGACCGCGGAACCGATATCGGCGTCGAGACGAGTTCACGAGACGACCCGGCGACGGTGACCGACCGAACGATCATCGAGTCGCGCGATCTGGATGTGTACTACGGCGACGACCAGGCGCTGAACGGGATTTCGATGGAGATTCCGGAACAGCAGGTGACGGCACTTATCGGGCCCTCGGGTTGCGGGAAATCGACGTTCCTGCGCTCGATCAACCGCATGAACGACCTCATCGATATCGCCCGCGTCGACGGGGAGTTGTTCTTCCGCGAGAAGAACGTCTACGACGACGATGTCGACCCGGTTGCGCTGCGCCGGCGGATCGGCATGGTGTTCCAGTCGCCGAATCCGTTCCCGAAGAGCATCTACGACAACGTCGCCTACGGGCTTCGAGTGCAGGGCCAAGACGACAACTTAGACGAGAAGGTCCACACGGCCCTCGAACGCGCCGCGTTGCTCGACGAGGTCGAGGACCAACTCGACTCGAGCGGCCTCGATCTCTCGGGCGGCCAACAACAGCGCCTGTGTATCGCGCGAGCGATCGCGCCCGACCCGGAGGTCATCCTGATGGACGAGCCGGCGTCGGCGCTCGACCCCGTCGCAACCTCGAAGATCGAGGATCTGATCGAGGATCTGGCCGAGGAGTACACGGTGATTATCGTCACCCACAACATGCAGCAGGCGGCGCGTATCTCCGACAAGACCGCCGTCTTCCTCACCGGGGGGAACCTCGTCGAGTTCGACGACACGACGAAAATCTTCGAGAATCCGGAGAGCGATCGGGTCGAGGATTACATCACGGGCAAGTTCGGGTAGCTTGGGAGTTCAGTCTCCGTTTGCCGTGTTTCATTCGCTGTTCTCCGTCGTCCCGTGCTCGCTATTTCGCGTCTCCCGTGCTGATCATCCACACCGGGACCGAGTTGCACGTGCACCGCGAATCTTTAGGGACAGGGTCGAAGTCGCGACCGGTAGGTGTCATCGATGTCCATCAGAGGCGTTGTCTACCACAACTCTCACGACGTATCGGTCGATGAAATCGACGAACCGACGCTCGAACACCCGAACGACGCGATACTCGACGTGACGACGAGCGCGATTTGCGGCTCGGACCTACACATGTACGAGGGACGGGCCGGTGCCGACGAGGGGATGGTCTTCGGCCACGAAATCATGGGCGAAATCGCCGAGGTCGGCGAGGGCGTCGACACGCTCGAACCCGGCGATCGAGTCGTCCTCCCGTTCAATATCGCCTGCGGGTTCTGTGAAAACTGCGAGGAAGGGAACTACAACTACTGCGAGTCCGTCGCAGAGACGCCCGGCGGCGCTTACGGCTACGTCAAGATGGGTCCCTATCAGGGCGGGCAGGCCGAGAAAGTCCGCGTCCCCTACGCCGACTTCAACGCCCTCTCCTTACCCGAGGAGGGCCACGAAGAGGACTTCATCATGCTCGCCGACGTGTTCCCCACCGGCTGGCACGGCACCGAACTCGCCGACCTCCAGCCCGGCGAATCGGTCGCCGTCTTCGGCGCTGGTCCCGTCGGCCTCATGGCTGCCTACAGCGCGAAGCTCAAGGGAGCCTCGGAAATCTACATCGTCGATCGAGTCGAGAGTCGCCTCGAATTGGCCGAGGACCACTGCGACGCGACGGCGATCAACTTCGAGGACGTAGATGCAGCCGAGGCCATCGTCGACGCCCACGGCGGCCCGGTAGACAAGGGCGTCGACGCCGTCGGCTACCAGGCGATCGACAGCGAACGCGACGGCGACCGCCCCTACGATCACGAACGCGAGAATCCCTCGCTCGTGATCAACCAACTGATTCAAGCGGTCGAAGCGACCGGCAAGATCGGCATCGTCGGCCTCTACATCTCGGAGGAACCCGACCCGCCCGAGCAGGTCGACGAACAGGGATTACTCAACATCGATCTCGGCATCGCCTTCGAAAAAGGCCTCCAGTTCGGAACCGGACAGTGCCCGGTCAAGCGCTACAACCGACGGCTCCGCGACATGATCGTCTCCGGCCGGGCTGAACCAGGCTTTCTCGTCTCCCACGAGGTTGAACTCAAGGATGCCCCCGAGATGTACGAACGGTTCGACGAGCGTGAGGAGGGCGTGACGAAGGTGCTGTTGCATCCCTAAGCGAGTCACGAGCAGCAACGAACTGAGACGAGAGTTCATCGCTACCAATCTTTATCAATCACCAGCGTGCTTTCTGCAGTATGGCCCGCCAATCCTACCAGGAGAAACTCGAAACGCTTCGTGAGGATATCCTCTACATGAGCGAGATCGTCATGGAACGCCTTCGGATGGGGCTCGACGCCCTTGAACAGAAGGACAACGATCTCGCCCGCGAGGTCATCGAAGGCGACAGCGAGGTCAACCAGCAGTACCTCGACCTCGAACAGCAGTGTATCGAACTGCTCGCCCTCCAGCAACCCGTCGCCAGCGATCTGCGGTTTATCGCTGCATCGTTCAAGATTATCACGGACCTCGAACGAATCGGCGACCTTGCGGTCAATCTCGGCGAATACACCCTCGACGCCAGACACGACCTCTTCCCCGATGTCGACGTGCAGGAGATGGGCGAGATGACCCTCGATATGATCGAAGACGCGATGCTCGCCTACGACAGCGAAGACATCGACGGCTGCCGCGAACTGGCGGAACGCGACGACGACCTCGATCACTTCGCCGAGCGCGCGAGCGAAATCGTCGTCCGCGACCTCATCGAACGCGAACTCGATTCGCCCGACGAGGTCGAACGACTTCTGCAGGACGTTTCGCGTCTTCTGCTGACGATTCGAGACCTCGAACGGGTCGGTGATCACGCCGTCAACATCGCCGCACGGACGCTGTACATGGTCGAGAACGACGACGAACTGATCTATTGAGCCGAACGCGAATCAGAATCTAAACACCGACAGAGCAAGCGCGAATTAAGCGACAGACCGAAAACAATCCAAACCTGAACGGAGGCCCTCGTTACGCATCTTCGAGTTCAACGCGGCCGGTCGTATCGACCGTGACGGTGCGGCCGGCGTAGGAGAACGTTACGCTGCCGCCTGCGCGGTCGAGGGAAGAAGGGGCGGCCGACGCGTCACCGGTCTCGGGTTCGAAGAGGGAATCGAGCGCCGCTGGATCGATCACGTTGTAGAGTGGATCGAGTTCGTCCGCGACCGCCATCATGTCGCGGCCGTCCTGGCTCGCGATTGCGGAGATAACGGCGACGCTTAAGGGTTGCTCAGGGTCGGCCTGGTAGACGAACCGGTCGTCGCTTGCGGCCGGCTGGATCGTCGCGTCGGCGTGAGTACGGTGAGGTGTCTGGTTCACGGATCAACTAACGAACGGGAGCCGGGAAAGACCGTCCGTTGACTGGCCAACCTTTTAAGAGAGGTCGGCTGCGAGCGTATTCCAGAGCAGATTCGCCTGTCCGCGTCGGAGTCGGGCCGAGAGGGCCTGATCCGAAACATCGAGTTCGGCGGCGAGTTTCGAGAGGGTAACCGTCCGCGGGACCTCGAAGTAGCCGCGTTCGAGGGCGGTAAGGAGGGCCTCACGTTGGTGTGCCGTCAGATCGTACTGTGCGGTTTCAGTCCGGTGTTCCTGGTAGATTCGCCGGACGAGAAAGCCGACGTCTCGCTCGAGACAGCCCTCGCGATACGCGCGAAGCGCCTCTCGAGAGGGGACGCGGGCGCGAACGACGGTCGTTTCTGTAACGACGATGTCCAGAATCCCGACGTCGTGTTCGGCGGCGACCGGATAGGTGAGCTTCGCGGTTGCCTCCTCCGAGAGGACCACGCTGTACAGGCGTCGCTCGGCCAGCGACTCGAGTTCGGCGAACCGATCGACGCTGTCGTCGGCCCCCAGTGCGCGTTCGAACGCGTCGAACTCCTCGCCCATTGCCCAGAAGAGCAGTTTCGGCTCGCCGGTTTCGGTCCGGTAGAGCTCCTCGATCCGCAGCGTTTCGATCGCCGACGCTGCGGTGCGAAGGATCGGCGTTTCCAGTTCGAACTCGACGATGAGGGACACGGGTTGGTATCCAGGTTGTGGCCCGATGATTGTTCGGGTGGGACGAGCAAGCGGTGGCGCTAAAATGGAACCTACTCGAGATCGCGCTCGCCCGTCGCCATCGTAATTTCGCCGTCGGCCCGGATCGTGCCGTCGATTTCGGCACCGGGCCCGAGTTCGAGATCGGCACACGACACGTCGCCGAGGATGCGCGCGTCGTCGGTGATCGTGACGTCGCCGTTTCGCGTCGTCAGGTCGCCGTGGATGCGCGTTCCGTTGCCAACGGTTACGTTATCACGGGCGCGGAGACTCCCGAAGATGTTGCAGTCGCTTCCAACGGCGATCGTTTCGGCGCGGACGTTGCCGTGCAGACGGCAGTCGTCGCCGATCGTCGCGGGCGTCGAGACGCGCCAGGCGTCGTCGCCGACCGTCGCGTTCCCGGGGATGACAAGCGGCTCCGTGTCGGGGTCGTCTTCGTCCGCATCCTCGTCGACGAGTTCGGAGATCAGCCGCTGGGCGGTGTCTTCCTCGCCGATCAGGAGGAGGTGTTTGAGGTAGACGAACATGAGGACGATCGTCGGCATGGGGTTGCGGATGACGATCCAGCCGTTGGCCTCGAATCCCTCTTCGATATCCACGTCGTCGCCGATATCCAGGTCGCCGGCAACTTTGAGTTTGCCTGCGATATGCACTCGCTCGCCGATATAGGCATCTTGGCCGACGAGAACGTTCTCCGCAACGTCACACCACATGTCGAGTCGACAGTCGCCTCCGGCTTCGATCTCGCCGTCGACGGAGACGCCCTCGCCGGCGAGGACGTTGCGACCGCGCACACCGAACTCGATGGTCGAGCGACTGCCGATCAGTACGTCTCCATCGGTTTCGAGCGCGACTTCCTTGGCTTCCGTCCCGTCAGGAACGACGAGTTCGTCGAGTGGGTCCCTGTGTCCGGCCACACTCTCACCCAATGTGAGTGCCCGGTAATAAACCTCGCGCGTCGTCCGCCGTTCGTCTGACGCCTGTTAGCGCGGTATCATCACAGCCGCTATCCGAACGGGGCTGTCGGTCCGTGGTAGCGTTCGGTTCCTTTTATATTCCCCATCACATACACCAGGCCATGACAACGCTTGCATTCGACGACGACGGCGTCGATGTCGTCTACGAGGGCACCGAGTTTCGCCTCGACCGCGAACTCATCGAAGAAGCCGTCGAGAAGTCCTACTACGACGTAACCGATCACGAGGTCCTGCAGATGGTCGCCGAGCAGCCGAACCTCCAGGGCGAACCGCGCCGCGTCGGCGATATTCTCGCGTAGCGCGCGAACTCGCGCCGAACTCGCGTCGACAGGTCATCAGACAGTCGTCAGTCGGTTTTCCGTTCCCGTTCGCCGCATTCGTTCCCGAGTCACGTCCAGCGTTGCACTTGCAGCCCGAATCACCAATGGATCGGTTCACCCGATTACGTATCGGACTGAGACGCTATGGAACGAGTTAAACTGGCGTACGTCGGCGACGAGCGGCGGACGTATCGACCGGACGGGACGGAACTTGCTTTCGCGCGGAGAACCAGCCCGACGGTGGAACCATGACCGCCCAGCCGAACGACACCTCGCTCGCGATGTCGGACGAGCCAGCCACGCCCTCGAGTCGTTCCGAATCCGGTCCGACCGGCAACGTCGGACGCTGGGACCGACTCGGCTCCGCCGCGCTCGGCGGTATCCTCCTCGTCCGCGGGCTCCGGAAACGCTCGCTCGGCGGCGCAGCGATGGCACTCGTCGGCGGGGCATTGGTTTCCCGTGGCGCGCGCGGTCACAGTCACCTGTACCGCCGTCTCGGCGTGAACACGGCGAGCGACGAGTACCGAGATGCCGAAACACGAACTGACTCCGCCACGGTCGAACGCTCGATCACCATCGGGAAGCCGGCAGACGAACTCGTCTCGTACTGGCGGGACCCCGAGCAGTTGTCGCAACTCGTCGGCCACTTCGCCGACGTGACCACCTGGGGCGAGGACCGATACAACTGGCGCGTATACGGCCCGTTCGGGCAGACGATCGAGTGGGATACGCAACTCGTCTCGGATCGGCCCGACACGGAGCAGCCCGACGGTGACCAGCCGGACGCGGCTCACTCCGATGACCTGCACTGGGAGACGATAGAGGATGCGCCGATTCCTCACGACGGAACGGTCGAGTTCCGTCCGGCACCGGGCGACCGCGGA
Source organism: Natrialba taiwanensis DSM 12281 (assembly GCF_000337595.1). Lineage (GTDB taxonomy): Archaea > Halobacteriota > Halobacteria > Halobacteriales > Natrialbaceae > Natrialba > Natrialba taiwanensis. The sequence goes on along the minus strand of NZ_AOIL01000012.1, from coordinate 109,416 downwards.
ACCGAGGTGACGCTTCGGGTGCAGTACGACCCGCCCGGCGGTGCACTCGGCACTGCAGTCATGCGATGGCTCGATGTCGCCCCCGACGTACTCGTCGGCACGACACTTCGTCGGTTCAAGAGCCTCGCCGAAACGGGAGAAATCCCGACGCTCGAGGCCAACCCCTCCGCTCGCGGAGCGGGTGATCTGGTATGAGCATGCGCGCACTATGCTGGCACGACGTCAACGATCTGCGCGTCGACGACGTGCCCGAACCCGAACTCGTCAACCCGCGAGATGTCGTCCTGCGAGTGACGCTGACGACGGCCTGCGGGTCGGACCTGCACTTCATCGACGGCTATCTCCCTACCATGCGCGAGGGCGACGTGATCGGCCACGAGTTCATGGGCGAGGTCGCGGAAGTCGGCCGCAAGGTCGAGAGCGTCGAGGAGGGGGACCGCGTCGTCGTCCCCTCGTTCATCGGCTGCGGGAGCTGTGGCTACTGCCAGGGTGACCTCTGGTCGCTCTGTGACAATACGAACCCGAACGCGGCGCTGCAAGAGCCCGTTCTCGGTGACACGACCGCCGGAATCTACGGCTACACGCACGCCTTCGGCGGCTACGCGGGATCACACGCCGAGTACGTCCGAGTGCCCCACGCCGACGAGAACTGTTTTCACGTGCCCGAGGAACTCGACGACGAGCAGGCGCTGTTCGCCTCCGACGCCTGGGCGACGGGCTACATGGGCGCTGACTTCTGCGACATCGAGGAGGGAGACACCGTCGCCGTCTGGGGCTGCGGCGGCGTCGGACTGATGGCCCAGCAGAGCGCCGCCCTCATGGGTGCCGAGCGCGTGATCGGGATCGACCGGTTCCCGGAGCGGCTGCGACTCGCCGAGCGGGAGGCGGGCTCGGAGACGATCGACTACACCGCGGTCGACAGCGTCGTCGACACGCTCAAAGCCATGACCGGCGGGCGCGGTCCGGACGCCTGCATCGACGCGGTCGGCATGGAGGCCCACGGAACCGGCCCGGCTCACGCCTACGACCGCGCGAAGCAGCAACTGAAGTTACACACCGACCGCGGCGAGGCGCTCCGCCAGGCCATCGTCGCCTGCCGCAAGGGCGGCACCCTCTCGATACTGGGCGTTTACGGGCTGATGGACAAGTTCCCGCTCGGAATCGTCATGAACAAGGGGCTTACCGTGCGCACGGCCCAACAACACGGCCAGCGGTACGTGCCGGACCTGCTCGAGTACGCGGCCGAGGGCGAGATGGACCCCTCGTACCTGGCGACCCACGAACTCGAACTCGAGGAATCCCCGCGGGGATACGATCTGTTCAAGCACAAGGAAGACGGCTGCGTTCGGCCGGTGTTCGTGCCGTAAGGTCGACCCAGTCCCGGTCTCCCTGGCGGCTCACGACGGTACGTCGACCGCTGGCGAGTCGGATTCGGGCGTCGACTCGTCGAAGAACCCCGCGACGCCCTCGAGTTCGAGAACGAACTCGGGTCCGAACGCGCCGGCTGGCGTCCGGAAACCGTCCTCGACCTCGCCGTCGAGGATGCGCTCGGTGGCCGCGACGGCGGCGTCGACGGTGACGACGTAGGGGTCCGGCGTTTGCAGGCGAGAGACCGCTCGCTCGACACCGTTCGTGTCTTCGCCATCGGCGTCAGCATCGTCCGCGGCTCCGGATCCGCGCTCGTCGTCACCCTCCTCACCTTCGACCCGCGCCTCGCCCCAGAGGTACGCCGAGCCGCGCTTTCGCGACCACGAGGCGGGTCCCTCGCGGACCAGCCCCGCGAGTTGCTTCATGCCCTCTCGGACGGGCGTCGCGTCGAGCAGCGGCGCGAGGTACCGGTGGGATTGCAGCGCGAGCCGTGCGGGCTGGGGTGCGATCGCGTAGACGAAGACGTTGGGGACCCCGGTCGTGTAGTGAGCCGTCGATATGTCCCCCATCGGCATCGTCACTGCGGAGCGTTTGCCGCGGCCGAAGTCGATGCGCCGCGTTCGCCACGCGGCCGGAACGTGTTCGAGTCGGCCGTCGCGGTAGATCGCACCGCCGTCCTTGATCCCTTCGATGACCGTCCTGACCGTGCCGATCGACGGCGGGCGAAACGAGTCGACGCCCAGTTCGAGGGTGTCGGCTTCGGGGAGGCGCTCTGCAAGGTGGGCGGCGAGGCAGTCCATCGGCACCGCGGAGAATCCGACCGCCGGGAGAAGCGTGACGCCGGCGTCGCTCGCGTCGCCGTCTCGCTTTCTGATGCCCTCGATAACGGGGATTTCGCCGGTGATGTCGACGTAGTCCGTGCCGGTTCGCAGACAGCCCTCGACGAGCGGGTCCGCCGTGTTCGAGAACGGGCCGGCGCAGTTCAACACGCAGTCGAGATTGTCATCGTCGAGCGCGTCGGTGACGACGGCCGGGTCTTCGAGGGGGAACGCGCGGCCGGGCCGCTCGAGTTCGTCGACCTGCTCCGCGAGCGCCTCGCGGTCGCGGCCGGCGAGGAGCACGTCGAGGTCGCGGTCGATTGCCTTCCGTGCGACCAGGTTTCCGACGAACCCGTAGGAGCCGTACAGCAGGACTGATGGTGAGGACATACGCACGAATCCGATTCCCCGGTGGGTAAACGATGGCCCGGCGAGCGCCGCCCGACGCCAGCGAGTCGACCGACTCGAGATCGGGCGTTACTCGTCGTCGCCGTCGCGGTCGTACCGCTCCGCCGCGGATTCGAATCCGAACTCGTCGCGCTCGCGGCCGCGCCGTCCTTCGAGTTCGGCGATCGCCTCGGGGTCGGGTGCGGCGTCGTCGGTGATCCGCGCCCACGAGTTGTGGACCTTGGCGTGACACCAGCGACAGAGGTAGATCGTAATCTCGTGGGAGAGCGTCTCGCCGTCGTTGGCGTCTTCGGAACGCGCCGCGTTCTGATTGCTCGATGGACGATGCCCATCGCTGTAGGACAGGTGGTGTTCCTCGAGTAACGGCCGTTCGTCGTCGTGGGCAAGCCGTTTCTCGGCAAGCCCGCAGCGGACACACTCGCGGTCGCGGTTGCGCGAGCGAAAGTGCGGACAGTCGGCCCACGTCTCGTCAGTCTCGGGATCGACGACGGGACAGGCGTAGTCCTCGTCGGCGCGCTCGCGAGCGAACTCGGGATCGTGCTCGTAGTAGTCGAAGGCGTACCGACACTGCCCTTCACCCGTGAGATGATCGCAGACGCCGGCGAACTCGTAGGGGTCGTCGACGCCGACGGACGTGCCGTTTGGCGTTCGCTCCATCCTCGAACCGAACCAGGGCGTCGATCGGTTTGAACCCCTCGGAGCCTCTCGGAATCACTCGGAACCACGTGGAACCACTCGGAATCTACCTCGCCCTCGGGACGACATCGGCGACTCGCGAGACGGCGCTTCGAGCCGCCGAAATCGGCAGTCTTTTTGCCATCTGCGCATCGATTCGCGGTCGTGCACCTCGTCCACGACGCCAACGCGAGAGACGGCGCGACGGTACTCGCCTCGCAGGTCGAACTCGCGGACTCGCTACTCGCCCAGACGCGCGGGCTCATGTTCCGCCGGTCGCTCCCCGACGAGTTCGCCCTCGCGTTTCGGTTCGACGCCGCGAGCACCCGTGACGTACACATGCTGTTCGTCTTCGTGCCGCTCGACGTGGTCTGGGTCGTCGACGGCGTCGTCCAGCGGATCGAACGCCTCCGGCCGTGGCTCGGCTTCGCCCGCGAGCGAGCGGACACGATCCTCGAATTGCCGGCGGGGGCTGCAGACGGGGTCGAACCCGGCGACGAACTCGTACTCGCGGACGAGTAGTCCGAACGCGGCCGTCGCAGATAGTACCGTCACCGGCGCGTTTAAGGGGGTGTGCCACGGTAGACCGAGGTACAATGGCACGAGATTCCGTCTCATCGCCGGAGGATAGAGGAAGTCGGGGCGACCCGGCTGGACGCGAAATTCTACGGCGAACGTAGTCACACCGCATCGTTCTGTGGTACTGCTTCTCTACAACCCGCGACAGAAACTGCACCTGATTCTGACATGACTTCGCTCACCCCCGACCAGACGATTCACCCGGACCGAACCGTTCGACTACTCGATACTACGCTTCGCGACGGCGAGCAGGCACCCGGCGTCTCCCTCTCGCCCGACGAGAAGGTCGACCTCGCCCGGGGACTCGAACGCGCCGGCGTCGCCGTCATCGAAGCCGGCAGCGCCTGTACCGGCGCGGGTGAGCGACGAGCTATCTCGCGGGTCACCGACCTTGACCTCGACGCCCGCGTCACCAGTTTCTGCCGCGGGATGCAGACCGATATCGACCTCGCGCTCGAGTGCGCCGTCGACGGCGTCCACATCGTCGTCCCCTCGAGCGACCGCCACGTCGAAGGCAAGGTCGGCACCTCCCGCGAGGACAACCTCGCGACGACGGCCGAACTCGTCGCGTACGCGACCGACCACGACCTCTGGGTCGAAGTCATCGGCGAAGACGGCTCCCGAGCCGACCTCGACTACCTGGAGGCGTTAGCCGAAACCTCACTTGAGGCTGGCGCGGACCGCTTCTGTTTCGCCGACACAGTCGGCCATACAGGCCCCGAACGGACCATCGAGGCCGTCTCCCGGCTCGCCGATCTCGGCCCCGTCAGCGCCCACACCCACGACGACCTCGGTCTCGGCGTCGCAAACGCGCTCGCGGCCGTCTCGGCCGGCGCAGACCTCGTCCACTGCACCGTCAACGGCCTCGGCGAACGCGCCGGGAACGTCGCCCTGGAGGAGGTCGCAATCGCCCTCTCACACGTCTACGACGTGGAGACGCTCGAGCTCGACGAACTGTACGATCTCGCCCAGCGCGCCGCCCGCGCAACCGGCGTTGAACTCGCGCCGAACAAGGCCGTCATCGGCGAGAACGCCTTCACCCACGAGAGCGGCATCCACACCGACGGCACCCTCAAGGACGACAAGATGTACGAGCCCTACGCGCCCGAGACCGTCGGCCGCGAGCGACGCCTCGCCCTCGGCAAGCACACCGGCCGCGCCGGCGTCGCCGCCGCACTCGAGGAACACGACGTCGAGGCCAGCGACGAGGAAGTCGCCGAAATCGCGACCCGCGTCACCGAACTCGGCGACCGCGGCCGCCGCGTCACCGACGCCGACCTCCTCGCCATCGCCGAGGACGTAACCGGCGACGACCGCGAGCGCGTCGTCGAACTGCACGATCTCACCGCCACGAGCGGCGGCTCCGTTCCCACCGCGAGCATCCGCCTCGAAGTCGACGGTGAGGACCGCGTCGCCAGCGGCACCGGCTCCGGCCCCGTCGACGCCGCCGTCTCCGCCATCCGCGACGCGCTCGGGTCGAACGCCACGGCTGAACTCGAATCCTACCACGTCGATGCCGTCACGGGCGGCACCGATGCCGTCGTGACCGTCGAGGTAACCATGGTTCGAAACGACCGATCCGTGACCGTCGCCCGCAGTGAAGCGGACATCACACGGGCGAGCGTCGAAGCCATGGTTGACGCGCTCGATCGGTTGCTTGCAGTCGATCAGCAACCGCTCACGCCGGCGGACGACTGAATCCGGCAGACGACCGAATCGGTGGACAGTGGACGGTAAACGAGTGCTGCGCTTCGATTCGAGAGCATCATGCAAATGCTACCTGCCGAGAGCACCACACCGAGTGCTACACACCGAGTTCAGCCAGCGACCCGCCCTCTCGAGTCACTGAAACAGCTGTCGACTGAGCACACCCCAGGGATCGAGGAGATAGATACCGGCCAGAAAGAGCGCAAGGACGATCACGAACACCTGTGCGAGTTCACCGGCCGAACTGGGGAACCCCGAATCGAGCGACAGGGGGACGGTCATCAGCGCAGCCACCCCGATCCAGAGGGTTCCGATAAAAAGCCGATCGCGACTGATCATGTGGATGTGAACTCGTTCGTGTGCAGCGTTATGAACGCCCCGTATTCGGTGCTCGCTATAACTCGAGGCCGCCGAAGGTACGTTCGTCGGTTTCGTCCATCCGGTTATCGACCAGATTGACATCGTCGTAGGCGACCGGGCCCTCGACCTGTTCGGCCTCGGAACCGGGTTGGTTGCCGAGATAGGTGACGTTCGGGTTGGTGTTGTACTCTTCGAGGAGTTTGAACGATGAGGAGTTATCGCCGTACTCGCCGCGCAACAGTCGCATCGCGTCCTCTTCGGTCATGCCGTCCTCGTCGTCCTCGCCCGCCAGTTCCTCCTCGCCCTCGACGATTGCAATGGCTTCCTGCAGTTCCTCGTCGTCGGGGTCGTGTTCGAGCGCTCGCGCGAGCGGGACGTTCTCGATGTACTGCTGGGGATCGCTGTCGGGATCGTTCATATTCCCGAACTGGATCGCGCCGGGCGGACAGGCTTCTTCGCAGGCGGTCGTCCCGACCATCTCCTCGCCCATATTGCCGTCCTGGCGGGCCGGATCGAAGATGCACTTCTCCATGACGCCGCGCGGACCGCGGCCACTCACCCAGCGGCCGCGCTCGTCGTACATCATGTCCTCGCCGAGGTCCTCTGAGGGCGCCTCGGACTCCGGGTCTTCCCACTGGAAGTAGTTGACGCCGTAGGGACAGGCAACCTGGCAGTACCGACAGCCGATACAGACGTTGTAATCCGTCAGAACGAGGCCACCGTCCTCGCGGGTATGGCGGGCCGTCGTCGGACAGACCTTTTCGCAGGGCGCATCAGTACAGTGCTGGCAGGGTCGGATCAGGTAGTTGAAATCCCGCGTGTCCTCGAACTCGTCGGCATCAGGAGATTCGACGGTTCCGTCGTCGTAGGCGAGGATGTACATCCAGTTCGCGCCGTCGTTCCAGTTGTGCTCGTCGTTGCAGGCGACCACACAGGAGAGACAGCCGTCACAGGTTTCGTGGTCGAGAACCATCCCCCACTGCGTTTGGTCGCCGTCGTCTCCTCCATCTTCGTCCGTCTCGTTTTGTATCGCTCCGGCCGCCGGGTCCGACTCATCGGCGTGTGAGGCACCCCACGCGCTGAATCCGAAAATACCCGCGCTCGCACCCATCTTCGTGAGTAGCTCCCGCCGTGACTCGTCTTCCGCGCCGAACCGCGACAGCGCCCGGTCGAACCGTCCCTCCTCGCGGGCCGCCTCGACTCGCTCGGCCATCGGCCGTTCGTCCTCGCCGAACTCGTCGACGACCTCGTCATGGTATCGGTCGTAGAACGCTTCCTCAGAGAGTTCACCTTTCGTGAGCCGCATCGCGTCTCTGGCCATCTCCATGCCGAGGTCCGTGTCGTACTCGGTCTCCTCGAGCATGTCCCTGAAATCGGTCTGTGCGCTCTCGCCGAGCGGGTGGAATAGCTCTCCGGTTTCGAGGTCTGTATCGTCTGTCTGTGTATCGTCCGGCTGTGTGTCGTCTGCCGACGGTCCCTCTGATTCTCGCTTTCGATCTTGTTTCTCGGCGGAGTCATCCGGATCGGTTCGATCGCTGACCGATCGATCATCGTGCTCGTCTCGGTCACCTGGATCAGTCATCGTCGCTGCCCACCCCGCTGTCGATCGCACCCTGAATTATGACACTCATTGTCAGGGTTATCGACCAGCCCGACGTGAATAATGGGGACCCCTGCAGATGACGGCGAGCAGAGCGTGCGTTTCTCTCGTCCAGCGGCGTTCCGGTACAGCTCGTGCTCGCTACGGGTGCAGGTTGCATCCGAGACCGAGCACACGCTCCGCGGCGCTCGGAGGTAGCGTCTCGCGAAAAACGCCGAGAGGGAGATTTGAACTACGTCCGAGACCCTGCCTTCGGCAGAACCTCGGTCTCATTCAAATCTCCGGACCGTTTCAAGCGCCAAACCGATTCGCGCCACTACATATGGTCATCGGTTGTTGCTGCTGAAAAACGCCGAGAGGGAGATTTGAACTCCCGAGTCCGTGGGGACAGCAGATTTCGAATCTGCCGCCTTGGCCGGGCTAGGCTATCTCGGCTCATCCGTTGATACTCGGGTAACGTTTTTACCGGTTTCGATCTCTCTCGCAGTCTGTGGATCGGTCATGTCCAGTCGGGTGGCCGCCGTCGGCGATCATCGAACGAGGGAAGCCAGCCGAGGAACCGGTCACGAACGCGTTCCAGCGATCACGGTCCAGTAGAGCCACCAAGAGCGAAAACCATTTGACACGAGCGGCCGAGGACGCTTTCATGGACGTCACCCAGGCCAGCACCGAGTGCACGGCCGTCCTCCAGACGATCGACGACGCCGTCATCTGCGACCGATCCTTCCCCGAGGACATCCTCGTCGGGGTCGTCGGCCGCGGCCACGTCCTCGTCGAGGACGTTCCCGGCACCGGCAAGACGCTGACCGCCCGCAGCGTTGCCACCGCACTCGGCCTCTCGTTCTCCCGCATCCAGTTCACGCCCGACTTACTCCCCGCGGACGTCACCGGCACCCACATCTTCAACGAACGCGAACGCACCTTCGAGTTCAACAAGGGCCCGATCTTCGCGAACGTCGTCCTCGCAGACGAAATCAATCGCGCCCCGCCGAAGACTCAGGCCGCGCTGCTCGAGGCCATGGAAGAAGGACAGGTCACCGTCGACGGCGAAACCCGTCAGCTCCCCGACCCCTTTATCGTGATTGCCACCCAGAATCCGGTCGAACAGGAGGGGACCTTCCCGCTTCCGGAAGCCCAGGTCGATCGATTCCTCGTCAAAACGTCGATGGGCTACCCCGACGAGGCCGGCGAAGTTGAACTCTTGCGGCGGCGCGCGGATCGGGAGACGACGAGTCCGTCCGTCGAACGGGTGCTCGAACCCGAGCAGGTCGAACAGCTCCGTCGGGCTCCGGAAACGATTCGGGTTGACGAGGACTTACTGGAGTACATTGCGGCGCTCGCCCGCGAGACGCGAAGCGACGGTCGTGTCGAGGTGGGCGTCTCACCGCGTGGCACACAGCGGTTGTTCGAGGCGGCGCGGGCCTACGCGACGATTACCGGACGGTCGTACGTCACACCGGACGACATCAAGCGCGTCGCCCAGTCGGTGCTCGCCCATCGACTCGTACTGACGCCGGACGCGACCGTCAACGGGGTCGACAAATCACAGGTCGTCGACGGTGTCCTCGAGTCCGTTCCGGTCCCCACGATCGAGGCTTCGGACGAGAACGCGTAGTCGACCGGCTCTCGGTCGCGCTGTTATCCGGTGTTATCCGGTATTTTTCATCCCGGCGGCGATCCCTTTGACCGTCAATCGGAGCGTTCGCTCTTCGATGTCCGTCCGGTGCGTGCGGTTGAGCAGGTACGTCTGGAGCAGGTTAAGCGGATCGACGTAGGGGTTGCGTCGCTCCAGGTTTTCGCCCAGCCAGTCGCGGGTGTGCAGTTGCTCGCGTTGGCCGATTTGCGTGATCAGGTCGGCCGCTCGCTCGTACTCATCGAGCAGTCGCGGGAAGAACTGCTCGCGGAGATCCTCGTCCGCGAGTTCAGCGTACTGGGCTGCGATTTCGGGTTCGGTGCGAGAGAGCGAGAGTGCGGCGTTGTCGAGCGTCGTCCGGAAGAACGGCCACGACTGGTACATCTCCTGGAGGGTTTCCACGTCGCCGCCGTCGTCGAGGTACGCGTCGATCCCGGTTGCGATGGCGTACCAGCCGGGTAGGATACACCGCGATTGAGTCCAGGAGAACACCCACGGAATCGCCCGCAGGTCCTCGACGGTCCGCTCGCCGGAGCGTGAGGCGGGGCGGGATCCCAGGTCGAGGTCCTCGATGACGGTGATCGGCGTCGCCTGTTCGAAGTACTGGACGAAGCCGTTACTCTCGAGCAGGTCGCGGTACTCCTGGCGGGCGACATCGGCCATGGTCTCCATGGCGTCGACCCACTCCTCGCGGACCTCCTCTTCGGGCTGGTCTTCCGCGTAGAGACGCGCCCGAAGCTGTGCGTTGAGCATCTGTTCGATGTTGCGCTCGGCAATGCGCGGGTTGGCGTACTTCTCGGCGATCGCCTCGCCCTGCTCGGTGAACTTGACCTGGCCCGTCACGGTGCTGTTTGGCAGCGCGAGCAACGCCTCGTTCATCGGGCCACCGCCGCGCGAGATCGACCCGCCGCGGCCGTGGAACAGCCGCATCGTCACGTCGTGGTCGTCGCAGATCTCCCCGAGTCGGCGCTGGTTCTTGTACAGCGACCAGTTCGCCGCCAGGAAGCCGTTTTCCTTGTTCGAGTCCGAGTAGCCGAGCATGATCTCTTGCGTGCGGCCGCGCGCTTCGAGCGCCTTCGCGTAGGCCTCGTTCTCGAACAGCGAGCCCATGATTCGGCGTGCGCCCGAGAGTGCGTACTCGGTTTCGAGCAGCGGCACGATATCGATCCCGCAGTGTTCGGGCAGGGAGATGACGCCCGACTGATCAGCCAGGAACAGGACTTCGAGGACGTGGCTCGGCTCCTCGGTCATCGAGATGCAGTAGGTGTCGATCGCCTCGACGCCGTACTCGGTCTGCCAGTCTGCGAGCCGGTCGAACAGGCGAAGCACGCGGGCGGACTCTTCGGAGAGACCGTCGGTCGCCGTCAGGTCGATCACCGGTTCGTCCTGCAAGATCGCGTCGGTCAGCAACTCGACGCGCTCGTCCTCCGAAAGGCCGTGGTAATCGACGCCCTCCGCTTCCAGTGCCTCCGCGATCGCGTCGGTGTGTTTCTGCTGGTGATCGCGCAGGTCCAGACTCGCGAGCGAAAAGCTGAACGTCGCGACCTGTCGGCGAATCGGATCGACGTGGGCGTCGACCACGCTCTCCGCGCCGTTGTCCCTGAGGCTCGATGCGATCACCGTCAGATCCGACCGCAATTCCTCGGCGTCGTCGTACCCGCCCGGCCGCACATCGCCAACGCGATCCAGTCGCTCTCGCATCAACTTGAGCTTCTGGCGGTACGGCTCGCCCGGATACCGCTCTGCCGCGGTCTCGGCACTCCCTGGCAACCGCTCTCGATCCGCCTCGAGTTCAGCCTGGAACGCCGGTCCGGTGTCGATCCGACTGCCGTCCTGGCTCAGCACCCCCGACAGTCGCTTGAGTTGCTCGCGGTAGCGCTCGAGCACGACCGAGCGCTGCCGTTCGAGCGTCGTCGCCGTTACCTCCGGGGTCACGTACGGGTTCCCGTCGCGATCGCTTCCCGCCCACGACCTGAACTCGAATAGTTTCGGAATATCGAGATCGCCCGCAACCTCCTCGTCGATCGCGTCGGCGAACTCGTCGTAGATCTCGCCGACCACGTCGAACAGCGTATTCTGCAGATACCACTGCACGTTTCGCGCCTCGTCTTCCGGTTCCGGCTGCCGGTTTCGAACCTGCGGCGTCTGCCAGAGACTCGTCACCTCGGAGTCGACATCCTTCCAGACCTGTCGTTTCTCCTTGTCGGTGAGCAACCGTTCGTCTAAGGTTTCGAGCGCCGTCGCAATCGTCCGGAGCTTCGACTTGACCGTTTTCCGCCGCGCTTCCGTCGGGTGCGCTGTAAACGTCGGCTCGATCAATACGTCCTCGAGAACCTGCCGTACCGTCTCGATATCCTCGTCTCCGAGTTCAGCCGCCGCCGTCTCGAGACTGTCCGCGAGCGCCCCCTCCTGGGAATCGGTTCGGATAGACCGAACTCGTTCGCGTTCCTCGGCCAGATTGATGAGCTCGAAGTACGTCGTAAACGCGCGGGCGACGATCCGCTGTTGGTGGGGTGAGAGCCCCTCGAGTTCGGTGATGAGTGACTCTCTGGAGTCGAGTTCGCCCGCGCGGTAATCGATGGCTGCTTGGCGACACGACTCGACCGTTTCGAAGGCCTGGCGTGAGGTCTGCTCCTCAAGGATGTCGCCGAGTAGGGTGCCGAGTTCCCGGACATCCTGCCGGACTTCCCTGTTGTGTAGTCGCATATCATAGGGGTGTGAGTTGAACGGTAAAAAATCCTTGCAGGTGCTCAGCCGGCCATATACATCGTTTTCGATGATAGTTATCGACGATACCGGACGAACGGAACGGGTCGAATCGTGCAGGTGAATCGTCACCCGGGTTTGCAGCGCCGCTATTTGGCCAACATAGTGCAGAATTTACTACAACTGGTGTTAGTGCCTCACTCAATATTCCTTATATACGCTTATAAATCTCAGAGACCACCATTCAAAGTTAGTGTATCTTGAAATACCAGATGTGGAGATCAGTGCCGAACCGATGTCTGAACGGCGAGGGTCGAAACGAGCGAGTCCATCGGTCCGCTGGACGATGCGGCGGCGGTTGCGAGAGAAGCACGTAGCGACACCCGGTGGCACCGACCGGCGAGACGGCATCCGGCCGCCGGATACGGAATTATAAATAATATCGACTCCAAGATTAATATCACATGTCTCGAACGACGATGGGCGACGACGGCGGACGGAACCGTCTGGGAGACGCCGGCCAGAACGCACGAACGGACGCCGCCGCTGCGGGCCGGAGGACCGATATCGCGATGAGACCCGGCGGTAGGCGCTGCAGGATGTCTACCGAGCGAATCAGGGGTGACTGATAATGCCCGACTCCAACCCGTCTGCGGAGGATATCAAAGCGCACGTCCAAACGTACTGGAACGACCGCGCCGAGACGTACGACGACGACAGCCACCACGCCATCCATGACACCGAGCAACGCGAGGCGTGGCTCTCGGTTCTGCGCACGTGGACGGGTGACCCGCCACAGCAGATACTCGATCTCGGCTGCGGGACGGGCGTTATCTCGTTATTGCTCGCTGAACTCGGCCACGACGTGACGGGAGTCGATGTTTCGACCGAGATGCTCGAGCGGGCGAGAGGGAAAGCCCGTCAGGCCGAAGTGTCGCCCGAGTTCTATGCGGGTGACGCGGAGGATCTGGACGAACCCGAGAACGAGTTCGATCTGGTGACGGGCCGGCATCTCATCTGGACGCTTCCAACGCCCGCGAGCGCGATCCGGGAGTGGCAGCGAGTCGTCCGTCCCGGCGGTCGCATCGCGCTCATCGAGGGCCACTGGGACTTCCCGGAGCCGTTCGAGGGCTACGAGGCGATTCACGACGACCTGCCGCTGTACGACGGTCGTCCGCCCGCGGAGTTGGCCGCGTTCCTCACGGAGCACGGACTCGAGGCCGTCGAGTACGACCCCCTGATGGATTCGGCGCTCTGGGGCAACGAGCCGAACTACGACCAGTATATCGCGGTCGGCACCGTTCCACGATGAGCGGGCGCAAACCGTCGCTTGTATTCCGATTGCGGTTCAACAAATCAGACCGATGCACCTAGAGACGAGTTCGTGGCCGGAGATCGAAGCCGAAGCACCGACGACGGCGCTCGTTCCCGTCGGCAGCACGGAGCAACACGGTCCGCACGCACCGGTCGGTACCGATACGATCGTCGCCCGTGCGATCGCCGCTGCGGCCGACCGAGAGTGGGACGGTACGTCAGTCGTGCTCCCGCCGATTCCCGTCGGAATCGCACCCTACCACGGCCGCTTCCCCGGAACCCTGTCGATCTCGCCGGAGACGCTTCGCCGCTACGCCCGCGACATCGTCGACTCGCTAGCGAAGTCCTGTTCGAGCATCGACACGGTCGTGTTCGTCAACGGACACGGCGGAAACGGCGAGACGCTCTCACACCTGGCTCGAGAGGTGACCGAGTCGGATTCGATCGATCTCGCCGCGTACCGCTGGGAGTGGATGCGCGCTCTCGACGACCACGTCGGACACGCCGGTGAACTCGAGACAGCAGTTCTCCTTCATCTCTGTCCGGATGATGTCGATGATCCGGTCGCTGGGGACGCAACGACGTGGGCGAGCACGGTCGACGGCGGGGTTCTCCACGAGTTCACCGACGAGTTCAGCGAGAACGGCGCGGTTGGTGATGCGACGAACGCGAGTTCGGAACAGGGCGAAGAAGTGTTTGTGGCGGTCGTTGATGCGCTCGTGTCGTTTTTGGGGCGCGTGCAGTAGGGCGGGGAGCGGTGGAGTCGGCAGTGAGGGCGGTCAAGCAGGCAAGGTGAGGTGAAGGCGGCAACAGGAGCGGTAGGGGGTGAGAGCGGTACGGAATCGGTGTGATGGGAGCAGTACGGAAGCGGTGTGGGAGAGGCGGTTTCGACCGAACCGGGTCGCGCTTGGCCGTGTATGACGAAATGCAGTTAGTGGAGCGTGACGGAGTCGTGAGCATGGTTCGATACGCGCGGTGTCGTCGGCACCTGAAACGAACGGGGCAACTCCCGCGATCGATTGACGGTGATCGGTCGTGACGCGGTCGGAGCGGCCCGACGAACCGGTCAAAGCGGTTGTCCAACAGTACTGGAACGGACGGGCCGAGTCGTACGACGACGACGGTATTTCTGGCGTCCACGCCGACGAGCAGCGCGAGGCGTGGCTGTCCGTTCTCCGTCCGTGGGTCGGCGAGGGACCGCAGTCCGTCCTCGATCTCGGATGCGGAACGGGAACGCTCTCGGTGCTTTTGGCGGCGGCCGGACACGACGTGACGGGAATCGACCTCTCGCCTGAAATGCTCGGCCGCGCTCGAGAGAAGGCACAGCGGGCGGGACTGTCGATCGATTTCGGCGTCGGAGATGCCGAGCAGTTACCAGTTCCCGAGAACGGCTACGACGTGGTGACGGCGCGACACCTCATCTGGACGCTTCCGACGCCCGCGGCGGCGGTGCAGGAGTGGCGGCGGGTCGTTCGTCCCGGCGGCCGTCTCGTGCTCGTGGAGGGCTACTGGGACTTTCCGGAACCGTTCGAGGGCTACGAAACGATTCACGACGATTTGCCGCTGTACGACGGCCGTCCGCCCGCGGAGCTGGCTGCGTTTCTCAGGGAGGGGGGATTTGACACCGTCGAGTGCGAACCGCTGTCGGAGCCGGTGCTCTGGGGGGAAGAGCCGGAGCAGGAACTGTATCTCGTGGCCGTCGACGTGTCCGAATGAGGAGACGAATGCCCCGCGTTCACTCGCCGTCCATCGAAATCGCCTCGAGCCCGTAGTGCAATTCCGTCGGGTGAGGTTCGTAGCCACGGACATCGTCCCCGGTCGCGATGACGTTCGTGTCGTTGGTCACGACGGCGATCGGCGCGTCTTCGACGACGATCGACTGGACCTCGCGATAGCGTTCCCGTCGCGCCCCGCGCTCGTCGAGTTCTCGTGCGTCTTCGAGCAGCGTATCGACGTGATCGTTCCCGTAGCCGTGGGGTATCGACGCGGCCGTCGAGTGGTACAGCTCCGCGAGTCGGTCCGGATCGGGATACCAAAGCGTTCCCCACGACGTGAAGTAAGCGTCGAACGACCGCTGATGGACCCGATCGATCATCGCGCTGTACTCGAGCGTTCGCACGTCAACGCTGATGCCGACCGCAGCGAGGTGATCTTGCATCACCTCGGCGATCTGGGGGAGGCTTCTGGCGTCGAAGGTGAGAAACTCGACGGTCAGTTCGACACCGTCGCGCGTCCTGGTCTCGCCGGCGGTTCCGGTCCATCCGGCATCGTCGAGCAGTGTCCGGGCCCGGTCCGGATCGTAGGGATTCGACTCCAGATCCGGATTCGCCCACTCGGTGATCGACGGCGAAAACGGCCCGACTGCGGGCTCGACGAGTCCGCCCAGGAGCGACTCAGTGATCGTCTTCCTGTCTATCGCAAGGGACACGGCCTGCCGAACTCGCCGGTCGTCGAACGGTTCCGAATCCGTATCGAACGCGAGGAATCGGATTCGCGGAACCGGTGGCGTGTAGACGTCGATCCCGCCGGTCGATTCGAGCGCGTCGACCGTTTCGTGCGGGAGGATTCGCGCCATCTCGAGTTCGCCGTTCTCGAGTTTTATCCGGCGCGTCTGATCGTCGTCGACGACCTCGTAGCGAACCGACTCGAGGGCCGGAACCTGCCCGTAGTAGTCGTCGTTGCGGGCGGTCAGGATCTCGGTGTTGGGGTTGAACGATTCGACGGCGAACGGTCCGGTACTGATCGTCTCGGTGACCGACCCGTCGTCGTCGACGGCGCGGGGGCTGAGGATCACCGCCTCGTTACGCGAGAGGTGAGCCGGCAACGGCGCGAACGGCGTTTCGGTTGTGACGGTGACGGTCGTCTCGTCGACCGCCTCGACGGCGTCGATCGGAACGTCCTCGAATGCGGGCGCGTCGACGGTTCGGGTGAGCGAGTCGACGGCGGCCGTCGCATCGAACGCCTCTCCGTCGTGAAACGTAACGTCCTCTCGAAGCGTGAACTCCCACTCCCGGTCGCTGCGTCGCTCCCAGTCGGTCGCCAGTTCGGGCGCGGGCGACGCGTCGTAATCGACGCCGACCAGTCCCTCGGTGATTCCGAGCCGGCGAATCGTGCTGCCGCCGTCGAGCGGGTCCCGGTTCGGTTTCCACGGGCTACCGATTCGGAAGTCAGCCCTGTTTGCATCGTTTGCCAGACACCCCGCAACGGCGAGCGCTGCGGTTCCGAGCGTCGTTTGCAGTGCGGTTCGCCGATCCATCATGTGCCATCTCTCGTCTGTCATTGCGTGTCGGTCTCGTCGGTGGTCTCGATCGATTCTGCGGCCTCGACGTCCGGAACCGGCGCTCCCTCGCTGATTCCCGGGCGGTCCTCGCTCGCTCGCGAATCGTCCGCATCGGTCTCCCGGCGATCCGCATCGTCCCGCCACTCCGGAGCGTACAGACACCGCGAACGCGCGTCGCCGACGGCCTCGAACGTCGGCTCAGTTCGCGAACACTCCTCGGTGGCGGCCGGACAGCGGGGGTGGAAGGCACAGCCCGCGGGCGGCGCGGCGGGACTCGGAGGGGCTCCCGCGAGCGCATCGCTGCCCGACCCCGTCGCCGATCGCGACTCGCGGTCGGCTCCCGTTCGACCGTCCGGAATCGCATCCAGCAGCGTTTGTGTGTACGGATGTGCCGGATTCGAGAGCGTCGATCGCGCCGGCCCGACCTCGACGAGTTCACCGCAGTACATCACCGCGACCCGATCTGCGATGTGGCGAACGACGTCGAGATCGTGCGAGACGAACAGGTACGCGAGTTCGAGTTCGTCCTGCAGGTCGGCGAGCAGATTCAGGACCGTCGCCTGCGTCGACACGTCGAGTGCGGCCGTCGGCTCGTCCAGGACGAGCACGGACGGCTCCAGCGCGAGCGCGCGAGCGATCGCGACGCGTTGGCGCTGGCCGCCCGAGAGCTGTCGCGGGTACCGATCGGCGACGGCGGACGAGAGCCCGACCAGCGAGAGCACCGTCGCGATGCGATCGTCCCGCCGCGGCTCCGCCCAGCCCGCTTCGAGGAGCGGTTCGGCGATCGACTGTGCCACCGTCCGTTTCGGATTGAGACTCGCGCCCGGGTGCTGGAACACGATGTCGATCTCGGCCAGTTGTGAACTCGTCCGTGCGTCGACGCCGCCGACCCGCTGGCCGCGGAGGCTGACCGTTCCGTCGTCCGGCGTTTCGAGGCCGGCGACCAGGTGGGCGAGCGTCGACTTTCCACAGCCGCTTTCGCCGACGAGGCCAACGGTTTCTCCTGGTCGAAGGTCGAGGGACACGCCGGTAACGGCCGGCACTCGGTCGTCGGTTCCGAGGAGTCGATCGAGGAGCGCGTCCGACTGTCGGAAGGATTTCGTGACGCCCTCGAGTTCGACGATCGGCTCGGCCGCGTGTTCCGGTCCCGGTCCCGGCCCCGGTCCCGATCCTGAGTTGTCGCCCGGGTCCCGCCCGGAATCGTCGCCCGGAGCAGCCGTCGCAGCCGCGGCTGTATCCGTGCCGCCGTCGACGGCCAGCGACGGCGCGTCGCGTTGCGCGTCGCTCCGGGTGTCCGGCCGGGGGGTCCGCACCGCCTCGACCGGCGCGTCGCGGGCAGCCGGCACGTCACACCGAACCGTTCGGTCCGACCCGACGGCGACCGTCGGCGGTGTCGATGTCCGACAATCGGTGGTCGCGAACGGGCACCGATCGGCGAACGCACACCCCGATGACGCGGCTCCGTCCGGCGGCGTCCCCGCGACCGTCGGGAGCCGCGACCGGGGCTCGGTGCGGCGCGGCAGACACCCGAGCAACGCCTTCGTGTAGGGGTGTGCAGGATTCGACCGGAGTTCGTCGGTCGGGCCCCGTTCGACGACGACCCCGTCGTACATAACGACGATCCGTTCACACAGCGCCGAGACGACATCGAAGTCGTGGCTGATCACCAGCATTCCCATCCCGCGTTCGTCGTTGAGTTCGGCCAGGCGTTCGAGGATCGCCGCCTGCGTCGTCGTATCCAGGGCCGTCGTCGGTTCGTCGGCGATCAGGACGGACGGCCGCCGAGCGAGCGCGATCGCGAGCATCGCCCGTTGACGCATCCCGCCGCTGAACTGGTGGGGATAGTCGTCGACTCGTCGGTCGGGCTGTGGAATCCCGACGGTCTCCATGAGTTCGAGGACGGTCGAGCGTACGCTCGTCGATCGGAGCCGTGCACTCGCCCCGCGTGCGAGTTCTTTGAAAAACGGCTGCGCGTCCGGCTCGCGGTGAACTCGAAGGGCCTCGGCGATCTGTTCGCCGATCGGGTAAACCGGGTTCAGCGTCGTCGACGGGTCCTGGAAGACCATCGCGAGTTCTTGGCCGCGGAGCCGTCGGAGCGTCCGGTCGTCGGCCGTCGTCAGGTCCCGGCCGTCGTAGCGAATGTGTCCGTCGACGATTTCGCCCGGGGATTCGAGGCGAACGATCGATCGGGCGGTGACCGACTTGCCGCAGCCGCTTTCGCCGACCAGACCGACGATTTCGCCGGGGGCGATCTCGAACGACGCGCCGTTGACGGCGTGCACGGTGTCGGACTGGGTGCGAAAGCGAACGTGGAGATCGTCGATTTCGAGCGGACCGCCCATCGTCAGGTTCGCCTCCGTTGTCGGTCGTCCAGATGGTCGGGATCAAATCGGTCTCGCAGCCCATCACCGAGCAGGTTGAAACCGATAACGGTCGCCATGATCGCGACGCCGGGTGCGGTGATGAGCCACGGGGCCGATCGCATGTAGTTTCGCCCGTCGGCGATCATCGACCCCCACTCGGCCGTCGGGGGCTGTGCACCCAGTCCGAGGTAGGAGAGCCCGGCAGCCGCGAGGACGATCGTTCCGAGGTTGAGCGTCGCGAGGACCAGCACTGGATTGACGATGTGTGGTAGTAGGTGGCGCTTGACCAGTCGGTGCCACGGCGTCCCGTAGAGCATCGCGGATTGGACGAACGGGCGCTCTTTGACGGAGAGGACGGTCCCTCTAACCACCCGCGCGTACGACGCCCAGCCGACGATCGACAGCGCAATGACGACGTTTCGCAGGCTCGGTCCGAGAACGCCGGCGATCACGAGCGCGAGCACGAGGCCGGGGAACGCGAGCTGGATGTCGACAAGTCGCATCAACAGTATGTCGACGAGTCGGCCGCCCGTGGCGGCGAGCAGGCCGACCGTCGTCCCGAGGACGAGTCTGACGAGCGTCGCCGCGAGCGCGAGCGCGAGCGAGACGCGGGCCCCGTACGCGAGTCGGGTCGCCACGTCGCGACCGAGCGCGTCGGTACCGAGCGGATGGGCGAGCGACGGGCCCCGCAGTCGCATCTCGAGCACCTGCGTCGTCGGATCGTATGGCGACACCACCGGACCGACGAGGGCGACGAGGACGAGCAGTCCGATGACCCCGCCTCCGAGGCGGATTGCGGTATTCGTGTGGAGGGCGAACCGCCGGTACCGCCGGTACAGCCCGCCGAGACCAACGTTCGACGGGACGAGTTCAGTCGTCGATTTACTCACGGTCGCTCACCTCTGCGTTCGATGCGCGGATCGAGGGCGACGTACGCGAGATCGACGAGTTGATTGGTCACGACGAACGCGAACGTCGTGAGTAGGACGACTCCCTGCACGATCGGATAATCTCTGGCGAAGACGGCATCGACGAGCAGCGTGCCGAGACCCGGTCGTTGAAAGACGGCTTCGACGACCACGGCACCGTTGATGACGGTCCCGAACTGGAGCCCCACGATCGTCACGACTGGGACGAGAGCGTTCCGGAGCGCGTGTTTGTACACCACGAGCCGTTCGCGGACGCCTTTCGATCGCGCGGTATCGACGTAGTCGGCGTCGAGTACCTCGAGCATCGATGCGCGGACGAGGCGCGTGACGATCGCCGCCATCCCGGTGCCGAGCGTGAGCGCCGGGAGGACGAGCTGGCCGAGCGTTCCCGCGCCGCTGACCGGCGTCAGGCCGAGCCACAGCGAGCAAACGAGGATCAGGAGGTACCCGAGCCAGAAGTTCGGCATCGAGACACCGACCAGCGCGGCGATCTGGCTCGTCCGATCGATCCAGGTACCGCGGTGGACGGCGCTTACCACGCCCATCGGAACGGCGAGTAGCACCGAAACGGCCGTCGCCGCCAGCGCGAGTTCGAGCGTGTTCGGAAGCTGTGCGAGCACCAGCGAGGTGACGGGTTCGGACTGTAGATACGAGGTGCCTAAATCGCCCTGTACGGCGTCGGTGAGCCACGAACCGTACTGGACGAGGAAGGGATCGTCGAGTCCGTGCTCCGCGCGAAAGGCCGCAACTTCCGCGGCCGAGGGTGAACTCTGGCGTTGTTCTCTGAGGATCGTATGCGCCGGATCACCCGGCGTGAGAAACACGAACCCGTACGTGATCAGCGAG
This sequence comes from Natrialba taiwanensis DSM 12281, assembly GCF_000337595.1. GTDB lineage: Archaea > Halobacteriota > Halobacteria > Halobacteriales > Natrialbaceae > Natrialba > Natrialba taiwanensis. The sequence continues at coordinate 88,830 of NZ_AOIL01000012.1, read as the reverse complement.
ACGCCGGCCATCACGACCGACAGCGAGCCGAGTCGAGCGAGGAGGGATCGCAGCATGCTAGTGCTGGATCGTCGCTCGTCCCCGCCCGAGAGTACAGTCCGCGATGGCGGTCGTCGATTCTCCGTCGATCACCGTCGAGCGCCCTCCCATGCAATATGAATTGTAGTAGTGAAAATATGATTGTAAAACTTCGGGTTTCGTCGCGGCGTACTCATTGACGGTCGTCGGCTGAGGTGAGACCGGTCGGTCGTAGCACATCATTCGTTCGCGACCGGATACTCCAAATCCCGTTCGTCGGCCAGTCGGCCGATTTCCGCGAGCATGTCGCCGTGGAATCGACGGCAGTCGTCCCCGATCGAGGAAGTTCTCGCCGCGCTGTGAGAGTCCGGTACCAAGGCTCTCACTCGAAACAGGCGCTGGGATCGGCAACCGGATCGTGCTCGATTGCATACCCCGATTATGAATATCTTCTACTAAAATATTAACTATTGGTACTAAAACTTGTTTGGGTATTAATAAGTGCCAACAATGAGGTCCGCGTTCAAGTTGCGATTTTGACACCCCGCTGAGACGGCCACTGAATGGTGACCGAGACGGTATGGCGGTTTCGTCCTTAGCTCATCTCGGCCAGCGGCCCGAAATCGTCGACGGGAAGCACCGAATAATCGATCGTGAGCGTGTCTTTCGTCGCTCGAATCTTGCCGACGAACGTCGAAATCTCATCGAGCGATCCCTCGAGCACGAACAGTTCCATACAGTGGTGCCCACCGACGTGGCTGTGAAAGTTCGAAGCGACGAGCTCCTCGTGTTCGTGGCGGAGATGCATCATCTTCTCTTCGACGCTCGTCGTCTCGTAGTCGAACACCACCGTCACGACGCCCATCAGGTCGCGACCTTCCAGTTTCTTGTCCTCGAACTCGCCGAGGAGATTACGACTCGCCTCTCGGAGTACTTCGCTCCGGCCGGAGTAGCCATGATCCTCGGAAAATTGGTCGATCCGTTCGAGTAACGCTTCGGGCATCGAGACGCTAACGACACTCATATAATAACATAGTCGCCACAAAATGTTAAATATTGTTATCTCCCCACCCACGGGACCGAGACGACTTTCGGCGATCTCACGTGTCAACAGACGCCCACCAGACGCCTGCCGACAACCGTACTCACTTCTGATTGTTCGTTGTCGACAGCGTATGGCCGATTCACGGACACGGAAGGCGAGTTCACTCGCACTCGTCAGCAACGTCGTTGCTGTCGCCCGCAACTGACCGCTCCGCCATCTCCGCTGGCTTCGCATATCACGCGTTCAACGCACTCGTCCCGCTCCTCATCCTGCTGCTCGTCGGGATGAGCCTCGTCGACGCGCTCGAACCACTGCTTCGCGCCGTCGAGGCGGCAACTGAACTCGAGGACGTTCTCACTCATGACGCGATCCTCGTTACGGGGACCACTGATACCAATATCGTGCGCGCTGGAACGCTTGTATTCGTGATTCTGCTGTGGAGTGGTGTCCGGCTGTTCCGGGCGCTAATCCCGAAAGAACCCATCCCCGAAATGAGCGGACACTACGCCGTAATCACGGATTCCGAAGGAAACCGGGTCGGGTTGCTATCCGACGAGTAACGCGCGAGAATCCGTGATCTGTGTAGCGCCGTCATTATCCTTTTTCTGCCTCCGAAGGCCGGCTCTCGGGTCCCGTTCCCGATCCACACCGGACGGACAAGGAGACACCTCAGCAACTGCAATCGCCCAGTCGAACTTGTCATCGTGTCCGCCACCGGCCCACCGAACGCACTCGATGGGACCCCTTTCTATACTCGATCGTCCCACCATCTATTACTCCCTTTGAGCACTCCTCCGTTCGGGATCACTCCAAGACGATCGTGTGGCTGTGCTTGCTCATCCCGCAGAGACACACTTGACGACCAGAATTCGCCTCAGAGACGTTCTGCCTCATCACTTCCGAGGCCCGAGTTCACTCAGGGGCCCGACCCGTGTCAGATCGGAACGCTGTCACTCGAGAACGCTATATCTGCTGGCTGTCTACCAGCACTGAGTGTCATGGACGAAGACGATGAGTCCCGGAAAGTAGCAGCAGTCTGTGAAGTGGGTGGGTCCGCATACGCCGCTGTCGAGCGCGCAAACGGCGATCTGCACCCCGTGGGTCGGACGGACGGGTGTTGTAGTGACTCCAAACTCTGCATTCTTTCGGACTCCTACTCTGATGCAGACACCCGTGAGAGTTGGTGATCCATCGGACCGTATCTGATTCCGTCTTTTGCGCTGAACTCGGTGACGCGGATGTGCAACTGAACTCGTCTCGTCGGTCGTCTGCCGGCGAATGAGCGCGACTCCAGTGTGGGGTTGCTCTAAAAACAACGTACTGCAGAGCGACGATCCATTTCTGATTGATCTAACAGAAGTATACCCAGAATTTGTGATCGGCCGGACACACGGCAGTCGTATAGTTCCCGTAGAGGGCGACGTACCGTCTGACTTCGAGTTCGGCATCCGCGTCCGGAACCGAGACCACCGTTTCCTGCTCGCAGTGCGGACAAGAGATAGTCGCTAGCTCTCGGTTTGCTGTTGCTGCCATCGGTTAGTCGTCCATCCTGGTCGACGCATGTTCGGTACCATCGCGTCCGGGGTGTCCACGACTGTGAGATCTTCTTTGGATTTTGGATTGATGCATGACCGTCAAATCGATTTTGGCACCTAACGCTACGAGTGACCGGAATATGTAGGCACTTAGTGATAATAGGTCAGCTACTGACCGCTGTGCAGGCAACGAACGACGGTCACCAGTTGCACTTCTCTCGTCCAGACTTCAGTAACGGAAGTAGCTGCAAAAGTGGTTCTGTGGAGTCTCTTGGCGGAGAGATCGTTTCGCCGGCTACTGACCGCATGGGGGACCAAGACTGAGAATCCTCCAAGACAGACTGGTTCGATGACGGGTTTCCGTTTCCGCTGGCACAGCGGCGGCGATCACCGCGGAACCCAATGGGCCCATAGTGGCTCTATTCTCAGCGTTCGTAATCAGGGACAGATTTCCCGAGTAGAGCGTTCCGTAGTACCAGCTAGGCGAATGGTTTACAATACCGCGTGAAAGTAGAGATAATAGTACTATATACAGCAATATATTCTATTTATAACAATGTCTTATATACACACCTGTAATGAGCCTGCCAGCTCTATATGTGTGGTGATACCGTGCTATCTATATGGGCAACCAAGCAGAGAAAGAGCGAATTCTTGCACAGTGTCGTGAGTGCGAGACCGTCTATACATCTAAGCGGGACCCCGACGGTTCGATCGTCCCAATTGGTCGGAAAATGGGGTGTCAGTGCGGCTCTACGTCGTTTATCGAACTAGAAAGCGAGCTGAACACGAGTTCATAGCACCTCCCCGTTGCCCTCTCGACATGCGATCCGCTTTGATCAGCAACGGACCTCCGTCGAGAACGCGAGAAAGCCTCTCCTGGCTTTGTAATTAAATCGGGTCGGAGGGATTTGAACCACGGTCACAGCAAAGCTGCTCCCTGATTCAAATCCCCCTTGTCTAATACTCACCGCTCACGATGTTGTTCGCGGTGAGGATATGGGGTCGGAGGGATTTGAACCCCCGATCGACTGATATCTCCGGTGCGCCTCGGAACTCCAGAGGGTCATCACACGGACACTGATCAGGTGCCCGATCAGTATATCAGTCTGGAGTGTCGTCCCGGGCGCGGTGCCTCTGGAGTCAGTCGCCATCCCTGGCTTGGCCACGACCCCTCGATATCTCGTTGGGGGATAGTGCCTAAAGTGGTTTCGATTCGGACTACAGCCACGGGGCGCGGCCCTCGGTTTTGGTCGTATCGTCGCTCGGATAGGGACCATCGTCCGCATCCGACGCTGCCTCCGCTTGCTCCTCATCGTGTTCAACACCGCCGTCCGTCTCAGAGACGCCGTGGTGCTTGCGATCTCCCTCGCGGCTGGCAGTATCCCCGCCATCAGAGAGTGGACCGGTGCCGACAGCGGGAACGAACGAGGCAGCCGTTCGCGCCGCCGATGATCCGCCTGATTCCGTCGCGTTCACCGGCAGCGATTCCGACGCAGCCGTCGCCGAGGGAACGGACGGAGTCTCGTCATCCGGTCCGCGCTGGTTCGTGATCGTCGAACTCGTCGAGGCAGTCTCGTCGCTATCGAACGGAATATCGATCGCGAAGACGGCCGCGACGACGAGGGCAGCCAGTGGGGCCTGTCCGAAGCCCATCCCGACCAGGGACAGTGGCAACAGTCCGAGTGCAACGGCGCTGCCGAAGCGGAAGCGATCGATGTCCATGTACTCGCGCAGATAGGGGCCGCTGATTGCGACGGCGAGTGCAAATGCAACCCCGGTCACGGCTGCCAACGTGGCGTTGGCCACGAGTGCCGGATCGTTCATGAGTGCAAGCGTGACACCGCTTGGATCGATACTTGCGACCATCCCCAGTCCGATAATAACGCCGGGACTTGGCAGGTATTCGCCGATCGTTGCGCTTGCTGTCTTCGCTGCGATTGCGAGGATGACGACGGCGGCGAACCGCTCGATAATCGCCTCGTGAAGGAGACTCCCGATTGCGGGAGCGAGCGCAGCCTGGACGGCGGCGAGCAGTATCAGCGGAATACCGACGAGCAAGACGATCGCGACCTGCTCGCGCGGGGTGCCGTTCATCTCGGCGAGCATGACGGCGACGGTGGCACTGCCACCGAAGATCAGCAGGCCGGTCTGGATGGCACTCGAAGGACTATCGATTGCACCGGCGAGGATAAGCGCCGGGAAGACGCCATCGACCAGCGGGAGCATCATCACCAGCGCTAACAGCCGAGCGTCACCCCCTACTAATCGCTCGAGACGAAGGGCAACCGGGTGCTGGGACGTACTCATCGCTCAGGGACGATGGCCATGACCCGAGGCCAGTGGGTGATGTGATAACCGGCTCCGCACGGACTGGACTCCATCACACCAGTTTGCCGGGGCGGACCGATTCGGCCACTGCGCCCGGCGAATGCCTCGTGCTGTGAGTTTGAGTGAAATTGTAAATTTCCCGAACATATTTTTCGCGGCGGAGACGGCGGTCGTCCGGCCAACGGTTCGGGTCTCGCTGGAACTCACAGCGTTCATACACGAGTGGAATACCGGCCCGTCAATAAACGTTGCGTGAGATACGGTTACACAACTCGGCATACTTTCGCCGTCGACGGCCAGATCCTGACGAAGGTGCACTAATCTGATCGATTGGTTCCAACTCTCAACCTGGCCGCCGTATCGGTGGACGGGACGAGTTCAGCTATCCCGTCAGCGATTCTCACTCCGGTCCCCATCTCGCAACGCTTTTTGCCCGGGCGTTCGGACAGTTTACATGGCGAACGACGTTCCAGAGCACGAGCCGTATTCTTCGAAACTCCAGGTACCAGAAGCGCTTACGTTCGACGACGTCCTCCTTCGACCGAAGGAGAGCCGTGTCGAACCGGACGACGCGGATCTCACGTCGAACGTCTCGAAAACCGTCGAGGTCTCCGTTCCGATCCTGTCGGCAGCGATGGATACCGTCACCGAGGGCGACATGGCTATCGCGATGGCTCGCCACGGCGGCCTCGGCGTCCTTCATCGAAACATGAACGTCGACGAGATGGTCGACGAGATCGAACGCGTCAAGCGCGCCGACGAACTCGTTATTCCCTTCGATTCAGTCGTCACCGCCGACCCAGAGATGTCGGTCCGTGAGGTTGACGACCTGATGGCCCGGGAAGGCGTCGGCGGCGCACCGGTCGTCAATACGAACGGGGAAGTGCTGGGAATCATCTCGAGCACCGACATCCGGCCGCACCTCGAGGTCAACGAGGACGATCCCGTCACGGAAGCGATGACCGACGAGGTCATCACAGCCCCCGAAGACATCGACGCCCGCGAGGCGTTCGACCTGATGTACGAGCACAAGATCGAACGCGTCCCCGTCGTCGACGACGAGAACCTGCTGGTCGGACTCGTCACGATGCAGGGCATTCTCCAGCGCCGCGAGTACCAGGAAGCCGTCCGCGACGAGGACGGCCGCCTCCGCTGTGGCGTCGCCGTCAGCCCGTTCGAACGGGACCGCGCCGAGGCCGCGGACGAGGCCGGCGCGGACGTGCTCTTTATCGACACCGCACACGCGCACAACATGAACGTCATCGACGGCGCTCGCGAGATCAAAGAGCACGTCGACGCCGATGTCGTCGTCGGCAACATCGGGACCCGAGAGGCCGCCGCTGAACTCGTCGACTTTGCGGACGGAATCAAGGTCGGCATCGGCCCCGGATCGATCTGTACGACTCGCGTCGTCTCCGGCTCCGGGATGCCACAGATCACGGCCGTCGCCCAGGTAGCCGACGTTGCCAACGAACACGACGTTCCCGTCATTGCGGATGGTGGCATTCGCTATTCCGGCGACGCGATCAAAGCGGTCGCAGCCGGTGCCGACGCCGTCATGCTCGGCTCGTATTTCGCCGGCACCGACAAGGCACCAGGCCGTGTCGTCACGATGAACGGCAAGAAGTACAAGCAGTACCGCGGCATGGGCAGCGTCGGTGCGATGAAATCCGGCGACAGCGACCGCTATCTCAAGGACGAACCCGACGAAGACGACGAGTACGTCCCCGAAGGCGTCGAAGCGGCGACACCGTATAAGGGCTCGCTCCAATCTGAACTCCACCAGCTCGCAGGCGGAATGCAGTCCGGAATGGGTTACGTCGGTGCAGAGACGATCCCGGCGTTCAAGGAGCGATCAGAGTTCGTCCGCGTCTCTTCAGCGGGACAGGCAGAGAGCCACGCCCACGACGTGGTGATTACGGACGAAGCACCGAACTACTCGCCGGACGATAGCTAGTCGCTAACTGAGGACGAACGAGTTCCCACACTCGGTGCAGGTGAGTCGAAACTGGCCGTCATCGGTGAGTTCGAGTCCGTGGCCCCGTTCGGTTTCGCACTCCTGGCAGTAGACGAGCGATTCGATCTGGTCCCAGTCGTGTTGTGATCCCGGCGCACCGAACGCGAAGCCGACGACGGGTTCGTCGGCGTCTTCGGGGTTGTACCCCTGCTGGAAGTCGCCGGGGGCAAATCGGATCACCTCGCCCGCATCGACGGTAGCCGTCCCGTTTTCCGTGTCGAACGCCGCCGTTCCCGACTGGACGTAGAAGACCTCCTCCTGATCGTGGTGGGTGTGAAAGCCGCCCGAGAAGGACTCGCCGGGCTCGAGTTCGAAGTAGTTCATCGCGAAGTCCGACAGACCGAGCGCCTGTGAGATCGGTCGCCGGACGGAGTGGACGGCCATCGGATTCGGTTGGTTTTCGACCTCGTCGATCGTGACGCGTTCCATACACGGGTGTTCACGGAGATTAACATAAATCCCAGTGGCAAGTTCTCGAGAGACGTGCTGTTGTATACTCGACGACAAAGAGTAACGCCTACAGGTATCGGCTCCCGATGAAGAATTGTGAACCGCCGTACGGTCATCCAGTCTGCTGGTGTGGGTGCCCTCGTTGGACTTTCGGGCTGTATCGAGGGCGTCCAGGAGCATTTCATGGGGAGCGTGCAGGGCGTGATCCCGATGGAGATCCACAGCGAGGCGAGTCGCTCTTATAACATCCAGATTCAGGCATACGAACGGAAAACAAGCCGACAGACCTACGATCATAGTTTCGCCGTCACGCCGGGCGAAAACGTCCAGCCGGAGCACCTAAGCGCCGTCAACCAGAGCCTTCAAATCGTAAAACACGGCGAGGAAGATGGCCAGGAGACGGTTCGAGAGGTCTCTATTTCGGGCGAAACGGAGCTGGTTTTGGTCACGATCACCGACAATGATCTGGAGATAGAGGCCCGTTATGACGAGACTGAGACGGGTGTTCCGAATAGCAATAACACGACAAACGAGACGACTACCGACGAGACACCGAACGAAACGTCCAACGAAACGGACGAGTGACTCCGCTGCTCAGGGATACGGGTGAAATTCCCGGTCGAGTCGAGCGTCGAATCCGAGTGTCGCCGGCACGTGCTGCGCTCGCTCACCGAAAAACGGCTCGCCAGTAAACAGGGGCTGTGCGCCGGGAACGACGGCTCTAACGACCTCGAAGCCGGCAGCTTCGACGTCCCGCGTCGTCAGGCGGGCGGCGTAGGGAGTCAGGTCGGCGTCGCGCACTCGCTCGATGACCGCCTCGAGTTCAGCGAGGTTCCCTTCGCCTTCACCCTCGCCCTTGCTCTCCTGACGGTTTCCGCTCGAAAGCACCCCGGGATCGGGACCAACGCCGGCGGCCGGCACTGTTTGCTCGACATCGACGAACGAGCGGACCGCCTCGGGGAACGTGCCGTACTCGCCAATCGCGCCGGACGCCTCGCTCGCTTCCTCGGGGCCGAGACTTCGCAGTTCCATCCAGTTCTGCAGTGCCTCTTCGAGCGCCGAGACAGCGGCAGCCGTCGCGTCGAGGGCGGCCGCGGAGCCGACGGCGAACGCCGGCCATGCGTCGTCACCGCCGCTGCCGGTACTGTCGTCACCGTCATCACCGCGGGCCATCGTGCTGACAGCCGCCGGCTCTCGGTGGACGGCGACCGAGACGACCGGGACGTCGATATCTTGCGTGACGAGCAGCGGCGTCACGGTGAGCCCCTCGCTTCGTGCGCGTCGCGAGAGGACATCGAACGTCGGGTCCTCGACGGATAACCCGAGCGGTTCGAACGTCGAATACCACGCGAGCATCGTCGCGTCACGTTCGATAACCTCCGTCAATCCCGACAGCAGTGCATTGGTTGTCGAGGACCCGAGCCCGAGCCCGGTCGTAATCGCAGGCACGAGTTCGTCGCCGGGCGGGGGGAACTGCACCGCCGCCGCGGGCAGGTGAACCGCTTCGCCGGTCGCGAGGTTCTCGCCGGGGACCCAGCGACGGGATGCCGTCGCGTCGTCTGCGGGCGCGTCGGCCGGCCGCACGAGTTCGGTCGGCGACACGGCGGTATCCAGGTCGTCCTCGCTCGCGTGGACGAACTCGTCGTCCCGGTAGACGCCGGCGCAGTACCGTTCCAATCCCTCGCCGACGGCTTTCATCAGCGCGGCGTTCCAGTCGTCGGCCACGCCGGCGGCCTGGGTCGGCGCGCTGGCGTCACTGAACTCGCGCGTCTCCGAACTCGTGGCAAGGTAATAGGGTGCGGGAAAGGAGTCGGCCTCGCCGATGGTCTCGATGATTCCGACGCGGTCGTCGATCGCTTGCTCTGCGTGTTCGGCGGCCGCGTCGAGTTCGAGCGAGTCGTCGTCTCGAGGGAGGGTCCGGTCGCGTTCGCTCGACGCGCACGCACAGCCGGGGACGGGAAGCACTCGGCGTCGGACGTGCGGAAGTTCGATCGTGTGGCCGATCACGGACTGTTCGGCACCCGAAAAGACGCGAACGCACTCCCTGCCCGCGAGGGCACCGGCAAAGCGGGCCGTCGAACGGTCGGTGCGTGGCTGGCTGCCGCTGTTGTCCCGGTCGAGCGCCGCGCCGACGCGCGTTCGGAGGCAGTCGTAACAGCCGACGCCCGGGCCGGCTGCGGGGGCGAACCCGGAGACGGCAGCATCGACTTCCGGGAGCGGGTGGCCGCCGATACCACCGATTTCGACGGCGATCCACGGGGTGTCACCGGAGCGAGCCGCCTCGTTCGCCCGCTCGAACGTCCGTGCGCCGGCGACGTCACTGACGATGGCGAATCGAGCGTCGGCCAGGTCCGCCGGGGTGGCGTCCTCGACGGTAACGTCGGCATCGTCGAGTGCAGCGACGAGGGCCGCACGAACTGGATCGTCGGCGACGACGTGTACGTGCATACCTGAACCTCACAGGCGGCGGGCAAAAATGTCGTGTTCGAGTCGCTCGCTACTGCTCCGTGTCAGACTCCGCGTTAGAGACCGATTCTTGGCGCGTCTCCGAAATGTCGATGACATCTCCCGATTCCCCGCCCATATCCTCACCTTCCTGAATCGCCTGTGCTTCCTGTTCCATCGCTTCGATATCCATCTCCGTCTCCTCGATTTCGCCGATGATCTCGCTGATGTCGTCCAAGCCGATCAACTCACGGGTCTCCTCGTCGAACCCAAGGCTCTCGAGTTCGGTGCCGTCTTCCCTGACGTCACTGCCGGAGAGGTGTTTGCCGTAGCGGCCGAGCATCGAGGAGAGTTCCTGTGGGAGGACGAACGTCGTGGACTCGCCCTGGCCGATATCGGCGAGCGTGTCCATGCCTTTGTCGATGACGGCGCGTTCGCCCATGGATTCGGCCGAGCGANCTCGCCCTGGCCGATATCGGCGAGCGTGTCCATGCCTTTGTCGATGACGGCGCGTTCGCCCATGGATTCGGCCGAGCGAGCGCGCAGGACGGTCGAAATGGAGTCACCCTGCGCTTCGAGGATCTGGCTCTGCTTTTCACCCTGAGCGCGGATGATATTCGACTGTTTATCACCTTCGGCCGTCTCGACGGCGCTGCGGCGTTCGCCCTGGGCTTCGAGGATCATGGCGCGGCGTTTGCGCTCGGCAGAGGTCTGTTGTTCCATCGCGTGCTGGACGTCCGGCGACGGATTGACCTCGCGGACTTCGACGGACTCGACGCGGATACCCCACTCGTCGGTGGGTTCGTCGAGTTCCTGCCGAATGCGCTCGTTAATCAGTTCGCGGCGGGACAACGTGTCGTCGAGTTCCATGTCGCCGAGCACGGCGCGCAGGGTGGTTTGGGAGAGATTCGAGACGGCGTTTTTGTAGTCGTCGACTTCGAGGAAGGCCCGGGTCGCGTCCATGACGCGGATGTAGACGACGGCGTCGGCGGTGACGGGTGAGTTGTCCCGGGTGATCGCCTCCTGGCTGGGAACGTCGATCGTCTGTGTTCGCATGTCGAAGGTGTAGACACGCGAGACGAACGGCGGCACGATGTTGAGTCCCGGCTCCAGAAGCTTGCGGTACTCGCCGAAAACGGTGAGTGCGGCCCTGTTGTACGCGTCGACGATCTCGACCATCGACCAGACGGTGACCACCACAACTGCGAGGACGAGTGCCCCGGCGATGAGGAGTGGATCGTCGAGTTGTACCTGCAGCGGTAGCTGTAATTGCAGGTTTTGAGACAGGGTACCGTATGACAGTGTCTCCATCAGGAATACTAGGGCCGCCGGGCGAATAACTCTTGGTGTGGTCTGTCAGCGCAGCGCGCCGTGTTCGCCCCGTTCCCAAATCGCGTATATCATCGTGAGTGCCTCGTTACCAATAGATTCTGCGCCGCATTCCGGTTCCTCGCAGCAAGGCTACGTTTGACGCTCCTGTCACCTACTCGCTCTCGGACACACTCGATGCATCTTCGCCGCCAGCGCCGTCGTCCGTGCCCGTCCCTGCAGTTGCAGCCGCTCCTGACTCGTCGGCCGCAGCGTCTGTAGCAGTGTCCTCAGCGGCTGCAGTCGGTTCACCGGATCCATCCGTGTCTTCACCGCCGGTGCCGCCAGCACCGTCGCTGTCGTCACTCTCCTCACTGCCGGCACTCTCACCTGCGAGTTCACCGTTCGACACCGTCACCTGTGCGTTCTGGATGACTTTGTCGCCCATCTCGTAGCCGGGGGTGTAGACGTCCGCGACCGTTCCCTCGGGCTGCTCGCTGTCGACTTGCATCATCACTTCGTGGCGCTGCGGGTCCGTCGCGGTGCCCGGGTCGGGATCGATCTCGGTCACGTTCTCGTCCTCGAGAATGCGATCGAACTCGCGAAGCGTCATTTCGACGCCGTCTCGAAGGCCGTCCACGTCGTCGCTGCCCTCCTCGAGTGCGCGTTTCAGGTTGTCGCGGACGCCGATGAGGCGCTCGACGAGGTCCTCGGTCGCGCGGTCTTTGATCTGGTCCTGGCGTTTCTTCGCGCGCTTCTTGTAGTTCTGGAAGTCGGCCTGTTTGCGCTTGAGTCGCCCCTTCAGATCCTCGATCTCCGCCTCGTACTCCTCGAGTTGCGCTTCGTCCTCCGCCAGCGTCTCCTCGCGCGCCTCGAGTTCGTCCTGCAGGTCGCCGATCGTTTCGGCCTGGGCCTCGACGCGTTCGGTGAGGTCCTCGAGTTCGGCGCGCTGGTGGTCGACGGTGGTCGAGAGGTCGCGGGCGTGTTCGACGACGGCGTTGACGGTCTGGGCGAGATCGTCGTCGTAGGCGGTGACGCGGTCGATGAGTTGCTGGACATCGGACGGTGGGTCTGTGGAACTGTCCGATTCGGTCGGTTCGGCCGGTTGGGTCGATTCGGATGATGCGGATGATGCGGACGTGTCTGCACTCGTCGCCGACTGGCTCACCTCCGACTCGGTCGTCTCGTCTGCATCGGCTGGGGCGTCAGTATTGTTCGTTGGCTTCGGTTCCGATTCCGATCCCGATTCGGCAGCGTCGGTCGTGTCATCCGTCCGATCCGACGCGGCGGGAGCGTCCGCCGCGGTCGATTCCGCCGGCGATTCGGCGTCGGATTCCGAGTCCTCGACAGCGGACACAACGTCGGCGTCGGCCGTCGTCTCGGAGGATTCCTCGTCGGACGGGACACCCTGGGCTGGCGTGTTCGTGCCCTCGTCTTCGCTCATGTTCAGGTCAACGAACAGCGATACTAAAAGGGTTGAGGTAGCCGCTTGCGTCGTCACCGCTCCACCGACCGTCGGTATACTGCCCGCTGTCGGCGGCGAGAGACCGTATTGCGACTGACAATCCCCTCAGTAGCGGGTCGGACGTGAAACGAGGATTACACGGGATCAACAGTCGACTCCTCGCTGAACTCGCGCGAACGACGGTGCGTTACTCGGCGAGCAACGCGCGAGTTCGGCGATGGCGATACCGGAGGAATCCCGCGAGAAACGGCGTCATCACGGGAAGGTCTCCCGCGGTCGGCACGCGGTACGTTATCCGATCATGGAGAACGGTGTCGCCGTCAAGCGCCGCGAACCGGTGAGTGTGTCGCCAGGTCTCGAACGGGCCACGGTCGTCAACCTGCTCGTCGACGAATCCCGCACGGTCGTCGCTCACTTCGCGGTCGGTGATCGAAACGACCCACTCGCGTTCCGGAAGGAAAGCGCAATTGAACGGCTGAATCGTCAGGTGGACTTCCGTCCCGACGCGGAACTCGTCCGGGGCGACCGTTCCGTCCGGCCCGACGACCCGAGACACGCGGCCACCGAGCCATTCGGGTGTCAGTGCCTCTAATCCCTCGATAGCGTCGTAAAACACCCACACGGTCGCAAAGTCGACGGGAACGACGGAGGTGTGTCGGTACGTCGGCATACCACACCTCGTCTCCGCACCCACATTATCCCGCGTGTCGAAGCACCCATGCTGGCCCGCGTGTCGACTCCGGTCCCCGCGCGACAGCGCCGCCCATCCAACAGTATATGTATCTCTCTCCCCGACCATCGAGCGTGACGCGGACCTCGGACACGTCCCCCGTCGAACTCCACTACGAGGACGGAACGGTTCGGCTTCCGGAACTCGATCCCGCGACCGCCGAGTCGCTCCGACGCACCGTCTCCGACAGTGAACTCGAGCGCGATCCTCGAACGGACGGCTGGCGCGTGCCAGCGTTCCGGTACGCCGCGCTTCGTCGCGGACTCGCTGCGCTCGAAACCGACTCCGAAGCGGACTCGGCCGTCGGGATCGATGATCGCGTTCTCGACCTGCCTGCGCTTTCGGCCTCGAGTTCAGGTTCGGATTCAGAGTCGTCACCGGGTTCGGATTCGGATCCCGTCCTGCATTCGGCCTACGAACTCCGCGCGTACCAGCGCGAGGCGCTCACCGACTGGCTCGAAACCGACCGGTGGGCCGACGTGCCAGCCCCGGGCGACGACGGCCCGCTCGCCCGCGCTCGCGCCCCCGCCGGCATCCTCGAACTCCCCACTGGCAGCGGGAAAACCGTCATCGCACTCGCGGCCATCGAACGGCTGGCCGTCCCGACCCTCGTCGTCGTCCCGACGATCGACCTGCTCGAACAGTGGGAACGCGAACTCGAGCGCGAGTTCAACTGTCCGATCGGTCGCTTCGGCGGGGGCGAACAGCGACTGGAACCGATCACGGTGTCGACGTACGACTCGGCGTACCTCAAGGCCGATGCGGTCGGCGACCGGTTCGGACTGGTCGTCTTTGACGAGGTCCACCACCTTGGCGGCGAAGGGTACCGCGAAATCGCCCGCCTGCTCGCCGCACCCGCTCGACTCGGGCTCACCGCGACGTTCGAACGGCCGGACGAGGCCCACGAGATCGTCGCCGAAATCGTCGGCCCGCTCGTCCACCGCGTCGCGGTCGACGAACTGGCGGGCGACCACCTCGCCGCCTACGACCTCAAGCGACTCGAGGTGTCGCTCACGCCGGCCGAACGAGCGGAGTACGACGAAAAACAGCAGGTCTTCGCCGACTATCTCGCCCGATCGAATATCCGGATGCAAAGCGGCTCGGACTATCGAGAACTCGTCAAGCGCTCGGGGAACGATCCCGAAGCACGGGAGGCGCTGCTCGCCCGCCAGCGCGCCCGCGAAATCGCCCGCGGCAGCGAGGCCAAACTCGACGCGCTGCAGGACATTCTCGACGACCACCGCGACGACCGGATCATCATCTTCACCGCCTACAACGACCTGGCCTACGACGTGAGCGAGCGCTTTCTCGTCCCGACGATCACCCACCAGACCGGGGCGGCGGAGCGACGCGAGATCCTGGACCGCTTTCGCGACGGGACGTACTCCCGGATCGCGACATCGAACGTGTTAGACGAGGGCGTGGACGTGCCGGACGCCAACGTCGCCGTCGTCCTCTCGGGCAGCGGCAGCGAGCGCGAGTTCACCCAGCGACTGGGGCGGGTACTCAGGCCGAAGTCGGGCGGTGAACTCGGAGCGGATGGGGTCGTCGACGCATCCGTATCCGAATCCGAAGACGAGGGCAACACTGAGAAGACGAAAAGGAACGAGGAGAAAGACGAAATCGCCGCGGCCCGCGCCGGTCGGGCGATTCTCTACGAGGTCGTGAGCGCGGAAACGTCGGAGGAGAACACCGCCGAACGGCGATCGTAACGGCCCGCGGAGTCGCAATTCAGCTTCGAACCGACCGCTGAGCCCCGATTCAGCGGTGCGTTGTGGGTGCGGTGTTACTCGCCCTCGATGACGATTTCCTGATCGAGCGTCGGTTCGTATCAGAGATCCATGTGCTGGGAGAGCGATCCTAACTCGGCGTACGACGCCGGTCACGGAAACTCTTGCTCTTCCTCGGCAACGGCGTCGATTTCGAGGGTAAAGGAGACGGGGACATCGTCGATCGGGATCTCCTCGTTCGCCATTTCAGCATCCAGTTCGAGTGTTTCCTCGTGAAACCACGTCTCTCGTTCGTTCCCAACCCGGATTTTGAACTCGTATGCAACGCGCGAGCCGTTATACACGCCGAACGAATACGTTTCCTGCTCGTCGCTGGAAACGATATCCGAACAGCCCGCAGAGAGGGCGACCAGTGCGGTTCCAGACGCGGCGAGCAGCGATCGTCGTTTCATTCTGACACCGACAGGACAGATAGATATCACCTCGTCGGTGGACGGATGACCCGAAGTGGAAGTAACGCAATACCGGTGTCAGTAACGGACCTGCGCTCGATGATGGATATGGGCTCCGACTCCGATACCGAGGGTTGAGACCGGGTACCCTCGATCTCCACACGGGATGAGTCTACGCAGATCTCGTTTCGGTGCGTTCGTCGATCGTGACTTCCCCCGCGAGTTCAGCGTGCGGATACGGCATATCGATTCCCTCGGCGTCGAAGCGTTCCTTGACGGCTTCGACGAACGCGGTTCGCGCGGCTGGCGGTCGATGCTCGACCGGGTCGATCCAGAGGCGGCCGGAAAGGACGACCGACGAATCGCCGAGATCGGTGACTGCCACCGACGGCGCAGGGTCCGTGAGCGCGCCCGGAACCCGCTCGGCCTCGTCGATAATCGCTGTGCGGGCCCGCTCGATGTCATCGTCGTAGCTGATGCCGAACTCGTAGGACACTCGGAGCAAGCCGTTTCGCGTCGAGTTGACGAGCACCGAGTTCGCGAGTTCGGAGTTGGGGACCGTCACGAGTTCGTTGTCGAGCGTTTCGAGGCGCGTGACGCGCAGTTGGATATCGCGGACGATACCCCGGTTGTCGTCCCACTCGATGGTATCGCCGACGGTGAACGGTTCGTCCTTGACGATGAAGATGCCGGCGACGAAGTTCGCGATCAGGTCCTGGGCCGCGAACCCGACGGCGAGGACGACGGCACCGCCGAGCGCTGAGAGACCGACGAGAACCATCCCGAAGCCGGCGATGGTGGCGGCGAGTGCGATCGCGCCAAGCAACACGAGCGCGGAGACGATGCTCCGCGCGAGGGAGATGAGTCCCTGATTGAACCCTCTGCGTTCGAGCGCTCGTTCGGTGAGACCGATGACGACGGATTTGCCGAGCCAGTAGAGAACCGCGAACGAGACGAGGAACAGCCCGGCGATCGTCACGCCGTCGATAATCGCCGGTATGATGTCTGTAAGCGTCGGGACGGCTTCGTCCGAAGTCCCCTGTAGTTGGAGTGCGTTCACAGGTCAACGGTGGAACGTCCCCTAAAGATTCTTTCCAAGTTCGTCGGACGGGGTCGCGGCAGCCGCGCCACTTTTGGTATCCTCGCCCGGAACAACACTTAGATGCTGACGAAGGACCTGCTGCGCGTCTCCCGCGCCGGCGGCGGTTTCCATCCGCAGTTCGCGACGCGCGAGCACCGCCCGCTCGCCGCCCGCGTCATCGGCACCTATCAGGGCCACGTCGGCGAGCGGCGGGCGACGCTCGAGTCGGCTCTGACGGACCTCGAGCGCGATGCGGACGACTTCAAACTCGTCCGCGGCCTGTCGGCGCTCGTCGAGCGCGAGTCGACATTCGAAACCGACGCCGCGATCGACCCCGAACGCGCCCGCAAAGCCGCCTTCGAAGCCGCCGAGTCCGTCGACGTCGTGGATCGGGACGAACGCGCGATGGCACTCATCCGCGCCGGCGAGTCGCTCTCGCTCTCGGCGGACGAACTCGAGCACGCGCTGTACGCCGACCTCGACGATCGGCAGGTCCTCGCATCGGTCGAGCCCCGTTGGGATCCGGACGGCCTGCTCGCCCAGTACAACCTCTCGCTGGCTCAGACGGCGCTGTTCGACGCGACCGAGGTGCGCGTGCGCTCGAACGATCCCAAGGCGCTGGTGTCGGCGATTAAGCGGCTGCGATTGATGTACGAAATTCACAACCCGGACGCCGCGGTCGGGACGACGGGCGACATCGCGAGTAACCGTAAGATCGTCGTCACCGGCCCGACGCACCTCTTCCGGGCAACCCGGCGGTACGGCACCCGCTTCGCGCGGCTCCTCCGGACGATCGCGAAGGCCGACGAGTGGCACCTCGAAGCCACCATCGACGACCGCGGCACCGAGCGGACGCTTTCGCTCTCCCACGAAGACCCCGTGGGCGTCCCCGACGCCGAGCCGGTCGCTGACGTGACCTTCGATAGCAGCGTCGAGGCCGACTTCGCCGCCCGCTTCTCACAGGTCGGCCTCGACTGGGATCTCGTGCGCGAGCCCGAGCCCCTCGCGACGGGCACGCGGGTGATGATCCCCGACTTCGCGTTCGAGTATCGTCCCGCTGGCAGCACCCGCGGGAACTCGTCGGACGCGGGAGACGGTGGCCGCGGCGACTTCCGCGTCTATTTCGAGATTATGGGGTTTTGGACCCCCGAATACGTCGAAAAGAAGCTCTCCCAACTCGAGACCCTGGAAGACGTCGCTCTCCTCGTCGCCGTCGACGAATCGCTCGGCGTCGGCGAGGAGATCGAGACGCGCGACCACCGGGCAATCCCCTACTCGGGTACCGTTCGCCTCAAGGATATCGTCGACGTGCTCCGGGAGTACGAGACCGACCTCGTGCGCGAGAGCGCGGCCGACCTACCTGACGAGTTCACACCCGACGCAGACGTGATTGAACTCGAAACCCTGGCAGCACGCCACGGCGTCAGCACGGACGCGCTCGCCGACAAGCGCTATCCGGACCACGAGTTCATCGGGCGAACGCTCGTCCGGCCCGCGGTGCTCGATGCGCTTCGCGCAGAACTCGAGTCAGGACTGGCGTTCGAGGAGGCCGAGGCGGTCTTTGCGGAGTACGACATCTCGGATTCGAGCGCGGCGCTCGCTGAACTCGGCTATCGCGTCGAGTGGGAGGGGCTGAGTGGCGGGACGGTCGTCGAACGATAATCGGCGACACTGCGTCAGACGACCCTGGCTATCGAGATTCGGGACGGAGATGCCACCGGGTACGACCGACCGAGCCGATCGCCGGTTTCGCGCTCCGAAAACGCGGGGAGCGAACACCGTTATTATCGTTCGGGTCGATAGGCGCGTATGATATACGATCGAGGTGTTCCAGCCGAATACCGGGAGATCGACCGCTGGGACGACGGCGTCGGCTGGCTTGCCCATCCCGACGAAGGCAGCCGTCGAGCGAGTCACGCGGTCGCCGGTGCCGACGGTATCTGGCTGCTTGACCCCCTCTGGGCACCCGGCGTCGACGACCTGCTCGACGAGTTCATCGCCGACCGCGAGGACGACGTCGCGGGCGTTGCGATCTGTTCGAACTGGCACACCCGCGACGCGGACCGGTTCGCACACCGGTACGATGTGCCGGTCTTCGTCCCGGAATGGATGGGACGGGTCGACGAGCGCACGGGCGAGTCGGTACGCCGCTACGAGGAATCGGTCGACCCGGCGGTCCGAACCGTTCGCTGCGAACCGATCCCGCTGTGGAACGAGGCGATTCTGTACTGGGACGATCACAACACCCTGTACGTCCCCGAATCGATGGGGACCGTCGATCCCTATACCATTGGCGACGAGCGAATCGGGCTCGAACTGTTTCGCCGACTCGACCCGCCCCGCTCGCTTCGTGAACTCGAGCCGGATCGAGTTCTCGTTGGCCATGGCGCAGGCGTTCTCGAGGATGCAACGCGGGCGCTCGAGTTCGCGCTAGCGGGAGCGAGGCGGCGGTTTCCAAGGGCGCTGCTCGAGAACGGTCCGGCGACGGTGCGAGCGCTCTACGGTGCCGTCCGCGGCTGAGTCGTTCTTCGGTGGTCAGTCTCTCGTAGCCCGTGCGAGCGAGATCCACGAGGCCGATCGCACAAAAGACGATTGTCACCGGAAGAATGCCCGGTTCGACGCCGGGAAGCATCGGAACGGGCGTGTGCCGGCCAGCGGGAAACAGCAGGACGACCGGCGACTCAGAGTTTAGCACGACCAAGCAGGGGCGAGACAGCCGTCTTTTCACGGGCTGGTCGATTGGGCGGTACCGCCGAAAACGCGACAATCTACCGGCGGGCGACGACTAGAGGTCGCGCTGGCGTCCCTTCGGCACCATCGAGCGCAGTTCGCCGTGGACGTACAGGCCGACGCCGAGCGGTTCGCGCTCGCCTGCAACGGTGTGGGCCGCGATCAGGTAGCCCCAGTCGCCGTCCCACGCGAGTTCTTGATCCTCGCCCGCGGCGAACCGTCGGGCCTGCTCGCGATCCAAGTCGATCACGCACTCGCTGGCGTGGTGGCCGAAGCGTTGGACGAAGTCCGTGGTCGGCTTCCAGTGCTCCTGGCGGGTGCGCAGGCAGGTCATACCGATGGCCTCGATTTCGACCGGCGTCGAAGCCTCCCCACTGTAGAGCCAGATCTTGCCCGCACCCTTCTCCCAGAACGTGTCGTCATCGAAGGTTGCCGGCGGAATGGCAAAGCGGTCCGCGAAGAACTCGAGGACCTCCTCGCGGCTGGCGCGGCCCTCGACGGTCCGCTCGGCGGCGGTTTCGGGCAGACGGCCGAACCGCTGGCCGACGTTTTGCTCGAGTTCTCGCTCCGCGTCGTCGGCCCTCTCGTCGGTTGTGTCGTCTTCCATCAGGCGGTCACCTCCAGTTTCGCCACAAAAAAGCCGCCCGTGTCGTTGTGGTGCGGGTAGATCCGCGCGGCCCGTTCGAGCGCGGCGTCGAACGTCTCGCCGTCCCATTCGGCGAGGCCGGGCGCGTACTCGAGACCGAGATCGAAGTCGACGACGCGGCAGTCTTCCGTCTCGAGGGCGTGCTGGACGACGGCCTCGTTCTCCTCGGGCGCGAAGGTACACGTCGAGTAGACGACGGTACCGCCCTCGCAGGTCGCCTGAAGCGCGCGGCGGAGGATACCCTTCTGAATGCCTGCGACGGAGTTGATGTGGTCCGGCGACCAGTTGTCGAGCGCGTCGGGGTTCTTCCGGATCGTCCCCTCGCAAGAGCAGGGTGCGTCGACGAGCGCGCGATCGAACTCGTCGAACGGGAACCGCTGCAGGGAATAGTTGCGCGCGTCGTCGTTCGTCACGGCGAGGCTGGTCGCACCGAGGCGTTCGGCGTTGAACCGCAGCGCCGAGATGCGACCGAGATTGCTGTCGTTTGCGACAACTGTCCCGCGATCGTCCATCAGCGCGGCGAGCTGGGTCGCCTTCCCGCCCGGGGCCGCACAGCAGTCCCAGACGCGGTCGCCGGGTCGGGGATCGAGGACGACCGGTGGGACCGCCGAAACCTCCTCCTGACCGTGCGTGAAGCCGTGGAACGAAGTCCACGTCGACCCCGGCGAGTTCGTCTCGAGGCGAAGCACGCGCGGGTTCCAGTCGGCCTGATCGTAGGCGACGCCGTCCTCCTCGAGGGCGGTCGTCGCGCGTTCGACCGAGGTCTTGATCGTGTTCACGCGCACGGCGTTGCCGAGCGGTCGCTCGCAGGCGGCGAGAAACGCCTCGAAGTCGTCGATAATCGGTCGATACCGCTCGAGTGGCTCCATTAGCACCCGGTTCGAACGCCCGGCGTTTGTGGGTTTCGAAGGCCGTCCCATCGCGTTCGCTTGTCAGAAGTCGGCGTCGTTTTTATGGCGATCCACCGTGTCTGCCAATCCATGGCACGAATCAGCCTGCAGGGGGACGAAGCCACGCTCGAAAATCCCACCTTCGTCGAGGGCTTTCCCGGGCTCGGCCTCGTCGGCAAGATCGCGACTGACCACCTCGTGGACGAACTCGATATGCGCTACTACGCGAGCGTCCACTGCGATGGACTCCCCCGCGTCGGCGTCTACCGAAGCGGTGACCGGACTGCGCGCCCGCCTGTCAGGCTCTACATCAGCGAGGAACACAACCTGCTCGCTCTCCAGAGCGATGCACCGATTCGATCGGAAGCACTCGGTGACGTGGCTCAGTGCATAACGAACTGGATCGTCGACCACGGGGCGACGCCGCTCTATCTCAGCGGCCTTCCGGCCGAACGCGACGACGGCCGGCAACCCGACCTCTACGGCATCGCGACCGGCGACGCGGCCACCCTCCTCGACGAGCGCGAAATCGACGTTCCTCCCGAAAACGGCGTAGTTACCGGCCCAACCGGCGCGCTCATCAACCACGCCGCCCAGGCCGACTACGACAGCCTCGGCCTCGTCGTCGAATGCAGTCCGCAGTTCCCCGACCCCGAGGCCGCGAGCATCCTCCTCGATGACGCCATCGCGCCACTCGCCGACCTCTCCGTCGACGTTCGCGAACTCGTCGAGCGGGCCGAGGAGATTCGCGAGAAGCGCGAACAACTCGCACAGCAGATGCAAGCCGCCGGCCAGGAACAGAGTACGCAGGCGCAGCCGCTTCGAATGTACCAGTAACGAGAGATCGGATACTCGATTTCGGACCGAAATCGGGAATTCCGTCCTTCTGACGGCATCAAAACACTTCCCACGTATTTTTTATTCTTGATACCCTTCGACCGGAACAGAGATGACTTCGGCTACGGAGGCCTACGATATTGTGGTCGTCGGCGGGGGGACTGCCGGCTGCTTCGCTGCGACGACCGCCGCCCGAGAAGGGCTCGACGTCGTCCTCCTCGAACGGAAAAGCGAGGAGGAGGGGGGATACATCGCCTGCGGCGACGGGATCAAAGGAAAGAGTTCGTTCCCCGACGTCCTCGATCGCGAGCGGCTCAAGGACGAGGCGTTTACGAACCAGGGGATCGAACGCGCCGTCTTCGAGAACCCCGAGACCGAGGAGACGATCGAGATCCCGTTCAACGAGACGGGCGGCGTCGTCGACCGCTGGAAGTACGGCCAGATCCTCTTGGAGGAAACCGCTCGGGCCGGCGTCGACATCCACTACAATACGGTCGTCAACGACGTGATTCAACCGAACGGCACGGTGCGAGGCGTCACCGCAGTCAGGGACGGCGACCCCCTCGAGTACGGGGCCGAGATCGTCATCGACGCCGCGGGCGCGCTCTCGGTCCTGCAGGACAAGGCCGACCTCTCCGCCTCGACGTTCGATACGAACGTGAACTACTCGCAGTTCTGCTCGGCCTACCGAGAAGTGCTCGAGATTCCCGAACCGGTCGAGTGGGACGACGCGCTCGTGTTCAAGCCCACCGAGGAACTGGGTTATCTCTGGTACTTCCCGCGCTCGGCGACCGAGATCAACGCCGGCCTGGGCTTCCAGATGACCGAGGAGCCGATGGAACTCGTCGACGTGCTCAAAAACGACATCGCCAATCGCGCCGAGTTCGCAGACGCCACGGTCAAGAACAAACTCGGCGCTGCGCTCCCGACGCGGCGACCCTACGACTCGGCGGTCCACCCCGGCTACGTGGCCGTCGGCGACGCCGCGGGGCACGTCAACCCCTGTACCGGCGGCGGAATCCCCGGTGCCGCAAAGGCCGCCCACTGGGCCGCACAGGTCGCCGTCGACGCGATCGCTGACGGCGACGTGAGCGAAGCCGCCCTCTGGGAGTACAACCAACGCGTCCAGACCGACTTCGGCAAGCGCTTCGCCGCGATGGACCTCTACAACATCTTCGGCACCGCCCACGACCTCGGTGAACTCGTCTCGGTCGTCACCGCGATTCCGGGCCAACAACTCGTCGACGCGATCGGCAAGAAGGGGACCGCCGAGATGAGTTTCGGGCTCAAGCTCAAGACGGTCATGAAGACCTTCGGCCACTGGGGTACCCTTTATGAACTCTACAAGGTCCAGGACGCCGCCGGCTCGCTCAAGGACGTGTACGACAGCTATCCCGATAGCCCCGGTCACTTCGATGCCTGGCAGGCAGAACGTGATGCGTTGATGGACCAGGTATACGATATTACGGGAGCCAGTCCGAAGTACTAACCCGACTCGGTCTGGCGGTTCTCCGCCGGTGTGAGTGTGTCTCTGGTGATCACAGTCCATCCGTAACCCAAACCCATTTTCGCGTCCCGCCCCTTGATTCGGACATGGTTGCCGACAACGTTGAGACGATCGCTCCAGAGACGTGTCCGACCGCAAACGGCATGCCGATGCTCGGACTCGGAACCTGGCAGAACGACGACCCGGAGGACTGCACCGAAAGCGTTCGAACGGCGCTCGAAACGGGCTATCGCCACATCGACACTGCACAGGCCTACGACAACGAGGAAGCGGTCGGCGAGGGTATCGCTCGCGCGAACGTCGACCGCGAGGACATCTTCCTCGCGACCAAGATTTGGATCTCGAACCTCTCCCACGACGACGTGCTCGAGACCGCTCGCGCGAGTATCGACCGCCTCGGCGTCGACTACCTGGACCTGCTGTACATCCACTGGCCGTCCCGAACGTACGACGCCGAGGAGACGCTGTCGGCCTTCTCGGAACTGTACGATGAGGGGCTGATCGAGAACGTCGGCGTCAGCAACTTCCTCCCCGAACAGGTCGAAACGGCCGTCGACGTCTGCGACGCGCCGATCTTCGCAAACCAGGTCGAACTCCACCCGCTGCTGCCACAGGAGGAGATCCGCGCAACCTGCGAGCAAAACGACGTCGAAGTCGTCGCCTACTCGCCCCTGGCCCGGGGTGCTGTGTTTGAGCAGCCAGCAATTCAGGATATCGCGGCCAAACACGACGCCAGCGAAGCGCAGGTTAGCCTCGCCTGGCTGCGCGAGAAGGGCGTCACCGCGATTCCGAAGGCGACGGGCGAGGCACACATTCGGGACAACTGGGACTCCCTGACGCTTGAACTCGAGCAGGAAGACGTCGATGCGATCGACGCGATCGACGAAACGAGTCGCCAGGTCGATCCCGAGTTCGGTCCCTGGAACTGACAGGCGGACCTCGCTTTCGGGCCGTCGGATCGAGACGCCGTCCATTTCTATACGTCTAGAGAAGGCTGAAACACAGAAAAGGAGGAAAGTTTACGGTACGTCAGTTTTTTGGCTCACGTATGTCAACCCGTACGCAACGTGGCGGCGGTGGGGGGATCGTCGGCGCGATCAGGGCCGACCTGACCCAGTTACACGGCGCCTGGATGGAACTGGTCTTCCCGCGACAGCGCGGCCGCGGCCACTCCGTCATGGGAAAGTGGCAACCCGAAACGCTTCCGCAGAAAAGCACCTACTACCTCTGGAGCGTGCTCGGCACGATCGGGCTACTCGTCATGTATCCGCTTACCGTTCTCGGCTTTGCAACCCGCTACTACGCGGCGAAACTCGACTCGACGCGGACGCGACTCGGCATCGTTGGCGTTACCGGTATCGCCCTCCTCGTCTGGGGGACGCTAACCGTCGTTGCTCACCTGCAGCTTCCGATGGAGGAGACCGTCGCGATCGCCGCTGCCAGTGCCGTCGCAACCGTCTCGACGGCGCTTGCAGCCGGGTTCTCGAAGGCGGGCGGACGGTTCGTCTCCGTGCTCCTCGCCTATCCGTTCGCGATGACCGCGCTGTTCCTCCCGCCGGTCGTCGCCGCCCTCGTCACCCCCTCGCTCGAGGGCGCTATCCTCGAACCCAGCTACGAGTTCGCCGCCTGGGCGCTCGATAACGTCCTCCACGTCGGCGGCCTCAACGAGTTCCTGCGGTCGAACTACGAACTCGAAGGGGCGGCCTACGCGGCGATGTGGGTCGGCATTTCGTTCCCGCTCGGCTGGTTCTTCGGAAGCGTCGTGGCGCTGGCGAACCTGGTTCGACCCTCCGAGTGAGTTCCCGCGATTCTGAGAACCGGCATCCGTTTGATTGCCAGTGAACGAACAGTCAGTTTCGATAACGTTAGGCCGATTCGGTCCCGAGGAGCGAGTATGGCACTCGACCTGCCGAAGACGATTGGCGCGTTCGTCCTGATCGTCGCCATCGGAACGGCCGCGATGGTGATGATGCCGGTTAGTATGGGCACGGACACGATCCTGATGATGGTCACACCGTCGATGGCCGTGTTCGGCGCGATCATGCTCGCGATCGGCGTCAAACACGGCGAGTACCGCGCGACGAACTGAGTCACCGGCGGTCCGCCGTCGACACCGCCTTCACTTCTCACCCGTGTCGTCCGCAATGGCATCCATCGCAAGCCAGCAGTTCGTCAACGGATGGTAGCCCGGCTCGACCGCCGTCCCGCGGTTCGGCCCCTCCCGCTCGTGGTCGCGTGCCAGCCGCTCGTACCAGTTGCCGTACCGCGGATTGATCAGGTGCGACTCAGCGTACTCCCAGAGACGGTCGTACCACGACAGATAGGCCTCGTCCTCCCGACTCAACAGCGCGCTCGCGCCGATCGCCTCCGCGTGCGCCCAGCCGTACTTGTCGGGGACGATCGGCGTCCCGTCCGACTCGACCGTGTAATAGAGCCCGCTGAACTCGTCGTCCCAGCCGAGTTCAACTGCGGCGTCGAACAGTTCGCGTGCGCGCGGCAGAAGCCAGTCCGCCGAGTGATGGTCCGCAAGCAGCGCGAGGAGTTTCGCCCATTCGGCGTGGTGGCCTGGCTGGAAGCCCGGTGGACGGAACTGGTGGCGCGGATTATCGGCGTTGTGCGACCAGTCCGGGTCCCAGGATTCGGTGTAGTGTTCCCAGAGGAGTTCGTCGGGGTCGTGCGTCCGCGTGAGTTGTCGGGTGAACCGGTCGGCAACCGTGTATGCGCGGTCCAGATAGCGCTCTTCGTTGGTCGCCTCGTAGGCTGCGAGCAGGGCCTCGCAGGCGTGCATATTCGCGTTTTGCCCGCGATAGGGATCGACTCGCGTCCAGTCCGGGGCGGCCTGGTCGGCGTACAGTTCGTGAGTCGGCTCCCAGAAGCGCTCTTCGAGCACAGCGAAGGCGCGCTCGAGTTCGGCGCGTGCGCCGGGAATCCCGGCTTGGAGCGCGCGGGCGCTCGCGAGGAGAACGAACGCGTGGCCGTAGCAGTATCGCGTTCGGTCGGTCGGCGTTCGGCCGTCGAGCAGCCAGTCGTACCCCTCGGTAGCGGAGTCCCAGTGGGCCGTCGAGAGAAAGCGCAGGCCGTGTTCGGCGGCGTGGCGACACCAGTGGGGACCGTCGGCCAGGACGCCGAGGCTGAAGTTGTGGACGCCGCGGGCCGTGGCGACGAGGTGTCGGGTGCGCTCGTCGTAGACGTGGCCGTCCCGTTCGTCGAGTTGGGCGATGTAGCCGCCGATCCGTGTGTCGAGACAGTCCGGGTAGTAAAAGTTGAGAACGTCTCTGAATTGATGTCGAAGGGCGGCTCGAGTTCGGTAGATCGTCACGTGTCCGAGGGTACCGAGGCCGACACCATATACCTCCGGGAAAGTGGCGGCGGATGAAATAGGCGCGTGGATAGAAAGGGCTGTGAAGCGACGGCGTGAGGGGTGAAGCGTGAGAACGGAGCGTGTCGATAGGCAGGCGGATCGCCGCCGTTAGGCAATCACTTGTCTTACATGTAGCCGAGGTCGCGCAGGCGCTCCATCAGGTCCTCCTTGTCCTGGGCGCGGCCAGCGCGCTCGGTCGTTCCCTCGAGGTCCTGCAACCACGCGGGCTCGTCCTCGGTCTTCTCGGTGCTGATCTCGCTGCCGAGCGACCGGAATCCTTCCCAGTACTTCGGCGAGACCGGGGTGTCAGCGGGCTCGAGATCGTCCGGCAGGTCGTCCTTGCCTTCGGGGACGTAGCCGTCGTCCGGGAACTCGTCGACGGTGTCGGGCACGACGAAATTCCAGAAGGCCTCCCAGACGGCGGCCTCGTCGAACTGCAGGATGGGCTGGACGCGGTCGTGGGGTGGGTAGATGTCCGGGTCGTGACGCTCGGAGAAGAACGTCTCGTCGGCGCGAGCTTCCTGCTCGTCCCAGCGGACGCCCGAGAGGATGCCGTCGATGTCGTGCTCCTCCAGGGCGTCGTTGAGCGCGACCGTCTTCAGCAGGTGGTTGCCCGCGTAGGTGTCAAGCAGGAACGGGAAGGTGTCCTCCTCGTACTCGAGGATGTTCTCGACGTGGTGCTGATTGTGCTCGTCGAGTTCATTGACAGGGATGTCGTCGCCGGGCTCCAAGTCGTTCTCCTCGACGTACTGACCAATGTCCTCGTTGCGCGCGTAGATAACCTCGAGACCCCACTCGTCGGCCCAGTGGTCGACGAAATCGTGAATCGCGTCGAAGTGTTGGTAGTGGTCGATGAAAATCGCCGGCGGCACGTCGAGGTCGTAGCGTTCTGCGACCTGGGTGACGAAGTACAGGACGAGCGTCGAGTCCTTGCCACCGGTCCACATGACAGCTGGATTCTCGTACTGTTCTAAGCCCTGACGAGTGACCTCGATCGCCTTTTCGATCTTGTCATTGATGTGCGGATAGTCCGCCGGATCTTCGCCGGTACCGTCGTCGTAATCGACATCGACGTAATCGGGGAAGTTCTCAGTCATCGCGTGTAATTACATATAATTACCAGGATTAAACCCTTTGGGGGACCGGAAACCTCTGTCGCCATCTGTGATCGATACCGACCACATTCGAGAGTAAGGCCGTACCGGTTGCAACCCGCGGCTCAGCCGAGCGGCGGCGCTTCGAGACGGTCGTCCGGTTCGCTGTCGGCCAGGCGCTGCTGTAAGAGGCTGATGATCCGCTGGCCGGCCAACCCGTCGCCGTACGGCCGCGGCGTCGACTCCGGCTGCCAGTCCGCCGACATGGCCTCCCGAATGCGCGACCGGTCGGGGCCGACGAGCCGATTCCAGCCGCAGTCGACGGTTTCGACCCACTCCGTCTCCTCCCGCAGCGTCACACAGCGCGTCTCGAGGAAAAACGCCTCCTTCTGGACGCCGCCCGAATCCGTCGCCACCCGCTCTGCGGCATCGAGCAGCCGAACGAAGTCGAGATACCCCTGCGGCTCGATCACGTCGAGTTCACTCGTCGTGCGCTCCCAGAGCCCATACTCCCGGAGTCGATCGACCGTCCGTGGGTGCGCCGGGAAGACCACCGGCAGCGGTGCGTCCGCGAGGCCGTCGAGGATCGCCGCGAGATTCGCGCGGTCGTCCGTATTGCTCGCCCGGTGGACGGTCGCCAGGATGAACTCGCTTTCGGCCAGCCCGAGATCGTCGAGGATCGTCGACTGTGCGACCGATCGGTCGCGCGCATCGAGGATGGCGTCGTACATCACGTCGCCCGTCCAGAAGACGCCGTCAGTGATACCCTCCGCCGTGAGGTTCTCGATCGCATCTCGGCTCGGCGCGAAACAGAGGTCTGACGCGTGGTCCGTTAGCACCCGATTGATCTCTTCGGGCATCGACCGATTGTCGCTGCGGAGTCCGGCCTCGATGTGGGCGACGGCGACCTCCCGCTTCGAGCCGACGATCGCGCCCGCGAGCGTCGAGTTCGTATCGCCGTAGAGCAGGATGGCATCCGGGTCGGTCTCTTCGATCACGGGCTCGATCGCCGCCACCATCTTTCCGGTCTGTCGCCCGTGGGTGTCCGACTCGACACCGAGGTTGAACTCGGGCTCGGGAATGTCGAGTTCGTCGAAGAAGACGTCCGAGAGTGTCTCATCGTAGTGTTGCCCGGTGTGGATCAGGGTTTCGTCGGCGACGGTGCGAAGTTTTCGAGAGACGACCGCGGCCTTGATGAACTGGGGTCTGGCACCGACGATGGAACAGACGTGCATTAGTTCGCCGTCACCTCTGTGCGGGCGTCACCGGTGTGTCGCCGCGTCACGTTCTCGACTGCCGATTCATCGCTTTGCACGAGGACCTCGTGCTCCGACGCACCGGGCCGTGAGCCGATCTCGGTGTACAGCGTGACGTGTGCTGGCGGGGTATTACAGAAGAGACAGCGCACGTCGGATCACCTCGTGAATCATGGCAGTCACGACTTCCGGGACGAGTCATATCGTTATCAGCGCGCTACCGAACGGAAGCACCCGATTCGCCTGAAAGTCTTGGATTCGAATGAGTGGGCGGTGAGAACGTGATCGAAAGTTGGGTGACCACCCGACGAGTATCGCGACGCTATCCGCAGGCGAACTATCGAATGAACCGACTACTACCGGCACGATGACTGTTCGGTCAACCTGACCGACCGAAACGGAAGACCGTCGTGCAATCGAACGCCCATTGAGACGGCTCCGCAGTCCGCGTCGGACTGCACTCGAACCGACGCTCGAACCGTTGATACGGATCGGTTACGGACGGAAAACGGTGACTACCGCACGTGATTGGCTGCGAACTCGACGGGTTCACACGGCGTACTGAAGGCTACCGCCGACTCCCACGACGGAGAGCGGTCACTGTCGCAGTCGAGCGTGAACGGCCGTTGGATCATCGTTCGAACGGTTGCTCGGCCGTCCTCGCTGTGACCGAGAACGAGTTGTTTTATATACATACTATTCATTGACGAAAATATGGTCCCCAACATCTCGTCTCTCAGCCGACGCCAGCTCCTCGTCGGACTCGCCGGCAGCGCCGAACTCGGCGTCCTCGTCGTCGGTGCTACCGGTGCAACCCTTCCGACGGCGCTGCCGGACCGGATAACCGACTGGGCGACGACGACCTACCCGACGCCACCGCCGGCGAGTTCACTCTGGCAGCCGACGGTAACGGAAGCACACGCCCGCACTGCGGTCGCGCTCCTCGCCGAAACCGAAGACGAATCGCGGGACCGCTGGGCGGAACTCGACCGCGAGCGCGCGCACGGTCCCGGCTCTGGCGGCTGGCGTTCGAACGCCGAGGAGGCGCTCGAAAACGGCGACTACGCCGGTGCACTGTTTGACGCCAGCTACGGGATGCAGTTCGCCGGGCAGGCTCTCGGTGAGGCGCGAGCGGAACTCGGCGACGCCGATCTCGACGACCTCGCGGACCGTGCCGTCGCGCTGTTCGACCGGATTGATGCAGTCGTCGCCGATATCGAGTCGTATCCGGTCGCCGACCCCGAACGCGATCTGGCGTGGTACGTCCACATCGAACGCGAACTCCGGCGCGGCCACCGACTCGCCGACTGGGATGCCCTCGAGACGGTCCACGACGATGCCGCGAAAGCGGGTGCGAAAACGGACACGGGAAGCGATGGAGCAGATGAGAGCGCGGAAGAAGCCTCCCAGAGCGATACCACCGAGCGCGAGGATGGCACGACTGACAGCGAGGCCGAACCGGATCGCACAGACACCGATCCGGAGACTATTGGGACGATCACGTCCGGTCTTCTGCGAGGCGAAATCGCCGTCAAGAGCGCCGAACGATACCGCGACCTGCTATGGGAGACCGTCGATGGAGCTGACGGATACGCCGACCACCTCCAGCGGATCGCCGACGAACTGCAAACCGACCTCGAGTCGATACCGACCCGAGACGAGGTCCTGTCGTCCATGGACGACGATACCGGCTCGTACGGCCCGTACGAGTTCGCCCACTATCGGCTCGCACGATGGGGTGACTGGGACGGCCCGTCGCCGTGGGAGACGGTCGACGACGACTTCCTGCTACTCCAGGTTCTCGAGGCGACGCGAGCGCTTGCGGACTGGCGAGCCTACGACGACGCCGTCGACGAACTCGAGATCGATGCCGACGACGGCGGATTCGATTCCGGACACGTACTGGATGAACAGCGCCGAGCGCGATCGACCTATCGGACGGTCGTCGGCGGGACCCAGACGCCCGTTATGGTCGTCCTCGCCAAGCCGGCGATCGGCGATATCCGGACCGCGGACGTGGATCGTGATTCCTGGCAGGACGGGTCGTGGGAACCCTGGAACGAACGCGTTCAATCCGACCTCAGTGCGCTCGTCGGCCGCGCGAGACTTCGGGAATACCCGGCCCTGTACGATCGACTCGTCGACGGCCGCTGATCGGGCGATGAAAACTGGCTGGTGACGACCTCACTGAACTCGGGCAGGGAGGGTTCGATTGATCTCAAGTGACTGTCCATCTCGACTCGGAGAAAACACCGCTAGAACCGCCGTCAGTCGCTGATAAACTTGTTATCGCGCCAATTAACACCCGTCTCGCCGGAGCCACGATCTCGAGGCCCTTCGACGACTTCGATATCCGCCGGTCGGGTCTCGCCGTCGACGATTCGCGTCGCCTCGAGATCACCGTCGTGTTCCGAAATCGCCGTGAGGGTGCCTTTCTCGGCAGCCGAGGCGATCTCACAGAGGACGAGGAACATCTCGTACTGCAGAAGCGAGTTCTGGAGGACGGTCTCGCGGTCGCCCTTGAACGCGGCGAACTCGACGAGTTCGGATTCGATTTCCTCTTCTTCCTCTTCGTCCCAGCGGAAGGAGTTGCGCCGCTCGTCGGGGTCTTCCTCGTAGACGCGGTTTTCGGTGACGCTGGCCTTGAGCTGGGCCGTCGGCGTGTACTTGCTGACCGACTGGTCTTCGGCGACGGCCTTCAGAATGAGGGTGTTGTTCCGGCGTGTGATCTCTACGTCGTCGATCCCGTCCGGATACGTCGCGTCAGCGATGTGGTCACGAAGGTCTTCGAGGGGCAATTCGAGCGTCGAATGCAGCCGATAAACGTGTCTGGATTCCTCTGTTGACATAGTGGGAAGGTGTGCAGCGACAGGCGTTATGTTCAATACGGGTGCCGGGCTTATATGACCTGCCATTGAAACCGTCCGCGACAGGTCTGGATGAATGTCCACCCCAGCGGGCGGGATTCACTCGCCGTTAAGCGTTTCAGCCAGTTCACCACGATCGTCGAGTTCAGCGAGAATGTCGGAGCCACCGACGAACTCGCCGTCGACGTACGTCTGGGGAATCGTTTCCCAGCCGCTTCGATCTTCGAGTGCGACGCGGAACTCGTCGAGCGACTCGAGCACGTCGACGGTTTCGAACTCGTCACGGTGCTCGGAGAGGAGTCCGAGCGCGCGGCGGGAGTAGCCACACTGGGGCATGAGTTCGGTGCCCTTCATGAAGAGCACGACCTCGTTGTCGTCGATGGCCGTCTCGACCTGTTCGGTCACGTCCTCCTGATCGAGGCCCTGGTTCGGTGGAAAGTCCATGTCTTCTTGGTCTATGTCGGTAGGCGGGATAGACCTTGCGCCTTGATCGGCGATCGGGTCTGCCAGTTTGGGGCTACGTAGTAGCACACGAAATACCCGTAGGGAACTACTTGTAAAACTGATTTGCAGCTAGCCGTCGGCACCGATAATCGGCGTTCTGAGTCCCAGCTCGAGTGCGTAAAAAGGGGTACTGAAACCAGTTCTCAGGGTTCCTCATACGGCGGTGATTCAGTCCGGACGACTTCGGAGAGATTGCTCAGTTCATCATCGAGGAGGACGACCAGATCATCGAACGTGACGATGCCTGCGAGTTCATCGCCTTCAACGACAGGCATGCGCCGGACGCCGTGTTCGGCCATCGTTGCACAGAGGTCGAACACGCCGTCATCAGACGAGATCGTGTACGGGTCACGATGCATGATATCGTCCGCTGTTAGGTCGTCAAGCGTTGCTCCGCCACTGAACTCCATCGCGATGTCGCGGTCAGTAATAATTCCGGCTGGCCGTTCATCCGATTCGATCACGACACAGCCAACTCGCCTGTCATCCATGAGCTGACAGATCTCTCGAAGGGACGCTGTCGGGTCCGCCGAGACGAGTTCGGTACGCGGGCGAGCGATATCTTTGATTGGCACGGAAATCACACCCCAGTTCGGGGATCGAGTGTAGTCTATGCTATTTGTGAACATAGACCACATCTGAGCTACCACGGAGAGCAACTAATAGCTTTGTCCCGAAGCGAGAACGCAGCACACAGCAATTGCGGTCGTTCTCCCGGGTCTATCGCCACAGTAAGGGACTGATACGGTCTGCTGTAACGATTTACCGGCGCAACCGCAGGACGGGCGCGGTTGCGTCGGAAATGACTTACAGCAGTCCGTATGAATGCTATCCAGCGAGCGGGTGCGTTTCGGCCGCGCGTTTTGGGTGTCGAGATCGGCCCACCGAAGCGATATGGGATAGTCGCTACCCAACTGATCGCGTTCACTCTGCAGTCGGGGACGACGTGATCACGTCGATCTTTTCCGCGGAGTATCCGAAGACGTTCCGGTAGCCGTTCGACGACATGAGAACCGGGTAGAAGGCTTCTTCAGCGATCTGTTCGACGCCGTCCGCTGCAACGAACGGATCACCGGCCGGAACTTCGGTGAAATTCTCGACGAAGACCTCGTACTTCTCCGCTCGCTCTTTTGGAATCACGTCGGTGAGCCGGAAGACCGGCAGATCGCGTCGGACGGTATCACCTGGCAGCGCACCGACGGCAGTGAGGAACGCGCGCGTCAGTCGATCCGCGTTCTGGGCTGCCGTCTCCGAGCCCTGGAGTCCGCACTCGACCTCGATTGTTTCGACCGTCGAGAAGAGCCGTCCCTCGGCGAACTCGCTCGTTTCGACCATCGCGACGACCGGAAGCTGTGGACACACCGTCGTCGCGGTCTCGCTGACCTCGTTGACGATGGCAAACGGATCGGCGTGGCTTTGCGTCGAATGCATCGAGAACGTCAGACAGTCGCCGAGTGCAGAAACGAGTTCGTTCGCGAGCCGACCCTCGTGTGTCTCGGCGTCGGGGTCGCCGGGGAACGCACGGTTGAGGTCCTCGTCAACGAAACGGACCTGTCGCTCCAGGGCCTTCTCGTTCGCGACGATTAGCTTGACCGGCCGGGAGACGGTCGGTTGTTCGTCAAGCAATCGCTCGATCGCCCGGACACCACAGGGTTCGTCGCCGTGAACACCGGCCACAATCGCGATCTCCGGCGTCCCTGACCCGAGCTGTGCAACTCTCATTAGGTATCTATTACCGCTTCGATCCCAAAGGCAATTCGATCTTCGCCACCGGGCGACTGCTTAGTCCGCACGCGTCGCGGCGAACTCGTAGTCGGCTGGGTCGGCGGTGGGATAGTCGTTGTCGAGACGAATCTGCCACTCGTCGACGTGTTCTGGGGTTTCGATCGCATTCGTCAGGACAGTTCGTACGTCGAGCAGATCCACGCCGTAGAAGTCTCGCGGGACGCCCTGAATGTACTGGAGTGCCGTCCGGAAAAGCGAGCGCAAGCCATCATCATTGGCGAACCCGACACGTTTGTAGACGCCCGCAGCGACCTGGACCATGCCGTGACAGAACGAACTCTCGACCGTGCCGCGGCCGTAGTTGTACCACTCGGCTTCGAAGCAGTCGTGGCTCTCGTGAAACGCGCCGTCGTTGAACAGCCGGACGCCGTGAACTGTCGCCCGACGAAGTGTCGCGTGCTCCCAGCGACCGCCATCTTCGTGTTCG
The DNA here is from genome assembly GCF_000337595.1 of Natrialba taiwanensis DSM 12281. Classification (GTDB taxonomy): domain Archaea; phylum Halobacteriota; class Halobacteria; order Halobacteriales; family Natrialbaceae; genus Natrialba; species Natrialba taiwanensis. Next base: position 54,319 of record NZ_AOIL01000012.1, on the reverse strand, counting down.
ATCCAGCCGGTCGGTGCGTTCGGAGGCGGGTCGACGGAGGGATCGTTCGTGTGCTCGTCCATACGTAGTCGTCCGTCGCGCTGACAGTTATGTATACTCGTAGTTCCCCGCAAGCAATCGTGACTGTCACGTATTCGATCAGGTAAGCGAAGTGTTTATTTCGGTCGCGGCTAACGTCCGGATAGATGATTCATCCCGACGGACGGTGTCACTGTTGTGGCGAGCGACTCTACGGGAACGTCTCCGGCGGCTATCGCTGTCCGAATTGCCAGACCGAGTCTACGGACGCTTCGTCCGAAGAGGAGACGCCAACGGTCCCCAAGACGCCACAGACGCCGTAGTCACGAGTTACGCGCGACAGACGAGCGCTCGTCGCGCACGCTGTCTCGTTGCGGACGACGTAACTGCTCGCACGAGTTCAGTTGCGGGCCGGTATGCCTCGCAGTCGGTTGCGGGAGCGATCACGAGCAGTTTCCAGAAGCCGGGCGACTGAAACGTCAGCTGACAGCGGCCGTTTGCATCCGTTGTCGTCCGCTTCGATCCTGTCAGCGTCGTGATCGTCGCACCGTCGATCGGGCGGTGCGAGGAGGTTCGAACGCGGAGCTGAAACGGCTGTCCGACGGTTGCTTCTCGGTCCTCGAGTTCGACGACGAGCGGTCTCCTGTTCGCCATGGTATTCGGACACACAGTCTATCCAAAAAGGCGGTCCCTGCCCGTGACGGGCGATGGTAGCTGGGAGGACTGTCTCTAGTAGCTACTGCAAGTCCTGCACGCCCGATGGCACGAGGGCTGTGTAATCGGTGTGTAAATCGGTGCAGTTGGTACGATAACAGTAGATCGTGTCGTACCCCCTTCATTTAACAATTCTCATGAAACAAAATAAATTATTCAACAACTACGTGTGCGAATTGAACAGGCAAGTCAGAATACTCCGACGATGAAACCAAATCCCATGATGATGAGGACGGTTGCGGAAAACGCTGGGAGGTACGGCGTGTACTGCTTGACTTTCTCCTCGGAGTGCTGGTAGCCTGCAATCAACAGCATCGTCAGTCCGACGATACCCACGATGACGGTGAGGGCGTACGCACTTATCAGTTCGAGACAGTGGTTTGACCCGGCACAGAGCGCAATAATCTCGAACTCTTCTTCGTGGGCAAAACCGAGAACGAACGCGAACCACGCGATCCCGAGGAGGCCACGGTCAGTTGTCTCTTTGGGATCCTCGTGTGAGTGAGTGTGCCCACCGAGGAAGGGAGCGAAGCCCATCAAACGGTTGATTATTCCATCGTTGTGTTCGTGTGAATGGCCGTGGTCAGGGTCATGCGAATGGCCCTGCTCGTTCAGATCGTGTTGGTGGTCGTGGCTGTGATGGTCGGAGTGGCCATCATCAGCGTGATTGCCGTGAGAATGTCCGTGAGAGTATTCACGAATCCCAAGCACGACGAGCAGGACACCGGCAACAAGACCGACTGGCCCGCCGATTTGGATACCACCAAGTATCGTCATTGGCTCGTTTACCTGCGTGAGGTTGAAGTAGTCCTTCGCGTAGAAGAATACTCCCACCATCGCGATACTGCTGATAAGGTGGCCGACGCCGATAATGAGGCTCGCCGCGAACCCGTACATCCACTTGTTCGTCTGGTCAAGAGCGTACGAGGCGGCAACGGGCCATCCGTGACCTGGTTCGATGCCATGAACAGCACCGAGAGCGACCGCTCCAAAGAAGAGACCGAGTGCGTCGCCGTGTAACATCCCGATTGAGAATCTGCTACCGACGTGAATAACGGTTGTTAATACCGAAATGGGTGCATCGTCATACGAGAACCTCTTGTAGAATCCCGACGAACCAGTACCTATGCGAACGAGTTTCAATATTCCAGACGAAGTCGTCGAAGAGTTCGACCGAGTCTGGCAAGAGCAGGATCTCGAAAACAGGTCGCGGGCGGTCCGAGAAGCGATGCTGGAGTATATCGAGTCTCACTCCCGCCTCGAAGCGACAAGCGGGGAAATCGTCGCACTCATCGCGTTCGATTATCGTCACCACGAGGTGATACAGGAACTCCACGCAGTCCAACACGGGTACCAAGACGTTATTCTCAACACAAGCCATACGCACCAAGGGGAGTGGTGCCTCGAATCACTGTTTTGTCGGGGACCAGCTGAGCAGGTACGTAACCTCACCTACCGACTCCGCGACTTTGACGGCGTAAATCGGGTCAAGGTGATGGTCATCCGAGACGGCGAGGAGTGACGATCTGCCAGAAACCTCCGCGAGGTACACTCAGCATGTGTTTCATCTATACTGAACGCGAGTTCCACGATCAACGCTGAATACCGAAACCAGATTTCCAACTACTGACAGTCGTCGGGGTTCCAGACGGGCCGCGGTGAACGCGGCGATGAGTGCGACGTGGAATCGAAACCGGACCGTTTAACCCGACGACCCCCGAACAACGGGATGCGTGCGAGGGTAGCCAAGCGGTCAACGGCGGCGGACTCAAGATCCGCTCGTGTAGACGTTCGTGGGTTCGATCCCCTCCCCTCGCACTCACCATAGTGCGGCAAGAGCGAGCCTCTTGCCCTCGCAAATTCTCACAGACGGACGACAGAACGGTAGCTGCTGCCGTCCGCCGACGCTCTGTTCCTCTATTCCGTCCAGTGACTACACAGTTGCATCGGAACGACTGAAACGCACTCTGAGACAAACCACTATGTATGGGCGGATCGATGCAAAAGCTATGGCTCCCGGCGACGTATCGGAAGAAACGTGGTCAGATCTGCAAAAAGCAGGCGAGATTCTCTCGCAGGTATTTGACGAGACGATCCCTCGAATCGAACCCGAGGTCAGTCAGTTCGAAATCGCTGACTTCGCCGAAACGCGAATCCGGGACCTCGACGGGAGCCCAGCGTTCCCAGTCAACATAAATATCAACGAAGAAGCATCCCATGCGATTCCGACACCGGCTGATGAGAGTACGTTTGGCGACGCGGATCTCGTGACGCTCGATATGGGCGTCCACGTCAACGGCTGGTGCTCCGACGCCGCTGTAACGATCGATCTCTCGGGGACACACGACGAACTCGTTGCTGCCAGCGACGCCGCGTTAGCGGCGGCACTTCGGACGATCGAAGCCGGCGTCCACACCGGGACAGTTGGGCACAGTATCGAGCAAGCGATTCGGGACCGTGGATTTCGCCCAGTTGTGAATCTCGCCGGACATGGTCTTGGCCACTACGACGCTCACACGGCTCCGATGCTCCCAAACACCGGTAGTGACAACGGGATCGAGCTTTCCGAAGGGGACGTTCTCGCCGTCGAGACGTTCGCCACCACCGGTCGAGGCCGCGTTACGGAGGGAAGCGACGAACGCATTTTCCGTCTCGATACTGACCGACCTGTACGCGATCGACGCAGCCGAAAATTGCTCGACACGCTCCGCGAGACGCGACGAAATCTCCCGTTTACGACTCGCTGGTACGATATCTCCGGACTCACAATGACCGTTCGAAACCTAGAAAATAAGGGCGTCCTCAAGAGCGACCCCGTTCTCAAAGCGGAACGAGGAGCGCTTGTCAGTCAGTCCGAGCATACCGCCATCGTAACGGCGAACGGCTGCACGGTGACGACACGATAACTAAGAATTACGTCTCCGGTACCGGGTGCAAGTTCAGCACGCGCCTCTGACCCCGTCGGACGCTGATCGACTGGAAGTAATACACGGTTCGTCTATCCAGCGCTCACCGGGAGTTGCGAGTACGGGACGCTCGCAAATCGCCAGTGCTTATCAGGACAGACGCCGGACTGCTGAGCAATGAGTGATCGCCAGGGCGATCCCGAGTCAGGTGTGAATCCGGAACCGGACGCGGACGGACAAACGGACACAGAGATAGATAGCGACCACCGCGCAACCCTCGCCACCCGCGCAGCGACCGCCGGCGCGGCGGTCGCCCTCGACTCCTTTCGCACCGAACTCGAACTCGAGTTCAAAGACGGCAAGACAGACGTTGTGACCCAGGCCGACCGCGACGCGCAGGCGGCCGTGATCGACGTTATCCGCGAGGCGTACCCGGACGACCCTATCGTCGGCGAGGAGGACGACGCGCTGAAGACCGTTCCCGACACCGGGCCCGCCTGGATCGTCGACCCGATCGACGGCACGAACAACTACGTGGACGAGATCCGCGCCTTCGGCACCGCAGTCGCGGCCGTCGTCGACGGAGAGCCAATCGGCGCGGCGACCGTCTGTCCCGCCCTGGATGACACCTACCGGTTCGGTCCAGCCGGTGCGTCGGTAAACGGTGATCCGCTTACCGTCAGCGACCGCACCGATCCGGAGACGAGCACGGTGTGTCCGACCTACTGGTGGCCGACCGACCGGCGAGACCAGTACGCCGCGGCGACGCGAGCGATCGTCACCCGGTTTAGCGATATGCGCCGCTTCGGCTGTGCGCAACTCGAACTCGCGATGGTTGCGTCGGGAGCACTCGAGGGCGTCGTGACGAACCGGCGAGCTAACCCGTGGGACACCGTTGCCGGCGTCGGCTTGATCCGGGAGGCGGGCGGGGTCGTCACCGATCTCGAGGGAGACCGCTGGCGACACGATAGCGACGGGTTGGTCGCCTCGAACGGCGCGTTGCACGACGAAGTGCTCGCGGTTGCACGGGAGATCGACGCCGCGTAGTCGGTGACTGGACAGCGAGTTCAGTGGTAATCGGGAGACGACGGAAACCGGAAACGGTAAGCGCTCGCTCGAACGGATATCCGGTATGTACGAGTCGATCGAGCGGTACGGCCCGTTGAAAGTGTGGGCCCTCACCGTCGTCACTCTCGTCGCAGTGGTGGCCCTCGCCGCGACTGCCTTCTACCAGCAAGTGTACGTCGACATCATCTGGCAGTACTTCTGGGGGCCGGTCGTCGCGGACGCCCACGGGTGGAATTGCGTCGCCTGGGCAGGCGGCGAGCAGCTACGGTGCGGTGAGGCTGGTGTCGGTGCCGGACCGACGGCGTCGCCCGGCTACACGTTCGTCTCCTACGCCGGCTACATTCCGACGCTTATCCTGTCCGTCGTCGGCGTCGTCTTCCTGATTGACCGCCTCGAGATCGAGCGCTACCGGGCCGGCTTCTACGGCCTGTTCCCGTTCATGCTCTTCGGCGGGGCGTTGCGCGTCGTGGAGGACTCGAACGTCGCCGCCTACCGCGCGACCGGCGAACTCCCCATTCAGCTCCCGTGGTCGGGCATCATCATCAGTCCGCTCATCTACTTCACCGTCTTCTTCCTGACGCTTTTGGCCGTCGTCGTTTCGGTCTGGCTCGAGCGAAACGACTACGTGTCGGGCTATGAGTATCCACTCGGTGCAATCGGGACGACGTTGCTCGCCGGAACGGTCGGCTACCTCGGGTATCTCTCCGCGACGACGGACTACGTGGAGTTCTACCCGTTGCTCCTGCTCACGATCCTCGGCGGTGCGACCGTCGCCACGGCGATCACCTGGGCCGTGATTGATCGGTTCGTCCCCGGAATCAACCGCGGGACGAAGTTCATCGGTGCAGTCGTCATCTGGGCACACTCGATCGACGGCGTCGCAAACGTCGTCGGACTCGACTGGGCGACAGCGTTCGGCCACGACAGGAACCTGATCCCGAAACACCCGATCAACGCAGCGGTCGTCGATCTAACCGATTCGATTCTGCCCGAGAGCATCGTCGCGGTCACCGGCGACGCCTGGCCGTTCCTCCTCGTCAAACTCGCGGCAGCGGTCTTCGTCGTCTGGATCTTCGACGACACGATCTTCGAGGAGAGCCCCCGCTACGCGATCCTCCTGTTGATTACCGTCGTCGCGGTCGGCCTTGGTCCCGGAACACGGGACATGCTTCGGGCGACGTTCGGTATCTGACCCTCTCTCGTATCTGCTCGAGTTCCGCTCAGATGTAGTTCAGCCCAGGCGTCGTTCCGCCGGACATGGACGAATTTCGAGGGGCGCTTACAACGGCACCGGCAGCCACTCGACGAGTTCGAGGACCGGCGTCGGATCGAACAACGGGTCGTGGAGGACGAGCCAGTCGAGCAAGACGAGCCCCGCTCCGTGGGCGATGACCGAAGGCAAAATCGAGTCCGACTCGTAGTCTACCGCACCGAACAGCACGTCCGTCGGCCCCGACAGGACGAACTCGATCGGTGGCTTCGAGGCGTGGTGAATCATGTAGACGATCGGGCTGATGAACACCGCTTTGATGCCGATCTCTCGAATCCCGACACAGAGCAAGCCGCGGTAGTACGTCTCGGCCGCCAACGCGAGCACGAACAGCCTGATCGCGTGCGGGACGAACTCGGCCGGCGCGGCGGAGGTCCCCCACATCGGATAGAACTCGCGGATCGTCGGCAGCGTCGAGCCGACGAGGTAGAACGGGAGCACGAAAAGCGAGAGCAGGACGGCGTTTCGGATTGCCACTCGGTTAATGTTCCAGCCGACGTGTCGGCCGTGGGTCAGCCCGAGTGCAAGCGGGCCGCCGATCAAGAGGGTACCATCGACAACGGCACGGCGATCTAACTCACCGGGGACGGCGTGCATCCACACCACCGTCAGAACAGCCCCGACGAGCAGTGATTTCTGGACCCAGGAGAGGCGGTTTCCCTGCTCCTGAACCCATCGGAGCAGCCCGCTTGCGTGTTGTTCGTCCCCAGTTGCCACGGATTACTATTACTCGCCGTCTGCTGTCGAAACTGGTCCCGTTCCGATAACCTCGCGAACGTGAGTCTCGAACTCCTGTCGGCGCTGGAAGTACGTCTCGTCTACGTCCTCGAGGACGGCCGAGAGTTCTTTCGGGCCGGCAGGCGTGCGAATAACGCTGTCGCCTTCGAGGCGGTCGACTTCGCTTCGCTCTTTGGGCCAGGTCAGTCGCGAACTCACGCGGGCGAGCGGCGCACCCTCGACGGGCGTGTGCTCGCCGAGCGTGACGGCCGGCTCCGAATCGTCCTCGTCACTCATAGCCGAAACTTTGCGAGCGCGTCGATTCAAGGTTTCGTTTCCGGTCCCGACAGGTCTCGCCAGCACGTCTCTCCGCGCTATTGCCCGCCGTCTGGGGGCCAGACACGTCAACGAACCCACGATAGTTCTATAAGGGCGCTATCGAGAGAGGTTTTCACATGGGATATACGGGGGCCGATCTCCTTGTCGACAGTCTCGAATCGTACGGTGTGACCCACTTATTCGGGAATCCGGGAACGACCGAACTCCCGCTGATGCAGTCGGTCGTCGATAGTGAACTCGAGTACGTACTCGGGCTTCACGAGGACGTTGCGGTCGGGGCCGCTGCGGGGTACGCGATGCGGCGGCGGCACCACGCGAATGCGGCTACGGACGAAACCCGGACCGCGGCACAGACGGACGTCCTCCCGCTCGGCGTCGCGAATCTCCACCTCGCCGGCGGTCTGGCACACGGACTCGGCAACCTCTACAACGCGAATATCTCGGGTGCGCCGGTATTGCTCACCGCCGGGACGCACAGTCGGGACTTCCAGCAGGAAGAGCCGATCCTGAGCGGCGATCTCGTCTCGATGGCCGAACCGTTCACGAAGTGGAGCGCCGAGGTGAAAGACGTTGCAGCGCTTCCGCGGATGGTCCGTCGGGCCGTCAGAACCGCGCTGACGCCGCCGACAGGGCCGGTTTTCCTCTCGCTCCCCGTCGACGTCCAGCAGGCCAAGACGGAGCAGTCGCCCGAACGACTCGGCAAGATTCCGACCGCCGGACGCGGCGACGCGGACGCCATCGGCGAGGCCGCCACAGCGCTTACCAACGCCGAGGACCCCGTCATCGTCCTCGGCGACGAGGTCGGCCGACGAGGCTCCGACGCGGTCGCGGCCGCGGTCGAACTCGCCGAGGCCGCCGGCGCACGAGTTCACAACGAGATCCTGGCCTACGAGGTGAACTTTCCGACGGCTCACGAGCAGTGGCAAGGCGTCCTCTCGACGAAAGCGCCCGCGACGGCGGCGGCGATGGACACCGATACGCTCGTTTTCGTCGGCTGCTCGACGAATACGACGGTCACGCGACCGACGAGACGGTTGGTCCCCGAGGACGCGAACTGCGTCCACATCGCCGCCGACGCCTGGGAACTCGGCAAACACGCCCCCGCCGATACGGCGGTGCTCGGCGATCCGGCGGCGATCCTGCCTGAACTCGCGGATCGGGTCGCGGCGGCCGTCGACGAGGGCGAACGGGAGCGGCGACTCGAGGGCGTTCGCGCGTGGGCCGAGAGCGAGGCGTCCGGTTCGACGACGCCCGAGACTGTCGACGGGACGCTCACGAAAGCCGGTCTCGCGCGGGCGTTTCGCCGCGTCGCGCCGGACGCGCTCGTCGTCAGCGAGGCCATCACCGCGTCGCCGCCGCTCCTCGACGAGTTCCCGTTCGAGGCCACCCAGCTACTGGGAACGAAGGGCGGCGGCCTCGGCTACGGACTGCCCGCGAGCGTCGGCGCTGCCGTCGCCGAACGCGAGGCGGGCGGCGATCGGTCCGTCCTGGGGTACGTCGGCGACGGCTCGTACCTCTACTATCCGCAGACGCTGTACACGGCGACGCGGTACGACCTCGATCTGACCGTCGTCATCCCCGACAACCGCAACTATCGCATCCTCAAGGAGAACACGGCGGCGCTGATGGGCGGCGATCCGGACGAGTTCGACTACGCCGGCATCGAGTTCGAACCGCCGGTCGATCTGGTCGGGAGCGCCGAGGCGCACGGGGCGACCGGTATCACCCTGGAATCGCCGGCGGAGATCGATGAGACGATAGGCGAGGCGCTCGAGCACGATGGGCCGGTCGTCGTCGACGTGCCGGTCGTCGACCGTTGAGGGGTGGGGGATCTCCGTTTCGACTATGCACTTGTACAGCAAACGTATCTGTTTTCTTATGTGTGTCTGACGTATCGTTTTGTGCTGGGAGGGCGAACAAGCCAGCATGACAAGCCTGACGGAGGCGTACGAGGGGAACACCCGGGAGGTGACGAGCCGACGGCGGCTGTACGCCGGCACGGGGCTCGTCCTGGTGGGTGCGATTCTCGCCGTCGTCGCCGTACTCGTCGCCACGACGGATGTCGCCGCCGACTTCGCGGTCGGGTTCGCCGACTGGGGGATGGCCGACCAGTTTGCGATCGTCGCGATCGCCGGCGTCCTCGCGGGGATCGGCGTCCCGGCGGCGCTCGTCGGCGTCTTCACGGTTTTGCCAGCGAGTCGCCGCGTCCGCGCGGCCGCCGCGATCAGTGCGAGCCTCTGTCTCCTCGGTGTCGTGCTCTTCTGGTACGCCTATCCCCACCACTGGCGGGGGTACGGGAAGGAACTCACGCTACACGTATCCGCGATCTACCTCCTCGGCCTCTTCATCGCCGTCTGGTGTCTGTTCGTCGCCGTCGTCAACTTCAAAACGCGAAACGATCCCGGCGGCATGCTCGAGATGAACGTGACACGGCACAATCAGACGGTCGTCGAAGTCGAGGAATCGACCGATCCGGGCGGCCTCGGCGGCATCGGATTCCTCGGTGGGACCCCCGATGGAGACGTCGAAACGCAGACGAACGGCGACGATACCGACGGCGGATCATCCACGTCTCAATCGACCCGATCCGCCTCATCTGCTCCGAAAACGGAGACGACGAGAGAGGCCGCCACGACACAGTCGACAGCTGCCTCCGGAGCCGTCACGAGCGACGGCGGCGCAACCGCAACTGAACTCTCCTCGCCGATCAAGTCCGAGCCGCTCGGCGACGGCACGGACGCAGAAATCGTCACGGACGCGCCGGACGATGCCACGGCGACCGAACCAGACGAGCCGACCGACCGCTACTGTGGCAACTGCAAGCACTTCGAGTACGTCCGCTCGTCTTCGGGAATGGTCCCCTACTGCGCCTACCACGAACAGGGCATGGACGATATGGACGCCTGCGAGGAGTGGACGCCGAACCGTCGGTAGCGGCCGTCGTCAATCGGATTACAGGCCGATCGACTGCCGCGCGAGTTCAATACCTTCCTGCGGGAACCGGAACACGAGAACTGCCGCCAGTGCGACCTCCGCAGCGGTCACGAGGACCGTCACGAGATCGGCGCGCCGACTGCTGACCGCGACGCCGACCGGCAGGCCGAACTCCTGCTTCCAGAGGGGATAGAAGAGTGCGATCCCGCGCTTGCTCCCCGCCACGTCGAGGACGTAGTGCGTCAGAATACCGACCCAGACCCACTCGAGGTTGCCGAAGAGTTCGGGAAAGACGACGAAGCCGGCTAGAATCGGCAGGTTGTGCAGCGTCTTTCTGTGTTTGCCGAACGCGGTGTCGACGTCCGGAAACAGCGCGCCGAGCGTGATCGGAACGCCGATGGAGACGATAGTCTCGAAGGTCGCCAGATTCCCGGCCGGTTCGAGCAGGTATCCCAGTCCGATACTCAACAGCGCGGCGTTGAGGACGTGCCCCTTCTTGTTCATCACCCGATACTCGAAATCCGACCGCCGAATAGCTTTCTTTTGTGACTCTCACTCGGCTGTATCAGTATCAGTCTCGGTGTCGGTTCCGGTGCCGGTATCGGCGTCAGTGTCAGTCTCGAGATCGATATTAGTCTCGGCGTCGACCGCCTCGGGATGCTGGCCGTTGACTTCCGCAAGCAAATCCGCAAGCGCCCGGTCGACTGTCTTCGCGCGAACGTCCGCCCGGTCGCCGCTGAACTCGTAGCGCGAGACCGTCGCGTAGGAGGACTCGCTTCCCCAGGGACCGGCGTAGGCGATACCGATGAAGACGGTACCGACCGGCGTCTCCTCGCTCCCGCCGGTGGGCCCGGCAACGCCGGTGGTCGAGATGCCCCAGGTGACGTTCGTCACGTCGCGGACGCCGCGGGCCATCTCCCGTGCGACCGGTTCGGAGACGGCACCGTGCTCATCGAGCGGTTCTCGACCAACGCCGAGGTGACGGCGTTTGGCGTCGTAGGCGTAGGTCGTCAGCCCGGACTCGAAGTAGTCGCTCGCGCCCGGCACGGCGGTGATCGCCGCCCCGATCAGGCCGCCGGTACAGGATTCGGCGACCGAAAGCGTCTCTTCGGTCTCTCGAAGCGCATCGGCAACGTCCATCGGAAGGGTGCGATCGATGTCGTCGTTCATGGCTGTCCGAAGGGGATCCAGCGTTGTCAAGGCGCGGTTGGCTCACCGTCGGAGGCGACGGATGGAACGGCCAAGCGGCCACCGAGAGCGACGGAACGGAGAGAACGATGGAACAGAAAGAACGACGGTACGGGCAGTTCCATACACGCCCATGGAGTACGAGACGCCGCTTTTCTTCCACGTCATGGAGTACGCCGACCGTGCGGAGACCGACGTCATCGACATGGTCAGCGGCAACCCCGACTGGGAGCCACCCGAGGCGCTTCGAACCGGCCTCCACGAGTTCGCCGACGCCGACCCGGGCCGATTCCAGTATCCCCCGAGCGACGGACTGGTCGAACTCCGCGCGGAAATCGCCGACCGCCGCGGCGTCGACATCGACCAGGTCGTCATCACGAACGGGGCGGGCGAGGCGAACTACCTCGCGATGGCCCGGGCGATGGAACGCAACCGGGGGAGCGAGATCCTGTTGACCGAACCCGTCTACCCCTACTACCCCGGCAAGACGACGATGCTCGGCGGGACGCAGCGTTTCGTCCCGACGGACGAGACGGGCCAACTCGATCCCGCCGACGTGCGCGCCGCCGCGAGCGACGAGACGGCCGCTATCGTCGTCAACTCGCCGAACAACCCGACGGGCGCGGTATACCCCGAGGAAACCGTTCGCGAACTCGTCGCCATCGCCGACGCGTACGACGCGATCCTCATCAGCGACGAGGTCTACGACCACTTCGATCTCTCGGGCCAGTTCTCGAGCGCCCTCGGCGTCGACTCCGATCACCGAATCGTCACCAACTCCTTCTCGAAATCGCTCGCGATCACCGGCTTCCGAGTCGGGTACGCTATCTTCCCGCCTGAACTCGTCGCAAACGCGCGGAGTCGGCACATGCTCGTCAACGTCGCCGGGAGTCGCCCGGCCCAGTACGCGGTGCTACACGCCCTGCGCGAGACGGACCCGGACTACTATCGGCGCAACCGCGAGCTGCTGCGCGAGCGCGTCGAGACGTTCACCGATGCGCTGGACGCCGCGGGCGCGGCCTATACAACGCCCCAAGGTGCGTTCTACGTCATGGCTCGGTTCGAAGGGTATCCGGGGACACTCGCAAACATCGAGCAATTGATCGACGAGATCGGCGTCGCGGGGATGCCCGGCGACGCGTTCGGGGACTCTCGCAGCGACTGGCTCCGGTTCGCCCTCGTCACCCCGCGCGTCGAGGAAGCCGCGGAACGGTTGGCGCAGTACTTCGATTGATCGGCCACTCCTGCCGAATCGAGTTCGCTCCACTGCTCGAACACTGACGACCCCCGAGTTCGCGCTTTCGAACGCCGCTGAAGCAGCTATAGCGAGTGGATACCGGGTACCGCTGCCACTGCTAGCTTTATCAGCCGGGTCGATGTCGTCATCCCTATCGCTATGAACTACACCGAGTTCATCGGCCAGGTCCAACACGAACTCGAGTACGCACAGGCCGGCCAGGCCGTTCGGGCGACCCGAGCCGTCCTGACGACACTGGGAGAACGGCTCCAGGAGGGAGAGGCAACCGACCTCGCCAGCCCACTCCCGATGGAGATCGACCGGTATCTGATCGCGGCCGATCACGGACAGCGCTTCGATTATCAGGAGTTTCTCGACCGAGTTGCCGAACGGGAAGGCGTCGATCGTTCCGATGCGAACTACCACGCCCAGCAACTGGTCGCCATCGTCGCGGCTGTGGTTCCTTCAGGGAACATTGAGAAAGTACGGAACGGCTTGCCGGAGGATTTCGATCCGCTGTTCGAACTGATCGACGAGTCCACTCTCGAATGACCCGAGAGCACGCCGGTGACAGCCGCATACTCGTCCCCTACGATGGCTCGGAACCGGCAACGGCCGCACTCGAGTTCGCGCTCGAAACGTTCCCCGACGCGGCGATCACCGCCCTCTACGTGATCCCGATCGCAGAAACGACGGTCGAACCGCTCGAGGGACCGGAACTCCGCCTGCCCATCACCGAGCAGGCCCGCGAGTATGCGACCGACCTCCTCGAGGAGGCGACCGCGCTCGCAGCGAGCGCGGATCGTGAACTCGAGACGGAAGTTGCAGCGGGCAAGCCGGAGCGGCGGATCGTGGATCGGGTGACCGATGAAGGCTACGAGACGATCGTTATCGGGAGCCACGGGCGGGACGGCGTGTCTCGCGTGTTGCTCGGGAGCGTCGCGGAGAGCGTCGTTCGACGGTCACCGGTCCCGGTTGCGGTCGTCCGATAACTCGTGTTGCCCGTCGTGTCTCTGTCCTTCGTTCGGCCCGAGACCCACGCTGGACCGACGAATACTCGTGTGATCGAATCGAAGCGACTGACATGAGTGGAATCGACGTTGGAGTCGTCGACGAGGACGAGACGGAGACTGTCGCCGGTGCAGACGGTGGCGAAACCGACAGTGACGACTCGAATACGATCGAGGTCACGCCGACGAGTTCGCCTGACGAGGAGCCAGCGCGGGAAACGGTCGATGTCGAGCCGTCCGATGAGCCGATCGACGGGCCGGAGTACGTCCTCTACGGCGGGAAAGGTGGCGTCGGCAAGACGACGATGGCCGCCGCGACGGCGCTCGATAGCGCCCGCGGCGGGACTAGTACGCTGGTCGTCTCGACGGACCCTGCACACTCGCTCTCCGATACGTTCGAAATCGACGTGCCCGCCGAACCGGCCCGACTTCGGGAGGACGTGCCGCTCTACGGTGCCGAAATCGACCCCGAAGCGGCTGCGGAACGCGGCCAGGCGATTTTCGGTGGCGGCGGTGAGGACGCCGAGTTCGGTGCGGGCGACGGGTCCGATGGATTCGGCGAGGGCGGCCCGTTCGGCGGCTCCAGTGACCAGAGCGAGGCCGGCGGGCTGGGTGAACTCGGGGGCCTCGGCGACATGCTCGGCGGGGAGAATCCCATGGAAGCGATGCTTGGTGGTGCGATGCCCGGTGCGGACGAGGCCGCGGCGATGCAGTTGTTGCTTGCGTACATGGACGACGAGCGATTCGACCGCGTCGTCGTCGACACGGCACCGACGGGCCACACCTTGCGATTGCTTCAGTTGCCGGAGGTCATGGACACGATGGTCGGCCGGATGCTCAAGTTCCGCCAGCGACTAAGCGGCATGTTCGAGGGAATGAAGGGGCTGTTCGGCGGCCAGGACGACGAGGAGCAGACGCAGGATCTGTCCGACCTGAAGGAGTTGCGAACGCGTATCGAACGGCTCCGGTCGGCGCTCCAGGATCCCACGCGCACGGACTTTCGGATCGTGATGATCCCCGAGGAGATGAGCGTCTACGAGTCGACGCGGCTGCGCGAGCAGTTACGGGAGTTCGAGATTCCCGTCGGCACGGTCGTCGTCAACCGCGTGATGGAGCCGCTTTCTAACGTCACCGACGATGTCGACGGCGAGTTCTTGCAGCCGAACCTGGACGATTGTGAGTTCTGTCAGCGCCGCTGGGACGTCCAGCAGTCGGCGCTCGCGGAGGCCCAGGACCTCTTTCGGGGACCGGACGTGCGGCGAGTGCCGCTGTTCGCCGACGAGGTCCGCGGCATCGGGATGCTCGAGGTCGTTGCGGCCTGTCTCCGGTAGCCGGCCACTCGATCGTCTCGCGTCGAAACGGCTCTCGAATCCGTCGAGGCGATCCGGTCGTCACGTCGATACCGGCGGCACCGTCATCACCGGTCGGTCGCTGTCGAGAATCACCGCCTGGACGACGCTGCCGAACAGCACTTTGCCGACGGGCGAGCGGTCCCGAACGCCGAGAACGATGGTGTCGCTCTCGAACTCGGCTGCAGCGTCGAGAATCGCCTCGGCCAAATCGCCGCTCGTCTCGTGGACCGCATGCGCGAGGGCGGCCGACTCGAGGTGTTCGCTCACGAGACCGATAGTATCCGGCAGGCGAGTGAAGCGCTCGGCGTTCTCGGTCATCTCTTCGGCGTAAGTCTCGGAAAACCGCCTGCGGCCCATTCCGCATCGGGACCGGTCACCTCCTCGTGGACGTAGAGTACGTCCACAGTGATCTCGTCTCCGTCTGACGACACAGGAAGATCGAGAACGGCGTTTACCTTCTCTCGTGCCCGGTTACGACCTCAACGAAAGCGGAGCGCTCAGCGAGTCGTCGTTTTGAACTCGTTGCGGTGACGGTAGAGGTATGCTGCAATGAGACCCGAAACAGCGGCGCTACCGAGCGCTGAGAGGTCGCCGGCGGTGATTCCTGCGGCGAGACCACCGAACGTACTCCCGGTATAGAGGAGTATCGTCCAACTCCAGGCCCAGTACAGTCCGCTCCACAATCCTGCGGCTAGAACGAGCATACCGAGGCCGAATCCGAGCAGCAACGCCGGGGCGACGAGTGACAAAAGAGTTCTCGACACGAGACGTGGCTCAGGCTCGACGATAGAGAACATGCCGAAACCGGCCACGGCGAACGCACAGAGACCCGTGTCGCCCGCAAGAGTTTTTACGCCAAGAGCAGTTCCGCCTGAAGGCGTATCGGTGCCGGTGTGTTCCATCAGTCGCGTGGACGGGAAGTCGTATATATCGGTACTGATTGGCACCCCCTTCCGACTGTCAGGATTTCCACCGGTGGACACCGCTTTGAACTCGTTCGGTACGGCAGCAAAACAGATACCACAAACCACGTGGTATCCGATTTCAGCGTCAATGATCGAGACACTGGTAATCGCGTTTGTAAGCGTTATAGCCGTGGTTCTGCTATTCCTCCCAAACTGGGCGATCCACTGGTGGCAGACGCAGAAACGGGATGAGACCGACTCAGAGTAGTCCGATCCGTCACAACTGGTCGTGCTTCGCGATTGTGCTGCTGTGACGACGATGAGCGGAGCTCCGTCCATCTCCAGACGACCGATGGCTGAACGTCTGTGGTACCGCCCAACTCCGTCGAAAGACGGGAATCGATACTGCTCCCAGTTGCGACACCACCCAACGCCATCGTCTTCGGAAGTGGCTACATCTCGCTCCCCCAGATGGCCCGCGTCGGCGTCGGACTCAACGTCATCGGGATCGTATTGATCACGCTCGTCGCACTGCTGTGGCTCCCGATGGCGTGGGGTATCGACCTGGGAACGCTCCCCACCGAGTTCGGCGAGGCCTGGGGCGGCTAACTCCACCCGAGCCGACGTTCGTCCGGGATACCGGACCGTTCCCACCAACTGAGAATCAGCGCGCCGCTTGATTGGGAAACTCGCCAACGATAGGCACGGGCACGATGACCACGATGCGCCGACGCAGCCGAGTTCCGCTGACGCCCGACCTGTCCCCAGGCGAAACGCCATGCTTGGAGACTGCGCACCCATAGCATTGTACTCGTCATCCTTCGGCCCTTCTGTCCCATGACATCGCTTTCAGCCCAGGAACGTTCGATTCTCGCCGTTCTCGAGACGACGCAGGCGATAACCGTTGCGGAGATCGCGACGGCACTCGAGATGACGATCCACCCGATGACGGTCGACCGACACTGTCGAGCGCTGCAGCGGGCGGGCTACGTGAATAGACGTCCGGGTGGCGCGTACACGTTGACCTGTTCTGGAGCGTCAGTACGGCAGGCGGCTGCGGATTGACCTGTCGCTGGTCTGTACAGTGACTAGTTACAAGTGGTGAGTGCAGTGGCGTTGGTCGTGTTGCTGGCGTTGCTGTCGATGGTGTTGCTGTCGAGTGCTGTAGTGGTCAATAGTGGTTGAACTCTCCGGAACTGGTGGAGACAGGAAGACCAACGTCTGGCCCGTCCTCGTCGGCGTAGAGAATAGCGGTTCTACCGTGTCACGACAGCGTCAGGCGAGTTTCCGAAGGAGTCCGTAGGCCGCATCTCGCAGCCGATCCGGCAGGAAGCGGGCGTAGACACCGTACTGGGCCAGCGGACCGACCGGATACCGTGCCGGCGGCTCCGGCGTCGAAGCCGCATCGAGAATCGCCGCCGCAACATCGTCGGCTTCGGACGCGAAGGGGCCACCTGCCCCACCGCCGATCAACTGCGCCTCGTCGTAAAGTTCGTACAGCGACTCGTAGGCTGGGGTCCGCTCGTCTTCGGGCAGTTCCTCGTCGACGCGGTTCGTGAAGTTCGTCTCGACCGGGCCGGGTTCGATCAGGGTGACATCGATACCGAACTCGTCGACCTCGGCGCGCAGCGAGTCGGTCATCGCCTCGAGTGCGTGTTTCGAGCCAGCGTAGGTGCCGGAGCCGGGGATCGAGATGCGGCCGATCACGCTCGAGACGTTGATGATCCGGCCCTCGCCCTGGGCGCGCATATGTGGCAGTGCGGCGCGGATGAGCCGGTGGGGGCCGTAGACGTTGACATCGAACTGGCGGTGGAGATCTGCCGTCGAAATGTCTTCGAGGGGACCCATCTGGGCGTACCCGGCGTTATTGACGAGACAGTCGATCGCACCGGCGATATCGACGGTTCGTTCGACGACGGATGCGATCTGGTCGGGATCGGTCACGTCGAGTTCGAGTATCGTACAACCCGCCTCCTCGAGATCGGTGATGTCGTCCGTGTTACGGGCCGTTGCGATGACTTGCCAGTCTCGCTGGAGAAATGCGCGGGCGGTCGCACGGCCGATACCGGACGAACAGCCGGTGATCAGGACGGATTGTTTTCGGGTGTACCGGTCGTCGTCGGTGTCGGTATTCGACGACATGTGGTCGTCACGGTCGGACTGGGATGTCGTTGTTCTGGTCGCGGTCTCGGGATCGGTCGATTCCCGGGATCGATCAGTGTCGGCGCTGTCGGCCCCGACCTCGTCGGATTCCGCGGGACTCTCGTCTTCCTCAGCGGTGGCCATGTGTGACCCGTTCGTGAGACGATACCTAAGTATCGACGGTTTGTCGCGCTCGGTGGGAGTTCTATCGGCGATGATAGTCAGTTCTGTGACGGGGACGAGTGCAGCGCCGAGTGTTCACTCCGGAAGGTCGCTCCGCTCATCGATGAGTGCTGCTGCCGTGTCGGCCCAGTCGCTCCAGAGGAAGCCCGCCGTGACGACGAGCGTCCACCAGGCGTAACTGAGGATGATACCGACGTACACGCCGGGAAGGCCGTAGTCGAGCGTAATTCCCGCGAGGTAGGACACGCCGAGCATGAAGCCGAACGTGCCGGTAAAGCGGGCGTAAAACGGCGTCCGCGTGTCACCTGCGCCTCGGAGGCTTCCGGAGATCGGGAAGAAGATACCGAAGAACAGCATCGAGACGCCGAAGACGCGGGTGAACGTGGCGGCGTGGGTGAGCGTTTCGGCGTCGTTCGTGAACACGCGGGCGATCGGCGTTGCACCGACGACCAGAACAACGCCGGCAATTCCGAGCGTCAGGACGCTGAGCGCGGTCATTGCGAGCCCCGAAAACCGTGCCTCATCCGGTCTGCCGTCACCCAGGGTCTGCCCGACGACGATGCTCGCGGCGACGTTGAACGATCGATACAGCGGTCCGGTGAGTTGCTGGTAGATTCGGCGGCCGATGTGATAGGCGGCGTTTACCTCCGTGCCGAACGTGAGTAACAGCGCGTTGAACGGGAAGTTCGCAAGCGACGTGCTCATCCCCTCTGCGAAGTTCGGGAGGCTGACGGCGACCAACTGGCGCGTGATCGTCACCGATCGCGGGCGGGCGAACGAGAGTTCAGTCCAGGCGCTCGCGATTGCGGCGGTTATCATGATGGCTTCGATCGTTCGACTGACCGCCGTCGCCAGCCCGACGCCGACGATGCCGAGTTCGGGAAAGACGCCGGTTCCCAGTCCGAGTCCGACCGTCATGACGATGTTGACCCCGTTCGCGACGACGTTGACGGCCATCGGCGTCCGCGTGTCGCCGGTTCCCTGGAGCGACCGCGCGCCGACGAGGCCGACGATTCGCATGGGCGCTGCGACGAAGATGAGCGCGAGGTACTGGCCGCCCATTCGGACGACATCGGGTTCGGCACCGAGGACGGCGATCAGGGAGTCCGAGAGAGCGAGGCCGACGGCGATCAGCGGCAGGCCGGCCAGGAACCCGATGAGGATCGCCTGGGTGATCGCCCGGTCGCGCGTCGTCGTCGCCTCCCTGCCGGTATCCTGACTGGAGAGGGCGATCGAACCGGTCCCGAGTCCGAGTCCGATTCGAAGCGGAATCTGCGCGTAGAGGTCCGCGAGCCCGATTGCGGCGACAGCGGCCGGCGAGAAGAGTCCGGTGACGACGATGTCGACCGTCCGCATCAGCGTGTTGAACGTCTGCTGGAGCGCGATCGGCCAGGACAGCGAGATCGTCCGTCGCCAGACTGAGAGCACGCGCGATCGGTCGACCATCTGTCTCTATGTTGGCAAGAGGTGGATCCGTCATATCAGGCTGCCGATAGCGGAATCCCGGTGCCGTCTGCGTATCGAACACCGCGTTCGGCGGGACGCGAATGCGGATTCAGGGATCAGGATTCAGGAGTCCACGTAGTCGCGCTTGGCCTCGGTGGCGTAGCTATCGGCGAGGCGGACGGGCTCCGGTAGCTTGTAGGAAGACGCCAACGCGAGCGCGATATCGGCGGCCGTCTCGGGACCGACGCGGTGGCCGGGGCTGACGTACAGCGGGTTGATGTACCGGTTCGGCGAATCGTACTGGCGCGTCTGGACGGCGTAGCCGAGCAGCGTCCCCTCCGGTGCGTCGACCTTCGCGTTCGCCTCGATGCCGACGCGCGTTCCGGTCTGCAGGTCCGCCGTTTCCTCGCACGGCGTGCCACAGAGGAGACTCTTCGCGACGCCGACGCTCGGCACGTCACGCACGACGCCGATGTGGGTCGCGATTCCGGCCTGCCGGAAGTGAATGCGGCCGCTCCCGTCGAAGAGGAAGAGGTCGGGTTCGACCGAGAGTTCGGCGAGCGCCGCGAGGATGGCACCGCCCTCGCGGAAGGACAGCAGCCCCGGGATGTAGGGCGTTTCGAGTTCAGTCACGGCGGCAACGCGCTCGATCACTTCGCCGCCGCGAACGGCGATGACGGCGCTCAGTGCTCGGTCCTGGTCACCCGCCTCGTTCGTGAGAAACGATTGGTCGATGCCGACGACGGTCGGCGGATCGCCATCGGCCGCGGCGCTTGCGGCCAGCGGGTTCGTCAGCGACTCACTGTCGAACGTGAACTCGTCGGTGAAGACGGCGACGTCGGCGATTTCGCGCTGGAGGGATTCCATTGCCGCGCGGTCGAGTTCGGGATCGGGTGCAAGGTCGGGGCGGGGCGGAGGTGCACACATTGGTCGTGGTAGTGGCTGTTGGGACCGAGCGAAAATAGGCGTTGAGGATGATAGAGCGCGGTGGCGGTATAGCGGTTGGGATGTGGAAAATCGGATGGCGGTGTGTAGGGGATGGTTCTGCGAAGACGTGCCGAAGCGCTGCGTAGTCGATGATACGGTGTGCAAAACTGCGGACGTGAGAAGGACCGTGTGGCAAACTCCCCGGATGCGGGCGTGGAAAGAAGACGGAGAGATCCGTTAGAAGCGCCGACGACCGCCGGGCCCGCCTGGACCGCCCGGGCCACCCGGTCCGCCACCGCCGAGTCTGAACTGACCCGACGTGCGGACGGTTTTGGTTCGTTTGACGTACTCGCCGTAGGCGAGGCCGACGAGGAGACCGACGAGGTGGGCGGCATGGGCGACGTTTCCAGCACCGCTCGTACCGAGACCGATGAAGAAGACGCTGATAATCGCGGTCCCGGCCGTGAGAAGCCAGATCGGGACTGGGACGATCATGTAGAGGTAGACGGTGAGTTTCGGGTTCAGGACGGTGAGCACGCCCATGATCGCGAGGGCTGCGCCGCTGGCACCGAGGACGCCGCCAACGCCCGGGATGACCGGCCCCTGATAGATTTGGATGGCAACCTGGCTGAGTCCGGCCAGGGCACCGCTGACGATAAACAGCGCCGCGAACTTCCGCGACCCGACGTAGCGCTCGACGAGCGGGCCGAAGAAGAATATCACGATGCTGTTGAACACGATGTGTAATATATCACCGGGACTGTGAGAGAATACCGAGGTTACCCAGGTCCAGACGTATTCGGGATGTTGGGGAGTCAGCACGAACAACGTTCGGTGGAGGGCCCCACCCCCGATGAGAAGCGTGAGCCACTGAGCGAGGAACGTGAGCCACATCAACGCGAGGAACGTGTAGGTCATGTTCCCGCGGAAGTACGCGAGCGGCCCGCCCGGTCCGGTATCGATCGGGAGGGCGTCGAGAACGCGCGAACTCGCGCTCTTCGACGTGCTTGTCCCGCCGTTGACGCTCTCGTCGAAGCCGCTATCGAAGACGCCGCTCGGATCGTTCCAGTTTTGCAGGCCGGAACAATCGTGGTTCTCTGGCAGCCGGTGGTCGGCACAATAAGTGCCGCCACAGTGCCGACAGTTGTACGGCATGTTTTCGTCTTTCCCACACACGTCGCACGTAGCCATTGATGGGGGTATGCACGGCGTCGCTAAGGGGTTTGGGGTTCGTGTGACTGACGAGTGCATGACGAGAGCAGTATGGGAGTTCTGACCGGACTGTACATTTTTAGCGCCGCGAGCCCCATACTGAGACGTGCAAGAGTTCGAGCGCAAGCAACTGCTCGAGCGCGTCGAGCGCGAGGGTGCGACCGTCGGCGCGGACATTCCGGAGACGATCACGGTCCAGGGCGAGGAGATCGACCTCCGGACGTTCGTCTTCGAGATCAAGCGCCGCGAGACGGTGCCACCCGGCGAGCGCGACCGCGTCGAGCAGGCGAAACGCAACCTCCGACGGGAACGCGTCGAGCGCATCGAGGCGATCGAGGAAGGCGACATCACCCGCGAGGAGGGAGAGGCGTTGGCACAGAGCATCATCGGGATCGACCGGGGTCTGAACGCCCTCGAGAACCTCGGCCCGACGGATCTCGAGCGCGAGCAGCAAGCCAAGCAGGCCGCCGACACGAAACGCTGGATGTCGTTCCTGAAACAGGCGCTCGGCCGCGAGGACGACGCGAGTTCACGGAGGGGGCGCTGATCGCGATGGCGACCAACGCCGAAATCGCCGGCCGCTTCGAGGAGTTCGCCGACCTGCTCGAGGCCGACGACGTGGAGTACAAACCGCGCACGTATCGCCGTGCGGCTGAAAACGTCCGTGCGCACCCGTCACCGATCGCCGACTACGTCGAGGCGGGCGACCGCGACGCCATCGAAGACATCGACGGCGTCGGCGATGCGATCGCCACCAAAATCGTCGAGTACGTCGAAACGGGTTCGATCGATGAACTCGAGGAACTGCAGGCTGAACTCCCGATCGACATTGCCGACATCACCCGGATCGAGGGCGTCGGCCCGAAGACGGCCGGGAAGCTGTACCACGAGCTGGGTATCGAAACGCTAGACGATCTCGAGGCGGCCGCCGAAGCGAACGAGATACAAGAGGTCTCGGGTTTCGGCCCGAAAACCGAGCAGAACATCCGCGACAACATCGAGTTCGCCCGCGAGGTCGGGACGCGCCAGCTGCTCGGCGAGGCGCGCCCGCTCGCCGACGACGTGCTCGGGTTTCTCGAGGGGATCCAGGAAGTCGAACGCTGCGAGGTCGCCGGCTCGATCCGGCGGTGGCGCGAGACGATCGGCGACGTCGACGTTCTCGTCGGAACGAACGACAACGAGGCCGTCATCGAGCAGTTCGTCGGGTGGGACTCCGTCGACAGCGAGATCGAGTCTGGGCCGGCGAAGGCGAGTGTCCTCGTCGGCGAGATTCGCGTGGATCTTCGCGTCGTCGTCCCCGACGAGTTCGGCGCGGCGCTGCAGTACTTTACGGGGAGCAAGGACCACAACGTCAGCCTGCGAAACTACGCGATCGATCGAGGGCTGAAGGTAAACGAGTACGGCGTGTTCGACGTTAGCGAGATCGACGCCGGCCCCGACGGCGACGGGTCGGGCTCGGCGACGGACGGCAGTCAGCGCATCGGCGACCGGCTGGCGGGCGAGACGGAGGAGGGGATGTACGAGGCCCTCGGGCTGGACTGGATGCCGCCCGAGTTGCGGACGGATCGGGGCGAGATCGGGGCGTCAGAAGCGGGAACGCTTCCGGACCTGCTTATGCGCGAGGACATCCGCGGCGACTTCCACAGCCACACGGAGTGGTCGGACGGCAACAACACTATCGAGGAGATGGTCGAGGCCGCCGACGGGCGCGGCTACGACTACTTCGGACTCGCCGACCACGCCGAGGGACCGGGTATCGTCGGCGGAATGGGACTATCAGACACCGAAATCCTAGAGCAGGTCGAACAGATCCGCGAAGTCGACGCCGCGAACGACATCGATGTCTTCGCCGGTATCGAGGCGAACGTCGACGCCGACGGCGAGATCGGCCTCTCCGCGGAGGCCATCGACGCCCTCGACGTAATCGTCGCCTCGACGCACAGCGCCCTCGATCAGGACACCGAGCGGGCGACGAACCGCCTCGTTCGGGCGGTCGAAAACCCCGCGGTCGACGTACTGGGCCATCCGAGCGGCCGACTGCTGAACGAACGCTCCGGACTCGACTTCGACGCGACCACCCTCGGCGAGGCGGCCGCCGCACACGACACCGCACTCGAGGTCAACAGCAACCCGCGACGCCTGGACCTGTGGGGTAGCGCCGTCCAGGCCGCCATCAACGCGGGCGCGAAGATCGCAATCAACACGGACGCCCACCAGCCGTCGACGCTCGAGTTCATGCGCTGGGGCGTTCACACGGCCCGCCGCGGGTGGGCCGAACCGGGAGACGTGATCAACACCTGGGAACCCGAGGCGGTACGCGAGTTCTTGCACTGAGTGGATATGCCCGTTTTCGAACAGCCCATGCAATTTCTCCTCGACACCATGTGCGGCGGCCTCGTCTCGTACCTCCGAATGTGTAACTACGACACCGTCTACGCCGGCGACCGGAACCTGGAGGCGGACGACGACGTGATCGCCGCCGCTCGTGCCGACAACCGAACGATCGTGACGCGGGATAGTGAACTCGCGAACCGTGCCGCGGACGCGATTCTCTTGACGGCACACGAGGTCGACGAGCAACTCGCGCAACTGCACGAGGCCGGCGTCGAACTCGAACTCCCGCTGGAGCCGGCCGTTTGCGGGCGGTGCAACGGACGGCTCGAACGGATTGATCCGTCGGAATCGACGCCGGGGTACGCGCCCGAACCTGGCGTGTTCGAAAGCGAAACGTCGGCCGCCGGTCGGGACGACGGATCGTCACGGTCGTCGACGGGGCCCACCCCGGTCTGGCGCTGTCAATCGTGCGGGCAGTATTTCTGGCGCGGCAGTCACTGGGACCGGGTTAGCGAGACGCTGCCCGGTTGCTGATCGACGCTCTGGACTGCGGCGCTGGGAAGAGGGGGAGGGGAGAGTGCGTAGAGGTGGAGGAGGAGCGGACGGAACGATGCTGTGATGCGATGAGAAACGATCGACGTCGTCAGTAAACGGCCGCATCGTCGAACCGGCCGTCATATGCGATGTGTTCCGGATGCGTCGGCTCCGTGCCGGAGAGAAACAGCCGGTCGGCCTTCTCCCAGGTGTTCTCATAGCCCAGATGGAGCAACTCGTTCGCCGTCGTTCGCCACCGTCGCAGGCCGTTCTTATAGACGACGCGCCGCGAGACGCCGTTGTCGAGTGCATCGAGGAGGTCCCGTTCCGTTTCGATTGCCCGATCGAAGACGGTGTAGGCGCTCCCGACCGAACGCGGGAGATGGGCGTAGGACGACGTATACGGCGGGTACTCGAGTTCAGTTGCGAGTTCCCGCGCCCGCCGGTTGTGGTGGGGCAGATGCTTCGGGTTGAAAATCTCGATCGCGTCGATCGTCTCCTTGTACCGGTACAGATCGGCGGCCGTGAGACTGACGGTGGCGAACTCGGGATGGGGAACGAGAACCGTTGCGTCCTGGCGGTCGAACTCGGCCATCGCCGCTTCGAGCGAGATGAAATCGGGAACTGGCTCCTCGAGACCCAGCGCGAGGACGTGTTTCCGGTCCGTCCAGGTGCCGGTAAACACCTCGCGGGCGGGGATGACCAACAGCTCTTCGGTCGAATACCGGGCCGCAATCTCGCGAATCTCCGGTAGCCGCCGGAAGTGCGGTGCATAGACCATCGCGTCGAGCCCTGCCTCGGTCGCCCGTTCGATCACAGCCTCGTTGAGGACCTTCGTGTGACAGTCGACTCGAGACGCCACTCCGTCGCTCACGTCGCTCACATACCCTCGTTTCGCGACCGAAAAGTTATGAATTCTGATTCTGAACTCGGTTAACGGTTGGATCTGGGCCGGAATAGTGTATGGCTGTCACTATCAGACTCCGGCTTTTCACGGTGGTTTCGTCGTCTCTGCCCTTGTCGCCACCGATTCGATCTCCACGAGTTCCATCTCGCTCCCTGGCGGTGCCACGTCTATGTCTGTTTGCGATCACATATACTGCGAAAAGACCATTAGGACGGCCTCTCGAGTTCAC
Source organism: Natrialba taiwanensis DSM 12281 (assembly GCF_000337595.1). GTDB lineage: Archaea > Halobacteriota > Halobacteria > Halobacteriales > Natrialbaceae > Natrialba > Natrialba taiwanensis. Next base: position 28,747 of record NZ_AOIL01000012.1, on the reverse strand, counting down.
CGTGAAGACGAATGGCCTGGGAATGTGGAATCGATGGCTGTGGCGAGGTCTTCGCGGATGTCGAATCGGCCGTCGTCCATCAGGCGACCGAGCACGACCAGTGTGAGTGCAACGTCTGTGGGACGGTTGTTCCGGACGGCTATCTCGCGATTCGGCACGCCTTTACGGAACATAGTCGTGCGGAGTACGTCCGCGCGTACGGCGCGAGTTCAGCCGAGGTTCGCGAGCGCGAGGAACTGCTGTCGGCGATCGAGGATGTGGCGGACACCGAAGCGATTGCAACTGAGTTAGATCGGTAGCGGGTCGGCGCGACAGTCGAAGTGCCAGTCGGGAAAAAGCGGTGCTGGTAGGTGTTCGCAATTCGAGACGAGATGCGCCAGACAGTGGTCGTCTTAGCGCTCGTCGCTGTCCAGCACGCGAATCTGGTCCCCGCGGACCGTCACCGGGATCGGAACCGTCGCCTCGTAGAGTTCGACCGTCACCTGATCTTTGCCCTCGTCGATGCGCTGGACCTGGGCCTTCTCGCCCTTGAACGGGCCGGCGATGAGTTCGACGATGTCGCCCTCGGCGATCCCTTCGACATCCGGCTTCGGCGAGAGGAAGTGCTCGACTTCGGAGATATCCGACTCGCCCGGGACGATGTTGCGGGCGTGTGGGATGTCCTCGAGGACGCGGCTCAGGGCGGCGTCACCGTCAGCCTCGACCATCACGTAGGAGGTAAGCGAGTCCGGCGCGAGTGCGGCGTGAATCTCGGGTTCCTCGCGGTTGATGATCATGTCCGCGACGGTGCGCTCCTGACTCGCCGTCGTTTTGACAGCGAAGATGCCCATCAGAGACCACCGCCCGGCAACAGGAGCATGATCCCTCCAATGATGAATCCGAGCAATCCGACCAGGAGGATTCCTGCACCGGCGATTTTCGATACCTGGAAGAACTCCTGACTGGTGGGTGTCGTCGCCATTTTCAACACCCGAACGTACGAGGTGAGGTCGTAGGGAACGTCCATATTTGTCTATTCACAGCGCGGGGTCTTTTATTTGTCTTTCGTGTCCCACGTTGCACTCGACGGCCTGTCGTCCAAACCGTTCGACAACGAAGCCGGGTACATGGCAGAAGACGATACCGACCGCGCGGACGAGTACGAATCCGAACGCGAGGCGGAGATCGAAGACGAACTCGAACGGATCGACCGCGACCCCGACGAAGCCGACGACGGGAGCAGCGAAGTCGGCTCGCAGAGCGCCCCACGGCGCGACGACCGCGGCGGGGCTGCCGACGATGAACTCGAAGAAACGAGCGAGGAAGAAGAGAACGAGGAGGACGAGGAGGACGATCAAGCGGAGACAACTGACTAACACACGGTACTCATTCGATCGCCGGTATCACTTCGTTCTCGTAGAACTCGACGAACTCGGCCTGATTCGGCCCGATCTGGTGGATCGTGACGTGGTCGAAGCCGGCGTCGATGTACTCCTGGATCGCCGAGATGTGCGCTTCGGGATCCGGCCCGCAGACGACTAGCTCCGCGATTTCGTCCTTCGTAACCGCTTCAGTCGCCTGCTCGAAGTGAGCGGGCGTCGCGAGTTCCCACATTAGTTTCCCCGGCAGTGCCGCTTGCGGCCAGATCTCGTGAGCCGTCTCGATCGCCTCCTGTTTGTCTTCGGCGTAGCAGACGTCGAGTTCAGCGTAGCGGGGTGCGTCCGCGGTGCTGTCTGTCTCGAAGGAGTCGACGAGGGTGTCGTCGGGACGGACGGCGACGAGGCCGTCGCCGATGTCGCCGGCGGCTCGCGCGGTTTTCGGGCCGTCGGCGGCGACGTGAATCGGCGGGAGATCCTCCGGGAGCGTGTAGATGCGAGCGTTCTCGACGGTGTAGTAGTCTCCGTGATAGCTCGTGGTGGTCCCTTCCCAGAGGGTGCGGATGATGTCGACGGCCTCGCGGAGCATCTCGAGGCGGACCTCGTGTTCCGGCCACCGGTCGCCGAGGATGTGTTCGCTCAGTTGCTCGCCGGTGCCGACGCCGAGGAAGAACCGGCCGGGGAGCTGGACGCCGGCCGTTGCGGCCGCCTGGGCGATGATCGCCGGATGGTAGCGGATAATCGGGCACGTGATCGCGGTGCCGAGTCGGAGGTCGGTCGTCGCCTGTGCGATCGCGCCGATCACGTTCCAGGCGAACGGGCTCTCGCCTTGCGTCGAGGTCCACGGATGGAAGTGATCCGAGATCATCGCGAACTCGAAGGCAGACTGTTCGGCGAGGGTAGCGTAGTCGACGAGTTCGTTCGGGCCGTGTTCCTCACAGATGAGTTTGTAGCCGATGTCGGTCATGGGTCGGGTAATCGGTCACACCAGATCCGACGCCGACAATTGCGCGCTTGCAACTGCCGCGTCTCGGCAAGCGGCTGCTCAGGGCGGTTCGGGTGGTGTTGGGGTCTGCATCTCTTGTTCGGGTCGCTCTTCGAGGGTGAGATCGACCGTCTGGTGGTCTCCGTCGCGGATGATCTCGATTTCGATCGTGTCTCCGGGGGAGGTGTCGAGCGCCAGGACGGTCGAAAGGCGGTCCTCGTTCGGGATCGGTTCGCCTTCGATGGCGACGATTACGTCGCCGCCGACGGGGACGGGCGTTCCGTCGACGGTCGTCTCCTCGGAGACCGGTTCGAGGACGCCGTCGGCGGGAGAATCGGGGACGGTTTCCGCGACGAGTACGCCGCGCGGTTCGTCGAGGTCGTTCGCCTCGGCGATCTGTGGCCCGACCGGGAGGACGCCGACGCCCATGTAGGCGTGTTCGTACGTCCCGGTGTCGATAAGTTGCGGGACGACTCGTTCCGCGAGGAGTGCGGAAATGGCAAAGCCGATCGTCTGGCTGGCACCGGCGAAGACGATGCCGAGCACGTCGCCGTCGAGAGTGACGAGCGGGCCGCCGCTGTTGCCGGGGTTGACCGGCGCGTCGGTCTGGATCGCGGCGGGGATAGCGAAGCCGGTCGGACTCGGAAGCGAGCGGTCGATCCCGCTGACGAGTCCCTGTGAGACGGAGGCGTCAAGTCCGAGCGGGTTGCCGAGCGTGAGCACCTCCTGGCCGATCACGGGGTCGTCGTCGGCAAATGAGAGTCCGTTGACGATGTCGGGGAAGTCGTCGACCTCGATAACGGCAATGTCGCTGTGCGGATCGGCTCCGACGACCGAGCCAGTTCGCCATTGCTCGTCGCGAAACTGGAGTTCGACGTCGCTCGCCTCGCCGACGACGTGGGCGTTGGTGATGACATGGTCGTCGACGACGAATCCGGAGCCGAGCCCGCCCTGCTGGTTTTCGGTCTCGGTGCCGTCGCCGGTGCCACCAACAACGACGAGAACGACATCGTCGATGCTCTCGTCGTAGATCTCGGTGTACGGACTCTCGGATTCGGTTCCGGAGTCGGACCCAGTCTCGGACCCGGATTCGTTCTCGGAGTCCTGTGCCAGTACAGTCGTGGTCCCGCCGCCGATCAGGGCAACTGTGCCGACCAGGCCGGCCTGTGTTCGAAGGAACTGCCGTCGCGGAAGTGCTCGCTCTCGCTCTCGTTCTCGTTGCATCGTCGTGGGGGTCCCACCCCGACGAAGGGGATAAAACACGCCCCAGCACGGGCGCGGGAACAGGGACGGGAACGGAAAAAGAAACCAGACAGTGGCATGTGTCTCATACGGACTGCGGTCAGTCAGCGCCGACGACCCGCGACCCGTCTTGCCCGCGACCCGCCTTGCGAGTACGCCGGGAATCCTACAGCAGACCGTCTCAGGCCTCGTCGAAGAGTTCGTCGCCGTCGATCATGTGCTCCTCGACGGCGTCCATATCGAGCGTGACGCCGAGTCCCGGTTTCTCGGGGATTTCGATGTAGCCGTCCTCGATGATGTCTTCTTCGACCAGGTCCGCCCACCAGTCGAGTTCGTAGGAGTGGTACTCGACGGCGAGCGAGTTCGGAATCGCCGCGCCGACGTGGGCGCTCGCCATCGTCGCGACGGGTGAGGAAACGTTGTGCATCGCAACGGGTACGTAGTAGAGGTCGGCGAAGTCAGCGATTTTCTGCGTTTCGCGCATGCCGCCGACCTTGGGCATGTCGGGGGCGATGATGTCGACGGCCTGCTCTTCGAGCAGGCGGCGCTGGCCGTGTTTGCGGTAGACGTTTTCGCCGACGGTAATCGGCGTCGTGGTCCCCTGCGTGACCTCCCGCTGGACATCGTGGTTTTCCGGCGGAACGGGGTCTTCGAGCCACCAGACGTCGTACGCTTCGAGGCGTTCCGCGAGACGCTTGGCGGAGCCGCCGGAGAACGTCCAGTGGCAGTCGAAAGCCACGTCGGCGCGGTCGCCGACGCGTTCGGTGACGGCTTCGACGATCGAGGCCTTGTGTTCGATCTCGGGTTCGCGAAGGTGGCGGTTCGCGCGGTCCTTTTCGTGGCCCGAGGGGACGTCGAGGTCGAACTTCAGGGCGTCGTAGCCGAGTTCTTCGACGACACGCTCGGCTTCGTCGGCGCAGGCGTCGGGGTCGGCCTCCTCCTCGGTGTGACAGTCGCAGTAGACGCGGACCTCGTCGCGGTACTTGCCGCCGAGCAACTGGTAGGCCGGCACGTCGAGGATTTTCCCCGCGAGGTCGTGGAGTGCGACTTCGATTCCCGCGATTGCGGTCACGGTGACGCCGCCGATCGAGCCCTCGCCGGACATCTTCTGGACGAGGTGTTCCGTGAGCCGGTCGATGTCGAGCGGGTTCTCGCCCTGCAGGAACGGCGTCATGCGCTCGATCAGTTCCGGAACGCCCGCGCCCCAGTAGGCCTCGCCGGTGCCGACGGTCCCCGCGTCCGTGTAGATTCGTACGAGCGTCCACGGGAAGTTGCCGTCGATCATCGTCGTCTGGATGTCCGTGATCTCCACGTCGCGGCCGCCCCCACGTTCTCGGGTAACGCCCATCGTCTCCGCCGAGAGTTCGCGCATCGTGTACTCGGCGTTCGGGTCGTGAAGCTGCGAGTAATCGATTCCCATAGAAACCCCACTTACACCTATGGTAGTAATTGTTTTGAATCCGTGGTGGGTTCACGAGTCCCACTCAGAAGCCGCCCGCCGGCGCGTCGAACTCGACCGCAGTTTTGACGATATCGTCGCCGTCCTTGAATGCTGCCGTGTAGTCGTCGAGACCGTAGACGCCCGTGACGAGTTCGTCGGTGAACCATTCGGGGAGTTGCGAGAGCGTGTCGATGGCGGCCTCGAAGTGGCCGCGGTGGGAGTTGACGGTACCGAGGAGCGCCTTGTTGTGCAAGACGAGTTCGCGGTGGAGGCGGCCGCCGTCGACCTCGAACTCCCAGGGTTCGGGGACGCCGAGCAGGACGCCGACCCCGTTGGGTGAGAGCGCGTCGACCGTCTCGAAGGCGTGTTTGGCGTGGCCGGTCGCCTCGTAGACCAGATCGACGGCTTCGTGGGCGTCAGGAATTTCCGAAACCGGCGTCTCGCGGGAGTCGACGTAGGTCGCGCCGAGATCCTCGACGAGTTCGACGGTCGGATGGGAGCGATCCCGCCGACCGAGACAGTAGGTTCGGTCGATGTCGAGGACCGATTCGAACATCGCGAGCGTGAGCAGCCCGAGCGGGCCGTTACCGAGGACGAGCGCCGTCTCGGGGGTCCAGTCGAACGCAGAGCGTGTCGCGACGGCGTGCTCGATGGCCTTTTCGGTGATGCTGATCGGTTCGACGAGAAAGCCGAGTTCGGCGAGTTCAGGCGGGATCGAAACGAGATACTCGGCGGGGCTAGTGAAGTACTCCGCCATGAACCCGTGTGCGCCCACGATCCCGCGCTCGAAGTACTCGCCCTCGGGTGCCATATCCGGCTCGCCGCGCTCGAAGAACTCGTTGGAGCGACCCGGCGGACGACGGACGGTCGGCACGACGAACTCGCCGGCGTCGAGTTCAGTGCCGTTTGGCTCTTCGACGACGCCGACGGCCTCGTGGCCGAGGACGAGTCGGTCCGCGCCCGCGGGCAGGTTTCCGTGATGGCCCGCGATTACTTCGTGGTCGGTCCCGTCGATCCCGACGCGAAGCGTGCGCACGAGCGCTTCTCCCGGTTCGGGTTCGGGACGGGGCCGCTCGACGAGAGCAGGCTCCCCAGCACCCGGTTCGACAGCGATCGCTTTCATACCCGACTCTGGGAACCGGTGAAATAAAAATTTACCTCTCCAGTAGTAAATCCTTGAATAGGAGTCGACCGTCGCCAGTAAATATAATTTTCATTATATTAATGGGCGGCCGGTGTAGCGTCACTCACTTCCTGACTACGGCGAGTAACGGCCTGTGAGGGGGTTGTTCGGGCGGATACGATCGGATCCCGGTACTGACCATACTACGCTCGGCGCTGCATTCTGTATACCGTGACTGTCCCGTCTCTTAACTAGTATTCGCTGCGGCTCGGTACGCCCGAAGCGGCTGAAGATTCGTCAGAAACAGGCAATACCTGATTGGCAACAGCAGTTTTTGAACAGCGGTGCAGGACCAACAGTAACGAGCTGGTAGGAAGGGACAAAAGAACCGCAGTATCCGGACGGGAGGTTATTGGACCGTTTTGGGCCGTTTATCGCCGACTCCGAGCGCGAACGGGAGACGAAGCGGGTGTCTCGGAGGGGAGAAAACGAGTTCAGAACGGCGGGGAGGTCTCGACGGTCAGTTGTTGCGGGCGTCCTCGACGGCGGCGACGAACGATTCGGCGGTCGCTCGAACCTGGTCCATATCGCCGCGGTCAATGGCGTCCGCGTCGAGAATCGCTCCGCCCGCGCCGACCGCAACCGCGCCGGCGTCGAAGAACTCGTCGACGTTGTCCGCCGAGACGCCGCCGGTCGGAATGATGTCGACATCGCCGAGCGGGCCGCTGAGTGCGCTGATGTGGCCGGGGCCGACCGTCGAGGCGGGGAACATCTTGAGCACGTCCGCGCCGGCCTCCATCGCGGTGACGGCCTCGGTGGGCGTCATGACGCCCGGTGCGGAGAGGACGCCGTGGCGGTTGCAGGTGCGAACGACCTCGGGGCTGGTGGAGGGCGAGACGACGAACGTCGCGCCCGCGTCGATCACGGACTGGGCCGTCGCGGCGTCGAGGACGGTTCCGGCACCGAGTATCGCGTCGGTGTCCGCGAGTTCGCGGTCGACGGCGGCGATCATCTCGGCGGCGCGGGTGCCATCAGCCGTGATTTCGAGGGCGTCGACGCCGGCCTCGTAGAGCGCGCGCGAGACGGGAACGACTTGCTCCTCGTCGACGCCGCGAACGACGGCGATGACGCCGCTTTCGACGATTCGGTCCTTGATGGTTCGCGTGTCAGTCATCGGTTTCCTCCACGTGTGCGCGACGGATAGTTCCTCTCGCATGGGTCGGCGTGGTTCGAAGGCATCGTCTCCGCGTTCTCCCGGGGGCGCAAAGAAATTTACCTAAATCGAGGCGCTACTGCCCCTTCCTCAGCGAGCGTCATCAGAACGCGACACGTTCTGATTGGCAGTCAGAAATCAACGATTNTACTGCCCCTTCCTCAGCGAGCGTCATCAGAACGCGACACGTTCTGATTGGCAGTCAGAAATCAACGATTTCTGACGACGCCCGAAGGCACGAGCAGGGAGGGGATACAGCGTTCACGAGAGCAGAACTCTCGTGCGCGAACGAGACGCGGAGCGTCTCGTCAACGCCGCTCGTGTTTCTTGCACTGTTCTACAGCAGGCCCGCAGACCAACGCTATCAGTAGCCTTATGTTTCTACGTAGTGTAAACATTGGTAATGGATCGATACGAGGTCGAAGGGCACGAAGTCCACGAAGCCGACGTCAAACCAACCGGNTTATGTTTCTACGTAGTGTAAACATTGGTAATGGATCGATACGAGGTCGAAGGGCACGAAGTCCACGAAGCCGACGTCAAACCAACCGGCAACGGCGCTCACGTGCTCGTTCCCAAGCGGTGGCGAGGTGCCACTGTCAAAGTCGTCCGCGTCACCGATCCAACCGACGAAAACGAGTAGACTATGCGCTACAACTACTGGTATCGGCTCAACCCGACCGACGAACTCCACGAACAGTTAGCGTGGACTGTCGATACCTGCAGACAGGTCTCCAACCACTTTCTGCACCGACTCAACCGAGAGAACGGAACCTCGGCATACTCCGAGCAGTCAGTCCTTCCCGACCTCAAGAACTGGTGGACCGACCTCAAACAAGTCCACTCGAAAGTGCTGCAGAAAGTCGTACAGCAGCTGTACGACACCTTCTCAACACTGAAGGGCCGGAAGGACAATGGCTACCGCGTTGGCGAACTCAAGTGGAAAGGCCCGCAGGAATACCGCTCGATCACGTACAGTCAAACCGGCTTCGAACTCAACAACACAAGTGGCCGTCGATCCGGCCGGAACGACCAAAGAGTGTGCGGCCTGTGGCGTCGAGACGGACAAACCACTGTGGGTTCGCGAGCACTCGTGCCNGCGGGTTCACGGCGGACAGGGACTGGAACGCGGCCTACAACATCTTGGTACGCGGTCTGAAGCAAGTAGGGACGGGCTGTCCCGAATCAACGTCCTCAGAATCGCAGAGCGATTCTGATGGGCTGCGAAAATCGCAAAGCGATTTTCGAACGCCTGCGGAGACTGCGCTCCCTACGGGAACCGATTCGGTTCCTGCAAAGCGCGTTCGCCAGACTCCGTCTGGCGGGCTGTCAGACACAGTCTGACAACGTCATGGAAACAGGAAGCCCCATCTGCTCACGGGCGCGAAGCGCCCGTTCGCATGGTCCGTGAGACCTTCGGTCTCACGCTACCCTCAAGGAGCGAACGGNTGGAAACAGGAAGCCCCATCTGCTCACGGGCGCGAAGCGCCCGTTCGCATGGTCCGTGAGACCTTCGGTCTCACGCTACCCTCAAGGAGCGAACGGCGTCAGCCGTGAGCAAGTAGGGTGGGGGAGGAAGTCACTGAATTCAATAGCCTGTGATCGAAGACCATCAGCTAAGACAACGGGAACCGAAGCAATCGTCATCACCATTGCATCCCAGTTTTTCACGTGAGCGAGTTCATGTGCGATCACCGATTCGAGTTCTTCAGCGGTGGCAAGTGAATCGAGGGCTCCTTGGGAGAGAACGAGATGAACAGTTTGTGGGTGAAAACCCACAGCGACGGCTTCGGGTGTATCACGATCAGGGAGGGCGAGTGTTGGGACGGGAATACTGAGTTGCGTAGCGACCTTCGTCATCAACTGGTGTAATTCTGGAGCGTCCGCTGGACGAACTGGTTCAGCATCGGTCAGGTGCTCGACGGTGGGTTGCTAGATATATTCGAGGTACCCGATTGTTACGATTACCGCTCCAGTGATGATAGCCGATAGCTGGCTGGCTACTCCAAGGCCGAGATACGCAAACAATCCGTAGAACGTAACCCAAATGCCGACTATAGTAGAATCTGGAAGTCTTTGCAGTACGTGCTAACGTAACCAACCGCTGTCCGTCGATTCTCACCGATCCATCGGGAGCTGTGAGCAGAGACTTCTGGGGATTACTATAGAAGGGCACCCGTGATGCAGACAAGTGATAGTAGAACAAACACTATTTGTAAATAAAGCCGAGCAACGAGAGCGCGCATACTACTGAAAAGGCACTAAAATGATAAAAACGCAAGAGGTTATTTCTACCCTCTTCGAGGGAAGATAGTGATGCAGTGTGGTCCGTTACTCGATCAATCGACCGGTGTGGAGAGCGGGTCGCACCCATGTAGCCGTTCGCAGCGTGCAGAGAACTCCCGCGGCTGTACTCCAGCAGCATGTACTCCACCGGAGCATCTGCGAAAGCCGAGAAAAACGCACAAAAATACCATCAAAACACTGCCATACAGTCAACAAACGGCTACCAGGAGCGAACTGCGAGTCTCACGTGCGACTGAACGGAGGGTCGACCGAACCCGAGTGATTCAAACCGGACAGAGCCCTCAGTGAGTATATGACCGACGACTCACGCGACCATGTGATTCCTGGAAGCGATGAAGAACTCACTACTCCGGACGTCGAAGGATACGACTTCCGCGGCGAGTTCAACTTCGACGACTTGCTGAACTCGTACGCGACGACTGGTTTTCAGGCGACACACCTCGCGGAGGCGATCGAAATCGCCGAGCAGATGCAGGAGGACGATGCGACAGTGTATCTCACCTTCACGTCGAACATCATCTCTTCGGGGCTGCGCGAGGTCGTTGCCGCGCTGGTCCGGAAGGGATACGTCGACGTGATCATTACGACGTCAGGCTCGCTCACCGAGGACGTGATCAAGACGGCAAAGCCGTTCAAGATGGGCGAATGGGATGCAGACGAAGCTGAACTCCGCGAACGCGGGATCAACAGACTCGGAAACATCTTCGTGCCGTCGGACCGGTACGTCTGGCTCGAGGAGTACCTCTATGACTTCTTCGACGACTTCTTCGCGGAGGAAAAGGTCCGAACGCCGACGGCGTTTGCCTGGGAGTTAGGGGCGACGTTGGACGACGAGGATTCCGTTTTGAAACAGGCTGCAGACAACGACGTGCCCGTATACTGCCCTGCGCTAACTGACGCCGAAGTCGGGAACTTCCTGTATTACTACCGGCAGGGATACGATTCGGAGGTTGGTATCGAGATTCTGGACGATTACGACTCGCTGATCGAGGACGGGTTGCTCTCGGACACGACGGGTCTCATCGCGGTCGGCGGCGGGGTGCCGAAGCATCACGCGATTATGACGAATCTCTTCCGGGGGGGTGCCGACCACGCGATTTACATTTCGACCGGGATGGAAGGGGACGGATCGCTGTCGGGGGCACCACCTAACGAGGCGGTTTCCTGGGGGAAGATCAAAGACGAGGAGGAGACGAACTATACGCTCGTCGAAGCCGAAGCGACGCTAGTCTTCCCGCTGCTGGTTGCAGCAGCGTTCGACTAGCGTTTCGGCTACGAGGGAGTTCTGAGAGAGGATTCGAGACAAAATAGCTATGAGAGGTGGGGCTTCAGCCGATTGAAAGCGTCCGAAGCGGGTACGGGTACTAGCGGGCCGTCTCGAGATCGACGAACGCGTCCATATCCGCCGATAACCACGCCGTGAGTCGCTCGATGTCGGAACACTCTTCGGGGGTAATCGTACACCGGTCCGATTGGTTTTCGTATCGAACGACGATCGACTCGAGGGTGGACGAGGATTCCGTCATGGCTTGTTGGTGACTCACGCTATCTTGGCCAACTCACCAGCTGTACAAAGCCACTGCTAGTTGTGATATTGAGTGGTACAGAGAGATCTAGAGGGGTGCATACCAACCAATAGCATGCAGCTTCGAGACGAAAGCCATCGGGGCCTCGTTCCCGCCTTCGTCTCCGTAGTTGATGTAACGTCTAGTCACCGCGGTTTTCTGAGACCATAAGCCGGCGGTGAAAGATCGAATCTTGCAAATCGCCGAGTTGCACTAGCCACGGGCGTTACGGACGGAAATAAAGGAGAATCGCGGAGTATCTCCGTGCAAAATGACTCTGTAACGGGTGCCCTTTCAGAGACGATAGTGAACGAGTCGTTACCCGTTACCCTTCGGAAGCGCTCACCCATTCCCCCTGGGTGTAGTGTTCTACCGAAAGTGGTCCGGGCGGAAGGGAGTGATCAGAATTTGACGGATTCTGTGGCGCACGTGGAGGGGAACTCGAAGATACCTCCGAAGCGGTAGCAGCGGTAGAATTAGCTTGTCGTTCAACGATAATTCCATTTTCTCCGACTGCAGCGTGGTACGTCCCGCCTCGAGCGACACCGTTCAGTGCGGCTTCAACGGGCGTATCAGATCGCTGCCATTGGCCGGCAGATTGGCGTTCGTAGACCTTTCCGTTGGCTCCCGCTGCGAGTCCCGCCTCCCCATCGCGAGTGACGGCTCGAATCGCCTCGCGATCATCGTCGACGACGTGTGGGGTCCACCGGAACCCGTCGTATCGGTAGATGATACCGGATCCGGCGGCGACGTTCACGGAATCTTCCGCCTGGCTTGCAATGTCGAAAAACGCGCCGCCCGCGAAGTCGATCCCGATTTGTTCCCACGTGTCGCCCCCGTCGCACGTTTCCGCGACGAACTGACTGGTGCTACAGACGTGTCCCCGCATCCGGGTATTGAAGTCGATTCCAGGAATCGTCGATCCACCGCCGGGTTCGATCACGTCGTTGTACTGCACGGCACCGCTTTCCTGTCGGACGCCGACGAGCAACTCGCCGGACCCGTTCACGAAGTACAGGCGCTCGTCTTCGCCAGCGGTTCCGCGGACGGCGCAGTCTTCCCACGTACTCGTTATTCCCATGGGTGCGGAGTAGTTGGTCAGCGTCTGAGTTGTGATGTTGTATTCGCCGATGACACCGCTTCCGCCGACGAACCAGACGGCCTCGCTGTCATCGGTTACATCGATCCCCGTCAGCCGGCGACTTCGAGCCTGCGGACCGTACTCAACGACGAGTTCCCAGCCGTCTTCGTGACGGGCGGCCACATTGCCATCGGCTCCGCAAGCAAACGGTCCCTGAGAAGTACCGACAGCATCGTTGAACGGCATCTGGGTTGGTGAATCCGCTTGCACCCAGCCGTTTTCGGGTGGCTGTTGTGCGAAGCCCGTGCTTGTTCCGATGATTCCAGCTGTTACCGTTGCTGCTCCGAAGCGTACGAATGTACGACGTGTGTGATTAGACATCATCCACCATAGACATCAATACTGATAGCTAACACCAAAGACATTCTCCAGATCTTCGTCATGAGAGAATCGACGCCGAACGCCCAGCTAATGCCAGTATATCGGTAACTCGAGCGTATAGGATCGTGCGATTGGCAAAGAGGATGACCAGGCAGAGCGTTCGAGGAGTTGCGTTGTCCTGTTCCCAGTTACGAGAGAGGAGGCGTAATCAACACAGACAGCGTGTATCCCGGCGGTAATTCCCTCGCACGTATAAGGTTCGAGCCGTCGTCGTTTAGCGCGTGAGCAGCGCTGGTCAACACCGGATCGAGTTCAATTCCGTGACGAAGTACTACGGGGATGTCCGCGGTGTAGAAGACCTCACGTTCACCGTCGAACGCGGGGAGATTTTCGGTTTTCTGGGGCCGAACGGGGCGGGGAAGTCAACGGCGATTCGCGTGCTCCTCGGACTGTTGAAGCCCACCGGCGGCGAGGCGTCCCTGCTGGGACGCGACGTTACGGATCGAAACGGACTCCGCGATGCGAAACGGCACCTCGGCTACCTCCCGAGCGACGTTACGTTCTACGGCCGCGTAACCGGCACGGAGGTGCTCGATTACTTCGCCCGGATTCGCGGTGACGCGCGCCGTGAGGAACTCCTCGAACGCTTTCCCGTGCCGCTCGATCGGAACGTGAAGGCCTACTCGAGCGGAAACAGACAAAAACTCGCCATCGTCGCGGCGTTCATGCACGACCCCGAACTCGCGATCATGGACGAGCCCACATCGGGACTGGACCCGCTCGTCCAGAACGAGTTCTACGAGCTGCTCGAGGAGCGACAGGAAGCGGGTCAGACGGCGTTTTTCTCCTCGCACATCCTGAGCGAGGTTCATCGCGTCTGCGATCGCATCGGAATTATCAAGAACGGGCGGTTGATCGAACTCGACTCCGTCAAGAGTATCCTCGCGGACGGCGGCACGATCGCCACCGTCCGATTGGCCGAGGAACCGCCAGCCGCGGCGCTCGAATTCCCAGGGGTGGCACACGTCAACCGACAGGATGGCGAGTACCGGCTCGTTCTCTCACGCGAGTTCGGCGCTCTGGTCCACCGGTTGAGCGAGTACACCGTACTCGACCTGGAGGTCCGCGAGGCCGACATCGAGGACGTATTCATGCACTTCTACGGCGGCACGGACGAGGGCGACACCGACGACACTCCCCTGGAAAACGAAACCGGCACCTGATTCGAACTCGTCCCGTGGCCGGTCCGCTGTTAGCGCCGGCGGAACCACCAGATTCCCACGAGAACGAACACGATCGCGATGGCGACGAACGGAATGAGGGAGTCGGCGTCCGTATCGTACGCGAGCGTCATCGCGACACCGGCGGTCGTTTCGATCGCATCCGGGGACGATTCGAAGGCGAACCGAACCGTCTCCGCGTCGCCCGGCGAGAGCGTTCCAACGTATGCCATCGGCGACTCGCTAGACAGCGACGGGCCGGCATCAACCGTGGTGACGATGTCCGACACGGTCTCGGTTCCGTCGTTCGTAATCCGGACTTCGTAGACGCCCTCCCCGTCAATCGGGATGTCACCGCCGACGGGCGTCAGATCGAAAACGGGTGCCTCCCTAACGGCGATTCCGAGCGACGAGGGGCCGCCGGTCACGACGCGTTCGTCCTCGTCGGGAGTCGTTTCGTTCGAACCGGCGCTGGTGTCGGCGTCATCGCCGGGTTCATCGACGCGGTACTGAACGGTCGCAAACAGCGGATACGTTCCTGGCTCGGTGGTGGAAGCTGCGACATCGACGTCGACGGTCGCAGTCTCGTCGGACGAGAGGTCTTCGAGGTAACGCGACTGACTCGACCGGGGCGACGCGAGCGAACCGAGAGACACTGCACCGCTCGGCGCTTGCAACGTCACGACGATATCGGTCGCCCGCTGGTCACCATCGTTCGTTACCTCGAGCGTAACTGTCGTCGCGGTTTCCGCCCGAACGGACTGGTTGTCTGCGACGGCGACGGTGACGTTTGCTTCGGGTCCCTGGACGAGTTTCGGGGCCGCAGCAGGCTGCTCGGTCGGCGATTCCCGTGCGACTTCAGGTGACGGCACCGTCGCAGACTCGTTTTCGGCCTCGGCCGCTTGACCGAGCGGGAGCGTTCCCTCGTCTTCGGTCTGTTCTGGGACTGGTTCGTTAGTATCGGTGTCAGTGGCGGTGGGGTCGGTATCGTTTTGTTGGAGCCCCGCTTGCAGCGGTGAACTCGCGTCGGCTCCACGATTGCCGGAGAAGTAGAGTGCGGAACGGTCGGCGTGACGTTGTCGTTACCGGTGACGCGGACCCGGTTAGTGGTCGGGAAGGTTCTCTCGCTCATCCCCGACGTCGTCCTCGTGAACACGATCACGTTCCTCGTGGTCTCCCTCGGCGTCGAACTCGTCGGCGAATCGATCGATGTGGGCAACCTGTTCGCCGTGCACACATACTCGGTTGCGTACTTGCTCGCCTGCACCGCCGTCGGTCTCCTCGCTTCCGTTGCGTTCGACTCCGTTCGCCGAGCACAGACTACCGGGGCCGGGTCGGTCTTCGGCCTATTCTTGCTCGATACGTTCACGTTCGATACCGACTACGAGTGGGTCGGAGACGTCGCTCTTTCGCGGTACTTCGACCCCGGTTCGGTTCTCGTCGACGGCGACGTATCGTGGGCCGATCTCTCCGTTCTCGTACTCGCCATCGCCGTCCTCGTCGTCGTCAGTAGCGAATACTTCGAGCGGCGTGATCTCTCCGGATGATCACAGACGGGTATTATATCGATCGGCGGTGTGTAAGCCCCTATGACGGACCGAGTTCTGGTTCCCTACGACGACTCAGCACCGGCGCGGAAGGGGATCGAATACGCGTTCGAAACGTTCCCTGACGCGGCGATCACCGCCCTGTACGTCGTTCCACGACCGGAGGGGTACTGGGCCGCCTTCGAATCGGATTCCCAGAAACAACACGACGACGAGAAAGCGCAAAAACGCGGAAACAGAGTCCTCGAGGGTGCACGCGACATCGCCGCCGACTTCGATGGTGAACTCGAGACGACAGTCGAGACGGGAAAGCCGGCACAGGTTATCGAGCAGGAAGCGACAGCGGGTGGATACGAGACTATCGTGATCGGCAGCCACGGTCGGGAAGGAGTCTCGCGGGTGTTGCTCGGCAGCGTCGCGGAGAAAGTCGTTCGGCGCTCGCCGGTGCCCGTCGTGGTCATTCGGTGACTCACGTCGAGAGGAAACTCATCTCTCGACGGCGGCGGTACGGCCGTCGTATCCGAAAGCGGGTTCGTGATCGAGATGCTGGAGTTCAGGGTCGCCGATGAATGGCTTATGGCGGAGCCAGTAGTGAGAGCACCTATCGATGCACTCGCAAGACGACATCCGCGACCGACTCAAAGAGATGCAACGCGCGATGGAGTCGTGTGACTACTACGATCCGCGGGCCAGCGTGCTTCGCGGACGGATCGAAGCGCTCGAGTGGGTGCTTGCGTCGAGTTCGGCCGACAACGAGGAACCGTCCGAATCGACGCGAGCGGCGGACGACTGAGTACTCGCCGGCGACGTATTCGAGTGGTTTCAGATTTCCAACGGGGTGATATCTACAATGGGTTGGAACCCGTAGACCAGTAGCAGCATATGTTTTCGAATCGGCAGGATGCCGGCGAACGACTCGGCGAGCGGCTCGCAGCCGAAGGAGTCGACGCCGATATCGTCCTCGGCATCCCGCGCGGCGCACTCCCGGTCGCACGACCAGTTGCCGATGCGCTCGAGGTACCACTCGACGTCGTTGTCGCATCAAAACTGAGCGCCCCCGGAAATCCCGAACTCGCGCTCGGGGCCGTCGCCAGCGACGGCAGCCTCTGGCTCAACGAGGACCTCGTCGACCAAGTCAACGTCCCACAGGAGTACATCGACGGCCAACGGGATCAGGAGGCCGATGCTGCCCAACGGAAGGCTCGCCAGTATCGAGACGACGGACGTATACCCGACCTGGCTGACAAACGGGTCGTCCTCGTCGATGATGGCGTCGCGACCGGTGCCACTGCAATCGCGTGTCTCAGACAGATAACCGACGCCGGTGCAGCCGCCGTCATCCTCGCCGTCCCCGTCGGCTCACCGAACTCGATCGCCGAACTCGAAACGGAAGCCGACGACGTGATCGCCCTCGAGACGCCGAGCGATTTCCGAGCGGTCGGACAGTACTACCGCGACTTCGGTCAGGTGAGCGACGAGCAAGCAATGTCGTATCTCGACGATGACACCGACACGGCGTAGGAGAATGCGCGCGCTCTATCCAAAGTTCTCTCACGAATGACTGTATTTTTCCCCTGATTTACAAGAAGACGCTGTGTGAGATTACGGCCGATGCTACCCGCACGTTCGACGAAAAACTACAGGCGATGGTCGAACTCGGCTGTGACCGGTTCGACCTCGAACTGGGTGGCCTCTCCCGGATCAATCCCGCGACGAACTCGTTCGAAGTCGAATCCACAAGCGCTGCTCACGACCATCACACACCGGGGACACAGGCACCACTCTCTGAAACGTACTGCCAACTCACCGTCGATACCGAGACGACGATCGGCGTCACAGATCCCCAGCAGGTAGACCTCGACGAAATCCTCGCCCACCAGGAGTTCGGCGTCGAGACCTATCTCGGGACCCGTATCGAACTCGAAAACGAACCCGATCGGACGTTCTTCTTCGTCGACTCCGACTCGCGATCACAGCCGTTCTCGGACGCCGAACGGACCGTCTACGATCTGATGGCCCAATGGATCACGTACGAACTCGAGCAAACCCAGCGTGAACGCGAACTCGAAGCATCGAACGACCGCCTCGAACAGTTCGCCTACGCAGCCTCACACGATCTGCAGGAACCGCTTCGCATGGTTACGAGTACCTCCAACTCCTCGACAATCGCTACGACAACGAACTCGACGAAGACGGCGAAGAGTTCCTCGAGTTCGCCGTCGACGGAGCCGAGCGCATGCGAACGATGATCGACGGCCTGCTCGAATACTCCCGCGTCGAAACCCGCGGTGATCCGCTGGAGCCAGTTGAACTCGAGCGGGTCGTCGCGGACGTTCGCGAGGATCTGCACCTCAGTATCGAAGAACAAAACGCCGAACTCACCGTCGGCGAACTGCCGCGCGTGCTAGGTGATGCAAGCCAGCTCCGGCAGGTTGTACAGAACGTACTCTCGAACGCGATCACCTACAGTGGAGAGGAGTCGCCACGAATACATATCGATGCGTCACAGCGCGGCCAGAAATGGGTTGTGTCGGTCGAGGACGATGGTATCGGAATCGACCCGGAAAACCAGGGGCGTGTGTTTACAGTCTTCGATCGACTCCACAGTCGCGACGAGTACGAGGGAACGGGAATCGGGCTCGCACTCTGTGAGCGAATCGTCGAGCGCCACGGCGGCAGTATCTGGATCGACTCGGAGCCTGGCGAGGGGGCGACGGTCTCAGTTATGCTGCCGGCAGCGTGATCGATCGCTGCCAGACAGCACACTGCGGTCCGCCTACATCCATACTTCCGGTCGCTGGTACCGCGAACGACGAGAACGGAGAGACAGGGTATCGCGTTCGGGCTATTAGCTAGAGGAACCGAACACCACGAATCGGCTCCGGTGATTCCAGTGGCCACTCAGAGAGTTAGACCAGCTCCGAGACGTACTGTGATTCCCAATCACGGCGATCTTCGAGTTCACGTCGGCCGCGTCGGGTGACGCTGTAGACGTTCGTTCGACGGTCGGCGGTTCCCTTTTCGATCAGTCCTTTGTCGACGAGCGTGTCGAGGTTTGGGTACAGCCGGCCGTGATGGATTTCGCTTTCGTAGTAGTTCTCGAGTTCGTCTTTGATTGCCAGGCCGTGTGGTTCCTCAAGTCCTGCCGCGACGTACAGGAGGTCACGCTGGAAGCCGGTTAAGTCATACATACGATTGAGTATGGAGCTAGATATAATAAATATAGGGGAAACGGGACGATGAGAAATAGTGATAGCTAGTCGGGGCTGGCAATGGAAAGCAAGGCGCACAGACGTGAATCCAGTAGCCCTATATGACGTATCCAGAAATCAGTACCCATGCAAGATGCACGCATCCTCGTGACGGGTGGCGGGGGGTTTATCGGATCGAATCTCGCGAATACGCTCGCCGAAGAGAACGAGGTTATCGCGCTCGATAACGGCTATCTCGGAACGAGTGACAATCTCGACGAGAGTGTTCAGTACATCGAGGCGGACGTACTCGACGAGGACCTGCCAACTGACGTGGACATCGTGTATCACCTTGCAGCACTCTCGAGTCGGGAACTTCTCGAAGACAATCCGGTCCACGGGGCCCGAGTCAACGTCGATGGCTTCGTCAACGTCGTCGAACAGGCGATCGCGGACGGTTGTGAGACGATCGTATACGCCTCGACATCGTCGATCTACGGCAGTCGAACGACGCCGACACCCGAGGACGTCGATGTCGAAGCGGCGACGGGCTACGACGCGTCGATGCTCGGCCGGGAACGCTATGCGGAATACTACAACGACTTCTACGCCGACACGGACCTCACGCTCGCCGGGATGCGATTTTTCTCGGTCTACCAGGGCTACGGCGGTGCAGAATCCCACAAGGGGACGTACGCAAACACGGTCTCGCAGTTCGCCGAAAAAATCGCACAGGGAACCCCTCCCGTCCTGTGGGGCGATGGAACGCAGACTCGCGATTTCACTCACGTCAACGACATCGTCCGCGGCCTTGAACTCGCTGCCGATCACGAACTCGAGGGTGTCTACAACCTCGGGACCGGCGAGTCCTACTCGTTCAACGAGATGGTTGAGTTGATCAACGGCGTGCTTGGAACCGACATCGACCCGGTGTACGAACCGATCCCGCTGACGAACTACGTCCACGATACGCTGGCCGATAGTTCGAAGATTCGCAAGGCGACCGGTTGGGAACCGCGGATCGACTTTGAAGACGGCGTCGAACGCGTCTGTCAGGCGTACCTTGATGAGGAATAACGCAGTCACACTGAGAACAAATAGTACGTTCAATCGACACGGGTTCGGCCCGGTCTAATCGAATCGTTCTTGAAACGTCTACTCGTCAAACGGATCAGAGTCTCATTGAATGCGATCCGCGATGGCGTCGCCGTCCTCAGAACGCGAAGCGTTCTGCTGTCGAATCATCGATTCGCCGACTGTTGGAGCGCAAAGCGCTCCAAGAGGCCGCACTAGAGCGCCACTTTCGTGGGCATCGGTGGGTGCTCTGAGCCTCCGAAAGTCTGCGTCCAGTTCCAAACTACGCCCTGAGAACGATCAACACCGAGTAGCGCGAGTACTACAACGACCTCTCGAACCGACAATCCTATCGAATGCGGGCGCACCCCGAACATCCTGACGGGTGTCGGGATGTGCGCGTTCTCCCAAATATCATCACAATCCATGTCTAAGGTCTCTCTGAGCAGGTTTGTGGGTGTCGTGAGTACCACTCACTACAACCTGCTCGCTTCTCAAACACTCTAACTAGACAGTGCCGTCGAATTCGAATGTTCACAAACTCTCATCGGCGAGAGGGCCATCGTCAACTCCAGAACCATCTATTCTCGAGAGTTCGCAACTGCCTTGAGATGGTAGTTCCCTGACCGTCTCTCATTTAAACACGAAACGTTGAACCCGGTCTCTTCGAGGATATTCATTACATCGTCAGCAGATCGGCCATAGTCAGCCAAGAGATCCTCATGGACTTCGACGTAGGCCAGTCGAACATTCGTAAGCGTTTCGCGCAGTCCATCAAGCGCATCAGCCTCTGCTCCCTCGATATCCATCGTAAGCACGGTCGGATCAGATGTGTCTGCCAAGCCAGTGATATCGTCTCCACATTTGATGGGAACCTGTGTCGATCCACCAGAAGAGCTCAGTTTATGGTTCTCACCGGGTTTTGCATCTGCGGGAACCGCGACAGTCCCCTCTGAAGATCCTAGTGCGGTTGCGATGATTGTCGATTCGTCTTCTAGGTCGTTTTGAGAGAGATTATAACTGAGCGCCGAGACATTGCTTGGGGCTGGCTCAATAGCAACAGATTCAGATGCAATCTCGGCAGCAAACGTTGCATAGAGCCCGACATTCGAACCACAGTCCCAGACAATATCATCGGAACGGAGGCTTCTGATAAAGTCCTCAAGCACCTGCCGCTCGTGCATCTGAGTGCGAGCTCGTCGATACTCAATGGCTGTTTCGGTCTTGAAATTTATTCGATGCTCACCAACTTCAACAGGAACAGTAGTGTTGAGAGCAGCACCAACAATCCATCTCGCCTGGCCAGATCGGATCAGGGTAAAGTCCCGGATCCCTCTGGATAGTTCAGATAAACCTCCATCTCTGTACAATTCAGCGGCTCGTGACGTGATATTTGTATTTTTTGTCATATGGGTCCCACGGTTGCCGCGAGTGAATCAATCAACATAAGCCAATTCTCCGTTATCTTGTCACTTTTATCCCACATCTTTACTTGTTCTTGGTTACTGGTAACTTCCGATCATAGTAGAATCTTCTGGCCATTCTTGAGATCAGGATCTCTCTTTGAATTATTCCACACCATGGCACCACCACGCAACCATCGGGTCTCTCGAGCAGTACTGGTCTATTCGGATTTAGTAGAAGTTGTGTATCTCACAGGCTCCATTCGTGTTCTGATTAACGCGAGACGATTTACCTGTGGATTCGATACCAGATCGGTTACAACATTATTATAATATGAAAATATTCATCACTTATGATGTTTTTCTCGTTACTTTCTAGTTCATACCTTGCATTGAATACGAGGTTGAAGGGGTGAATCAGCGAGTTCAGTATGTGGGCTTACTACGCGACTCGCGTGGTTCGACACGCAACCGATTCGCAACGACAACGGGACACTGGTTCACCGAACTCAAGAACGGGATTCGTTCTTGGGCAGGGAGGTCGTCAAGACCGGGACAGGAGAGGTACGGATCACGCGCTCGGTAAAACTTCCGAGCAAGTACCGATCCAACCCGGTCCAGCCGTGCGTGCCCATCACGATGAGATCGGTAGGCGTTGATTCGGCATACGAGGTAATCATGTGAGGGACCGATCCAGCTTTGACTGCCGTGACGATAGATTCTTCCGAGAGTTCTGTTCGATCCGCGGCGTCCTGTAACACTTCGTTAGCGCTTTCTTTGATCTCTGCAGAGAGTTGCGTCGATCGTGGATCGATCGTCTCGGGGAGTTCGTCGGCGACGAAGAGCAGGTGAAGCATCGAATCATGTCGAGCCGCAATTGTCGACCCCAGTTCCAATGCCGCACGAGCGTGGTCGCTGTCGTCGGTTGGGACGAGAACGGAACGGTACGGATACGACTGTGTCACGTCTTCGCCTGCACGGACCGTCATTACGGGGACCGAACTCTGGTGAACAACGCGCTCTGTCGTACTACCGAGGATGTACTCCTCGAATCCGTGTCGACCGTGCGCTCCCATGATAATACAGTCGACGGAGTGGGATTCGCCATAGGCGAGGATTTTCTCCTGTGGCTCCCCCTGTATAATGTGATCGACGACGGGGACGTTGCGCTCAGTGGCCGCTGAACGAGCGCGGTCAACGATCGCTTCGCCTTCTTCCTCGAGAACGTCGATATCGCGATCGCCGAACCGGAGGAGGCGAGACTCGCTCGTAGGGACAACGTGGAGAACGTGAACAGTTGCGCCCGTATCAGCAGCAATATCGAGGGCCTGTTCTAGTGCTGCCTTTGCGGGATCACTTCCATCAACCGGGACGAGAAGGGAGTCGTCCATACTGCCTGTTCGATCCGGTTTGGTTTACATTTGCGGGTAATTATACCCCGGTACAGTTTAGTGACTCGACAAAAATTAAGCCTCGGATGACTGTCCGTCCATCCCTCGCCCAGTAGTGATATAATTCGTCTCTGAAGAAATACTATTTCGGCGGATCAAGTTCTCGAGACGGCGTGTAGAAACACGCCACCAAAGCGAAATCATGGCGGTCAAATAAGCCAGCAGTAGACAGGATTCGCGAAGAGTATCACTTTTATCACGATACTGTCCATCGTGGTACTGCTACTAATGCCGCCAACTGCAATCGTGACAACCGCCCGTGCACGGATAGCAGCCTTCCGAGAGGCCGTATCCGGAAACCAAGCACTTCGTCCGATTACTATCCTCGTTTCGAAGAGCGACCAAGGATACTCGACAGTAACCAGTGATCGATGTCACCGTCACTCACACTGCAGTCACTATTCGCTGTTCAATGCTGTGAATCGCCAGAGAACCATCGATCCTCGGACGCGGTTGGAATCTCGTCTGCAGATGCTTGCACGTCACGATACAGATACTCGAGATTTTCGAGCGTTCGGTGGACGTCGTACTTTCTCACAGCCACTCTGGTGTCGCGATCCGTTCGAAGCGCTTTCTCAATTGAGTCCGTCATTGCCTCTAGATCGTCGTAGGCGAATCGTTCGCCGTTCTCAGACCCGATCGTCTGATCGAACGGAGCCACGTCCGCTGCAACGACCGGCGTCCCGCAGGCATTTGCCTCGAGCGTCGACAGACCGAGCGTATCGGCGGTGGATGCGGTCACGAACGTATCGATTGATGAGTAAAAGACTGGCAACTCCTCGCGCGGGAGAAAGCTCCGTAGTTCGACGTTGTCCGGCGCGTTTCGTTCGAGTCGACCACGGTAGGGTCCGTCACCGACGATGACGAACTCGTATTCCGGAAGTTCTTCGGCGGCACGGAGAATTTCGTGGACGTTCTTCTCCATGCTGAGTCGACCGCTGTAACCGATTACGGTCCGGTCCGGATACCAGTCCTCGTTGGTCGGCTGGAAGAACTCCATGTCGATACCGACCGGGAGCTGGATGTGTTCGACGTCGCGTTCGATACGGCCGGTAGAGGCGGTGATAATGTCAAACGACCGGAGAAACGCAGTTTCTAGCGGAACGTACAGTTTCGAGAGACCAGTCGCGATCGATTCGAACTTGACGTTCTGGTGGAAGTACTCCTCGAGCGGTGTGTGATGGGTGTAAATAGTCGGCAGATCGTGTTTGCGCGCGTAGTAGCGACCGAGAAGACCGATCGACGCTGGACCGTGGCAGTGAACGACATCGAGTTCAGGGAGCGTCGACGGGCGTCTGAACAGTGGAATGCGGTAGCCGGCATAGAAGGGGTTCGGCAGTGATGGAACCGGGATCTCTCTATCGCCGGGATCGTAGTCCCCATCGGGGTAGACGACGTAGACCTCGTGCCCCCGCCGTTCTAACTCCTCGCGCCAGAGTTTGATCGTGTACGTTACGCCATCGATTTCGGGAAAGTAACTGTCCGTGAAAAATCCAATTTTCATTCAGGTCACCCTCGAGTATAGTGACTGGTATTGGTTGGCTACCGATTCGAGCGAGAAGTCTTCGCTTCGCTTCGCTGCGTTTGCGCCGAGACGGTTGCGGACTGTCGGATCTTCGAGTCGTTGCAACGCGGCCTCGAATCCTGCAACGCCGGATTCTGAGACCTTGAGGCAGTCCGTGCCGTCTTCGAGCCAGGAGAACGTTTCGATGTCCCGGACGAGAAGTGGTTTCCCTGCAGTCATTGCTTCGAGAAGTGCGATACCCTCGTTCTCCTCGTGGGTGGGGAAACAGAAGATGTCACCAGCGGCGAACGCGCCGCGAATGTCGTCGATAAAGCCCGTAAATGTACAGTTGTCCGGCGAGTTCTCGATCAGTGCCGTCGTCTCGCGGCCCTTCAGGGACAGATCGAGCGGACCGAACCACGCAAAGTCCAGTTCCGGGAGTCGGCGAGCCAATTCGACGAACGTCTCGAGTCCCTTGCGCTTGATGACGTGGCCGACGAGGAAGACGACCGGCGGTTCGAGGTTATAGCGGTCGCGGTACTCCTCGGTTAGCGATTCGAATCCCCCGAGTTTCTCGCGGTCGACGCCGTTCGAGATGACCGTTGTCGGCGCGTCCGTGTAGGTCTCGATGAGACGCTGGTTGTACGCCGATGGACACACCAGTGCATCGGCCAGGCCGTAGGCGCGCTCGAGATACGGTTTCAGTGGCTTTGCGAGTGCGTTCGTAAAGCGGAAACTGTCGCCGAAGTCCTCCGCGGTCACGTGTGTGTTCGCGACGACCGGAATGCCCCGAGAGTGGGCCCGTCGTGCGTACCAGGCTGACCGCGGTCCCATAAGGTTGCAGTGAAAGACATCGGCATCAAGCGTTGGAACCGTTGTATACTGCAGATCCAATCCGTCCAGCATCTTTCGCTGGTGGACGACGGACTCATGGATCCCGCCAGTGACGTGATCCTCGAACTCGAAGTAGTGGCTGATTTTCATCGTTGGCATCCCCGGTGTGTTTCTTTGTTCCCTTTCCGTTCGATGGTCGATACCTGTGAACCGAGAGTCGGTATGAGCGACAATCAATTACAGGGATGAATCGTCACTCGACTTCGAGCCACGGCACCTCCATGAGCGGCGGGATATACGTCTCGATGTGGTGTTCCCAGACGCCTTGCTCACCAAAGGCTTCGCCGTGGTCGGCCGTAACGATGACGCGACCATCGAGTTCGGTGACGAGGTCGGCGACGGATTCGAGTGCGATTCGGAGGTTTTCCTCATAGAGCTCAAGTGCGGTTTCGCGGGTGCCGTTCTTGACGAGTTCAGTGGGGTCGAGTTCGAGCCAGAGACCAGCCTTCTGTGCGAGTTCGCTGTCCTCGAGTCGGCTCTCGACTTTCGGGCGGATCGTATCGCTGAGCGAGGAGAGCGTGCCGCCATCGGAGACGGTATCGGTTTCAGCTTCGGCTTCCTCCTGTCGCCGGATGCCCTTCTGGATCTGTTTGAGTTTCTGCCCTTTTCCGCGAGAGAGATAGGGAGCGTGGGGCTGCATATAGTGGAGTACTGTTCGGTCGGCCTGTTCGACGGCGGACTGGTTGGAATGGAACGCGTCTGCGATGCTCTCCGGTGGGACCGTTCCGAGGTCGTCGTCCCAGCCGGATTTCCAGACGTCGAAGACGGTCTCGATGTGATCGGATGCGGTCCACTCGTAGTCGCAACTGGCCCCCCATTTGAGTTCGTTTAGCGGAATCCCGAGATCGTTGATGAAGGGATTCCCAGAGAAGTACGCGAGATCGTGCGTTCCGGTGAACGTTCGAGACGCCCATTCTGGCGTTGACGACCCGATACTGCGGCGTTTTTCGAGTGTCCCATCGAGGTACTCATCGTATACCTCGCTGAATACGTCGTACCGACACGCATCCAGCACCAGACAATAGTCCCACTCCGATTCAAGGAAGTGCTGGTCCTGCATCGATTAGGGGCACCTTTCGAGTCGACCTATGTATTCTTATTGGTGTCGAGACAGTCACTGCAGGAAGGAAAATAGCGGCGAGCGATGCGAATACGATTGTTTCACGGTAACGTATTTCTGTATTTCGACCGGTGGAGAGAACCGGATGAGTCGGCAAATACGGGGGCGCTCTTACGGAAGAAGACGAATGGCTGCGATGAGAAGAACAGGGAGGCAAAAGAGTAAGAAGAGCCCACCGATGGACAACAGTTCTAGCGGAAGAAGAGAAACAAGCAGGAGGGTAAAGATAACGATCAGTAGCACGATGATAAGATTAAGGCGGTGAATAACGTGTTTTTATTCATAGTGTCGAAAATTGATCGGGCAAGCATAGCTGTTCCGGTGGCGAGTTCAGCGCTACTGGCCGGCACGTTCCGTCAGCACCGTTCGCGTAGCGCGACAACGATATCGCGGTCGGCGCTCGAACGCTACTCGAGGTATCCAAGTTCGCGCAAGCGCTCGCGGGTCTCCTCGTCGGCGTCGTCTAGCCCGGCAGTATCGTCGTCGGTCTCGCTCGGATCGATCCAGGCGCCGCCGGCAGCCTCCTCGAACCGGGCGAGCGCTCGCTCGGTCGCCGCGACGACCGCGTCCGCCGCCGGATCGACTGGTGTTTCCTCGGCCGGGTCCTCGTCGAGTCGGTACCCTTCGTCCGAAATGCGGTCCGCGCGGACGTACTTCGCATCGGTGCTGCGAGCGGCCCGCAGCCGCGAGTAGGCCCGATGGTCGTCGGGGAGTGCAATACCGGCTTCGCTCGCCTTCTGTTCGAGGTGGTGGGTTTCGATGACCGGCTGTGCGTACTCGATGAACGCGTAATCGGTGTGCCCATCTCTGTTTCGGTCTCGGTCCCCATCGGCCGTTGCAGCCGTCTCGTCGGCAACCGCTTGCTCGCGGACAGCGCGCTGGCCGGGGTCCAGTTCCGAATCTGCCACAGTATCGAACGACCGGTACGAACTCGACAGCAGCGACCGCGTCGGGTCGCGGGCGAGCGAATCGCCGTTCTCTTCCCCGTCACCGCTCGCACCGTCGCCATCGGCGAGGTTGAGAGCCGCGGGATCGACATCGAGCGCATCCAACACCGTCTCGTGAAGATCGAGTAACTCGACGAGTTCATCCCGTCGATCGGCCGCCAGCTCCGGGTGTTTCACCAGCAGTGGGACGTTGACGAGTTCGTCGTAGAGGGCGAACTCGTGACCGTAGAGGTCGTGTTCACCGTGGAGTTCGCCGTGATCGGCACAGACGACGACCGTCGTGTCCTCCCATTGGCCGGTCTCGCGGAGCCAGGCGAACAGCCGCCCGAGTTCGGCGTCCATGTGAGCGATCTCGGCGTCGTATAGCCCACGGATGGCCTCCCACTCGTCGTCATCGATATTGCGTGCGCCCGAGTTGAACTCTTTCGAGTTCTGACAGACGGAGTCGGGATCGACGCCGGGAGCGAACTCGGTGCGGTACTCCTCGGGTGGGTAGTACGGCAGATGGGCGTCCATCAGGTTGACGAACGCGAACCAGCCCTGGTCGCTGTCGCTGTCGTCGATGAAGGACTTGGTCCGGTCGATGACCGTGGGCGTCTTCGAGTCGGCACCCTCGCCGCTGGCGAGTTTGGCGTGGGCCATCGCGCCGACTCTGACGAGTTTCGAGGCCAGTTCGCGGAGGTAGTCGTTATCGTTGACGGCCTGCCACGCGCTGGCCAAGGGACCCGAGAGAACGTCGCCCGGGAGGACTTCGAAAAAGGAATCCTGGTGATCGAATCCGTCAGTGAGCCCAGTGTAGGGGGTGATCCAGGCGTTCGAAGAGTAACACGCCGTATCGTAGCCCGCAGCAGACAAAATAGAGGCAAGTGTCGTTGCGTCTTCGAGATACGGACTGCCTTGATCCGCGCCGTGCTGGCTCGGGTAGCGGCCGGTAAACAGCGACGCGTGGACCGGCAGCGTCCACGGTGCGGGCGCGACCGCAGACTCGAAGACGGTCGCGTCCTCGGCGAACTGCGACAGCGTTGGTGTCGTCTCCTTCTCGTAACCGTACATGCCGAGATGATCCTTCCGGACCGTATCCAGAACGACGAAGAGGACGTTCGAGTGACGAGTCCCGTCCATTACTGAAGACACTCGTCCCAATCCTGATAAAACGATTGAAGCGTCTCTCGTCGGCGGCTGGACGAATCAATCGACATCACTCGGACGAATCAGACGTTTCAAGTTAGCTACCGAGAGAAAGTCAGTATGGACGAGCGAAATCGACGAGCGTTCTTTCTCGGCGTCGTCGGAACGCTGATCGTGTTTGCCGTCCTGCTCTTCGTCGTCGGGGCAGAGCGCGTCATCGACTCGCTGCTATCGGCGGACCCGATGTTTGTTCTCGCGACATTCGCACTCGCATTGGGGTGGTTAGCCGCCTGGAGCCTCATGCTTCGAACCGTCCTCGGCTCGCTCGGGGTCGAGATTCCGGTCGTCACGTCGTTCTTCGTCTACACCGGAGCCGTCTTTGCGAACAACGTTACCCCGTTCGGCCAGGCCGGCGGCGAGCCGATTGCGGCGTTGCTCATCTCGAAGGTCTCCGACTCCGAATACGAGACCGGTCTCGTCAGCATCGCGAGCGTCGACGTGCTCAACGTCGTTCCCTCGATCTCATTGATCCTTATCGGCGTCGGCTACTATACGACGACCACGACCACCGCTAT
>NZ_AOIL01000011.1 GCF_000337595.1 Natrialba taiwanensis DSM 12281 | reverse complement strand
CTCTTCCGATCTGAGCAATATCGTCGCTCCGTACGCCAGCCGGCTCGGATTTGTTCGCTTCAACGCCAAGCAGTTCGAAGCCGACCTCACCGAACGCATGCGCCGATTCTTCGAAAACGTCGACCGCGTCGCAACCAATCGATGGCGACTCACCGCTATCGTCGGTCTTTCGCTCGCTGGTTGGGTCTTACAGGCAGTCGCACTGACCGCAGCGTTCGCCGCGCTCGGCTCCAACGCCCCCTTCTCTGTCCTGCTTTTCGTCATCCCGCTTGCCAATCTGGCCGGTGCCGCGCCACTGCCGGGCGGACTCGGCGGTATCGAAGCCGCCTTCGTCACGCTTCTCGTTCCCACAACCGGTATTGAGGCTCCAGTCGTTACCGCAGCCGTCCTTATCTTCCGCGGCGCGATCTACTGGATGCCGGTCGTAATCGGCGGCCTCTCGGTTTCAGCGTTCGGCGTTCGCACGCTCCGGTAGCTCTCCGGTACAGAGAGACGCCCACAACCATCACCGCTGTCACACAACTGCCACACAACTCCGGCTCCAAGACTACGGAATCGCCGACCCCCAACAACCGAGACGTTAATCCCCATTCGGCCCCCAACTGCTGCTACCGAGCCGCTATGTATCGTGGAGGCCACGCCGGATTCAACGCACTGCTATATGCGCCGTTCGTCCCACTCGTCGCACGAACCTGGTCGCTCGAACTCGCCATTCTGGGTGCGGTCATCGCCATCGCCGTTGCAAACCTGCCGGACATCGATCAACCCCTCCCCTGGCTCCACCACCGCGGACCAACACACACACTCTGGTTTGCCATCCTTATCGGCATCGTCGCCGGAATCGGAACCGCACTCGTCGTCTCCCCCACTCGATCCGTCTTCATGTTTGGCTGCGTCGTCGGCACCGCCAGTATCCTCGCACACCTCGCCGGCGACATCGTCACCCCCATGGGACTCACCCCACTTAGCCCACTCACGCGCAAGCACGTGACGCTCAACTGGTTCAAATCGAAAAATAGCTACATCAATCGCGTCGTTCTCCTCATTGGAACCGCTGCACTGAGTATATCCCTCATAGTGACGCTCAGTCACTCGTTGTAGCTGTCAGTTACCAGATAATCTGAAAAGACACCACTAAGGCTTACCTACAAGACCTCCAACAGCCACCCAATGCAGCCGTATCCCGTGCAACTCGAGGAGACACCAACCTGGCTCGAGTCACTCTTCGCCTCCGATCTCGCGTTCGTCGTCCTGTTTGGCCTCTGCCTCCTCGAAGGCGCAATGCTACTGCGCTTCATGCCCAGTGAACTCGTCGTCCCCGCCGCACTCGCCCTGATCGGCTCGTCGATTCCCCAGACTCTCACTATCGTCGGAATCGCCGTCGTCGGCACGACCATCGGCCAATTCTGCCTCTTCGTCCTCGCCCGCCATACCGGCCGAGACTACATCATCCAAAAACGATGGTTTCCACTCACAGAATCACGGCTCGACCGCTTCGACGCCTGGTTCGATCGCTGGGGTGCCCTTGCCGTCGCTGGAAGCAATACATTGCTGTTCGTCCGCGGCCTGCTTACCGTTCCTGCCGGCCTCTCCGAAATGGATAGTCGCTCGTTCGTCCTCCTCTCTGCAATCGGCTCGTTGTCGTTCCAGACAATACTCGCTATCCTCTACCTGTTCGGCGGCTACCTTCTCGCACTCTAATACAAACCGATATCGTATTGCAACCCCATTCCCAGCAACGCCGATGAACCACTCTGGTCCGCCGACCCAAAACGGTTCTCTCGTACCGAAGCCCTCCAACGCAGTCATACACTAGTAGTCATACTATCCATGTGAACTGTTCTCAGTAGCGTAAGCAAGGTCAAATGTAACTTCGACTATCGCTAGTCTCCACTAATGGCAGTCGACACAGTTCCCCAACAGATAGTTGAACTCGATCCGCCAGACTCCCCACCGCTACGGATCACTGTCCTCTTTCTGTGGTTTACTGACATGGTCGCTGCAACGCTTTTCTTCGTCGTCCCCTATGCAACCGAACTCAATCCGATTACTGTTCTCTTCTTCAATATCTTCGGATTGGCCGGTGTCCCTCTTGCAGCAGCACTATACGCACTCCTTATCGTCTTCATCGGACACATCCTCTCGGATCCATACGACATTCAGTTCACTCTCGCCGTCGCTTCCCTTTATACGCTCCTCGTTATCAATAACATCCTCTTACTTCTCTTGGGCGAACCACTACTGGCCCTCATCGCATAGCCACCGTCGGAAACAGCCTTCACAACTCGAGACCGCACCACAACAACTACACTCATAATTCGAGACCGCCACCACAACAACTCTACGACGGTCTCTGCTCGCTGCCCCCTGTCTCGACACCGTCTTATCGACCGCTCACGCAGCAAGTTCGTGCACGAGACTTACGACCACTCGCCTCCAAGTATCCCTCATGGAAACACCACCTGAACTCGAGGCCGCCGCAGGCGAGCAGGATGATATTACGATCACGAACAGACAGTACGACGAAGAACAGATTATTGCCGTCGACTTCGGACCCATCTCCGGCGAACCAACACTCGACATCGTCGGCGACACGGCGATCGTTGTCGTCGATGGGTCCCAGTTCGAGTTCAGCATTCCCGCAGATGCAAACGACGTGGTAGTCAACGATGGCGTCCTGACGATTACGGCATAATCGATCGTGGCCCACCGACGGAGACACAGACACACCGCGTTTCCGGTGGAAGTCGACGTCCGATCGTTCAAACGGAATAGCGATTTCCGCTGAACACTAAAGGTCAAGATAGTCCGCAGAGTTCGCTCGGACCGGACCCGATCAGGGAACAGGAATCGTTGCTCGGACCGAGCCCGCCCAAGTCCGTAGTGATCGAAAGCGGCTACGGTATAATTCAGGTCAAAACGGACACACGAGTGTGGGAGCGGAACTACCACAAGCACTCAGTCAGGTGCCTGAGTGATTATATCATATCTCAACCTGGATTCGACCGTGCGGTTGGCATCGAAAATGACAGCACCGAGAGATCCACACACACATCTATGATCTACGGATGAATGGGCGATGTTCGATCTGAGAATGGGTCATTCAAAGAGTTGTTTATTCGGGAAGTCAGTTAGGTGAGAGATCGTCGAAGAGAGGTTTGATGCGTTCACGTCTCCGTTAGATAACAAATAGTTTTCATCCAAGTAGTAGCGGAGGTCACGCTCGATTCGTGGTACCAGTTCGTCTGCATCGGTTTCGAAATAGGATAGTGCACACGCCGATCGAATGCCCGGGAGAACACTCCCGCTAGATAACTCAGTCATCCTGGACAGATTCGCCTCGGATTTGAGAACTGAGCGGGCGTTCTCGATTTTGTCCATCGTCCAAAGGGGATGGTCCGGAAAGGTATCGTAGAGGCGGCCCAGCGGATGCAAATTGACGGGTTGGTAGGAGAGTTCCTTTAGCCACCGTTTCTGTGAGTGAGAGTAGACGTGGTAGAGCACTTCATTTCTGAGAAGGTGCCAATATCGTCGGTTCCGTAGTATGAGTGTAGCCGAGCGTCGGGGAGTCGGCCTGATAAAATGTTTAATCACCCCGTCGCTGTGAACGCGGAGATTCGATCGAAGCCCATCAAGAAACCGCCAAAGGTCGTCCTCTATCTCGGATGACTCCGGTACGAGTTCAACTGCAGCCCCCGCAAACAAAATCTGATGGTTCATCGTCCGGTCGAACGACAGCGAACGGCCGTCGATTTCGATCCGCTCCCACAGACCTACCTGTTCGTTGAACGGATGGATCGAATAGACTTCTTCAGCGGTGCTACTAGCGTCCTGTCGGCCCAGTAGTACCCCAGCCAGAGATAACGCTCGTATCGGTTCAGCCTGACCAACCAAGCCATTACAGGCGTCTTTCTCGTCCGTCTTGCGACAATAGAACGTATACCCATCGGGCCGGTTCGATTTCTGGAGAAGGAAATCAGTTGCGTGATCCGCCGCCTGGTAGTATTTCTCGTCACCCGTGATTTCGTATACCGTTGAAAGGGTCGTCAACCAATGTGCCGTCGTTCTGACCGGAGTTTCGGGCTCATCGTACGCGTAATTCCGCCCTGGTGGGAATGATCCATCATCTCGCTGATAGTGAAGAGCAGAGCGTGCGCTTCGTTCTAAGAGTTCGTGGACAGAGATTTCGGGATGATTCGATCGCGACTGTTGCGTCCCCATCTTCTTAGGGGTATACGAGAGTGTCCAATAAGAGTTCGGAGGACGGATGACGATTCCAGATCGAATCGTAGACGCTAGTTCCTCGCAACGAGTTGCGTCTCTCGCGAGCGGGTCCGGAGCAGTTTCACGGTATACCCGTTGCTGGTTAGAAGGTCGACGATGGGATCGCTATCGACGTACCGTTCGTGTACTTCACAGAAGATCGCTCGGCACGATTCCAGTGCGGTTTCAAACCCGCGGAGAACGTCATATTCGGCACCCTCAACGTCGATTTTCATCACTGTTGGGCGAGGGAGATCATGTTCGGTTAGCGCCGAATCACCGGTCATAACTGGCGCAGAACAGACGGTATTCGCATCGTCGTGGTCTCTCGTTGTGAACGTCCCCACGCCGAGTTCATCGTCGAACCGATCCGGAATACAGAGTTCGATCGTCCCCGATTCATTGCTCAGTGCCGTCTCGAGTACTGTCGCATCGACATCGTTCATGCGACAGTTTTCCACCAGCCGCAACGCAGTCAACGGATGGGGCTCGATGCTAATTACGTCCGAAACACGCTGCCCAACATAACACGAGTGTGTCCCGATATTCGCACCGATGTCCCAAAAGACGTCTGTCGGCTCCACTTCATCAAGCAGCCGGTGAATGAGAAATGATTCGTTTTGATAGTCTCTGGCGCGGAGATATTCCCGAAACGTCTCCGTATAGAACGTCGCCGAAACGCCGGCAACAGTATTCGTGTGTGTATTACCGGTTAATCGGTGTCTCGTCTGAAGATATCGCCATTCGAGGTGGGTTTGGGCTTCAGACGCTAGTTGGTCAACAGCGGTATGCATAGTCTTGAGGCACAGAATACCGACGATTGTGTATCTGTCACGGCGGCTCTCAGGCAAAAGTCCACGCCGAAGAGCGCCAAAAAACACGGGCAAGCATTCGCACAGTCAGTCGCAGTGTTCGCACAATCAGTAAACCGCGGTTAGCGACGGATGGAGCGCAACGCACAGTAGTTGACGTTTGTTTGTGGTCTATCCGTCTCCAGCGCGATCGGTACCAACGATGAACAGCCGACCCGAACCCGCAATACCGGGTCTAATCACGGCTTCCGTGCGGGTGTTTATACGTCTGCCCGGACAATCTGCTGGCGTCAATGGAGACTGATGAATTACTCACTGTCCTGGAAGACGCCGGATTGTCTCCATACCAGGCGGCTGCATACGCCACTCTACTCGAACTGGGCACTACGTCCGCAAGTGAACTCGCATCGGCGAGTGACGTGCCTCAACCACGGATTTACGATGTCCTCCGGACACTGGACGAGCTGGGATACGTTACCGTCTACGATCAGGATCGCCTGTATGCGCGGGCAAACGATCCACAGAAGGCCCTGACTGGAATCAAAACAGCGATCCAGCAGTACAAATCCGCCATCGACGAAATCGAAACCCGATACCAGGAACCCGAACGACGCGACGGGAACGTCAGTCTCGTCCAGCGGTTTCGAACCGTCTTCGACCACGCGCGTGATGCGATCACAGACGCTTGCGAGCACATTCAGCTAGCCGCGACGCCCAGCCAATTTACCACCCTTCAACCGCTACTTCGGGACGCCTACGACCGCGACGTTCACATCCACCTCTCGCTGTATCTGCCAGAGGACGACACTTTCACCGTCGAAGAAGCCGAGTTCGAAGGCGTCTGTACCGAAGTTCGCCATCGTGAACTCTCAGGGCCGTTTCTCGTATTAGTTGATCGAGAGCGGGCGTGCTATGCGACGCCGAATCGACTCCCGCAAGAATACGGCGTTCTCATCGATGACTACACGACTGCATACGTCTTCCATTGGTACTACCTGACACGTCTCTGGGAAGTATACGAACCGATCTATACCGATCGGAACGACAACCCCCCGTACTCGTTCGTCGAAATTACCGAATGTATTCGTGCTATCGAACCACTCATCGAAGCGGAACAGAGAGTAACGGGGCAGATTACTGGGGAATATACGACCACTGGACGCGAGTGTCAACTTACTGGCCAGTTCGTTGCCGTCAATTATACCGGATCTCGATCAGAGACGGAGGACACATCACTCCTGAAACTCGCTGCTGAAGCCCAGATTCAGTTTGAGACGACTGAAACAGTCTATACCGTTGGCGGGCGCGGTGCATATATCGAGGATATCGCTGCCAAACGCTTCACGATCGATCAGGTTGAGACTGAGGCCAGCGGTTCGTAAGTACTGAGACGACGGTTCGCAAGGAACGACACACGAGTTCGCCGTGGGTCAGGCGGTTGTTTCGCTGTCGCGGGGAGCGCGGGTAATCGTCGGGACAATCCCGGAGAACACGACGATGAGAACTGCCAAACCGAGGGCAGGGACGAACGCCGTGCGCAGTGATGTCGTCTCTGCAATGAGACCAATTGCAACCGGACCGACGGCGAATCCGGCATAGCCTGCGGTCGAGACTGCAGCGATTGCCGGTTCCGTCGGAGAATCGGGATCGAAATTACCGGCGAGGCTCAACGCAACCGGCATAATGCCGGCTAGACCGAGTCCGAGGATACCGAACCCGATCAGTGAGAGGACTGGGTGGGCGAGAAGCGTGACTGCAACGCCGGTAGCGGCTACGGCTGCAGTGAGGCGAATGAATTGTGTTGGACCAACCCAGTCGACGATCCAATCGGCGAGAAATCGTCCAACCATCATCGTAAGAGAGAACGCTGCAAAGCCGAGCGCAGCGATCGTTGCGGAAGCATGCGCGCTGGTTTCGAGGAAGACAGCACTCCAGTCATTACCGACACCCTCGATGAACAGGGCACAGAAGCCGATAGCGCAAAAGCCAATGAGTTTCCGGGATGGCAGTGTAACTGTTGGCCCAGTATCTGTGTCAGGGTCCTTTGGGAATAGCCACAGGCTTGCTACAACTCCAATAGTGAGGAACGAAGCCCCTACGAGCATGAAATGAGTCTGGACAGAGAGATCCAAGCTCGTCGCGACCGCACCGAGTCCTGCGCCGACCAGCCCACCACCGCTGAATAGTGCGTGGAAGCTACCCATGATCTGCCCTGAATAGGACTGTTCGATTCGGACGCCCTGAGCGTTCGCTGCGACATCGATCAGCCCCTTTCCAAAGCCGAAGACGAGGAGAATGCCGACAAGCATGGCGAGTCCATCAGCGAGCGCAATAATCACGAGTGTAAGGCTATAGACAGCGAGTCCACCACGGATTACGTGTCGCCCACCATAGTGAGAGACGAGAATACCGCTTGCTACCAGTCCGATGATGCTTCCGGTTGCAAGTCCAAGCAGTGCGATTCCGATATCTCCCTCCGAAAGGGACAGCGCAGAACTCACGGCAGGAATACGAACTGCCCAAGTCGCGAAAACTGCTCCGAGGATTCCGAAGATAATCGAATTCGCAAGACGAGCTCGGCGAGGTGAAGATTCTTCTTTTGAGATAGTGAGGGCCCCTACTACCGAGTCAGAACCGTTTTTTCGAGAAGCCATCAGTCATTGGTCAGGAATACACGCCAATAAGACTTGTCAACATTAGTAACAACACCCGTTGTTAACCGCGCCGTCCCTAGCTCTATCACCACGGCAGTTTGCCAAAATGATAGTGAGTCCTGATACGGATTCATCGAGGTCATGAATCCAAATCGGGCTCGCGAAGATCACGTATGAGGAATAAATAGCGGAATCAACTGAACTCTCAGCAACCAGTACCACTCCCAGAAATCAGTACCCCACTCTTGCTGGCTTCCTGTTTCTACAGGTGGTTCAAGGCAAGTGCCCCGGGGTCGTTCGAGAGAGCGGAGTTCTTCCGTGATGACGAGACGCCAACGTCTCGAACCACTTGACCCCGAGGCAGTGCACTAATCAAAGTTGATAGCTGCTGATCGTCGATAGCAACTCTCAGATGAGATCATTGCAACAACACACCGGATTTCCGGTGGAATCCCACCGGGATAGGATCGCTCCAAGAGCAGACTCGGAAGGAGATCAAGCTTAAAAGGGTTTGTAGCACAGCGGAAAAGACGAGTTCAGAGAAGAAAGAACACTACAAGATCAGAAGAGAACGCTGGAGAGAGTCGACTACACAGTGGTTGGCCGCGATTTTCACCGGAAACCAGGTGTCCAGAGAGATTATAATGGGACGCTCAGCGGCCGACAAGAGAAACAGTCTCGTATTGACTGCTGTCCAGCAGTATGAGCATCCGACTATCAGCAAGTCCCCTAGAAAGCGGAGTTCCGAGACGCACACACCGGGTTTCCGGTGAAATGCAAGAATAGAGTGGAGTGACTGCTGTTCTGACCGGCAATCTGAGCAGAACTCTTCCGAAGCGAGATGTTCAACCGGCTACTGAACTCCCAACGGAAGTTTCTGCTACCACTACAGACACACACCGGGTTTCCGGTGAAATAGGAATCCAGAACGGGGAGGGAACTAGAAGTATTCCCTCATTAAACAGATGGTTTTATATACAACACCTGAGTAAAGTCCATTGATTCAGTCGCAAACTATAAAGAAGACATCGTCGCCAAAAGGTAGTCTTTTCCAGTCGAAAATACCGCTTTATCCGTTCTGATGTCGACTCTTTCCGTTTGGCGTTCCGCACTGAACTCCTCTGATAGCTGAACCTCTTATTACTGAACTTCGAGTTAGGCCTGTCTTCATCGTTGGAACGCCTCTTCTTGCTCTTTTACCTGTTTCGGTGTCTTTCTTTACCTATCTCTGTTTGTGGCTCTATCGTTCGGGAAGTGTTGACATTGTATCCAACCTACCCCTATTTCATCTGGACCACTCTGCACCAACACACCCGTTTCACCGGAAACCCGGTGTGTGTGTCTCCGTGGTAGCTCTCTTTTTTGTCTTTGCCCGTCTCTCTGCATATTGATCGCTCTCCGCACCAGTGACGAAACGTTCAAGATGTTTCACCGGAAACACGGTGTCCAAGGTATGTCTGATTCCGACGATCTCTTTATTCGGGAGGATCCAATTTTTGTCAACAAGGAACTCCTCGAAATTAGCCACCTCCCGGATGAAGGCCGGATCGTCGGACGTGACGAGGAAATCGGTCAGCTTGCAAATGCGGTCAATCCTGCGATTTTCGGCCAGAGTCCAAGTAATGTGCTGATCTATGGCAAGACTGGAACCGGAAAGTCGCTCTGTGCTAAGTACGTTTCTCGACGACTCGTTGGCACGGCCGAGGAGGAAGGTGTCGATGCCGTCTTTGCCTACGTTGATTGTGCACAGGATACAACTGAAACGCAGGCTGTTCAGACGATCGCGAGTTCAGTTAACACGGAGGAGACGGAAATCTACATTCCAGACAAGGGGATCAGTACGGCGACGTATTACAAGCGACTTTGGCGAATTCTCGACCAGAAATACGATGTCACGTTGATTATCTTAGACGAGATTGACAAACTCGAGGACGATGCGATCCTTATGCAACTTTCGCGCGCGGGTGAGGCGGGAAAGGTAACCGATTGTAAGATCGGTGTTATGGGCATCAGTAACAAGATCAAGTACAAAGATCGGATGGACGAGCGGGTCAAGTCGAGTCTCTGTGAGCGCGAGTTCGTCTTTCCGCCGTACAATGCAGGGCAACTCAACGAAATTATGGCTGCACGAAACGATGCGTTCCGGAATGGAGTACTCGAGGATGCAGTTATTCCGCGTGCAGCGGCGCTCGCAGCTCGAGAGCACGGTGATGCGCGAAAGGCAATCGACATTCTTCGGTATGCCGGGGAGATCGCACAGGCCAAGGGAGCGGAGACCGTTCGAGAAGAGTTCGTCGTGCAAGCGCGCGAGCGCGCGGAAGTCGATCGGTTCCGTGAACTCATTCGTGGGTCGACACCGCATTCTCGATACGTGCTCCAGGCATTGACAGTGCTGTCTCTTGAGCACAACCCCGAGGGTGCATACAGTGATGCGGCAGATGAGACCGATGGCTTTCGAACCACACGCGTGTACGATGTGTATGAGCAAATCTGTCGGCAGGAGGGAGCGGATACGCTCTCGCTTCGTCGCGTTCGAGATCTGTTGAAAGAACACGCGTTTCTGGACATCCTCGAACAATCTAGGCATAGCGGCGGGAGTGCCGAGGGGAGCTATACAGAACACACGCTCCTGGAGGACCCGGAAGTCGTCCGCGATGTCCTTGCTGAGACGGTGTCGTAAGGCAGCGTACGTAGGGTAGAATCTACTGGGATCGTTACCGTTACTCTCTATACTATTGTTCGTCATCCGGAAGCTCAGTTCATTCGGCGATGACGAACTCACAATTCACCGGAAACCCGGTGTGATCAGTCTCTATGGGAGCAGGCATCCCCCGTTCAGTCGGCGTATCTCCCCTCCTCATTTCACCGGAAACACGGTGTGTTAGCTCGCGCGCAAAAGAAATCTATTCACTGGGTGCAGTCCCGCTATTCACCGGAAACCCGGTGTCCCCATCTCTTCTCAGCGTGAACTCGAGGAAAGACGATTCTTCACTATCCCTCTTTTGCGACGCGAGGAAAGTTGTTCGAGAACGTCGAGAGGACTCGATAAGATGGTGAAACGGGCGATAAAATACTCGCCGCTATACGCGTAGTCGAATCGATCCTGAGCGCGAACTCGTCATGACGCCGGTCTCGGTATTGTACGGAACCTCTAGGGGCTATGAGAGCGAAGCATCACGAACGAACTCGCGAGTGTGAGTACTCCCAGTGAAAGCGTACCGTAATGAATTCAGCAGAGAGCAGTGAGCTATCCAAGGGCCACGTGTATCTGTGACGTGTCTAGGATTTTCCAACTGAGCTGAAACTGGTAGAAGTTCCTCTCGTGGTCATCAGTTTCAGTACACGCTGCATCTCTCCGCCCATCGACATTATCTGTTCTCGTTGAGAGTGTCCCTATTAGACACGGTTGAGACTCACTCTCTTTGAGGACGCAGTTCGTAGGCCTTAAGTATGAACCGGGGTCTACAAAATAGTAGAAGGAGATGAGGACTGCACCCCTCTGGTCCGCCAGAAGATGTGGTCTGATGTGAGCCTTGGTAGTTCGGTGACGCCCGATCGGTTCACGATCGCGGCCGCTCACCGAACGTGGACCCATTTAGTGTGAGTGCATTAGCATTCACCG
>NZ_AOIL01000010.1 GCF_000337595.1 Natrialba taiwanensis DSM 12281 | reverse complement strand
CCGTGTTCAAGCGCGGGGAGTCAAACGGGCACGACCCGAAACCGGACGATCTAGACATGGACAAGGTGAAGCGTGCCGAAAGGCACGTGGAGGCCTGTTAGCGTTGGTGTCCTACAATACCCTCGCGTGATCTATGTCTAGGGGGGAAAGGCCCATCGAGTCCGGAAACAGCTGGTTCCAACCGAAAAATGTCGAAGCATTACCTCTGCCGAGATAGTTCGTGAGGTAGAGCTACGGATTGGGGGACCGCACTCCGAGAGGAGTGCGCCCCCCTGTCCAACTCCGAACTTACGAACGTCGTTTGACGCAGGGAGTTCGGTGCACGGGGTAAGCCTGTGTACCGTAAGGGAGACAACCCAGCGCCGGGTTAAGGTCCCCAAGTGTGGATTAAGTGCGATCGAAGGTGGTCTCAAGCCCCAGACAGCCGGGAGGGGAGCTTAGAAGCAGCTACCCTCTAAGAAAAGCGTAACAGCTTACCGGCCGAGGTTTGAGGCGCCCAAAATGATCGGGGCTCAAATCCACCACCGAGACCTGGCCGTGCCCCTGACAGGGCAACCGTGTAGGTTGGCGTTCTGTTCGGGTGGAAGCGCGAACGAGAGTTCGTGTGGACCGTTCAGAAACGAAAATCCTGGTCATAGTAGCAGCGTGAGTCGGGTGAGAACCCCGACGGCCGAACGAGTAAGGGTTCCTCAGCAATGCTAATCAGCTGAGGGTTAGCCGGTCCTAAGTCTCACCGCAGTTCGACTGAGACAACAGGGAAACAGGTTAATNAAGGGTTCCTCAGCAATGCTAATCAGCTGAGGGTTAGCCGGTCCTAAGTCTCACCGCAGTTCGACTGAGACAACAGGGAAACAGGTTAATATTCCTGTGCCGGTATGCAATCAAAGTTGACGCTTCGGGGCCGCTCGAACCGGGCAGTCGCCCGGTCAAACAGTCGAAGAGCGTGGAAGCCGTAATGGCACGAAGCGATCGAATGGCTGGATAGCGTAAGTCGAGCCAACCTGGAGCCCGTGAAAAGACGAGCATACCGTCCGTACCGAGATCCGACACAGGTACTCGTGGCAGCGAAAGCCAAGGTCTGTCGGGAATAACCGACGTTAGGGAATTCGGCAAGTTAGTCCCGTACGTTCGCAATAAGGGATGCCTGCCCTGCAATGGGGCAGGTCGCAGTGACTCGGGCGCTCCAACTGTCTAGTAACAACATAGGTGACCGCAAATCCGCAAGGACTCGTACGGTCACTGAATCCTGCCCAGTGCGGGTATCTGAACACCCANAACTGTCTAGTAACAACATAGGTGACCGCAAATCCGCAAGGACTCGTACGGTCACTGAATCCTGCCCAGTGCGGGTATCTGAACACCCAGTACAATGGGACGAAGGACCCGTTAACGGCGGGGGTAACTATGACCCTCTTAAGGTAGCGTAGTACCTTGCCGCTTCAGTAGCGGCTTGCATGAATGGATCAATGAGAGCGCCACTGTCCCAACGTTGGGCCCGGTGAACTGTACGTTCCAGTGCGGAGTCTGGAGACCCCCAAGGGGAAGCGAAGACCCTATNGAGAGCGCCACTGTCCCAACGTTGGGCCCGGTGAACTGTACGTTCCAGTGCGGAGTCTGGAGACCCCCAAGGGGAAGCGAAGACCCTATAGAGCTTTACTGCAGGCTGTCACTGAGACGTGGTCGCCATTGTGCAGCATAGGTAGGAGCCGTTACACAGGTACCCGCGCTAGCGGGCCACCGAGGCAGCATTGAAATACTACCCGATGGTGACTGCGACTCTCACTCCTGGCGGAGGACACTGGTAGCCGGGCAGTTTGACTGGGGCGGTACGCGCCTGAAAAGATATCGGGCGCGCCCCAAGATTTCCTCACCCGCGTCGGAGACGCGGGAAAGAGCGCAAGAGCATACGGAAGTCTGACAGTGTCCGGCCTAACGACGGACGCTGACGCGAAAGCGTGGTCTAGCGAACCAATTAGGCTGCTTGATGCGGCCAATTGCTGACAGAAAAGCTACCTTAGGGATAACAGAGTCGTCACNGAGGTTGTTCGCCTATTAAAGGAGGTCGTGAGCTGGGTTTAGACCGTCGTGAGACAGGTCGGCTGCTATCTATTGGGGGTGTGAGGTTCCTGACAGGAACGTTCGTATAGTACGAGAGGAACTCCGAATGGGTGCCACTGGTGTACCGGCTGTTCGACAGAGCACGTGCCGGGTAGCCACGCACCACGGGGTAAGAGCTGAACGCATCTAAGCTCGAAACCCACCTGGAAAAGAGGAACCACTGAGGCCACTTCTAGAAGAGAAGATCGATAGACTCGGGGNAAGAGCTGAACGCATCTAAGCTCGAAACCCACCTGGAAAAGAGGAACCACTGAGGCCACTTCTAGAAGAGAAGATCGATAGACTCGGGGTGTACGCGTCGAGGCAACGAGACGTTGAGCCCGCGAGCACTAATCGGCCAAGCCACACATTCATACTGCATCTGGATCGGACTCGTGAACGGGTCCGGACGCAAACTGGACTACACGTACAT
>NZ_AOIL01000009.1 GCF_000337595.1 Natrialba taiwanensis DSM 12281 | reverse complement strand
CCGAACACGGACGATAAGCCCGCCTGCGTACCGGTGAGTACTGGAGTGAGAGATCCTCTGGGAAACTCGATTCGCCGCCTCCACTCATATTCAATCTCCGAGCGAGTGGTCTCTGAAGACGGTTCGATTCCGTCGCTCGGGTTGTAAGCGGCCATCGCGGTGGGGTTCCTCCCGTACCCATCCCGAACACGGACGATAAGCCCACCTGCGTATCGGTGAGTACTGGAGTGAGAGATCCTCTGGGAAACTCGATTCGCCGCTTTTATTCATATCTCATTTAAACCGCGTAGTCTTCGGTATTCGCCGTCTTTTGTGCTACTTGTGTTCGAATCGATTTCGATCCATTGACGATGTTTTCGAGTTCAATCTGGTGGCGTGTCTGTCGGCTAGTGACGGAGTTGTGATTGGGTTCTGAGATGTGGTCACTGGTTCGGAGGGTTTGAGCCGGGGGGTTATTTCGATCCTGGCCGCCGTTACTACTGCGTGATGACTGTCGGTAGACGGCGTTCGGGTGTATGAGTCGCTCGAAGAGGATGATGAAGACGCCAATTCCAGCGAGAGCCACCGCGTCGCTAATGCGACGGTGGCTCTCGCTCTATTACTGAGTCTCCAACGTTACGCTGGTACAGTCTCCCACGGTATTTCAACTCCAGTGTGACTATCGACGACCGAGGCGAGACGCTTTCGAATACAGTATCCAAGCGATGCGCTGCAAGCAACAATGTGTGGCGGGGGAGTATCTATGATTTCTGACTGCAATCAGAAGCTTCCGTTCCCGTGATGCTCGCAGAGGAAAGAGTCGTAGTGCATCCAGTCCGTGACCAGAGTGTTATTTGGCTGTCAATTTAGTTCGGACATCGATGAGATACCGGTAATTTGGCATTTATAAGCGTGGAACCAATATCTTCACTAAGATGCACTCGTGGACCCGACCGGTGGTTTCGAACGCCCGCTGTTCAACGGGTTGGGTGAGACGGTGATCCCGCTCGTAATTCCGAACGGTACTCTGGTCCCGCTTGTGGTAGAGGGTGGGTCGAACCTGCTGTTAATTATTGCACTGATCATCGCACTTGGCGTGAGCGCGCAGGTGCTCGCCGACCGGTATCGCGTCCCGAGCGTACTCTTTCTCATTCTCGCAGGTGTCGCTGTCGGACCGGAGGGCGTCGGACTCGTGAGTCGAGAGTCGTTCGGGCCTGCACTGTCGACTATCGTCGGCTTGAGCGTAGCGATCATCGTGTTTGAGGGTGCGTTCCACCTCACCGTCGAGAAGCTTCGCGAGGCGCCCGCTGCTGCACTCCGACTGGTGACAGTGGGGGCCCTAGTCGCGTTCCTTGGGACGACGGTGGCGGTTCACTTCCTGTTGGCTGTTGAGTGGGCGATAGCGGCATTGATCGGCTCGCTCCTCGTGGCGACGGGGCCGACAGTCGTCACACCCATCCTCTCAGTCGTGCCAGTCCACAACCGGGTGGCCGCGGCACTGGAAATCGAGGGGATCGTTAACGACGTGACCGCGGCTATCCTCGCAGTTGTCATCTTCAAATTACTCGCGTCGCAAGAGGCCAATCCGACGGATTACGTCAGCGAGTTCGCGATGCGTCTCGGCGTGGGCCTGCTCGTCGGTATCGTCGTCGCCGGTGTACTCTGGTATCTGCTTACGCAGGTCCACCTCGCAACCGGTGGGACGCCCCAGAACGCTC
The DNA here is from genome assembly GCF_000337595.1 of Natrialba taiwanensis DSM 12281. Taxonomy (GTDB): domain Archaea; phylum Halobacteriota; class Halobacteria; order Halobacteriales; family Natrialbaceae; genus Natrialba; species Natrialba taiwanensis. The sequence continues at coordinate 298,426 of NZ_AOIL01000009.1, read as the reverse complement.
GCCTGATGACGCTCGCGGGTGCGATAGTTGCGTTCGGTATCGCGGATACCATCGCCTCTGAGGCGGGGGTCGCCGCCGTCGCAACCGCCGGTATACTTCTCGGAAATACCGACCTCCCGTACAAGGAGACCATCGAGTCGTTCAAGGGCGACGTTACGCTCGTCGTTCTCTCGTTTATATTCATCGCGCTCGCTGCACTCATCGATTTCGAGACGCTGTTGACTCTCGGCCTCAAGGGGCTAGCGGTCGTGGTGATCATCGCGCTGGTCGTTCGTCCGCTACTCGTCTTCCTGTCGACGAGGGGTGAACAGTTCACGCGCAACGAGAGGGTGTTCATGAGCTTCGTCGGTCCGCGGGGGATCATTCCAGCAAGCGTGGCGACGCTGTTCGCCATCCAACTACAGACGACGGAACCGCCGTCAAACCCGGAAGGAGCGAACGCCCTCGTGGGGACGGTGTTTCTCGTCATCCTCGTGACGGTCGTGTTCGAGGGTGGCTTTGCCAGACAGATCGCGGAACGATTACGTGTGATACCAATGCGAATACTCATTGTCGGAGGCGGACAGGTGGGCCGCGCGCTCGCTGAGCGCCTCGAAGAACGCGAAGAGAACGTTATCGTACTGGAAAATGACGACTCGATAGCCGAGCAAGCGCGGGCCGACGGCTTCTCCGTCCGCGAAGGCGACGGTACCGATACCAAGGCTCTGCGGAACGCCGGCGCTGACAACGCGAAGACCGTGGCCGCTGTCACCGGTGATGACGACACGAATCTGTTGATCGCCCAGCTCGCCAAGTCGAAGTTCGATGTCGAGACGGTCATCGCCCGAGTCAATGATCCCGACAATGCTGACGCGTTCGAAGAACTCGGCGTCAAGACAGTGTCATCCACAATGGCAACTGCGTGGGGAATCGATAACATGATCGAACGCCCGGCGCTGTCGAACTGGATGACGGAACTGGGCCGAAGCGGTGACGTCCAAGAGATCGAGGTAACCGCGGAGAAACTCGTCGGCCGGACCATCGCCGACATCGACGCCGAGATTCCAAACGAGGTGCTGATTGCGCTCGTCGACCGCGGTGGTGAGAGCACGGTTCCCCGCGGTGATTTCGAACTCGAATACGGCGACCGCATCACCATCCTCGGACAAACTGAAGCCGTCGACGAAGCTATTGACAGAGTTCATCCACACGTGTAACTGGGAGTCGAAGGTCCGAGATACGAACGAATCAGTGGTCCACTTCGCCGCGGAGCAGAGCGATAGTGTAGACGTAATCCAGTATCGGTGTGGTCCGAAGTGACGAGAATACTATAGAAAAACTCATCTCGGAAGTGACTAGCAACTGTAGCCTATTCTCCAACTCTCGATATCATTGGGTTGTGTTCAATGAAACAAGTGGAGAGGAGACAAGTATCTATTTGTCCGATCTCAGTAGAATCACATCCGATCCTGAGGGGAACGATTATATAGTCTGACCGTGAGATGATGTGTGGGATGATAGTATGAGACGCGCTGGCATAGATATCGGTGGAACGTTCACGGACGTCATTCTCTTTGACGAAGAGACGGGAGACGTCGAAATCGAGAAGACGCCCTCGACGCCGGCTAATCCCGCTGACGGAGTCATCAACGGACTGACCAAGTCAGATACGGAAATCGGCGACTTGGAGTTCTTCTCGCACGGATCGACCGTCGGGACAAACGCGCTTATCGAGCGCGAATTGCCGCGAATTGGCCTGATCACGACCGAGGGATTTCGGGACGTACACGAAATCCGCGACGGGACGAAAGAGGATCTTTGGGATGCGTACGAGGACGTTGCCGATCCCTACGTACAGAGGCGGGATCGACTCGAGGTAGCCGAGCGTATCGATTATGCGGGAAACGTCGTCGAACCCCTAGACGAGGAGACTGTTCGAGAGGTCGTTCGGATCTTCGAGAAGCGCGGTATCGATACGATTGCTGTCTCGTTGATCAATGCATACGTTAATGGAGAGCACGAACAACGAGTCGAGGAAATCGTCGCGGCGGAGTATCCTGCTGCGTTCGTTTGTACATCCCACGAGATTTTGCCGGAGATGTTCGAGCACGAACGGACCAGCACGACAGTCATCAACGCAGCGCTGGTGCCGGTTGTCCGCGACTATCTGACCGATCTCGAAGCTAAACTCGATGAGCGTGGATACGATGGCGATGTCCTCGCCATGCATTCGGGTGGCGGCGTGATGACGACTGAGGCCATCGCTTACTACGCGGCTCGTATCGCAAACTCGGGCCCGACAGCGGGCGCGATCGCGAGCCAGTATATTGCCGATCAGTGCGGCTTCGAGAACGCGATCGGGTTCGATATGGGCGGTACCAGCGCTGACGTTTCGCTTACGCACCAGGGCGATATCGAGATGACCGACGAGTGGGCCGTCGAGTACGGGTATCCGATCATGTTCCCATCGACGGATATCGAAACGATCGGTGCCGGCGGTGGCTCAATTGCCTGGATTGATGACGGTGGCTCGCTTCGGGTTGGCCCGAACAGCCAGGGTGCCGATCCAGGACCGGCTTGTTATCTTCGGGGTGGAGATAAACCGACGACGACCGATGCGAACGTCGTCCTCGGCTGGGTCGATCCGGATCGGTTCCTCGGCGGCGACATGAACGCGACCGCCGAACCCGCCCGGAAAGTTATTCAGCGCGACATCGCCGATCCGCTCGGACTCGAGCTCACGGAGGCTGCGTCGGCGATTGAACAGATCGCGGTCGCGAACATGTGTAACGCCGTGCGACTGGTTTCGACGAGTAAGGGCTTCGATCCGCGCGATTTCGCACTCGTCGCATTCGGCGGTGCGGGACCGTTACACGCGGCACACGTCGCTCGGGAGATGAACGTTCCACAGGTCATTATCCCGCCCTATCCAGGAATCAATTCGGCGCTCGGCTGTCTGCTGGTCGACGTCGAACACGATCTCTCGCAGACGTTTATCGCCGACGCCGCGGCGGATATCGTCGACGATATCGAGACCGCGTTCGCGGACATGGAGGCCGAAATCCGCGAGCGACTCGACGAGGAGGGAATCGACGAGAGCGAGATGCAGATGGATCACGAGATCAAGATGCGGTATACCGGCCAGTGGCGCTCGCTCGAGGTCGGCTGCTCGCGCCCGCTCGAAAGCATGGAGACGATTCGGGAACGCTTCCATCGCCAGCACGAACAGACGTACGCCTACTCTGACGAGGGCCAACCGGTCGAAGTCTACGGATTGCACGTGACCGGTCGCGGCGTTGTCGAGAAACCCTCGTTCCCCGAAATCGACTCGGGGAAGGCTGATACGGCCCGGCGAACGACCCGAGATGCGTACTTCGAGGCTGCAGGCGAGTTCATCGACACGGCCGTGTACGAGCGCGCTTCACTCGGGGCGGGGGCGACGCTCGAGGGACCTGCGATCGTCGAGCAAATGGACTCGACGGTGGTCGTCCCGCCGAACGCGACGGCCGAGGTCGACGAGACGGGTACCATTATCCTCACGGTGTAATCATGACTGAAACGCAACCACAGACGGACATCGATCTCGACCCGGTTACGTTCGAAGTGCTTCGCAGTTCCTTCACGAACCTCGTCGACCGGATGGCACAGCAGATCCGACGGACGTGCTACTCGTTCGTCATTTACAATCGCGACTTCAGCAACTGTCTGAACGACGCCGAGGGGAACACGGTGATGCAGGGGTCGAAGGACATCGCCGTCCACGTCGGGACCCTCCACTACACCTGCAAAGAGACCCTCGAATACTTCGAGGGCGACATCAATCCTGGCGATGTTTACATCGTCAACGACCCCTACCTCGGCGGGACACATATCAACGACGTTCGGATCATGCGGCCGGTCTTCTACGAGGGGGAACTCATCGCCGTCACGCAGTCCAACGGCCACTGGGCCGACGTGGGCGGCCCGGCTCCCGGCTCGTTCAACATCGAGGCGAACGACCACTTCGCGGAGGGAATGCGCATCCCGCCGCTGAAAATCTGGGACGCCGGCGAGTTCCGCGACGACGTTGCCAACCTTCTGACCACCAACATGCGCCTTTCGGAGGACCGCATGGGCGACCTTCGCGCCCAGACCGAGGCGACGCGGATAGCCGAGGAACGACTGCTCGAACTCGTCGAGAAGTACGGTGTCGACACGGTCATGACCGCCTTCGACGAGTCGAAGGACTACGTCGAGCGCATCATGCGCGAGCAACTCAGCGACCTTCCCGACGGTACCTGGCACACCCGGGACTACATCGATGCCGACCCGAACAAAGAAGAAGGGTTCGTCACAATCGATGTCGAGATGACCATCGACGGCGACGAGGTCCACTACGACCTCTCCGGATCGGACGAGTACGTCGGCAACTTCCTGAACTCGACGTTCGGGACCTCCTTTTCGGCGGTCGTCTCCGGGACGAAGATGTTCTTCCCCGACGTGCCGCTGAACTCGGGGCTCTACCGCGTCGTCAGCGCCGACCTTCCTGAGGGAACCGTCGTCAACGCACCCGAACCCGTTCCCGTGACGGGCTCGGTCGCCGGCGCGTACGAGAAGGTGATGAACGCCATTTTCGAACTCTGGTCGGAGGTGCTGCCCGAGCGGGCGATGGCCTGTGCGTTCAACCTCGAGTACCTGCTCGCGGGCGGGCAGGACCAGCGCCCTGGGCGCGACGGCCAAGAGTTCGCCTGGTACGACTGGATGGCCGGGGGCTGGGGCGGCCGCGACGGCAAGGACGGATCGAACGCGACCGCGCCGGTATTCGGAGCCGGACTCGCCGTCCAGTCGCTCGAGGGCCAAGAGCGAGACACGCCGCTCGTGACCAGCGAGCACTCGATCGTCACCGACTCTGCGGGCCCCGGCGAGTTCCGCGGCGGCTGCGGACTCCGCAAGGGCGGCCGGATGCTCGCCTGTGAGAACAGCGTCATGTCGTACTGTTCGGACCGCGCCCGGTCGATCACCTGGGGGATCAATGGCGGGCTTCCGGGCATTCCCCACGGCGTCACCCTTACTCGAGACGGCGAGTCCCAGGACATGGGGACCGTGTTCTCGAACGTCCCGATCGACGAGGGAGACGAGTTCGTCCGTCCATCGTCGGGCGGCGGCGGATTCGGCGACCCGCTGGAACGCGATCCCGAGGCGGTTCTCGAGGATGTCAAAGACGACTACGTGTCCGTCGAACGTGCCGAGCGGGATTACGGCGTCGTCATCGAGGAAATCGATCCGGATGTCTGTGCGTACGAGATTGATCCCGAGGCAACCGACGAGCAGCGCGCGTTCATCCGCGCCAATCGCGAGGACTGGCTCCGGGAAGACCCCGACGCGATCACCGAGCGCTACCACGAGGGTGAACTCGACAAACTGGATCTCATTCGCCGCTACGGCGTGATCCTCGACTGGTCGTCCGGCGAGTTACTCGAGCGGACGACGGCGGAGTTCCGCGAACTGCTCCGAGAGCGGGCGGCGAGCGAGTGGACGCCAGTCGAGTAACGTCGAGGAAGTGCCCACGGCGCGTCGGAGTGCCATTCCTCGGTTTGGTGTGCGATTTACCGATCACCCGCATCACCTGCAGGTGAGCGTCTTACCGCCCCCAGCGCTCGTTTCTGAGCATCCCGCCCCGACTCCGAGTAGCCCGACGGCAACCGTCACGATCGGCGTATCGCATCGATTCACGCCTCCATTGGGCAAGTAGCCGACCACTCCCACGTAGAACTCGTCATACTCGAATCCGCCGGGCGGTCCAGCGCCGCTGTATCCGACATCTGTACACGAAGTCAGCGGCAATTCCGGGAACGAGAGCGCGATGGAGATCGCAACGAGCCCGCCGCTCAGTAGACGCCCGGTCGCGAGTAGCGTCCATCGGCTTGCCATCAGTAGTTGGTCTTTTTCAGTCACGATAGTTGTCCCGGTGGTGAATATGTACCCGCTTCCCACGCCTGTCTCAGCCGGTTTATTGCTTCGTGGCCGGCGCAGTCCTGGGAAACTCACGCCGCTGCGGTGTTCGGCGAACGATCAGTACAGGGGAGACTGAGCAGCCAATGCAAGGGAGCCAACGAACAAGGTATAGGGGAACTGACCCGTAGAACCGAAATTTCAACTACCTGATTGGGTGATGTGACGTATGAAAACCGTACTCTCGCTCAAATACACGCACGAGGGCGAGTTACCTTCGGGTCACACTACCGAGGTTCGGACGCCAGATGCGCTCGTCGAGCGATTTCTGGAAGAATATACCAAGCCCCATGATACCGTGATAGATATCTTTGCAGGATACGGAACGACTCTCGCGGCTGCAGAACGGCTGGATCGAGTTCCGTACGGCGTTGAGTACGAAACCGAGCGCGTCGCACACATCCGGGAGCAGATTACGAGGTCGGAGAACGTTCGCCAGGGTGATGTCCGTGACTTGGAGCCGTCGTGGTTCCCGTCTTGTGACTGCTGTTTCACCTCGCCGCCATTTATGGAACAGACTGACGATCGGAATCCCTTTCGAAACTACACCGGAGAGAGCACCTATGAGGACTATCTTGACGACATCGAAACAGCATTTTCCCGGCTCGAACCGTTGTTAGCACCGGGCGGCCATGTCGTAATCGACGTTGTCAATATCAAGTACGATGGACGGGTGACGCCCTTGGCATGGGATATCGCCGAGCGTGTTTCGAACGTGTTCCACTTCGAGGGGGAGGTCGTCGTGAATTGGCAGGGCAACGAGAGCTCTGACGACAAGGTCGGTCAGTTCGGATACGGCTACGACCACTCCTACTGTCTCGTATTTTCAAACACAGCGAGGTGATCAGTTCGTCTCCCATCGTGAGATGACAGCCAAGGTCATGCGCTGCACTCGACCGACTCAGTCGTCCGCGCCGGTTACCGGCTCCCACGTCCGCGGCGACCGGTTCAATCGCTCGCAGCCCTCGTCGGTGACGACGACCAGATCCTCGATTCGGATACCGAACTCGTCATCGAGGTAGACGCCGGGTTCGATGCTGAAGACCATTCCCGGCTCGAGTTCGAGATCGTTGCCGTCCGTGATGTACGGCGGTTCGTGGACTTCGAGGCCGACGCCGTGTCCGGTGCGGTGGATGAATCGGTCGCCGTAGCCGCGCTCGTCGAGGACGTTCCGCGCGGCGTGGTCGATCTCTTGGGCCTCGATACCGGGCTCGACGGTTCGAATCGCGGCTTGTTGGGCGGCCAGGACCGCATCGTGGGCGTCTTCGAAGCCGGCGGGCGGATCGCCGGCGAAGACCACGGTTCGCGTCTGGTCGCTGGGATAACCGTTGACGACGGTGCCGAAGTCGAGGACGACGGGGTCGCCGTGCCGGATTGTCCGGTCGGTGTGGCGATGATGTGGGCGAGCGCCATTCGGTCCGGATCCGACGACGGTTTCGAAGGAGACGCCGTTGCCGCCGGCCGCGGATAGCCGGGTTTCGATCTCGTCGGCGAGTTCAGTTTCGGTGAGGCCGATCGCGTCGGCACCGAGGCTGCGAATGGCGCTGCTGACGTCGTCGGCGATGGTCGCTGCGGCGCGGAGGTGGTCGAGTTCACGGTCGTCCTTTCGGATTCGAAGGTCGTCGAGGAGTTGACTTGCCAGACCAAAGGTGGCCTCGGGGAACGTCTTTCGGAGGTCCTGCGTGAAGCGGGCCCACATGCGGTCGTCGACGAGCAGTCGCCCGGATTCGATCCCGAGTTCGTTGCCGAGGGTGGCGAGGAGGGTGGTCGGATCGTCGCCGTCGTCCCAGGTGCGGATGGACGACACGGGCGTTTCGGCCGCGAGTTGGGTGTCGTACATCGTGGGAGCGAGAAAGACCGCCTCGTCTGCCGTGACGAACAGGAAGAGATGGCGTTCCATCGGCTCCTCGTCGAAGCCACTGAGATACGCGAGGTTCGTGCTCGGAAAGAGGACGAGGGCATCTGCCGGTGCGTCCTGAATACGATCGTGTGCCTGTGCGAGTCGCCGTTCGATCGCGGTGGGCGTCTCGCCCGCTGATGCTCGTGGTCGCTCGGTGTCGTCGCTCATTTGGATTCGAGTGGTGGTTCGGTCGCCGCCTCCTGAGTTGTACGGGTTTCCCGCTTGGTCTTATGGGTTAGTCTATTTGGTTAGGCTACCTAGTTATGTCTTCTTGTGAGTCCTCTTTGAACGTCCTATCGAACTAGTCGACGGTGGTCGCGTCGACAGCCGAGCGGACGGTTTCCGCCGAGAGCGCCGAGAGGGGAACGCGTTCGCCGTCGGTTTCCGCGACGATGAGCGAGGAGAGGCCAGCGCGGCTGTCGGTCCCGGCGTCGACGAGCACGAGTTCAGCGCCAGTCTGGGTGAGTTGACGCGCGGCTGCTCGCGTGCGCTCGGTTGGACTGCCGTCGGTGGCGGTCGCTTTCCCGTCGGTAACGAGGACGACGACGGCCGTCTCAGTGTCCGCCCGTTCGACGACGGAACTGGCTGTTTCGAGGCCGGCGGGGAGCGGCGTGCGGTCGCCGGTGGGGAGGGACTTCAGGTGGCGAGCGGCGAGGCTCACGCTGTGAGTCGGCGGGAGGAGAACGTCCGCGTCGTCGCCGGCAAACGCGACGAACGCGATGTCGTCGCGGCGCTGGTAGCTCTCGTGCAGGAGTTCGAGGACGACGCCCTTGGCTGTCCGCATCGCGGGTTGCATCGACGCGCTGGCGTCGACGGCGAAGACGACCGTCGCCGCGGCGGTTCCCTCGCGGACGGCGCGACGGAGGTCGTCCGTTCCGACCCTCGTCTCGCCGCGAGCGGCGGCGGCCCGCACGGACGCCGCGGCGTCGATCGAGCCGGCTTCTTCCGTGGAGCAGGATGCCGATTCCGTTCTGACGCGAGCGCCGCGGTTCGTCGAACTCGGGTCGACGGTCGTGTGCGCTCCGTCCGATTGTGGGGTCGCATCGGTCTCTGCGGTCGGCGTTTCGAGTTCGGGTGCGGCGGCGTCCCCGATGGCGGCTCGTCGCTGGCCGGGGACGAGCGGCCGGGCATCGGTCTCCGCGTCGCCGTTCGCGTCCGAATCGCCTTCTCCTTTATCTTCGCCCTCGCCCTCGTCGGAACCGCTCTCGCTCCCTTCGCGGCCGTCCTCGTCGCTTTCGTCAGCCGAGGCGGCCGCTTGGTCCGCCGCGCTTGCCGCGGTTCCACCGCCGTCACCGGTACCCGGCGTTCCGTCGCCGTCGGATCGGTCCGGACGGGACCCGCTGCGGTCGTCTGTCGGTTCTCGATCGCCGGAGCCGTCGCCGCCCTGTGGTGCGTCGTCGTTCTCGCCGTCCGTTTCGGGACCGCGGTCGTCGCTTCCTCCACCCTCCGCTGTGCTGTCGCTCGGTTCGAGTTCACTCTCGCCGGCGTCCGCGGCATCCGTATCCGACTCGCCGTCATCGTCGCGGCCGTCGGCTGAGTCCTCGAGATGATCCTCAAGCAGGTCGTCTACGTCCGGAACGTCGTCCGCGAACGGTGTACTCCGGAGTCGGTGGGGCAACGTGTAGGTTGCGGCCTCGCGAACGTCCGACTCGATCACGGTCGTCCGTCCCTCGAGCGCAGCCAGCGTAACCGCGGTTCTGGCGGTCGCGATATCTCCGCGGTGGCCGTCGACGCCGGCATCGAGACAGAGTTCGGCAATGGTCTCCCTGAACTCGGCGGGGAGATCGACCCGCGAGACGCGATCGCGGGCGGCGGCGACCGCCTCGCGGCGGCGGTCGACGCTGAACTCTGCCGGTTGCGTGTCGGTGGGTTCGTCGCTGCCTGTCGGAGCCGCGTCGGCATCATCGCCGAGCGCCTGGTCGATGATTTTGACGCGGTCATCGATGTCTCGACAGCCCTCGACGGTCGTCTGTAGGGCGAACCGATCCCGAAGCTGGGGGCGGAGATCGCCCTCTTCGGGATTCATTGTCCCGACCAGGGTAAACGCGGCGGGGTGGGAGACGCTGACGCCGTCGCGTTCGACGGTGTTCGTGGCGCTTGCCGCCGCGTCGAGGAGGACGTCGACCAGGTGATCGTCGAGCAGGTTGATTTCGTCGACGTAGAGAATGCCGCGGTTCGCGCGAGCTAGCAACCCGGGCTCGAACGACGCATCGCCGGCGAGCGCGTCCTCGACCGAGAGGGTGCCGACGACGCGGTCGCGGGTCGCACCCAACGGAAGCGTGACGACCGGGGTCGGACGGGTTTCGACCGTCATCTCGTCGGTATCGCGCTCTCGGCAATCGTCGCACTGCGGCCCCGATTCGTCGGGCGAACAGCGAAATCGGCAGTCGGCCACGACCCGCTGTTCCGGGAGGTGTTCCGCGAGCGTCCGCACGGCGGTCGACTTCGCGGTTCCCTTCTCGCCGGCGATTAGCGCCCCGTCGAGGTCGTCGTTGACCACGACGGCGAGCAACACGCGTTTGAGCGTCTCCTGCCCGACGATCCCCGGAACGGCGAGCGACGATAGTTTTTTACCCACGGAATTTGCAACCATACTTGCGCTAATACAATAGAGATTTAAAAACACGATGACACGGATCGGCATCTACACTGCGACGGAGAACGAGCTCGGATCGATCGGGCGGGCGGCCAAGCGCCTCGACGACATCGAACTGGTCGTTCGCTCGGAGAGCGACTTAGACGACGAGACCGCGATCGAGGAGTTCGTCGAGGAACTGACCGACGCCGCGGCGGCAATTTTCTGGCTGCACGGCGCTGCAGACAGCATGCCCGGCTACGAGTACGCGACGGCTGAACTCGAGGCGGCGAACGTCCCGCTGATCGTCAAATCGACCGGCGACGCGTTCGCGTTCGAGGACACGACGGTTGACGCGGACCGCCGCGACCGGGTCTACGAGTACCTCGAGCGAGGCGGAACGGTCAACGTGGCAAACGTGTGCCGGTTCCTCGACGCCGAGTTCGCCGACGCGGACGACCGCGAGCGCGAGTTCGACGAGCCCACCGCGCTTCCCACGGAGGGGGTCTACCATCCCGATCACCCGGGGATCGAATACGAAGAGCTACTCGAGACGCACGATCCCGAGCGGCCGACGGTCGCGGTCTGGTTCTACGAGTCCCACTGGACCCACGAGAACACCAGGTACGTTGACGCCCAGGTTCGGGCGCTTGAGGCGCAGGGCGCGAACGCCCTGCCCGTTTTCTGTAACCCGGCCACGGATACGGAAGCGCAGGAAGACGCCGAGTGGGTGACGGACACCTGGCTGCTCGATGAGTCGGGCGAGTCGGTCGTCGACGCCGTGCTTTCCTCGTTCATGTTCTCCCTCTCGATGGACGAGCGCGGCCGTAGCGCCAGCGATGAAGGGTCGAGCGCCGAAGACGTCTTCCTCGACCGCCTGGGCGTTCCCGTCCTCCAGACTGTCACCACGATGCGCTCGCGCTCGCGCTACGACTCGAGCGATACGGGCGTGATGGGCTTCGAACTCGCGCTCTCGGTCGCGCTTCCCGAGTTCGACGGCAACGTCATCACTCACCCCATCTCGGGGAAAGAACGCACCGACGACGAGGCCGGCATCGGCTCCGCGCCGAAACACCACTTCCCGATCGAGGACCGGGTCGATCACGCGACTCGACTGGCCGTCAACTGGGCCGACCTCCAGCACACGCCGAACGAAGACAAGCAAATCGCCGTCGTCCTGCACAACTACCCGCCGAGCGACGACGGAATCGGCACCGCATTCGGCCTCGACTCGCCCGAATCGACCGTCAATCTCCTCGCCGAACTCGACGCTCGGGATTACGACCTCGGTGGAGAACTGCCCGACAGCGGGCAGTCGCTCGTCGAAAAGCTGACCGCCCAGCTTACCCTTGACGACCGCTGGGTCGCTCCCGAGGACGTGCGCGACCTGTCGGTCGATGTCGTCTCGCCGGAGACCTACGCGGCGTGGTTCGACTCGGCCGACGAAGGCTTTCAGGAGAACGTGCTCGAAGAGTGGGGCGATGTCCCCGACCGCCCGTTCGCGATTCCCGGCGTCGAGTTCGGAAACGTCCTCGTCACCGTTCAGCCCCCGCGCGGGTTCGGCATGGATCCCTCGAAGGTCTACCACGATTCAAACCTTCAGCCGCCCCACGACTACTACGCCTTCTACGGCTGGCTCCGGACCGCATTCGACGCCGACGCGGTCGTCCACCTCGGCACGCACGGCAGCCTCGAGTGGCTGCCCGGCAAGACCGTCGGTCTCGACGGCGCGAGCGCGCCCGACCAACTGGTCGACGATATTCCGAACGTCTATCCCTACATCATCAACAACCCCGGCGAGGGAACGCAGGCCAAGCGCCGGTCCTACGCCGCCATCGTCGACTACCTGACGCCCGTGATGCGAAATGCGGGCACGTACGACGACCTAGCCGAACTCGAAGAACTCGCGAACCAGTACCGCGAGGCCGGCATGGAGGATGCGCGCGCCGACGACGGCGAGCACCTCGAGACGCTCATCCGCGAAACCGTTGACGAACTCGACCTCGCAGTTGAACTCGGCGTTTCGGGTACGATCGACGAGCGCGCCGACGTGCGCGGCCCGGACGAAGCCGGCTCGACGCTCGCCGAAGGAACCGTCGACGGCGACGCCCTCGATATCGACGACCTCGTTGAGCGCATCCACGAGTACCTCACCGACGTCAAGACGACCCAGATCCGACTGGGGCTGCACACGATGTCCGAACCGCCCGCGGGAGAGCGCCTCGTCGAGTATCTTGTCGCGTTGACCCGACTCGAGAACCCCGGCGCGCCGAGCCTGCGCGAGAGCGTCGCCGGCGTGCTCGGCGTCGATTACGAGACCATGCTCGATTCCCCCGGCGAGTACGACGACGCGCTCGGCATGACCTACGCCGAGGCAGCCGACGCGGTCCACGAGACGAGCGTCGACCTCATCGAAACGCTCGCCGCACACGAGTTCGACGTTCCTGAATCGGAGCGCACCGCGGGCGCGGAAGACGAGGTGAACATGAACCTGCTGGTCGTCGATATCGACACCCTCGGCAACGCGCGGGCGAACTCGGGTGCACACGACGACCTGCGTAAGGTTCTCGCGTACATCTGCGACGAAGCCAAGCCGCGTGTACAGGGGGCCGAAGACGAGATTCCGCGGACGGCCGACGCGCTCTCGGGCGAGTACGTCCCGCCCGGCGGCTCCGGCGCGCCCACGCGGGGCGGCGTCGATCTGCTCCCCACGGCGCGGAACTTCTACACGCTCGATCCGCGAAAGGTGCCGGCGAAGCCGGCCTGGCAGGTCGGGAGCGAGGTCGCCGAAGGTGTGCTCGAGCGCCACTACGACGAAGAGGGCGGGTACCCCGAGGAGATCGGCGTCGTCGCCTGGGGGACCCCAACCGTGCGCACCCGCGGCGAGACGATCGCCCAGGTACTCGCACTGATGGGCGTCGAACCGCAGTGGACCGACGCCGGCCGGATCGACGACGTGGAACCGATTGCGCTGGACGAACTCGACCGGCCTCGGATTGACGTGACGACGCGCGTCTCCGGGCTGTTCCGCGACGCCTTCCCGGCCGCAGCGGGCGTCATCCACGACGCCGTGGACGCCGTCGTCGACCTCGATGAACCCCACGATATGAACTACGTGAAAAAGCACGTCGAGGCAGAGCAAGCTGAACTCGAGGCCGACGGACTCGACGAATCCGACGCCCGAAACGCGGCCAAACACCGCGTCTTCACCACGACGCCCGGCGGCTACGGTGCCGGGACGAACAAGGCCGTCGACGAGGGCAACTGGGACGATCGCGCCGACCTCGCGGACGTTTACGTCCAGTGGGGCGGCTACGCGATGGGCTCGCGCGGCCGCGTCTCGGAGGCACACGACGCCTTCGAGCGGCGACTGTCGAATGTGGATGCAACCGTCAAACTCGAGGACACGATGGAGCAAGACGAGTTCGACTCCTCGGACTGGTACGCCTTCCACGGCGGATTCATCTCCGCAGTCACCGAGATTTCCGGCGCAGAGCCCGCCTCGTACGTCGGCGACTCCTCCGATCCAGACAACGTGGATGTCTACACGAACGAGGAGAAGGTCCGCAAGGCGATGCGCGCTCGCGTCCTGAACCCGGACTGGCTCGAGTCCATGGAAGAACACGGTTACAAGGGAGCTGGCGACCTCTCGACGACAGTCGACGTGACCCTCGGCTGGGACGCGACGGCCGGCGTCGTGAGCGATACGCTCTGGGCGGAGGTCGCCGAGAAGTTTGCCTTCGACGCCGACAGACAGGCGTGGATGCGCGAGGTCAACCCGTGGGCGCTCGAATCCATCACCGACACTCTGCTTGAGGCGATCGACCGCGACCTCTGGGACGCCGACGCGGAGACCGAAGACCGCTTGCGCGATCTGAACCTCTCGGTCGAGGGCGACTTAGAGGAGCGGACGACGAACGAGGCCGTCAGTGCGGAGGTGTCGACCGATGACTGAGACTGACGACCCAGACCAGGCTGACACTGCGGTGGAGACCCGGGAGGGCGAGGAGTACGCCGATCTCGGTGCGACGACCCAGAACGCGATGGACATCGCCGAGACGAGCATGGACATCGTCCGGCAATTCGTCCCCGACGAGACGCTTGCGGATCGCATCAGACAGAAGTCGGTCCACTCGATGGGCGACATCGAGTTCCAGCACCTGCTTCGATTTACCGGCGAGGACGAACGGGGAGACGACGAGGACGCCCCCGTTCGCGCCGGTGCGCAGGCCGTCCTCGCGGAGGCCGACATCGTCACGGACATCACCATGCCGATGGCGGGCATCACGGGCCGCGGCCACGACTGCAAGAAGAGAAAGGCGATCGGCCACGGGGCCGAGTTAGCGGAGCGAACCGGCATGACCCGCACCGCCGCCTCGGTACTCGAACTCGACAACCAGGGCGTCTACGACGACTCGATCGCCGTCGTCGGCAACGCCCCGACGGCCGCGTTCGCACTTGCCGACTGCATCGAGAACGGTACTCGTCCCGCCGCCGTCGTCGCGACACCGGTCGGTTTCGTCAAAGCTGAGGAGAGCCGCCAACGCGTACGCGAGGTCAGCGACGCCGTTGGCGTCCCGGCGATCACGAACGTCGGCCGCCGCGGCGGCAGCGGTCTCGCCGCCGCGCTGACTAACGAACTGATCCACGTCGCAGCCGACGTTCGCGCGGGTGAACTTGAACTCGAGTTCAACAGCTCGGGAGCCGGCGATGAGTGACTACGACCTCGATGCCGGCCCCGATCCGGCCACGTTCGCCGCTGCTGACCCGGAGGCCGACCGCGACGCATCGGCCGCTGATCCGGTCCACATCGTCGGCGTCGGACCCGGAAACCCCGAGTTCATCACTCCTCGCGGTGAACGGGCCGTTCGGGAAGCCGATGTCGTCGTCGGATTCACGACGGTCGTCGAGTTCGTCGCGGATCTGGCGGACGCGGAGACGGAGCTCCTGACCTGCGGGTACGAGGACGAGGCGGCCGCGCTGTCGGCGTTCGGCGAGCGCGTTGCATCTGGCGAGACGGGCGTCGCCGTCGCGATGGGCGACCCCAACCACTCGGGCTACCAGTTCGTCGGAAAGGTACAGGACGCCGTCCACCGCGCCGATTCCGATCGCCCGATCCGAGTCGTTCCGGGAATCTCCTCGCTTCAGGCGGCCGCGAGTCGCGCCCGCACGCCGATGGAGGACACCGAGTTCGTCACGCTGCACAAAAGCGGCGACCTGACCGCCGACATGGACCGCCTCGCCGCGAGCGTCGGCGAGCGACACCTGCTTGTGCTGCCGCGTCCGTTCGATCGGATGCCCGGTGATATCGCTCAATTCCTGCTCGAGAACGGGGCCGAGCCCGAGCTTCAAGCGCTGGTACTCGAACGGCTCACCCACGAAGACGAGCAGTGCCACCGGTTTTCGCTCGCCGAACTCGCTGAACTCGCGGGCGGAACAGGGCGGGACGATACGCCGTTTTCCGACTTGGTCGTGCTCGCGGTTCGACGGCCGGTGTGAGCGGCCGGCCGCAATTCGGTTGCGGTTTGGCGTTTCGTCGGCGGATTTCCGTTTTCCGCTACTCCCGGTCGTCGAAATACAGTTCCGGTATGTAGGATACGGAACGGATTGAAGCTCCCGATTCGGTACGTGTGCGAACCGAACGCGAACCGATGAGAGGTTGATTCCGCCACGGGCGCGTGCTGAGATGTGTTTTTATGAACGCGGCCATGGTAGTGATTGTATGGCTGATACGAAAGTCGCGGTAGTGACAGCGGCAGGAAGCGGTATCGGAGAAGCCTGCGCTCGGCGACTCAACGAGGAGGGATACACGCCGGTTCTGTTGTCGCGGTCGGGGAGTGCCGTTGACGTTGCAAACGACCTCGGCGGCGATGGGTTTGAGGGATCGGTGACTGATCCTGATGATTTGGCGGCCCTCGTCGAGACGACCGACGAGCGGTACGGTCGTATCGACGCGGTCGTGAACAACACGGGTCACCCGGCGTCCGGCGACCTCCTCGAAATCTCCGACGAGGAGTGGCACGAGGGGCTCGATCTCGTTCTCTTGAACACCGTTCGGATGGCGCGACTCGTCACACCGATCATGGAAGAGCAGGGTCACGGGTCGATCGTGAACATTTCCACGTTCTCGGCGTTCGAACCGTCGAGCGAGTTCCCCGTATCATCCGTGCTTCGGGCCGGACTCGGGAGTTTCACCAAACTCTACGCCGACCGATACGCAGCGAGCGGAATCCGGATGAACACGGTCCAGCCCGGATTCGTCGATAGTTACGACGTAGATGAGGAAACGAGAGAGCGAATCCCGATGGGACGACCGGCACAAACTGCAGAGATTGCGGACGCGGTCGCGTACCTGCTCTCACCCGCTTCGAGCTACATCACCGGCCAGAACATCCGCGTCGATGGGGGGCTTACGGCGTCCGTCTAGACGCCGCCAACTCTTCCAAGACCTCGCTTTGTCGTCCTCGTCCGCCGCGTTGACGGTGGCCTCTCTCGGCACGGTTGTCTCGAACGGTAGCTGTGAACTCGATTGCAGAACCGTCTCCTACGTGGTCTGTACTTGCCGAGAGTTCACGAGTCGTTCTGACTAAAAACGAGTTCAGTGCTACTGGTACTGCTGTTACGGCCGGACGTACGCGTAGCCGTCCGATTGCAACCGCGTCACTTCGACGGCACCTTCCGGGACGGTTTCGATTCCCTCGACGAGGTCGGATTCGTTGAGGTCCATCATGTCGAGCGTGTTGCGACACGCCTTCATTGAAACCCCGCTGTCGAGCAGTTCGCGTACTTGCTCTTCGTTATCCTCCCCGGCTTTGACCGCGTTTATCCCCGCCGCCTGGACGACGATCGCAACGTCGTCGATACTGCCCGTCTCGTCGTTGAGCAGGTTCTGTGCGATCGCGAGTGACGTCTCTTGCTCGGAGGTGTCTCCGGAAAGGAGGTGTACGACGGTTTGCATACACGATAGCTGACACCCGGGACGATTGAAGCCTTGCTGCTTGCAAACAGCGTACGGGTGAGTTCTGTCGATAGCGTTCAGGTCATGGTGTGACCGACCGCGGACATATAACTCTCAATTGGCGAGTGATACCATCGGAAACGATTATAATGGATTGAACCGTATACTTGTTCATGAACCGAAAAGCTGTTCGCACGGGAACAGATGGAACACACGTCCATCTTCCAGTCCCTGTTACCGATCCCGATATATTCCGTCACGATGCAACCGCTTCGATTCTCCATTTGTTAACGGATAATCCAGATCGGGCGTTCAGTAATCGGCAACTCCATCGGTTAACTGGCAAGGGGATGGGAAACGTAAACGGTGCTGTAAACTCCTTGGAGAATGTCGGACTAGTTACAATAAATCGCGAAGGCCGATCGAACCAGATCGAAATTAACGCCACAAAGCTATACAAGCCGGACGATCTCATTACGCTGGTTCCACAGACGGAGTTTCAGCAGCCGATTCGAGAGGTCGTCACTCGACTCGTCGAAAACGTTGGGACTGATATCGGGGTGGTTTTGTTCGGGAGCGTCGCTCGAGGTGATGCTGACCGGGCTAGCGATGTCGATCTATTCGTTGTGGTACCGGAGAATCGAATGGAGGCTCAGCGAAAGGCACACACAATTGAGAAAGAGATTGCATCTGACCGCTTCGGCGGTGATCGATACGAGTTCCATATCGTCGTTGAAGCGCAAGAGTCTGCCCCGAAGCACGACCGGATTTCGGACGTTCTTACTGAGGGGATTACGCTGCGCGCATCTGCTGCGCTGGACGCTGTGAAACAGGAGGTGTTTGAGAATGGGGCTTGAGGATGTTGTTGACGCTGTTGATCACGTAGAGGGACTGCTGGCAGACGGCGAGACTGGCCCTGTTCAGGACTCGCTGTCGTGGCAACGGGAGGATGCTGATATTCAGCTGGGGAAAGCGTGCGCGATGTTGGGAACGTGCCGTCAGCTCCGCGAGGGAACGAACAACAACGTGAGCATCGTGGAACTCTCATTCAATGCTATTGAACGGTCGTTCCAGTTCTATCTTGTTGAGATGACTGCTTCTGAATCGTCGGATTACCACGAACATGGGGCTGTCTATCGTGATATTGCGAACAGGGGCGTGTTTTCCGATGAAAATATCGCTGGCCGCGTCGATAGCTTTCGAGCCGAACACCGATCACGAATTTACTACGATATTGACAGACCTGGTCGGGACCTTGCGCTTGGAATGCACGATCTTGCAGAGGAAGTCCACTCGTATATTGTTGCGTTCGCTGACGCCCAGTCGCGATGTAGTTGTGGATAGAATTGACATCCACCTCCGCCGGGCAGTATGCGATCCTATTTTCCCTCTAACTCATTAAAAATAAGACGAGAAATCACTGATGGGTATTTGATGACACGATTTTCGGATCGTGTCTCGGCGCCGCCGCGTCACAGTCGGTCGATACGAACTCACTCTATCTCCGGTTCAGAAACGGATGGGGGCCTGAAGATGCTGTTCTGCCGCCAGTACTTGCTCCATAAAGGATACAAATTAGAGGCGTCTAAATTAGCGTATGCGTGGTACCGTCGATGACCGAGTTCTCTCTTCCGGGCCGTTCCACGGATGACCGGCTGGATCGAAATCTTCATCAGCGCGTTTGTCCTCCAGCTGTCGGTGCTCCCCGGCGAGAAGGGGCAATTCATCATTGCGGGCCTGGCAACCCGCTATAGCCCCTGGGTCGTCGTCGCCGCCGCCGGGAGCGCCTTCGCCGGATGGACGGTGCTCGAAATCCTTCTCGGTGCGACGCTACAGGGGATCCTCGCGCCCGTCTATCTCAACGTCATTACGGCGGCGCTGTTCCTGTTCTTTGCCGTCCTGCTCGTTCGGTCGGCACCCGAACCGAACGCAACAGCCATCACGCCCGACGGTGGTACGACCGAGACCGATGATATCGACATCTCCGTTTTCGGCCACGAGGTTCCCCCGTACCTCCGCGGATTCGTCCCGATTTTCGTCCTGATGGCCGCGGGCGAGTTCGGTGACAAGACCCAGCTCGTCACGATCGGGCTTGCAGTACAGTACGGGGCCCACCCCGCAATCTGGGCCGGAGAGATGCTCGCAATTATCCCCGTGAGCGCCGTGAACGCGCTTCTCTTCCATCGCTTCTCCCACCGGTTCGACGCGCGGCGAGCCCACTTCGCCGGCGCGGCACTCTTCCTCTTTTTCGGTCTCGATACGATTCTCGAACTCGTTACGTCCGTCTCCGTCTGGGAAACGATCATCGAGACGATCACGTCGCTGTTCCTCTCGCTCGTCTGAGCCCAGCGTCGGTCGTCCGTTACTGAACTCGCAATTCCTCCTCCCTTCGGTCGGCGTTGCTGCTTGCTGGCAAGCGTCTGCACTACGCTTTTAGACATCTCTGTGAACCGGATGGGTATGCGCGAACAGCGGGGTGCAATCGGCCAGTCGCCGACCGTTCGAATCAGTAGCGCTGCAACGCCCGCGCCGGAAGCAGTACTCGACGTTGCGCGCGAGACGGCAACGGACACGCACGTCGTCGAAGTCGGCCCTGTCGGCGTCCCGCGGTTCGACCCGCTTGCGGTGACGACCGCCGACGGGACGACCGCGTTCCACACCGCCGTCTCGCCCAGCGACGTCCGGCTGCTCGTCGACACGCTCGAGGAAGGTGAGTCACCGACCGACGGCGCTCACGCGGTCGTCTCGCACGATCCCGAACCGGCGACGCTCCCCCGTCCCGACTCCGGCCCGCTCGCGGTCGGCGAGCGCGTCGCACTCGCCCGATGTGGCTGGGTCGCGCCGGCAAGCGTCACCGATTACGAGTACGAGTTCAGCACTGAACTCGTCTCTCCCATCGGATCGAACGAGGCGTTCGACCGACTCGCCGAGATCGGGCTTCGCGGCCGCGGCCGCGGCGATGGAAGCACGGACGATCCGGTTTCGGAGACGTGGACGACGGTTCGGGAGGCTCCCGGTGATCCGGTAGTCGTCGTTAACGGAAACGAGGCGGATGAGAACGCGCGGATGGACTCGCTGTTGCTTGAGAGCGTCCCGATCGATGTACTGGACGGAGCCAGTGTCGTCGCGTCGGCCCTCGAGACGCCCGATATCGTCGTCTACCTCGATGAATCGGACACGCTAGCGCGCGAGCGAGTCGAGCAGGCTGCAGGGGCGCTCGATCGGGATGTCGACGGTGTCGAGTTGAACGTACAGGTCGCAAGCGGTCCCGACACGTACCGGGCGGGAGAGATGACGATGGCGCTCGAATCGCTTGAGGGAAACGATCGGCTCGAAGCGCGCCGCCGTCCGCCGGGACCCGCGGAGTACGGGCTCTTCGGCCGGCCGACAGCGATTCACACGCCTCGCACGCTCGCCCAGGTTCGGGCAGCCCTCGCGTCACCCGAGGCGATGGAGACCGACGAGACGGATCCCGGGACACGGCTCCTTTCCGTCGCCGGCGACGTGGAATCACCGGCGACAGTCGAACTCCCTACCGACGGCTCGCTGAAAACGGCGTTCGACGCCGTCGTCGGCGACGGGCAGTTCAAAGCCGCCTGCGTCGGCGGCGTCTTCGGCGGGATCACCCGCGATATCCGCGTTTCGCCGAGCGCGGGGGCGCTTCGCTCGTCGAACCTGGGAACCAACGGCATCGTCGAACGACTCAACGACGACCGGTGTATGGTCGCGTTCGCCGGGAAGCGCGCGAAGTTCGCCCGCGAGGGCAATTGCGGGCGCTGCGTTCCCGGCCGTGAGGGAACCAAACAGCTCCTCGAACTCCTCCGCGAGATCTACGACGGCGACTACAACCGCGGCATGATCGAGGAACTCGCCCGCGTGATGCGTCGCTCGTCGATCTGTGACTTCGGACAGACCGCCTCGCGTCCGACGACGACGGCCATGTCGAACTTCGATAGCGAGTTCACCGCCCACACCGAGGGGTACTGTCCGGCCGGCTTTTGCGAGGAACAGGCAGCGACCGAGCGCCGAACCGAACCGCGACGACCCGGCTCTACCGCTCATGAGTAGCTACAACGACCCGCATCCGCACGTACCGAATATCGACGATCCCCAGCCCGAGACGCCGTTGACCGAGGATTTCAACAAGGGGACGGCGAACGATCCGAACGTCGACGTGACAACGACCACGACCGAGATCACTGTCGACGGCGAGCGACTCACGATGCGCCCGGGATCGACCGTCCTCGACGCCATCGAGGGAACCGACGCCCACCAAGACGTGCCCGCGCTCTGTCACTACGAACGCGGGGACGAGGGCGATTCGGGCGATCACGGCCGGTACGAGATCGGGCCGCGGAGCGAGTGCCGGACGTGCATGGTCGAGACGGACGCGTACGGCCTGGTTCCGTCGTGTAGTTTCCCGGCCGAAGACGGCCTGACAGTCGAGACGGACACGGCCGACGCGATGGAGGCTCGCGACGTCAACCTGGATCTCCTCCTCTCGAATCACAATCTCCGGTGTACTACGTGTTCGAAAAACGGCTGGTGCGAACTGCAGGAGGCGTCGATCCAGCAGGGCGTCGAGCACCCGCGCTACGGCGTGTTCGACGACCGCGACGAGTACGAACCGATCGACTCCACGTCGTCGTTCATCCAGATCGACCGGAACAAGTGCATTCTCTGTAATCGCTGCGTCGAGGCCTGTAGCGACGTCCAGGTTGCGGGCGTGCTCCGAATGGAGGGCAACGGACCCGATACCCGCATCGGCTTCCAGAGCGAGGCCGAGACGATGGCCGACTCGAACTGCATCTCCTGTGGCCACTGCGCGACGGTCTGTCCGACCGGGTCGATCGTCGAAGAAGGACTCACCGATATGACGACGCTGCCGTTGCCCGGTTTCGATCAGGAGAACTCGGTCGGCCGGGTGATCCACGGCGAGCGGGCCGAGACGAGCGAGACGAGTTCAGCGCCGAACCGTGCGGTTTCCGGCCGATCGCCGACGGACGTAAACGTCGCCAGAAAGTCCGGCGTCGCGAAGATGATGTCTCGAGCGAAACAACAGGCCGGACGGACGCGAAAACTGGCCAGCGAGAAGGCCCGCGAAACGGCAGAGATGGTACTCGAGGGGACCGAACACACGGCCGAGTTCGTCGCGGCGAACTCGCTCCCCGAGGGCATGCTGTTCGACATCGGCCACGCGGTGGGCGACCAGCGACTCAAGCGGGTGACCAAAGCCGAGACTACCTGCGGGTTCTGTGCGGTCGGCTGTCGATTCGATCTGTACGGCAAGGACGGCGAGGTTCTCGGAACGCGGCCGGCCGATCCGGACGCCACGCCGGCGAACGGTTACTCGACCTGCGTCAAGGGTAAGTTCGGCTACGACTTCGCCAACAGCGACGAGCGCCTCGAGACGCCGTTGATCCGCCGGAAGGACGCCCCCGACGGCCCCGCCGGACCCGACGGGTTCCGCGAGGCATCGTGGGACGAGGCGCTTTCGCGGGTCGTCGAGGAGTTGAGCGAGACGCGCGAGACCTACGGACAGGACTCGCTCGCGGTGTTTTCCTCGTCGAAGGCGACCAACGAGGAGAACTTCCTGATGCAGAAGTTCGCCCGCCAGGTGCTCGGCACGAAGAACATCGACAACTGCACGCGACTCTGTCACTCCTCGACCGTCGCGGCGTTGAAACAGACGATGGGTTATGGCGCGATGTCGAACCGGATCAAGGACGTGGGCAACGCCGACTGCTATCTCATCACCGGATCGAACACGACCGAGAGCCACCCTGTGCTGGCGACGAAGCTCAAGCAGAACGTGCGAGACGGGGCGGACCTGTTCGTCTTCGAGCCGCGGCGGATCGAACTCGCCGAGCACGCGGACCAGTTCACGCGCACGGCGGGCGGCCACGACATCGCGTGGATCAACGGGATGATCCGTCACATAATTGAGAACGATCTGCACGACGAGGCGTTCATCGAGGAGCGCACGAAGGGATTCGAGGACGTACGGGAGAAAGTCCAATCGTTCACCCCCGAGAAGGTCGAGGAACTCGCCGATGTTTCGCCCGAGGAACTGGCGAACGCAGCGGAAACGATCGCCGAAGCCGACTCGTGCGTGTTCGGTTGGGCGATGGGAATCTCCCAGCACACGTACGGCACCCAGACGGTCCTCGCACTCGCGGACCTCGCGCTCGTGACCGGGAACGTCGGCAAGCCGAACGCCGGCGTGTCGCCGTTCCGCGGACAGAACAACGTCCAGGGCGGCGGCGGTGACATGGGGACCATCCCCGACAACCTGCCGGGGTATCAGGACGTTAGCGACGACGACGTACTCGACCAGTTCGAGGAGGAGTGGGGCGTCCGCCCGCCGGACGAACCGGGCCTTCGCGTCACGGAAGTATTCGACGAGGTCGACGAGGGCAACGTCCGCGGGATGTACATCATCGGGGAAAACCCCGCAATCTCGGAACCCGACGTGACGAACGCCCGAGAGAGTCTGGCTGAACTCGACTTCCTCGTCGTCCAGGACATCTTCATGACGGAGACCGCAGAGTACGCCGACGTCATCCTCCCGGCGGCGACGTTCACCGAGAAGTACGGCACCGTCACGAACACCGAGCGGCGCGTGCAACTGGTCCGTCCGGCGGTCGACCCGCCGGGATCGGCGCGTGCGGACTGGAAGATCCTGCAAGAACTCGCCCGGCGAATGGACTTCGATTGGCAGTACGACTCGCCGACCGACATCATGGACGAGGTCAACGAGTTGACGCCGATCTACGGCGGCATCACCCACGAGCGCTTAGAGGAGAAGGGCGACGGGTTGCAGTGGCCCTGTCCGGACGAGGACCACCCCGGAACCCCGTACCTCTACGAGGACGAGTTCAACTTCGAGGATGGAAAGGCGCGGTTCATCCCCGCCGATCTGGGCGATCCCACGGAATTGCCCAACGAGGAGTTCCCCATCGCGCTCACGTCGGGACGCGTGTTGTACCACTGGCACACCGGCCAACTCACCCGGCGCAGCGAGGGGCTGATGGGCCACGTCGGCGAGAGTTATGCAGAGATCCACCCGCAGACGGCGGGTCAGATCGGCGTCGCGGACGGCGAGTACGTCGAGGTCGAATCCAAGCGCGGCTCCATCGTCGTCCGTGCGAAGGTGACTGAGCGCACCGCCCCCGGAAAGATCTTCATCCCGATGCACTTCGCCCAGGGTGCGGTCAACGAACTCACGCAGGAAGAACTCGATCCGGTGAGCCGGATTCCGGACTACAAACTGGCGAGCGTCCGGGTCAGTTCGATGGGCCCCGATCCCGATACCGAACCGATCGGGACGCCGGGACCATACTCGGACGACGACTGACGGGTGAACAGGACGCTGCGGGCCATCGCAGGCAGTAGCTCTATTCGCCCGGCCGATCCGGTTGCGAACGCTATGGACCACGAACTAACGGACGATCTGGTGGGTAGATCCGTCACCACGGACGAGGGTCAGCAGATCGGGACGGTCGCTAAGGTGGACCAGGGGCACGTCTACGTCGATTTGATGGGGGGCGGTGAAACCGAACACAGCGAGGATATCGACGCGGAGACGATCACGGAGATCACCGACGACGAAGTGATCCTCCACGAACCCGAGCGGACGTAGCGCCCGGCGAGGCGAACTCGTCGGCGAATCGCCGGCTAGAGTATAAGGCCGTCGTCGTGGACGATAGTGTATGACGAGAACGAGTTCACAGGCGGCCAGCAGCGAACCCGATACCAGTTCCATCTCATCACCGCGGCTCTGTCGCTGTGCGCTCATCGGATCGGGTCTCGTCGCGGCGGTTGTCGTCGCGAGAGCCGTTCGATCCAGGTCGCGCAACCGAACTCGATTCACTGCACCGTTTTAGAGGGAAGACTGCGCTCGATGACGAAGTATTGATATGTTCCCGACGGAACCTCTCCGTGTGAGACGACCAGCGCACCGCCGAGACGAGTCCGCCCGAGTTCCGTTCACCGCTCGTCAGGGCGTCGGCGGCGGTATCGCGATGGCAGTGACCGCGATTCTGGCTGCGTTCCTGTGGTTTGGCGGCACCTTTCTGCTCGTTGCCACTCGAACTGTTTCTCACACGGTCGGATTCGTCTTCATCTCGGCCCTGTTTTACGTTCCGTTCGCAATTCCCTCCGCGTTCGTCGGTGGTACGCTCTGCTGGCGGTACGCGTACTCGGACGCAAATCCCGCTCGCTCCGGCGCATTCCTCGGCGCGATAACGTCGATCTTCGGTCTCCTCGGGGGCACACTCGGCGCTGCGCTGTTCAATCCGATTTTGACCCTCGCTCAGGGCGAGATGGGGCTCCTGGAGGCAGCAATCGCCGTGATAGTGCGCATCCCCCGGGGCTTCGGTATGGCACTGGTGGCCGCCGGATGGCTGGTGATCCCGCTCGGACTGTTCGGCGGTTGGTATTACGAACGGACAAAACGGACGGCGTAGCGATCGCGCTTTTCTATTCCAATTGATCGGCCGCTTCAAGGCCGATCTCCCGTCCGTCTGCCGTCTCGAGACTGTGTACTGCGCTTTGCCGCTGGTCGATGCTACTACTACCATCTGAACCGAATAGCTGAAATGACCGTTTGTCCTTCCCCAACGGTTTTCCCGGTTTCTTTCCTCTGAATCGGTATGCAACGACGCGACCTCCTCGCCCTGAGTACGCTCGGCGTCATCGGCAGCGCCGGGTGTCTCGCTGAACTCGGGTGGGATCGTGCGTCAGCGCCGAACGAGGACGGAACCGATACTGATATCGATATCGACATCACCGGAGCCGACACTGTCGACGTGCGTTTCACCGGCGTCTACGCGGCTGACCGAGACCGCGAGTTCATCGACGGCGAGTATTTCGTTCTCAGGAACGACGCCGACGACGCCGTCGACGTGTCCGGATACGTTGTCGCCTACTCCGACGATCGGACATACCGGATCGCCGATCTCGTCCTCGAACCGGGCGCACAGTTCGTGCTCGCGAGCCGAGACGGAACCGACGCGACGCTTCTGACCAGCCCTCCGGTGTACCTCCGCTATGCCGGTTTTGACGACGAGTTACCGGTGCTTGGCGACGACGGAACGGTCCGCGTGAGAAACGCGGCGGGCGCTCGCGTTTCAGCTGCGCACTACGAAAACGGTGGTTGCGACGGTGGATCCGTTACCGACGACGCTGGGGACTCGATCGAGTGTCTACACGGACGGCCGTGAAATCAAACGAACTTTTCCTACTCCAAACAAAATTGTTTTAGTACGGGCGACTGTTGCCACAGGTGATGCCATCCATCGCGCTCCCGCACGACGCGAAGGCCGGACCGACCAAATCGGAGGTCCGCGCCGTCGTCCAGTCGAAACTCGAACTCGAGCCGGACGACCACTTCGTCGAGGTCGGCTCCTGTACGGGTGCCGTCACCATCGAGGCCGCCCGCCGAGCCGGCAGCGTCACCGCGCTCGAACGGAAAGCCGAGCGACTCGAGACGACCGAGAAGAACCTCGCGGCAAACGACGCGGCGATACGCGCCGACGTCGAACTTCGGAACGCGGAAGCGCCCGACGGGTTGCCGGCCGACGCCGACGCGCTCTTTCTCGGCGGCAGTCGCAACTTCGAGGCCGTCCTCGATCACGCCGCCGAGACGGGCGTCGACCGTATCGTGATGAACGTCTCCCGACTCGAAGTCGCCGGCCGAGCGGCCGCTGCCTTCCGCGAACGCGACTTGCTCGAGGAAGTCGTCCAGTTCCAGGTGAGCCACGGCTACGAACTCGCCGGGGCGACGAGTTTCAACTCGGACAACCCAGTCTACATGCTGGTCGGAAGTGCGACCCCGTCTTCGGACGAGACCGATACCGAAGCCCGCTCCGGAGGGACGACCCGATGACTCTCTATGGCGTCGGACTCGGCCCCGGTGAAGCCGACCTCGTCACGGTTCGCGGGAAGGAGATTCTGGAGACCGCCGATGTCGTCTACTCTCCGGGTCGCCTCTCTCGGACCGTCGCGCTCGAGCACGTCCCCGAGGAGCGAATCGGCGACCTGGACTTCCCGATGACGAAAGACGAGGAGAAACTCCGCACCGCTTGGAAGGAGGCCGCCGCGGAAGTCGCCCCGAAGGCGACCACGGGCGACGTCGCGTTCGTGACGCTTGGCGACCCGAACGTCTACTCGACGTTCGGCCATCTGCGCCGCACGATCGACGCCTTCCACCCCGATGTCGATCTCGAAATCGTTCCCGGCGTCAGCGCCGTCACTGCCTTCGCGACCGCACTCGGCGTCGAAATCGAAGCCGGTGCCGGCCTCTCGCTCCGCGAGGCCGCTGCCGGCCATAGTCCGACCGGTCCGGACCGCATGATCCTGTTCAAAGTCACCGACGCGCCGGCCACCCACGAGGGCCTCGTCGCGGCCGGCTACGACGTGACCTACGGCCGCCGCCTGTTCATGGAACAGGGCGAGACCGCCATCACGGACGATCCCACCGAACTCGCCGAGCGCGACTACTATACGCTCGCCTACGCCGAGAAGGAATCCCTCGACGTCGAATCGGCGACGGCAGCATTCGATACCAGCGCCGTCTCCGGCGAGACGACCGACGCCGATACACCCAGCGGATCCGATACCGCCGACACGAACGTCCGCTCCGACGGCGGCCGCGAGTTCACGGCCGCGGAACTAGCCGAACTCGCGGCACTCGAACGGGCCGAGGGCTGTGCGGGCGGTGACTGTGATGCCGATCACGGAGACGCCGACCACGGAACCACGGGGGTCGCCGATGAGCGATAACACGGCATCGTCGACCGCGACCGACCCACAGACCGCAATCGACTCGCAGAGCGACCGCCGCCGCGACGACCTCGATGACCGCATCTTCGCACACAGCGCCGGCGACGACCAGGACGGGGTCCCCTTCGTCGGCGCTGGCCCCGGCAACCCGCGACTCTTGACCGTCGCCGGGAAGGAACTGCTCGAGGCGGCCGACCTCGTCGTCCACGCCGGCTCGCTGGTCAACAGCGACCTCCTCGACGCCTACTGCGGCCACGCCGACCTCGTCAATTCGGTCGGGAAGGACCTCGAAGAACTCGTGCCGCTGATGCGGGACGCCTACGAGGAGGGCCGGCAGGTCGTCCGTCTCCACAGCGGCGACCCCGCGATCTACGGGGCCGCACTCGAGCAGATGGACGCGCTGGAGCACGAGGGCGTCCCGACGTACATCGTCCCCGGCGTCACGTCGGCGTTCGCCGCGAGCGCCACGATGCGAACGCAGTTGACGCTCAACGAGGTTTCGAATCACGTCGCGTTCACCCGGCCGCAGGGTAAGACCCTGAGCGAAGACGAGGATCACATCTCCGAGTTCATCTCGATGGGCGACGTCACGACCTGTCTCTACCTCGGCACTCACGCCGTCCGGGACACGATGGATCGCCTGCTCGCGGACGGCCACGATCCCGAGACGCCCGTCGCGGTGATCTACCACGCCTCCTGGCCCGACGAGGACGTGCTTATCGGTTCGATCGACGACATCGCGGACCGGGTTGAGGAGGCCGGCTATCGCGCCTCTGCACTCGTCGTCATCGGCGACGCCGTTACGGGTGCCGGCTACGAACGGTCGTATCTGTACGGCGACTGGGCGAACCGCGGCGCGAACTCGACGGATTGAGGCGGAGGCCGGCGACGACGGTCAGTTTCGGTTCCGGGCAGCTGGTCCGCACCTTCAAAACAGATGCCGCAATAGCCTGGGCTATGATCGCTATTGCCGGCTCGAAAGGCGGCTGTGGAAAGTCCACGATAACGCTCGGTCTCGCCGAGGCGTTCGCCAGAGCCGATACCCCGGTGCTTGCCATCGACGCGGATCGCCAACTGCCGAATCTGCACGTGATGACCGAGACGGACCGCGAGCCGACGCTCGCCACGCTCGTCGATCGTGCCTCCGAGTCCGAAACCACGACCGTTCGCGACGGTGCGCAGCAACACCCTCGTTCGTCCGGTGTCGGTATCGTTCCCGCACCGACGCCCGACCAGACGTTCGAGTTCGATTCGCTCGAGGAACACCTCGATACTGAGAGCGTACAGGTGTTCCTCGACTGTCCGTCCGGAGCCGGCCCGAGCGTCGTTGACCCGCTGCGGCAGGCCGACGGCGTCATCGTCGTCGCCACGGATTCCGAACGGAGTCTCACGGCCGCAGCGACGACGATCGAGATGGCTCGCCGACTCGGCGTCCCCATCTACGGCGCTCTTTTGAACCGGTGTTCGGCGGTGCCGGAACCGGCGACCCGCTGGGAGGGTGTCCCGTTGCTCGGCTGCGTTCCCGACCGCCCGTCACCGCTCGCCAACGATGCGGTCGCGGCGGCGTTCGACGACGCCGTCGCTCGACTGGTGTCACAGTCACCGGCCGACCGCGCACTGCCGACGTACGCCGACGACCGACTCCCGCTCGGCACGGACGCGATCGACCAGCACTTGGGCGGCGGCCTGGAACCCGGTTCGCTCGTCGCGTTCGTCAGCCCGCCCGCCAGCCAGGGCGAACGGCTCCTCCACCGGGCGACCGCCGTCCGCGGAACGTTGTACCTCTCGACGGATCGCTCACGAACGACCGTCCGTCACGAACTCGAGTCGACCCCCGTCGGAACCGGCACCCCGACGATCAGACTCGTCACCGGTACTGATTCCCTCGACGAGGCCACGTCCTTGATCGAAAAACTTCCGAACGCGGCCACGCTGATCATCGATCCGATCGACGAACTCGAACGCCGGGACCGATCGGCCTACGTCACCTTCCTCGATACGCTCACAGACCGACTGGCCGAGACCGACAGCATCGCCATCCTCCACTGTCTCGGCGGGGCGAGCGACGATCGAGCAACCCGGTCCGCGACGTTTCGACTGGCCGATGCCGTGTTCGAACTCGAGTGCAGCGGTTCCGGCTCCGATTCCGACGTCGAGCCCGCCGATTCGTCCGGGACTCTCGCCGCGACCGGCACCGCCAGTACGCACTCCCTCCGAATTCCGAAGTACCGTCCCGACGCCTCCGTCGTCGGCGCGATCGAACTCGAGTTCAGCGATGGGGCTGGGGTTGCACCGATCGAGTCGCCGCCGCGCGCCGAGCAGGCGTCACCGGACGATCCAGCGCAGTCGCCGCAGTCGGATCGTCCACAGCCGGACACACCGCAGGCGGAGACGGAGCAGGGGTGAGCCACGATGGTCGACCTTCCATACGAATCACTGCTTGGCGTCTCGTACGGCCTTCTGGCGGGCACCGCTTCCGCCGTCCTGTTCGGCCTGATTGCAGCAGGCGTCGGTCTCGCTCGAGACCGATCGGTACCCGCCGCGACCGGACTCCTCGCGGCCCCGATCGCGGCTGCGATCGTCGTCTTCGGTGGGGTTCACGGCTCCGGTCCCGTCCTCGCACAGGCGATTCGACTCGCGTTTGTCGGCGTCATCGCCGGCGTGCTCGGCGTCTTTGCGACGAGCCAGGGCGCGCAGATCGCAACTGCACTCCCGCAGGACCGCACGTTTCCCATCGTCCGCGGGCAGGCGCTGTCCGCCGACGCGATCGACGCCGTCGACGCGATGGGGCAAGTCACAATTCGGCCGACTGGCGCGATCCGCGAGTTCGACGGCTATCCACCGCTTTCACCCGCTCTCCGGACCGCCCTCGAAAACGGTGCCTGGCGATTCCCCGCCGACCTTCAACTCGCCGAACTCGAGGACCGTCTCGAGCGCCGCCTCCGAACGGACCACGGACTCGCCACCGTTCGCGTCGCCATCGATGGCCGCGGGCGAGCGACGATCGCTGCCGCCCCACCATCCAAAGGCGTCGCGACGACCCTCGACGACGGTTTCCGGGCGGTAACGGTAACCGGGCTGCTGCCGACCGGTCTCGAACCGGGTGATCGCGTTCTCATTAGCGGCGACGAAACGACAGTCGAGGGAACGGCCCTCGCTATCGACGACGAAACCCAGGACGCGACCGATCACGAGTTCGTCGCGCCTGCCGCCGACACGCAGCGAGCGGCCATCGGTACCGACGGCGGCGACCGCCGGCTGACCGTCGCCGTCGAGACGGCCGCCGCCGACGCGCTCCTCGAGTCGACCCGCCATCGGATCGCGGTGCAGCCGAGCGACGACGCCACACACAATCACGCACTCGAGGCCGCAACGATCCTCGACGACGCCGGGCAGCCGATCACCGTCCGCGAGACCGCGCTCGCTGAACTCGATCCGGCGACGACGATCGGCGTGCGAACGGCTGGAGACTGGCACTGGCAACACAGCGCCGATGATCCGGTTCCCCAGGGTGCAGACCGGGCG
Source organism: Natrialba taiwanensis DSM 12281 (assembly GCF_000337595.1). Taxonomy (GTDB): domain Archaea; phylum Halobacteriota; class Halobacteria; order Halobacteriales; family Natrialbaceae; genus Natrialba; species Natrialba taiwanensis. Next base: position 266,713 of record NZ_AOIL01000009.1, on the reverse strand, counting down.
TTTGTGGCAGGCTCGCCCCGGTCCGATTGTGAGGAGAGACCGTCACGATCGCAGTCCAACTCACAACCACAGCGACAGTCCACATCACAATCACAACCACAGCCACAACCCAAGGTGACCCGATGATCGACCCCGAACTCGTCGTCTCCCTCGCACGGGAGGCAGCGGTCGGATTCGTCGGAACGGCGTTGCTCGCGGCGACCGCCGGGCTGCTCGTGGCGGGGGGCTACCGCTGGCTGTCGACACGATCGCCGCCGTCCGGTATTCCGGCGCTCCTCGGCCTCACGGCGGTTGCTGGCGTTCTCTCTAGCGGTGCTCTCGCATCCGGTGCGTTTCTCGGAGCCGTTCCGTTCGACCATCGTCTCAGCGCCGGCTACCTGCTCGGAACGATGCTTCTGGGGGGTATCGCTGCGACGGCCGGCGGTCGCCTCGGCGACAGAATTGCCTGTCAGGTCGCCGACCTCGAGCGGATCGATGCGAACGGCGAAGCCGCGGCTGCCGTCCGCTCCGCTCGGCTCGCCGTCGAAATCACGCTGCCGGAACCGATCGCAACGGCAACCGGATACCAGGCAGTCGACCCGGCCGTCCACAGAGCGCTTTCAGGCGCGACGATCAGGCTCCCACACGGACTGACACCGACAGCACGCCGTGAACGCCTCGAACGACACATCGAACGCGATTACGACGTCGGCTATGCGGCCGTGACGCTCGCCGACGACGGTACCGTTGACCGCGTTCTCGTCGGCCGGCAGTCCACCGGACTCGGATCGATGGTCCCCCGCGGAGCCGTCGCCATCGCGATTCGAGCCGATCCCTCTCCGGATGCCAGCCTCGGCGATCCCGTCGCAATCTGGTCGACGGACGGCCACACTGAACCCGAACTCGTCGCGACCGGCACGCTTCGAACGATGACTCGCTCTATCGCGACCGTCATCGTCGACGCGGCCCTCGCCGCCGAACTTCCAGCCGACGACCACTACCGGCTGCTTACCTACCCGGACGAACCGACCGACGGCTACGAGTTCGCCTCGACGCTACGAACCGTCGAGGAAACCGTCACGACGCTCTCGATCGACTCCGACGGCCCGCTCGTCGGCGAGTTCGCCGGCTGGCTTCCCGGACGCGTTCTCGTCATCGAGCGCGGCAACGACCGCTTGCCGCTCCCGGCGGACAACGAGACGCTCGAATCCGAAGATGAACTCTGGGTGCTTGCCTCACCGTCGGACCTGACTGCGTTTGATCCAACACCAACTGACGACTGTCCCCCTCCACGGTCGAGCATTTAAATCGGAACGCGAAATAGCATCGCCATGGTTACGGTCGACGCGAGAGCCGACAGAACGAACGGGGTGACGACAGTCCGAGTCGTCCTCACGAACACGCATTCGACACCACAGACAGTCAGACTCGAACACCGCCTCGACGGACCGATCTGGCCGCCCCGGCCCAACGGCGTCGCCGACCCTCGGTGGACTGGCGACTGCTGGGAAACGACGATCCGGCCCGACCGAAGCGAGGGACTCGGCTTTGCGAGTCCAGCCACCCCAACCGACCCCCTCGTAACCGTCGTCTCGAGTACCCGCTCCACGGACGACCGCATCCGGTCACCCGAAACAGTACTCGCAGGTCTCGATACATGGTGTCCGCCGAGCGATATTCTCGAACGCACTCCCAACACCAATCCCAATCCTACTCCAGACCCATGATCGTCGCCGTCGCCGGCGGCAAAGGTGGCGTCGGCAAATCCACGACCGCACTGAATCTCGCCCGCGAACTCGATGCCGTCGTCGTCGACGCCGATCTCACGACTGCCGACCTCCCGCCAGGGACCGGTCCCGACCTCCACGATGTCCTCGCCGGTCGCGTCGACCCAACCGCGGCCATCGAGACGATCGGACCAGTGACGATCCTCCCCTGTGGGCGCACCCTCGCCGGGGCTCGCGCCGCCGCGCGTGAACTCGAGAATCTGGATGCGATCCTCGAACGCATCGAACGGAAGTGGGGAACGGTCGTTGTCGACTGTCCGGCCGGCCTCGCTCGCGATGTCGGGATCGAACTTCGGAGTGCCGATCTGACGATCCTCGTTACGACACCGTCCAAATCAGCACTGGTCGACGCGTTTCGAACGGCGTCCCTCGCCGATTCCCTCCAGACACCGATTGCTACACTCGTCCTCAACAAGGCCGATCGGGATGCTCACAGCGAAATCGCCGACAGAATCAGCCGAACGCTCGGTGTCGAGGTCACAATTATTGCCACCCAACAGGCGGTCGCCGACGCACAGGTGCGCTGGCTCCCGGTCCGCGATCACGCCGCCGACGCACAGGCCGTCGACGCCTATCACTCGGTTGCCGACCGACTCGAACGGACTGCAGACCGACTCTCCGACCGAGCCACAACCGTCTGAAAAACTGCTTGTTTCTTCTCAGTGCCGCCGCATCACGACCACCGCAAGGACGATCGCAGCCAGCGCGACAACCCCGCCAAAGCCAGGCGAGCCGTCGTCGGATGCCGCCGCCGTACTCTCAACCACCGTCTCGAGTTCGTCGTCGGCCGATGCGATCGTGACTGTGACCTCTCCCTGCTGGTCGAACGCTGGCGTGAACTCGAGCGTCTCCGAACCGCCGCTGTCGAGTGTCACCGACTGCGTGTCGACGAGTTCACCATCGACGAGCAAGTCGAGATCTTGCGTGTCCGGTGCCCCGCCGGTATTCGTTACCGTCACGGATACCGAACCGTTCTCTCCGTTCGTCACCGTCTCGGGCGCATCGAGTTCGTCGAGTGTGAACTCGGCGGGTGCGATGATGGCTACCGTGCCCGTCGCATCGTCGCTGTGGTGGTCGACGACGTGAGTCGCGGTCCCCTGCTCGTCGTGGGCGTACGTGATCGTCTCCGTTGATTCACCTGCACCGATTTCGACCGTTTTCGTCGTTCCGACAGCTCCGTTCACGCGGAGTTCGACCGTGTCCACAACCGGGTGCGACGCCGTGTTGTTGAACTCGAGTTCGATATCGTAGTCGCTGCCCTGTGCTGTTTCATCTGGAAGGGAAATCGACTCGAGCGTTATTGCTTCGGGAGCGACGATGGAGAGGTCTCCGACTGGTTCACCATCGACCGCAACCGTTCCGTTTCGCTGTGCCGTCCACTGGATCGATTCGGTCGTCTCACTATCGGCATCGACGTGAACTGTCTCTGTGGCGACTGTTTCGCCGTCGACCGTGACCGTCGCCGTTTCTGAACCAGGTCCGCCAGTGTTCTCGTAGGTGACAGTTGCATCGACGGTGGTTCCCTCGACGGCCGCTTCCGTGTCGAATTCAGCGTCACTGAACTCGATGTTCGGCGGTTCGAGGACTTCTACTGTCACCGTATCACTTTCGCCAGCGACGGTTGCAGTCAATTCTGTCTGGCCGACAGAGTTCGCCTCGAGCGTTCCATCAGAGACGGAAGCGACGGCTGTTTCAGAGTCGTAGTCGGCGACTTCGGATGCAGTGACAGTCGAGCCATCGTCCAGTATGAGTTCAACGGTCACGCTGGTCGTTTCTCCCTCGCCAATTGAGGACTGTGAGACACGAAGATCGACATCTTGAACCTGCCACTGGAGGACTGGATACTCGTCCGTCGCAGTCCAGAAGTTGTCGAAGTCGAGATCCATATTCGTTCTGGCATCTGCACCGGTCATTTCTTCTTTAGATAGCCCTGTTCCGACATCATCTCCCTCACCAGTTCCGTCGTAATTCGTGGGTTTTTCGTAATAGAAATCGGATACAACAGCATCCAGCCGTTGATGTCCGTCGGATTCTAGGCCGTATACTACCCCTGTCTTACTAGGATTTCCATCGATAGTATTTACTACATAGCCATCACTGATCGGTCCGGCGAGCGCTCCAATCACTCCACCAGTCCGTTCTTCGCCGGAGACATCCCCAGTGGCATACGACTGAATAATATCGTCACCATTCTTCTTCCATCCAACAAGACTGCCAACACTATCAGTACCTTCGACATTACCAGTTGTATATGATTCAACTATCGTTTGCTCATTATTATCACCAACTAAACCTCCAACATTTTCTTCTCCCTTCACGTCAACATCTGCCATTGAACGTTTAATTATCGCCCCTTCGTCGCCACGCGCAACGAGTCCGCCAACCCAGAGATCCTCTCCTTCGACTGTTCCTGTTACAGACACATCTTGGATGGTTCCGAGATTATCTCCTGCTAAACCTGCAATTCGGCGTTCAGTACCATACACTTCAACATCTTCTAAGTGGACATTCTCTACAGTACCTGTGACCACTCCAAATGGCGCAATAAAGTGTTCACCGGGCCTATCAATAACCAGTCCGGAGATCGTATGTCCCTGACCGTTGAACGAGCCACTAAAGGGAGCCTGTGATCGATCTCCAAAATCCCCATCTCCTACAGGTTTGAACCCTGTACCGCTATTCCATGAATCTGTATCACGAGCATTGATATCGTTCCCAAGTATATAGTGTCCCTCAAGATCTTGATTTATCGATTGTAGTTCTTCAACAGTCGTAATGACGTACGGTTCTTCTTCTGTCCCACTTCCATCTAATTCTCTAATATCTACCCCTTCATCTGCAACTGCTGTCCCAGCAATACCAATAACAGATATCGCTAGAGAGGCTACAAGAACTCTTCCTAATGCTTGTAATGTTGATTCTTTCACGCCGTATCATTCTAACCACATATATAATAATATTTCTATGTTGGGATTATGTACAGAGTATGTACGAATATGTATGAACTAATGTTAAGAATATATCTATATGTTTTCTTTCTTATTCTCGAAAACTCATTCGACTACTAATAATTCATTGTTTGGCTCTTCATCAGCCCAGCTAGTCCCTGATGGTGGTTGTATCTCAAATTCAATAGTTCCAGTATCTTGATCCGGTGGAAGCCGAAGATTTTCATCGGCAAAGGTAAATTTCACTTTATTAGAGTCTTCTCCCGTGCTATCAACCATCGTGCCGTCCATTTGTGCATCGCCTGCAGTTGCGATTATTGTTGTATCTGTAACGTCATTCCCATCTTTATCAACAACAGAAATAGTAAAATCGTTCCCATCATCGTTATTACCGAGATTTATAACATCATCTTCAAACTCTACATCTACTTCTGTATCTCCTTCAAACGTATCAATACCACCTAGTATCTGCAGCATTATCCCTAGCGATACAACACCGATAACGAGCGCGATCACGAGCCGAATCGGTAGTCCCTCGATCGCGCGATCGTCATCTGCAAACGAACGACGATCACCCGACGAGACCGAGTTCAGCTGTGGGCGGCGTTTCGAGCCCATACCCCTGTTGGCTCGTGATCTGTCTTAAAGTTTTACTATACGAAGAATGCAACTTAAATAGGAGGGTAAAACTTCAAGTATGAGAGCGAGCGAACGCTCGCTATGAGTTTCGTTATCGGTCGCGGTGCAAACGCTGAGACCGACCAGACGGGCCATCTTGGGCGGTATCGAGCGCTCGATGGAAGCGAGGGGGCGACACTGCACGTCGATCTCGATGGGCCACACGCAATGTTGATCGTCGGGAAACGCGGCTACGGGAAGTCGTTCACGCTGGGTGTCGTTGCGGAGGAACTCGCCCGGGTGCAAGGCGTTGCACCTGTTATCGTCGATCCGATGGGCGTCTTTTCGACGCTCGCTGAATCCGCTGATGGTGAGGACGTTCCCGTGGATATCGTTGCAAAGCCGGCGGTGACAGCGGATGTTCTCGATCCCCGGTCTTGGTGTTCGCTGCTCGGGCTGTCCCCCGAAAGCGGTGCCGGGGGGCTCGTCTGGCAGGCGGCCCAGGAGACGGCGTCACTGGCGGCTATGCAACACCACATCGAGACGGCTGACGCACCGAAGACCGACAGACGGGCGGCGACGAATCATCTCGCGCTCGCGGACTCGTGGGACGTGTTCGACCCCAACGGGCTCGGTGCGGCTGAACTCGCAAGCGCTGCGGTCACAATTCTCGATGTTTCCGGGCTGGATTCGGCTCCGATGAACGCGATCTGCCGCGGCGTTGCCGAGGCGCTCTACCGCGCCCGAATCGACGAGGCGATCGATCGGTTGCCGTGGCTCATGATCGACGAGGCGCACACGTTCTTCGACGGCGTCGCAGAGTCGGCGTTGCACACGATTCTCACCCGTGGGCGCGCCCCCGGTGTCAGCCTCGTCCTCGCAACGCAGCGCCCGAGTTCAGTGACGGAGACCGCGATTTCTCAGTCCGATATCCTGCTCTCCCATCGGCTGACGGCCGAGGCGGATCTGGACGCCTTGAACGCGGCCCAGCCGACGTATATGAACGAATCACTTGCTGATCGGCTGCCGACCGATCCCGGGCAGGTGGTCGTCATCGATGATGCGACGGAGACGATTCATGCGGCGCAGGTCCGGCTTCGGGATACGCCACATGGCGGCGGGAGTCCGCGGGCGCGAGACGTTGTCGCTGCCACTGCGGGTGAGCGCGAGTGATCGCTATGCAGGGACAGTTGTGGGTGTCATCGAGGTCGAGGTTGTGGTCGCGGTCGTTGTCGCGGTCGGGGTTGGCCGTGAGTGTCTGGGTCTGGCTGCGGTTGTGGCTGCAGGCGGTGGGACAGCGCGAGTCTCAGAGACAGTTGCGACCGGCCAGTCCCAGTGAGGTGCAGCGATGACCGACCGGGACCGACTCGAACAGCGACTGGCGGCAGTCGAACGCGTCGTCGTCGACGGCGACGTTGCACTCGATGAGTTGGCGGAACTGGCTTCGTTGGCCGACACCGTTTCGACCCTGGAAACGCGGCTTTCGGAGCACGAACGTCGACTTGCAGAACTCGAGGGGGCCGTGCAGTCGATCGAGGGGTACGTCGGCAACGTCGAGGCGGTCAACGACGAGGTCGAGCGACAGTCGGCGACCGCAGTTGCGACGGTCGATCGGCTCGAACGCCGCGTCGAGGCGCTCGAAGTTGAACTCGACGATCTCGAGGGTGGGCTCCTTGCGGGCGAGGACTCGGCTGTCGATACGGCGGGATCCGTGGCCGGCGACGAGACGGAAACCAGCGGCGAGACAGGGTCCGAGAATCGAGCAGGAGAGGGCGAGGGTCAGGGGTTCGATACCGCTGCCGATGGTGATGGTGGTGGTGATGCTGGCGATGGTGGCGAAAGTGGGAACCAACTCGTCGGAGAATCGCCTCCCGGGTCGCCAGAACGATCAGCAGCCGCGGTTCTCGGCGACGGGAAGCGGTCGCTCGTCGACGACGGTATTGATCGACCGGCGTCATCTGCGAACCAGACCGCAGTCGAACTGGCAGTTGGTGAGGAGACCGATCGGCGTGAGAACCGCGGGAACGCTACGACGGGGACTGCTGATGGTACCACCGGTACTGCTGATACCGCGACCGTTGAGACGGCTGCTGAGTCTGGTACTGCTGCGGCGACTGATACTGCTACTCGCCCGAATTCCGTGACCGACGACTCCCCCGATGACGATCCTAACGGAGACGATACTACCGGGCTGGTCGACTCGATCCGGTCGCGACTCTCATGATTCGATACGTCCTTGCCGTCTTGCTCGCCGTGTCGCTACTCGCGCTCGGGGGTCTGGCGCTCGCCGAGAGTTCAACGGCGGCGACCGAACGGGAGGTACGGACGGCGATGTCGGATATCGAGGCTGCGGCGATCGATCTCGCTGCGAACGAGGAGGTTTCGCCTGCCGGCCATCCTGATCCGCAGCGGGTCGTCGAGGTGTCGATTCCCGAGCGGTCACTGCTGACGACGGGCGTCTCACACGTCGAGATCGAACCGGTTGAGGAGGACGTCGACGCGAGTATGGCCCGGTATGTGCTGGACGACGGGACAACAAATCAGGAGGTTCTCGACGTGCGGCTCGTCGCTCGGAATCGGACGGCGTCGCGAATGACATTCGACGGGGCCGGAACCCACCGGTTACGTCTCCGTCTCGTTTCCGACGAGCAGGGTGATCCACTCGTCGTCACGGAGCGGGTTTAAATCGGAAGCCGAGTCCAGCGTGGGGTATGTCATCTGATTCGTCCGGCGGTTCGGTCGAGACCCTGCTCGCGGGGCTCGGCCTCGACGGACTGTACGGCGGCGAGTCGACCGGGAGTCACTGCGACTGTGAACTCGAGTTCGACGATAGAACGCTGGTGGTCGAGGCCTCGGCCTGCAACGGCAATCTCGCGGCGTCGCCCGCCTGCCGGCACTCCGTCGTTGAGCGCTTGGCGACCCGCGAAGCGTCTTCGATCGTCGTCCACACGGACGGATTGAAACACCGGTACGATCGGGAAGAGACTGCGTTTCTCGGTGCCGCAGGCCGTTTCGTCGAACTGCTCGGCGACCGCGACGATGAACTCGCGCGGGCGGTTGCCCGGGACCCGATCGAGGGAGCGGCAGGTCTCGAGACGCGGGTCGACGAGATCGGCGACGTGGCGATCGAATCCGGTCTGCTAGACGCCGTCGCCGACGCTTCCGACTATACCGACGTGTTCTCGCCGCGTCTCGGACTGGCGGTCGCGTACTATTACGTCGATCAATCGATCCCGGAGACCGCTCGTCTCGACGACGTTCGCGAACTCGAAACCGGAAGTACGGCGCGTGTTTACGACCGTGCGGAGCGAGTGCCGCTGTACTCGCTCGACGCGTTGGATCTGTCGTTGTCGCCGGGGGAACGCGAGCTGGTCGTCGACGGGTACGAGGCGATCGCGGAGGGGTGGGTCGAAGGGGACCGTGCCGCGTCGCGGGCGATCGAGTTCGTCTCAGACGAGCCGGTCGATCCGACGTTGACGGCGGTGTTGGAGAAGCATACCGACGGCTACGGCGTGCTGGAGGATCTGTTCGCAGACCCGGCGGTGACGGATGTCTACGTCACGTCGCCGGTCACGGCGAATCCGCTCCGGATCGAGTTCGATGGGGTCGCGATGGAGACGAACGTGCACCTCACCGAAACGGGGGCGAAGGCGCTCGCCTCGCGGGTCAGGCGGACGAGCGGCCGAGCGTTCTCGCGTGCGAAGCCGACGATCGACGCGACGGCGTCGTTGGCGAACGATCGTGGACTGCGAATTGCGGGGGTGACGGATCCGGTTGCGGACGGGATCGGCTTCGCCTTCCGCGAGCAGTCCGACGACCGGTTCACGTTGCCGGGTCTCGTGGCCAACGGGACGATGCCGGCTCCGGTCGCGGGTTTTCTCTCGACCGCAATCGAGCGGAACGCAGCGGCGCTGATCGCGGGCACCCGCGGGTCGGGCAAGACGACGCTGCTCGGAACGCTGCTCTACGAGGTGACGCCGGATACCCGGACGGTGATTATCGAAGACACGCCGGAACTCCCGGTTAGCCCGCTACAGACGGTCGGCCGAGATGTGCAGGCGCTTCGGACCGGGACCGGAGACGGGCCGGAGATCACGCCGTCCGATGCGTTACACACGGCGCTCCGACTCGGCGACGGCGCGCTGGTCGTCGGCGAGATCCGCGGCGAGGAGGCGCAGGTTCTCTACGAAGCCATGCGCGTCGGTGCGAACGCAAACGCCGTTTTGGGAACGATCCACGGCGACGGCGCGACCGAGGTCTACGAACGCGTCGTCTCCGACCTGAAGGTCGAACCTTCGTCGTTCAGCGCGACCGACCTGGTCGTTACGGTCGACGCCTATCGCACGCCGACCGGACGCAGTCGTCGCGTCGCCCGCATCGAGGAGGTCTGTGGTACCGGGGAGGATCTCTGGTTCGAACCGCTCTACGAACTCGACGGGGACACAGCAGCACCGACTGGCCGCATCGATCGCGGTGAGAGCCGGTTCGTCAATGCGATTGCCGGCCCGACGGAGGCCTACGCCGACGTGCGCGCGGCTATCGCCGACCGGACGGCGTTACTCTCGACGCTCGCCACGGACGGGCGCGTCTCGCCGGCCGAAGTCGCAGCGGCGTACGCTGACCGGAGGTGACAGTCGTGGCACGCTCGAATCGGGCCCGCTTCCCGGCCCTCGCCATTCGCGGCCTCGCCCGGCTGTACCCCTACGATGTCGATGCAAGTGCCGCACTCGTCGATTCGGTCCGGTTCATCGACGCCCCCTACGACGCCGCGACGATCGTTCGGGCCGGCTACGGGGCGGGACTGCTCGGTGCGTTGGTACCACTCCCGCTGGTGCTCGCCGACGTTCCGATCCCCTTCATCGCGGTGTTCGTCATTACCGCCGCGCTCGCGGCGATCCACGGTGTCCACTCCTGGCCGCACCTGGTAGCAGCGTTCCGGCGAACGGAAGCGCTCGGCGATACACCGAACCTCATCGGCCGGGCCGTCTTGCGCATGCAGATCCAGCCGTCGCTCGAGAACTCGATCCGGTTCGCCGCCGACACGGGGACCGGGCCGCTCGCCAGGAGTCTCGAGGCGCACTTCAACCGCTCGAAAGGGACGCCCCACGCCGGCCTGCTCTCGTTCGCCGAGGAGTGGTCGGCGCACTTCCCTGCGCTCCGCCGGTCGTCGACGCTCCTGGCGACGGCACAGGACGCCCCCGAGGGCGAACGCGGCCGCACGCTCGACCGTGCGCTATCCGCGATTCTCGACGGCACGCGGAGCCAGATGGCCGAGTTCACCTCGGCGATTCGGGCACCGACGACGATGCTCTTTGCGTTCGGCATCCTGCTTCCGCTGGCGCTGATCGCCCTCGTTCCGGTCGCACCGATGGCCGGCATCAACCTCAATATCTGGATGTTCGTACTCCTCTATACGATCGTATTGCCGCTCGGATTGCTCGGCGCGTCGCTGTGGCTGCTCGTCCGGCGGCCGGTCGCGTTTCCGCCGCCGACGATCGATCGGGGCCATCCCGATCTTCCGGATCGGCTCTGGTTGCGCACCGGTTGGGGGGTGGCCGTTGGCGGGGTCATCTACGCGCTCGTCGGGGCGTTCGGCCCGGCGTATCTCGCCGAAGTCGTCGGACTCGGGACCGGTCTCGGAACGGCGCTGCTCGCCGTGTACAGTCCCGTTCTCTCGCTTCGAAATCACGTCCGGGCGGTCGAAGAACACCTGACCGACGCTCTGTACATCGTCGGCCGCCAGGTCGCCGAGGGCGAATCCGTCGAGTCCGCGATCGACCTCGCGGCCGACCGCGTTCCCGCCGAGACCGGCGCGGTGTTCGATCACGCCGCCGGCGTCCAGCGTCGCCTCCACACCAGCGTCGAGGAGGCGTTTCTCGGCCCCTACGGCGCACTTCGCGATATTCCGAGCCAGCGCGCACACAGCATGGCCGCCCTCCTCGCCATCGCCGGCGACGAGGGCAAACCCGCCGGCCGCGCCATCGTCTCGATGGCCGACCACCTCGAAGAACTCGAGACGGTCGAAGCCGAGACGAAACGCGAACTCGTGCGCGTCACGAGCACGCTTGACAACACCGCGGCGTACTTCGGCCCGATGGTCGGCGGGGCGACGGTCGGGATGGCGGATATGCTCACCGCCCAGAACTTCGATACCGTCGACGGCTTCGCCGACGCGAGTACGCTGCCGATCGAACAGCTCGGCGTCGTCGTCGCCGTCTACCTGATCCTGCTCGCGTTCATCATGACGCCGCTCTCGTACGCCCTTCGGTACGGCATGGACCGGTCGCTGTTCGGCTATCACGTCGGTCGAACGCTGCTCTCGTCGATGCTGTTGTTCGTCCTGACCGTCGCCCTGATCGACGTCGTCCTCGTCAGCCCGATGTAGCGGGTGCCGGACCTCAACCGACGATTCCGTTCTCCGTTTCACGTCTCGGCCCCACCGCTCCGCGACTGTAGTTTAAATACGAAGCCGAAACAGACGCGGTATGGATCTGGACGCGCCGGCTGACGCGTGGTACGTCTACGTCGCAGTCGCAATCGTCAGCGTCGCGCTTGCGGGGCTCGCACTGGGCGTCTCGACCGGCCCACCGCCCGACGCCGAGCGAGCGGCGACCACGATCGAGGGCGCAACGACCAGCGAGTATCCCGCACGTGCCACTGCCGAGCACGACGCCGAGACCGTCACGATCGACCGCAGGACGATCACGATGGAAAACGACCACGGCACCTCTCACGCGAGCGTCGACTACGGCGTCGTCGTCCCCGTCCGCGGCAACGAACGCCTGGAGAATCTGTCTGCCGGGGCCGCGTTCAAAGACGAGTACGCTGAGGCGCTTGCAGACGGGGACAGACACGCGTTCGACGAATTTCAGCAGGATGTCGAATCGGCGTTCGACGAGAACTCCGGGCGGCCGATCCGAGCCGACGGCGACCTTCGCGCCCGCCAGGTCACGGTCGACGCTGCCGTCGACGAACTCGACCCCGTCGAGGAGCAACTGACGATCGAGGTGACCGAAGACTGGGAGCCGATACTCAGCACCGTTCCCGATCAGATCTGGGATCCGGAACCCTACATCGGCGCGATGCAGGTTACATACACCGGACCCGAAGACAGACGGGCGACCGTCCATATGGACGGGGAGTATCGCCTGTCCGATATCCTCCCCGATGCCGTTCCCACTCCGGCGGTTCCCGACCCGGAACCGCTCGACGAAACAGCAGAGCTAGCTGCCACCGACCACGGCAGCGCGAGTACCGTTATCAGGCCACGATCGGACGGTCAGATTGACATCTCCCTTCCGAGGGATTTCGGCCGTCTCAGATCGTCCCAACCGGCTCGCGATCCCATCGAGTTCACCGTCGAGGCGACCGATCCGAGCGGTGACCTGCCGTCGGCGACGGGGTCCGGCGAACTCGAGTACGCGGACGGATCTGTCGAGTGGACGAACGAGGTCGAACGCGACATGGAGTTCGACCACGAGCACCCGGCGATCGGCCGCAACGACGGAGGGAACTACTATGTTACGCTCGTCGCGGTCTAAGGAGAGAGCCCAGACCGAACCGATCGCCGCGATCGTTGCGGTCTCGGTGGTCGTCATCGGGATCGGCCTCTACGCGATTTCCATGCAGGCTGTGCTCCCCGGAACCAGCCAGTCGGCGACGGCCGACCGGACGATCGACCGCGTGTGGGACGACATCGAGGAGGGCGGCGTGTTCTACGCTCACCACGATGCCACCCCGCTTTCGGATCGCGTTACGTCCGCGGCGCTTCCGGCCGGCGCAACGGTTGCGGTCGAGGTGACCGCGGTCGATGGCGACCGCGAACGAGCGGTCGCGACGGGCGCGTTTCCGACCGGATTTCCCGACGAGACCGACCGCGCGGATGTCGCTGCACTCGAACGTTACGTCGAATCGGAGGGCGTTCCAGACGAGGCGTCCGTCGCAACCCAGTCGATCCCGGTCGCCGTCGAAAACGAGGCCGACGTTCGCGCCGGCACGCTTCGGGTGAGCGTCTGGTGAGCCGAACTCGCGATCCTCCCGCTGAACTCGCGGGCGGCCGGAGCCGCGACCGGGCTATTTCGACGGTGATGGACGTTGCGCTGGCGCTGTTGATCATCAGCGCCTGCGTGGTGATGATCGGGGTCTATCTCCACAGTGACGACGACTCCGTCGACGGGACGCGCGCCGATCGAGCCTCCCAGACGCTCTCCGGGTCGACGATCACGATCACCTACGATATGACGGCCGAGAACGAGTCGGGTCACGCACCGGTCGACAGTGACAACTTCGAGGTCCCGGACGGACTCGATCCTGACGAGAGTCCAGAGTTGTATCGGGTGACGACCTACAACTCGGCCAGTGCGCTGGTAGCTGAGTCGGCGCTCGTCGGCGTCGAATACGACGGGCAACAGCCACTCGCATACGCAGACGATGTCGAATCGTCGGTCGATGCGGCTATCCGCGGCCAACTGGTCGGGAGTGACGATTCGATCTACGTCGTGGCGACGTGGGAACCCTACGCGAACAGTTCGATCAGCGGCACTGCAACTGCCGGAGACCGCCCGCCACGGACGGCAGATGTCTCGAGTACGTCCGTCACGGTATCGACGAGGATGGCCGGTGCCGACCAGGATGACTACGAGGCACTCGCGAGTTCATTTTACGATGCGCGAGCAGCGGGGTCGGCGGGGGTCGACGGTACGGCCGACACGCTCGCGGAACTGATCGTCGAGGCGATGTTTCCGGTCGCGGAGACCCAGTACGCACTCGAATCGACGCGGACCGAGAACGCGGTGACGGTGTATGACTATCGACAACTGGCGCTTGCGTTCGGCGGAGACGATCTCAAGGCGGCTGTTGACGAGGAAATCACCGGCGTCAACCCCGACGCTAGCGCTGCAAACGAACAGCTTGCGGCCGGCGTGGCCGATCCGATTGCCGAGGATATGCGCGACGATCCGATTCGCGATGAACTCGATCGGCTCTTTGCGGCCCACCCCGACGAAGACGAGTTCACAACCGCAGCAGTACCGTATCTCGAGGAGTACGTCTCGATCGAAACAGTCGACCTGACCGTTCACGTTACTGATCAATGACCAGCCGATCCCGTAATCGACGAACCGTATCGATCGCAGACGACGACCGGGCACGGATCCCCTTCGCGATGATCGCAGTCCTGTTGCTCGTCTCGAGTATCGCCATCGTCGCCACCCTCGAGCAGCGTTCGGACCCGGTGATCGAGCAGGATGTCGAGGTCGTCATGGATCGAAGCGAGACGGCGGCCCAGTCCGAGCTTCGATCGGCGGCGATCGACGCTAGCCACAACGTAGTGAGCGCGCCGCTGATCAACGCAAGTAACGCGGACACTGATATTACAGCAATCGGTCCGAACAACGATCAGCCGGTCAATCTCGAGAACTACCTCAAACTCCGCATCTATCTCGAGGCACACGATCGACTTCCCGCCGCGGGGCAGCGGGTCGGCTCCGAGACCGCCTCGACGGTGTCGATTCCACCGGTCACCGCGGACGGCGAGGACGGCGTCTCGCCGGACGAAGCGATCAACGCCGTCGACTTGACGATCGGCGACGACTCTGCAACCGCACTCGAAGCCGGCCTGCTCGAAGTGACGCTTCACGATGTGGAGGTCGACGCCGAAACCGGCGGACGAAACCTTCCAGCCGAAACCAGAGACCTCTCGGTAACCGTCGGCTCACCGGTCATGCAACTGAACGAGCGGACATCGACGTACGAGAGCCGACTCAACGAGGGCTTTCTCGATGCCGGGATCGATACTGAACTCGAGAGTCTCGGCCAGCACATGGCCGCTCGTCTGTATCCGTTCGCCTATTTCAAATCCGGCTGGGATCGGATGCACAAGACGGCGTCACCGGAGAGTCACGATTTCGGCCGGGTGCTCGAGCCGGGACATACGGAAGTTCTCACGAACCACGCGATTTTCGCCATTCAGGAGGACGTTTTCGGAACCCGAGACCCGTACGCACAACGGACGTTACGGCCAGGATACGTCTGCATGGCATACCAGATGGGCGAGTCGATGAGCGGGGACG
Organism: Natrialba taiwanensis DSM 12281; assembly: GCF_000337595.1. Lineage (GTDB taxonomy): Archaea > Halobacteriota > Halobacteria > Halobacteriales > Natrialbaceae > Natrialba > Natrialba taiwanensis. The sequence goes on along the minus strand of NZ_AOIL01000009.1, from coordinate 251,311 downwards.
GTGACGATTCGGGCGAGAGTGGGGACAGTAGCATCATCGATACCGACGAGTTCGGCATGGGCGAGGTTACGAACGAAACTCGGGACAACGAGAGCATCGATATCGAAACCCAACTCTGTGACGGCGGTGCGGTCCAGCAGTGGCTCTTCGGGGATCAGGCAACCGGTGAACTCCCCGACATGCCGCCGCTCTCGGAACTGATTCAGGAGGGACTCGGCGAGATGGACGTGATGAACGAGGCCGAGGAGATTCCAATCGCCGACCTGTCGGAGGCATCCTATCGGTACTACCAGTATCAGGTACTCCACGATAAGACGATGGATGTTACTGAGTTCTTCGAAGACCGCACGGACGCAGTCGTCGATCAGGTTCCGGACGAATACCGGGACGATGTCGAAGAGACCGTCGATCAGGCGGGTACACCCGATATCGAGAACGATGGTCGAAGCATTCAACGACTCATGGAAGAACTCTACGAGATCGACATCGACACGAGCGATGGGAACGCGAGGCTCTCCGGGCGCACGCCGTCAGCGGGTCCACCACCGACGACCAATCACTCGCTCGAGACGTTCTCCGTCGATATTTCCGAGGTACGCGACAGCGACGCGACCCACGAGGCGTTTCCACATCCCGATGGGACGTCGGCCTCGAGTGACCGGACGATTCACGAACTCGACGTAGACGCCGAACTCGAACTCGACGCCATCGAGATGTGGATACACGATGACCCAGCCAACGCGAGCGAGTACGGCGAACGACGATCGGTCACGAGAACCGAAACGGCGAACGTTTCGGCCCGTCTCGGGCTTTCGATCGAGGGCCAGTACGACTTCCGGGAGGAGGGGCTTTACGACGACACGTTCGTTATTCAGGAAGAACCGGCTCTCGAGAGCGATTATCTACATCTTCAGCTGCCTGCACGCGACTCCAATACGAGTTCGACCCAGTCTCAGTCTCAATCTCAATCTCAATCTAGGTCCCAGTCCGAAAACGGGACCGGCACGGCCGGTGGCGCTAGCGCCCTCCAATCGACGGGGTCGCTCAGCAATGAGACGATGTTCAACGCGGCGCTCATCGATTCCGTTCTCGACGTGACGGACGGTGTCAGCTACTACGGCTCGGTCGAGCGCGACCTCGAGCAAAACGTCGATGCACTCCAGTCTCGGACCACCGATTTTGGCAGTGATTCCGGGACGACGAAGACCGGTGCGATCGAGTCCGCATTCGAGGAGGCCGTTATCGACGACGAGTTCGACGAGACCTACGAACTCGACGAGTTGGTCGCTGTGACCGAACAATATGGGTTAGAGACGGATCTCTCCGACGAACTCAATCGCACACACACCGAGTTCAGCACGTGGATCGAGGACGAGGAGAACGCGTACACTGTTGACCGAACCGAGTTGTTGGATACGGACGCCAATCCGGTGTCCGGTGCGATCGATCACGTCAAAGCGGTCGAAGACGAGTTCGTCTACCGGAACCTCTCTGCGTCGGGGCCGAACGACTCGTTCGAGACGCCGGAGGAATTCCTCACGGCGCAGGTGCGCAAGGCGTATTTCGATCGGCTCTACTCGTATCTCGATGTGGTTGCTGCCCAGTACGAAGGGCGAGTCGGCGATATCGAGGACGAAGTCGACGAGATGGGTGAGCCGGCGGTCGGCGTTGGCGATGATCTGCTCGGGTTCGTACAGGACGTGTTGAACGCCGATGTCGAGTACAATCCCGAATCGATCGAGGGCTCGCCGGTGCTCGATGACGCCCAGTACGAAGTCGCGGGGTCGCCGACGTATCTAACCCACGAGAACATCTCCGGAACGCAGGATCCGGCCGTTCGGCCGGCGAATGCGACGATCACCGATGTCGACGCCGAAACTGAACACGCGCCACTGACGATTCAAAGTATGAACCGGAACCGGTGGCCGGGACTGCCGGTGATCCCCACGCCGCCATCGATGTGGTTGCTGCAGGCCAACACCTGGAATACGACGATCCGGGGCGAGTACGCCCGATTCGAGGTCGGTGCCACAATTAGTGATCCAGGCGAGACCGGGCGATTGACTTACGTTCGCGAGCACCGACCGATCACAGTCGAACTCCACGACGGCACTGAACTCGAACTTGGAACGAACGAACCGATCGAGTTCGAGAGTACGACCGAGGTAATCGTCGTGATGCCGGGGGGAGTCGTCTCGAGCGGTGGTATTCCGGCAGTTGCGGATACGGACCCGGAACATGACGGACAAACCGTGTGTTCGCCGACCTGGGATCAGACTGGTCCGGGATTCGATCCCGCCGAGGCGGAGACGACGATCGAACGAGAGTGTGCGTATCCCTCCGCTACCGGTGGGTAGTCTTCAGGGACTGGGGACTGGTTGTCTGTCGTGGTGGGCGGAAGCATCTCTCATCACTCGATCAGGGTTCAGGGCTGAGGTCTCGCCCTTGCGTCGTTCACGCCCTTTCGTCCACGGGGTAGAGCCGAGCGGCTCCGACCGCGACGGCCGAGATGCCGGTGAACGCGGCCGCGGTGGCGAAGACGGCGTGGACCTCGAACGCGCCTGCAACGGGGCTGAGAACCACCGGTGAGAGGAACTGCCCGACGTAGCCGAACATCGCGATGTAGGAGCTGTACTGCCCTTTTCTGTCGGCGGGGGCGAGTTCTTCGACCCAGAGTAACACGGTGGGGAATGCGAGTCCTTGGCCCAGTCCGAAGAGAACGACCGGTACTGCGGCGACGAGGCGGCTGTCCGCGACTGCCGCGACGGTGAACCCCGCTGTCCACAACGCGAGCGCGGCGAGTGTCAGCTGTCGGTAGTCGAACCGCCGCTTCACGCGGTCGTAGAAATAAGCGCTCCCCCCGCCGGCGAGGCCGAGTGCCGCTAGGTAGAGACTGATCGTCAGCGATGACTCGACGCCGAACGTCGCGAGCAGGCCGGGGTAGTAGACCGTGTACGCATACAACAGGAGATTCGCGACGAAGTAGAGACCGTAGACTAACAGCAGAAGCGGCGTTGCGGCGAATACTGCAAGTAGACCGGCGAGGCCACCGTCCTCAACGTCGCCGCCGCGTCCGCCGAGGGCGGTCTCGGGGACTGTAACGAGCGCGAGAAGACCAAGCGGAAGTGCGATCGCGTACACCCCGAACGGAGCGTGCCACGACAGCGACCCGAGCGCGCCGCCTACAAGGGGCCAGATCGCGGCACCGAGGCTGTTGGCGCTCCCGCGTAGCCCCATCGCGCGGTCCTTGCGGTCACCTTCGAAGAGGTTGTAGATAAGCACCGTCACGCCGGTGTAGACGAACGCGACGCCGATACCGAGAACTGCCCGCGAGGCGAGCAACAGCGGGAACGACTCGACGACCAACCCCGCAGCGCCGGCGACGGCGTAGACGAAGAGGCCGGCGATGTACGGCCGACGCGGCCCGACGCGGTCGATAATTGAACCCGCAAACGGGCTGGTAAGGACGATGAACAGCCCGTGGGTCGTGATGATGAGCCCCGCCTGCGACTGAGGGACGCGCAGCCCGGATTGGATCTGGTTGATGACCGGTCCGAGGATGGCACCGGCCATCACCGTCAGCGTGGCCGACGCGATGACGACCCACAGCGCCACCCCCGGCCGCCGGAGCGAGTTCGTGGCGGCGGTGTTAACGGGCTTGGTCATCGATCGTCCTCCGACTCGGCGCCGAGATTTCGGGCTACAGTCCGCAGGCCGGTGACAAGCGCGTCGACCTCCGCGTCGTCGAGGTCCTGGGTGATTTCGGCCTCGACGCTGTCCTTGATCGCCCGGACATCGTCGCGTAACGCCTCGGCTGCAGGGGTGAGAAACAGCCGCTTGCGACGCCCGTCATCCGGGTCCGGACGTCGCTCGACGTATCCTTTCTCTTCGAGTCGGTCGGTGACGCGGGCGACGACCGACTTGTCGAGGTGGTGGCGCGCTACCAGATCGGTCTGGGTCAGTCCCTCTTCATCGTACAGTGCAAACAGGATGCGATACTCGCCGTGCCCGAGCCCGTGCTCGGAGAGCCGATCCTGAATCCGGCTGCTTAGCGCGCGGCCTGCCAGCGAGACGTGCCACGCGAGTTCGTCGTGAGTCACACCCGAAGATAGTTGCTGGCGCAACTTAATTGAGACGACTTCGGGTCGCGCCCGGTCGGCTCGTCGCTTCCGACTCGACGCGGCGCTGATGACTGACCCCTCTCGCGAACGGAGACAACTGTCGTCGCTGCCGGGGACTCTTATCGCTGTGTCTCTCCAGTATCCGCTCCAGAAACGCTGATTTCGATGATATCGCCGGCCTCGATATCGGCCTGTTCCAGGAGATACAGGAGCTGTTCACCGTTTCCATCGGAGAGTACGCGCGCCCGTACCGTCTCCTCGGAGCGATCGAGATCGAGTTTCGTTTCGATCGCCTCGAGACGCGCAAGGAGTTCGGCCTCGATCGAGTCTCCTCCCCCTCGTTGCGGACGATTCTCCTTAGTCTCGACAGCGGTCACATCGTCGTCGGAAGTTGATGTCGAATACGGATCCGTCGACGTTCGTCCAAACGTGGTCTCGAGCGCGTCGAGATCAACACCCTCCGCCTCGAGATCGACTGCATCCCTTCGAACAGGTGAGCGCATTCCATCGGGATCGAACGGCTGGTTCTGTGCCCGCTCCCACTGTCGTGTCCGAATTTGCGTTGCAGCCGTTTCTGCGATCCATTCCGGGGCCTGCCACTCCCCTGCTTCGTAGAGTCGATGGATTTCTTCATCGTTCGTTCCCCAGGTAAAACAGTGATCGAAGCGGCGCTGAAACCGTTTGAGCGTGTCTCCCACCGCGTGTTTGATCACGACCTGTTTGGGTGCCAGCTCGCGAACGACCCGGTCGATCGTCTCGATCGACGGATGGTTCCGGAGTTCGATATACCGTGTCGTACAGCTCACGTTCGCAACCGGCGCGGCGTCGCCCGTTGCGAGCTGGACGAAAACACCGGTCGGATCGTCTTTAACCGCGTTCAACAGTCGAGCCGCGCTTCCTTTCTGTGGCGTCTCCGGCCCGGCGATCGTCACCCGTCCCTGTTCGAGCACCGTCGCAGTCCGCTCGAACACTTCTCGTGTCTCGATCCCGGGATCGTCTAACTCGAGCGCGTTGTACAGTTTGGCGGCCTGTCCGACCATCGTAATCGGGAGCTCGCGATCGAGTGCCGCCGCGGTGTGTCCCAGCAGTATCGCGTAGTGGAGCCCGGTCAGTGAACTCGTCGCAATAACGACCTGCGAGCCGGCGTACGCTCGTTCGAGAACCGTCTGCAGCGACTCGTTGAGCGCGGTCCGATAGGTGTCCTCGGTCGAGGCGTTCAGAAGGACGGCATCAATATCGAACGGATATGTCGTCTGTAGCTCCGGAAAGCCGGCACAGGGACGCATCGTAAAATCTCCCGTCGCGAGGATGTGCTGTTCGCCGTTCAGGAGGTCATCAGCGGCGGTCCGGTCTCGGAAGCGAACGACGAACCCGGCTGCACCGGGTGTATGGCCTGCGGAAACGGGTCGAACATCGAGATTGGCCAGAATCGCCGTCCAGTCGTCGATCGGTTCGACCGCGTCCAACGCCTTCGAAATCTCCCCGAGATCGTTGTCTTTCTGCGCCTCCGAGAGCGTCTGTTCGAGGAGCGTCGCTGTTGCCGGCGAGGTGTAGATCGGCGCATTGTGTCGGACATTTCTCGCGAGCGACCGATAGTGATCGATATGTGCGTGTGTGAGTAAAATTGCGTTCAGATACTCGTCGTCGCCGAGTGCCGAATCGAGATCGACAGCGCCACCGGCATCGACGAGAACGCAGGCGCGTGTCCCATCGGCAGCCGTGAATCGGAGGAGGGTAGATTCGTTCCCGCTCCGAATGTTTGTGTGTTGATAGGAAACGCGTATCTCTCATCGGCACTTCCGGTCGACTGTATTTATATTCATTCATATTAGTTAGATTATAAATTGGACAGAACCAACAAATCGGGCTATTATGGTGAACTCGATCGACCGTCGCTTCGAGTTCGGTTGGCCCTCGCGGGGTGATGTCCGGTATACCGGAACCGTCTCCGCGAACCTCCTCATCCCCTCTCCTCTTTCAGCCGAACGGATCGGGTGCTCCGTCCCGGACAGACGAGAGACTTGATCATTGCTCGCTGCTTCTGCCCCGCCGGTTATCCGTCTCTGGAGTGTCGTCCGGTGTGCTTCTCGGTGAGGCTCTGGTGAACTCTCGTGAGTTCGGTCAGTAACGGGCCGCGACCGATGAGCGCGAATCCGGCGAAGATCACGAGGAACCCAGCGAACGTCCAGGCGGAGATAGTCTCACCGAGGAGAACCCAGCCGCCGAGTGTCGCCACGACCGGTACGACGTAGAAGATCAGATTCCCTCGGATCGCGCCGATATCGTCTAAGAGACTGAAATACGCGATGAAGGCGATCGCACCGGAGAACACGCCGAGGTATCCAAGTGCGATGAGTGCTGTTGGGGTCCATGCGACTGCGGCAGCTTTTTCTCCCGTTACCAGGCTGAGACTGTGACACAACACTGCGCCAACCGGGACGGCCCACGCAGTGCGTACCGTGCTCGGCAGGGATGCATCCGCGGAGCGGATGAGGATACTTCCGAGTGCGCCACTGATTGCGCCGGTGAGCACGATCGCCTTGCCGACGACTGCACCACTGAATATGTTCGTTGGGTCGAGATTGACAACAAGTGTAACGCCGACGAGACCGAGTAGCAATCCGCCGACCCCGTATTTTGAAATCTCTTCATCTGCCAACATCACGGTTGCAAATACCGGGGTCAGGATGGGATTCAGACTGTACATAATCGAACTCACTGCACTGGTCGTGAACTGTTGTCCGATGAAGATGAACGCGTTCGCGAGTCCGATCGCAAACACACCAGCAGCGAGGATTGATGCGATATCAGCCCGCGTTCTCGGTAGTAGTTCGCTTCGAGGAAAGCGATGCAGCACGTAGCCGAGCAGCAGCAACGCCCCGATGTCGAACCGGAACGCGACGAAGAGAAGCGGTGGAAAGTAGCTCAGTCCAGCTTTTGCGGCGACGTACGTGCCGCCGAAACAAAGGCTTGCAATGACGAAACAGACGAGCGTTCGCTTCGTCGACGGTGCCATTCTATGCTTCCCTCCAGACGATCAGCGATTCTAGAGAAACGGAGGCATCCGTTTGCAGTGCGATAGAGTCAGTCATCTGTCTCAGCGTACGTCGGCCGGGATTTTGTATCTATTTAGAATACCATGCAATTATTGAAATAGTGAGCAGGCTCGCCTCGTATTCGCTCGTTGATTATTATTCATACCGTGAAAACAGTTAACCGTAATCGGGACCAAACGCCGCCATGGATTCGGCACTCGACGAGATCGAATTCCTTGCGCTGTCTGCTAACCGGGTTGAAACCCTTCGAGTGCTCAGTCACGATGCGTATACTCGCCGCGAGCTCCAGGCGGAGATCGATGCCTCCCAGCCAACGCTCAGTCGCGTTCTCAACGATCTGCAAAAGCGGCGATGGGTCTCGTACGACGGGGACACGTACACTGCAACGGCCACCGGTGAACTCGTCGCCGAAGCGTTCACGAACCTCTGGGACACACTCGACGCGGAAGCCGACCTGCGCGAGATAATCGAGTGGTTGCCGACGGAGGAGATGGAGTTCGATTTTCGCTGCCTTACTGACGCCACTATCACGACACCCAGCCAAATGCGACCGAACGCGCCGGTTCAGCGGATTCTTTCGTTACTGTCCGGATCAGAACAGGTCTCGATCTTCTCGTATGCGTTTAACGAACAGAGTCTCGATATTATCCGAGAGCACGTGATTGGCGGAGACCAGCACTTCACCGGCGTGTTCTCTCCGACGGCAGTAGATGCGATCGCGCAGGATTCGATGCTCCGACAACCGCTCCAGGAATTAGTCGCGGCTGATGGGGCCGAGATTCGCCTTCACGAGGATCGGATTCCGTATGCCGTGACGATCGCCGACGATGTCGTTCACTTCATGCTACGCGACGAGGCGGGCGTTCTTCAGGGTGCGATAGATACCGACAACGAGGCTGTGGTCTCGTGGGCCCGCGAGAAGCACGCCCAGTACTGGCAGAACGCAGCGCCGCTCAGTTCCGCGGATCTCCTCGAGTGAATCCATATTTGAGACGCCTCATCCCCGATTCGGATTTGCGTCGATTTGAGGAGTGAACGCAAGCAGACACTGTTTAGCTCTCTCTTCCCAGCTATCGTCGTCCGCCGAGAGTTCGTTCTCGGTTGTCTCTTTCCACCTTCGATTGGCCTCTCCGATCGGTACTGTCGAGCGACTCCTTTTTCGACTGAGGCGCTTTGAGGACTTCTAGTTACGCGATTCCAACGTAAAACGCCATTCCATCGAATGTGGTGTGACTACTGTGCCATCGAAGACGTTCACCCGCGTGAGGGGGTGTTGAAGCGGACGAATTTTCGCTGCTCGCGGATTCAGGACCGTTTGAGTCCGTGTCTAGCGTGGGTTTGCAGGTGTACTACCGTTATCGACTCCATGTCTTGCGGATTCCCGTATGACAGGCCGTGAGACCGCTGGTCTCAACTCCGCTGATGAACTCAGCGATAAACCCTATAGAGCGATATAGAGTGCACTGCCGTGAAGCCAAGCGCGTCAAAAATACCGGTGGATCGTGCAGTGTGCGAAAGTAACGAGACCGGGTCAAATCAGTGACCGGTTTGGTGTGTCGATTCGGTGAGTCGGAGCCCTCCGAACCCGAACCGAATCAGGAGGACAATGAATCCGCTGGCGACGACGAGCGCTCCGAGCAGATACGGAACTGTCGTGCCGTACTGCTGGCCGAGATACCCGGCCGTAATCGGTGCGAACGCTCCGCCGATGAACCGAAGACTGTTGAACGCCCCCGAGGCGATGGACCGCCCGTGGGATGAAACCCCCATCGCGAGCGTCGTCAGGTTTGCGTTCAGGAGTCCACAGAAGACGCCGGCAACGATGACGAGTCCGGCGAGCATCTCGGTACCGCCGTTCGTGAGTCCCATTGTGCACAGAATACCCGCGAAGACGACGAGTGCGCCGGCGGAGACTTCGGCCGTCCCGAACCGTCGGTTCAGGCGGGGCGAGAGGACGGCCGAGCCGACGATCACTAACATCCCCCACGCGAAGAACACGATACCGAGTTGGAACGTGGTGAGATCCAGGATGAGCGGCGTGTACGCGAGTAACGTGAAGAAGCCGTACGTGTAGAGGAGGCCGACTACTGCGTTCGTAAGAACATCCGTGTGGTGGAACGTACCGACGACATCACGGACGCCTTGCTTGCGTTCCGCTTTCGGTTCGGTTACCGTGACGATGACGAATCCGAACGCGATAAGCATCAGGATGCTGGTCCCCGCGAACGGCAGTCGCCACGATTGGGCGCCGAGCAGGCCGCCGAGAAGCGGCCCGCAGGCGATGCCGAAGCCAAGCGACGCTTCGTAGAGCGTGATGGCACGCGTACTGTTTCCGGCTGCGACGCCGACGATGATTGCGAGCGCCGTCGTGGTGAACAGCGCGTTCCCCAACCCTCAAAAGCCGCGCAGGACCGCGAGGGCCTCGACTGACGATGCGAGCGCGCACGCCCCCGCGAAAACACCGACGGTCGCGAGTCCGAGGAGCATCGTCTTTTTACTCCCGATTCGGGTAGCGAGCGCGCCCGAGAACAGCATGGCGAGGCCCATTACCAGCAGGTAGCTCGTGAAAAGCAACTCCACCATGAAATGGGATGCTCCCATCTCGTGTGCGATACTGGGTAGAATCGGATCAACAATCCCGACTCCGAGGAAGGAGACGAAGGTTGCAAGCGCCGTTGCAAGAACGGCCGGGTGAATATCTGGTCGAAGACCCATACAAGTCAGGGGACTCGCACGCCTCAATAACCTATCGGTTATTTTATGTGATGTGCCTAGAATACCACGGGAATGTATTCTCATATCCCGCCCGTGAGGGGCTATACTGAAGATGTATCACGCCTCTGTGGATGTAAACGAACCGTGGTGTCCCGTTCTTCGATGAGAGAGACGAGTTCGCACATAGAACATTTTCGTCGCGATTACTAATCGGGTGCAGTTACGCGGTGCTCTCACGACTGAGACGGTTTGCTGTACCGTTTTTCCGGCGAACCCGCAGGATGGTTCGCTGTTGCTCTGGAACTGACTTCCAACAGTCCGTTGGCGGTCGCGGTCTCGTTGAGCACAGGACCACGTACTGAGCGGTGATCGGCAAGNTTCGCTGTTGCTCTGGAACTGACTTCCAACAGTCCGTTGGCGGTCGCGGTCTCGTTGAGCACAGGACCACGTACTGAGCGGTGATCGGCAAGGACCACGTACTGAGCGGTGATCGGCAAGATGGAGCGTCTTGATGAGTACCGGGTGAGCGTGCAACTGTACTCTTCAATGAGCAACAGGACGAACGGTACCTATTCCTCGTCCGAAGCGATGCTCAGGCTGGTTATCGAGTCTCTGTGGTCTTTGATGAACGTGTGCTTGCCTGTGATTCGAGCGGTCCCGGTTACTGTCGGGACCGTCAGGGTGATTCCCTCCCGCTCTTTCGTTTCGATGATTCGGCCCTCGAACCGCGTTCCGATGACGCTCTCGTGGATGTACGGTTCGTCAACAGCGAGTCGTCCACTCTCGTACAAGAGCGTCATCTTCGCACACGTCCCGGTCCCGCACGGAGAGCGATCCACCTGGCCGCCGCCGAAGATAACGATGCTGCGATCGGCATCGTCGGAAGACTCGTATATTTCGGTAATGGACACGCTATCGGGTTCACCGGAGAACGGATGCACGATATCGAGTTCATCGTTGACGGCGTCCCGGATTTCGAGCCCCCAGTTCACGAAGTCGTCTGTTCGGGTGGTATCGACCGAGACGCCGAGTTGTTCACTGTCGACGAGCGCGAAGAAGTTCCCGGCGTAGACGATGTCAACCCGAAGCGGCGAATCCAGAAACGAGACGGGGACTGTCGCCGCATCGTAGACGAACGACGTGACGTTCTGGATCGTGACTCGTTCGACGCCTCCCTCGGCGTACTGGGGCGTCGCTTCGACGACGCCTGCCGGCGTCTCCACATGGATCGTTGGTTCGGCAGACAGGTGTCCGTGCTCGATAAGCGCAGAGACGACGCCGATCGTCCCGTGACCGCACATGTCCAGGTACCCCTTGCTGTCCATGAAGAACACGCCGAGGTCCGCGGTATCATCGCACGGGTCGACGATGACCGCACCGAACATATCGTCGTGGCCCCGTGGTTCTTTCATCAGCAGTTTGCGAACCCAGTCGTACTCCTCGGCGAACGATTTGCGCTTCGCTCGAACGCTCTCGCCGTCGAGCGTTGACCGGTCGAGGCCATCGAGGAGGATGCGCGTCGGTTCGCCCGCCGTGTGTGTATCGATCGTCGTGAACGACGCGTCCACATGCGTGTCGTCGAAATCGTTGTCGGACGTCATTCTTCGATTACCTCCAGTTCCTCGATCTGTTCGTCGGACCAGTCGTAGTACGGGTCGTCGATCTCCCTGAGCGTTCGCACGCACTCGTTGTATCGCTGCCGAGCATCAGCCACGTACGGATTGTTCGGGTTCGTCTGAATCCATTCGCGGAGTTCTCTCAGTGCTTGCGGCGAGTAGCTATCGAGATTCCCCTGTTCTCTGAGCAGCGTCAGTTTTCGCCCTTCGGTGCGGAGTGACCTGACGAGGACGACGCTTGCGACGCCGGGGAGTGCAAGTATTGCGAGGAGCATCGTCACCCATGCGACAGTCGAGAGCGCCATCTCAGTCACCCCCGTCTGAGGCGAGTTCTACAGACCCAGTAGACGCCTCTCCGATGATGCTCATCACAGCAGTACTCACAACGGTGAGTACAACCATGAATGCGATGCCCAGTATCATCAAGGTCTGGTTCTCGGTGCCGATACTCGAGACGACTCCGTATCCGAGGATGAATATCATCACGGCCGGGATGACGTACTTGACGACCGGGTTCCACCATCGACCGACGTAGATGCCCGTATTGCGATTGAGGTCGATAACGCGGGCACATTCAGGACCGATTTTCCACGCGACGAGCACGATGATCGAGAGCGTCGCCAGCGGGAGGCCGAAGGTGCCGAACATGAAGTCCATCTGGTCGAGGAACGACGACGAGTAGGCACTCGGGAGTCCGAGCAGCCAGATGACTCCACAGACCGCGAGCACCGAGCCGGTTCGCGAAAGATCTGTTTCTTCGGAAACAGTCGTTACGCCGACCTCGGTGATACCGAGACCGGACGTGAACGTTGCAAAGAAGAATGAAGCGAAGAACACGATGGCCCACGCCGCTCCGCCGGGCAATTCCGGGAATACCTCGGCCATCGAGATGAACAGCAAGTTAGATCCTGCGCTTGGTTCGAGTCCGAACGCGAAGACGACGGGGAACGTTGCGAATACCGCCAGTAGACCGATACTCGTGTTTCCGACTGCAGTGAATAGACCGCCCCCGAGCGGAACATCGTCGTACCGCCCGAGATAGCTTCCGTAGGTGAGTGCGATACCCCATCCTAATCCCGTCGAGAACAGTGCTTGGCTGAGTGCTGCAACCCATGTGCTTCCGCGAGTGAGGGATCCCCATTCGGGGGTGAAGACGAACGCCAGTCCCTCCATCCCACCGGGGAGGGTGACGCCACGTATCCCGACCGCGATAAGCGCGATGACCAGGAGCGGGATCATCCATTTTACCACGCGCTCAATACCGCGCCGGATTCCGAAGACGAGAACACCGGCGAGCCCGGCCATGGTCAGCGTGTGCATCCCGATGACGAGCGCGGGGTTGGAAATGAATCCCTCCCAGAACGCCTGCGGCTGGAAGCCCGGTTGAGTGAACGTCAAGAGCACCGAGTGGACAGTGTAGTAGAGTGCCCATGCGATAATCGGCGCGTAGTAGGACATCAGCGCCACGTTGACGATGAGGACGACGAGACCGAGTCCCTGACCTCGCTTACTCTGGAGAACTTGTCTGAACGATCCGATAACCCCGGTGTTCGTGTACCGACCGACCATCGTCTCGGCCATCAGACCGGGAACGGCAATGACGTACAACAGAAGAATGTACGCGACGAGGAACGCGCCGCCACCGTTCTGCCCCGTCGTAAACGGCATCCGCCAGATGTTTCCCGCTCCGACCATCGCCCCGACCATCGCCATAAGGAAGCCGAATCGGCTTCCCCACTCTTCTCTCGCTGTTCTCGCCTCTGAATCAGTCATGATAACCCTACCCAACCCGTGGTATAGATGGAAGTTATATTACTCCCCTACTATGGTTGGGTTCTTTGATATACACTCTATCGTCTCTCAGTATGAGGGCTACGATCCACTGGCCCTGTTATCAGTAGTGAATCGTCAACCTGGTCCATAATATATTTATATTCCTACTATTATGAACGCGAATTGTTTGGTAGGTACTGAACTTAGTACCGGTGGGTATCGATATTGCGAAGAATGATACCTCCTATAGCGAGACGTTTTGTTGCCGGCGAATCTGCGAACGAGTCACTCGATCACGTGGCCGACCTCAACCGAAACGGTATCGGCGGCATACTGAACGTACTCGGCGAGCACTACCAAACCCGAGACGCTGCGGACGAGGACGTGAGCAAGTATCTGAATCTCATCGCTCAACTCGAGAAGACGGAACTCACCGCATCCATCTCGGTCAAACCCTCTCAGATTGGACTCGATGCTGGAGATGAGGTGTTCGAGGACAACCTCGTACGGATACTGAGCACGGCCGATGAAAAGAACGTGTTTGTCTGGGTCGATATGGAAGATTACACGACGACCGACGTAACCCTCGACGCGTACACGCAGTCCGCCTCCAGATACGGGGGTGGCGTTGGACTCTGCGTGCAGGCCAACCTCAAACGGACGGCCGACGATCTCGAACGCCTCGCTGAGGTTCCCGGCAAGGTTCGGCTCGTCAAGGGTGCCTACGATGAACCGTCGGATGTCGCATACCAACAGAAAAAGCATGTCAACGAAGCGTATAAGAGCCACCTTGAGTACATGTTCCAGACGTTCAACAGCGGAATCGCCGTTGGGAGCCACGATCCCGAAATGATCGACTACGCGAAAGAACTTCGAGAGCGGTACAAAACCGACTTCGAGATACAAATGCTGATGGGCGTTCGAACGGAGGCCCAACGCGAACTCGCTCGAGAGGGGTACGAGGTCAATCAGTACATCCCGTACGGGAACAAGTGGGCGTCGTACTTCTACAGACGAGTTCGTGAGCGCAAAGAGAACCTGTTGTTTGCGGCCCGAGCCGTCCTTACATCCTGAGATGGGTCGCCTATTCGGTCAGTTGTGACGAACCGTCTCGTCTGGCTGGCCGAACTTTGCAGACACACCGGGTAGTATGGGGAATCTGTCGGCGACGCACCGAGCGGTCGACCCCGCTTTGGCCGCAGACAGATCCGGCTTCATCGCGTGGCACCCGGAAGACGGAGCACCCGCCGATGGAATCAGCAATCTCGTTTCCACCACCGTTCATAGTCGGGGTTGGTTTTATATATCTTCTTTCTAACCCATTTACAGGCTTCGTAATGGCAACTGAATACAGAACGGAAGACACAACCAGTCTCACGCTCGACATTTGGCATCCAAATTGTTGGACGCTTGAGGTAACAGCACAAGCAGATGCGGATTTAATCGCCCACACGGTATACAAGGCACCCTCCGCCGATGAATCCCGATCAGCGGAGTCGCTTGTCCGCGGTCATTTCACCGCCTACGCGGACACCACACAAGAAGTCAAAAAACTAGTTGCGGCTGCCGAGCAATCCGAGCATACGCAGTCAGTGATGGAGTTCGAACGCTGCCACGACTTTACCGGGAGAGCGACAAACTACGGGAACGCGTCGTGCGAACTTTTCGTCGAGTACGATCACCGGAACACGATGAGCGACGCGTTGCTTTCACACGGGTTCATACACGACGCTCCCGTCCGCGTTCGTGACGGCCGTGAATACTGGCCTGTCGTCGCCACGGGGGATCGAGAAGATCTCAATGCGCGTCTCGACTCGCTTCGCGAGGAGAAAGATGCAGATGTCTCCGTCCGCAGAGTGGTATCGTCGAATCGTAGTCACTCTCAGCCGAACCAAGAGACGCTTTCAGAGCGTCAGCGAGAGGTATTTGAACTCGCCTGTACCCACGATTACTACGCCTGGCCCCGGGGAATCACCACGAAAGAACTCGCGAAAAAGACCGACATTTCGAAGACGACACTGTTGGAACATCTCCGAAAAGCAGAGGCGAAGCTGCTGGACCAAGAGTGATGGGCGGTCGGATACTGCCCTGAACTCGATAAGACCTGCTTTCTCGATTGACGCCTCTCGCGTTCGGTCGATCGAGTGGAGTGCATTGCGCAACCACGAGCGGAGCGCCGAGCCAGTCGCGGCTCTGGGAGATGGGGAACAAAGAGTTCACCGACATACAGCGTGAATGCATGCGGACAGCCACCGAGGAACCCCTCAATTTCACCCGTGAACAAGGCATCTCCGCTCCTGACCCTGTGTTCCAACTCGAAGAATGCGACATCTCTTCGAAATGGAGTGAACAGCGCCTCGACGCGGAGAAGACCAACTTTCTAAGTCTTTGGAGTGGAGGTACCTTAGCGCGGTGTGGCGGTCGCCTTGATCTCGTCGTAGCTCTCCGTTGCCCATCGTCGGAGTTCCGATTGCGATGGTGCTGCTATCACCGAATGAGTTCGCATTCGTTCGTCGAATGTCCCGAGTAGGACCATCCCGTCGACAATTCCGAGCGCGTACCCTGGTACCGAATCCGATTCGTAGAGCGTGATGTTTTCAGACGCACCAATCGCGGCGAGCGTCTCATCGTAATCAGGGCTCGCAGATTCGTACCCCGATGGAGGTGCGACGACCTCGAGTGTCAGGTCCTCAGCAATGCACTCGTGAAGTGTGTCGATGTAGAGCGGATTGATGGTCGGCACGAATCCCCTGACGCAGGTCGCTCCCATCACGTTCCGGCGAACGTGGTAGAGCGGCTCGAACGGGGTGTCGGTCGTCGATATCGTTATGTCGCACGACGTGAGCGCGTCCAGACTGATTGGAAGTTCAGCCGGGAACCGCTCGAAGAAGGGGCCGATCGAGGCCCCAAATTCGATCGTCGAGAGCGCGTTTTCGACCGCTTCGGACGCGATTTCTCCGGCTATGGTGACCTCGTATCGATTCTCCGTAACGACTTGGGAGATGTACCCCTGGTTCTCAAGGACAGTGAGGTTCCGTCGAAGCGTTGACCGTGGTATGTCGAGCTCCTCGCCAAGTACGTCAGGCGACGCCGCACTTTCCGAGAGCGACCGTAGTAGTCGGTACCGATTCGGAGATGCGATCAGGAACTCGAGTCGTTCCAGCGCGCTCTCGCCAGAACCATCCATGCTCTGTCATAAGTGGGGCGACACTTTTGCGTTTCGGTACGTCGTATTCACACCGTGAGCATCGCTCACCCTCCGAGCGCATCCCACCAAGTAGCGTTATAGATTCGACGCACCATTCTCCGTTTACGATGAGCTACGACGCGGTATTGTTCGACTGTGACGGTGTCATCGTAGAAATGCCCGACAAGGCGGTCATGACAGAGGCGATGCGCCGCGTCCAACGACGATTCGAACTGTCCGATCCGCCCGAACACATAGTCACCGACTTCCTCCGGGGTAATCTTTCGTCCATCACCGAGCGCTGCCGGTCGGCCGGAGTCGAGCGCGATACCTTCTGTGCCGAGGCCGCCCGCGAAGGAGTTCGGGCACAACTAACCGAGCTCCAGTCGGGGCTCCGCTCTGTGTATGATGATGTCGCCGCTATTCAGAAATTGAATTATCCAATGGGTATAGTTAGTGACAACCACCCGCGCGTGCTCTCGTTCCTCCTGCGACGGTTCAACCTGACCAGCTACTTCGGGACGGTGAGAGGTTGTCGGTTCACGCCGTCAGGGCTGGAACATCAGAAGCCCAACCCGCATAACGTTCAGGCCGCGATGGAGACGTTGGGTGCCGAGACCGCTTTGTACGTCGGTGATCGGCAGATCGATGTCAAGGCGGCTGATAACGCCGATATCGACTCTGTACTGCTACGACGTGAGTGCCTGGCCGAGAGTGAGGTCGACGTTGCGCCGACATATGAGGTGTCCTCGCTCTGGCAACTCCACAACGTACTGTGAGAGTGAACTACCCTGCCCTATTCGCCAGTTAGCACTAGCTGCTTGGGGGCAGGACTTCCTGTTTCTCCGGCGGAACGCAGATACACGGCCGGTGACTGCTCCTTCACTGCGGTCGTCTGGTGGCCGATGACGATGGCTGGAAGCGGCGTCGAAGACGAATTGTCCGAGGCGTAGAGGTACCCCGCAAGCATCATGCCCGTACTCGGGAAACGCACGCTCTCAACCTGTTCATCCCGTTCAGTTCTGTTGGTAACTCACATCACCAGAAACGAAGGTCGAGGGCGGCTTGGGTTCGATGTTATCTGTAAAAGATGTTTAAGTACCCCTGTGGGCCACGTGCAGAGGTGCGGAGTTGGCGCTCAGCTCGGTGGGGTAGTGAGAGTTGCGAAACGGCACTCTTCGCAGCGAGTTCCTCAATCAAGTTCCACGTGGACGCGGACGTTCGTCGCACCCCTGCGCCAGAGCGAAATACAGCCTATCCGAACACGCGGGCCGTGGCTGCCAGAATTTTAAGCGCCCGTAGAGCGTAGCTATGCACAATGAATATCACGACTGGACTCGTTCTCCGTTCGCCCTCGCTCCCTCTCGTCAGTATCACGGAGACACTGCAACCCGATGAAGTAGACTGCGTTCACGCACTCTGTCTTCACTCGGACGTTCACCGTGCAGTTTGACCTCGACGACGACGTCTCTGAAGCGGAACTCTCGGCGCTCGATGAAGTAACGGAGGCAACTCTCCTCGGCAAGACGAACGACAGGATTATCTACCAGCTCACGGTTGAACTCGAGGATTCTGTCTCTGAAGCCTTCACTACTGAACACATCGACAGCACGCAACTGAGATCAGCGACTATCAGTAAGAACCGATGGTACGAAACGAAACTGTTCAAAGACTACGAGGCATTTAACGACTTCCGAGCGAGTTGCGAAGACAACGGTATCTCTCTGGATCTCGTATCCATTACTCCTAATCCGTCGCTATCTGATGATTCGTCACAGGAGGGAGTCACCGAGCGACAGCGGGAGGCGCTCTCCCTCGCACTCTCTCGTGGGTACTACGAGAGCCCGCGTCAAGTCACGGCCGAAGAACTCGCCGCGGAACTCGGCATCTCACAACCCGCTCTATCGAGTCTCCTCCGCCGCGGCGAGCGCCAACTTCTCACCGATTCGTTAGAGACGAGAGGCCGCTTAAACGCGGTTTCTAGATAACATCACGCCAACCGCCGTCGGTGACGTCCTCGTCGTACCAACCCATAGTACGGTGGATGACGACATCGACGCCCTTGTTGAGACAGCAACTGACGAATATGGTCGAATCGATATCCTCGTGGACGGTGCTGGATGCCGCTAGCGTATCTCTGGATACAGATTGTGAGACACTGCCGACAACCATCGATGTCAATATTCGTGGGGCTGATTACACTCACACGCGCTATCATGCCTACGAGGCTGGAGCAGAAGAGCGGACACGTCATCAATCTCTCCTCGATTGTGAGCTAATGCCAAATGGAGAATAGTTCGCATTACTTCTCAGATGGGGACACCCCCTGCACCTGTATTGTCATCGGCCCTTTCAGCGATAAGGACGCCCATTTGATCGTGTATGCGCTTGACTGCCATCACCGAAACGAGTGGTACGCAAATACTGGGCACCTAATTCAGGATTCCCGAGACACGTATGCCAAGGATCGTTCTCCTGAAATAAATTCATAGCTCCCCGATTTCGCCATCTGATAGCAGGACAGGCCGATAGAAAATCCCACTCGATTAGCTCTCTATAGCCCCATTCGAACGGTTTTGATAGCGGAAATACTGTCGAAGAGCGGATTTCGGGTAATTATCTCGCGTCTGTAGAGTTCAGTAAGTGATTCTGGACTTCTACCTGGGTAGTCGACCTGCTCTATCGGTTACCTCGAAATGGCCAAAAAGTGCTCCATCCTCCGAAACTGTGGCAACTCTTTTCTTAGAATCAGTATAGCGATATTGGATTTATTCGGGCCGATCCGCTAGCGGCTATTTATTTGAAGCGTCAGTCTCAAAGGCGATCTCGGGGCCTCGATGACGCTCTGGCCACCGATTTCGAAACCGAGAATCACGTTGACGGATCGATACCTTCTTTCGGCTTAGATAGAAGTCACGGACAGGGAGAGTTCGAGGCCGACGTGATCGGTCAGGTAGTTCGGGACGTCACCCTCGTCGTCGGCGTAGAACTGCTCTGGCGATGCGAGTTCACGCCAGAACACGCGGCGGTCGATGCCGTCGACGCGTGCTTCGAACTCGTGCTCGGCGGTTGGCTCTTCGATGAAGACGTAATCGATCCGCTCGCCCGCATCGTCTTGCGGGCAGTACGCCGGCGGTGCGGTAGTCGGATCGAAGGCGCACCCGTTGCTGATCGCGTCGTCGTTCGTGCCGCCCGGCCCGGTTCCGTGCTCGAGCCACGCGTCGGCGACACCCGCGGTCGCCGCGAAGTCCTCGAGCGCCCCGGCCGCCTCGCCGTCGGGCGCGATATTGAAATCGCCCGCGACGACGGTCACGTTTTCCGGACTAGTCTGTGCGGCGACGAACGCGCTCAGCTCGTCGAGCTGCTGGCGTCGGAGTTCCGGGATGTCTTCGTCGCCGCCGCTGGCCCACGGGAGCAGCGACCCGGTCACGAGGTGGGTCGTAAAGAGGTCTATTTTCCCGGCACCAACGTCCAACTCGACGTAATGGGCTCCTTTGCCGACGTGTGCGTCGACGTACGTGAGGTTCCCGTCCGGTTCCGCATCGTATTCGAGCTTCGCCTGATCGGTCACGGAAACGCCGGATACTAGATCGAGCAGCCCCGCGCCCTTCTCGCCGCCGTCCGGTTCGGGACCCGGAATCGCCGTCCCGGTTCCGGCGGCAGCGGCGTACTCGGTTTCGACCGCCTCCTGTTCGTCGTTGAACACCTCGCAGAGCCCGACGATGTCGTACCCCTCCGCACCGAGCCGGTGGCCGAGTTCGACTGCGCGTTCCTGATATTGGGGTTTCGCCGCGACATTGGACGGTGCCCCCAGAACGCCCTCGATGCCGTCGGTGAGCCACGAGTTCACCCAGAGGAACTGGTACGATTCGGACGCTGCTCGAACGGATTTTGTCGCTTCCGGGACTCCGAGGACGAGACTTCCGAACCCGGCCACACCGGCTTGCAGTGCTGTTCGCCGTCGGACCGTCGACTGTGACTGATCGGTCATGGTCGCGGGTTCGCATACCGAACGGGAACGTATATTAGATGCTATTGGTAATATATTGTAGTAACTACTGATACCTAGGATATGTATCACGCTGTATGTTCCGAAGCGTGAGGTGAGACGCTATCGCTCTGTTCTGATACGGACTGCTGTCAGTCAGTTCTGGAGACCGCAGACCGTTCTGCGGTTGGCCGGGAAATCGGTACAGTGGATCGTATGAAACGATTCGATGGCCGATTTTCGATCGTATTCGGTCCAATGGACGCCCAGACAAGATCAACCTATATTGTATAGGGGAAACGTAGGTTGTATTAGTGTGGAACACTATGGTGGTCTCGTGAACGTTCGAACGAGACGACAGCCGCACGGAGGGAGGCGATGAGTTCCGGGGCGGACGCGGACGATACCGGTACCGGCACCGATACCGACACCGACACTGACGCCGATGCCGACGCTGGCGGCGGACACTGTTCGACGCCGGACAGCGACGGCGAAGTCGCCGAAGAGATCGCGATCATCTCCTTCGAGCGCAAACTCGAGACGGCCGAATCGATCCGGTCTGAACTCGCGGATCGGTACGAGACGATCGAGATCATCGAGTACCACGGCGACGTCTTCGAGGAGCACTGGGGCGAGTTCGATTGTTTCATCGGGCTGATGGCCTCGGGAATCGCGATGCGAAAGACGGCGCACTTGCTCGACGACAAGTGGGACGATCCCGCGATCTGCGTCGTCGACGAGGAGTTGACATGGGCGATTCCGATCACCGGCGGCCACCACGGTGCGAATCAGGTCGCACAGGATCTTGCGTCCATGGGTGCCGTGCCGGCGATGACCACCGCATCAGAGGCTGCCGGCAAGCAGGGCGTCGAGTCCCGTGCGAAGGCAATGGACACCCACGTCGTCAACGGTGATTCGACCGTCCAGACGAACCTCGCGGTGCTCGATGACAACCTCGGTCCAGTCGAGCGACTCGAGGGGCCAAGCGCCGTGCTGGTCGGCGACGACGTGACCGTTCTCAAGCGGAACAAAGACGACGGCGTCGTCCTCGGTACCGGCAGCGTCTCGGGCGCGGATACGGCGGCGTTCCTCGAAGCCTGGGAGGACGCCCTCGATCGGACCGACTACGACCTCGACGACGTCGAGTTCATCGGCACCGCCACGCGGAAGGCGGACGAGGAAGGGCTGCTGGAGGCGGCTCAGGAACTCGATCTTGGCGTCGTCACCTTCGACAAGGAGACGCTGCTCGACCACGAGGGGCCGACCCCCTCGAAATCGAAGGAACTGATCGGCTGGCCGGGAGTGTCTGAAGCGAGCGCGATCGCCGGCGGGGCCGCTCAGGAACTCGTCCTCGAGAAGGTGAGCTACGAGAACGAGGTCACGGTGGCGATCGGTCGATGAGCGTCGAGGACGCTCACAGCTCGGAGGCCGACGGCGAGGCGGGGACGCCCGCCGATCACGGCACCCTCTACGTCGTCGGTATCGGTCCGGGCCTACCGGCGCACATGACGGCGAAGGCAAAGCGGGTTATCGAGTCCGCCGATGTGGTCATCGCGTCGAGTCTCTACCAGGAGTTCCTCCGGGACGACGGGACGCTTCCCCCAGCGGATGCGACGGACGAGGACGGGATCGCCGTGCGCGAGGACGGCACCGAGCAGGAGATCGTCCGCTCGACGATGGGCCGACAGATCGAACTCGCCCGCGCGGCGTTCGATTACGTCCGCGAGGGCAAAGACGTCGCCCACGTTTCGGGCGGCGATCCGTCTGTCTACGGCAAGTCGGACCTGCTTTTCAAGATGGCCGACGAGGACGACGCGACGGACGTTCCCATCGAAATCGTTCCCGGCCTCACCGCGGCACTGGGCGGGGCGGCGAACGTCGGCGCACCCCTGTGTAACGACTTCTGTACGGTCTCGCTCTCGGACAAGTGGCGCGGCTGGGACGAGATCGAGGAGAAGCTGCGGGCGGCCGCGATCAGCGACTTCGTGATCGTCCTCTACAACTGCTGGCGGAACTACGAGCAGGCTGTCGAGATCGTTCGCGAGGAGCGCACCGACGACGCGTTCGTCGCGATCGTCAACGACGCGGGCCGCGCCGATGCCGGCCGAAACGGCGAGAGCGAGTTCATCACGACGCTCGGCGAGGCGACTGACCACGACGAGAAGGTGTCGGGAATGGGGACCTCGCTGATCATCGGCACCCACGAGACCGAAACCTGGCGTAACGACGACCGAACGTATCTTGTCACCCCGCGCGGCGGGCGTGACGTGGAGGATTTCTGATCGATACCAATGAGTTCAGAGACGAACGCGGACGCTGTGGAGGAATCGACATCGAAGTGTGGCGGCGCGACCGAGACGGAGTCTGCCTCGAGTTCGACGAGTTCGGATTCGAAATACGGTGCGTCGAGCGACGAAACGTCATCGAGCGATTCGGCGTGTGGTGCATCGGGTTCGGGTTCGACTTCGAGTTCAGCATCGGAATCGTCGTGCGGTGCCTCGAGCGACGACGGCTCTACCGAACAGGAAGTCGGGGCGACGATCGAGGACTTCGACGCCGAGCCCGGCCAGCTGACGGCCGTCGGCCTCGGTCCCGGTCAGCCGGAGGGGATGACCGAACGCGCGAAGACGGCGCTGCTCGAGGCCGAGCACATCGTCGGGTACACGACCTATATCGACCTCATTCCGGACGAGATCACCGCCGCGGCCGACGAACTCTACGACACGCCGATGTGCGGCGAAGTTTCGCGGACGGAAGAGGCGATCGACCGCGCGCTGGCGGGCAACGACGTGGCGATCGTCGGCAGCGGCGATCCGAACGTCTACGCGTTGGCCGGACTGGCGCTCGAGATCCTGGAGTCGAAGGGCGCGACCGCCTCGATGGTCGAGTTTGACGTGGTTCCGGGCGTTCCCGCGGCCCAGTCCTGTGCGGCCCGACTGGGTGCGCCGCTGGTCAACGACACGGTGTCGGTGTCGCTGTCGGATCACCTCGTGCCGATGCCCGAGATCGAGTCGCGCCTCCACGCGGTCGCGAGCGAGAACTTTACGATCACGATTTACAATCCCTGGAGCCGCAAGCGCCGCGACAACTTCCAGAAATGTTGTGAGATTCTGCTGACTCACCGCGATCCCGAGACGCCGGTTGGCATCGTCCACGGTGCGGGCCGCGAGGACGAGCAGGTGATGATCACCGACCTTGCTGAACTCGAAGACCTGGGCGAAAGCGAGATCATCGATATGACGACGACGATCGTCGTCGGGATCGAAGACACCTACGTCTGGGACGATCGGATGGTCACCCCGCGTGGGTACGAGACGAAGTACGACTACTGAGCGGTGCGGTTCGATTCCACTACCATGCCACGATACGACGTTATGATCGAAAAGGACGCCTGCGACGGCATCTTCGCCTGTCTGACCCGCGATCCGCGGTTCGTCGAGGGCGAGGACGGCCTCGCGACGGTCGATCCCGACGCGGACCCGGTCTACGACTGTGCGGGCGACGTTACCGACACGGCAGACCGCGTCGTCGCGACGTTCGACGACGACCGCATCGACGAGGCCAGACAGGCCGCTGCGGCCTGTCCGACCGATGCCATCGTCGTCGAGGCTGTCGATGCGGCCGAGTCGACCGAGGAGGTGGCCGAATGAGCGACGCGCAAGCCGACTCAGACGCCGCGTTCGACGACGAGTTCGAACTCGAGATATCATCCCCAGCGGACCCGCTCGCGGGCCATCCCGCGACGGCGTACTTCTGGGGGCACGTCGCCGGCAGCGGCGAGGTCGCTTCTGACGGAATCGAGGTCGTCACCTCCGATGAGACATCCGTACAGGTGCTCGCGGCCGTCGCGGGCGGCAATCTCGACCGCGAGACCGCGACACGTGAGTACGCCCACGACGCGTCGATCACCCGGACCGAGGAAGAGTTCACGCTCTCGATTCCCGCCGACGAGGGGACCATCCTCGGACGGGACAGCGTTCGTAGTCTTCCCGTCGACGGCCGGGGCAACTATCGCCTCGGCGCGTTCACGGACGACGATCGAGAACTCCTCCGCGGGCTGCTCGAGGGCTGTGGCACGATCTGTTTCAAGTCCTCGAGCGGGACCGTCGGCATCTCGTTCGTCCACGCGGACCGCGATCTGCTCGCGCTCGTCCGGGAACTGATCGCCGAGTGTCCGGTCGACGCACCCGTCGGCGAACTCGGCGACACGTCCTCGGGCGGCTACTGGTTCGGGGTCGACGACGCCGCTGCGTCCGCCTTCGGCACCTGGCTCTACGAGGACTGCGAGGAAACCGGCCTGTTCGCGCCGAGTCGGCGTCGAAAGCTCGAACGGAGCCTCGAACAGGCCACCGCGATCGACGACTAGGACCGCCACTACTGCTACCGCCACTGTCCGGTATCGAACCACCCGACGCAACGACACCAGCTACGATGAGCACACCCGACGAATCCCACATCGGCACGCCCCCATCCGTCGACGACGAGGCCATCCTCCTGATCGGCCACGGCTCCCGCCGCGAGAAATCGAACGACCAGGTGCGAAACCTGGCCGCCGCCCTCGAATCACGCCTCGATATCCCCGTTGACGCCGCGTTCCTCGAACTCGCCGCACCGGCGATCGACGAGGCGCTTGCCGAACTCGCCACGGTCACCTCGCGAGTGACGGTCGTCCACTGCTCGCTGTTCGCCGCGAGCCACGTCAAAAACGACGTGCCACTCGCGCTCGAGCAGGCCCGCGCTGAACTCGATATCCGGATCGACAACGGTGCACACCTGGGAATTCACCCGGCGATCATCGACCTCCTCGACGACCGGGCTGCGGCCGTCGAAGCTGAACTCGGCGTCGACCGGACGGAAGACGATGTCGCCGTTGTTCTCTGCGGTCGCGGCTCGAGCGATCCGGACGCCAACGGCGACGTGCACAAACTCGCACGATTGCTGTACGAGGGCCGCGAGTTCGCCCGCGTCGAGGCGACGTTCGTCGGCGTGACGGAGCCGACGCTCGAGGAGACCGTACACGGCGTGGCAAAGCACCGTCCCGACGCGGTCGTCGTGTTGCCGTACATGCTCGGCGACGGTGTTCTTACCCAGCGCGTTCGGGACCGGACGGCCGATTTCGACGCGGACTACCCCTACGTCGACGCGCTGGCCGGCGATCCCCTGGGAACGGACTCGCGGTTGCTCGACGTGTTCGCCGACCGGTGGCAGGAAGCCCGGACGGGGAGCGTCGAGATGTCCTGTGATACCTGCAAGTACAAGGTCGATCTCGAGGGCTACGAGGAGGACGTCGGCGGGGCGCGGGCCATGCTCCGCGCGCTGGCCCACCAGGAGGCACACGCCGACCGGGAGTCGGTCGCGGACGAGCCCCACACCCACGACGCGCCGGGGAAGCACGTCGCGGTCTGTACGAACCGGACCTGCGCCGAGATGGGGTCGCCGACGGTTCTCGAACGGCTCCGCCAGATGGCCCGCGATTCCGACCATTGTGACGCACGCATTACCCGCTCGTCCTGTCTGGGGCGGTGCGGCGACGGCCCGATGGTCGCGGTTTATCCGGACGGCATCTGGTACGGCGATGTCGACGCCACCGACGCCGAACGCATCGTTTCGTCCCACCTCGAACGGGACCGCATCGTGAGCGATCTCGTCGATCAGACGCTCTGAACGCGATTATACCATCCCAATACCACACCTATCTATGAGCTGTTACGAAATCGAAGCACTGAAACTCGGATTGATGAACGTCCTCGGTAGCGAGGATCGAAGCGCCCGCGAACACGCGGAGGCGGATCTCGAAGGCCATCTCGAGGGTCCAATCGAAGCGCTCGCGGAGGCGGAGTCCCTCTCGGCGATCGAGCGCCACCTCGACGCGGCCCTGGTCGACCTCGAGGAAGAAATCGCCGCGATGGACCCTGATGACCCCGAATACGACTACACGCGCGGCCGACTGCTCGCCGTCCGAGACGCCGAACGCGCCGTGCATCGGCTGACCGCACAGGGGCAGAGTATCCTCGACGGGCTCGGCGACGCCCACGACCTCCTTCACGAAACGTTTCCGGAGGACTAACGGTGGCAGAGCGCACCCACGGCTCCCGGCGCGTTTCCCTGGGCGAGATCGACAGCGCCCGGAGCCGACACATGTGGACCCGGTCGAGCGTCCACCTGACCGCCGATCTCGTTCTCGCGGGTCAGTGGGATGGCCGGCTCACCGCCTTCGACCGCGATTGCGATTCCCTCGATCCCAGGTGGGAGATTACGCATCCGGGCCACCCCGTCACGCTAGGCTCGCTCGAGGATGAACTCGTCGTCGGCAGCCGCGGCGAGGTCGGAACGATTGCAGCCTACGATCTCGCTACCGGCGAACGCCGATGGGCCTACGAGACTGCAACGGACATCGGTCCCCCGGCAAAGGACGGCATCTTCGCGCTGCCCTACGTCGTGGCTCTCGAAACGGACCCCGATCGAGGTGCGGTCTACGCGGTGGCTCGCCGCTACGAACGCGACGGGGCGGACCGACGGTGGCACAGTACCGTCTTCGCCTTCGACGCCGACGGTCGCGTTCGCTGGCGTTACGAAACCGACGCCTCACCGATTTCGATCGACGTAAACGAGGCAGGCGACCGCCTCGCAGTCGGCTACAATCGGTGCATGGGTTCCCACGATGTCGGTCTCGTCGTCCTCGATACCGGCTCCGGCGAGACGCGGTGGGACTGGGACCCCGGAACCGACGGTGACCGCCGCGTCGGTGACGTGTCCTTCGACGGACCGCATCTCGCGGTGGCGAGCCACGGCGACAAGCGCGGCTACCTGCTCGGCCCGGGCGGCGAGGAGCGCTGGCGACTCGATCTCGCGGTCGAAACTGAACTCGGCGACGAGACGCTGTACGCCTACCCCAACCACGTCTCCGCGATCGACGACCGCATCACATTCGCCACCGGGAATACGTACGCCAAGGAGAGCCGCGACACCGACTCGCTCCACCCGAACGAACACCAACTTACCGTCGTCGACGCGGCGGGCGATCCGCTCTGGAACGCCTCCCTCGATGGCTTCGCACACGAACTCACTACTGCGGACGACACCCTCGTCGTCCCCTGCGCACAGCACTTCCGAACGCGCGATTCGGCGGCCCACGGCGTTCGCCGATTCGACGCGGAAAATGGCCCGATCGAGGGCGTTCCCACTGACGGCATCGCGACTGCGGTCGCGGCTGACGAGCGAACGATTGCCGCCGTCGAGGAACCCGTCGCGTACCACGACGAAACCCAGGTTCGCGGCGAGTACGCGCTCCATACCATCCCACTCGATCGGTAATCACTCCCACTGTTTTTACCACGAACGGAACGCGTGATCGTAGTGTCCGCCGACCGGAACTCGGCGTCACTCCGAGCCGATTTTGATCGGTTCGTACGGCGTCTCAACGGGCGAATCAGCTGCTAGATAGCCGCTGGCATCGGCGGGATCGATCACCCACGACCAGATGGTCGAACGCGGATCACCGTCATCGCCGACGGGCCAACACATACCGGCGTCCGGGTTTCCCATCGCCGTTTGGAGGTCAGCGGGCGAGACGGGCCTCTCTTGGTCGGCGAACCACGCCTCAACTGTCTGCCTGCGCGCGCAGTCGTCGGGCGTCCGATCCGTCGATTGGTACGCCTCGCGCATCGACTCGGTGTGGAACTCCCGCGTTACGGAGACGTGATCGCCGCTCGGCCGGGTCGTTGTCACTCGGTTCGGGCTCGCCTCCACGAGCGCGATGTCCCCGGTCGCGTCGGCGGCGAGGAAATTGACGGTCGTCGCGTGCGGGATCGATTCGAGGAAACTGACAGCCTCCTCGGTGCTTTGGCACGAGTCGAGGACCGCGCGAATGGCGAGTTGCCACGGTATCCCCGGTTCGAACTCGTGCGGCGGTACTTCCGCGAAGCCGATCGCCAGTCCGGCCTCGTTCACGCCGTCACAGCGGCCGACGTACACACAGGAACACCCGATACTAGCGAACCCATCTGCGGGCGCTGTCCGGTATAGCGTCGAGAAGTCCCGAAAGGACGGAAAGAAATCGTGGTTGCGCCCGAAAAGAGGCGTCCCGGTGGCGGTACGCTCGCCCGAAACGGCGACGAGCGAACACCCGGCCTCGGCGTCTAACGCCAACGGGACGGCCGCGACGAGTTCAGCGTCGATACTGGTTGCGTCGGCGATGCCGCGAAGCTCTTCGAGGAGGAACGGGGCATGTTCTTCGACGTGGCTCGCACAGTCGCGTGCGAGCGCACGCCGTTCTTCGGGTGGATTGAGCGTTTCCGTTGCTGCGTCTGCAAGTGACCGGCCATCGTCCGTGAGCTGGGCCGCGTACTGTCGCCCCATCGCTTCGTACGGACCGGATAAGCAGTGGTGATGCATGTTGGGATTGATCCTTCTCGACCATGGTGGATAGTGTCGTCTCTCATGTTTGCGGCCTTTTATAAACTGCCCGCCGCCGGCGTCAACGTCCCACGGCTAGTTGGGCCCGTATGCTGCTGCCCATCTCGAGAACGGGGCGTCTCGACGACCGCACCCTCGCTAGCGCGTTCGAAACCGAACGGTGATGCCATCCGGATCGGCGACTGCGATACCGTCCTCGCCGTCGAGTTCAGTAACCGAGTGGTCGGTCTCGGCGAGTCGACGCCTGACTGAGTCGACTGCAACTTGGTCCGGAAGGCTGAACTCGAACCATGCTACCCCGCGGTGACGGGTGGTTACCGGCTGCGTTCGCGCGTTCCACGTGTTGACGCCAAGGTGGTGGTGATAGTCGCCCGCAGCGAGAAACAGTGCGGATTCCATTGCGGTCTGAACGCGGAGGCCGAGCGTCTCGCCGTAAAACGCTCGGGCTGCCGGCAGCGACGAGACCTCCAGGTGGACGTGGCCGATCGACGTTTCCGGCGGCGCGCTCGCCGCGCCGTTCGACGCGGCGGCAACCTCGTCGAGTTCGAGCGGTATCGTCCCGATGGCTATCGTCTCGTCGTCGTTGCGCGGCCACTCGGTCCGCGGCTTGTCCCAGTATATTTCGACGCCGTTGTCCTCGGGATCGCGGCAGTAGAGCGCCTCGCTCACGTAGTGGTCCGACGCGCCGGTCAGCGTCCATCGATCCCGGAGCCGATCGAGCGCCGCGCCGAGCGCCTCGCGTGTCGGGACCTTGAACGCAGTGTGAAAGAGCCCCGCTTCGTCTCGCTGCCGCGGCGGCGCGTCCTCGTTTTGCTCCAGTACGAGCAGCGCCGCGTCGACGGTTCCGAGAGTTGCTGTTGTCCCCGTTCGCGTGCGAACTGTGAGTCCGACCACGTCGCGATAGAACTCGACCATCGCCTCGAGCTCGGTCACGTCTAGTGCGACGCGGCCGATCCGCGTGGTATCCGGAACGGGTGGGCCGTCTGTCATTGTGTCTGATGGGACCTCCATGATCTTCACGGTTGCCTGCGAGGCGATTCGTCGGTGATCGTCTCGCTGCGATGAGCATTCCTTGCTGACGATTCGACCAAGCGCGTCGGTATTCGTCTACGCCTCTGGGATCGCTCCCGACTCCCGGAGCCGTTCGATTTCGGTCGCGTCGAGCCCAGCCTCGCGAAGGAGGGACGCAGTGTCAGCGCCATGGTCGGCGACGGCTGTTGCCGACTCGTCGTGATCGATATCGCTTCCGCGCGCCGGTAATCCGACGAACGGCGGCCCGTCCGCCGGCCGTCGCACGTACCCGCGAGCCTCGATCTGCGGATGGTCGACCGTTTCGGCCGGCGTGTAGACACCGCCGACGGCCGCGTCGATTCCGTCGAAGAACTCGACCCACTCGTCCCGCGTTCGCTCGGCGAACAGGGTTTCGAGTTCTTCGTGGAGCGCCTTGCGTTCGGCCGGGTCGCTCGTCGCGTGGAGTTCGATCCACTCCTCGCGGCCGACGGCGTCGCAGAAGGCCGTCCAGAAGTGGGGTTCTAACGCGGCGAGCGTCACGTAGCCTTCCTTGGCCGCGTAGATGCCGTACCAGGGGTATCGTCCGGTAAGCGGCGTTTCGCCCGGCCGCGGGTTTGCTTTGCCGAGCGCCCGCGGCGCGACGGCCTGCGAGAAGGACACGGCGGCATCGGTCAGGGAGATGTCGATGTATTCCCCGTTGGTGGCCCCGAGTTCGCGGGAGAGGACGGCGCTGACGATGGCGAGTGCGCCGAACAGCCCGCCGCCGATATCCGCGATCTGATAGCCGGGTATCCGCGGGGCTTCGGCGTCGGAGTCGCGAGTCATATCTAGTAACCCGGCGAGACCGACGTAATTCAGGTCGTGTCCGACGCGGTCGCTGTACGGGCCGTTCTGCCCGTACCCCGACAGCGAGCAGTAGACGATTTCGGGGTTGACCTCGCGAACGTCCTCGTAGCCGATCCCCAGCCGATCGACGACGCCCGGTCGAAACTGTTCGACGACGACGTCGGCGGTCGTTGCGAGTTCGAGGAAGGCGTCGCGACCGCCGTCGCGTTTCAGATCCAGCGCGACGCGTCGTTTGCCGCGGTTGATCGCTTCGAGTTCCGGTCCCGCTTCGTCGTCGTCCCCGGGTCGTTCGATCCGAATGATCTCTGCACCCATGTCTGCAAGCAGCTGCGTTCCGTACGGTCCAGGGAGCAACCGACTCAGATCGAGCACGCGGAGTCCATCGAGGTGCATGCCGAGACCAATACCGCGAACGCGTATAATTGACCGCCTCTGGCCGCTCGTCGCGACCGTATTCCGTTCGGTCGCGATGCCGAGGAATCGCCTTTCGTCGTCACGCTTCGGCTTCGAAACCGCCGGTGGCGAGGATGCGATCGACCCGTGGTGTCGGTGTTCCCGCAGTTCGCGTTCAGGGTGCGAGAATCGCGTCCATGAGCTTTGTCTGCGTGGCGGCGAGGTGTTCGGTGAACGTCGAGCGGGCGATACCGAGTTCGTCGGCGACTTCGGTGGCGTTCGCGCCCTTTGGGTACGCGAAGTATCCCATCTCGTGGGCCGTTTCGATGATTTCTCGCTGTCGAGCCGTCAGAACGTCGCGATCGACGATGGTCGGATTTCCCGACACCTCTCCGTGATCTTGAGCGAGATCTTCGACGAGTACGCCGTCAAATCGAGCCCGCAGTTCGTCGACGATCTCGACGACATCCTCGAGTTCGAGTGTCCGAAACGACAGCAGTAACGAACCATCCTGGGCCCGGACCGACGAGATCGGCGTGCCGGTGTCTTCGATGACTTCGCACGCACAGTTGACCTCCGACTCGCGCTCGAACCGATAGATTGCGGTACAGTCGGTTTCCTGGATCGGCGTTAGCTCGCGGTCCGAACGCAGGTCGTCGTTCTCGATGGTCGTGCCGGCGTCGATTCCGAACTCTTCGGTGACGGTCCCGTCGGTTCGCTTCGAGCGCGTCCGCGTCACCGAACTGATGGGCTCGTCGACGGTTTCGGACACCTCGGCGACCGGGCACCTCGCAGGAGCGTGGACGACGACGGTCGCTCGAAACCCTGGCATATGCGGGACTACATTCTTGGGGTGAATAACCGGTTCCCGCGATTCCCGCCGAGTGAAAACACGCCTCGGTAGTGTCCGGCGGTATTCGACCGCGTTGGTCGATACGTGCCGGGCGTTCGCACTGGTGGGTTTTTCGAGAGTCTTTCGCCGATAAGTGGGTCCACCGCGCCGTGAGACGCTGGTGCAGTTCTCCGTCGGCGCGTTTCGGATTTCGAACTCGGAAGTCGTATTCGACGCTCTGTTCACCGCTATTGCTGTTCGAACGTCGTACTCAAGACCTCGGTTACGATCTTCTTCTCGGCCTTCTGGAGGTGGTCCGATACGGTGTTTGGCGCGCATCCGAGTCGATCGGCTATCTCTCGGTGGGTGGTCTCGCGCGGCCGCTCGTAGTATCCGAGGTCGAACGCCGCGAGCATCGCTTCCCGCTGACGGTCGCTGAGCAGCGAGAGGGGCGTTTCGTACCCCCGATCGAACTCGCCGATTGCGTCGATCTCCACCGTGATATCCTCCGGGAACCGACCGATCGCCCGCTGCAACGCGGCCGAAGTACCGACTATACGCGCCCGAACACGCTCATCGCGGTAGACAATTGGTTTCACGACGACGAGTTGTTCCTGGGTGATCGCCTCGAAGGCTTCCCGTTGCAGGGGGGCCGTTGACGGGGCGAGCGTGACGAGGAGATTGAATCTGCCGTTCGTTACGGGTGCCGTCTCGATCGCGTGGACACCCTCCGAATCAGCCAGCGCAGCGTGAATTCGATCCGCGTTTCCGTCCACCTCGAAGAGTTCAGTCGGTCTCCCGTGTGGGTCGGTATTCAGCGCGACGAGACGTGCTTCGGTCGCGTGTGAAGACCCCGCCAGCACGCGGAAGGATTCGGGGACGGTTTCGGAATCCGGTGTCGCGGTTAGGTGGACGCATTTCACAGACGACGGTGTGCGATACCGTAACTTAAATACCACGACTATACCCGCCAGTAGCGCTTCCCATGTGCGGGTCGAACGCCTTCGTATGGCGATGGCCGAATCGAGGGTCGTTGTGTCGACCGGTGCCGAGAGAATCTCCGAGACGAAATCGAATGCAAACCATGAACGGTCGGGCGGACGAACGCAATCAGCGTTCCCAAGCCAGGTGAGCTGAATGGAGGCGATTCGAACCGACGCGACTACCGCGGCGTACACCGTCTCGTTCGAGGACGACGCCGCGACGGACCCGTCCGTAACTGGGGGTAAAGGAGCAAATCTCGCCCTGCTGGTCGATGTGGACTTCGCCATTCCGTCCGGGTTTTGTGTGACGACGGCTGCGTATCGAGCGCTCGTTGACGATGCCGACGTTCGACGAGCGATCGCGGCGGTAGCGGATCTCGATCTGGCGGACGCAGACGGCATCAGTGATCGGTGTGCCACAGTTAGAGAGCGGATTACGAACGCACAATTCCCCGACCCGGTAAGACGAGCAATCGAAGAAACGCTGGCGGAGCGGTCGACGGATGCGGTTGCGATACGATCGAGCGCAACGGCCGAGGATTTACCGACCGCGTCGTTTGCGGGACAACACGAGACGTTCCTCGGCGTGCACGATCGCAAGGCGATTTTCGACCGGATCCGTGACTGCATGGCGAGCCTGTTTACCGAACGCGCCGTCTCGTACCGGCTCGAGAACGATATCTCTCACACTACCGTCGCGATGGCGGTGGTCGTCCAAGCGGTCGTGGAACCGGAGGCGGCCGGCGTTCTCTTCACCGCCGATCCCGTCTCTGGCAATCGCCGCGTCGCATCGGTCGACGCGAACTACGGTATCGGGGACACGGTCGTTTCCGGCGACGTCTCGCCCGATAACGCCCGCGTTGATCGACGAACCGGTGACATACTCGAGTACGAAATCGGTGACAAGCGCAACACCCTTCATCTGCGCGCGGGTCGAGACGGGACCGAGTCGGTAGCGACCGAACCGGATCGACGGAACTCACGCGTTCTTTCGGACGCGCAACTGCGTGAACTTGTTGAACTCGGGGATCGAGTCACCGACGTGTTCGATAGTCAGCAGGACATCGAATGGGCGATCGTCGACACCGAAATCCTCTTGCTCCAGTCACGCCCGATCACGTCGCTGTACCCGCTGCCGTCGCCGGTTCCGGATGACGACCGAATCCACCTCTATTTCAGCATCGGACACCAGCAAGCGATGGCAGAGGCGCTCCCACCGCTCGTCGTCGACTGGGTACGGGAGATGCTCGAGAACTCCGCAGCCCGTCTTCGCTCCGGGGATTCTACCGCCCCGTTTACGGCGGCGGCCGGACATCGGGTGTACATCGATCTCAATCCCCTGCTCGACAACGGCCTCTCACGACCGGTCGCCGTTCGCCTCCTCGGTGCGATGAGCGAGCCAGCGGCGACGACAGTTGAGGACTGTCTTGCGGAACGGCGAGAACGAGAGACCGCCGAGAAACGAAACCGACTCGACGGCGCGGTATCGGTTGGTCGTGCACTCCGCCGTCTCGTTCCGGTCATCGGTCCGGCCGCACCGACGGTGCTCGGCCGCTTCGTCCGGCCGTTCGTCTGCGGTCCGCCGGACCCCGAACACGTACGCCACCGCGTCGAACTGCAAGGCGAGCGGATGGCGGACCGGATTACGCAACCGTCCTCACAGGCGGCCCGCGTTCGACACGCGTTCGACGCGGTCGACCACGGGACGCTCGTCGCAACCGTCGGCAGCCAGTCGATGCCGCTGCTCCTCGCCGGACTCCTCTCCGGCGCGATTCTCGGGCGGCTCTTTCCGGACGCGGAGGACGAACTCGACGCCCTCGGAAAGGGATTCGACGACGAGATCGCAACCCAGATCAACCAGCGGCTGAACGACGTGACCGATATCGCTCGCACCCATCCCGACGTGGCCGACGCGCTCACCGCCGGAGACTCGCTATCCGAAATAGAACGCGTCGATGGCGGGGACGAGTTCACAGCCGCGTTCACCGCGTTTCTCGACGACTTCGGCTCCCGAGCGAGCAGCGAAATAGACCTCAGCCGCCCCCGCTGGAAGGACGATCCCGAGTTGCTTCGCAAAACGATCCGCAGTTCCCTCTCGGGAAGCGACGACCTCGACCACCGCGAGCACCTTGCGCAGTTGAAAGCGGATGCCGAGCGCGCGGCCGCCGAACTCGAAGCACGCGCTGGACGCGGCCTTCTGGGTCCGCTCCGAAAGCCCGTCGTGTCACGACTGCTCCGAGTCTATCGTGGCGGGATCCAACTTCGGGAACATCACAAGCACGGCGTCACTCGCTTTCTCACCGCCGCTCGCGATGTCTTCACCGAGGCGGGGGACTCGCTCGCCGCAGACGGTCGGATAGACCAGCCTGATGATGTCTGGTTCCTTCGCAAAGACGAACTCCTCGCCGCGCTCGAAGACGATTCCCCAATCGATGTCGATATCGAAAAGCGACGCCGCGCGTACAATCGGGACGCGTCTCTGACTGCTCCGCCGATTCTCACTAGCGACGGGGAAACTCCGGCGGTGACGGCGGCGATCGAACCGACGGGGCACGAACTCGTCGGAACGCCGGTTTCGTCTGGCATCGTCGAGGGTCCCGCTCGAGTGGTGACCGATCCGTCCGAGGAGTCCCTCGAAAACGGCGACATTCTCGTCGCTCCGTCGACCGATGTGGGGTGGACGCCGCTGTTCCAGAACGCGGCCGGGCTCGTGATGGAAGTCGGCGGCCGGATGACACACGGTGCGCTGGTCGCCCGAGAATACGGGATTCCCGCTGTCGTTTCGGTTTCGGACGTAACGGCCGAAATCCAGAGCGGGGAGCGAGTTCGCATTGATGGGAGTCGGGGAACGGTTGAACTCCTCGATCGGACTGATGCCGACGATCCGACGACGGCTGCTCGCTCCAGCGGTCCCGGTGACCCCCGGCGCTAATCTCGGTGTCGGTGTCTGTGTCTGTCACTCGAAAGTCGCGATTACGGGCCGAGTTGCGGCGGCGGTCGCGGTGGTTTGTTCCGACGGTACCGGTGGTCGTGGTGGTCGTCTCGACACTCGCCGGCAACTCGGCTGACCGCCGCGATCCGAGTTCAGTCCGGTGAACTCGTCTCGCAGGGGATCAATTCGGCCCGTCTCGTTCGGTGCGGGTGGCGGTGCCGGTGCCGGGATCGGAATCGGGAGAGGGATCCGGCGGAGCGACGCGACAGCCGCAGGGACCGGCGATGGCTTCGCCGGGGCCGATCATGATTTTCCGCGCGATCGGCGTCCCGCAGCGAGGACAGCGCGGGAGGGTGCACTGGTCGAATCGGTCGGACTGGCCGGGGTCGTCCCCGCCGTCACTACCATCGACGGGGTTGTCAGCGTCGTCGCTCATCCCAACTGACACCTCGTCACTCTCGTAATTCGGCAGGAGATACCTGCTGCTGATCGAATTGAGCGATGCATCAGTCGNGCGTCGTCGCTCATCCCAACTGACACCTCGTCACTCTCGTAATTCGGCAGGAGATACCTGCTGCTGATCGAATTGAGCGATGCATCAGTCGTGCGGGATGTTTATATCCCGTGAGAATGTACGCAATCATGGCTGCAAGCCTACTCGGCTGGAAGCCACGTCTCGGATGTCTCCAGCATCCGGGGCATTTCATGCCCGTTTAATGGCTTCCGTCCTAATTGTTGATTGGTAGTGACTTATATCTACCGCCGAGCGACGGGAAGGAGAGCGCTCTCGAAGCGCTCGGATGTCGTGGAATCGGTACACGGCAGGGAAGACCGCCTCGGGATTTCGATCAGTAGCGGATTGATCCGCTCGTCACTCACCGCATGGGACAGTGCGATACGAGCGGGCGAATGCCCCGTGTCGCGACCGTGGTTGCGACGAGGATACTGAACTTTGCTGAATCCGATAACGTATGCGATGATTTCGCTCGGTAGGGGCCGGCGGTTCGTCAATCCACGGATCCGCCGGCGAACGCATCCCCGGGCGCAATTTCTCCCTCCGTCAGGTAACACTGGGGATCGGGAGCGAAGAGATCGTCTTCGACCGCGAGTGCGCGCAACCGGGACGCCCCGCGACAGATCGATCGATACCGGCACTCGGCACACCGTCCAGTAAGATGGGTCTCGCGCTCGCGAAGCGCTCGCAACAGCGGGTTCGTCTCGTCCTCCCAGAGTTCACCGAACGGCCGATCCCGGACGTTGCCGAGACTGTACCCCTGCCAGAACTGCGTCAGGTGCACGTTGCCACAGTAGTCGACGTCCGCGATCCGCTCGCCGGTGGGGTCGCCGCCGTTGCGTTCGAGATAGTCGCGGACCGTTCGCGCTCGCGCGTCGCCGAAGCGCTCGCTCGCGTACTCGACGAGGAACGCCGCATCCGCGTAGTTACCGACGAGTAGCGTCTCGATCTCTTCGCCGTCGTCGTGGTACTCGAGGGTGAGCTCGCAGAGTCGCTCGATAGCCGCCCGCCGCTCGGTCGGCGTGAGGTCGGCGTCGACGAGTTCAGCGCCGCGGCCGCCGTAGTCGAGGTGATAGAAGCAAAACCGATCGAGGCCCACGTCTACGAGCAAGTCGATGACGGCCTCGAGATCTCCCGCGTTAGCGCTGGTGATCGTGTATCGAAGCCCGGTTTTGAGACCCGCGTCGAGACAGTGCTCGATGCCGCGGACGGCGGCGTCGAACGCCCCTTCCCTTCCGCGAAAGCTATCGTTTCGTTCGGGACGCCCGTCGACCGAGATACCCGCGTACTGCAGGCCCGCGTCTCGAAGCGCAGCCGCGCGTTCGGCCGTGATCAGCGTTCCGTTCGTCGAGAGCACGGGCCGAAGCCCCGCGTCGGCCGCGTACGCGACGAGTTCCTCGAGGTCGTCGCGAACCAGCGGTTCGCCGCCGGAAAACAACACCACCGGGACGCCGTAGTCGGCGAGTTGGTCGAGAAATGCCGTTCCTTCCGCCGTGGTGAACTCGCCGGGTGCGGGTTCGTCTTCGGCCGCCGCATAACAGTGCGAGCAATAGAGGTTGCACTGCCGGGTGGTGTTCCAGACGACGACCGGCCGTCGCTGCTTTCGCTCGGTGATCTGGTGCGTATTCGACTCGTCGGCCGCGTCGTACCGCAGTCCGTCACCCTCGGCGTCGAGGTTACAGAGGAGTTTGCTTATCGAGATCATACGTCGTTCACCGAGGTTCGCCGATGGTTTCCTCGTGACTGCGCGGTTCGACCGCCTGCTCGGAGTCATCCGAACGGTTCTCGACACCGCTCTTCCGGCCGCTCGTTCCCGACTCGCGGCCCGTATCGGTTTCGTCCCTTTCGTCTCTCCCGTCCGTCTCAGGGAATGCACTCGTTGTGAAGCGTTCGACGGCGTCGGCCGGGCAGAGCCACACATCGACGGCGTACCAGCCGAACAAGCGGGTAGCGTGTTCGTGCGCCTCGGCTGCGCTGTGGGCTGCAACGCTCCCGACGTGGCGAAGCGGATCCGTCTCCGAATCGCGGACGAACACCTCCCACTGCGGAACCGGAGATCCACGGTCAGTTCGTTCGACTCGCTCTCGTCTCGCTTTCGCTACCATATGCGATCCTTTCGCAGTTTATCGAAGGCTGTTCTGCTAACTCCCATGCCGTGAGAAATTCGTGAACTCGTTCGGCGATTAGTTCATGTACCCGGCGCGCTCTAGTCGCTAGTTCCGTCCGATTTGGAACCCGTCGAACGCCCATATCCCGTCTGAACCGGACAGCCGAGCGTGAGCGCGATCTCGGCGCACTGCCACCCGACCAGTAGCTAACCAGCAGTCGAGACGGACCGCACTAGCCAGATTGAATAGCGGCGTTCAGCGTAGTCTACATGCTATGACGACGCTCGATGTTAGAGAGTTACCGCCGGCGGACCGCCATCCGAAAATCCACGCGGTGTTCGACGAACTCGATCCGGGAGAGACCCTCACGCTCGTCAACGACCACGAGCCGAAACCGCTGTTTTACGAGTTCAAGGCGGAAGTCGATGCGTTCGATGCCGACGGCTATACCGTCGAACGGGTCGATGCGGAGCAGTTCGTCGCCGAGTTTCCAAAGCGGGCGGATTGCGACTAGCGCCGCCACGGAGACCGGCGGGGAACGTCTTCTTGGTCACGTCCCGAGTCGTGTGAGACGCGTTCGAGCGAGTCGCGCTGAGAAGGCGTCACCGATCAGGTGGAAAACGTTTGCTCGGGGAGGGGGCCATCGTACCCGTCCGGAACGTACGCACAGAGCGGGTCGCTGGCGAGCGCGTCGCCGGTGTACGCGAACGCCCGCGAGCGGCTGCCGCCACAAACGTGGCGGAACTCGCAGCTGCCGCACTTCCCGGTGAGCGCGTCCGGATCTCGGAGCCGTTGGAAGCGGTCTCCTCGCCTGTAGACTTCGACGAGAGACTCGTTTCTGACGTTTCCGGCGGCTGCCGGCAGGAACCCGGAGGGATAGATATCTCCCGTGTGGCTCACGAACGCGAATCCGTCACCAGCGGTAATGCCGGTCCGGCGACCGATTCCGTCGGCCGACGGTTCCGCCGTCGCCGATCGGCGTCGCTGGAGGGCAACGCGTCGATAGTGGGGTGCCTCCGTCGTCTTGACGCCGAACGACGATGCCGATGCGACGTCGACGAGCCACTCCATCACGCGTTCCGCACGCGCCGGCGAAAGCGGATCGAGAACTCGTCCGCGTCCGATCGGGACCAGGAAGAATACCGACCAGAGCACGGCATCGAGTTCGGATACGAGGTCGCGAACGGCCGGGAGCTGGTCGACGGTCTCGGCGCAGACGGTCGTGTTGATCTGGAGCGGGAGATCGGCCCGCCGGGCGGCCTGTGCGGCCGCGAGCGTCCGTTCGAAACTGCCCCGTTCATTCCGAAATCCGTCGTGGGAGACAGCAGATCCGCCGTCGATGCTCAGCGCGATCCGGCGGAGCCCCGTTTCGGCGAGCGTTCGGATGTGCGCTTCCGTCAGGGAGGCTGTCCCGCTGGGCGTCATCGTCATCCTGAGCCCTTTCTCGACCCCGTATTCGACTAACTCGAGCGTATCCGTGCGATACAACGGATCGCCACCCGACAGGACGACGAGCTGTCCCGATCCGAAGCGACGAGCGTCGTCGAGGAGCCGTTTCCCTTCTTCGGTCGTGAGCTCGTCCGGGTGGCGACACGGCGTCGCTTCCGCCCGGCAGTGCTTACAGGCCAACTCGCACGCCTGGGTCACCTCCCAGATGAGAACGAACGGACGCCGGCTCGTGTCTACATCCGCCGGTCGCATCCGTCCTCCCTCGACGAGATTGAATTCCGTCGGAGCGTTGCCGTCGCGTCCGGCGCTCGGACGCGAGATTCCGCTTGCGGCACACGCCGCGATTCCCGGTCGAGTGTGCGTTGCCGCGGCGAGCAGCGATTGCCGCGACTGTCCGCGATACTCCGTCCGTAAACTGTGTCGCCGGCCACCTTACGGTCGCGATACCGGTCGGCCGGACCGCGATGGGTCACGTCTCGTTCGTCCATCACGTACTATCCTGGAGGGTACTCACAAAGACGTATCCGCGAACGTATTCGGAGCGTATGCTCTGCCGTCTGTGTCGTCGATCCGGAAAACGACCGTTCGACGCGCTTCGAGTCGAGTTCAGCCGTACTCCGAATCATCCGTTCTTGCGAATTTCGGACGACCCGATCGAGAAACCGGCCGAAGGAGTCACTCGATCGCTTCGACCGGATCGCCAACGTGAAGCGGTTTCCCTCGATCGACCTCGGGTACCCGAGTGATGATCATCAGCGCGTAGTAGTGCTCGAACGCATCCTCGTCGGCCCATTCCGGAAACTGTTCTCGGCGGTTTCGGACGAATCGCGTCCGAAATTCCTGGATCGATTCGCCGGTGTCGGGATCGCGCCGGGGTACGATGCACCGACCACACGGCTTGACGCCCTCGAAGCGGCTGTCGCCGACCTCGAGCGCCGGAGCGCCGTCGCCGACGAACCGGTCCTCCCAGAACGGCGGAACGCCCGAAACCTCCACATTCGCCCGCATACGGCGTCGTGCTCCCTCGACCGTCATCTCGTCGAACCACGAGGCGACTGTCCGAAGCGTGGCCGTGCTGATAAGCGATGGCCCCATCTCGCGGCGGTCGACGAACCCCAGCGATTCGTCTCGCTCCAGGACGAGTTCCGTCCCGAAATAGTCGCTGAACCACTCCTCAACCCGTTCGCGCTCGCTCTCGAGATCGAACCGTCGTTCGTCGCCGTCGGCCGTTTCGACCGTCATCTTCCTCGCCGCCGGATC
Source organism: Natrialba taiwanensis DSM 12281 (assembly GCF_000337595.1). GTDB lineage: Archaea > Halobacteriota > Halobacteria > Halobacteriales > Natrialbaceae > Natrialba > Natrialba taiwanensis. The sequence continues at coordinate 210,112 of NZ_AOIL01000009.1, read as the reverse complement.
GAAATCGGTCTCGAGTTCGTGGACGCGGTCGGTCCGCTTGCCGTTAATCACGTCTCCGTCGGTGTCGACCAAGACGAACTCGCGGTCGTACCGGAGGGTGCCGCCGTCGAGAACGGACGTCGAATCGAGATCGATCCCGTCGAGTCCCTTCACCGGAAATACGGTGAGTCGTTCGAGTGTTGCCATTGGTTGTTGTTTCTCGTTGAGCCCGATATTCGTTTCTGTGGTGGCGAGTAGTGATAATGGTCCAAGGATATGAATACGAGCGCCGCTCCGTTCACGATTGTTGCGAATATATTCGTGCGTTTTTCCAACACGTAGGAATCCGCGGTCCGTTTGACGGCGCGATAGATTCGAGTTCCGGTCGTCATGCAACTATCGAGACGACAACTCGCCGCGTTCCTCGCGACGATTTTCGTCGTAAACCTCGTCGTCATGGGCGGCGGGGCGTGGCTTTCGTACGCGCACGAACCGGAGATACCCGACACGATCGTCGGTCCCGACGGCGACCCGGTCGCGACGAGCGAGGACGTGCAGTCCGGGAAGGCGGTGTTCCAAGAGAACGGTCTGATGAACCAGGGATCGATCCTGGGTCGCGGCAGTTACTACGACACCGACTACACCGCCAATACGCTCGAGTTGAAAACCGAGCACATGCGCGAGTACTACGCGCAGGACCGCCACAACGAATCCTATGCGGCGCTTTCTGCGTCGGTGCAGGCCGGGATCGATCGGGACGTCCGCGATGAACTCCAATCGAGTCGCTACGACGCGGAGACCGTTGAATACTCCGCGGCGGAGGCCTACGCCCACCAGCAAGTCCGCCAGGAGTACGTCGACCGCTACTACGAGGGCGACCGCGACCGCGGCGTTCCGGAGGGTCAGATACAGAGTAAGGCAGCGGCAGAACAGTTCGCCGACTTCGCGCTGTGGACTGCCTGGATTTCGCATACCGACCGTCCCGATTCGACGGTGTCGTTCACCAATGATTGGCCGTACTCCCCGGCGGCGGGTAACGACGCCGGCGGCCCGGTGATGACGTGGAGCGTCATTGCGATGGTGATACTCGTCGGTGGTGCGGGTGCGGCGATTTGGCTCTACCAAGCCGTCGAAATTCCCGAACCCGTTACCGCGGGCGTTTCGATTCCCCAGCCGGCGGATATCGAGTTGACGCCGAGTCAACTGTTGAGCACTGGGTTCATTCTTTTCGGCGCATTCCTGTTTGCCGTCCAGACGTTCCTCGGCGGCTTGCTCGCGCACTACTACGTCGAACGAGACGGGTTCTTCGGCCTTCAGGAAGTGACCGGACTCGACATCCTTCAGTGGCTCCCCTGGTCGATCGTCCGAACCTGGCACGTCGATCTCGGCATCCTCTGGATCACCACGATATGGCTCGGTGCGGGGCTCTTCCTCGCGCCGTTGCTGACCGGCCGTGAACCACCCAAACAGGCGCTGTACGTCAAGGGGCTGATCGGTGCGTTACTCGTCGTCGCCGTCGGTGGCGTGGCCGGTATCTGGTTCGGCATTCACAATTTCTTCGGTGATCGGCTCTGGTGGTTGCTCGGCAACGAGGGTCTCGAATATCTCGAGATCGGACGGGTGTGGCAGTTCGGTCTCCTAGTCGGCTTCCTTGGCTGGACCGTCCTTGTCGCCCGCGGATTCAAGCCGCTCCTCGATCGGGAGCCCCGCTATGGGCTGGCGCACATGATCGTCTACGCCGGCGGCTCGATTGGAGTATTGTTCATCGCCGGGTTCCTCTACACGCCGACGACGAACATCGTGACGACGGAATTCTGGCGCTGGTGGGTCGTTCACATGTGGGTCGAGGGCGTGTTCGAGTTCTTCATCATCGTCGTCATCGCCCTGACGCTGGTCTCGATGAATCTGCTCTCGAAGGCGGCCGCCGAGAAGGCCGTCGTCTTCCAGGCCGCGCTGGTGATGGGCAGCGGCATCATCGGTGTCTCGCACCACTACTGGTGGGCCGGGCTTCCCGAGGTGTGGCTTCCCATCGGGAGCGTCTTTTCCACGCTCGAGTTCGTGCCGCTGCTTTTCATCCTGTACGAAGCACTCGGACAATATCGTGCGATGGACACCGCCGGGACGGACTTTCCCTACCGAACGGCGTTTTACTTCATCGTGGCCTCGTCCGTCTGGAACTTCCTCGGAGCCGGCGTGATCGGCTTCTTCATCAATCTGCCGCTGATCAGCTACTACCAGACCGGCACGTACCTCACCGTCGCACACGCACACGGAGCGATGTTCGGCGCCTTCGGCCTGCTCGCGATGGGAATGGCCGTCTACATCCTCCGGCTGACGACTCGAGACACCGGGTGGACCGGCCGCCGCTTGCGGTGGTCGTTCTGGCTCTGCAACGTCGGACTGGCGCTGATGATCGTGCTGTCCTTGCTTCCCATCGGCTTTCTCCAACTCGAAACCTCGTTCACCCACGGGTACGCTGCTGGACGCAGCCTCGAGTTCTACAACGACGGGCTGATTCAGACGCTGTTTTGGCTCCGCCTCCCGGGTGATACGCTGTTGATCCTCGGTGCGGTGCTTTTCGCCTGGGAGGTGGCTGCGAAATTACTCTTCCGGCGGAAGAAAGCTACCGAGGGGACGACCGATCACGGTATCGCCGATCGAATCGTCGGCGGCCACGAGTCCGCTGATCGGGCCAGTGACGATTAGCTGATCACTCACGCGTGGGAGATCCACCGTTTCTGCCGGCGGCGTTTTCTGCTACCCTCACTTGATACTTGAACGGCGGCGATCAACGTTGAACGTTAGTTCGGAAGTCCCATCGCGCTGATCTGTTCCTGGTATCGGTTCCGAATGGTGACCTCGGTCACCTGGGCAACGTCGGCGACCTCTTTCTGCGTCTTCTTCTCGTTACAAAGCAGCGCGCTCGCATAGATTGCGGCCGCAGCGTATCCCGTTGGGGATTTTCCGGATAGCATTCCCTGCTCGGCCGTCGTATCGATAATTTCGTTGGCTTTCGCCTGTACCTCTTCCGGGAGGTCGAGTTCGGAACAGAACCGCGGCACGTATTTTTTCGGATTCACGGGCTCCATCTCGAGGCCGAGCTCTTGTGAGATATACCGATACGTGCGGCCGATTTCCATGCGATTAACGCGCGACACTGCAGCGACTTCGTCCAGCGATCGCGGTATCCCTTCCATTCGGCAGGCTGCGTACAACGTGCTCGTGGCAACGCCCTCGATCGAACGGCCGCGGATGAGATCCTCGTCGAGTGCGCGTCGGTAAAGAACGCTCGCGACCTCTCGAACGGAGCGCGGGACGCCCAGTGCGGAGGCCATTCGGTCGGTTTCGGAGAGGGCGAACTGCAGGTTTCGTTCGCCGGCATCCTTCGTCCGAATCCGTTCTTGCCATTTTCGCAGCCGGTTCATCTGTGAGCGCTTGTCCGAGGACAGCGAGCGGCCGTAGGCGTCCTTGTTTTTCCAGTCGATCGTGGTCGTCAACCCCTTATCGTGCATCGTCTGGGTCGTCGGGGCACCGACGCGGGATTTACTGTCTCGTTCCGCCGCGTTGAACGCTCGCCATTCCGGCCCGCGGTCGATCACCTCTTCCTCGATAATCAATCCGCAGGCCTCGCAACTGATTTCGCTCTCGTCCGGACTCCTCGTTAGTGAACTCGACTCGCATTCGGGACAGGTCTGAGTTCCCTCTCGCTCAGTAGTCTCTTCTTTCGATTGCGTGTCCTGATCTTTCTGCCGAGTTAGGCGTTTCACTACGCGTACAAAATCCCTCACGAGAGTTAAATACTGGGGGTGATTTACAGACGGGGATCTCACTGCTGAACGTCCGCGTTGAAATCAGCGGCGGGCGGGCCAGCGACTGGATGACGATAATCGACGCTACGACGACCGATTAAACTACGAAGAGAGCCTCGAAAGAGCCAGTCAACTCGACTCTCGCATTCGACTATCCTCCTCGTGACGCCGATACGTGTTCCATGGGGTTCAATGAGTGGTCGAGGGATTTTATCGCACGCTGATTGTCTCCCTCGAACGCCGACGGCTGCCGAGGCAGTCGTAGTATCGATTGGACACGCGGAGACCATCACTCTGCATGAAGTCTCGCCGGATGTTGTTTGAGGCAGTATTCGACTCCCGTCCGCGAAGAATCGCGCCGTCTCATACCGTTACCGAACGACGACCATCACCCACTCATTCGGTGCCCGTCTGCGCACGACGGACCGCTCGAACGCATCGCCCGATGCGTCATCGGCACCGACCGCCGTCGCGAGTTCAGTCTCGAGCGACGACGGGTCGGCGTCGGTGAGTAGATACGTGGTCTCTCCGGGTTCGGTCGCGCGGAACTCTTCGATCGCCTGCTCGCGGCGGATCGGTCGGGAGAGGCCGCGGAGATCAAGGGCGTGGGCGGGCACGGAGAGATCCACAATTTCGTCCAACCGGTCGCGGACGGCGTCGGCCAGGGTAACGATCTCGGCCGGAACGTCGCCGCCGAAGTCCCGAATCCGTTCCTCGAAGGGCAGTTCAGACAGCACCGGTTGCTCGAGCGCTTGCTCGATGTTCGCGTCGGGAAAGAGGTCGTGGTCGCGGCCGCACTCGCACGCGAACTCGCGCATGTTGACCACCGTTCCCAGGAGGGGGATTCCGTTTTCTTCGAACAGCGTCGCGCTCCGGGACGTATCGGCCACGCTCGTCGGGTGGGGAGTAGTGACCAGCACCGCGCCGTCGATCGGCAGCGATTGCAGCGCCGTCAGCACGATGTCGCCGGTTCCCGGCGGGAGGTCGATGACCAACGTCTCGAGTTCACCCCATGCGGTGTCCTCGAAGAGTTCGCTGACGGCTTCGTGGGCCATTGCCCCGCGCCAGGCCAGGGGCTCGTCGTTCGCGATGAGACCGACGCTCATCGTGACGAGCTCGCCGGCGGTGATCGGTTCGGCGCGCCCCTCGGCGGTGGCAGATACGGGCCCGTCGATATTCAGTAGATTGGGAACGTTCGGCCCGTACAGATCGGCGTCGAAGAGACCGACGTCGCGATCGGTCCCGGTCGCCAGCGCCCGAGCGAGTTGCGCCGCAACCGTCGTCTTTCCGACACCACCTTTGGCGCTCGCGACGGCGATTACGGTGTCAACGTTCGCCGGTCCGTCGACGCGCTCAGCCGCAGTCTCGTCGGGGCTCTGGACCTCACCCTCGATCGTCGCCTGTTCGACTCCGGGGGTCGAAAGCGCCGTTCTACGGAGCGCCTCTGCGATGTCATCCGCAATCGGTTCCTCGAGTTCGGCGAGGGAAGCGGATACGTGCACCGTTCGCTCGTCGACCGAAACCTGGGTAACCAGTCCGGATTCGAGCACGCTCCCGCCGGAGACTGGGTTCTCGACGGAACGCAGTCCGTTCCGGACGCGATCTGCGAGCCCGTCGGCCGGTACCTCGTCGGGGACCAGGCTATCCTTCGCCATCTCACATGACCTCGAAGTCGTCGGGTGCCCCGGACTCGGTTTCTATCTCGGTCTCGGTCATCAGCGTCCCACCGTAGGGACGGAACTCGACGTTGTACGCGCTGGAAACGGCGTCTAGCGCGTCCTCGCGCTCGGCGATCGTGGCGGTGTCGAATCCGAACGCCTCGATCGCTGCGACCAGTTCGTCGTCGCTCACCCGACCCTCGGCGTAACCAGCCGCGATCCCGTCCCGGAGGATATCCGCATTCCGCCGCAACCGTTTCGCGTCCGAAACCCGCTCGTAGCGGTCATCGTCTAGCCCGTCTCGATCCAGCGGAATTTCCTCGAGTAACGCGGTCGCCTTGGCGTCGAACTCGTCGGCTAGTGTCAACAGTTCGATGACCTGATCCCGCGTAGAGAGCGACTGCCAGGCGCCGCGAGCGTCGGCAGGGATGGCAGCGTCGACGGCCTCCGTCCACTCGGTCGATCGCTCGACATCCTCGAACGCCTGCGCGACGAACGCACCGACGTGGTCGTCCGGGATTGTGATGCCGAGTGATTCCTCGGAACCCGATCCTGCACTTGCGGCGGCAGCGCGGCTTTCGGCCGTACGGGCATCGTCTGGCTTGTCGTCTTCGCGGTTCGCGTGCGATTCGTCCGTACCGGATGTGTTGTCGCGTTTGTCAGTCATCGTCGATCACGCTGTCCCTGCGTCAATCCGTCGATCGAGCCGGCTGGTCCCCGTCTCGTCTCCCGGCGGTTCCGTTCTCGCTCTCGCCGGGATCCCGGTCCGCTGCCGGGCGCAGCCTCGTCGTTCAGTTCGACGTTGAGCCGTTCCGGGTCGACGCCGCGGGCCGACGCAAGCGCTCGCTTGGCAGATCGGCGTACGTCGTCGCTCCGATCGGTCAGTCCGTGCTGTTCGAGGGCTTCCTCGGCCCGGTCGGTTCCGAGAGTTCCGAGGCTGGTCGCGGCCTTCGCTCGGACGAACGCCTCCGGATCGCGGACCATGACTGCCGCGAGGATTCGGACAGTCTCGTCGATGTCCTCGGAGAACTCGCAAAGATAGGTCGCCGCGTACTCTCGAACGCCGGAGTGCGGATCGTTCGTGAGTCGTTCGACGAGCAACTCCTGAGACGCCGCCCCCGTCTTTGAGAGGGCGATAACGGCGTTACGACGCACCCAGCCGCTGTCGTCCGTGAGGGCCGCCCGAATCGGCTCCTCGGCTTCCGGTGCGATCCGAGACTGCGCGACGACGGCCTCTGCGCGGACCCACTCGTGATCGTCGGTCAGTGCCGTTCGAATCGCCGCGGCAGCCACCGCTTCGCCGTCAGATTCGGGAGCAGTGTCCGTAGCGAGGCCGGACGCTTCGACAGCGAACTGTCGTACGTCCGCGGAGTCGTCGTCGGACACCAACTCGGCGAGCTGTACGATCGTTTCCGATGTTAGCCCGCCGTTGGCAGCTATCTCGACCAGTCCGAGCGCGGCGCGTCGGCGATCGCGTTCGCGAGCGGATCCGAGTCGGGATCGAAGCGTTGCTTCGTCGCCGGTGGGTGCCCGCCCCCGGGCACTTCGATTCGCGTAATCGGTCATTCTCGTATCCTCCAGTAACTGATGAGCCATGCAGCGCCCGTCGCGAGGATAATCGCAGCGGGCCAGTTCGTCGCCGCTCTCGCCGCCCAGCGCGCCGATGTCGTCGCGCTAGCTACGACACCGCTGTCATTGGTGTCTGTCTCGTTGGCGCCCTCATCGTCGGCGGAATCGGTTTCACTGAGCGTTCCGTCGCCGGGATCCAGGGTAAGAAACTGGTACGAGAGCGATTTCTCACCGTTTGCCTCATCTGCGCTCCCGTTCCAGATGGCGTACGTGAGGTACATCTGCTCGCCGTCTTCGAATACGGCGTCGTAGTCGCCGGCGGTCTCATGTTCACGCTGAAACACGACCGCCCACCCGTCGTCGGTCCGCTGACCGTTTGCCGCGACGGGCTGGGTCTCAGCGTTGGTCAGCGAGCCGAAGCCGGTGGCGTAGTAGTTCTGGCCGTACTGGGCGTTCGTCGACTGCGAGACCGGGTTTTCAGCCGCCTCTCCCGGCTTCGTTTCGGCATCCGGGTGCGGGTAGGCGTACATATCGCCACCCGGATCGGCGTCCGAATGCTGCCAGCTTGAGCGCCAGTACCAGATGTTGACCGGCTCGCCGTTCGCTCCCATGGTAACCGGCGGCTTGCTTCCGCTGCGGAGCATGATCGCCGCCGCGTCGCTGTAGGCGTCAGGCTCGTCGATCTCCGTATCCGCCGTCGGATCCTCCCACTCCAGCCGGAAGGCGACGTGCGTATCGTTCGTGACTGCCTGTACCGTCACGTTATCGACGCTCCCGCCGCCGTAGGGGGTCGTCATCTGTTGCCTGTCGAGCGAGAGCGTTTCGCTCGGCGCACCGTCCCACGCTTGGGCGTCCGGCTCGGCTGGCACCTCGGTGACCGATTGCAGCGGATGCGGACCGAGCGTGAAGACGGCGACGATCACCACCTGTACGGCCATTACCAGACATAACACGACCGCGGCCAGTTTCGTCGCGCGGCGCGCAGCGTTCCGATCGATCTCCACCGGTCCGAGGCCCCATCGTTCGGAACTCACGGAGGCCCACCTCCGTTCCCCGCTGACGCGTTCGGATCCGGGTGCTTTCCGTTATCGTACGTCACCAGCGCCTCGACGAGATCGACGGCGGCGACATACGCGTCTTCACCGGTTGCCCGGCGCAGGTCGTGGGCTACGGCCGGCACGAACTCGACGAGGTGCTCTTCGAGCACCGTCGCCTCGGCCCGACCGACGCGCTCGGCGGCCGCGTGATCGCCCGACTCGAGCGCGACAGCTCGTTGGCCGGCCAGCACCTGCATCAGTTCGAGTTCGGCGGCGACGTGATCCTGTCGCTCGTCGAACTCGTCGCTCGGCTCGAGACCGAACTCGTTCATCAGGCCGACGACTGTCGCGATCCGGCGCTGTTCGCTGCTTATCTCGTCGCGAGTCGTGTAGTGGGCCTCGTACGGAACCACGGCGTAGGTTCCGTCGTCGCTTGGGAGTCCGAACAGTTCGTTGTACGCTGATTCGAGGCCCGAAACGGGTGTCTCCACGATGGTTTCGAGTAGCGTGGTCGCCTCCGCAGAGAGGCCGAGTCGCTCGGCGGCGCGTTCGATTCCCTCGCGGGCCTCGGGGTCGAGAAGGTCGCGAACGGTGACCTCGGTGGGATAGGTAAACGCCGCGGCAGTGACACAGTACAACGTAGCCCGCGCGGCGTGATACTCGAAATCGGCTGTGGTAGTATTCGGTGTCATCGATCTGTTAGGGCTGGTTGGTCCACATCTCTCCCTCGCGGATCTCCATTTCCTCCTCGAAGGGGATGTCGACGACCTTGTCCCCCTTGCGGTCCCACCCCTTCACGCGGTGTTCTTTGACCGTGTAGGTCTCGATGAGGCGGGTCGTCGCGCCGAACAATTGGAGGATACCGAGCGTGTGGTGACTCGGATTCCGAACGCGGTCCTGAACGATCTTGATTGATTCTTCGAAGGTGCTTCCGGGCCAGTCGTTTCGCTTCTCGTTGGTGTTCGGCGTGAACATCTGGGTAAGGAACTCCGGTGGCACGTGGTAGGGAGGCATGTAGAACACCTGCGGCTGGGTGCCGAACTGCGGATACAGCGGGAGCGCAGCCTTCTCGTCGCTCTTTGCCAGGTAGTTTACCGGACTGCGGCCGGCCGCCGCCGACGTGTTCCCGTTGGGGTGGCCAGCATCGGGTCCCCGGTTGATGTTGCCGTGCAGTCGCGTCTTCCCGATACAGGAGGAGACACAGCGGGGAACGTTGCCTTCCTCGATGCGCGGGAAGCAACCGACCGGTTTCTCCGAGACGCCGGTCTCGGGATTGTACATCGGCTTGTGGTATGGACACGACTTCACGCACTTGCGGTATCCTCGACAGCGCTCCTGATCGAGGAGAACGATACCGTCCTCCTCGCGCTTGTAGATCGCCTTTCGCGGGCACGCGGCGAGGCAGGCGGGGTTCTTGCAGTGGTTACAGAGCCGCGGCAGGTAGAACTGCCACATGTCGTGGTACTCGTCGTTCTCGAGGTCGCTCTCGACGACATCGCCGGCGGGGTACTCGCCGTGGGCCTGATCGTCGCCGAGTGCGGGGTACTCCCAATCTTCCTTCTGGGCGATGTATCCCGCGGCTTGCTCGCCGTCCTCGGCGGCTTCGAAGATCGTTTCTCCCTCCTCCAGGTCGTCGAGCAGTCGCATGTCCCACCCCATCGGGTAGCCGCCGTAGGGCTCGGTTTCGACGTTCATCCACCACATGTACTCCTCACCTTTCCCGCTCGTCCAGGTGGACTTGCAGGCGAACGAACAGGTGTTGCAGTTGATACACCGGTTGATGTTGATGATCATTCCCCAGTGCCAGTCGCGCTCCTCCTCCCGGTGTTCGTATGGGTAGCTGTGCTCACGACCGAGTTGGGGGTTGTAGGTTTCCGGCATCAGCTGTCACCTTCCTGTATCGAACCGCTTACGTAATCTTGGAATAGCTCGTCCTTCCGGGCGTCACCGGGTCGCCAGTCCGCTTCCTCGTACTTCTCGACTTTCACCAGCGTATCGCGCTCGACACCGGTCGGTGCCCAGACCTGTTCTTCGTAGCCTTGCGCGAACGCCGCTCCGTGCCAGGACACGTCCTCGTCGACGATGTCGCTCACATTCGGGTCGCCGAACGTCGGTTTGTGCACCACGTCGTCAGTCTCGAGCAGCGGGTCGAGCCAAATGTTCGTCGCGACGTTGTAGCCGACGACATCGCTGGTTTCATCCTCGTCCGGGAACTGCTGTTCCCACCAGCCGTGCCAGATTGTTAGCTGGCCGATATCGCCCGCATCGCTCGGTCGCTGACGTTCACTGACGAGCACACGGATCACCAGGTCACCGCGATCACCGGTTATTTTCACGTAATCGCCGTTCTTGACGCCGATATCTTCAGCGTCATTCGGATGCATCTCGACGAACGCCTCACCGAGCGGTGGAACGTCCTCGGTCTCGCCGTCCCCCTGCGGAAACGAGAAGTCGTCGACGAGGCGCTCAGTTCCCTCCGGATCGGCGTTGGTCGATCCGAAGTCTCGCGCCGACCAGATCAAGTTCCAATCTGTCATCCCCCACGATGAGTGGGTCCGATACTTCGGATGAGGCGTGTTGTAGTGGAACCGGTAGCCGTCCTCGTAGAGTTCGTTCGTCTCGTCACCGCCTTCCTTCCACGTTTTCCCGCGGCCGTAGGGCGTTCCCTCGGGGCTCTCAAAGTGCTGGATATCGTCGCGGTTGAGTTCGAGGAAGCGATCCTCTTCCTTGTGAAACTCCATACGACCTGTCTTCGTGTAGAACGGTCGATCTTCGTGAATCTGCGAGTAGAAGGGGATCCGCGGATACGTCTTCAGTTGGAGGCGCTCCGGTCCGTTCTCGAGATCCTCAACATCGATATCTCGTGTGGTGATGCCGGAATCGAACGCTTCCTGAATGTAGGTGCGGACGTCGCCGTCTTCCGCTAAGAACTCAGCGAAGTACTCCCGGTAAGAGTTCACATTTCGCTCCTCCGGCGGAATCTTTTCGTCTAGCTTCTCGGCTACCCGGGCGACAATCTCGCCGTCTTGTTTGGTGTCGTAGATCGGATCCATCACGCCGTGGTCCATCTGGACGAACGGATTCTCCGGGCCGACCGTGATATCCGGATACTCACACTCGAGCCAGGAGTGGACAGGGAAGACGATGTCCGCGTGGCGTGCGGAATAAGTCATGTGCATGTCCGAGACGACGAGCAGTTCGTTCGCAGTCTCGGGGGGTTTCACGAAGTTCTCGATGACGTGCTCCTGATGTTTGGTCTGATTCAGGAGGTTACAGTTCATCGTCCAGAGGATCTCCGGCTTCTTCATCGTGTACGACTCCGTCCCCTCCGGAAGCACCGGTTCGTCACTGTCCTCGTGTGCGACGAGTTCGAGTTCACGGTCGTAGTCGCCGTGAATCGCGTGCGGATCTAACCGTTCGCCGCCGAAGAAGGCCAACGCGTGGCCCGGGTACATTCCGCGGGCGGAGTGGCCGTCCGGGTTGACGTACGTCGGGTAGCCGTCCAGTAACTCGATCTTGTACTGGCCGGAGTAGTTGTAGTAGCCACAGCCGCGTTCACCGATGTTCCCGAGCATCGCCTGAACGAGGAAGATTCCCCGCTGGCACTCACTAGCCCCGTGGAACCAGTGGTTGATCCCCTCACCGGTGAACCACTGGGCCTTCTCCGCGGTCGCGAACTCGCGGGCGGTCTGGCGGAGCTTCTCGGCCGGAATCGTCGTGATCTCTGCGACCTTCGACGGCGAGTAGTCGTTCAGAATCGTCTCCTTCTGCCGGGCGAAGTCTGTCCGGATGCTCACTGCGGAGCCGTCAGTTAGGGTTACCTCCGTCTCGTCCTCGAGGCGAGGTGTAACCGGCGTCTCCTCGCCGACCTCCTCGCGCGAGACGCGATGAAGGTCGCCATCCTCGCCGAGGACGACGAACTCGCCCCAGTCGCCCTCGACGTGGTGGCCGTGTTCCCCGTCGATTCCGTGGTCCGGCGGCTCGGCATCCTCGAACACGTCGTGTGCGCGAAGGTACTTTCCGTCGTCCTCGCGGACGAGTAGCGGCAGGCTGGTGTAGCTCCGCATGAACTCCTCGTCGTAGCGCTCTTCGTCGATGATGACGTGAGCGATTCCGAGCGGCAGTGCCGGATCGCTGCCCGGTCGAATCGGAAGCCAGCGGTCGCACTTCTGGACGGTCGGCGAGTAGTCCGGGTAAACACCGACGATCGTGCCGCCACGTTCGCGACTCTCCTGGAACCAGTGGTTGTCCGCGAGTTTGTTGTGGATCAGGTTCTTTCCCTGGATAATAGTGTAGTCGGCCTGTCGCCAGGCGGACGCGTCCGCGTCGCTCGTCTGGTAGCCGGTCGTCATCACGTGCCCCGGCGGTAGATCGGCGTACCAGTCGTACTCCGTCCACTCGCAGCCGCCGAAGATCGAGGCCAGTCGCCGGGCCGAGCCGTGGCGGGTGAACAGCCCGTCGGCCTTGATGGCATTGAAGACGTGAAAGTGCTGGGTGTCCTCGAGATTCGCCATCTTCTCGGCCAGGAGATCGATCGCCTCTGACCAGGAGACACGCTCGAACTCGTCCTCGCCACGACCTTCGGGGTTTGGATCGTCCGGGCTCCAGCCCTTCCGGACCATAGGGTACTTGATCCGCGTCGGTTCGAACGTCCGCCGGTGGACCGTCAACCCTTTCATGCAACCTCGCGGATTCCAGTGCTGGCTCACACCGGCGTCTTCGTATCCGCTCGGCCCGACGCTCGGCTCCTCGTTGTGATACACCTGCTCGGCGCGGATCGGCACGCCGTCTTTCATGTAGAAGTTCAGCGCGCACGACTGCGTACAATTGGGGTGACAGACCGTCCAGTCGACCTCGTCGTACGCGTAAATGTCGTGATAGACCTGTTCCCAGTCTCGATTGGGATAGGACGTGAGCGGGTTGTCGACCTGCGTGACGGAATCGACCGTCTGCGTCGCACCCCACGTGATACCGATGAGGGCACCGACCGCCCCCGTCCCGGCTGCTGCCATGAAATCGCGCCGCGAGAGGGTCATCGTCGGCCACCTCCCGTGGCGAGGCATTCTGGTGGCATACAGAACGACATTGGTCGTCCACGCTTTAACTAAAACTCCCAATTCCCGTGTTCTGGGGCATCTACCGCCGAAATCCGTCTAATGGTGGGTTTTCATATGGGGGCACGTGTTCGGGAACGGTTCGATCGGCGACTCAGCCATACTCTTCTTCCTGAGTCGACTCCACTGCTGTATCGTCCCTAGATCGTGCGTACGTGTCGGTGGCGAGTTGCTTCGATCTGCCTGTGAACCGTACGTATTGCTCTCCGTCTTCGTCCCATCGACGCAGTTGTTCCGATATGGTCTGAGATCCTGCCGCTCCGTCACCCTGACTGCGAAAGAACGCGCTGGTACGTCTCGAGCGTCCGATCGATGTCGGCAGCGGTGTGAGCGTAACTGATGAACTGGCTCTCGAATTGGTTCGGCGTGAGTAACACGTCCCGTTCGGCCATGGCCGGCCAGAAGGTTCGCTTCCATCGATCGGTCTCGCCGGTTTCGACGTCTGCGCCCGTTTTCGGGCAGCGTTCGAATCGCGGACAGTCCAACTGCTGTTTGCAGCCGGCGGTACAGTTGTCGGTCGTCGCTTCGGACCCGCTCCGCGTAAACAGCACCTTGAACATCGAATCGGTTCCTGCGACGGTGTATTCGGGAGCGTGATCTTCGACGATATCCTGCAACCCCGCCCGGATCCGCTCACCGAGTTCGTTCACGTGCGTGTAGACATCGTGTTTCTTCGCGAATCGAAGCGTCTCGAGACCGGCGGCCATCGTCACCGGATGCCCGTTGAAGGTACCGGATTCGAAGACCTCTCCCGTCGGTGTGAACGCCTGCATGATCCCCGCCCGGCCGCCGATCGCTCCGACTGGGAACCCGCCGCCGATAATCTTCGCGAACGTCGTGAGATCCGGTTCGATGTCGTACTTCCCCTGTGCACACTCCAGGCCGCCGACTCGAAAGCCGGTAATCACCTCGTCGAAGATCAACAGCGATCCGTAGTCGTCACAGAGATTTCGGAGCGATTCGTGATATCCACCGACCGGATGGACGATTCCGTGGTTTCCAAGCAGCGGTTCGGTGAGCACGGCCGCGATGTCGGATCCGTGGCGCTCGAACGCTTCTCTAACGGCCGCTTCGTCGTTGAACGGTACCGGTATCGTCTCGTCGGCGAACGTCTCCGGAACGCCGGCGCTACTCGGTTTTCTATCCGCCGCCGTCCCCTCAACGAGAAACGATTCGTGACCGCCGTGGTACCCGCCTCGCATGACGACGATCTTGTCGCGACCGGTATACCCGCGAGCGAGCCGAACGGCCGCGGCGGTCGCCTCCGTGCCAGAATTGACGAACCGCAGTCGGTCGACGCTCTCGACGTGATCGATAACGAACTCGGCGAGTTCGATCTCGATATCGGTCGGGATACCGTACATCGGGCCATCGGCGACCGCCTTCGTGATCGCCTCGCGAACGCGATCGGGGAGATCGTGACCGAGCAAGAGCGGTCCGTATCCCATGATATAGTCGAGATATCGATTGTCATCTACGTCGACCACGTGGGCGCCGTCACCGTGGTCGACGAACGCCGGCGTCGGCCGTGGATCTGCTCTGACGGGCGAGTTGACGCCGCCGACAAGTGACTTGAGCGCTCGGTCGTATAATCGGTACGAGCAATCGGAGCCAAAGCTGGCAGTCATCCGCCTTATTATTTTTCTTCGAACTATAACTCGTTGATGGTACTGGCGACAGAACCGATAGCATCATCGAACCGATTTGCCGTTCGCTCCCGGGTACGAAGGCGTCCAAGCCGCAATAACAAATACACCTCGGTCAGTCTCTCGACTCGAATCCCCAGGCTTCCAGTCGCTCGACCACGTCCTCGACATTGTACATTGCAGCCTCGTACGCTGCCTCTCGAACGTCGGTCTTCGAGACATCCGTCCCGAGTTCGTCGCTCACCGCGTCGACGAACTCGTCTTCGGCATCGACCACGTAGTCCCGGAGGTAGAACTGGACCATCTCCCGGTCCTGCTTGACGTTATCACGAACGTACACCCAAGGCACGCCCGCATCGGCGGCCCCCGCCTGCGGCGGCTCGTCGACGATCGCGTTTTGGGATCGCGATTGCGTTTGCGCGCCGGTCTCCGTCTCCGACGAGTTCTGCTCCGATTCAACGGCGGCTTCTCTCTCGGACGACTGTTGCTCCGCCGCCGTTGCCTTCGAATCGTCCGTGGACGCCGTTTCGTCGAACGTCGTCTCGAGTTCGGCGCTTTCCGTCTCTGCATCCTCGTCTTCGTCCGGCCGTGCGTTCGAACTCGGTTTAGCGTCGCGTTCTTCGGGTTCGTCGCGGTGGGTCTCTTCGGTCTCACCGTCGGTTTTGCCTTCCTCGGCCTCGTTCTCGTTCGTATCGGGTTCCGGTTCGGACTCTGGTTCGGGCTCAGCAAACGGATCGCTGCCGGACCCTTTCTTCATAGCCCGCCCACCTCCTCGATCCGTCCCGCCAATCGGTCGATTTTTTCGAGCGTTTCCATTTCGTGATCCCGCGTGCGAGATCGGTGCGTCTCGACGTAGTGGGCCGGCGTGCATTGTTGGTCCCAACAGCCTTCGAAGAGCGACGATCGTTCCCGGAGTGCAACGGGCGCGGGATAGCCGCGCTCTCGAACTTCCTCCAGATACCGTTCCTGGTCGGTCGTTCGTCCCACACCGTTTGGAACCGCGGAGAGCACGCCGATCTCGGCTTCGAGTCGTTCCTCGAGCCCGTCGACGAGTTCTTCGAGTCCGATGACGCTTTGCATGCCCTTCCCGGTCGGCTCGACCGGGATGACCAGACTTCGGGTCGCCGAGACGGCGTTGTAGAGGTGTGGGCCGGCGGTCGCCGGCGGGTCGATGACGATCACGTCGTACTCCTGTGGAATCCCGGCGTCCATGAGCACCTGGCGGAGCCGATCGTACGGATCGAACTCGTCGCCTTCGCCGAGATCGTCGGCCATTCGCTGTGCGCGATTGAGCAAGTCCTCGAGATTCTCGAGCATGTTGTGACTCGGCAGGAGGTCGAACCCGTGCTCCGTTTCGAACACGAGGTCCTCTATCGAGCCCTTCGGTCGGTCGATCAGGTGTCGAACGATGTTATCCGCCTGACTGTCGTCCCGGGGGGCATCGACGTCGAGGAGGTAGGTGAGCGAGCCGTTTTGCTGGTCCATGTCGATCGCGAGCACGTCGAGCCCGTGGGCCGCGTGGGCTTCGAGCAGGGCCGCACCCACTGTCGTCTTGCCGACGCCGCCGGCCTCCGAGTAGGTCGTATAGGTGAGCATACGAACCAGTTAGTCTCCCCGACTATAATTCTCTGGTATATGGTTTGGTTAGGTCACTTGGTTAGCATAACTTGTTGGCCTAACTGGGATAGGGGGTAAGAACTGTGGTGCAGCGCAGTTAGTGGACGATCGGGCTGGTCACGTGTTACACACATTAGTGGTTGATTCCGTTAGGCTAACAAGTTAGGCTATCTGGTTGGCTCACTCGACAGCCCTATATGAACACCCTATCGTGCTATTCCTGCCAGTATAGTGTACCGGGTGTCTTCGTGAATGTTCCCACCCTTCAGGAACTATCTAGCTAGGGGCATCGGCTTGGCTAGTGAACCATCCTTCTGAACCGATCCACCAAGTTAGCCTTATTGGTTAGTCTTGTCAATTAGACTATCCTGATATCTCTCTCGAAAAACCATATTGGCCGAAATAGCGGGTACTCCTTGCTAGTTCGACTCGTCGGTCATCTTTCTGGACAACGCACTTTTCTCGTGGCTACCTGGAGAGGGATAGCGGTGTGGCTGACTAATCGATCCTCTCGGCCGATACGATCGGTATTCCTTGTCGGTTAGGCTTTTTGGATAGTCTAGTCAGTGTGTCTTACCGGATCCCTGTGCACAGGCGATGGTGAAACCGGATAGCCGCTTCGGGGAACGCTACCCGGTAACGTTCTTGGCCGGTTGGGGCTCGAATGGTGCTCGCCCGACGGCCGCCTGAATCGTGACCGGTCGAGTTCGATCTTCTCCGTTTCGCCGGCACGTCTGTTGTGACAACCTTCTTTATTGCCCTTTCTAGAGAGGCTTCTCAGTTGGTCTAACTAATCAGTCTAACTAAATATCTTGTCTGGTTGGGCTGTTTTGTGCGTTCTCGTGATGTGCTGGCGACTGTGACTGACGACCGGGATCCTTCCGAGTTCAGCTGGCCGGTCACTATCGGAGCGAAGTCGCACGCTGTGAAACTGTAGTCCATCTGTGACCTGTTCTCTGGCGAGCGGTACATAGTAGTAATATATACACTTAACTACTGGAAATAGTCGTCACTTGTCATGGGAGAAAACCCCACGGAGCGACGGTCCACGATCGGGCGTCGCAACTTCATGGCGGTAACTGGAACGGCGGTTGGCACGGCCCTCGCCGGGATCGGCACTCGGCCTGCTGTCGGGGCGGCCGCCGAACCGGGTATCGAGGCGCTGTCGTTTTACTCCACAGCGAGTCAGATCGCACCGGACGGCGAGAGCGAACTCAGCGACGACGAGACCGTCGTCGTCTGGGCGGAGCCCACCGCGTACAACTTCGAGACGACGGATGATGGCCCGGAGACGGTCGTCTACGAGTCCAACGATATTCCGCTCGTCTCGGAAGACGGCTCCGTCGTCGGACTCGGCACAGTCGAGTTCGTCAGCGACGATCAGGGTGGCTTCGACGTGGGGAACGAGGAGTTCATGCTCAATCTCTTCGACGCCAAAACCGGCGGCAAGGGGACGGTCCTGTGGGATGAGGGCCACGACCAGTTTCACGAACTCGCCCTCGAGTACTACCACTCCTTCGAGCAGTACGCCGCAAACGCGGGCTACGAGTTGCGCTCGACGACCGATATCCTGGGCGGCGCGCAACTGCTGTTTCCCTCGACGGCGAGTCAGGTCGCAGCGGGCGGCGGTCCGCTCACCGATCCCGCTCACGTGCTCGTCTGGGCGGAGCCGACCGCGGAGAACGTCGACGACGCGGGCGATTCGGCATCGTACCTCTACGGGGAGGACGAAGCGATTCCGCTCGTCTCCCGAGATGAGACCGTCGTCGGATTCGGGACGCCGGAACTGCTCCAGGACGGTGATCTCACCGAGTCCAACGAGCAGTTCGTGCGCAACTTGCTGTCCGAGACGATTGGCGAGAGCGGCACGATCCTGTGGGACGACGCCCACGACAGCTACTACGATTCCTCGACGTTCGGCGAGTTCGCGGCCGCCGTCGAGGACGATGGCTATGACTTCGAGGCGACTGAGGACTTGCTCGGAAGCGACGGCGGGGACGGGATCGACGAACTCGAGTTCTTCTCGACGGCGAGCCTGCTCGATGCGGACGGTGAGCCGCTCACCGACGACTCGCTCGTCGCCGTCCGGGCCGAGTCGACCGCGGAGAACGTCGACGAGAACGACGACGGATTCGTCAGCTACGCCGGCATCGATGCGGACATTCCGCTGGTTGCGGTCGACGGGACCGTTGTCGGTATCGGTGCGCCCCTCGCCACCGACGAGAGCGACGTCGACGCCACCCGCGAGTTCCTCGTGACCGCCTGGGAGGATCGACTCGACGGGCCGGGGACCGTCTACTACGACGAGAGTCACGGGCAGGCGCTGGCGCTCGACGACTACGCCGAACTCGAGGCGCTCGCGTCGAACCGCGGCTTCGACGTGGGTGCGACCGACGACCTCGCGGCCGACCTCGACGATGCGGACCTCGTGATGATCACGACGCCCGGGGAGGCGTTTTCGGCGGCCGAACGCGACGCACTCGAGGCGTTCGTCGCCGACGGCGGTGCCGTATTCATCCACGACGAGGCCGATTACGACGGTCACGCGACCGAACCCCTGAACGACCTCGCGGCGGCGCTCGACCTCGACTTTCGGTTCAATTCGGACCAGGTCGTCGACGAAGAACACAGCGATTGGGCCCCGTTCGTTCTCCGGACGACGAACGTCAACGACGCGTTCGATTTCTTCGACGGATCGGCGGACGGCGCGATCATCGACGCCGCCGATGCAGTCGTCGTTCCCTCGCCCGGCGAGGAATACACCGAACCTGAACTCGACGCGCTCTCGGCTCACGTCGCCGGTGGCGGCGCAGTATTCCTCTTGGACGAATCGGAGTTCACCAACGAGGAGACGGCGACGCTCAACACCATCGCCGCAGAACTCGATGTCGCCTTCCGGTTCAACGCCGACCAGGTCGAGGACGAGACGCACAACGATGGTGCCGCGTTCGTTCCCACGACCGCGAACTTCAACGAGGGGTTCGACGTGTTTGACGGCGTGGGCGTACCCGGTCTCGACGAGGCGGACGGACTGGTCGTCTCCTCGCCGTCGACCGCGTTTTCCCAGTCCGAACTCGATGAACTCGAGGCGTTCGTCGCTGACGGCGGCGCGCTCTTCTTGTTCGACGAGTCCGACTTCGGCGGCCAGGGCAATTCCGAGACCGGCTTCGACGAAACGGCAAACCTGAACGCCATCGCGGACGCGCTCGACCTCGATTTCCGGTTCAACTCGGACCAGGTGAACGACGGCGACGGCGAGTTCGACATCACGACGACGAATCTCAACACCGCGTTCGACTACTTCGCGGAGCGCGAGGAGTCGATCGGCATCGAGTTCGATCCGGGCGAGGAGTACTACGGTCGCGTCGTGCGCGTGTTCGACGGCGACACCGTCGAGGTGGAGTTCGACAGCGAGTACGACTACCGGGACGTGGTCCGTCACCTCGGGTTCGATACGGCCGAGACGGGCGATGTTTCCAACGAAATCCACGAGTGGTTCGGCGTCGAAGACATGGCGCACCTGAACGAATGGGGTGAGAACGCGACCGCGTTCGCCCTCGACGTGATGACGCCCGACGGCACTGACACGGGCGACACCGATGTCGAGGGACGGCGGATCAAGCTCACCTTCGACGACGTCGAGCCGATTCGGGGTAACTACGGACGGCTGCTCGGGTACATGCACTACGACCCGGACGATTTCGACGCTGATCCCGGGACGGGCGAGTACTCGGTCGAGTACAACCGGCAGATGGTCGCGGAGGGATACGCCCGCGTCTACTCGTCCGGATTCGGCCGCCACGACGAGTTCGCGGCCGTCGAGGAGGCCGCGCTTGCCGACGGGCGCGGCGTCTGGTCCGCGGCCGACTTCGACGCGGTCCCCGAGCACCGCAACGATCCCGTCGAGGAGGTGTACGTCCCCCGAGCATCCAGCATCACGACCGACTCCGGGCCGCTCGCGGCCGACCGCATTCCCGTCGCAGCCGGTCCGGATGCCGATCAGGAACCGCTTTCCGGCGGCAGCGTCGACGCGTACGACGACGTGCCCCTGATCGGGGTCGATCACGACAATCGCATCGCGATGGTCGGTGGACTGCTGTTCAACGAGGCCTACGAGGAACTGGAGGGATTCCCGATCGACACCGGTGGCTACGGCAACTTCCCGCTGGTCACGAACCTCGCGCGATACCTTTCGCACAACGACGGCGACTTCCTCGTCGAGGGCGGACACGCCCAGTTCGACGTGTCTGGCTCGCTCTCGCTGGAGCGGATGCAGTACTTCCTCCGCTTCGTCGAAGGCATCGATAGTCGGCTCAGGCAGTTCAACGATGTTGCGACCACCCTTCCCGAGGCGGACAAGCCGACCGCCGTGTTCATTACCGCACCGGGACGGGCCTACACCGAGGCTGAACTCGGCGCACTCCGCGAGTTCCGCGACGACGGCGGTGCGGTGATCCTCGTCGGCTCGACGGCGGCGAGCGCCGACCACCGCGCAAACCTTGACGCCGTCGCCGCCGGCCTCGGCTCCGACCTCCGACTCAACGACGACCGAATCGTCGACACCGTGAACAATCTCGCCGGCGAGGGGGCACTGCCGGTGACGAGCACGTTCGATCGCTCGTACCCGCTGTTCTCGCCGGTCGGCGACGACGCCTTCGGCCATCTCGATCCCCAACAGCGGGCGTATCTCGAATTGCTCGCCAATGACGAGGGATTCATCATTCGCCCCGCAGTCGACGGGGCTATCGAGGACTGGTCCGCCGGCCGCATCGACCGCGAGACGCTCGACGCTGCCGTACTTGCGTGGGAACGGGAACGTCGGGTGATCGCACCATGAGCGCGCAACGCCGCTGGACGCTCGCGGCCCTCCTCGTCGTGATCGCCGGAACGATCGCCGTCGCACCCGTCGCTCCGGCAGTTCTCGCTACCGACACGAGTTCACCTGCGCCCGACGACGCCGCGGACCCGACACCCGTCGGATCGTCCGCCGATGCGGATCCCGTCCTCGCCGCAACGGTCCTCGACGACGATGGCGGTGGCGCACTCGCGGAGACGACCGTCGTCGCCGAACTCGACGGCCCGACCGACGCGGTTGAACTCGCGACGACCGACGCCGCGGGCACCGCTTCGGTACCCGTTCCCGAACCGGGAACGTATACCGTCACCGTGACGGCGAAAGACGGCGCGACGGTGACCGAACGCGTGGATATCGCGGCTCGCGAGAGCGAGGCCGAAGCGACGTTCGAAGTCGAGTCGGCGGCGACGGGCGCAATCGATGCGCTCGTCACGGACGACACCGGCGAACCGCTTCCGGACGGAACGTGGGTGACCGTGACCGGCGACGACGCGTTCGGACCCGACCGAACGGGGCTGGTCGGTGCCGATGGCTCGGTCTCGATCGACGGCGTGAAACCGGGCACCTACGATCTCCGCGCGCTCACCGGCAACGGCACCGAAACCGAGACGACGACAGTAACCGTGGCGGCCAACGAGACGGTCGTGACCGAGTTCACGACGAACTCGTCCGATTCCGAGATCCCCGACGACCGCGGCGAGGACGTCGACGAGCTTCGGTTCCGGAGCGAGGCCGTCGACGATGACGTTGTCGTCTACGGCGACGTCGAGGGCGATATCGTCCTCGCCGGCGATACGCGGATCGACGGCGACGTTCTCATCGCGGGCGATGTCGGCGGTGATGTGGTCGTTCGCGGTGCAGCCACCGTCGATCGGATCCTCGTCGGCGGCGACGTTCGCGGTGACATCGCGCTCCGAGGCAGCGGGACCACTGAAGCCGTGGCCGTCGACTCCGCCGAGACGCTCACGGTTCGAGGGAACGCGGCCGTCGACGGCAGCGTCGAGGCGGCCGACATCGGTGACGTAACGGTTGCCGGCTCCGGCTCGATCGGTGAACTCGCCGTCGAGAACACCGCCTCTCGGATCGAACTGACCGGCGGCTCGACCGTCGGCACCGTGACGGGCGGCGCTGAACTCGAAACGTTCGAGGCCCACGGCGGGGCGACCGTTGACGGACCGGTGTCATTCGCGACCGCGGCGACGGTTCAACTCGCCGGCGGTGCGACCGTCGGCGGCGATCTCGTCGGTGACGCCGTTACCCAAACGTTCGCCGTCCCGGACCGCCTGATCGAGGGTGACATTTCGATCGACGACCTGCCTTCCGGTGCGTGATACGGTCTGTTGTAACGATTTACCGGCGCAACCGCAGGACGGGCGCGGTTGCGCCGGAAATGACTTACAGCAGTCCGTATGAGGGGAGCCGAAGCCGAAACCGGAGCCGATTCGAGCGACCCGGCCGGCCCGAGGTCGCTACTAACTCCGGTTTGAGCGCGGCTCGCGGCCGACCCGTTTCCGTTTCGTTTTGGTGTGGTGCACCTGCGATTCAGTTCGCAAATCCGACCGAAATCTCACATGAGATAGAATAACGGGAAGAGGATCACCCAGACGATATCGACGAAGTGCCAGTAGATGCCGAAGTACTCCACCGGCCGGTGATCCTCGAGATAGGCACCGAGCGTCACGATACGGTAGATCATGAACCCCGCGATGAGGAGACCGAGGATCACGTGGAACGCGTGGAGGCCGGTCGTCACGAAGTAAATCGAGTACTGGAGTTCGGAGAACCAATAGATCCCGTGGGCGAACTCTTGTCCCCACTCGTACCCCTTGATACTGAGGAACGTAAGCCCGAGCAGTACCGTCGCTCCCAACGATACCAATAGTCCGCGTTCGTTTTTTCGCCCGGCCATCTCCAGTGCGAGGACGACAGTAAAGCTCGAGGTGAGCAGGATGTAGGTGTTGAGCAGCCCGATAGTTGCGGAGGGCGGGACCGTTTCGAACTCGTTCCAGCCGGCGTGCAGTCGCAAGAAGATGTACGCCCCGATGACAGCGCCGAAGACGAGCACGTCCGACGCGATGAAGAACCAGACGCCGAGTTTCGTCGTCCCGATCCCCTCGACCGGCCATCGTTCGGCAATGGCCATCTCGGGCGCGTTAAAGTGCTCGCGTCCGTATTCGAAGAGCGTATACCCCAAAAGAACGACACCGACAAGGACGAGTATCGGATACACGAGTTCCGGCGAGCCGGTTTCGGAAATATCCGCGCCGCGCGCGGTGGCGAAATCGACGACCCACGGCGTGAGCCCCGAGACTCCGAGGAACGTCACGAACATCCCCGCTCCGATTCCGAACGGCCAAATGCTTCCGTGATCGGCGTGCTCCGACTCGAGCGAGTCGGCCTGTTCGACCGCGCCGCCGTCCGATACTGTGCCGCCGTCCGATGTAGTCGTTGTGTCGTCGACGAACTCGAGGGACCCACTGCTGTAACTGGGTCGGTTCGGCCAATTTTCGAGTGGCGGCGGCGAGGTCGTTGCCCATTCTGCAGTCCGCGAGAACGTCCACGGATTGCCGGGCGCATCCGGACCGGTGAGGAGGCTTTTACCGAGCGTGTAGAAGATGATGAGATAGGACGCACCGAGGATCAATGCCCCCACGGTCGCCACTCGGTGATAGGCCGTAAACGCCGTATTAAATTCGAAGACGCGCCGTGGCGTCTCCCACACGAGAAACATCGGGAAGTAGAGGACGTTAAAGCCGATAAAGTAGACGACAAAGCTAAGCTTTCCCAACGTTTCGTCGTACATCTTTCCGGTGATCTTCGGCCACCAGTAGAAGATTCCGCCGATCAGCGCGGTAATTCCGGCAACCATCACGTAGTGAAAGTGAGCAACAACCCAGTAGGTTCCCCGGAACTGGTAATCGAGTACGACCGCACCGAGGAAGACCCCCGTGATCCCTCCGAGGATGAACAGGACCAGTGCACCGAGATTAAACAGGAACGGTGTCGTAAACCGAACTCGTCCCTTGATCATGGTGTAAATGAGTGAGAAGACGATCAGGTCGAACGGGAGCGAGATCCCAATACTCGTCGCCATGTACAACGTCTTGATTTCGAGATTGATCGTCGTCAGGAACATGTGGTGCATCCAGACTAGGAAGGACTGGACGGCCACCAACACCATCGCGATGATGATCCACTTTCGTCCGACGAGGCGACGCCCGGTGAACGTCTGAAACGTTTCGAGCATGATGCCCAATGCAGGGAAGAAGACGATATACACCTCCGGATGGCCGAAAAACCAGAATAGATGCGCCCATAATAGCCCCGATCCCTGGTTCGTCGCGAAGTACTGGGTGAGAAAAATACGGTCGCTAATCAAGAGCAAGAGTGCAGCGAGCAGCGACGCAAAGGCGAACAGCATCATCCACACGGTCAGTAGTGTCGCCCACGTGAACAGCGGCATATTCCACAATCCCATTCCTTCGGCGCGGCACCGATGAATGGTTGTCAGGAAGTTTACCGACCCTAGCGTGACCGACATAACGAACAGCGTCAGCGCGAGGACCGCTGCGGTCCCGCCCGCAGTCATCTCCTGGGCCGGATTGTAAATCGGTACGTTGAGCGGCGCGTACATATACCAGCCGCTGGACCACGTTGCATCCTGAAAAAACGAGAGGAGAAGCAGCAGCGCCGAAAACGAATAAAACCAGTAACTCAGCGCGTTCAACCGTGGAAACGCAAGGTCCTGAGTGCCGATCTGCAACGGGACGACGTAGTTTGCGAACGCGATGCCGAGGGGGGAGATAACCCAGAAGATCATCACGAGCCCGTGGACAGACACCGCCTGATTGAACTGGGTTGGATCAAGCAGACCGATCCCGCCCGATTCCCACATCTGGATGCGGAATAGTATCGCGAGCACGCCGCCGACGACGATCAAGAATAAGGACGTTATAAGGTAGAGGATCCCGATATCTTTGTGGTTGGTCGTGACCAGCCATCGCTTGATGGTTGTCCGCGGCGGGAGTTCACTCATCGGCACCCCCTCACTCGGCTCTCATACCGGTGCCCCTCCCAGCGGTTCGCTTTGGACCAAACACGAGCACGGGTCATCATCAACATACCCGCGATAGAGAGCCATATAACACCCCGTTGGGCACTCAGGGGTGCACAGTCGGTGCCTCAAAACTGCCCAGAAGCGGATTCTGACGACTTTGTCTCTCATTCAGAATACGAGCGTTGGGAAGCGTATGCGCTCCAGCTCACGGTGAAAGCGGATGATACGAATAACTATAATATCCGCCAGAAGTGTCTACCCACACCTCTCGTCAGATCTTCGAGAGAAAACGAGACACGCTAATCTTCGGCGGGCGACACTACAAAGACTTCCAGATTCTACTATGGATGGCACTCGTTATTGGCAGTATCGTCGAGTCCGTCTGAGACGTGAGCGGGTCGTGCAGTCGCGTTGAAGTGATGCCTGCAGACCTGCCGTGGCATCTCTCACGGATCGTGTCTGTTCACCCGTCGTGAATAGAACGCTTTACCGCTGGTTCGCCATGAAAGACACATGTCATCCACGATCCTCGTCGCGTTCGACGACTCACCACAGGCGACCGCCGCCCTGCGCCACGCGCTCTCGACGTACGACGACGCAGCGATCCGCGTCCTGTACGTGAACGATCCTCGTCAGTGGGCCGGTTCGGACGGTATCGACGGCATCTTCTCCGCGGAAAAGGCCTTCGAACGGTCACAAGAAGCCGCCAACGAGGTTATCGCGGCCGCAACGGAAATCGCCGCCGAATACGATGCGGAAATCACGACAGCGATCGAGGTCGGAACGGTCGCCGAGACGATCATCACCGACGCCGAGGACCACGATGTCGATCACATCGTCCTCGGCAGCCACGGCCGACGCGGGTTCCGGCGGTTCCTGCTCGGAAGCGTCGCGCAACGGGTCGTCCGCCGATCACCCGGCTCAGTGACGGTCATTCGAGAAGGAACGCCGACTGCCGACTAGGCGCACACTGGTCCCGACTGGACGAACTCGTTCCATGTGCCGCCACGACCAATCGAGTTCGAAACGGCAGGTGATCATATCGTTTCCTCTGGTATCGTGGTGCTTGCTCGAGCTATTATAGCACGCTGGGGCGTGAGGCGCGCCGTGTTGTACACCTAGGTCGGGCCAGTATCAGGTGCGTTGCTCACCGAGACACATGTGACGGTTCATTCGCCGGGTGTGGATCTTTGGCACTTGGAGTGGAAGCTATGGCAATGACAACTAGCACGCTGAGAACCGACGAAGACGGCGCTGAGGCAACTGAGATGGGAACGAGGGACGACGAGCACACCGCGGACGCCATTGTCTCGGAGTGAGCGATCGTGCCAACCGCAGCCGACCTCCTCGTCGCGTGCCTCGAAGCGGAGGGCGTCGAGTACGTTTACGGGCTGCCGGGCGAGGAAATCGAGGAGTTGCTGTTTTCGTTGCGGGAATCCTCCATCACGTTCGTGCCGACCCGTCACGAACAGGGAGCGGCGTTCATGGCGGATGTACACGGGCGGCTAACTGGCGAGGCGGGCGTCTGTCTCTCGACGCTCGGACCCGGTGCGACGAACCTCGTTACCGGCGTCGCTGACGCCCAACTCGACAAGAGCCCGGTCGTCGCGATCACCGGTCAGGGCGGCCGCGAGCGCCTCCACAAGGAGAGTCACCAGGCGCTCGACGTGGTCGACATCTTCGAACCGATCGTCGAGTGGAACGCCCAGATTGCCGCGCCCGAGGTCGTCCCCGAGTCGATCCGCAAGGCGTTCAAACTCGCCGAGTACGAGAAGCCAGGGGCAACCCACCTCGAGTTCCCCGAGGACGTCGCCGGTGAGCCGATCGACGCGAGTCCGATCCTCGCACGTCAACAGGTGCGCCGCCCGGACCCGGATACCGAATCGGCGGTCCGAGCGGCGAACGTGATCGAGAACGCCGAGCGCCCGATCCTCCTCGCGGGCAACGGCGCGGTACGAACTCGCGCGTCGGACCGGTTGCGCGCGTTCGTCGATCGGCTGAGTCTCCCGGTCGTCGCCACGTACATGGGAAAGGGGGCGATCTCCGACCGCGAGCCTGCCTCGCTGCTGACCCTCGATTCCGGGTCGGACGATGAAGCAGCGAGCGCGATCGAGGTGGCCGACTGCGTCGTCACCGTAGGCTACGATATCGCCGAACACGATCCAGCGGCGTGGAACCCTAATCTCGAGACGGCGATCGTCCACGTCGACCACGAACCCGCCGAGGTGTACCGCCACTACAATCCCGACGTGGAAATCGTCGCGGATGTCGGCGCATCGCTCGAAGCGATCGGCGAACAGCTCTCGGCGGACGCCTGTTCGCTGTGGTGTGCGGATCGCCACGACCGAATCCTCGAGGACGTTACCGCTCCCCCCGACTCGACCGATCCCGTTACCGTCACGAACGCGCTCCCACTGCTCCGTGAGGCGCTGGCCGACGAGGACGTGCTCATCTCCGACGTGGGCCACCACAAACTCGCGATCGCACAGAACTACCCGACCTACGAACCCAATACGTGCGTGATCTCGAACGGACTGGCCAGCATGGGAATTGCCGTTCCCGGGGCACTCGCCGCCGACCTCGCCGTCGATACGAACGTGGTCGCGGGGACCGGCGATGGCGGCTTCCTGATGAACGCCGCGGAGATCGAGACCGCGACCCGACTCGGCTGCGAGTTCACGATCGTCGTCTTCACTGACGACGACTACGGGCTCATCTCCGCCCAGCAGGTCGATCACCGCGGCGAGTACACGGGAACGTCGCTCACCAACCCCGATTTCGTGGCGTTTGCCGAGAGCTTCGGCATCGAAGCGCGTCGTCCCGAGACGTGGGACGAAGTCGAGCGCGCGTTCGCCGACGCAGTTCCGTCGGACGAATTGACGCTGATCGAGTTGCGCTTGGATGCCTCCCGTTCGGAGCCCGGTGGCTGATCCCCGTCTCGAGCCGCAAAGCGAAGTCTTCGACTCCGTTGTTCGTTCCGGCGTGGGATCATACATACGAAATCTCAGGCAAGAGGGACCGCTTGATCGCGGACCTCTCTGCTACTGTCCGGACGTGTGTCTTCGCTCTGCTATCATAGTGCCAATCGCAATTAGCGATCCTCGAACGCGGAGGGCCGGTCGTCGATTTGCTCGGACAAACTAGGCCCGCGTAATCGAGTCGCCGGAATCCAGTTCACTGAACTCGAATCAGTACTACTCAGCTGTCTCGGATATCACTCACCGCATAGCGAACGTTCTTCGTCGTCGACTGTCCCGATGTGTAGACGCCGTCGGTTACGCGGAACGTCTCATTTTCGTACTCGTAGTTCGGATCGCTGTCTTCGCCTCGGAGCCAATGACCACCGTCGGCGTCGACCGTGACCGAATACGTATTCGAGCCTTCGATTCCGCCAGCGGGTGACAGGACGAACGTCTCTCCAGAACTCAATCCCGAGATATCCGTCTGGGCAACGATATTCGCGCCGCTATCTCGAAGGTAAGCGGTTTGGTGTTCCGCTGTATTCTGTGAGATCTGCGCCTCGATGCCGTCGATATCCTCTTTCAACCAGAACAGCACGCCGCTTTCAGTGTCGGGATTACTCTGGTCGTTGTCCGACCCGAGGTCTAGCCAGTTTGAGCCCGTTCCCTCCTCTCGACCGGCGATTTCGCTCACGGCGTACCGGACATTTTGGGTCGTCGAGTGGCTGGACGTGTAGACGCCAGCAGTCACCTGGAACGTCCCGTTCTCGTAGTCGTAGTTCGGACTACTGTTTTCACCGCGGTCCCAATACTCGCCGTTCGCGTCGACGGTGACTGAGTACGAACTGGCCCCTTCGATCCCGCCGTCCGGCGAGAGTACAAACGTCTCTCCGGGACTCAAATCCGAGATATCTGTTTGCGTGACGATATCCGTGTTCGTATCCCGGAGGTATGCGGTTTGATGCCCTGCCGAGTGCTGTGAGAGTCGTGCCTCGATGGCACCGAGATCCTCTTTCAACCAGAACAGAACGCCGCTTTCGTTGCTCACGCTGCTCTGGTCGTCGTCCGTTCCAAGATCCAACCACTCGGAGCCTCCACCGCCACCGTCGCCGTAGTCGAAGTAGAACTCGGGGAGTCCGTCGTAGTCCGTGCGGGGATCATCGAAGCCCAGTTGACCCGCCGTGTACTCGCCGCTCCCGTACGTCGTTCCGCCGTAAGTGAACGACCCACCGGAGTGGACATTCACTTCGGGATTCGCTTCCGAGAGCGCGCGGAACTGCTCGGTGAATACGTCCGCATCGTTTTGGATCTCGAGTAGTCCGTTGTATCGATCGCTCGGATAGTCGTCGTATAGGTACACGTCCTCGAACTCGGCTTCGACACCATCCGATAATTCGGCATCCGAATTATTC
Source organism: Natrialba taiwanensis DSM 12281 (assembly GCF_000337595.1). Taxonomy (GTDB): domain Archaea; phylum Halobacteriota; class Halobacteria; order Halobacteriales; family Natrialbaceae; genus Natrialba; species Natrialba taiwanensis. Next base: position 180,399 of record NZ_AOIL01000009.1, on the reverse strand, counting down.
GGCGGATTAGTCCCGGGTCGAATGCTCGCGGGTGGCTGCTTTCCGGACGCCTCGAGGACGAGTTTCTTGTATCGAACGTGTGCCGTGTCTCCCCGGTTGTAGTAGAAGTTTCTGCACACGACCGCCTCGCGGGCGTAGTCGTTCCCGCCGGATCTAAGGCCGATGATCTCGGTCGGGTTGTTCGCATCGCCGGTCGCGTATTCACAGACGACCCCCTGTCCTTGCAGCCCGTCGGGCATATCGGAGAGATCGATGTACCCGCCAACGATTTTGTCGTTGAGACCGATTCGCATGTTCCCTCTGTGGTTATTGATCGCCGTGCAGTTCCACAGGAGGGCCTCCCCGGATCCCCCCCCGCCGGGACCGTCGTGGGGATTACAGCTCATATAATACCCACTGCTCGTCCAGTTTTCCATGTGACAGTCCTTGTAGGCGAGATAGCCTACGTGACCGGGATCGGCGGAAACCGCGATCGCTCGCGTGCCGTCTGGTGGGGTGCCGGATCCAGAATAGTAATCCCCGTCTGCCATCCTGAGGTTCTCGACGAGCCCTTCGGCATTTTCGTTCGTCATGTGGGGTCGCCAGGTGTAGATCCGCCCGGCATCCTCGCCCTTGTTTCGTTCGCCGACGAGTTCGACGTCCTCCGCCCAGAACTCTTCATTGAAGTTGCCTCCCAGGACTGCCGAGGAGGAGTCCGAATGTTCGGAGATATCGAACGTTACGCCCTTGACCACGCCCACGTCGCAGTTGGGCTGTAGCATCCAGGGCGTGTCGTTTCGATTGAAATAGATCGTACAGTTATCGCCGATCACGCCGAAGTGACTTCCGGGAGCGGTCGCCATCGATTCGAGTTCGTACTCGTTATTCGAGCCGAGATTGGCGATCGCTCCGTTCTCCGAGGCGGTTTCGATAGCGTCTGCAAGATCACCGCTTCGTCCTGCGTAGCTTGTGACGTCTTCCGTCGGAAACGCGGCTTGGTAGTCATCGGGTTGGCGATTCCAGAGGTCCATCGCCTGCTGTGGGACCTCCGATGCCAGGTTGAGGTACTCGTCTTTGCGTTGCATTGCGCTCGCACCAGCGGATGGCTGCGCTGCCGTGTTCCCCGCCCCTGCCAGCGGGATGCCGACGGCCGCACCGCTTAGTTTCAGCCAGTCCCGTCGCCCTAAAAGTGTCCGCTCGTGATCGCTGTTCGTCGGCTCGCCCTCCTCATCACCATTGGATCTATCTTTCCGTGACATCACTTGGTGATCAATAAATTGCCATAAAAACATTCCGTAATTTGAATATCCAACTATTCGTCGTATCATCCCCGAAAACCGTCTTAACCGCTCATATACTGCTGGATGTGACGAAATCAGTTGGGTGAACGCTACAGTCGGATATCTCTCGATGATGTCTAGCTTGGCCAGTTTGAGGAATGCGCTCATCTCGATCAGAAGACGATAGTTCTCACCTGCTCAGCAAGCACGCCACAGTGGCCGTGTGAACGCACGTGCCTCACGACGAGCGAGTTCGGGTAGCGAGTTCACGTACCACGTGCGGTTCGATCCGCGAGTCTCGCGACCAACGCTGTGACGACCGAGTTCAGACGCATCTCCGCCGAACTCAATATCCACGCTGTCCGTTCCGTATCGATATATCGTGCTATTGTGGTCACCGTTCCGAACATAGCAAATTGTTACTATTCTCTCGCGAGTGACTGGACCATGTCCGATTCAAACGGGCCAACGCGGCGATCGATCCTTCAGACCGGAGTCGCGATGAGTTCGCTCGCGATGGCGGGGTGTCTGAGCAGTCTCGGCAATACCGGCGGGGAGCAACACACGGTGGGATACGGTGAGTACGAGACGAGCGTCGATTCGGCCGCGTTTCCCGGTGAACTCCAACTGTACTGCGTCCAAACCGGGTGGTCGAACTGGGACGCCGTCATGGAGGCCTTCGAGGACGAATACGGCGTTTCCCTCTACGACGCGCAGGGGTCGTCCGGCGAAGCGCTCGACGATATGCGAGCGAACGCCCAGAACCCGACGCACTCGGCATACAACGGCGGGTATTCGTTCGGTCTCGAAGCCATGAATGACGACTTGACGACGGATTACAAACCGGCGAACTGGGACCAAGTCCCCGACGATCTCAAGACCGACAACGGTCACGTGACCGCGACGCGACAGATGACGACCGCGGTAACCTACCGGACCGACGTGTACGAGGAGCGGGGGTTGGAACCGCCGGAGACGTGGGATGATCTCAAGCATCCCGATATCGCCAAGGATCTCGCGTTCACGCCGCCACATACGGCGAACGGGCAGGCGTCGGCACTGTCGGTCAACAGCGCGTACGGCGGCGACCTGGACGATCTCGACCCGGTGATCGAGTACCACGAGGCGATCGCCGACCACGGGGCCGATTTCCGCCGAAACGTCGAAGGGCCGGTGACCAGCGGCGAAATCTCGACGGTCGTCGAGTACGACTATACCGGCCTGAACCTGACGTACAACAACGTCGAGTTCAACGAGGACCAACTCGACGTCGCGATCCTCACGGGACCGGACGGCGAGCCGGGCGCGATGAACGTTCCGTACGGGTACGCGCTGCTTCGCAACGCCCCCAACCCCGAGGCGGCGAAGCTGTTCATGGACTACGTGTTGACGCTCGACTGCCAGGAACTGTTCTTCGACGCCTACGTTCGGCCGATTCGAGCGGCCGAACTCGACCAGCCCGACGAGTTCCCGTCGCAGTCGGCCTACGAGGCGGCGCAGTTTACGGTCGATCAGGAAGAACTCGTCTCGAAGCAGGACGATATCCAGGCGGAGCTGGTTGATCGAACGCCGCTGCAGGGGGCCCAGTGAGATCGCAGTATGTCCATCCGCGAATCGACGGCGGCGTCGGTGCGTCGAGTTGCAATTTTCGCGTCGACGACCGCCAGACCGACCACGGAGCGCGAGCGAGAGCGGCGGCGAATCGCGATCATGTGCCTGCCGTTTTTCGCGCTCGCGACCGTCGCGGGGTTCGTTCCGCTGGCGATGCTCGTTCGAATGAGCGTCGCAGCGGACGCGATCTGGATCGAGGGCTGGTCGCTCGACGCGTGGCGGACGCTGCTGACGGAGCCGACGTACCGGCGGGTTGCGTGGAACACGGTCTGGTTCGTCGGACTGGCAACGGTCGTCAGCGTCGTCCTCGGCGTCGCGGTCGCACACGCCCTCGAGAAATACGATCTCCCGTTCGAGCGTGTAGTTGTCGCTGCGGTGTCGTTTCCGATCGCACTGCCCGGAATTATCGTCGCGATCTTGGTCATCGCGATGCTCGGCCGACAGGGATTGGTGACGAACGCGATTGCGGCCGTCACCGGAACGAGCGCGATCGACCTCGCGAGTGCAACGGCCATTACGGGGCTGTTCCTCGGTTATGTCTACTCGCTCGTGCCGCGAGCAACGATGGTGTTGCGGGGGACCTATGCCGAGGTCAACACGCAAGCCGAGGAAGCCGCTCGGTCGCTCGGCGCGAGCCGTTGGGAGACGTTTTACCACGTGACGCTGCCCGAAATCCGTCCCGGGATCGCCGCCGCAACGATCCTTACGTTCCGCTCCGGACTGGCGATCTTCGGCACGGTGTTGCTCCTCCAGAGCCATTACGTCGTCACGCTGCAGATTCAGCGCGAGATCAGTGTCGGGACGTACAGACCCGACGTGGCAGCCGCAATCGGCCTCGTCTACGTCGTCTTCATCGTCGCGTTCACGTTCGTCGGGCTCCGGTTCGTCAGGACCGACACGGTGACTCTCTAATATGAGCGACGACTCGGAGCCCCAACGCAGGTCGCGATCCGGCGTCGGCGTCGAGCCGAACTCGCGGACTGATGGCGGAAGCGTCGAGACGACAGTCGAAGCGTGGACACCGTCGCGACCAGCGCTTTCGACCCGAGTCGGTCGCCCGCTCGTTCTCGGGATCGTCACACTCGTCGTCCTCGTTCTCAGCGTCCCGGTCGTCGTGACGTTCGTTTCCTCGTTCGCGGAGACGGCGACGGGAATCCTTCCGCGAGGATTTGTAACCTTCGAGCATTGGCGCGACGTACTCGGATTGGGAGACGATCAAATGGCCGTGATTCCGGGGCTCGCGTTCAGCCTCGTGATCGCGACCGGCGGGATGATACTGAACGTCGTCATCGGCGTTCCGATCGCGTACGCGCTCACGAGATACGAGTTCTACGCTCGAGACTGGCTCAACACGCTCGCGATTGTACCGCTCGTTCCGGGCGTGGTTCTCGGACTCGCCTTCGTGCAGACGTATCCGAACCACGGCCGCTCCGCCCTGGGCCTGATCGCCGGCTACTGCTTGCTCAAATCACCGTACATGGTGCTGACGGTGCAGAGTTCGTTTCAGTCGATGGACCTCGTTCGCTTAGAGGAGAGCGCCCGATCGCTCGGTGCCTCGTGGCCGCGGACGTTTCTCACGGTCATCGTTCCACATGCGAAGCGGGGCATTCTCGCGGGCTGTATCATCACCTGGACGCTCGCGGCCGCGGAGTTCAATTTCACGTTCATGGTGGTAAGCGGTAGTCCGGATCCGTTTGCGGTCTTCCTCTATCGCAACACCTCGAATGCGACGTATATGCAGCAGGCGGCGGCAGTTTCGGTGTACTTCCTGCTCGTCGTCTCCGCAATCGCCGTGCTTCAGCTAATCGGCAATCGAGGATTCACAACTATTCGAGACCAATGAGACACACGAATACCAGTAGCCGATATTTCAACCGAACCGTTCACCGACCGTTTTCGGAACCCGGCCGTGTCGGCGGTGATACCGTATGAGCGAGGTCACGCTCGAGTCGCTGACCAAACGGTACGGCGACGAGCTGGCCGTCGACGGCATCGACCTGACGATTCGCGACGGCGAGATCCTCGGGATCGTCGGCCCGTCGGGCTGTGGGAAGACGACGACGCTACGGACCATCGCGGGCTTCGAGACGCCGACGCGCGGCCGAGTTCGCTTCGACGGCGTCGATGTAACACACGTCCCGCCGGAAGAGCGACACGTCGGCCTCGTGTTCCAGTCGTACGCGCTCTTCGATACCATGACCGTTCGCGAAAACGTCGCGTTCGGACTGAAAATGCGCGATGTTCCCCAGCGCGAGCGCCGCGAAAGAGCGGGCGCGTTGCTTGAGATGCTCGATATTGCCACACTGGCTGATCGCCGGCCGACGACGCTATCAGGCGGGCAACAGCAACGCGTCGGGCTTGCTCGAGCACTCGCGATCGAACCCCACGTCCTCTTGCTCGACGAGCCGATGACCGGGCTCGACGCAGCGCTCAAGACACGGCTTCAAACGGAAATCCGCGACCTCCTCGCCGACCTCGGCGTCACCGCGATCTACGTAACCCACGACCAGGAGGAAGCGATGGCAATGTGCGATCGGATCGCCGTGTTGAACGCGGGGACGGTCGAACAGGTCGGGACACCGTCGGCGATCTACCGCCGCCCCGCAAACGCCTTCGTTGCAAACTTCATCGGGAACTCGACCCTGCTCACTGGGGTTGCCGCAGACGGCCGCGTCGACCTCGGATTCGCCGAACTCGAGGTCGCGGCCGCGACGAACGGTACAGTTACGGTCGCGGTGCGGCCCGAGGCGTTCGAGTTCGAGCGCGAGGGGCCGATCAGTGCGGAGGTGTCGAGCGCGACGTACCTCGGCGATCGAACGCAACTGACGGCAACGCTCCCCGACGAAACAACGGTGGCGTTGCACGCTGATGCCGCCGAAACGTACCGGACCGGAGAGACGGTCTCGCTCTCGATCGACGATACCAGCGTTCACGTTCTCGAGTGACCTCGGGGTCGGTTTCGTGGCTTCCCTTACGCTTCACCCTCGATACCCATCTCGCGCTCGAACTGCGTGAAGAACTCGGTCATAAACTGCCAGCGGGACCGTCCAAGGGACCGGCCGGCCGATGTGTACAATCTATCCAGCCGTTCTCTTGCCCACTCCCGAAGGAGCGTTACGTCCGGACAATCTGGCCTCTCCAGTCCCGAAACCGACGCGTTCTCGATCACCGCGTATTTTTCGCCCGCTCTCCCCGATCTCTCCCCGACGATACAGGCCAACCGCACGAGACCGCGCGCGCCGGTCGCCTCCAACTTGTCCGCATCGAAGAGCAGTTTCGCTTCGATCGTCTCCGGCGTCGGTGAACTCGCTCGGATACTGTGGGTGCGGATACAGTGTGTGATCGCCTCGGTTCGCTCGGCCGAAACCGATTCGGACCCGAGAAGCGTCGCCGCCTCCGTTGCGGCCCACTCGTCGTGATCGTCGATTTCGCCCGTTCGTTCGCGTGGGCGACCGATATCGTGTAACCACGCCGCCGCGGCGAGGACCGCCCTATCGACGGGTTCCTCACACTCGTCTGCTAACCGAAGCGAGAGGGTTCGAACTCGATTCGCGTGGTACCGATCGTGCGCTGGCAGCGCCGATTCGTAGTAGGGCAACGACAACTCGCGAGCGAGCGGGACCAATTCCTGCACCATGGCTTACGCGAATAGTCTCCATCTATATACTATAGTGATTATGGTGGACTCAGGTAACGGGCCGACCCGAACTGAACTCGGTTACGGATCGCCTCCGGAGACCGTCGCGACCGACGAGTTCAGTTCGCTCGAGAGCTCAGGTGTCACGGACGAACGTAACGGGACATGGCGCGTTCAGCAGGACCGTCTGGACCGTACTTCCGAGGATAGCCTTGCTGGACGGCGACCGTCGGTGTCCGCCGACAACGACGCGGTCGGCGTCGACGTCTTCGGCGATCGCGACGATCCCGTCGCCCTTCTTCCGCGTTGCAGCCCGGGTCTCATGCTGAATTTCGTCCGACAGTTGGTCTCTCATATCACGAACCACGGACATTTGGTCGGCCAATTCGTTCGGATCGACACGACCTGTCTCATGATCGAGTACGTGTTCGACCGTCTCCTTGTAGGACTTCATATCGAAAATATGAACAAAGATGACGCGGGCATCGGTCGGACGCGCCAGTTCTTCGACGGCGTCAACGAGCGTCTCGCTTCTGGAACTATCGGCTTCACCAACTCCAAGAACGATAGTATCGAGGGTCGGATTCATCGACGCTGCACCCATTTACCTAGCCAAAGGACAGTGGATGCAAATGCCTTTTCATATATTTACTCTATTTCGAGTAGCTCTATCGTCGGTCGGAGTTGGATGGCGTATCGATACTGCTCTCCCGATACCGATAGTCCGGATCGGCACCACTAATAGCACTGTTCTCATAGATCCGCACGAGAACAAGCCGGACAGTCGGACGCTTTCAGAACTCGATCAGCATGAGGGAATTCATTGTCGCCATCGTTGCCGGTATCGTGCAGGGAATCGTCGAGTGGCTCCCCGTTTCGAGCCAGGGGAATCTGGCGTTGGTTCTGACGCTGATGGACGTTGATCCAGATACGGCGCTCCAACTCGCACTCTTCTTCCAGCTCGGGACGACGGTTTCTGCAGCCAGTTATTATCGTGACGATCTCGAAACGGCGTTCCACTCACTCTCGGGTTGGCGTCCCGACGCCGCCTACCACGGGGACAATGCGATTACGTCCTATCTCGGTATTGCATGCCTGATGACTGGCATCGTCGGAATCCCGCTTTATCTCTTTGCCGTTGATCTCGCGGGCCAACTTACCGGCGGTGCCTTCATTACAATCATCGGTGTCCTTCTCCTCCTTACGGGGGGTATCCAGTACACTTCGGAGTCCGTCTCAATGGGAGTTCGCGAGACCCCGACACTACGTGACTCGCTGCTGGTCGGTGCCGTTCAGGGTGTTGCTATCCTTCCCGGAATTTCCCGCTCTGGGGTGACGACCAGTGCCCTTCTGTTTCGACGCTACAACCCCCCGGACGCGTTTCGGCTTTCCTTTCTCCTTTCGATTCCGGCCAGTCTCGGCGGGGCAGCACTCACCGTTGTCGGTGCCGGTGGTCTCCCGGGAATCAGTCCTGGCGCAGCGGCGACAGCGCTCCTCGTCAGCGCGGTCGTCGGATACGCCATGATCGATGCGCTCGTTCGCGTCGTCGATCGCATCTCCTTTTCGACCGTCTGCTTCGGATTGGGTGGACTCGCTATCGTCGGTGGCGGTGCCGTTTCGATACTCGTGTGACCTCCCATCCTCTCGCTCGTGCTCGCTCCTTGAGGGTAGCGTGAGATCTTCGTCTCACGGACCACGCGAACGGCGGCAAAACCGCCGGTGAGCAGCCGGCTTCTTGCTTCCACGACGTTGTCTGATTGCGTCTGATAGCCCACCAGACGACATCCGGCGAACGCGCTTTGCAGGAACCGACGTGGTTCCTGTAGGGAGCGCAGTCTCCACAGGCGTTCGAGACGCAACGATGATTTTCGCAGTCGCTTGGAGAGTTCTGTTCTCCATGATCGGCGACGCTGGATTCGCCCACCCTCAGAATCGGTGCTCCCGAGAGGGAACACTATTGTAAAATACTTTCAATACCGATGATGGTGGTGTGAAATTAGCATGGCTATTGGATTGATGGGATATCCGGAAGATAGCTCCTTTACCGGGATGATTTGGGGAATTATGTCTGGTTTTATTTTTCTCACATCGTCTAGGAGATCCCCGATACAAAACGCAGAATCATTCCCTTAAATGGTTTTTCACCGCATAGTAGCCGATATCAGCGCTCTATATTCACAACTCTTCTCTCTCCAGAGGACTTGTACATACTGTACTTTTCCACTGGTGGTGAACCAGTCGATGGGCCCTCACTGCGAGTTCATCTTTCTTACCGAATCGAAGCCGAGTTCGGCGTTCGTGAACTCGTCCTGAAGTGTATCGTCTTCTCGGCTAGCAAGCAGTATGCTATGGTAGTCACTGCAAGTCAGTACACACCTGATCGCACGATGGCGATGCGATCAGTCTGTAAATAGTTTCAGTTGTTACTAGCGTGAAATCCGGTGGTCATGACTTGTCCCGATCAACGAACGGGGGGTCGAGATCGCGGGTGCTGGGCGGTCGGCGTTCCGTCACACCCGAGTACCGGCCAGCCGTCGTCGTCCCACCTGATTCGATCGGCTAGCATGATCCGGTTCCACGTCCCGTCGACGTACTCCGGTTCCCGTCGATCGTAGGCGTGGTACAGGAGCCACAGGCCGTCGGTATCGTCGCGGATCGCCGTGTTGTGGCCGGTTCCCGGGAACCGACTGTTGCCGCTTACGATGGCCACTCCGCTGTTGTGATCGTTCAGATTTCGCAGGTCGGTGCCGTTCTGGTTGGTGTACGGCCCGAGGGCGTTCGCCGATCGGCCGACCTCGATCTCGTAGGTGCTGTCGTAGCCCTCACAGCAGTAGCCGGTCGAGTAAAACAGGTAGTAGTAGCCGTTCGCTTCGACGATCTTCGCCGCCTCGCGATTATCGCCCGCGAGGTGGACCGTCGTCCCGTTCACGTAATCCGTTCCGTCCGGCGTCAACTCGACGCCGTAGATTCCGTAGAAACTTCCCCAAACCATGTACGGCGTTCCGTCGACGACGAAAAAGTCCGAGTCGATGGCGTTCGTCATCGACAACTCGTCCTCCCGGAACACCGGTCCCTGATCGGTGAACGGACCCTCCGGTGTGTCCGCGGTCGCCAGGCCGATTCCCGGGTTATCGCTACTTCCCCACGTCGAGTAGGAGTAGTACAGGTGATACGTGTCGTTGTAGTAGTTGATGTCGGGTGCCCACAGCGACGCATCGTCGTCGCGCCAGTCCGGATAACTCTCGAAGGCTTCCCCGACGTACGTCCAGTCGTGGAGATTCGGCGATTTCACGATCGGAACCATCTCCTCCTGATCCTCGTCGTCTTTCTCCATGTTCGATGCGTACGCGTAGTACATATCATCGACGCGGACCACGGTCGGGTCAGGAAACACGCGATCAGCATAGACCGGGTTGTGATAGTGATCCCCGTCGTTGTCAGCCCTCGCTGTATGCGTTCCTCCGCCCGGATATCCGAGTGCGCCGACTGCTCCTGCACCGATTGCCGCGAGAACGTTGCGCCGCTTGTGGCTATTGCTATTAAGCACCATGCGGCCCTCATTATTCCAACTATTCATATAAATATGTGTGTCAGTCGGTTTTGCATCCGTAATCGATCCGACGAACGACGCCACTATCGCCATCAGCGGTGCCGGCTCGCGCTCGGTCGAGTTCAGTTGCGTTCGTTCGCCATCGGCCGGTGCACGATCGCGCGCTGCGCGGCGACGTATACCGAACGAGTTTCGGTATAACAGAATAGAGTTCTCTAAAGCAGAATGCAGAGTGAGACGACGTATTGAACTCGGCCGCGACCAGTCACTCGCTCGTTCCGCGGGGCGGTTCACCCGAGATACCGAGTCTCGACCCGATAGTGTCGCGTTTCAGTTGCAGCGCCCGTGCTCCAGAGTCGATGTTGCCGTCTCGTCCGGCCGCTATAGATTACGAGCGTACTGTTGTAATCTCTCCACTCTATTCGGGATGAACTCGCTGCGGATCCCGAGTTCCAGCCCCGCATAAGGACGGACCACCGTTCTTCATTCAGCTAGCTTTGTTCTTTCATATAGAATCTTGTTTTCGGAGAATGAACGCAGATGTCGCCGTGCGTCGCTTCGGTTTTCGTTTCCGACCTGACTTTCCGGGCCAGCTCCGAGCCGTCGTGAGTGAGACGGCAACGCCCGGCGGCGAGTCGCATCCGAATCGCGCAATCCCACAGAACTATAACGCCCGATGAACGTACTGGCAACTATGCGTGGACTAGCCAAAACCAGCCGACAGCAGGGAGCGATGGAACTCGTTGATCTCGAACGCCCTTCACCCGGACCGGACGAAGCACTGATCGAAGTCGACTATGCGGGTCTGTGCGGAAGCGACGCAGGGATCTACGAGTTCGAGTCGGCGTTCGAACGGATGGAGCTCCCGACCGTCATCGGACACGAGTACACCGGTCGGATTATCGAGACCGGCGACGACGTGACGAACTTTGCGGTCGGCGATCGGGTCGTCGAGCGCCCGATTCGGGGCTGCGGCGAGTGTTACCAGTGTAAGATCGGCGAGGAGAACGTCTGCCAAAACGCGGTTATCACGGGCGTCGACCACGACGGCGCGTACGCGGGCTACGTTTCCGTTCCCGAGACGGCGCTCCATCCCGTCCCTGACGACGTCGAACCGAAACACGCCGCGCTCGTCGAACCGACGAGCATCGGCGCGCGTGCGGTCATCGAGAACTCCCGCGTGAGCCCCGGCGACCGCGTTATGGTCGCTGGACCGGGTCCGATCGGGCAGCTCACGGCCCAGATCGCGCGGGCTCAGGGCGGCGAGGTCGTCCTCGCCGGCGTCGGCCAAGACGCCGAGTATCGCCTCCCACTGGCCGAGGAACTCGGCTTCGAGACGATCAACATCGAGGCCGACGATCTCGACGCGCGCCGAGACGAACTCACTGACGGCGTCGGCTACGACGTGGTCTTCGATACGACCGGCCACCCGTCTGGATTACCGATGGCGGTCGACGAAGTCCGCAAGGGCGGGCAGATCGTCCTCGTCGGCCAGACCGGCGAGACGACGATGCCGTACTCGCCGCTCGTCCGCGCGGAGATCGACCTGCAGTGCTCGTATGCGTCGATGTACGAGGACTTCGAGCGGTCGCTCCGGCTGATCGCGTCCGGCGACGTCGACCACGCGACCTTCCTCGACGATCGGTTCAGCCTGCTCGAAGCCGACGAGGCGTTCGAAACGTTCGTCGACGGCGGGACCTGCAAACCCGTCTTCGACGCGTCGGTGCTGCGGGATTGATTGCGGACTCTCCGTACCCGTCTTTTCGCCGTTGTCGTTGTCCCGCCGCTCTCGCCCGGTCACCAGCCATAGCGCCCCGCCGATTATCTCGGTGGACAGACGGAAGTTTTAGTAGCGGCTGTCGTAATCCACGAACGTCGATGGACTACAGACAGCTGTCAGACCCGAACGCAGAGTATACGATGCGCGACCTCTCCGCGGAGACGATGGGGCTTTCCGCCTCCCGCGGGCCGCGCGATGTCGAGATCACCGACGTCCAGACGACGGTCGTCGAGGGGAACTACCCCTGGACGCTGGTCCGCGTCTACACCGACGCCGGACTCGTCGGGAACGGCGAATCCTACTGGGGAGCCGGCGAACAGGAAATCATCGAGCGCGTCGCCCCGTTCATCGAGGGGGAGAACCCGCTCGATATCGACCGGCTCTACGAGCACCTGGTCCAGAAGCTTTCCGGAGAGGGATCGATCTCCGGGAAAGCGATCTCGGCCATCTCCGGAATCGAACTCGCCTTGCACGACGTTGCCGGAAAGATCCTTGAGGTGCCAGCCTACCAGTTACTCGGCGGCAAGTACCGCGACGAAATGCGGATCTACTGCGACTGCCACACCGAAGACGAGGCAGATCCCGATGCCTGCGCCGACGAAGCCGAGCGCGTCGTCGAGGAACTGGGCTACGACGCACTGAAGTTCGACCTCGACGTGCCAAGCGGTCACGAGAAAGACCGCGCGAACCGCCATCTCCGCGGCCCGGAGATCGAGCACAAGGCGGAAATCGTCGAGAAAGTCACCGAGCGGGTGGGCGACCGCGCCGACGCCGCGTTCGATTGTCACTGGTCGTTCAGCACCGGAAGCGCACACCGCCTGGCCGAACGACTCGAGGAGTACGACGTCTGGTGGCTCGAAGACCCGGTTCCGCCGGAGAACCACGACGTACAGCGCGAGGTCACCCAGCGGACGACGACGCCGATCACCGCCGGCGAGAACGTCTACCGCGATCACGGCAATCGCCGACTCCTCCAGGAGCAAGCCGTCGACATCATCGCCCCCGACGTTCCCCGCGTCGGCGGGATGCGCCAGTCGCGGAAGATCGCGGATCTGGCGGACCTCTACTATATCCCGGTCGCGATGCACAACGTCTCCTCGCCGATCGGCACGATGGCAAGTATTCACGTCGGTGCCGCCATCCCGAACGCGCTTGCCGTCGAGTACCATTCCTACGAACTCGGCTGGTGGAGCGACCTCGTCGAGGAGGACATCATCCACGAGGGCTACGCCGAGGTGCCCGAAAAACCGGGACTCGGCGTGACGCTCGACCTCGACGCCGTCTCCGATCACCTGGCGGAGGGCGAGACGCTGTTCGACGAGGCCTGACGGCCTTGCGACTCGAGAGCGGTATCCCGCGCGTTCCCGATCCGGCTCCGTTCCGATGCAGACCCGACTCCGGCGCGCCTGATACGGCCCGACTAGGCTGATCGACCCATAGCACGGGCAGTTCCGTCGGTAGTCTCTCGACCGAACCACAGACCGGTTTCGAGAGTCTCCGTCCCGCGTTCCTCGGAACTCTCCCACTCCGAACCCCTTCTTCGATGCGCCCGCACGTACGCTGACATCCATATCCCGATCCTCGACGCCACTTCGACTGACGGCCGTTCGTATTTGATCTCTAACCCCTACCGTCAGTTTTATAATTGTGTACTATTATTCATCAGGTAGTATGGTTACCAATGCCAAGCGGGATGCCGGTATGAAGCGACGAGCCTATCTCGCCGGGGCCGCTGCGAGCGCGACACTCGGTATCGCCGGCTGCGTCGGCGGTGGGAGTGGGAGCGATTCCGGTGAACTCGAGGTGCTTCACGGCTGGACCGGGGGGGACGGCGCGGACGCCGTCGACGCGCTTACCAGCGCGTTCGAGGAGGCACATTCGGACGTCGAGACGAACTTCCAGCCGGTCGGCGGCGACGGGAACGTCGAGTTGAACACGAAGATTCTGCAACGATTGGTGAACTCGAACCCGATGAGTTCGTTCGCCAACTGGCCGGGGAACAACCTCGAGCGATACAGCGGGAGCCTGATGGACCTCGAATCGGACGTCTGGGAGGCTGAAGGATACAAAGAGACCATGCAGGATCGGGTTGTTGACATCTGCACGTTTAACGACAAGATGCCGGCGGTTCCGATCGGATCCCACCGGATGAACAATCTCTTCTACAATACGGCTGCGTTCGATGAGGCCGGTGTCGATGCCGAGAGCCTCAACAGCGTTCCGGACTTTCTCGATGCGCTCGAAACGATCGATTCGGAGACCGACTACATTCCCTTCGCACACGGAATGCGCGCGCCGTTCCTCGGACTCCAGACGTGGGCGCAAATTCTGACGAGTCAGAGTGGCGTCGATGCGTACACGAACTTTATTGACGGCGACGGAGACAAGGATGCGATGATCGAAGCGTTAGAAACGCTTCAGGAGATCCAGGAGAACTACATCAACACTGATGCGTCTTCGATCGGCTACACGACGGCGGCACAGAAGATCATCGGCGACGAGGAGGATCCGAGCGAAGCCGCGTGTATCCACGGCGGCAACTGGCTCTATGGCATGTTCCGCTCCGACGACGAGTTCAACTACGGCGAGGAGTGGGACTGGGTGCCGTTCCCGGGGACCGAGGGGATTTACTTCTATCACGTTGACGCGTTCGTCGCGCCGGCCGAAAATCCGAGTCGGGAACAGACGATTGCCTGGCAGAAGTTCGTCGGGACGAAGGAGGCACAGATCGCGTTTAATAATCTCAAGGGGTCGGTCCCGCTGCGGACGGATATCGACCCCTCGGAGTTGTCGGACTTCCTGGCGATGAACTACGAGGATCTGACTGACTCCGAAGCGTACCCGCCGACGATTGCGCACGGACTCGCCGTCGAACCGGAGGCGATGAACGACTGTAAGAGTGCGATCGGAAACAACTTCTCTGGTCCGTACGACGCTGAGGCGGCGGCGGACGGGCTACTCGAGGCTGTCTCCGGTAACGAATAAATCGTCTGATGAAGCGTACTTCGAGACACTGGCGTGACCGTCATCGACACACTGGAAGTAATAAATTTTTTATTATGATAGCCCAGAATGGTGAGTTAGATGGCAACGCGTGACACAACAGAACCGACAAACCAATCGGTAGTATCGACCGATGAGGTCGTCGATTGGAAGACGAAACTCCGATATTTCCTCAACAGTGATTTCGTCCGGTCGTCGCCGTACTGGGGGATTCCGTTCATCCTCATGGGAATCGCCGTCTACGGCGGCATCGGCTACAATATCGCGATTTCGTTTACGGATTACAGCGGCCTTCAGCCGCCGTCGTTCTCCGGTCTCGACCTCGAGATGTATCGAACTGCCCTCGCGAGCGAGGCGTTTCGCGAAGCTGCGATCAACAACTTCGTGCTGCTCGTCTCGTTCACGTCGATATCGTTGATACTCGGGCTCTTCCTCGCTATTTTGCTCGACCACGGTATCCGGTACAAAAACAAGGTACAGACGATTTACCTCCTGCCGATGGCGCTGTCGTTCGTCGTGACGGCACAGCTTTGGCTGTGGATGTTCAACCCCGACAGCGGGGTCCTGACGGTCATCGTGACGACGTTCGGCTTCGATCCGATCGACTGGCTCGGCAATCCGCGACTCGCACTGCCGGCGGTTATCTTCGCGCTGGTCTGGCAGTTCAGCGGCTACGCGATGGTCGTCTACCTCGCCGGTCTCCAGTCGATCCCCGACGACCAGTTCGAGGCCGCGAAAGTCGACGGGGCGAGCACGATTCGAACGTACCTCCGCATCATCGTCCCGCAACTCAAGGAATCATCGGTCAGCGCGGCCGTCGTCTTGATGGTGTTCGCGCTCAAGGCCTTCACGTTCCTCTACTCGCTCGTCGGCCAGTACCGGCCGCCGAACGGAACCGACATTCTGGCGACGCTGATGGTCCGTCAGGCGTTCAAGTTCGGCAAATGGGCCTACGGGGCTGCCATCGCGACGATGCTCTTGTTGCTCGCGCTCAGCGTCATCGCACCGTACCTGGCATACCAGTACCGACAGGGGAGTCTCTAACATGTCACAGTCAACCTCCAGATCACCCATCGACGTCGAATCGCTCGTCGAGAACTTCAACTACAGGCGGGTCGGGAAGTACGCGCTGGTCGTGCTCTTCCTGGGCTTTTTCCTCGTCCCGCTCGAGACGGGGATCATGACCGCCCTCAAGACGAACTCCGCTATCGCTCGCTCGCTGCCGTTCGCACCGCCGGCCGGCGAAGGGTTCACGCTGTCGAATCTCGAGTACGCCTTCAGTCAGCTGACGAACTCGTTCGTGAACTCGTTGCTGATGGCGGTGCCGGCGACGCTCCTCAACGTCCTGCTGGCCAGTATGGCCGCCTACGGACTGACGATGGTTTCCTGGCGGGGACAGATCGCTGTCTTCGCACTGTTCCTGGTCGGTGTGTTCGTTCCCTACCAGGCCGTACTGGTCCCGTTGTCGCAGTTCTGGAACAACATGTTCCCGCTGGCGCAGATGTTGGAGCCGCTGTTCGCGGCGATCCCGTTCTTACAAGGGGGCCACTCACGGCTCGTTCCGCTGACCATCACTCACGTCGCCTACGGGATTCCGATCTGTACGGTCCTCTTTCGATCGTACTACAAGAGCCTCCCCAACTCCCTGGTGGAGGCCGCGAAGATCGACGGCGCGAGCATCACGAAGATCTACCGCCGCATCGTCCTCCCGCTCTCGCTCCCGATGTTCGGCGTCGTGTTCATCTACCAGTTCACGCAGATTTACAACGAGTTCTTGTTCTCGTTCACCCTCATTACGGGGTCGAATCATCCGGCAGCGCCGGTGACGTTGATCCTGCCGGCGATCGGCTCCTCGACCGAGGGTATCGACTTCGGCATCCGGATGTCGGCGGCGTTCCTCGCGGCACTGCCGACGATCATCCTGTACGTCGCGTTCGCCGAACAGTTTGCAAAGGGACTGCGCACGGAGAGTGGATAACCGATGGGACGAATTCAACTCGATCACCTGACGAAACGATTCGGAGAGACGGTCGCCGTCGAGGACGTGACCCTCGACACCGAGGACGGCGAGTTCCTCATACTCGTCGGTCCCTCGGGCTGTGGCAAGTCGACGACGCTGCGGATGATCGCCGGCCTGGAGCGGCCGACCGACGGGAACCTCTACATCGACGGGGATCACATGAACTATCGCGTGCCCCAGAACCGGGATATCGCGATGGTCTTCCAGGACTACGCGCTGTACCCGCACATGACCGTTCGGGAGAACATCCGGTTCGGTCTCGAAGAGGAAGCCGGCTACACCGCTGCGGAGATGGACGAGCAGGTCGAAGCAACCGCCGCTGACCTCGGTATCGTCGATCTGTTCGACCGCAAGCCGGGCGAACTCTCGGGCGGCCAGCAACAACGAGTCGCGCTCGGCCGCGCCATCGTCCGCGATCCAGAAGTCTTCCTGATGGACGAACCGCTCGCCAACTTAGATGCCAAGCTTCGGTCCCAGATGCGAACCGAACTCCAGCAACTCCAGGCGGATCTCGACGTGACGACCGTCTACGTCACGCACAACCAGACCGAGGCAATGACCATGGGCGACCGGCTCGCAGTGCTAAACGACGGCCGCCTCCAGCAGGTCGGCGAACCCCTGACCCTCTACCACGAGCCCGCAAACCAGTTCGTCGCGGGCTTTATCGGCGAACCGATGATGAACTTCCTCCACGGGCACGCCGACGACGAGACGTTCACCGGTTCCGGACTCGAGTACCCGCTCGACGACCGCCTCGCCGATGCCGTCGGCGACACCGATGAACTCGTCCTCGGCGTTCGCCCAGAGGCGATCGACGTGCGCCGGGCCGACGAGGCCACAGGAGAGCGCGAGCGCGGGCCTCACGAGTTCAGGTTGCAGGTGGCGGTCAGCGAGACGCACGGCGACCAGAACGTGGTATCGATGACGGTCGACGACGAGGAAACCGACCACGATTCCCTGCGAGCCGTGACCGATGGGATGCACGTCGTCACCCAGGGCGATTCCGTCGTCGTCACCATCGACCCGGATACGGTCCACGTCTTCGACGGCGAGACCGGTGAGACGCTGTGCAACCGGCTGCTCGAAACGGAACCCGAACTCGCGGCGGTATCATCAAACTAGTCGTACTATGGCGCGCTTAGAACTCGACGACGTAACCAAGGTGTATCGGGGCGATGACGATGAGGCGGGTGTTGTTGCGGTCGACGATGTCTCGGTCGAGGTTCCGGACGGGGACTTCCTCGTCCTGGTCGGTCCCTCGGGCTGTGGCAAGTCGACGACGCTGCGGATGATCGCCGGCCTCGAAACCGTGACTGCGGGCGAGGTTACACTCGGCGACCGAACGATCAACGATGTCTCGGCGCAGGAGCGCGATATCGCGATGGTGTTCCAATCCTACGCGCTCTACCCGCACAAGACTGTTCGAGACAATATTGCCTTCGGACTCGAAGAATCGACGGACCGCTCCGACGGCGAAATCGCTTCGGCCGTCGAAGAAGTCACTGAATTAATGGGAATTGACGACCTGCTCGACCGCAAGCCGGGTGAACTCTCGGGCGGCCAGCAACAGCGGGTCGCACTCGGCCGCGCGATCGTCCGCGATCCCGATGCCTTCCTGATGGACGAACCGCTGTCAAATTTGGACGCGAAACTCCGCGCGGAGATGCGCACGGAACTCCAGCACCTCCAGGAGCAGTTGGGCGTGACCACCGTCTACGTCACCCACGATCAGACGGAAGCGATGACGATGGGCGACCGAATCGCCGTGCTCGATCAGGGGGAACTCCAGCAGGTCGGCACGCCGCTCGAGTGTTATCACCAGCCGAATAACCTGTTCGTCGCCGGCTTCATCGGCGAGCCATCGATGAACGTCTTCGACGGTCACCTCCAGACAACTGAACTCGTGACGGATTCGTTCACCTACTCGTTCTCCGCCGAGTCAGTCAGCGATCTCGACCTCGAGGACGACAGTGAACTCGTCCTCGGTATCCGTCCGGAGGATATTGAACTCGGTGAACACTCGACGGACGAGAACCGGTTCGAGGCTGAAGTGGTGGTCGTCGAACCGATGGGGAACGAGAATATCGTCCATCTTCAGTTCGACGACACGCCGACTGACGACGAGTTCATCGCGACGACTGAGGGGGTTCCGAGTGTGAGTAGCGGCGATCGTGTCGGCGTTGTATTCCCCGAAGCGGCGATTCATCTCTTCGAGGCGGATACCGGTAAAGCGGTGAAGAACCGACAACTGTCGTTTACCGGGACGCCAGCAGAGATGCTGCAATAGGCTGCAGTAGGCTGCAGTAGCTTCAGTAGTCGAGCGGGGCTGTTTTTCGACCGGTAGTTGTCCAGCGTACAGGTACAGATCTTGTGTCTGGTGGGTGTGACACGGTCGTGGCTCCTCCAGTGGTGAGTGGTGAGTAGTGGGTGTCGAGTGGCGAGCGGTGAGTCGTGAGACCGCGACTGAGCGATGAGCCGCGAGTAACGCGTGAAGAGGGGGAGAGATACTAGACGTGATAGCGGATCGGCTGGACGAATAGAACTCGGACATGCGAAGGCACTCGCCAGTACTCGGAGTGACAGCAGAACGATAAACGGCGACTCCATAATGCCATCCTGTCTCTCTCAGACGGACAACGGTGAGTCTCTCATGCTGACGCGATTCATCCCGCCTTTCGATCACCGATCTCCGTTCGAGTTCACGTTGACGCTCGGATTCGACGGTTATACTTCGATGACCGGATTCGAGAGTTCGCCGATCTCGTCGATTGTAATACGGACTTCGTCGTCGGGCTGGAGTGTGAACCCGTCGTCGGGGACCAGCGAGGTGCCGGTGAGCAACACGCCGAGTTCGGGAATGGTGTCGTGGTTTCGCCAGAACTCGGCCAGTTCGTCGCAGGTGCGGGCCATGTTCCCGGTCGAGGTTTCGCCCTCGTATCGGAGTTCGCCGTCGCGGCTGATCTCCATGGACATCGTTAGCTCGTGGGGGTCTGTGACGCTGTTAGCGGAGACGATTGCGGGACCGATCGAACAGCAGCGGTCGTAGGTCTTGGCCTGGGGCAGATAGAGCGGGTTTTCGCCTTCGATTTCGCGGCTACTCACGTCGTTGCCGATCGTGTAGCCGACGATCGAGCCGTCGTAGAGGACGATCCCGAGTTCGGGTTCGGGCACGTCCCACGTCGAGTCCGCGCGGATACCGATCGCTTCGTTCGGACCGACCGTGCGGCTGGATGTCGCTTTGAAGAAGATTTCGGGGCGGTCGGCCTCGTAGGCATGCAGGTACATCTCCGGCATGCCGCTCTCGCTTTCGCGGGCTTCCTCGCTAATCTCGTAGGTGACTCCCGCCGCCCACACCTCGTCCGGGACGAGGGGGAGCGTGGCAGTGGCGAGGGAGTCGCGCGCGATCGTCGGGGCATCGGCTGCGATATCGCTCGCAATTTCGTCGACGGAGACGCCGGCGATGTCTGCCGTTGCTGCGAGGTCGCCAAAGCCGTTCAGACGGGGCTTGACGGCTGTAAGGTCGTATGCCGTTCCCGAATCGACGGCGATGAGTCTGTACTGGTCGCCACTGGATAGGCGCTGATACCGCATGGTGAGTGCAACACTCTACCCCACTATAAATGTCCCGTCCGCGAACCGGTCGAGCAAGCGAAAGCTGCCAAACGGCAAGAATTATGGGCGAACGGAACGTCCGAGAGAGTGTATGCCTGACCAGCAGTTGAACTACGTGAGCGGCGAGTGGACTGCATCGAACACCGGTGAGACCTTCGAGACGACCGATCCGGCGAATCCGGACGAGGTCGTCGCGACCTATCCCCAGTCCGATGCCGAGGATACCGAACGGGCGATCGAAGCGGCAAACGAGGCCAGCGACGAGTGGGCCGAGACGCCGGGCCCGGAACGCGGACGGATCCTCACCGCGGCCGGGTCGCTCCTCGATCAGCGAACGGACGAACTGACCGAACTGCTCGTCCGAGAGGAAGGCAAGACCTGGAGCGAGGCCGGCGGCGAGGTACAGCGGGCCATCGACATCTTCCACTACTTCGGCTCGAAGGCCAGCGACCTCGGCGGCACGGTCAAGAGTTCGAGCGCCCGAGATACGAATCTCTACACGACGGTCGAGCCGCTCGGCGTCGCCGGGTTAATCACGCCGTGGAACTACCCCATCGCGATTCCGGCTTGGAAGATCGCACCCGCACTCGCTGCGGGCAACACCGTCGTCATCAAACCCGCGACGCTCGCGCCGGGCGTCGTCCACGAGATGGCCGAGGCGCTCGACGAGGCCGGCCTCCCGGACGGCGTCCTCAACGTCGTCACCGGCCCCGGTAGCGAGGTCGGTAGTACGATCGCGGGCCACGAGGCCGTCGATGCCGTTTCCTTCACCGGGAGTACCGCGGTCGGCAACACCGTCTACGACACCGCAACCGAGGACGGCAAGCGCGTCCAGCTCGAGATGGGCGGCAAGAATCCGACGATCGTCAGCGATAGTGCAGATGTCGAACAGGCGGCCGACATCGTCGCCGACGGTGCGTTCGGCGTCACCGGCCAGGCGTGTACCGCCGCCTCCCGCGCGATCGTCCACGAGGACGTCTACGACGAGTTCGTCGACGCCGTTGTCGACCGCGCCGCGGCGATCGACCACGGCCACGGCCTCGACGATCCGGGGATGGGCCCGCACGTCAGCGAATCCGAACTCGAGAGCACGCTCGAGTACGTCGAGATCGCCCAGGACGAGGGGGCGACCCTCGAGTACGGCGGCTCGGAACTCGATCGCGAGGGATACTACGTCGAACCGGCGGTCTTCTCCGATGTCGACACCGAGATGCGCCTCGCCCAGGAAGAGGTCTTCGGGCCGGTACTTGCAGTAATTCCGGTGAGCGACTTCGACGAGGCGATCTACGTCGCAAACGATGTCGACTACGGGCTCTCGGCCAGTGTCGTCACCGACGACCACACCGAGGCGAACCGCTTCGTCGACGAGATCGAAGCCGGCGTCGTGAAGATCAACGAAAAGACGACCGGCCTTGAACTCCACGTTCCCTTCGGCGGCATGAAGGACTCCTCGAGCGAAACCTACCGCGAACAGGGCGACGCTGGCCTCGACTTCTACACGATCAGCAAGACGGTCTACGACAACTACTGACCGCTCCTCGCCGCTCGAGGTGGTTCGGAATTGACGCTATTTTTGGCCCCGATCCGACGAGACGCGATCACGTACCGGTCCGAATTATTAAGCGTCTCGGCGGTGAGGGATGGATAATGCAGCCGAGTTCAGACAGCGGCGTTAGCGAAGCGCCGGCCGAGCAGCGCATCGACTCTCTCATCCAGGAACTGACGCTCGCCGAGAAGGCGGCACAACTCGGGTCCGTCAACGCCGACGAACTCCTGGACGAGACAGGTGAACTCGACGAGGAAGCCGTCAGCGACCACCTCTCGAACGGTATCGGTCATCTGACCCGAATCGGCGGGGAGGGGAGCTTACCTCCGTCCGAGGCGGCCGAACGGACGAACGAACTGCAGACGTACCTCCGGGAGGAGACGCGCCTCGGCGTCCCCGCAATTCCCCACGAGGAGTGTCTGAGCGGATACATGGGTCCCGAGGGGACGACCTTCCCGCAAATGATCGGGATGGCGAGCACGTGGTCGCCCGCCCTCCTCGAAACGGTCACCGAGACGATCCGTGGTCAGTTGGCGGCCATCGGGACCGCACACGCGCTGTCTCCTGTCCTCGACGTCGCCCGCGATCTCCGGTGGGGACGCGTCGAGGAGACCTTCGGCGAAGACCCCTATCTGGTCGCGGCGATGGCGTGTGGATACGTCGACGGGCTCCAGGATGACGGCGACGGCGTCGCCGCGACGCTCAAGCACTTCGCCGGCCACGCGGCCGGAACGGGCGGAAAGAATCGGAGTTCGGTCTCCCTCGGGCGGCGCGAACTCCGCGAAACGCACATGTTTCCCTTCGAAGCGGCTGTCCGCACGGCGAACGCCGAGTCGGTCATGAACGCCTATCACGACATCGACGGAATCCCGTGTGCCAGCGACGAGTGGCTGTTGACTGACATCCTTCGAGGAGAGTGGGGATTCGACGGGACGGTGGTCTCGGACTACTACAGCGTCGAGTACCTCCGCAGCGAACACGGCGTCGCCGCAGACGAACGGGAAGCGGGCGTCATGGCCGTCGAAGCCGGCATCGACATCGAACTCCCCGCCACGGACTGCTACGGCGACCACCTCGTCGACGCCGTCGACGCCGGTGAACTCGCCGAGGAGACGATCGACGAAGCCGTTCGTCGCGTCCTCCGCGCGAAGGCTCGGAAGGGGTTGCTCGACGACCCGACGGTGGACCCCGACGCAGCGACGGAGCCGTTCGGCACCGACGAGGCGAGGGCACTCACCGAGCGCGCCGCCCGCGAATCGATGACCCTCCTGCAAAACGACGGCGACCTGCTTCCGCTCGTCGGCGAGGAAACGGGCTCCGTCGCGGTCGTCGGCCCGAAAGCCGACGACGCCCAGGAACTGCTCGGCGATTACGCCTATCCCGCCCACTACCCCGAAGAAGAGATCGAGTTCGACGCGACGACACCGCTCGATGCCGTCCGTACACGGGGAGAGGAGTACGGATTCGAAGTGCGCCACGAGCGGGGCTGTACAACGACCGGACCCGACACGGCAGGGTTCGACGCGGCCGCAAACGCCGCCGCGGACGCCGACGTCGCCCTCGCGTTCGTCGGCGCACGCTCCGCCGTCGATTTCTCGGACTCGGACAGAGACCGGATCAACAAGCCGAGTGTCGCCACGAGCGGCGAGGGGTGTGACG
The DNA here is from genome assembly GCF_000337595.1 of Natrialba taiwanensis DSM 12281. GTDB lineage: Archaea > Halobacteriota > Halobacteria > Halobacteriales > Natrialbaceae > Natrialba > Natrialba taiwanensis. The sequence continues at coordinate 156,722 of NZ_AOIL01000009.1, read as the reverse complement.
TGGTCGACCTGGGACTGCCCGGCATGCAGCGCGAACTCGTCGAACGAGTTCACGAGACCGGGACGCCGGTCGCAGTCGTCGTCGTCAGCGGCCGCCCCCACGCGATGGAGCGGATCGCGGCGACCGTTCCGGCGGTCGTGCAGGCGTGGCTTCCCGGCGAACGCGGCGGCGAGGGGATCGCCGCCGTCCTGTTCGGCGAGCACAACCCCGCCGGCCACCTTCCCGTCTCCGTTCCGCGTACCGTCGGGCAACTGCCCGTCCACTACAACCGAAAACCGAACACCGCGACCGAGGAGTACGTCTACACGGAGAGCGACCCGCTCTATCCCTTCGGACACGGGCTTTCCTACACCGAGTTCACCTATGGTGATCTCTCGCTGTCGACGGACTCCCTCCCCCCGGCTGGCACGATCGTCGCGGACGTGACCGTCGAAAACGTCGGCGACGCCGCGGGAGACGATGTAATCCAACTGTACGCGAGCGCCGAGAACCCCGATCTGGCCCGCCCGGTTCAGGAACTCGTCGGGTTCGAGCGCGTCTCCCTCGATCCGGGCGAGACGAAGCGCGTTAGTTTCGCGGTCGACGCTTCGCAACTCGCCTATCACGACCGGGATTTCAACTTGGTCGTCGAGGAGGGCCCCTACGAGTTCCGCGTCGGCCACTCGGCCGCCGACGTGGTCGCGACCGCACCGTTCGAGGTAACCGGGACGAAGGAAGTCCCGCGGACCGGTCGAACGTATTTCACCGAGACGGACGTGACGGGCGGAGACGAGTGAACGCTCCGGTCACAGTGTTGCTCGGCATCGCTCGAGGGCATCGGGCGGCTGTCGTCGAAGCCGGTCGCCCACGGTTCGCGAATGTGGGCAACAAACGCGGTAAACAATCCCTCACGTATTTACTTCTCGATACGTATCACTCAGCCATGCCGACGGATTCATCGGAGCCTCCCGACGGTCTTTCCCTCGACTCGAAATCGGTATCGCTTGGCGAAATCGACGACGCGGAGATTCGTGCCGCCCTCTCGTCGTCGGAGCCGCTGGTTCGACGGCGGGGTATCGCGGCCTGTGAGGCCCGAGTCGAAGCGAACGCCGACGCCGTCCGACCGCTCCTCGATGCGGTCGCGTCGGCCGCTGCCGACGACAACGCCCCGGTTGCGCTGCGTGCGATTTCCGTCCTCGACACCGTCGCCGAGAGCGATCCGGCGGCGCTCGAGGGACACACGGCGGCTCTCGTCGGTGCCGTCGACAGCGAGATCGCGGACGTGCAACTGACCGGCGCGACCGTCCTCGGGAAACTCGCCGTTTCCCGTCCCGCTCTCGTCGCACCGCATTCCCCGGCGATGATCGACGCCATTCGAGCTACTGAACTCGATACGGAACCGGAGGATTTCGGCGACGCGGTCGCCGATGCGGTGACCCGACGGACGCTCCGAGATCACGAGGAGGAGGAACGAAAACGACGAATCAGCGCCCGGCGCACGCTTGGGAACGTCGTGGTCGCCATCGCCGAGGCGAAGCCCCAGTCGATGGTCGACGCTGTCCCCGACCTCGTCGCGCTGCTGGACGACGAGGATCCGGCCGTTGTCGGCGGTGCCGTCGATGCGCTCGACGAACTGGCGGCGGCGAATCCGACTGCCGTCGCCCCCGCGACCGACCGCCTGGTCGATTGTCTCGACCGCGATAGCGCCGTCGTTCGTGCACGTACCGTTCGGGCGCTCGGACATCTCGGGGACGCCGCCACCGTCTCGCACCTTCGAACGGCGGCCGCGGACGACCCCGATGCGGACGTTCGCGAACTCGCGGCCGAGACCGCGAATTACATCGCGGACGCGTCGTAATTTACGAACCGCCGACATTGGGGTCAGTCGTCCATCGCGCGTTTCGTGCAGTACCAGTACGTTGTGCTGAAGAAGCCGAGCGACCCGACCACGAGAACAACATCGATGACGAGGATCGGAAAGGCCCTGTCACCCGGCTCGACGAACGGAATCGAGAGCGCGAGGAGGAGACCTGACGCGATCAACAGGGCGATAATGACCCGCAGCTGCGCGCGCTGCGCAGCGACGAGATCGAGCAGCGTCGACGATTTCGACATGGTATGTGGGTACACAACACACAGTAAAAATCTACCGATGGTTTCGATCGCCGTGCCACTACTCTTTCGACGGACTCTGCAGTCGCGATTCGGCGGTCGGCAACGGAGTTCGTCGCGGGCTGGGACTAGTCACGGCGAACGCGACCTCGTTCATCCGGGATGCCGGAGTACTCGCGGAAGTACGACGTGAGAACGTCCCGCCACCGCTCGGCCTGTGCAACCTGTTCGTCGAACCGCTCGGCGACGTGGCGGTATCGCCGCTCGTCTATCCTTCCTTCGAGCGTGTGCCACCGGTCTCGAAGGCGCTCGACTTCCTCGACGCCATCGAAGCAATTGTCGTAGAGTCGCTGGACGATGGTCGTCCCGTCGTCGAGTTCGTAGTCCCAGGGGAGGTGATGGAAGAACAGGAGGAGTTCGTCGGGGCACGTTTCGACGGACTCGTACCGCTCGGCGATCGGGGCCGGATACTGCGCGGTGTAGCCGCTGCCGCGTTCGGTTCGATCGACGCCGATTCCGTCCTCACTCGCGCCGTGATAGCCGGGCCATTCTTCGGGTGACGGGTAGTAGTGGTTCTCGAGAAACTCCTCGCCGTTGTGCATCATGTGCACGAGTCCGAGGCCGCCGGTTTCGTAGTTGATGCACGCCTCCCACGGGTCGCGGAGGAGTTCGGTGATCGTCTCGACGACGACCTCGTCAGCGCCGAACGTCTGTCGGACCCACTCCTCGGTGATCGTTTCGACGGACAGATCGGGATTCCAGGCCATACGCCCGAACGCGTAGAGGTTCGCCTGGGACAGGTAGTGGCCCGTCCAGGTATCGTCTTCGCCGATGTTGGCGACACCGGCGACGCCCTGTCCCGCTCCTCGCAGGAGCGACTTCACCGGCGTCGCCTCGCCGTCGGCGCGCGTCTCGAACTCGAAGACCTCCTTCCACAGCGGGAGGTGATAGGTCGCGTGGACGCCCTGCCCGGTGTACTCCTGGGTGAGTTGCACCTCCAATCCGAGGTCCGTCTCCGGCATCGCACCGAAGAGCGTCGACGCCGGCTCGCGGGGCTGGAAGTCGATCGGGCCGTTCTTGATCTGTACGGTGACGTTGTCGCTGAACTCGCCGTCCAGGGGTTCGAACGTGTCGTAGGCCTGTACCGCCCGATCTTCGTGTGAGCCGTAGACGAAGGCTCGCCACCAGACGCGCCCGCCGTGGGGTTCGAGCGCCCGTGCGATCGCGTTCGCGCCGTCCACGTGATTCCGGTCGTAGTCGTAGGGTCCGGGTTGTCCCTCCGAGTCCGCCTTGATCAGGAACCCGCCGAGATCCGGTACGAGGCCGTAGATCTCGTCGGCTTTCGCTGCCCACCACTCTCGAACGTCGTTATCGAGCGGGTCGGCGGTATCGAGATCGCCGACGAGCATCGGTGCTGCGAAGTTGACCGACAGGTACGGTCGGATCCCGTATCGGCGAAACAGCGACGCGAGTCCGGTGAAATCCTCGAGCCGTCGCGATTCGAGCAGTTGCCAGCCCTCGAACGCGTCGACGGCGTCGTTTGCGCTCTTTCGCGGCGGTTTCGTGGTGTTGACGTTGTTGAGAACGATCCCGTTGATCCCGACGGACGCCAATAGCCGCGCGTAATCCTCGTACCGCGGCCGGAGATCGGGCAACCGTTCCCAGTCGAAGATCGATTCGCCACCGTAGCCGCGCTCGACCGACCGGCGGAAGGGCGTATCCCACTGGTTGAGCAATCGATTCGCGTACGTCGGCTCCTCGCGGATCTCGAGTTCGTCGATCGGTTCGCGGAGTTGGAGGAGGCGAAGGAGGTGGAAGGTGCCGTACATCAGTCCCCGATCGGTGGGTGCGGTCACGACGAGACAGTCCGCTCCGTTCCAGGTGACCGCCCGGATGAGAAAGCCGCCGTCGTCGAGTGCAGCGACATCATCGACCGGGACCGACTCGGCGATCAGCGCCATATCGTCCGGCGTGCCGATGGCCAGGAACCCGTCGACAGTCGTCGGCGGGTGTTGCCAGAAGTGGGGCTTCGCGCCTAGCAGCTCGGGCAGTGCTTGCCGGAGTTCGTCTCGAATCGCGCTGCACTCCGGCGATTTTTCCGAGACGTACGCGTGTCTACACTGCCGGCGGTACGAGGCGCGTACGTCGTCCGCCGTGATGCGGTCGTACCGGAGCCAGCAATCGTCGTACGAGGTCATCGAGATACGGTAGTGCAGTCATTGGCGATCGGTAAAAATGGTACTGGTCGCCGCCACAGTCGGTTCGAGCGCCGATTGCACGTCACGGCTCATCCGTCCACCACTCCATCGCTGCACAGGGGAAATAATAATCATAATATTTATTACCGACTATGTGGTGTCATACCAATACATGGGATCTGATAGCATCCCGGACGATTACAGCGATGTAATCAGTCGTCGGGATATGTTAACGATAGCTGGGGTGTCGGGTGCGGCCGCGCTCGCCGGTTGCGTTGGTGGCAGTGGGTCGGATAGCGGCACGTTCGTCAATGCGTACACCGGCAATCCGGCCGACCTCCATTTCAACACGTCGGCGATCCAGAATTACAGGTGGCCCGCGGGGCGGGCGGTGTTCGCCCCGTTTATGAAGTATTCGTTCACTGAGAACGAGTTTCTGCTCGGAGCGCTCGACGACCTTGAAATCGACGGCGAGGAAGTGACGCTCACCTTCCGCGACGACCTGGCGTGGGACGACGGCGACGAGTGGACGACCGAGGATCTCGACGTGCAACTGCAACTGGCGGAGAAAAGCGGGAGTTCGCTCTGGGGGTATCTCGACGACTACGAGATCGTCGACGATAAGACCGCCCGCCTCTTGCTCTCCGGGCCGACGAACCCGCAGATCGTCCGGTTCGAACTCACGAACTTCCTCGTCGATACGAAAGCGGAAACTCACGAGCAGTGGTTGGATGCGGACGAGTCGGAGTTCCTTCGGTGGGAGTGGGAGGATCCCGTCGCCAGCGGGATGTTCTCGTTCGTGAGCAAGGATCGCCAGGCGTTCGAGTTCGAACCCAACCCCGAGTTCTACAACGCAGACAACGTCGATATCGACACGTTCCTGATCGATAGCTACGGCGGAAATACCGCACAGCACCAGGCATTGATGTCGGGGACGGAAGCCGATGCGGCGCTGAGTCTGTTCGCTCCGCCGGAGATCGTCGATCAGTTCCCGGATCACGTTGTCGAGATTCAGATCCCGGCCAAGTGGGGGTACGGAATCGTGTTTAATCACGACGATCCCCATTTCGGGCAGCGGGAAGTCCGGCAGGCGGTCGCACACGTTATCGATCGCGAGTCGATCGTCGAGAACGCGGGGCCGCGCTCGAAGTTCGTGACGCCGACTCCGTGCGGTATCGCGCCCCGTGATCAGGAGTACTGGCTGGACGACTGGTACGACGACTTCGAAACCTACGGTGCCGGTTCCAGTCAAACGGACCAAGCAACCCAGTTGCTCGAGGACGCCGGATACACTCGGGAGGGAGAGACGTGGGAAGATTCCGACGGGAACACGATCGGCGGGGAGTACTACTCGCCCGCGGGCTGGACGGACTGGACGACGATGTCCCAGACGGTCGTCAGTCAACTGAACGAGTTCGGGTTCGATTTCTCGGTCAGCACGAAGCCGACGAACGACTGGTTCAGCCAGTACTCCAACAGCAACTTTGCGATGGGGAGTCTCTACTGGCTGCCCGGCGGCTCGCGGTCGTCGTTCCCGTACTTCCCGCTGTACTACCAGTTGTGGGAGGAGGAGATCGGCGGCGGACACAACTACCGGGAGAAGGCGGACTCAGAACAGACGATCCCCGACAGGGACGGCGGCGAGATGACGCTCACTCCGCTCGAGGTAACCGAGGAAATAGCGCGACAATCCAGTGACGAGGAGGCGCGGCCGTACGTCCAGCAGGCGGCGTGGCACAACCATATCGAACTGCCGTTCCTCGGCTTGGTGTCCAAGTACGAGCAGTCCTGGGTGACCGACGACGAGTGGACGGTCGCCGCCGAGGACAGCCCCAACCGCCAGGTCAAGTGGCCGCAGTTCTGGTGGGTCCACGAGGGAGCGTTGCAGCCTCGAACCTAACGGTGACTCACCGTCCATCACTCAGCTACACGGAAACCCAACCATGAACTACTACCTCAAACGGACGGCGCAAATCCCGCTGACGATCCTCGCAGTGGCGACGCTCACGTTCGGTCTGATCCGACTGCTTCCCGGGGGTCCGTTCACGCAACTCCGGCTCGAACTGCTACAGCAGGGGGTTCCCGCCGAACAGGTCGACACGCGCATCGAAGCGCTGCAGAACATCAGACCGGACGCACCGCTTTGGCAACAGTACCTGGACTACCTGATCGGAGTCGCCCAGTTGGATCTCGGGCAGTCGATCTCCCTCAACGAACCCGTCATTGACGTTCTCGCTCGCTCGCTTCCCTGGACCGTCTTCCTGGTTGTGACATCGACGATACTGATGTTCGTCGTCGGCGTGGTGATCGGCGCGCTGCAGGCGTACTGGGAGGGCTCGCGATTCGACCGGCTCACGTCCGGCGGGTCGATCTTTCTGATGTCGGTTCCGTACTACATCTTCGCGGTGATCTTCCTGTTTATCCTGGCGTTCCAGCTCCAGCTGTTTCCGACCGGGAACGCGGTCGACCGAGGCGTCGACGCCTCGCTCAGCCTTGCGTATTTCTCGAGCGTCCTCCACCACGCCGCCTTACCCATTCTCGCGTTTACTATCAGCGGCATCGGATCGACGGCGCTCAACATGCGCGGCAACGGGATCCAGGTGCTCGGCAAGGAGTACGTCGAGGTCGCCAGACTGCGGGGACTCTCCAATAATCGTATCGCCACCCGATACGTCGCCAGAAACGCCATCCTGCCGATGTACACGGGACTGCTTCTCCTCATCGGGTTCCGCCTCGGGGGCACCGTCGTGCTCGAAGAGATCTTCTCGTATCCCGGCCTCGGATACTACATGATCCAGGCGGTGAACGCGAACGATTACCCGCTCATGATGGGCTGTTTCCTCGTCATCACGGTCACGCTCGTCGTCGGCGTCTACATCGCCGACCTGACCTACGGGCTCATCGACCCGCGCATCTCAGCAGGTGATTCCGATGAGTACTGAACCGGACTCCGCCGCCGAAGGGATCGACTGGCGTTCGGAGGCCTCGAACGTCGAAATGAGTCGTCGCGACCAACTGAGCGAACTGTACGAGCAGAAGATCCGCGTACCCGCCGCCGTCGCGTGGTCGGACAGCCGAACTCGTCTGGGTCTCCTCATCATCAGCGTGTACCTCTTCATGGCGTTGGTAGACGTGCTCGGTCTCTGGCGCGATCCCAGTCCGAACCAGGCGGAGCGCTTCCTCGGGCCGTTCGAGAACATGCAGTATCCACTCGGGACGACCAATTCGGGAGTCGATCTGCTCGCGCTGATCATCGACTCGACGCCGTTCATCCTGCTGATGGTGCTCGCGGGCGGCGTGTGGGCGACCACACTCGCGGTCGCTGTCGGCACTCTCTCGGGGTACAAGGGCGGAACGGTCGATACCGTCATCACGGCGATCTCGGACTTCTTCATGGCGATTCCGGGGCTGCCGCTCGTCATCGTCCTGGCAATCGCACTCAGTCCCGAGAACCCGATTCTCCTCGGCGTCGTCCTGACGATCAACTACTGGGCGGGTCTGGGCCGTTCGATACGGTCGCAGGTCCTCTCGATACGGGAAGCGAGCTACGTCGAGGCGTCCCGAACGATGGGAACGAGTACGCCCCGCATCATTACCAAGGACGTGCTGCCGAACATCATGCCGTACGTGATGGTCAACTTCGTGCTCGCCGCACGCTACACGATCTTCGCGGCCGTCGGGCTGTACTTCATCGGCGTGCTGCCGTACTCGGGGCAGAACTGGGGCGTGACGCTGAGCAACGCGTACTATCAGGGCGGCCTGTTCTCGATGCAGGCGCTCCACTGGCTCCTCGTTCCGATTATCGCCATCGTCGGGCTCGCCTTCGGGCTTATCCTGCTGAGCCAGGGCATGGACCGCATCTTCAACCCGCGAGTTCGAACGCGGCTCACCGGCGAATCCGAGTCCGTCACGGAGGATACCGACACGTCGACAACGGAGATGATATAATATGGCTACCGATAGTTCAAGCTCAGTCAGCGATCGCATCGTCTCGCGAGGAACCGTCGAAGATCCGATCTTCGAGATCACCGAAACGAGCGTCACGTACGACGACGGCGAAACCTGCGTCCTCGAGGACGTCACCGTCAGCATCGATCGGCACGAGATTCTCGGCATCGTCGGCGAGAGCGGCAGCGGGAAGTCGATGTTCGCCTCTGCATTGCTCGACGCTATCCCCGATCCCGGCGTCCTGAGTGGCGATATCCGATACCATCCACCGGACGGACCGCCGGTGGATCTCCTCGAGTTGACCGACGAGGAACGCAGACAGTTCCGCTGGGAGGAAGTGTCGATGGTGTTCCAGGGCGCGATGAGTTCGTTCAACCCGACGATGAAGATCGGCGCCCACTTCGAGGAGACGCTCAAGGCCCACGACAAGCACGTCTCGGAGGGACTCGAGTTCGCCCGCGAACTCCTCGAGAACCTGTATCTCGAACCCGAGCGGGTGCTCGACGCGTATCCGCACGAACTCTCGGGCGGGATGCAACAGCGGGCACTGATCGCGCTGAGTATGGTCCTCGATCCGGCAGTGCTGGTGATGGACGAACCGACGGCCGCACTCGATTTGCTGATGCAGCGATCGATCTTGACGCTGCTCGACCGCTTGCAGCGCACGTACGATTTGACGATCGTCTTCATCACCCACGACCTGCCGCTGGTCGCCTCGCTCGCCGATCGGATGGCCATCATCTACGCGTTCCAGTTCGCCGAGATCGGGCCGCGCGACGAGATCATCGGTAACGCCGCCCACCCGTACACCCGGGCGTTGTTGAACGCGACGCCGAACGTCGATGCGCCGCTGGACGAGATGCAACCCATCGAGGGCGAGGGTCCGGCCCCGGTGAGCGTTCCGTCGGGATGCCGGTTCGAACCGCGGTGTCCGCTCGCGACCGAGGAATGTCGGACAACCGATCCGCCGTTAGCTGCGGTCGATCGGGACCGAACCAGCCATCGATCCGCGTGCCACCATCCGGCGACCGCCCGCGAGGAGATCCGCCTCAATTTCGACGAGGCGAACGATGAACTCGAGTCGGCTTCCCCCGTCGAGCCGTCGGAATCGGCAGTCGAAACGCGGGCCGAACAGACGAGCGAGACGCCGCTACTCTCGCTCGACGACGTTGCGGTCCATTTCACCGAGGAACAGGGGCTGACCGAACGGTTCACGAAAGACCCGACGGTCGTCCGTGCGGTCGACGGCGTCTCGCTCGATATTCACGAGCAGGACCTCGTCTGTCTTCTCGGTGAGAGCGGCTGCGGCAAGACGACGCTGGGGAAGACGTTGATCGGACTTCAGCGACCGACCGACGGCTCGATCGAGTATCGCGGGCAGGATATCTGGGAGGCGAAGGACGGCGACGGTGAGATACCGTACGACGAAATACGGTCGGCGCTGCAGATCATCCATCAGGACCCGGGAAGCGCGCTCAATCCCAACCGACGTATCGCCGATATTCTCTCGGAGTCGCTCAGACACACTCATCCAAACATCGGTCGGAACGAGCGGCGGCGACGAATGCATTCGCTGCTCGAACGGATCGGTATGGCGCCGGCGGACGAGTTCCTTGATCGGTATCCCCACCAACTATCGGGCGGGGAGAAACAGCGCGTCGCGCTCGCTCGCGCCCTACTGATGAATCCGGATGCGATCCTCGCCGACGAGGCCATCAGTGCGGTCGATGTCTCGTTGCGTATCGAGATCATGGATCTGATGTTGGAGCTCCAGTCAGAGTTCGAAACTTCGTTCCTCTTCGTCTCCCACGATCTCTCGAACGCACGCTACTTCGCCGAACACGGCGACGGACGAATCGCCGTCATGTACCTCGGCGAGATCGTCGAGATCGGCTCCGCCGAGCGGCTCATCCACGATCCCCGGCATCCGTACACCGAAGTGCTCCGGTGGGCGACGCCGGATCTAGAACTCGATTCGATGGGTGCTGGTGACCCGCCGCTCAGGGAGGTCGACGTTCCCGATCCGATCGATCCGCCATCCGGCTGTCGGTTCCACACGAGATGTCCCGTCGCTCGCGAGGCGTGCCGTGAACAGCGTCCGAATCTCCGGCGGATCGATGAGGGTGACGGGAAAGCTGCGTGCTTCCGGGAGGATCCGAATCACGAGTATTGGGACAGCGATCCACTGGACGGAGCCGTCGAGCAGCCAGAAGAGTTCGCGGGAGATTGAGACGCGAACTCGTCTGCTGGATGATCGCTTCGTGCGCCTGCGGCCCGACACGGATAGATACTCGTCTACAGGTTGCTGACAGCTAAACCGGTTCGGACTCTCCGTTTCCGTTTCCTTCTCCTTCGGATCGGCACGATCCTCGGGCGTTCCGTCGCCAACCTACGGTCTCGAACGAGAGGCGTCCGATCCGTTCATTGCTAGTGAACTGGAATCCGATTTTGCTAAACGCTGTTCTCGCTTACCGAAAACGGGTGGACATTCGTCCGCTATTCCGTCGTTATGTGCAACAATCATGTTTGTGAGGCGAACAATAATAAACACATGGTTTTTTATGTCCGTCCTTGGTTGTGACGAATGCACATGGTAGCAACGGCACCACTGGTAGCCTTCGGTATTGGGATCGTCGCCGTCGTCCTGTTTCTGGTCGTCTGGGATGTCCCGACGTTCATCGGATTGACGCTCTCGGCACTGCTCGTTGGAACGGTTAATGCTCTGCTCTTTCCGGGGATCACTGCCGGTGAAATCCCCGACTCTGTCGCGACGGCGTTCGGTGACAACATGGCCAGTGTTGGGATTCCGATCCTGATGGCAGCGGTGATCGGGAAGTCGATGACCGACTCCGGCGCGGCAAACCGCATCGTCCGAACCTTCCAATCGTTCGTCAGCGACCGCAACGCCGACATTTCACTCTGGGTGAGCAGTTCGCTGCTTTCCATTCCTGTGTTTTTCGACAACGTATTCTATCTTATGGCCCCGCTGGCCCGTGCGATGCGCGCCCGGATTGGGGATAACTACACGCTGTACATCGTCGTCGTCGGCGGCGGTGGCGTCGCGATGCACGCGTTCGTCCCGCCGACCCCGGGTCCGCTTGCGGTCGCCCAAGAGATCGTCCCCGATCAGACGAGTTCGATTCTCGGGCCGACGATCCTCATCGGGCTGGCGGTTGCGATTCCGGCCGCGCTCATCAGCGGGATTCTTTTCGGTCGGTTCATCAATCAGTACATCGATATCCCGCTTCGCGACGCGATGGGAACGACCGTCGAGGATCTCGAGGAACAGGTGGCAAAATCGGATTCGAACCTGCCGTCGTTCGCGGAGTCGGTTCTGCCGGTCGTCGTCGCAGTCGCATTCATCGCCGCCAGTACTGCGGTCAACACGCTCACGGCGGCGTACTCGATATCCGCGTTAGAAACCGTGCAACCGGTCACCGACTACATGGGCAACGTCAATCTCTCGCTGACCCTCGCCGCGGTCATTGCCGCGCTCACCTACCTGCGCATGGACGACTTTCCGCGGTCGGTCTGGGAGGACGAGCTCACCGACGCCCTGCGAAACGGTGGCAACATCGCGGCGATCACCGCCGCAGGCGGTGCGTTCGGTGCCATGCTCGCGGAAGCCGGTATCGGTGATGTGGTCGCATCGACGCTGCAGAACTTCGGTATCGGCATACTCGTGACCGCCTGGCTCATCGCCGCGATCATCCGCGTCGCACAGGGGTCGGTCACGGTTGCAATGTTGACGACCGGGGGGATTATGGCACCGCAGGTCTCCTCGATGAGCGTTCATCCGGCGTATCTCGTGATGGCGATCGGCTCCGGAGCCGTCATCTGCTCGTGGTTCAACGATTCCGGATTCTGGATCGTCAAAGAAATCGGCGGACTGACGAAGGCGGAGACGTTGAAAACGTGGACGACGCTCACGACAGTGCTCTCGTTTTCGAGTCTCGTCATGATTCTCGTCTACTCGACGCTGCTCCCGGACCCGTTCGGGTTCGTGTAACCGTCGGTTCCGTTTTCCGACCCAGCACCCGCTCTCGGGACAGCTTATTTAATCCACCGTCCAGTAGGGCGCTGTATGGAAACCGGACTTGTCGTCGTTGAAGACACTGCCCATCACGCCGCGCTGCTCAGCGAAGCCGCCCAGTCCGCCCGCGGTGGCGACGAGGAGACGACCCTGATCGTCCTGGCCTTTGCAACCCCCGAAGAGATCGGTCCGGGCGTCCGCAAGCTCGACTCGATCGGCGAGATCGAGGGCGTCTCCGACAGCACCACCGACGAAGCAGCGATCATCGATGCCGCCGAAACTGAACTCGAACAATTCGTCCAGCGAACCCTCGACGACCCCGGAATCGACTACACCGCAACCGTCCGCGTTCTCTCGCAGGGATACGGCATGGGGACGCTCAACGCCGCCGACGAGTTCGACTGCGATACGATCTTTATCGCCGGCCGCAAGCGCTCGCCGACCGGCAAGGCGATCTTCGGCGACTGGATCCAGCGCGTCCTTTTGAATTTCGACGGCCTCGTCACCGTCTCCCTCGACGAGGACACCGAGACAGCAGCACAGCACTCGTAACCCCTGTTATTGGGACACACTGTCATCGATCGTTTTTTATCAACTGAGGAGATATCACGCTGTATGCGCGAGTGGATCGATACCTACGACGAGCGAACCTGGCAAACGACCGACGAAGAATCGGGGACCGTTCGATACGCCCTGATCGGCCTCGGGTGGTGGACCATCGACGTTGCGCTGCCGGCGATCGAATCCTCGGAACTCGGCGAGGTTACCGTCCTGGTCAGCAGTTCGAGCGAGAAGGCGGACCGTCTGGCCGCCGAGAACGACGTTTCACGCGGACTCAGCTACGACGAGTTCCACAACGGCGACGCAGCCGACCGGTACGACGCCGTCTACATCGGCACGCCGAACGCCTACCACCTGGAGTACGCTGCAACCGCGGCCAGCCTGGACAAGGCGGTGCTCTGTGAAAAGCCGATGGAGGCCACCGTCGAACGCGCCACTGAACTCGTCGAGACCTGCGAGCGAGCCGACGTACCGTTGATGATCGCGTATCGGATGCACACCGAGCCGGCCGTCCAGCGAGCGCGGGAGTTGATCGAAGACGGCTTCATCGGCGAGCCGGTGTCGGTCTACGGCCACAACAGTCAGCCGCTGCTCGAGATGATCCCCGATCCGGATCAGTGGCGACTCGATCCCGATCTGAGCGGGTACGGAACGTCGGTGATGGATCTGGGAATCTACTCGATCAATACGACGCGGTACCTCCTCCAGCGCGAGCCCGTGTCGGTCCGCTCGAATATGATCTCGGCGCACGAGGCGTTCGACGCCGTCCCGGACGAACGCGCCTCGTCGCTGTTCGTCTTCGAAGACGACATCCAGATGATCTCGACAGCCAGTCAGCACGCTCACGAGGATACGGAGCTCAAGATTACGGGAACGGAGGGCCAAATCACGCTCCAACCGGCGTTCCACGGGGAGTGTTCGATGGACCTCTCGCGGGGTGACGTCTCGGTTTCGGTCGAACACGAGACGTTCGACGCCGAAGCGGAGATGAGAGAGGAGTTCGACTACTTTGCCGACCGACTCCTGGGTGACCGCGAGATTTACCCGGACGGGCGTCACGGGTTGGGTGATATGCGGATCATCGAAGCGATTCACGAATCCGCCGACCGCGAGGATGTGGTCACTCTCGATCTGTAACACCGAAGTAGTCCGCTCCCGTCCAGCGTCGAACGATCCATCGCTTCGGCCCGTTTCGCCCGGCTGCCGGAGCGTATTCGATGGCATCCGGTCCTCCTGCGATTCTTTCCTGTCTCCTCCTGCCCGTCGACTGTCTCCAGTAGCCGCTGCGTCACTGCACACCCGATCGAACGACGACGGTGTGAGCAGTGTGAATCGTTGCAGTTGTTCCGATTGCACGTCATTGACCGACTGTCTTTCAGAATGCTATTCTTTCATACAGAACTCTATTCTGTAGCACTCACTCATTATCGACCGTCTCATTGAACGGTGGCCTCCCGGACGGAACTGGCCGACTGGTGCCGCGTTTGTGAACGAACCGCGCGATACAACGGGCCAAACGCCCGTTCTCTGTTTACAGTTGTACACTCGTAAGGCTCTGCCAGTGGTGCTTTCGGGACTCCCTGTCTTCGCACGGACATTCTATCTTTTCCCGGAAATCGCCGATATAGGGGATGAAGTCCCTCGATATCCGGTTTCTCTCGTCTCCTCGCGGTTGGTACCTTGTCACACATGAGTTCTCTGTGTGTCACTCTTCGTTCTTTATAACTGAATACTATTCACCTCTACAGGCCCACCCCCATCGAGAATGAACAGTACGGTGTTCGCGGTCGAACTCGAAAACGGAGGCTGGTGATTTGACGGCGTTCTCTCCACACCCGGGATCCGATCGTCTCGAGCGGGCGAAGACCCGCCGATCACACCCGGCTAATCGTTCTGTATCACTCTTTTTTCATTCTGTGCCTCGAAACCTCGTTTTGCGTATCAGAATAATTTATATGTTATCGTCGATCATGTGGCGCATATGGCGGACCCGAAATACCCCGTACGAACTGTCGGGCGGACGTTCGAAATCCTCGAGATCATTCAAGAACTCGACGGGGCCGGCGTCTCCGAGATCGCAGCCCGCGTCGACATCGGCAAGAGCGCCGTTCACAACCATCTGACGACGCTCGAGAACTACGAGTACGTCGACAAGGACGGCGACGAATACCACATCGGCCTCTCGTTTCTCGGCCTCGGCGCGTACGCCCGCAATCGGACGCCGATCTACGACACCGCCCAGTCGCAAGTCGACGAACTCGCCGACGAAACGGGAGAACTCGTCAACCTCCTCGTCGAAAAGAACGGCAAGGGTATCTACCTCTACCAGTCGAAAGGCGAAAACGCGGTCGAACTCGACACCCACGAAGGAAAACGCGTTCGCCTCCACTGTACGGGCCTCGGCAAAGCGATCCTCGCGTTCCGTTCCGACGAAACGGTCGACGAAATCATCGCCGACCAGGGACTCCCCGAACTTACCCCGCAGACGATCACCGACCGCGACGCGTTCGACGCTGAACTCGAGGAGATCCGCGACCAGCGATACGCGGTCGACCGAGAAGAGCGCCTCAACGGACTCCGCTGTATCGCCGCGCCGATCACCGACGATTCGGACCGCAGTATCGCCGCCATCAGCGTGGCCTGTCCGGTCCACCGTGTCGATGACGACCGATTCTACGAGGACTTGCCAGAGGCGGTACTCGGCGCTGCAAACGTGATCGAACTCGAGTACAATTACTCCTGACATCGCCTCTCTCCCTTTCCCACAGTCTTCCTCACCCTCCACTTCTCATCTTCTTTCTCACCCTCCACTTCTCATCTTCTTTCTCACCCTCCACTTCTCATCTTCTTTCTCACCCTCCACTTCTCACCTTCTTTCTCATCCTCTCTTCCCCAGCCCACTCTCCCTGACCACCCCTCGCCTCAGCGAGGTTTTGCGAGACCCTGCGATCGTGCCGATGAAAACGTTCATGATTCCCGACGAGAGTTCCCTTCGTATGGAGGACTATTCGCACACTCCGGTTACCGTTTCGGGAAAGCGCGCCGTCGTCGTCGGTGGCACCAGCGGTATTGGACAGGCACTCGCCCTCGGATTTGCCGCCGACGGTGCCGATGTCATTGCAACCAGCCGAAGCGAGGACAAAGTCGACGAAACTGCGACCCTCCTCGAAGATCGTGGTGCCGAAACCGCCCGCATCACCTGCGACGTCACTGACCGAGACTCACTTGAACTCGTCCGTGAACGCGCCGAAGAACTGTTCGGCGGCATCGACATCGTCGTCGCATCGCAAGGCGCAATCTCCCGCGAGACCGTTCTCGGCGTCGACGACGACGACTGGGAGTTCGTCACCGACGTCGCACTCGACGGCGTTCGGCGCGTGACACAGACGTTCGCACCTACGATGGCCGAAGACGGCGGCGGAAGCATCATCAACATCTCCTCGCTTTCGGCGCGACTCTCGATGGCGAATTTGCCGGCCTACTCTGCCGCGAAGGGCGGCGTCGAGGCGTTCACCCGCGCCTCCGCAAAAGAACTCGCTCCCGACGTTCGGGTCAATGCGATTGCTCCCGGATTCTTCATCACACCGCAGAACGCGGACACCTACGCCGAAGGAACCGAGAAGCGAAACCGGATCGACGAGCGAACCCCGCTCAGTCGCGTCGGCGAGCGCGAGGAGTTGATCGGCGCGGCGATCTACCTCTCCAGCAACGCTGCCTCGTTCGTGACCGGCGAAGTGCTGACCGTCGACGGCGGCTTCGCGACGAGCGCCCTCTGAATACCGCGCCGAGACGAACTCGAGTCATACCGGTATCTCGCCTCTTCCCGGTTCCGGCCGCACATTACTGCGTTCTGATCACTCGCTTGCAATCCGCGAGCGGAACTCGGGAACGCCACCGGTATCGATATCGGGAACGCGAAAGAGCGCTCCTGCCCCGTCGCCCTCGGTAGCGCGCTCGCCGTCGGTGAGCGCAGTCGTGAGATACAACTCGTCGTACGACGGGCCGCCCAGAGTAACCGAGGATACTTTTCGCGCGGGAAGATCGAGTTCATCGACCGCGGTTCCGTCCGGCGCGTATTTGACGACGCAGCCGCCGTTCCATCGGGCGGACCAGATGTATCCGTCTTCATCGACGGTCATACCGTCCGGAATTCCATCATCCGGCGGTGTCTCGAGGAGGATGCGGCGGTTCGAGAGTTCTCCGGTGGCTCTGTCGTAGTCGAACGCGTAGATCTGCTGTGCTTCGGATTCGGTGAAGTAGAAGGTCTCGCCGTCGGGGGCGAATCCCATTCCGTTGGCGATATCGACGTTTTCGACGACGACGGTCGTCGTGCCGTCCGGGTCAAGCCGGTAGAGATCCCCGAGTTCGTTCTCACCGGGCATCGTCCCGCAGAAGACGCGCCCTTCGGGGTCGGTGATGACGTCGTTGAATCGCGTCTCCGTTTCGAGTTCGGCGACCGTGGTTACGGCAGTTGTCGTCGGCTCGAATCGGAGAACGGTTCCGTGGGTGAACAGGAGCAACGCGCCGTCGGCTTCGACCGTGGTCCCGCCGAGCGGTCGCCCAGACGTTTCGTAGACGAGTTCGTAATCGCCGGCTGCCGGATCGTATCCGTATAGCCGTCCAGCCGGAATGTCGACCCAGTAGAGTCGGCGCTTGTCCGGGTGCCAGATCGGACCCTCGCCGGTGTGGGCGTGGATATCGACAATACGTTCTGGTCGTGCCATATGCTATGCTTGAACAATAGTACATTAAATCTATGGTGAATCCGTCCCTTTCATGTGCGGTTGTCCTACGAGTTGCTTCTCTCGAGAGTTCTATGTATCATATTTTTAGGATAGTATGTTATATTAGATATCTTCTCTATGCACACTCTACTCAGCAGAGATGGAACTACGTCAGTACTGTCTAACCAAATATAGATACTATAATGCGACTTCTGATAAGAATTCGCGAATAGCGTCGGTTACCTCGTCTGGTTGTTCCACCGGGGCGCTATGTCCCGCTGCAGATACTACCGTTTGACGCGCGTCAGGAAGAGTATTTAGCATTGATTCTGTACGTTTCAGAGCAAGAACGGTGTTTTCTTTTCCGTGGATAGATAATACTGGAATTTCGATATTTGGGAGTTTATGCGTGTAATCAGACCGATCAATCCACGAGTGCATAGCGTGATACACTGACTCGGGAGGATAGGTCGCCCATCGCTTTTCCCAATGATCAACAATAGTATGGTTATCTTCTAGTGTTGTCTCACCGAACATTTTGGTCCGAGCGATGTGGCGGACGCGTTCGGATTGTACGCCTTCGTCGAGAACTCGTTTTGCAAGGGCGCTGTATTCTTCTCGTTCGGCCTCCGTGTGCGGTTCGGCCATACTGTTGATGAGAACGAGGCCGTTTACTCGTTGCGGATAGTGTTCCGCAAAGCGTAGCGCCATAAACCCGCCCATGGAAATCCCGGCTAATACAACCGACTCGATGTGTAGCGCGTCGAGTAATGCGTTGAGATCGGCGGCGAGATCCTCAAGGTTGTAGGATTCATTGTACCGGTCGGTTCGTGCTCGCAAGTCGTAGGAGATCGTTCGATAGTTATCCGATAACGCTGCGAGCTGAGGGTTGAATAACGTCCGATCCATTAGCATGCCGTGAGCAAATACGATCGGCGGGCCATCGCCAGCGTCTGTTATCACGGTAGATGTCCGCTCTCGGTATCTCGCTACTGTGGGATTCTCTTTTTTCATATGTATCGTATCCAGAGTCAACAGTATACTATATATCAATCCACCCAAACATATTAAATAGATGGATAAATATATGGTGGGTCCATCGCTGAATTTTCCCCAATAGCTAATTTCACAGCCTAATGCTGAGTGTATTGCACTATATTTTTCGTTTCCTTATCCGTTTTCGAAAGGAAAGTGCCCTCTCACTCTCGTTCTACCCTTCTTTCGTATCTAACCAATCCGATTAGCGACGCGACTATCTCATCCTGTTGGTTGTGTATCTCGATACCAACGCTGACAACGCCGAAGCCATCGTCCCAGATTTCCTTCTCAACTATCTCCGTCTTCATCGAAAGCGTATCCCCGGGCCTAACGGGTTGTCGCCACCGCAAGTTATCGATACCGGGCGACCCTTTCGCACGAGTTCCCTGAATGAAATTCTTGACGAGCATTCGCTGCCCGATTCCCACCGTGAGGAGTCCACTTGCGATTAGTCCGCCGAAGGCTGACTCTTCGGCGGCATCCTCGTCCGTATGAAACGGTTGGGGGTCGTATTTCTCTCCATATTCGATAATCTCCTCTTTTTCGACGGTATAGTTACCAAACTCTTGCGTATCGCCGACGACAAAATCTTCGTAGAATTTTCCTTCCATATCCGATGGTCATTTCCATAAGGCATAAATCTAGGGGTAGTTTGACAGGTCATCAGTTGCGTCTTTCTTTTTTCATAAAACGGCGACCGAAACAGCACGTGAAATATTGTTCCACCACCCGCTCCTTCAGTAAGTTACGGTCGGCGGATGTGTTCGTCTACGCTCGCGGCGGTATCTTATTTTTCTGTTTGATTGGCACTCTCGATATGTGCCTCCAACGCGTCTATCGCGGCTGGTGTCCCGAAGTACGCCGGAACGTGCTGATGCAATCCGTCGGGTTGGATATCGAGCGGTGACCCGCGACCGGTCGACGACCGTCCGCCGGCGGTTTCGACGTGGTGGGCGATCGGATTCACCTCGTACTGGAGCCGAAGGTCCCCGCCCGGACTGGACGTTCGTTCGGGATATCCGAGCAGCCCGCCGTCGACGAGGAGGTGCGCGATATCGCCGACCATCGCACCGGTGTACCGCAGTTTGCACCCGTCGGTTAGCTCCCGCCAGAACGACCGGACCGGTGCCGACCACTCGCTCGTCGTTCCGGCGAATCCACACACCTGCTTCGCATCGGGAATAGTCACCGAACTGGAATCGACGATATCGCCGCAGTCGATCGTATACCGCGTTACAGTTCCGTCGACGGCGGCCGTCATCGTCGTTATCGGCCCGTACAGGAGGACGACGCTGGCGATCAGATTCCGTCCGCTGGCCGGAAGCGGTGCGTCGTATACGCCGATGACCGTTCCGACGGTATTGTTCGACTGCAGATTCGACGATCCGTCGAGCGGATCGATGGCGACACTGTATCCTTCGCCGGTTTCTTCGACGCTCTCACACTCTTCGCTGGCGAACGCACCGACGGCGTTGAGCGGGCTCAGTTGCTCGCGAAACAGGCGGTTGATGGCCAGATCCGCGACTGATTGGTCGTCGCCGCTCGAGTTCTCTGTCGCCGTTTTTCCCTGATTGGCGGCCGATCGTAACTCTGTCCTGACGGCGGGCGTGATCGCCGCGAGTTCATCGAGGAGTGTGCGTACGTCGGTTAGTGTCATCGGTTTCGTCGGGTGTTCGCGGGAGGTGTGGGTGTGGTGTCCGTGCTCCTCGTCGGATCGAGTCGAGCCCGTCCCATCAGGAGAATAACCGCTTGAGGCGGGCGAAGAGGCCTTTGGAGGGGTCGCCGCCGAGCTGTTCCGTGGATTCGGCGGTTGCCGAGGTAGCGCTTTCCTGTTCGGGTTCGGATTCGGCGGTCGCTCCGCCCTCGGACCCGACGGCGGTAACGCCTGTTTCGCCGGCTTCGGCTTGGTGCACCGCTTGATCGATGAGTCCGCCGGCGTCGTTGACGGCTTCTTTGACGGTGCTTTTGATCAGCACGATGTCCGTAAAGCGGTCCTGGCTGACCGCCGTATCTGCGGCGATGATCGCTGCGTCAGCGGTCTGGATGTCGGTCTCGGTCAGTTCGTTTTCGGCACCCATTGCGCCCTGGACCTCGACTTTGATGTCGTGGCCGCGGTCTTCGGCGGTTGTCTCGAGATTTTCCGCTGCCATCTGGCTGTGTGCGATACCGGTTGGACATGACGTGACTGCGATGAGTTTCATGGCTGTGTGGTGTTGTGTGGTTGCAGTAGGCGAGTTACTCGTCGAGCTGTGTACGTATCTGCTCTCTGGTGGCTGCGTCGAGTGCGTGTGTTGCGTGCGCGGACGCCTCGTCGGTGTGGACCGACTGGACGGCTGCTTTCACGTCCGGAATGGTGACGGCGCTCATGCTCAGTTCATCGAATCCGAGTCCGACGAGGAGTTCGGTTAGGTCGGGGTCGCCGGCCATTTCGCCGCACATGCCGACCCACGCATCGTTTTCGTGGGCTGCCTCGACGGTTCGTGCGATGGCACGAAGAACGGCCGGCTGTGTCGGATCTCTGAGCGCTTCGACGTTTTCGTTGCCGCGTGCGGCGGCCATCGTGTACTGGGTGAGATCGTTCGTACCGACGCTGAGGAAGTCGACCCGCTCGGCGAGTTCGGGCGCGGCGAACACGGCGCTCGGGGTTTCGATCATCACGCCGAGTTCGGGGACAGCGTGGGTGACGTTTTCCGCGTCCAGTTGCGTTGCAACTGCGTCGACGGTTTCGAGTGCGGCGTCGAGTTCATCGACTGTCGTGACGAGCGGGAACATGATGGCGAGTTCTCCGTCGCCATCGGCGGCTGCGCGGAGCAGCGCGCGCAGTTGGGTTTCGAAGAGTTCGGTGTCGGAGTCGAGCGAGCGACGGATCCCGCGTTCGCCGAGGAACGGATTCTCCTCGTCGGGAAGGTTGAGGTAGGGGATCGGCTTGTCGCCGCCGATGTCGAGCGTGCGGACGATTACGCGTCCATCCGGGAACGTATCGAGCGCGGTCGTGTACGCGTCGTACTGTTCGTCCTCGTCGGGTGGTGACTGGCGGTCGAGAAACAGAAACTCCGTGCGGTAGAGGCCGATTCCGTCCGCGCCCTGTGCTCGGACGCCGTCGAGTTCGGCGGGTTGGCCGACGTTTGCGGCCACCTCGACGGTCGTTCCGTCGACCGTGCTCACGGGGTCGGTTCGAACGTCGACCTCGCTGGCGGTGGCCGCCTCTTCGCGGCGCTCGTCGGTCGGATCGAGACAGAGTTCGCCGGTCTCTCCGTCGACGACGACGGTCGCGTCTTCCTCGACCTCGCGTAGTTCGTCGCCGATGCCGACGACGGCCGGGAGTGCCAGTGATCGAGCGAAGATCGCCGCGTGGGAGGTTCGGCCGCCGGTAACGGTCGCGAACCCGGCAACCCGGTCCGGATCGAGTTGTGCCGTATCGCTGGGAGTCAGTCGCTCGGCGAGGACGACGGCTCCGTTCGGGAGGTCGCCGAGATCGACCCGTTCGCTGCCGGTGAGCAGCCGAATCAGGCGGTCGCGAACGTCGCGGAGGTCGTCGGCCCGCTCGGCCATCCGACCGTCCATCTCCTGGAACTGCTCGATCGGGTCCGCAAAGGCTCGTTTGACGGCGTGTTCGGCTGGCAGGTCGTTCTCGACGGCACTTGTGACGCCGGATTCGATCTGCGGGTCGTCGAGGAACTGCAGGTGCGCGTCGAACACGCCGGCCTCCTGTTCGCCGACCCGCTCGGCGGTGCGCTCGCGCTCGGCTTCGAGTTCCGCGCGGGCGGCTTCGCGCGCGTCTTCGAATCGTTCGAGTTCAGTTGGCGGATCGACGCTCGTCTCGTCGGGGTCTCCGAGGTCGCTGTCTCGATCGTACCAGACGACCGTGCCGACGGCAGCGCGTGGCGTCGCACCGGTTCCGGTGAGTGTTCGGCGGGACATCTGCTCAGGCATTCGTGTCTGTGGTCGCGTCTGCGTCTGTGTCTGTGGCTGTTGCGTTCTCTCCGTCGAGTTCGTCTTCGGGAGTCGTAAGCACGCGTTCGAGTTCGTCGAGCGTCGCCTCCGCATTCGGGCCGTCGGCAACGATCCGGATCTCTTCGCCGTGTTCGACGCCGAGGCTCGTGACGGCGATCATGCTGGCTGCGGGCGTGAGGTCGGTATCGTCATCGTCGTCGGTCGCGTGCGCGATCTGGATATCGGAGTCCGAGTCATTGACCGTTTCGACGAACGCGGCGGCGGGACGAGCGTGCAGGCCCGCTTCGGGAACGACTGTAACGACCCGTTCGAGTTCGGAACTCATGCTACCGCCTCCTTGAGAACTGTCTGAACGTCGGCGGGCGTTTCCGCATCGTACAGCTCCTCGCGGACCTCGTCGTGCATGAGCGCACGCGACAGCGTACTCAGGATCGCGAGGTGGTCGTCGGCTCCTGACTCGGGGACGAGAATCATAAAGAGGAGCCGTGCGGGCTCGTCGTCCATCGCCCCGAAGTCGACGCCGTCGTCCGAGCGGGTAAACGCCACCGACGGTTCGGTTACCGCGTCGGTCTGGGCGTGGGGAATCCCGATACCCATGCCGACACCGGTCGTCGTCTCCTCCTCCCGTGCGAGCAATGCCTGCAGCGCGGTTTCACGGTCGTCGACACGCCCTGCGTCGACGAGCAGATCCAGGAGGAATTCGATGTAGCCCCGCTTGTCGGTGGTCGGCGGTTCGAGTGAGATGTGTTCGGTCGGCGCGAGCGTCTCGATTCGATTTTGAGTGAGTGTGTCAGTCATCGGTTGTAATCCGTGAGTATAGAGCGGTCGGTAACAAGCTTGTCTTAATCGTTAGTTTGTGCCGCTGGCTGTGAACTCGTTCCCCCGGTATTCGTTTCGACATCGGCGACCGTCTGTTCGAAGTCGGGTTTGATCGCCGTCGCAACGGCCGCGGTCACCGCGGTTCCGAGCGCGATACAGCCGAGGAACGCGAGCGCGCTATTCGAGAGGATGATCACGAAGACACCGCCGTGCGGGGCCGGCATCGTCACGCCGAGCCACATCGCCGTCGCCGCGGCCGTCGAACTCCCGATCACGGCGCTCGGAATAACCCGAAGCGGATCGGCCGCCGCGTAGGGGATTGCTCCCTCGGTGACGAACGCCAGCCCGAGCGGGATCGCGGCCTTGGCGTTCTCGTACATTTCGGCGGAGTATTTCTGGGGAGCGATGAAGTTCGAGAGCGCCAATCCGAGCGGCGGCGTCATGCCCGCGATCATTACCGCGGCCATCGGTCCGTGGATCTGGTCGCCGACGAGCGCGACCGCGAAGACGTACGCAACCTTGTTGACTGGGCCGCCCACGTCGAGGGCCATCATCGCGCCGAGGATCGCGCCCAGGAGCAGGGCGTTTGCGCCCTCCATGTTCTGGAGGAACGTCGTCAGCGCGTCGTCGACGATGGCGATCGGAACGCCGAGCCCGACGATCACGAGCGGGGTCAGCAGCGCCGTCGTGAAGACGGGGATAATCAACACCGGCATCATCGGCTTGATGAAGGATGGAACAGCCCATCCCTTCATCCACCGAGCGACGTAGCCGGCGAGCAGACCGGCCACGAGCGCGCCGAGGAACCCGGCAACGGCACCGTCGGCTTGGAACCCGACGATCGTCCCCGCAGCTTCGATGATCCGCTCTTGCTGGATCGTCCACGAGAGGATGAACCCCGGAGCCAATCCGGGTTTGTCCGCGATACCGTAGCTGATGTACGCCCCCAGAACGGGGATCATAATCGTCAGTCCCAGGTTACCGATCTCGGCCAGGTACCAGGCGAGCGTCCCGGTCGCTTCGAACACGTTCTCGGTGTTACCGGCTGTAAACGGGAGCTCGGCGACCATGTACGCCACTGCAAGGAAGATCCCCCCGATCGTGACGAACGGAATCATGAACGACACGCCGGTCATCACGTCCTCCTTTACGGACGTAACGTGCGACCGGAGCGCGTTCTCCGCACTGTCTGTCAATGCCATGCTTCGCTCTGAAGTTCCTACCTATTATTCAAAAGAATTTTCGAGTATGATTGTTACTGTCTATAATTTTCGAAATAAAAATCTAATCACGCAGATAGAACTCGCAAACCGATTCAAGTTCGCTAGCTGTTGCTGATTTGAGACACAATTGATCCCCGTCTTCTGTATCGGACAGCGACCGTTCAGGAATGAACACATGACGGTGAATGGATTCCAAATAGTCAGATGTAGTCACCGTGAGAAGGGCTCCGGCGATGAGACTGGTACAGATTCGAGTCGCGTTGGTACGTCGTCGAGCGGTGGGACGGTCGTCCCCGGTACCGAGACCACCTGTGCGGCAACCGCGACGCCCGACCGAAGCGCTTCTTCGTCCGTTGCACCGCGTTCGAGCGCGGCCAGTACCCCTGCGAGCAACGAGTCGCCAGCTCCAACCGTGTCGACGACAGTCGTCTCCAGCGCCGCTGCATGCAACAGACCGTCCGGTGTTGCCATGATTGCACCGTCGGCTCCAAGCGATGCAACAACGCGGTCGTAGCCCATCGTTTGCAGCCGTTCGACTGCGTCGTAACAGTCCTCGAGCGAGTCGATCGGGCGGTCCGTCGCTACTGCGAGTTCTTCTCGGTTCGGTTTACAGAGCGTATAGGAGGCGTCCAAGTCGCGGAGTACATCTCCACCGACGTCGACCGCCGTTTGCCAGTCGCCCGCCCGAGCGATTCGGTCGATAGCGTCGGGACCAAGTCCGGGCGGGAGACTGCCGCCGACGACGACGGTGTCCGGGTCGTTGCGCTCGATAGTTTCGAGGAGCGTTTCGATCGCGTGGCCGTTGACCGCGGGTCCGTCGTGATTGATCTTGTACTCCGAATCCGCGGTCAAAATCGTGGTATTGAGCCGCGTCCGACCCTCGATGTCGACGAAGTCGTTATCGATCCCTTTTTCAGTCAGACTGTCTCGAACGAACTGGCCGAGAAAGTCACCGGTGATTCCGGTTGCGGTCGTTTCGGTGCCGAGTTCGACGAGGTACTTCGAGACGTTGATGCCCTTTCCGCCGGGGTCGACGCGCGCGTCGTCGGTGCGTGCGATTTCGCCGTCCTCGGGAAGGTCGGGAATCGCGAGCGTGTGGTCGACTGCGGGGTTGAGCGTGACGGTGACGATCACTGGCCGACCCCCTCGGTGAGTTCGACGCCGGCGGCGTCAAACGGCTCGCGCTGACGCTCAGAGAGCGTTACGTCGGTGATGAACACGTCTACGTCTTCAACAGACGCGAATTTGACGAAGCTCTGCTTGTCTAGCTTGGTACCATCGGAAACGAGGACGACGCGCGCTGCGTTTTCGATCATGAGCGATTTCAGGCGGGCCTCGTCTTCGTTCGGCGTCATGAGCCCTTCTGACGGATCAATTGCGTTCGTCCCGAGAAACAGCAAGTCGAAGTTCGTTCGCTCCATGAACCGCTCTGCGCTTGGCCCGGTGAGCGCTCGCGTCTCGTGGCGAAGCGTGCCGCCGGTCAGTTTCACATCGTTGTCTTTCTCTCCGAGTTCTATCGCTACTACCGGCGAGTTCGTCACTGACAGGAACGATCGGTCAGTCGGGACGTTCTTGGCGACTTGCATCGTCGTCGAGCCCGAGTCGAAGAAGACGACTTGATTCTCGGCGATTTCCTCGACCGCTCGCTCGGCGATGACCATCTTGCTGTTGAGGTTTTGTACCTCCTTTTGGCCGTAGGTCTGTTCGCTTCCGACGGTCGTCGCCGGGACGGCACCGCCGTGTGACCGCTCGATCAACTGTCGTTCCTCGAGATCGCTGAGATCCCGACGGATCGTCGCCTTCGAGCAGTCCATCTCCTCGGCGAGTTCGGCGACGGAACACTCGCCACGCTCGGAGACCACCTCGACGATATCGCGCTTTCGCATTGCCGGTAACATAGCTGTGTGTTCGACGGATACTTGCACGGTGGCATTCATATTTGTATCTGGTATTGATTGTTTCTGCACGAAATTTATGTACTAATCAGCGGAGCCGGCAGGTCGACTGCACTCCGTTGCTGTCGCGTGCCGACCGAGTCGAGACTCGGGTCCCGAGGATCGTTACTCGGGGAGCGCCTCGTCTGCGGTTGCACCGTCGAAAACGACCGCTTCGAGTGCGTCGAGAATTCGTTCGGGATTGTCGCGTTGCCACACGTTTCGACCGACGGCCAGCCCACTCGCACCGGCGTTCATCGCTGTCTCGACTAGCGAGAGGAACTCGTAGTCCGAGGTTTTCGAGCCGCCGCTGAGCACGACGTTTACGTCACCCGCCGCGTCCACCGCCGTGGCCATTGCGTCGCCGCTGCGGGGATACTTTACCTTCGCAATGTCCGCGCCGAGTTCGAGCGCGATTCGGGTCGCATACGAGATCACGTCGGGCTTGCGGTGTTCTTTCAGCGCCTGCCCGCGCGGATACGACCACATCGCGACCGGAACGTCTTGCTTGCGTGCCTGCTCTTGTACGGTTCGGAACTCTTCGAACATCTCCGGTTCGCGGTTGGTGCCGGGGTATACCGTGTAGCCGACGGCGTCGGCACCGAGTTCGAGCGCGTACTCGACCGAGCACGTCTGGGGCGAGTACGGTTCACCCATCCAGAGGCTGCTGGTACCGTTGAGTTTCGCCAGCAGGTTCACGTCGTCTTCGTAGGAGGGATAGTATGTTTCTGCGAGCCCTTTCTGCACCGCGAATCCGGTTACGGCGTCGTGGGTTGCCATCTCGAAGACGGTCTCCGGATCGAGTCGTTCCGGCACTTCGGAGAAGGCGGTCGGCCCGTGTTCTAACCCGTGGTCGTGCGCAAGAATGATCGATTTGCCGTCTCGAACGAGGGGTGTCTCGAGTAGTGATCGCATTCCATCAGAAGTGCTCACGTATGGGAACTAAGTAGTACTGAACGTGTTTGTTTTCACCACAATCTGGGGATATTATCCTGTATACGACACAGGATCAGTACTGGTATTGTGATCACTATAGACCAATAGCTACAGCCCAAGAGATACCGATCCCTGGTACTATTGGTTTCGGACCCGCTAATATTTTCCTCGGACGCGAATCGAAGCGGTCGGGAGACACGAGTTCAGCCTCGCGTTCGAGGTTTCGCTTCTGTCTTGTCGGCGGGACGATTGATGGGTAGTCAACGACTGGGATTAACAGGTATCGCCGCAGCCAGTGGTCGAACGGACGTATCCGTGCCCGTCGTATCGAGCGGCGTCGAACAGCGGTCGGATCGGTCGGTCCGGTCGGGTCGACAGCGCAGCGAGGAGTTTGATTCGGGCCTTTTGTGCGGAGAGGTTCGACGCGAACATCGCACCAGCTTCCTCGAGCACTGCAGCACCGCCGTCGGCTCCGTACACTGGCGAGACGACCCCATCTCGACAGCGTGTCGTGATGACCACGTCAACTCCGTCGCCGACCGCAGTACGAATTGCGTCGGCGACAGCGCCGGGAACGTTTCCGAGTCCGAGTCCGTCGACGACGAGTCCATCGACGCCGCGATCGACGGCAGCAACGATCTGCGATCCGGTCGTGTCCGTCGATGTCGCGACGATTTCGACGGTCGCCGTCACGTCTCGGACGGGAATCATCGTCGACAGACTCTCGGGACGGCGATAGAACCAGAGTCCCTCCGGCGTCCGTTCGGCGACCGGGCCGTAATTACCCGAGTCGTACGCCGCGAGGTTGCTGCTGTGGCGCTTGGTCACCGGTCGCGCCGCGTGCAGTCGATCGTTAAAGAAAACGTAACTTCCCGATCGGACGTGCTCGTGGCTCGCCGCAGCGAGCGCGCCGCGAACGTTCGCCGGCCCGTCCGGACTGATCGCGTCGTGTGGCCGTTGTGCACCGGTACAGACGACCGGCGAGTTCACATCGAGGACGAGGTCCAGATAATAGGCGGTCTCTTCGATCGTATCGGTTCCGTGGAGGATTACGACGCCGTCGACGTCGGAAGCGACGGCGCGAACGCGTGCGGCCAGTTCCACTAAGTGATCGAACGCCAGTTCCGAACTCGGCGTCTGCGTGAGTTGCTCGAGTTCGATATCGACATCGATGCGCTCGACGCTCTCGGGATATGCCTCCAGCAGGTCGCGTCCGGATTCGGTCGGAACCGTGCCGGTCTCACTCGTCGTCCCCGCAATCGTCCCACCGGTCGCTATGACGTGGACCGTTGCCATACGTCGTACTGGACGAACGGACCGTATAGTAGTTGTGATCGGTCGCTCCTCCCAGTCCTCGCGTTCGATACCGATGGCTCGTCTCTCGTCGGCTACTGAAACTGAACTCGTAGAAGATTGGATACGGCCGGGAGGGAGTTACGTTCAGAGACCGATCATGACGAACGCGAAGACGAGGCCGAGATAGACGGCGACGACGCCGACCGCGGTCAGCGGAATCGATGCGATGTAGTCGTAGGTCCCGTTAAACCGGGTTGCGTCGGACCGGTTTCCGTTCTCGATCGCGTCGGTATCGATCGTGCCGTTCTCGATAGCCTTCGCGGTCGGCATGATTTCGGGGAGGTTCTTCCGGCGAGCGTCCAGTTTGTTCAGCGCAACGACGACGCCCGCGGTGAGGACGACCGAGAGCGGAAGCAAGACAAGCGCCGACGTGAGTCCGGCGGCGTACAACAACAGCGCAAACACCGTGACGCCGGCTGCGGTCATCGCGAACGGAATCTGCGTGGACACGTGGTCGATGTGATCCGAGCCGGCGAAGATCGATGACATGACGGTCGTATCGCTGATCGGCGAGACGTGGTCGCCCCAGATCGCACCGCCGAACAGCACGCCCATCAGCACCGGCAGGATCGACACGCCGACGAGTTCGTAGCCGAGCGGGATCGCGAGCGGCGTCAGGATCGCCATCGTTCCCCAGGAGGTCCCCGTCGTAAACGCGATGAACATCGCGGCGACGAAGATGAGCAGCGGCAGGAACGAACCGGGCACGCCGCTGTCGACCATGACATCGACGATGAACTCGGCGGTGCCGACCTGTTCGGCGGCGTGGCCGATGCTCCAGGCGAGCACGATGATCGCGGCGGCGATCATCATCGTCTTGAAGCCGCTGATGATGGTGTCACCCGCCTCGTCGAGGTCCATCGTCCGGAAGCCGACGGCACCGAGCATGCCGACGGCCATGAACGCGAACGAACCGTAAAGCAGGCCGAGTGCGACGTCGGTCTCCTGGAATGCGGTCGCGATGTCGACGCCGGGTTGGTGGCCGCCGCCGAGCCACCACATCGAGACGAGTCCGACGACCAGCAGCGTCAGAATCGGCGCGAAGAAGTTAACCAGCGTCGGGTTCTTCTCGCTCGGCTCGCCGACGTCGGTTTCGATGTCCGAGAGCGGGGTCGCGTCGTCCCGCTTGGTCTTTCTCTCCTTGCGCGACCGCCATTCGGCGTCCAGCATCGGGCCGTAGAACCGCTGGGTGATCGAGATGAAGCCGACCATGAAGAACGCGAGAAAGCAGTAGATGTTCCACGGAATGCTCTGCAGGAAGAGCCCGAAGGCGGTGAGACCGACTTCTTCGGCCGTGAACTCGGCGGCCTCGAAGCCGACGATGATCATCGACACCTGGTAGCCGATCCAGTTCGAAACGGGACCGAAGGTCGTCACCGGCGAGGTGGTCGAGTCGAGTACGTACGCGTGCATCTCGCGGGACGTGTGGTTCTCCTCGGAGAGTTCTCGCGTCGCGTTTCCGGTGACGATCGTGCTCGTATACGAATCGAAGAAGATGAAGATGCCGATGAGCCACGTCAGGATTTGCGAATCGCGGGCGGTGTTCACCCGGTGGCCGATCCAGTTCTGGAGCGCGATGATCCCGCCCGATTTGTGGATGAACGCGGCACCTGCCCCCATGAACATGATCAGGATGAGGAATTTCGTATCGAACGGCGATCTGACCACTTCGACGATCCAGTCCATCGATAACGCTGTTGCGGCAATCGGGTTCCAGTCGGCGATCAGCAACGCACCGGCCCAGACCCCGGCGAACAGCGACACTAGTACCTGCCGCGTGTACATCGCGAGTGCAATCGCGAGCAGCGGCGGCACCAGTGACAGCGCTCCGTACGGCAACGCCTCATATGACATACACTCACAACCGAGATCGGCAATACTACTTTAACCTTTTGGAAACCGGCTGGAAAGCGGTCATCCGTATTGGTCAGTGGGGTATCGCATCGAATATTTACGGGGATCGGGCCGAAATCGATGACGCGCCCGATTCCACCGCTCAGACGAGTCCCTGCGAGTCGAGTTCAGCTTCGAACTCGGGGACGACCCGCTGGAGGATGTCGGGAAACTCCCGGTAGAGGTCGGCGTCTTCGATCCGGTAGGCCGGTCCGGAGACGGTAAAGCCGCCGATGATACGTCCGGACGGGTCTTCGGCGACGACGCCGGCGACGCGCTTTCCGGGGATCGATTCCTGGTCGTTGATCGCGTAGCCTCGCTCTCGAATCCGTGCGAGTTCATCGTCCAGCACTTCTCGGGACGTGATCGTCCGGTCGGTGAGCTGGGGGAGTCCCCAACGGTCGATGATCTGGTCGATGCGAGACGGCGGAAGGCGAGCGAGGATCGCCTTTCCGATCGCCGTCGTGTGCATGAACTCGTAGTTGTTGAGTCGCGAACTCGGAGTCGCTGAGCTGCCGACCGAGTCGAACAGCGTGACGATGCGGCCGTTTTCTTCGATGCCGAAGTCGGATTCCTCGTTCGACTGCTCCGCGAGTTCGATCACGTACTTTCCCGCGAGTTCGTAGATCTTGCTGCGATTTCGGACGTACATCCCGAAATGATAGAACCGGCCGCCGAGTCGGTACGTATCGCCGTTCGCGACGACGTAGCCGTGTTTGCCGAGCGTATAGAGGTGTTTGTACACTGTACTCTCTGAGAGATCGAGCGTCGCCGCCAACTCCGCGGGCGTCGCCCCGTCTCGCTCTTGAATCGTTTCGATTACCGCCAGCGACGTTTCGGTCGTCGTCAGCAGTTGACTGTCGGTCATTGGTTGTCGTTCTTCTGCCGACCAAATAAATCTACGCATCATAGAACGCTTGCCGGGTCGCCGTCCGATCGAGGGGCGTGGTTTCCGAGGGATATTTTACCGGGGCCAGTCCGTTTACGGGGCGCTTAGGTCGGAAACGTCGTCGATGGAGGCGTTCGCAGTCGGGACTGGCGTCTATCGCGGGACCGATCGTTCGTGGTGCCAGTAATATCAGTAATATCGCGCTTGCAGAAGCACTTGCGGAACTATTTTCGAGTCGGAACGAATTCAGTAGTGGCCGTAGCTCGTCTTGTTTGGCCGCCACAAGATGGTTTCATAATCTATAGAACGAACGCCGATCGCGATCGACAATCTATTTACAACTGTACATTTGTAATTCATTGTGGTACTCGTCACGCACTCTCGACTCCGTGCTCGGCCTCGTTCGACAGTGTCGAACTGCTGCGATAGTTATATTATCGCGGGTGTTATTGCCACCCGCATGGGATCGACAGACCGAAAGCAGATCAAGTCGACGCGCACCGCGTTCACGATCATCGAACGGGTTTCGTCGACCGACGGTGCGACCGTCTCCGAACTCGCGGAGACGCTCGGCCGCTCCAAGAGTACGGTTCACGCTCACCTCCAGACGCTCACCGAAATGGGATATCTGTTCCGGATCGATGACGAGTATCACGTCGGCCTGCCGTTTCTGACGCTCGGTGGCGCAGCCCGAAGCACCGATCGCTACCAGAATCTCTACCGGGCGGCGAAGGCGGAAATCGACGACATCGTCGATCAAACCGGTGAGCGCGCCCAGGTCGTCGTCGAGTACCAGGGCGAGGGCATCTACTTCTACCAATCGCGCGGTCACCGATACGTCCAGACGGACTCACAACTCGGGACGAGCGTGTCGCTTCACTCTACGGCGGTCGGGAAAACCATCCTCTCGGTCCTCCCCGACGACCGCGTCGAGGAGATCCTGTCGAACAGCGAGTTACGGCCGCGAACGGAACACACCGTCGTCGACCGAGATGAACTCCGGGAGCGCATCGAGACGATCCGCGAGCGCGGGTACGCCTACGACAGGGAGGAACGGATCGAAGGCATCTGCTGTGTCGCCGCCCCGATCGAATGCGGTCCCGAGACGATTGCCAGTCTGAGCGTGACGGTCCCAACGAAACGCGCCAGCGGCGAGTACTTCGAAGAGGAACTCCCGACGCTCGTCACGAACGTCGCGAGAGTCATCGAACTCAACACGCAGTATTCGTAGCTGCGATCGCGTTCGATCATATCGATTCGCCGTTCGATGGCTCTCCGGTGAACCGGTGCGACGGATCTCCTACGACGGTTTCTGGGTTGCCCGAGCCACAAGCCATATTACGCTGGTCGTGACACGTCGTATGTGGATGAGTTACACAGGCCTGAAAGCCGGGCTCCGCAGCGTCGCCTTTACCACGGCCGTCCCGTTCAGCGACGACGGCCGAGCCGTACAGTCCGACGCGTACGAAACCAACCTCGAGGCGATCGAAGCCGCGAACGGCTCGCTGTTTATCCCCTGCGGGAATACCGGCGAGTACTACTCGCTGACTCGCGACGAACGCATCGGCGTCGTCGAATCGACGGTCGACGCCGTCGCCGGGGATAGCACCGTGGTCGCCGGTGCAGCCGGCAGCACGAAAAATATCGTCGATCTGGCACGCACCTACGACGAGCTCGGCGTCGACGGGATCATGATCATGCACCCGGATCACACGTACCTCCACGAGGAAGGGGTCAGGCGGTACTACCGCGATATCGCGGCGCGAACCGACCTCGGCGTGGTTATGTACAAGCGCGGCCCCGAACTCAGCGACGACGCCATCGCCTCCCTCTCGACGGTCGAGAACATCGTCGGCGTCAAGTATGCCATCAACGATATCCAGGCGTTTTCCCACCTCGTCGATCGCGTCGACGACGAGTTCGTCTGCATCAACGGCATCGCGGAGCGATTCGCTCCGTCGTTCGCGCTCGAGGGAGCCGAGGGATTCACGACCGGCATCGGAAACTTCGCGCCGGCCGCTTCGATGGCGCTGCACGAGGCGATCGAGGCTGAGGACTTCGAGCGGGCGCGACGTATCCGAAATCGCATCCGTCCTTACGAGAACCTGCGGGCGGAATCCGGCCCGAACAATCCGTTCGCGGCCGCCAACAACGTGCCCGCGGTCAAGTACGGCATGGACCTCGCCGGCCTCGTCGGCGGACCGGTTC
This sequence comes from Natrialba taiwanensis DSM 12281, assembly GCF_000337595.1. Lineage (GTDB taxonomy): Archaea > Halobacteriota > Halobacteria > Halobacteriales > Natrialbaceae > Natrialba > Natrialba taiwanensis. The sequence goes on along the minus strand of NZ_AOIL01000009.1, from coordinate 122,917 downwards.
GGGAACCGCTCGTCGATCTCTCCGACTCGGACAAGGAGCGGGCCGAAACGTACTACACGCGAATCGTCGACAGCGGGGACGCGTAAGATGACCGTGAACTCGTCCGCCGCCGTCCGGACCGATCCAGACGCCCTCGAAACGTTCGCCGCGCGGACGCTGGAAGCGGCCGGTCTCTCCGCGTCTCACGCTGCCACGGTTGCCGAGACACTCGTCGACGCGAATCTTCGCGGCATCGACACGCACGGCGTCGTTCGGCTGGACCCCTACGTCGAACGCATCGAATCCGGCGGGATCGAGACGGAACCCGACATGACGATCGAGGAGACGGCGGCTGGAACCGCGATCCTCGACGCCGACGGCGGGGCCGGACAGGTGAGTACCGTTCGAGCGACGGAGACGGCGATGGAGCTGGCGGCCGAGACCGGCTGCGCCTTCGTCGGCGTCCGCAATAGCAACCACTTCGGCACCGCCTCCTACTACACGAACGTCGCCGCAGAACACGAGTTCATCGGAATCGGGATGACCCATGCGGGGCCGAACGTCGCGCCGTTCGGCGGCACGGACCCGTACTTCGGGACGAATCCGATCTCCGTCGGACTCCCGTCGAACCTCGGCTATCCGGTCACGCTCGATATGGCCACGAGCGTCACCGCGAAAGGAAACGTCATCCTCGCGGCGGAGGAAGACGAGGAGATCCAGCCGGAGTGGGCCGTCGACGAAGCGGGCGAACCCATTACCGACCCCGAGGAGTTCCACGCGCTCCGACCGATGGCCGGGCCGAAGGGCTACGGCCTCGGCCTGGTGGTCGACGCGTTCTGCGGCCTCCTCCTGGATACGGCGTTCGGCGACGATGTGCCGACGATGTACGACGATATGACGACGCCGGCCGGCCTGGGACACATGATCGGGGTAATCGATGTCTCCGCATTTACCGACCCCGAGGCGTTCAAAGAGCGCTTGTCCGTCATGGCGACGGACCTCAAATCAACGCCGCCCCGCACCGAGTTCGACGAGGTGTTGCTTCCCGGCGAACCGGAAGCGCGGACGAAAGACCGGCGTGAACGGGACGGCGTTCCGATCGGCACCGGCGTCCGAGCGACGCTCGCCGAACTCGCCGACACGTACGGCGTCGACGAGCCGCCGTGGCAATCCGTCGAGGACGGTGGCTAGTGCAAGCGGCGACCGATCGAATCGCAGTACGCACGAGTGCTCGCTTGCCACCGGACGTAATCGCCAGCGCCGGTCCCTGGAGCCGCGCCGTCGACGCGAGCACCGCTGTCGATACAGTGTGACTCGGCGGAAGCTATTTGGTCCGATACGAGGACGAGTTCACCGTAGATGACAGCACCCACTCCTGCGACGACGGCCGACTTGCCGATGCGCGTCGGCGTACGGACGCGGACGCTCGCGGACGACCGGCTCGCGTACTGCAAACAGATCGGCGTCGACGACGTTTTCGTCGATCACCGACTGCCCCGCGGCGACATCTTCACCGACGAGGGCTCGGACGACGAGACGACGATCACGATCGACGAGGGCGTCGTCCCGTCGGTCTCTGAACTCGTCGAGGCGCGCGAGCGAGCCGCCGAACACGGCCTTCGGTTCATGGGCATCCAGTCGCTGAACTACAACGTCTACGGGAAGATCATGCTCGGCAAACCGGGGCAGGACGCCCAACTCGAGACGATTACTGAACTCGTTCGGAACCTCGGCGAGGCCGGCGTGCCGATCCTCGGCTACCAGTGGAACCCGCGGGGCGTCGTGCCGATGCGCACGTCCGAGTCGACGCCCGTTCGCGGCGGTGCGGCCTCGAGCGAGTTCGATATCGAGGCGCTCGCCGATCCGTACGAACCTGTCGAGAGCCTCGATCGGAAGTACACCGAGGCCGAACTTTGGGAGAACTACGAACGGTTCCTTGAGGAAGTCCTCCCGGTAGCCGAGGAGGCTGGCGTCACGATGGCGTTACATCCGGCCGACCCGCCGACGGTCGAACAGCTTGGCGGGATTCCGCGGCTCTTTCGTGACGTGTCGGCGTTCGAGCGCGCGATGGACGCCGTTCCGAGCGACAATCACGGCCTGAAGCTGTGTCTGGGCTGTTTTTCGGAGATGCCCGACACCGATATCGAGGCGGTCGTCCGAACCTTCGGCGAGCGCGACGACATCGTCTTCGTCCACTTCCGCGATGTCATCGGGACCTGGCCGTCGTTCAAAGAGACGTTTTTGGACGACGAACACAGTAATTACGACGAGCGATCGGTCATGCGGACGCTCCACGATGTCGGCTTCCAGGGCGTGGTCGTTCCCGACCACGTTCCCGATATGGTCGGCGACACCGACTGGGGCCACCGGGGCCGCGCACAGGCGGTCGGGTACCTCAACGGTCTCAATCGAAGCATCCGGTCCGGGTGATCGAATCGCGGAACCGTGAACGCAGAATCGCGGAATCGCGGTTCGACGGCGCTTCGATGAGCGCCGGTCCTCAGACGATCTGATTTTCGAACTCGTCGGTCTCGCCGCGCACGTACCGGTCGTAGTTCGATACGAAGATGTCCGCACAGCGATCGAGATAGTTCGGCGTCGACCCCGCCATGTGCGGCGTGATGATGACGTTCGAGAGGTCCCACAACGGCGAGTCCGCCGGCAGCGGCTCCCGGCGTTGCACGTCGAGTGCGGCACCGCCGATCCTCCCCTTCTGGAGGGCGGAGATGAGCGCCGGTTCGTCGATGACCTCGCCTCGGGCCACGTTTAGCACCACGCCGTGCTGGGGCATCGACTCGAACTCGCGAGCGCTCAGCAAGTTTCGAGTCCCGTCAGTGAGCGGGCAGGCCAGCGCCACGTAATCGGAGCGTGCGAGGAGCGCGTGCAACTCGTCCGGTCCGAACATCTCGTCGATAGCGTCGTGACCGCGATCCGGCGACTGCCGGAGGCCGAGGGTCGTCATCTCGAACGCCGACCCGAGTTCGGCGATGCGACTGCCGATTTCGCCGACGCCGACGACGCCGAGCGTTCCCTCGGCGAGTTCGCCGCCGCCGAAGTGACGCCACTCCCGCCGCGCCTGTTGGCGAAAGCCCTGTCGGAGGTTTCGCTCGAACTGCAGCATGTACCCGAAAACTTGCTCCGCAGCGGGATTTGCGTGGACGCCGGAGGCGTTCGTCAGGCGAATGTTCCGGTCGCGGAGCCGTTCGATGTCGTAGTGATCGACGCCGGCGCTAAGCGCCTGGATCCAGCGTATCGACGCCGCCTCGGCGAGGAGTTCATCTGGGAGCGCCCGCGTGATGACGATCTCCGTGTCTTCGTCCTGCAGCGCTCGTTTCGACTCCTCGTAACTGTAGGCCTTCGTGAGCGGGATCTCCGGATTTCGATCATGGACCGCGGCCGCGAGTTCGTCGACGGATCCCTGGTGTGGGGCTTCGTGCATCACGAGGGTAGTCGCTGTTTCGGCCATACAATGTGCTGTGATACCGGTCAGCAAAAACCTGCCGGCAGGGAGGGAATGACTGTCAGTGGCTACTGCAGGTCGTCGATGCTGTCGATTCCCTCCATCGATGGCTGCGTTCGCTGGAGGTCTCGTTCGAAGGCGCTCCGATCGGTGGCACGGACCAGACCGAGTTCGGCGTCGGTTCCGAGAGCGAAGTCGGCGTCGATCGAGCGGCGTTCCCGGTCGGCAACTGTCGGCATGACGACGACCAGTGCGTGAGCCACGATCGGGCTATAACGAGACCGACACGAACCGTTTTCGACGGTCTAGTTGCTCCTCGTGAGAAGCAACCAAAGTATTAACACGACCGATCGTGACCACCTTCGTATGGCTCATGGGAGCGATTACCATAGCAGACGGACTGTTCTCAAACGGACCGCCGTCGGTGCGAGCGGACTCGGTCTGACGGCGGTCGTGGGCTGTCTGGGCGGCGGCAGCGGAGGCAACGAGATCACGATCGCGAGCACCTACGAACCCGGTCACGTCGTCGTCGACGCGGCCGAGGAGTTCAAGTCGATCGTCGAGGCGGAAAGCGACGACGAACTCGAGGTGACTGTATCCGAGGGCGGAGCCTACGGCGGTGAGGAGGAAATTTCCGACCTCTGTCGGGAGGGGACGGTCGAGGCGCACGCCGACTCGCGGTGGCCGTACATGATGTACGCCGAGGACTACTCGTTCGTCAACATCCCCATCGTCTTCGAGGACTACGAGCATCTGACGCGGGTGACCGAACACGAGGACTTCCAACCCGCACACGAGGAGATGCGCTCGGACGGCAACCAGTTCATGATGGGCGAGTGGATCTACCGCGGTCTCAGACACTTCACGTCGAACGAGCCGGTTCGTGAGCCGAGCGACGTCGACGGTATCGAGTTGCGCCTCCCCGAAATCGACGAGTGGGTCGACATCTGGAGCGAAATCGGTGCCAACCCGACACCGGTCTCACTGGACGAACTGTACAGCGGCCTCCAGACCGGTGTCGTCGAGGCGTCCGAGGGCGACGTTCCGCAGATCCATTCGTTTAACCTCCAAGAGGTTCAGGACTACCTCAGCCTCACCGGCCACCACGTCCAGGTCGGTGCCCTGTACATGAACGACGAGTTCTATCAGGGACTCGACGACGCGCATCAAGAACTCGTCGACGAGGCATCGGTGGAGGCGACACAGCAGATTTCCGCCGATGCGCGGGAAAACGAAGAGACGCTGTTTCAGGAACTCGAGGACGCCGGCATGGAAATTATCGAGGATGTCGATCAGGATGCGTTCCGGAACGCCGCTGAGCCCGTCGTTGAGGAGATGTTCGGAGATTGGGCCGGCGAGTGGGACGATTGGCGACAGATCTGACGGTTCGTTTCCCGTGAGCGATTCCGGTGGCGGCTCTCGTCTCACCGCCCCAACCGCGCCTCGGCCACTGGTGCGACCGGCGATACAGTGCGTGACGTGACCCCGTACTTTCATAATATATGGTATGGTAACACGTGGTGTATGGAGATCGATCAGCGCCTCGGATTGAAACAGGATACGCTGTACGATACGCTCGTTCTTTACGCGGGTGGACTCATCTTCGCGACGACCATCCTCATGGCAACATTGCAGGTCGCCATTCGACTTCTGAACTTGCCACTGGACTGGTACTGGACGGAACCGGTCGGTCGGTTCGCGTTGATCGTCGGGACGTACTTCGGCGCGGCGATCGCCTCTCGCAACAACGAAAACATCAAGCTGGAATTCCTGCTCGATCGCGTCGGGAAGCGGTATCCGCGGGTCAAGTACGCCGCCGACGTGTTCGTCCTCCTCGTGGTCGTGTCGACGCTCGCGGTCGTCGTCTACCACCTCGTCCTCGGCGGGATCAGCAACCTGGATACCCAAATCGTCGGCCTCTCGTGGGCAACGCTCGGCATGATGTTTCTGCTGATCGCCGGCGGGCTCGGGCTGATGCTCGTCAACGAGTCGATCAAACTGTGGCACCTCGTCAGCGATGAGGTCCGCGGGACGACCATCTGGAAGCGCCTTCGGGAGGTCCGATCGGAATGAACGACCTCTTGCTCCTCGCAATCCTGTTTCTGGGGCCGCTGTTTCTCCTGTACGGCCTCGGCGTTCCGGTCGCCATCGCGATGCTCTCGACGAGCATCGTCGTCATGCTCGTCCCCGGCGTCGGCACCGGATTCGACCCGGGATTGATCAACAGCCGCCTCTTCAACGGGGTCAACAGTTTCGTCCTGCTCGCGATTCCGTTTTACGTCTTGCTTGGGCGGTTGATGAACGCGACCGGTATGACCAGAGATATTTTCGACGTCGCAAACGCTGCGGTTCGACAATTCCGCGGCGGCATCGCGTACGTCAACGTCGTCGCGAGCATCCTCTTTTCGGGGATGTCCGGGCTCGCACTAGCGGACGCAGCCGGTCTCGGCCGCGTCGAGTACAGCGCGATGCGCGACTACGGCTACGAACGAGACATCTCACTCGGCGTTACGGGCTCCTCGGCGCTTATCGGGCCGATCATCCCGCCGAGCGTTCCCGTCATCCTCTATGCCGTCCTCGCGGAGGAGTCGATCGGTCAGTTATTCCTCGGCGGCATCCTCCCCGGAATTCTCCTCGGACTCATGTTGCTCGCGTTTGTCTTTCTCATCGTCCGCAAACGCGGCTACGACAGCGGTGAGCCGTTCAGTCTCCGCTATCTCGTTCGAACGCTCAAATCATCCGTCATCGCGCTCTTCATCCCCGTTATCATCATCGGCGGCCTCCTCGGCGGCTGGTTTACCGCGACGGAGGCCGGCGCGGTCGCCGTCATGTACGTTATTGCCTACGGCTTCCTCTCCGGACAACTGAACGTCGGCAACCTCGCCGACGAAATCTCGGACGCGACCGTCGAAACCTTCTCGCTGACGTTCATCATCGCCTCTGCGACCGTCTACGGACTCGTCGCCCTGCAACTCGGCCTCCCGACGCTGATGGCCGAAGAGATCACCGCACTGACCGAGAACCCGACGCTGATCCTCGTCCTGTTCGTCCTCATGTTTCTTATCATCGGCACGTTCATGAGCGTCACCGCGTCGATTACGATCCTCACGCCGATTCTGATCCCCATCGTCGAACTCGTCGGCATCGATCCCGTCCACTTCGGCATCGTCATGATCCTCGCGCTGATGGTCGGCACGCTCACCCCGCCGTTCGGCGCACTCCTGTTCGTCCTCGAGAAAGTGACCGACGCTTCCCTCGAACAGGTCATCCGCTCCGTGATCCCGTTCTACATCCCAATCCTGCTGGCACTCGTCATCCTGATCTTCGTTCCTGAACTCGTCACGTACGTTCCCTATACCGTGATGGGGTAGCGGTCTCAGGAATTTTCGCGCGTCTTCTCCACCTTCTCGGGTGTACTCCCCGGCACCGAGATGTTGACGTCACCCGTGCGAGACGACGGTCTCGCTCCCGGATCGAGCTGCCAACCGGAGACCGATCGTTCCGAACGAAACTACTTTCATCATCATTGTCGTATTCGACGATCAATGGTCAAAACCGCAATTCAGCTATACACGCTCCGCGAACTCGACGAATCGCTTCCATCGCTGTTGCGCCGCGTCGGCCAAACGAGCTTCGACGGCGTCGAGTTCGCCGGCGCGGACGACCCCACACCGGAAACGGCTACAGTCCTTGCGGACACTGGCCTGACCGCCGCTGGGGCTCACATCGGCATCGAATCACTTGAGGGTGATCTCGACGCCGTCGTCTCGGATTACGCGGTGCTCGGAAGCGATCGGCTCACCGTTCCGTATCTGGACGCGGAACACTTCTCGACGGCGGACGCGGTTCGAGAGACCGGAACCCGACTCGAAACGCTCGCCGACAGGCTCGAGACGCGGGGCTTCGAACTCGGCTACCACAATCACGATCACGAGTTCGTCACGGTCGCGGGACAGGGCCGCGCGGACAACGGTCGAAGCGCCTTCGAACGCTTGATCGAGCACACCGACGAGTCACTCTCGATTGAACTCGACGTGGGGTGGGCGGTCGCCGCGGGGTACGACCCGGTCGCGTTGCTCGAGCGCCTTGCGGGACGTGTTCCGCTCGTTCATATCAAGGACGTCGCCGACGGACGGCCGGTCGAACTCGGCGAGGGGGAGGTCGACCTCGAAGCGTGCGTGACGGCCGCCTGCGACGCTGGGGCCGAATGGATAATCTACGAGCACGACGAGCCCGCGGATCCTGTCGCCTCGCTCGAACGCGGTGCGGAAGTGCTCGAATCGCTGCGTCCCTGATACGGTCTGCCGTGCCGATTTCCCGGCACGATCCGGACAGTCGCGGGTGCGCCGGAACTGACTGACGGCTGCTGTACGAGTCGTCGCTGGGCCGAGGTTACCACCGGGTCCGATCGTCCCGTAAACCGGGTGGAAACGCAGGGACCGTTGTGGCCCGGCTCAGGGGGAGAGCGAAAGCGTCTTCGAACCGGTTGTGGAGTTCCCGTCATCCAGGTAGTAGTCGATCGTCAACGCGACCGTTTCACCGACCATGTCTACGGGGGAACCGTCGTTTTCGAACTGGTAGAGATTTAGTTCGCCTGTCGACCCTGGCGAGAACACGGCCCACCGGCGGTCGCTGTCGTCGTGTCCGTCGTTTCGCAGGTCGATCGAGCCGGGAAGCGAAAGGCCGTTGTTGATATCGGCGGCGCTGTCCTGAATGTCGGCGTCGACGTACAGTTCGCTTTGCCACATTCCCTCTTCCATCGAGTGATCCGAGAGTTCACCGATGGCTGCGTTCGCCGGCTCGATCGTCACGTCGGTGATGTTCAGTTTCGAGTCGAAGTTGTTCGTGACGCTGAGTTGCAGTCCGGACCGTTCGTTGTGCGAGTCAACCGGCGCGTTGACGGCGGTCACGTCGTCGTTGTACTCGAAGTCCGGCGTTCCACCACCGCCTCCACCGCCGTTCCCAGTACGCGGCGCGCCGATGTCCGCGGCCGGTTCCTCGGGACCGAACGCGTTGTTCGATTCGTACATGTTCGTCCACGAGGAGACACCCGTCTGGGTGTACGCGTACTGATCGCCGCCGGTGGTTCCGGCCGGCGGTTTCTCCTTGTGTTGGAACCAGTTGTTGTCGATATCGCACCGATCGTCGGGCGCTTCCCGTATCTTGATGTACTCCTGCGGGCCGCCATCGCGATACTCGTCCGGCTCGCCCTCTACTTCGTTCGCGTACCGGAACGTGTTGTGGTGAATGGAAATCGTGCTCCCCGCCACGTTGCGATCGCCGCGATTCGTCGCCCAGTTGTGCATATCGAAGGCGTGGCTCACCGTCCTGTCGTCGACGATGTTGTACCGGGCCTCGTAGCCGTTTTCCGGGTTTCCGAACCCGTCGATACAGTGACGATTGAGGTCGAAGTAACAGTACTCGATCAGGTGTTGGTCGCCGTTCAGCAGGTCCACGCCGTATCCGAGGTGTTCCATCGCGTTCGTGTGGATCGAACAGTGGTGGACGTGCGTCCCGGTCGGGCAACTCGTGCCGCCGTTCGCGTTCGCGCCGAGACGAACCGCACCGCTCGTCCACCCCCAGAGGTGGCAGTTGTCGATCTCGACGGTCCTGCTCGATTCGGTGTTGTACACGAAGATTCCGGCGGACTCTTTCTCGGTGTATCCCGGTTCGTCCGGATCTTCCGGCGGATCGAAGTAACCGCCGGGGAACGGGCCGCGAAGCTGTATCCCCGTGACGCGAACGCCCGTTTCGTAGGAACACCGGAACAGCGATTCGCCGTTCATGCCGCTATCGACGTGCAAGAGCGCCCCCTGTGAGCCGTCGATTCCGCGCCCGCTTGCCAGGGTTACGCCCGAGGGAATCTCGATGTTCGACTCCCCGGTCATATCGATCGTCGCACCGCTGTCGACCCAGACCACATCGCCTGCACTCGCGTTCTGCAACGCGGTTTTCAGTCCGGAGCCGGTGCCGACCGTCGTCGTCGCATCGTTTTCGGTAACATCAGTGGAGTACGCCGCCCCACCGCCGATTTCCGAGTCGGCTGGTGATGGATCGGCCGTCGAAACCGCGCCAGCGGACCCGGTATCGGTATACTCGTCTACCGCTGTGAGCGTCCCGACACCGACGGTCGCAACGGCACCCAGGCGGAGGTATCCACGCCGCGAGACGGTACTTCGAGCTGACTTCTCGGGATGGCGGTCTTCCGATGCCATGGATGATCGCAATACAATCTCGAACTTCACAGTTTCTGTTCCATTGAAAGTAAAATATTTACGTGGTTTATATATTTTGTATAGCGGACACAACGGTGAGAATATGGCCATTCGTTTCGCCTCTCGTATACTGTGAACACCGAAGTCACTCGTCATCCCGGACCGAGACCGTTTTCGACAACCGGTATCTACTCCGAGGCAGAGACGAGTTCACGCCGCTGCTCTCGAAGCAATCGCCTGTGACGGGACGGATCGTCGCAGCGAAGCGCCGACCGGCACACGGCGCAAGCGGTCATCGACAGCTGAACTCGTACTGGAGAAGGAGGGCGAATGCCGCGAGTGAGCCGTCGGTTGAACGCTTCTCTCAATAATAGTACTACCAGCGATATGAATATGGGACTGACAATTTTGTTGTTATCGCGACGGATACGAGCGAATCCACCGCACTTATCCACGTCAATCATCGAGGGACAGTATCGACATGACTTCGACGCAGGCAGTGGGTCGGACGCCCAAAACGCAGGTGATGGGTATTCTGAACGTAACGCCGGATTCGTTCTCCGATGGAGGCAACTATACTGCGGTTTCGGACGCGATCGCACGCGCCCGAGAAATCGACGAAGCGGGAGCAGCTATCATCGACATCGGTGGCGAAAGCACTCGTCCTGGTGCCGATCCTGTTTCGATTGACGAGGAACTCTCGCGCGTCGTTCCCGTCGTCGAGCGGATTGCCGACGATCCCGATATCGAGGCGATGATCTCCGTCGATACGTACAAACCGGCGGTCGCCGAGGCGGTCCTCGACGCCGGTGCCGACATCATCAACGACCAGAACGGACTCGATGATCCCGATATGCGATCACTCGTCGCGTCCCGGGATTGTGCGGTCATTCTCATGGATGCGGTCAATATCCCCGTCGAGCCCGAGTTCACCCCAACCGCCGCCGATATCGTTGCTGCGGTTTGCGAGCGGCTGGAGGAACGCGTCGAACGTGCTCGGAACGCTGGTGTTTCCGACGATCAGTTCGTTCTCGATCCCGGTGTCGGGTTCGCGACGGGCCCGGGTGACGATCTCGAACTCATCGCTCGAACCGACGAGTTCAGCGCGCTCGGCTATCCGGTTCTCGTTGGCGCGTCACGCAAGTCGTTCACGAAAGAGATCGTCGATCAGCCGCCACAGGAGCGGGTTGCACCGAGTCTCGCTGCTCACCTCGTCGCTGCGAAACACGGTGCTGATATTGTTCGCGTTCACGATGTCGCGGAAACAGTGTCCGCCCTCCGCACGGCGGAAGCACTGTGGGAGCATCGACCTCGCACTCGCTGAGCCGATATGATGTGTTTGAAACGCGGTAAGTGGCCCAACCACTAACGAGTCGTTCACTTCTTCACTTTTTCACTTCAGCCGAACTCGTCGGGGCTCGCCGGAACTCGGTTTCTTCCCATCCGCACCTGTCGACGTGTGCTGGTCGGATGTTGTTTCCACCGATTTTCACAGGAAAACAGGACGAATACCTCGGCCTGCGCCGCCTGTAGATCATCTTCTCTCTCTCTTTGCGCACTACGGGGGCAACTTTCCTCTAAACTCTCCAATGGATACTTANCCTCGGCCTGCGCCGCCTGTAGATCATCTTCTCTCTCTCTTTGCGCACTACGGGGGCAACTTTCCTCTAAACTCTCCAATGGATACTTATGTATTGAACGGCTAATTAGGAGTACTAACATACTATCATGGTTGCGATACAGGTCGATGGCTTGTCCAAGACGTTCGGGGAGACGACTGCGGTCGACGACCTCTCCTTTCGCGTCGAAGACGGTGAACTGTTCGGGTTGCTCGGTCCGAACGGCGCAGGGAAGTCGACGCTCATCAACATGCTTGTCACCCTCCTTCGTCCGTCATCGGGGACCGCAACCGTCAACGGCCACGATATCATCGAAGAGACCGCGGCCGTTCGCAACAGCCTCGGGATCGTCTTTCAGGAACCGGCGTTGGACGAGGAGCTGACCGGTGAGGAGAACCTGACGTTCCACGCACAACTGTATGGACAGCACAAGGCCGACCGCGACGAGCGCATCGACGAGGTGTTTGAACTCGTCGGCCTGGAGGCGGAACGCGACGACCCCGTCGGATCTTACTCTGGGGGGATGAAACGCCGTCTCGAAATCGGACGCGGACTGTTGCACGAACCGTCGGTACTCTTCCTCGACGAGCCGACGGTCGGACTCGACGCGCGGACGCGGAGAGACACGTGGGAGTACATCCAGCGAATGAACGACGAGGCTGGGGTTTCCATCGTCCTGACGTCCCACTATATCGAAGAAGCGGAACAGCTCTGTGACCGCGTCGCCATCGTCGATGACGGTGAAATCGCGGCCATCGATACGCCCGCCGCTCTCAAGGACTCGCTCGGTGGTGATGTCGTGATCTTGGAGGTCGACGGATCACTGTCATCGTTTTGCAGTCGATTGGATGCCTGTCCGTGGGTCATGGAGTACACCACCAGTCCAACTCAGGTACGGATCACGGTAGAGCACGGCGAGACTCGCATTGCCGATCTCGTTCGACTGGCCGATGAGACCGGTGTTGCGATCGCGTCCGTCGATATTCACAAACCGAACCTCGAAACCGTCTTTCTTTCGCTGACCGGTGCAACGATTGCGGAACGCGAGTCGAACTCGTCCGGTGATGCGAACGATAGCGCTCTTGAGGGTATTCACCCGTCTACGACGGCTGATCGACACGCGTCGACGACACCGGAGGATGACGAATGAACCTCATCGACCCGCGTAGCATTTATGCGCTCTGGCGACGCGATGTCACGCGATTCGTACGGACACCCTCTCGAATCATTGGGTCCATCTCGATGCCGCTTTTGTTCCTCGTGTTTTTGGGATTCGGCTTTAGCGATGCCGCTATTCCCGGGTTGCCGGCGGATGTCGACTATCTCCAGTATCTCGTCCCTGGAATGGTGGGGTTTACGATGCTATTTGGCTCGTCGTTCGCCGGGCTTTCGATCCTCTCCGATCAGGACGTTGGCTTCCTGAAGGAGATTCTGGTCGCCCCTGTGAGTCGCACGTCCATCGTTCTCGGACGGATCGCCGGTGGATCCACGACGGCTCTCGTACAGGCGGTGCTCATTCTCGTCCTGTCGGTTCCACTCGGATTTCGATTCGACAGTTTACTCTTGTTGCCGCTCGCGGCGGTTTTTCTCGTGCTCATCGCGGTGACGTTCGTCGGATTCGGGGTGGCGCTCGCCTCGCAGTTTAGCGATAGTGAGGGATTCGGACTGATCATCCAGTTCGTCATCTTTCCACTCTTCTTCCTTTCGGGCGCGCTCTACCCGGTCGAGAGCCTTCCGGACCCGATTCGAATACTCGCGTTCATGAATCCGCTGACCTATGGTGTCGACGGATTGCGAGCGGTGTTAGTCGGCTCCGCAGCGTATCCGCTTTTCCTCGATTTCGGCGCACTCGTCGTTTCGTCGGTGCTGATGGTCGCCATCGGAACGTATCTCTTCGAACGCGTCGAAGCAGTCTGAGTTACGTCTTATCCGTTTGGTGCCGCGTATCGCTCAACCGGTAGTCACGACCCGCTTACGACCTGACCTTCCGCCGGTATTCAGACCATAGTATCCACACGTGTCGTTGTACGAGACTGTTTCGTCGTCCCACTGATAATCACTATCGAAAACGAAAACAATAGCTTTTAGGTATCAGCGTAGAGGATACGGGCGTGAGTCGTCTCGATACGCGCATTCTCCTCTGTGGCTTTCTCGTGATCGGGTTCACAATCGGTCCCTCCAGCCTTACTGGAGCAACGATCACCGGTCACGCAGACGCACAGACGGCCTCGATAGGACCCGCCTCGCAGGCACAGTTTGCACAGATCGAGGCCGACAGTGCGGATAACGACACGGTCCGCCACGAAAACCCCGACGAGTACAGGGAGTCCGGAAACCCGGCGACACTCGAAACGTGGCTGATGGATCGGATGGTCGAAAACATCGACGAAAGCGCCGTCCAACTCGAGGACGGAAACTACGACCGCGCCGGCCGATACGTCGGGGACGACTACGATGCGTACCTCGACGTTGCCGCCCAAACGGAGGGCGAGGACCACGCCGAACTGTTCGAGGCCATACGCGAAGACCAAACTCGGGTCACCGATGCGGCACAACGGTATCAGGAGCTCAGAGACGAGTACGAGCGAGCACGAGACGCCGGTGACGAGGCTCGCGCTCGCGAACTCGCACGTGAACTCGACAGCGTCGCAACCACTGCGACCGAGACGGGGACGCAGTTGCGCGACCAGTACGACGAACTCGAGGAGTCGACCGACGCGACCCTCTCGGAGTCAGAGCGCTCGCGCTGAGTGTGTCGGTCGTGTCGCTGGTCGGGCTGGTCTTGTACTTCGGCTTGGGAACGGTGGCCGCCCAACCGCTCGTCGGTACGCTCAGTGCGATTACGCTCGTCGCGACGCTTATTGGGGCCAAGCGACGGCACGCGCTCCCTCCAGCCGAGCGTTTTCAGCCCCCCGTCGAACGGTGGATCGCTGCCGTTCGCGCCCCAGCATCCGCCGCGGAATCGCGGCCCGCCGCGGCGATCCACATCTCCGTTGCGATCGTCCTCCTTCTGGCCGTAAGCAGCATCGGGTACGCCGTCGTGGGTCCCCAAACGGGCGAGCAGTTCTCGGAAGTGTCCATCCTCACGGAGACGAACGACGGCGAACTCGTCGCCGGTAACTACCCGACGACGTTCGATGATGGAGAGAGTCATGAACTCGTATTCACCGTCGAGAACCGGGAGCGACGGACCGTCGGCTACACCGTGGTCGTCATCGAACAAGCCGTCGAGAACGACTCGGTCGCCGAACAGCGCGAACTGAAGCGGTTCGAAACGGAACTCGAACACGGGCGGACGTGGAACCACGCTCACGACGTACAGCCGACCGTGTCCGGGGAGACCGTTCGTCTCGCCTGGCTCGTCTATCTCGACGGAGACGTGCCTGAATCGCCATCGCTCGAGAACGCCGACTATTCGACTCATCGGTGGGTCGAGGTGTCGGCTCCGGCGGAACCCGAGGAAGGGGACGGAGGGTTTCCGGTATCGCCACCATCACCCTCGAGAGACGCGATACTGCTCGTCGTGACGAGTTCGGTCGTCTCGTTTGATCCGGGATTCACTGCCGTTCCGTGGTTCAACGTCAACTGCTCGACGTCGGCGGTTATCGAATGGTTCGCGACGCCGGTCGCGATCGGCATCTTCGGGCCGCGATAGTAGTGTTGTTCGTCGCGAAGCAGCCGTCCATCGACCCGAGCGTCGGCGTCGACGGCTTCAAGCAGGGCGTTCCCCTCGGCTCCAACGTTTTCGAAGACGACGAGCGTTCCGCCCTCGTCGACGAACGACCGAACTCGCTTTGCGTCCGCGCCGGTGTACGGCTCGTCAGGTGCGATGACGATCGCAACCGTTTCGTCCGGATCTTCCGTCTCGTACGAGTTCGTGTCGCGAACCAATTCGCTCTCTACATCGGGATCGGATTCGAGGTGGTTTCGGAGGTCTGCCGTCCCGTTCCATGAGGGGTTGAACGGATCGAACGCCGCCGTCGATGTCACGGCGGCTAGCAGCAGCGTGCCGCCTACCGCGACTCCGAGGGCCCACGCAAGGAGCGTCAGCCACTCGAACCGTCGATCGAACACTGCTGGTCCGGATGTCGATCGCCCAGCATCGTTCACCACGGTATCACCTCCGGCGGCAGAACTTCGACGAACCGGTAACCGACGGCGAGGATGAAGGCGACGAAACCGATGAGAACGACCCACATCAGTCGTCGTCTCCACCGGGGCCGGACAGTGACCGGCGCAGTCAGTTCGACGATGAGCAGAAGCCCGAGTAGCGACCCGACAAAGAACAATTCGTACGAGAACAGGCTAACGGCCGACAGGGCGATGACGAGTGCCAGCATCCACGCGAGCTGTCCGCGAACGAACTGTAGTCGACGGTGTGCCACTGGTACTTCGAACTGATAGCGCATCATATCTAAACCTATGGGTCGTCACTCCGGTAACAGCGTCCTATCATCGTCGGACCGCTGGGGAACCTCCCGATACAGGCGTCGCCTACGAGTGCCGACGAACCACCACTGAAATCACCAGCTACCGTCCAGTATCCACTAGGTATTACCACTGGACCAAACCGGTGTTCGCTCTGATGGCCTCGAATTCGACGGCCAGTCTACTGTCTCCGCGTCGGTTGTTTTACGCCCGAATTTATAACATATGATAATTGTATTTCTATTTTTGTAATGGTGTGCGAGTACGGCTACAGCGGAGTCACTCCACGAAGTAATCACGGCTACTATCGCACACCACGGTATCGCGCCGGATTCTTACCGCGATTTTGACGGACTCTTTCCTACTGATTTTCCCTCAGAAGACCGGTTTGTGGCGAAAGACACCGCTCTCAAACGACCGCGGCCGCGAGCTGACTCACTCCAACACCCGACAATTACACGCACTGAACTCGTCGAACGACTAGTGCTGGCGTTCACGACATTTACGGTAGTACGTATGTAAATATCTGAGCGGCAGAACGAACCTGAATCGGCTGTAACCGGCGATCTCGATAGCGATCGCGGTCACACCCGGCCGTTCCCACAGATCGGTTATGTATCACCCGTAATGATGTCTGCAACCCGCTGGCGATCGAAGAGTTGTTCGTCGTCCGGGATTTCGGGATACGCTCCCGCTTCGTAGGTTGGCCAGTCTCCAAACTGGTCGGGATACAGCTGTTTCGCCGTCATCTCTATCTGAAAGAGATTCAGAATCGGCCCCTGGTAGCGCGCGCCCTGTGCATACACGCGGTTGTTCTCGACTGCAGCGAGTTCTTGGCCAACTGCGTGCTCGCGCAGTTCAGTTCGTAACGTCGCCATATCCGTATCCGGAACCATCCCGCCGAGTGTGAAGATCACGTCGGGGTCAGCGTCCAACATCGCTTCCATATCCACCTGGTCGCCGGAGCCGATGGACGCATCGAACGCGTCCAACGGATCGAACGGCCGCAGATGTGCGGTTAGAAATCCGGGCGCATCGGTGGTATAGACGTAGGGGCTCTCGATTTCGCTCAGTCCAATCAGCGCGACGGTCGGACGGGCCCCATCCGATGGAAGACCCGCCTCGATCGTGTCGAGCAATTCCCGCCGTATCGTTGCCAGTTCCCGATACCGCGCTTGCTCCTGGAAGGCTTCGGCGACGATTTCGAACTGCTCCCACAATCCGTAATACTGGTAGCCGTCCGCCCACTCTCCAGCCGGTTCTTGATGACGATCGCTAAGCGAATTTCCGAACCACGGCGCGATGTTCGCGGCAATCTCGTCGACGTCGTCACGAGTCCAGCTACTGAGTTGCGTGATCCCCGCAACATCAGCGAGGTGGATATCACTGTCCAGTTCGTACAACGTCTCCTTGTCGGGCTCCCACGAGGAGTACAGTCCCGTCCAATCGAGTGACACACCCGGAAGGCGCTCGACGAACTGATTCCACAGTGCATCGTAATACTCGGGCGAGTGCATCGCGTTAACGGTATTCCCATGCCCGAGTGCAAACGCCATTCCAGCATGGTGTGTCAACCGAGTGAAAACGGTTTCCGGCGGTGAGTCGAAGGAAACTTCTCCCACAGGCGATATTTCGACGGTATAGCCCGTCTCTCCTGCCCCCTCCGATTGGACCGGCCCACTATTGAGGCACCCGGCGAGTACCCCAGCCCCAACGACTGCACCGCCATATCTCATGACATCTCGTCGCGTCGACTGTCTCGTCGTTTCCGGATCACTATCGGCCGTCATGTTAGAACTCCCCGTTGATGATAGCCGAAACACGCTGTCGGTCGAAGAGTTCTGTCTCGTCGGTTACGTCACCGAACTCGTCGGGATAGAGTTGTTTTGCAGCGCGCTCCGTCAGAAACAGGTTGTGAATCGGTCCCTGATGTAGATATCCACCACGATATACTCGGCCGTTCTGGACGGCTGTGAGTTCGCTTCCGACGGGGTGGTCCTCCATGTAAGCGAGGACAGTGTCGCGAAACGCTGTCGGCGATTTTTGCTCGTGACCTCGAATGAGAATTACGTCCGGATCGACCTCCAGAAGGTTCTCGTAGTCGAGTTTACCGCGGTTCGTCGTACTGAGGTTCTCGATAGCCGTCCCGGCAAGCGCGTCCGCAACGCCGAGATCGCGCCACTGTTTCTTGCTCGTCCCTGCGTCGGTGAGTCGATACGGGGAAAACGTCGTGGGCTCCTCCATGCCCGCGAAGGTAAGAAGCACGTCGGGACGGTCCTCGACGGGTGGGAGACGAGAGCGAATCGAAGCGATGAACTCGTCGTGGAGTGTTGCAAACGCTTCGAATCGCTCCTCGCGTTGGAACACACGGGCGATCATTTCGAAGGCTTCATAGAGCGTGTAATACCGGTAGTCGTGCCACGAATCGGATCGGCGAAAGATCAGATTGCCGAAGAACGGAGCAACGTTCGAAGCGATTTCCTCGACATCCGAACCGTTCCACCCGTACCAGTTAATTAGCATCTCCGGATCGTACAGATGGATATCTGCGTTGAGTTCGTAGAACTCTTCTTTCGTCCGAACTTCCGGATGTGATTCGATGATACTTCGATCGATATCGACGCCTGGAACGTCATCGTAGACGGACGTGTAATACCGGTCCGCACCACCGAGACCACGTAGCCCATCGGCTTTCCCGAGGGCAACGGCCATATCTGCATACCCGCCGTCGTAGGCGACAAACCGATCCGGTACCCGATCGAAGGTGACGTCGCCAACCGGTTCCATCGAAACGGTGTACGAGTCCGTCGAATCAGTTGAATCGCTCGACCCGTCCCCCATGTTTCCCGTTCCGCCGGTACAGCCGGCGAGAACCCCGCCGACCGCAACTGTCCCACCGTACATCACGTACTCCCGCCGCGTCGGCCCCTCACATGCCGCGTTGATGCTTGACATACTATTTAGGCTAACCTAAAATATAATAACTGCTTCGTTTTTGGCCTGCCTAAACATCTGGCTCAATATGGCGTCCCGCAGCGCGGGCACATCGGCGGCCCACTCTCGGGAAGTGAACACCCACACTGAGTACATTCACCGTCAGGTGCCGCGATTGCGTCGGCAATTTCATCCACCTGATCGCGGATCGATTCGAGTGAGGCGATCCCGTCACCGGAGTCGACTGAACTCTCGCTCTCGAGACGAGCAAGCGCAAACCGTGTGCGATCGGTCACAAACGGTTCGTCACTCGCCGACCCGACGGTGACAAGCCGTTCCTCTGGAACTATCGACGTGTCCGAAGTAGCACCCGCGAGCAACCCAAGTGCTTCGGCCGCACGTCCACAGACGTACGGACACTCGTCGTCGAGACGGGAACCGAGTTCGCCGACACTGTCGGACAGTGCAGCGGGTTGCTCACAGCCGACTGCCACAATCGCCGTGCTAAGGTAATAGCGGACGAGTTCGTCCTCGGCATCGAGATGGGCTGCGAGATCCGAAATCCAGTAGCACAATCGACGGGGGTTGCCGAGTGCGACGTAGGCGAGCGCTTTCGCCAGTTTTTCTTTTACCTCCGGCTCGTCGAACGAGAGGCCAGTCCGGAGATCTGCGAGCAGGTCCGGTGTTGTGGCTTTCTCGGGATACTCGACTGCAACGTACCCAAGTGTCTCGGCCAAGCGCGCCCGGACGTAGTAGAACTCTGACTTGTCAGCGAGTCGAGCAGCTAGTGCGTCGGCAGTATCGACCATTGCGTCGGGTCTCGTCTTCGATAGGGAAACGAATAGCTTCGCGGTCGTCAGTCGAACCGATCGTTCTTCAGCAGTGAGAAATGGGAGCAGTTCGGGAACGAACGGAGTGAGTACAGCCGGCTGCTCGACTGCGATCGATTGCAACGCTCGAAGGAGTTCTTTCTGTGTGTCGGCATTTGCCTCGCGGTACCCCTCGAGTCGATCACAAACCTGCTCGCGGCTACTCCCTCGAAGTTGTTGGATCAGTTCGTCACTTGGTGGTTGGTCAAGGAATTCATCCATTGTCAATCGATACGTGTTACAAACACGTACAGAGTAACACAGGAAAAACGTTCTGACAGTTCGGCTGAAGCAGCAATCGTGACCGCTTCAGGAAATCCTCGTAGTTGTCCGCAATCAACCGCGACCCCGTGGATATCTCCGGTTTCGAGTTCGTCGTTCGATGGTGTCGTTCGATTTTAATTGGTTCATCTTCACGACCGGTGTCGATCACGATTATCCTTTCATCTAGTATTTTCGTGATCTGGTATTTCGAACCCAATTTCCGTCTGTGGAGGCGGATACCATAACGACGACTGACTCGTTCTACTGTCCGCGACGTCCAACTGAACTCGCATTCGTGGGTAGTATCTATAGACGGCAACTGCCGCTATGATCGCCTTCAAATGATCTTGTGACTATTGACGAAGCGAACGGGCAAGACAGTACCTCTGAAGGAATGTGAGTAAAGACGAATGCGTCTTATTGCCTCGGTGTAAATACGTGTACTTCGAACTATTACGAATCATAAATACTGAATGATATAGGCTTCTGTCAGTAGATACGTTCGGTCGCGATCTCGGCACCTTCGACGAGCGCCTCGAGTTTCGCCCACGCGATTTCGGGGTGGACCATGCCGAGTCCAGCCTGCGTCCCAAAGCCGCAATCGGGTGCGGCGACCAGCGGCGTCTCGTCGTCGACCGCATCGGCGGCGCGTTCGAGACGGTCCGCGATCGTCTCAGGGTGGTCGATGATGTTCGTCTTCACATCGACAACACCTGGTAGCAGCGTCCAACCGTCTGGAAGTGGATGTTCCGCAAATGCACGGTACTCGTGCTGGTGGCGAGGGTTTGCCTGTTCGATACTTAGTCCCGTAATGTCGGCATCGTAGATTTCTGGAAGGAGGTCAACGAGATCCGTATCGAGATGGTGTGGGCCCTCGTAGCTTCCCCAGCAGGTGTGAAGGCGAACCTGCTCGGCAGGGACGTTCTCCAATGCCTTGTTGAGCGCCTCGACGTGAAGGCGAGTAGCGTCCCTGATTTCTTCGAGGGATTCGTCCGCATAGGCCGACGTTTGGCCGATGGTGAGCAGTTCGGGTGCGTCGAGTTGAAGGGTCATTCCGGTCTCGGCAATCAGTTCGTACTCCTTTTGCATCGCATCCGCGACGGCGAAAAGGAACTCCTCGTACGAGTCATAATACTCGTCGACGTGTGTGGTTGCGACGATACTCGGCGATGCCGAGGTTACGAACGTTCCATCGAAGTCGGTGTCAGCGGCTTCGAGCGCGTCGCGGAATCCGTCGAGTTCAGCTTCGGCCTCCTTGTGGCCGGTATACTCGACGGGACCGGTGACGACAGGCTGCATCGCGAGGTCGATGATATCAGTCTCGAACGTCTCCTCGGCGTACTCCGGAAACGCTTGCAGGTCGGCCCAGAGATCCTGCTCGCGCGTGCCGTCAATGCCACTGAGTCGGTCCGCGACATACCAGTTGAACGAGACTCGCGGCTGTTCGCCGTTATTGACGACATCGAGGCCGACCTCGGCCTGTCGTTCGAGGACAGCATTCGTGGCGGCTGCGACGGTTGTGGTCCACTCGTCTTCGTCGATGTCTTCCCCGTCCTGGTGGGCTTTAAGCAGTTCCAGCAGTTCTGGCGGCCGCGGGAGACTACCGATATGAGTCGTGTGGATCCGATCTGTGGTCTTCGTCATTGTACTCACTAGAGTAATAATTCCATCTAATAATATAACTGTTGGTATTACTCTATCGACGGAACGCGTGGCGGCTGCGCTGAACCGATGGTGCTGAAGGAACCGCAGATTGTCGTTCCGTCACTGCTGGCACAACATCGTGCAGTTTGCTCAAAACGATGGCCAGTGGTACACCCGTTCGCCGGGTTCGAGCCAGTTCTCCGTCAGCGGGAGCATACTCCTACCGATTCGAGTACGTACATGTCGGGTTATACGCTCGATTGAACTCGAGGATTCAGCCGACCGGTATTAGTTCCCGTCTCCCAATGAAACCGGCACGCGATCTCCGATACCGGGAAGGGATAGTTCGGGGATCGTGCACGTCCGTACCTCCCCGGACGGATGGAGTGCGACGGCGATCGATCCGGCCTCGTGCATTTGAGCGAACGTTCGGACGAGTTCAGTGTCGTCGAATCCGTCGGGGGCGTCGACGTTGACTCGATCGATCAGCTGATCGCTCTGGAGTTGCACCCAGCCCGCAAGCGCGAGTTCGACCTTCGTTCCGATCGGCCCGTCGAACTGCGCTCCGATAGCCGAGTTCCCAACGACGAGTTGATGCAAGCGCTCGTGGGCTCCCGACGGGACGACGTAAACACTGCCGTCAGGTGCAACGGTGAGATGACGGGCGTGCTCGCCGTCCCATTCGGGAAATGGGACCGAGACCGGATCACGCATCGCCTACTCCAACGCGACGTTGATGGTTTTCGTCTGCGTATAGTGGTCGGCGAGCGCTTCGTACCCGATCTCACGACCGATACCGGACTCTTTGTAGCCGCCGAAGGGTTGCCCGGCTGGGAAGGAGTTGTACTGGTTCACCCATATCGTCCCGGCTTCGATGTCTTTTGCCGTCCGATAGGCTTTCGTGAGGTCGTTAGTGAGGATCCCGGCTGCGAGTCCGTAATCGACGTCGTTCGCCAGTTCGATCATCTTCTCGTAGTCAGTCCACTCGAAGACTTCTTGGACTGGACCGAAGATTTCCTCCTGGACGGCACGATTGTCGTGGTCGATGTTGTCGATCAGCGTCGGCGAAACGAAGCTTCCCTCTTCGAGTGCTTCGTCGTCCGGCACGTCTCCACCGGTGATGAAATCGGCACCGGCGTCGCGCGCTTCCTGGATGTACTCGAGCGTGTTTTGGGCTTGTTCTTCGGTCACCTTCGGTCCCAGGGTTGTCTCTTCGAGGAGCGGATCGTCGACAACGAGATCCTCCGCGGTGGACGCCAAGGCGTCGAGGAACTCGTCTTTAATGTCGCTGTGGATGAACAGCCGCGAACCCGCGGAACAGCACTCACCCGTGTTGTAGAAGATGGCTGTTATCGTCGTGTTGACCGCCTTGTCGAGATCAGCATCGGGATAGATGACCAACGGGCTCTTCCCGCCGAGTTCGAGTGTGATGTCGTGGACGTTCTCGGCGGCCTGTGCCATTACCTGCTTGCCGATTTCGGTCGAGCCGGTGAACGCGAGCTTTCGAATATCCGGATGCGTAGCCAGCGGTTCGCCGGCCTCGGGACCGAACCCGGTGACGACGTTTACAACTCCGTCGGGGAGCACGTCATCGACTTCATCCATGAGTTTGAGGATCGTCAACGGTGTCTCTTCGGCCGGCTTGAGCACGGAGCAGTTTCCGGCGGCGAGTGCTGGGCCGAGCTTCCACGCCGCCATCAACAGCGGGAAGTTCCACGGGATGATTTGGCCGACGACGCCGTACGGTTCAGAAATCGTTTGGACGTGTTGGCTATCACCGCCGCTCGGGATCGTCTCACCGCCGTTGACGCGGACCGCGCCGGCGAAATAGCGGAAGTGGTCGGCGACTAGCTCCATATCGACCCTGGACTCGCTGATCGGCTTCCCGTTATCGAGCGTTTCGAGAAGGGCAAACTCCTCTTTATTTTCCTCGACTCTGTCCGCGATTTCTTCGAGAACGCGCTGCCGGTCCGCCGCTGTGTAGTCCGACCACGTTTCGTCGTAGGCGGTCCACGCCGCCTCGACCGCTCGATCGATATCCTCGTGATTCCCCGCTTGGATAGTCGCGAGCGAGTCGCCGGTCGTCGGGTCACGGGTTTCGAACGTTTCTCCCGACGAACTCGTTGTCCATTCGCCGCCGATATAGAGCTTCAGGTTCGGCGGAACGACATCCGCTGCGGTCTCCTGATGGCGTTGTTCGATGTTGCCCTTTCGATCGCTGACTGGCTGAGATTCAGTAGACATTCCATGTGAACAACCAGCATCCAGCACATAAAACCATATGAATATAAACTCACATAATAACTAGTATTGGTTACGAATGGCCGGTGAATTTTTGATTAGAACACAGAGTTAACTGTGTATGGGTAACACAGCTGATTTATTACACGTCCCTTCTAGGCCCGGCACTGTCTAGTTTAGCATCTCCGCGTTTCATCTATCTGTTTCGTGACTGGTTTGTCCATTCTCTGTTAGGGTAGTGTGCGAACTGGGCAAGCAGACCGCTGACGGTCGCCCGACTGCCAACCTACGAGTTCTGGAAACGATAAACGCGTGTTTTGAGCCTGTGAAACCACTTTTCGATGCGGTATCGGTCGGCGTCGTCGAACTGACCGCTCCTACTCGAGAGGGCAGTCAACGAGCCGTCGCCATCGACGAGAAACATCGTGCCGCTAAGATCGCGTTTCTCGGTCAATCGGTGCAGAAATGCAGCGGCTGGATCAGCGCCTCGACGACCACAGACTGCGACATCACGGATTCGCTTTGATTCCATGTCTGTTGCAGTATACACCCAAGACTACTCGTCATTAATCCAGACAGTGATCTTATCAATAGCGACCCGCGACGGCTTCGCCGTCCGCTCACGTTCCCACGGTTCAGCAGATTACGCCGCGTCACACTCGTTGAGTAGGTCTGCGAGCAGCATAGCCAAACTAGCGCTCCGATCTGCGCGCCTCTCAAACTGGCCTCCTCTTGCTGCAGATCGGTGCCACTGCACAGCGGAGTCCCTCAACGCGCTCCCGTCCTCGTCGTCCACGCCGAGGAGCCCCTCCCCGGCGATCCCGCGGTCCCGATGATGCCTGCAGTGTCCGTCAACGAGGTTTACTCATAGACGTGGACCGAGCCCGTCCCGTTCTCCTCGATGTAGTCCCAGTCGTAATCGACGCCGAGACCCGGCCCGTCGGGCACGGTGACGTGGCCCCGGTCGTCGACCGTGTCGATCATATCCGAGTAGCCGCCCTCGTAAACTGGCGGCTGCGTGTTTTGACAGCGGGGATGGAGCAGCGCGAGTTCGTAGTAGTTCGTGTTGCGCGTCGCGGCGATACAGTGGCGCTGGGCCGGCCCCGGCGCGTGGAACTCGATGTCGAGGCCGAAGGACTCGGCCATGTGAACGATTTTCATCGCTCCGGTGATCCCGCCGTCGTACTCCGGATCCGCGCGGACGAAATCGGTCCCGTCGCCGACGACGAAGTCGGCGTGGGATTCGAGGCCGCGGATGTGCTCGGTCTGCAAGATTGGAGTATCGAGTCGATCGCGGAGCCGACGGTGTCCCTGCTGGGAGATGCCGCCGTCACGATAGGGGTCTTCGTACCAGAAGAACTCGTACTCGTCGAGCGCGCGCCCGACTTTGAGCGCGTCGCCGAACGTTTCGTACTCGCAGGCCGGATCGAACATGAGGTCCATGTCGTTGCCGACGCGCTCGCCGACGGCTGCGATCGCATCGAGTTCGCGGTCGATCTCCCGGCTAGCGTCGCTGCCGCCCCATCCGTGGATTTTGTAGCCCGGGAAGCCGCGTTCGAGACACGCCTCTGCGAAGTCGGCGAAGGCCTCTGGCGAGTCCAGTCCGCCGTTTTCGTCGCCGTGGTACGTCGAGGCGTAGGCTGGAATCGACTCGCGGTAGGTTCCGAGCAGTTCGTGAATCGGCGCGTCGTAGTACTTTCCCGCGAAATCCCAGAGGGCGATGTCGATCGGGCCGATTCCCATTCGGTCGTACTTCCGGAGCGCCCGCTTGATCTCGCTCCAGTGTTTCTCCCGCTTGAGCGGGTTTCGTCCGACGAGGTAATCGGCGAACATGTTGATCTGGGCCGCACCGGGCGAGTTCCCGCCCACGTACTCGCCGGTGATGCCGACGTCTGTATGGATCGTGATTCCGAACAGTTTGCGCCACGTCGTCTCACCGGGATCGTAGACGAGGTTGAAGCCGTTTTGGTCGGTTCCGACGTCCTCGAGCGGATACTCGAACTCCCGGCTCTCGATTTTCGTTATCGTCGGTGCCATACGACGGTGTCTGATGACCAGCACTATAAATTTCCCTGAACGAGCACCGATCGCGCGAACTCGGGCGTTATACAGTGGAACTCTCCTGGATGCGCTTTCCCAGTCGGGCGAACGGCCGAATTGCGTCTGTCGTCGGATAGCGTGACACTCCCATTCTCGATGCTCCATCAGGCGATATCCTACTCGAGAGCGACTATCAGCGTCCGACTGTGAAATTTCGAATACACGTCATCGTCGAGTTCTCTAATACTGAACAACGGACACCGTGTGCCGGATAGCGGTTCGAGGGGAGCGACTCCCGTTCGGCCACTACCGTCGAGATTTCCCCATTATTTACGGTTGTATGTCTGTAATTCGAGATCGATCGATCCCGGCTTCCCGACGGTCGTTGACCCACGTTCCGTCGCGACAGTGTCGAACCAGCGGAACATGTTTGGGGTGGTGTTCAGTATTGGTGACGGCGATTGTGAACTCGCAATCCGCGGTAACTGTCACGCTCGCAACCGACGCATATCGGGTTGATCCCGTAAAGAACCCCGCTGTTCTACAGACAATCGACATTCTCGATCGTATTGTCTACCGTATCCTGCCTACGATGAGGGTGTCTTTGTTCCGGTATTACCGGAAACTGAATCGCTCACCAGTCGAAATTCCACCGGCGTGCAACGTGCCCCATGCTCCGCCATGCTGGGATCCAAGAGAGTATACTGTCGATTGCGGGTCGCAGAGATCGATTTTGGCCCGTTCGAGCGAGCGTTCTCGTTCAGTGTAATCGAAACGGCTTCCGATAGGAGCGAACTCGGAGGAACGGTCGCCCTCGAAAGAAGAGTTCGAGTGGCGTCACCGTTCGTCTGTGTTCGCTGTCGAACTGTAATCGAAATCGCCACCCAACTGCGTGATCCACGTTCTCGCGTAGATCACGTATTGACGAGGGAGTATAGAGTTCCGACTGAAACTGTTCACACGCTACTCGTACAGCCGTCGTGCGATCGGGTGTCATCGCCTTTCAGACGGTCCCCTGTATCGATTTCCGGCGCACTCGCAGACGGTCGCGGGTGCGCCGGCACTGACTGACAGCAGTCCGTCTCGGTGGCGACTATACTACTCGCGTTCGGCGACGACGGGATTCGCCAGGGTTCCGATTCCATCGATCTCGACTTCGACCGTATCACCCGGCTCGAGCAGTTCAGGCGGGTCCCGGAAAATGCCGACACCGCCGGGTGTCCCGGTCGAGATCACGTCTCCCGGGCGAAGCGTCGTGATACCGCTAATGTACTCGACGAGTTCATCGATGTCGAAGATGAACTCCTGCGTGTTCGAAGACTGCATCGTCTCCCTGTTGACGCGACAGGCGATGTCCAACTGTGACGGATCGAGTCGAGCGTCGGGCCCCATCGGGGCGAACGTATCATAGCTCTTTCCGCGGAAGAACTGTTCGTCCGCGAACTGGGCGTCGCGACCGCTAACGTCATTTATCGCCGTGTAGCCGGCGATGTAGTCCGAAGCGTCGTCCGCGGAAACGTCTTTGGCGGTCCGCCCGATGACGACGCCGAGTTCGACCTCGTAGTCGACCTCGTCGAGTGCCGAGGGATAGACGATTGGATCGCCGGGATTCGTCACGGCCGTTCCGACTTTCCCGAACAGGAGCGGACGGTCGGGAACCGCCTCGTTCTGTTCTTCGGCGTGATCGTGATAGTTCAATCCGACGCATACGATCTTGCCCGGCCGTGGGACGGGAGCAAGCAGGTTCGCCTCGGCCGCCGGAAACGCCAACTCGTCGGCTTATCGACGCAGGTAGCCACTTCGGAACCCCCCGCTCCGTTGCGTTCGCGGAGCACCTCCACGATTTCCAACGAGATCTTCGTCGCCTTGACCGGAACCGTGCTCGATATATGCGAACTGTTCGCACTAGTCAAGAAAAAGCTTCCGGTAGTATCGGACACCCTCTCACCAGCGACGCCCGTCTGGAAGGAGTTCGTCGTCACCCGTCCGTTCGACCGATTTGGCCGAGTAGTACTGGGTCCGCGCATCGCGAACCGACGGTTGTTCCTCGATCAAGTCCGCGTGCTCGAGTTTCCCGAGCGCGTATCGGACAGTTCGTTTCGGGAGCAGCGTTCGCTCGGCGATCACCGTTTCGCTTGCCGGGCCGTGCTAGATTCTGCTCGGAAAGGACGGCAGCGTCCCGATCACGCCGCCGTATTTCAGATACTTGCGCCTGTCTACGAGCGGTATCGAACCATCTTGGTCGATTGTCGTCTCTGTCCGTTCGTCGGTCGGGTTGTGCGAATCGTTTCCAGTCGTGGAATGATAGTTTCGCCACTAATCGGTCTGTTAGCGGTACTGGCGGCGACTTTCGCTCACCTACGTTCTCGTCACCGCAACCCCATTCCGAGCCGAGGTAAATAACGAACTCCCGCTCATAATATGTGTGATCATCACAATCATGTTCGACCGGTCGTAGCGAACTCAGGGGGCAGTCACCATCCGCCGATCCGACGATTGTGACTGCGACGAAACCGGCAGGGAAGCGAACCCAGGGGGGCAGCGAGCGACCGCCGTGTCGCGTGACGGGCGCGGCTCACCTGAACTCGGACATCACGTCGTCCGCGAACAGTTCCATTCCGGTCGTCTCCGGGAAGTCGATGAACCAGCACTGGAACTTCGTGACGCCCGCTTCGATCCGTCGTTCGATCGCGTCGGCACACTCCTCGGGCGAGCCCATGATGAAGTACTCGCGGGCGTCCGCTTCAGTCTCTACTGCGACGATCGTGAACCACTGTGAGCCACATTTCGGCACGCAACCGGGCAAAAATTCCTGCCGAAGAAGCGACTTACACCGATTTATCCGATAATACCGGACCAAGGTCAGCGAAAGAGCAGCCTGGTATCCACTGAAGGCCCTCGACCCGAATTAATCGAATGGGCTGCACTGAAAGACAGGGGCCACGTTAACTGTGATCGCACAACCGTCCTGCGACGGCCGAGATCTTGCGATCCGAATCTGCTCTACAGCGAGTTCAGAATCGATTACGACCTATTCCGATCCAGTGAACTCTCGAGACAACCACTATCGCCACTATCGAGCAGTAGACGGAGCCTGACCGTGCACTCTATCAAGACAACCGCTTCTCTTCAGTATGGCACCACATCATTTACAGAAGTGCATTTGTAATCCACTAGGTAGACGGTTCGCCCTTCCTAAAGAGGCGGTACAAGTATTCAGCAGCGATATTCCGGAAGGAAGCTCAGAACCAGCGTTCAAGAGTGAAGAACCCCATTCCGGCAATATCGGACTAGGGTGATAGGAATGCGAACTCCATTACCTGTGTACAACGTGACTCGGTGCGCAGTTGAGGCGCAGTTTCCGGTGACGGAGGAGTGGTGGGGGACTGGCGTAGATATCCCCATGTCGACGAGAGCAAATCACGCGAGACGGCCCGGTGTATCGAATTCATCGAGATCGATATATCTCGGCACGAATCGCGGATTGTAACTCGCTAATAACTGGATACCGACACCTTGCCTAGCGATCTCTCTTGCTCAACATACACAATACAACCGCCTCGAGATGAACTCCGACTAGTGAGTACGGCACCGTCTATGTCGGCCAGTTTGAGAAGCGAGCAGGTGGGAGTGCTAGTTTGGTCAGGCCGTTCGCAGACCTGCTCAGTGAGTGTGACGCGGCGAAATCTGTCGAGTTGTGCAAGCGTGAGAGGACAGTAACCCCCGCCAAGGTATTCGTTATCCGGCTACACGCGACCGGTTGTCCGCTCCGAGCGATACATGCTCTTCTTCGCTTGGTTGGCATAAAACGCTCTCACCAAGCAATCTGGCACTCTATACATCGATTCACTGCTAGTGTTCCAGACCCGCCGACGCCCACGGGAACAGTGCTCTTGTGCGGCCATTTGGAGAATTTCGTTCTCCAATGTTCGGCGAGCTCGGATTCGCCTCGACAGCAGAACGCGGAGCGTTCTGCAGACGGCGATGCTACCGCGGGTGGCCATTGATGAATACCCTGTTAAGAGAACCGGCAACTAGTCTTGGATGTCTGCTGCAAGAGGTGTCGAGTCAACACGTATTCTTGACATCTACTCTTCGAACGGCGAAGCACTGATTCAGTTACCGCGTTCCCGCACCGATTCGACGGATCGCTCTGAAACTGTGTCGAGACGTAATTTCGCAACCTCAACGGACGGACCGCCGTTTTCATACGAGTTCAGTGGACAGCCGACCGACTGGTAGACGGTGGTTCCAGCAGTTCAGCAAGTCTTCTAATCAACAGCGACCGAATCACGCACTTGATGAACGAATACCTGCGGAGGGTATCTAGTCAGTGCCGACGAAATCTGTGAATGGAGATAGATCAACCACCGCTACCAACAGTGAACTCGACCACCGTAGATCAGGGGACTCGAAGGGAGTAAGACGGAGTGAGTCTCTCTGGTCAGTCCATAGGATGGCGAATAAGTCGGCCATGTTCGACCTTCATACAGTGATCTTGAACCACTTCTAACCCGGCTGCTTCTGCCGTTTGTGCAGCCTCATCGTGCCGTATCCCAAGTTGCATCCAGATCACCTTCACGTCGTCCCGAGCGAGCGCCTGTTCTACTATTTCCGGAACCTCCGCGCTTGGCCGGAAGATTTCGACAATATCGATAGGCTCCGTAACGTCGGCCAGCGAATCGTACGTCTGTTCACCGAATATCTCGTCCGCATTTGGATTGATAGGAGTGATTTCGTAGCCGTGACGCTGAAGATACGCTGGTACGATGTGTGCTGCCTTCTCGTACGACGTCGACGCTCCGACGACTGCAACCCGGTCGTACTCAAGGATTCGTCGGAGTTCGTCCGTCTCTTCGATTGGCATACCTGCACTACTGGAGTCGGAACAATCAGTCTATCGCCACAACTCGCCCCATACTATCCGTTTGACCGGATATAGGATACATAGCAACTGATTGGTGCTGTCTTTCGATCAGCTCTCGGTCTTCTTCGAGCCATGGGGAGCACAACGAGCGCCCGAGCGTATCGTGATCGCCATCGACTGTAGGTCCTATAGCAGCCACTGCAAGTCACTGCACATCCGATCGCACAACTCTCGTGTGATCGGTGCGGAAATCGTTTCAGTTGTTACTATCGCTGTTCTGTCGCGAGTTCAAACGGGATGCCGCCGGGTTCGCGTTCGGACAGCGAGGGAAGGAGTGAGCAGTAGATCTGAACGCGGTCTGATTGTACGAATCAAATATCGTCGGGTTTGGTGATTTCGTGTGTGCCAGATGGGCCCTGATCCTCGGTTGGGCGAGCGGGTGCGATCAAACACAACGTCTTCGATGGTTCGTCCCCGACCACCTCGAATTTGTGCTCGGTGTCTGGCGGCGTAACGATCGTGTCACCGGGCGTGGCATGGAACCCCTCGTCACCAACTTCCCAGTACATTTCTCCTGTCCGCATGAAGATGATGTGGGTTTCATCGTGCGTGTGGAGTTCACTGGCCTTGTCCGACTCGTGAGTCCGTGCGTCGATCTCACAATCTTCGAGGATGGTGTGTTCGCCTGCTGCCTCTCTTTCGATGAACGGGTGGTACGCTGTTGTGTTGGAATCAGCCATTGTGATGTCCCCGGTTCGTAAACCCAGTACAGCACTCGTGCTGTGGAGCATTAGTTCTTCTGTCGGGGGAGCAGACGGTGTCGAGTTTTGAAGTCGCCACGACGCTGTCCGGCGAGCCGCACCGGTCTTTTTCTCTCCATTTCGGAGCAGAAAATTAGATGATCGCCGGCTACTCGGTCACGGGATGACGGTCAACAGCAGTCACCCGCCCCGCAGGCGTCGCCGTACTGGATCCCGATCTCCTGACTGATCGTTTCGTTGCACTGTCTCAGCACCGTTTCAAATTCCGCCGAGGTCGACTGCGTGTCGGCGAGTTCTTCTCCGAGTGCTTCGGCGGCAGCCAGCACGGCTTCGTCGGTTTCGCTCAACAGCACTCACCTCCGATTGACTGGGCGAACTCCCGATCGATCTGTTCGCTGATCACGTCGTTGGTCTCCTGGAGGAGTTCTACAACCTCCTCCTGGGCGGCTTGGTGTCGCTGAATGGTCTCGTTGGTCGACATCTCTGACTTGAGGTCTCGAAGCTCGCTCATAAGCGATTGGTCAAAGCCGCCGCGTTGCATTCGTTTCTGTTTCTGTTGGAATTCCTGGAGCAGCGCCATTGCCTTCGTGTCGTTCTCGAGCGCCTCGCTGGCCTCGGTGAACTCCTGATAGGTCGAAGACTCTTTGAGTGTCTCCACGAACGCCTGGAGTTTCGCCTCGACAGCTGCGTCCGCAGATTGAATTTCGCTCATGAAACCGTCACCCCCTTCTGTTCCTTCAATACTCCCGAGAGCCCAGTGAGATCGTCGCCGAACGCGTGGAGTTCCGCCAGTCCGACCGGCTCATCCTGACGCAGCGGTGCCAGCATCATCGGCGCGTCGAACCGGTCATTGATCTCCTCGAGGTACTGCTGCTGTTGGGCGCGGCGGTTCGCGAAGAAGTCGTTGTCTCCGTACTCCTCCGGCAGCAAATAGTTCGCGACGACCAGTGAGGTTTCGATACCGACCTGCTCTTTGAGGTCCTCGGCGGCCCGATGGGCCTCCATCATCGGTGTGTACTCGGGATACATGACGAAGGCAAACGAACTCTTCTCGGGGTTTTGCATCGTCTCGATGACTTCCTCGTACTGGTCGCCGTTCTCCGGCGCTGCGCCTTTCGTCAGCGAACCCAGGTCCATGAATCCCTTCCAGTCGGAGGGGAGCTCTAATAGCCGGAGCGTGTGGCCGGTCGGGGCGGTGTCGAAGACGACCACATCGTAGCCGTCCTCCTCGAAGTAGCTGACGAACTTCTCGAGGGCCGCCATCTCCTCGGCACACGGCGACTCCAACTCCTCCTCTACGTTGGAGATGGCCGCCTCGACGTCGATCTCGGTATCGTCTTTGTCCTCGTACATCTCGGTGACGTGATCGAGGACCTGCGTGCGGTACTCCTCGAGGGCCTGAGCTTGATCGATTCGAGCCGCGTCGAGGTTCGCCTGGCTCACTGAGGTAGGTTCGTGGCCGACCGTCTCACCGAAAATGTCCGTCAGGTGGGCGGCCGGGTCGGTAGTCACGATCAGCGTCTCGTAGCCGCTTTCGGCGAGTTTCGTGGCGGTCGTCGCAGCAACCGTGCTCTTGCCGACGCCGCCTTTCCCGGTGAAGAATAGATACCGGGTGCCGTCGACCGGCTGTAGCTGTTCGGCGACGGCGTCGGAATCGGCCAGCGAGTCGAAGTCGATAGCGCTTCCCGCGTCAGTCTCGCTCGTCGAGCCGACGTTGACGGTCGCTTCCGCTCCGTCGTAGATGACGCCAGCGACGTCGGACAGCAGATCGATACCGGTGATTTCGCCGGGCTGGAGCGGATAGGTCGCAATCGCCTCCTCCGAAAACTCGCTCTCAACGCGGTCGATGACCGTCCGCTCGTCCTCGCGTTTCCCCTCGAAGAAGGGATCGTCACAGACCGTTTCCGGGAGGTAGCCATTGACGACGAGTAACTGTGACTCGATGCCGAGTTCACCGAGATCGTCCGCGCTGCGTTCGATTTCGTCTATCGAACTGTCCTCGGGTTTCCCAACGAAGGCGAAGGAGGTCCGCTCAGCGTCCTGCAGCGTGTCGATGGCCCGCTCGTACTGGGCCTTTCTGTCCTCCATCGAGGCGGCAGGGCCGATACACGTCGATCCGCCCTTCTCGAGCTCGGCGTTCCAGTCGGATGGCAGCTCCATCAACCGGATCGTGTGGCCGGTCGGGGCGGTGTCGAAGACGACCGCGTCGTACGCCGGGCTGTCCATGAAGTCGACGAAATTGTCGAACGCAGCAATCTCCTCGACGCAGGGACTGTTGAGTTGCTCTTCGACCGTTTCGAGCTGTTCGTCATCGAGCAGTTCACGCATCGGCTCGATCGTCTCCTGTCGGTACTCTTCGGCCGCCGTGTCGGGATCGATTTCGATGGCCGACAGACGCTCGATATCGTCGATTTCGGTCACATCGTGGCCGATTTGCTGGCCGAAGATATCAGAGAGGTTCGGCGCAGGATCGGTCGTTACCAGCAGCGTCTCGTAGCCGTTGTCTGCCAGCCACGTCGCAGTGGCACAGCTGACCGTGCTCTTGCCGACGCCGCCTTTCCCGCTAAAGAAGACGAACTCGGTGTCTTCACCACTCGGCTCGACGAGTTCTCGAGGTGCGGTTCGTTCACCCATCGATCAGGCCTCCTGCGACTGGTTCCGGTTGCGGGTCAGTTCGGCTGTGAGCTCGTCGTAAGAGGGGTACTCCGATTTGGCGACTATTTCGCCGTCGAGGACCGTGATCGGGAGAATCGACGGGCCGTGTTCCTGCACCAGATCGTAGATACGCTGGGTCTCGAGAAACTGGTCGATATCGTGTTGCATGTTTGCTCTCGTCACTTCGACATCGAACTCGTCTTCGAGCTGGTCGAGCGCGGCGCTGACCGCGACGAGTTCATCGTCGGGGTCGGGACCGCAGATACCGGTTGCACAACACATCGCCTCTTCGTATAGTGTAAGTTCGTTCATTTGTGGTGAACTCGTCCAGGCTGGGAGTCAGCCGTCGCACGATGATCGCGTTCAACTCACTTGATTCGCAATTCAATTGAATTGCTACTCAGGCATATCCATAAATCCTTTGGTCGGATCCCAAAACGATCACCGTGTTGTATGAGCTCTAAGCCGGTCGTATGTTGGTGTGGGGTGAATACAGTGTCTTCTCGACGCATTCTCTCGTGGATTATCCGGAAGAGTTAATTGAGAAGATGGTCAAGTCGTTTTCGATGGCACAATCGACGGAACGGCTTCGACGCTATCTCGATGACGAACTCGAAGAGTGTCGGAGCGAGGATATCGAGCGTCGACTCGACGAGTTAGGGACGCTCGAGGCGGGACTCGGGACGGCACAGGCCGAAGCCGAACTCGATGTCCTCTCGGCACTCGGTAACGAGACGCGCTACACGCTCGTGCGCGTACTGGTTGCGGCACAGGAGGAACTCTGCGTTTGCGAGTTGAACGCAGTCGTTGACGTGACCGAGAGCGGTCTCAGTCACGCCCTCTCGAAACTCGTCGATGCGGGTCTCGTCGACGGCCGGAAGGACGGGCGCTGGAAGAAGTACCGGGCAACCAATCGTGCGATAGCACTCGTCACGGTCCTCGAAGGGAGCGTGAACGGTGATGAGTAACGTCGAACACGAACACGGCCCGAACTGCGACTGTCCAGATTGTGGGGGCCCGCGGTCGATGGATTTCCTCGATAAGTATCTCACCGTCTGGATCTT
The DNA here is from genome assembly GCF_000337595.1 of Natrialba taiwanensis DSM 12281. GTDB lineage: Archaea > Halobacteriota > Halobacteria > Halobacteriales > Natrialbaceae > Natrialba > Natrialba taiwanensis. The sequence continues at coordinate 87,877 of NZ_AOIL01000009.1, read as the reverse complement.
CGCCGCGATGGCAATCGGTGTGGGATTGGGCTATGTCGCCCCGTCGGTCACCGAGCCGATTCAGAACCTCCACTTCGTGGAGATCGGGTTGGTACTGATGATGTATCCGCCGCTGGCGAAAGCCGATTATTCGCAGCTCCGGGCGGTGTTCAGTAACTGGCGAGTGCTCGGGCTCAGTCTCGTCCAGAACTGGCTCATCGGCCCAACTCTCATGTTCGGGCTCGCGGTGATCTTCTTCAGCGGGCTTGTCCCCGGTCTTCCGGCCCGCCCCGAGTTCTTCCTCGGACTCGTGTTTATCGGGATGGCCCGGTGTATCGCGATGGTGCTCGTTTGGAACGAACTCGCTGAGGGCTCGACCGAGTACGTGACTGGCCTGGTCGCGTTTAACAGCCTCTTCCAGATCATTACGTACGGGGTGTACGTCTGGTTCTTCGCGTTGTTCCTCCCGCCGCTGCTCGGCATGGACGCGCTTGTCACCGGGATTACGACCTTCGAGATCACGCCGTGGGACGTATTCAAAGCGATCGTCATCTTCCTCGGGATTCCGTTTGCCGGCGGCTTCCTTACCCGCTACGTCGCCACTCGAAAAAAGAGTGAGGAGTGGTACGATGAGGAGTTCATCCCGAAAATCGATCCCCTCACCCTCGTTGCATTGCTGTTTACCGTAATCGTCATGTTCGCCACGCAGGGGGAGAACATAGTCGCCTCGCCGGGTGACGTCTTGTTGATCGCCGTTCCGCTGACGATCTACTTCGTCGTGATGTTCCTCGTGAGCTTCGGGATGGGCCGCGGTATCGGCGCGGACTACTCGACGACGACCGCGATTGGATTCACGGCTGCCTCGAACAACTTCGAGTTAGCAATCGCGGTCGCAGTCGCCGTGTTCGGTGTCGGTTCTGGCGTCGCGTTCGCGACCGTCGTCGGTCCGCTCATCGAGGTCCCGGTCCTACTTGCGTTGGTCAATGTCTCCCTGTACTTCCAGCGGAAATTTGACTGGAGTGGATCTAATACCGGCAGTCTCGATGCATCAGCGCCCGATCCAGCAGCCAACGATTAACCATACGACAATCATGTCCACTAACAGCGCTTCAGACGACCCGATCCGTATCGCCTTCATGTGCGTCCAGAACGCCGGCCGCTCCCAGATGTCCACGGCCTTTGCAGAGCGCGAACGGGACCGCCGTGGTCTCTCCGACCGCGTCGAAATCCTCACCGGCGGGACCCATCCGGCCGACCACGTCCACGAGGGAGTAATCGAGGTAATGGACGAAGCGGGATTCGACCTCTCCGATCGAACGCCCCGTGAAATCACGATCGACGAACTGCAGTCCTGCGACTACGTCGCCACGATGGGCTGTTCGACACTCGACGTCGGCGACGTTGGCGAAGCCGTCGACGTCCGTGATTGGGCGCTTGCAGATCCCGATGGAAAGGATTTCGACCGAGTACGCGAGATCCGTGATGAAATCGAACAGCGAGTCATTGCACTGTTCGACGAGTTCAGTACGCCGTCCTGAGCAACAGCACTACCGCGCCTAGTACCCGGTTTTTGATGGGGTCGAACAACTATCGCAAGCATATTCGTGACCGCTATCGCGGAGATCCGTGAGATGTGCTGACGGGCTGACGACAGGCTGTTGAACGAAGTCGTCGACGGTCACGAGTTCGTCGTCGACAACTGCTGTCGCGGGAGTCGCTCGACGGTCTGACTCAGTGACCGCAGTTGCTGTGACGTTCCGATACCGGGTGTATTCTCAAACTAGCACTATTCCAATAGTTCTGGATCATATTAAAGATGGAGTATGAGATCACAGTAGTTATTATATTCGAGGAATAAGTTATCAACATCGATGGTCCAAACCACGCGACGAAGACTGCTCCAGGGGGCAGGCGCGAGTACGGTTGCTACAACGGGACTCGCCGGTTGCCTCGGTCGAAGTAGTAGGTCCCTCGACTCCATGACTCTCGCGTACGTCCCAATCTATCCGAACATGCAACACTACGTGATGGAACAGGAGGAGTATTATGAGAACGTCCCAGTGGATGTCACTATCGAGCGATTCAGTTCCGGACCGAACGTGGTCAAGGCGTTCGCCAGCGGGGATGTCGACGCTGCGCTCTTCGGGATCACCCCTGCGATGGTCCTCGTCGACAAGGGCACCGACGCCGGTATCCTCGCGGCGAACTCGAAAAACGGCTTCAAGATCATGGGGACGACCGAACTCGTCGATCTGTACGACCAGGAAGGGACGGACACGTTCGAGCGATTCAAGCAGGAGAACGGCCGCAAGATACGATTCGGCGCTCCACCGGATGGGAGCGTCCCCGATATTGTGCTTCGGTACTGGATCCAGGAGGACCTCGATGTTGGCGACGTGGCCGCCGCCATCAACAAGTCGAAAGTCCCCCCGGCGAAAGCGGTCCAGACGATCCAGTCGGGTGACATCGATGCGACGATCATCCAAGAGCCGTTCGCGACGATCATCGGCCAGGATGACGACTTCGGTGAACTCGTCTGGTCCGGGAATATTCTAGAAAACCATCCGGTCACGGTGCTGTTTGCGAACCAACAGGTGATCGACGATAGCGACGTCTCGCAGTCACTGATCGAACAGCATATGGTGGCAACCGAGTTCACGGCGAACTCACCGGATGCAGCCGCGGCCGATGCTGCGTCGGTAATCGGGTCCGGAGTGAGCGAGGATCTCGCTACGGCTGCCATGGACTCACAGGCGTCGGATTTCATTTCGGACCCCCACGCGATCACCGACCAAACCGAAACGATGGGTGAGTTCGTCGCGAACGTCGGCAACATCGAGGAACCGATCGCGACCGAGAACCTGTTCGCGTTCGACCCCTACGACGCTATCCAAGAATGAGCCACCAAACCGACACCAATACCAACACGATGGTCACGGCCAGATTTGAAGGAGACCTGCAGCGGTATCTTCGCGGGCTGGGCGGTCTGCTCGTGTTCCTTCTCGTCTGGTGGGCCGGAGCGATGACGACCCAGCCGTCGTATTTGGTGCCGGGACCGGTCGATTCGGTGCACGCCTTTTTCGACCTGTTCGCAACTTCAACTGCGATTGTGGTCCCCATCTTCGGGTCGGAGTTGGTGCTGCCGACTGGGCCCGCACACCTCGCAGAGACGTTGTTCCACTACGTTCCTGGCCTCCTCCTCGGTGCTAGCTGTGGGATATCGCTCGGGTTGGCGATGGGCTGGAACGGTGCACTCGACGACTGGTTACGGCCACTCGTCCGAGTGCTCCGGCCGATCCCGCCGCTAGCGTGGGTCGTCTTCTCGATCGTCTGGTTCGGCATCCATCACACCGGCGCGGCGTTCATCGTCTTCGTCGGCGCGTTCTGGATCAACTTCTATGGCGCCTACGGTGGCGTCGAGGGCGTTTCGAGCGAATTGACCGATGCCGCGTCGACGCTCGGTGTGGAACGCGACCTCTCGATGTTAAAACTCGTCGCTCTCCCGAGCGCGGCTCCCCAAGTGTTGACGGGGTTCCGGACGAGCATCGGCCGGTGCTGGATGATCGTCGTCGGCGCTGAGTTGTTCGGCGCACCCGGCGTCGGCTACGAGATCATCAACGCTTCGAACAATCTCGCGATGGCGACCAGCGTCGCTTACATGTTTCTGATCAGCCTGGCGTTCCTCTGTATGGACGTTGGGTTCCGACTCGTCGAACGGAGTGTACTTTCATGGCGATGAGTGAGATACCATCCACCGACCAGGAGTTCAGTGAGAAGATCAGCATTCAGAACGTTAGCAAGGCGTACGAGTCGACGCAAGCACTCGATACTGTCTCGTTCTCGGTTTCAGAGGGCGAGTTCTGCTGTGTCGTCGGACCGTCCGGGTGTGGAAAGACCACGCTGTTGCGAGCAATAGCCGGCCTCGATGACCCGGACAGTGGCTCGGTCCTAGTTGGCGGTGACCCGGTTACTGACCCGGGTCTGGATCGGGGAATGGTCTTTCAGGAGTATGCACTGTTCCCTTGGCGAACCGTCCGCGGGAACATCCGATTCGGTCTCAACCGGCCCGCGTGTGAGTGTGCAGACTGCGTGGCACGAGTTCGGGAGTTGATCGATCTCGTCGGGCTCGAGGGTTTCGAGGACGCCTACCCGAAGGAACTGTCCGGCGGCATGAAACAGCGCGTCGGGATCGCCCGCGCCCTCGCCGTCGACCCGGAGATCCTGTTGATGGACGAACCGTTCGGCAGTGTCGACGCGCGGACGCGAGACCGCCTACACGCCGAATTACTAGATATCTGGGCACAGACCGGACAGACAGTCGTGTTCGTCACCCACGACATCGACGAAGCGGTGACACTGGCCGACCGCGTCGTCGTCATGGACGCTGACCCAGGAACCGTGCAGTCGACCATCCCTATCGACGTAGAACGCCCGCGTGAACGGACGGCGCATGATTTCGTCGACTCTGTCGCGGGAATCAGAGCTGAACTCGGGAGTCCGGTGGACACTCGTCACTGACACCTTCTCCCAGCATTGATATTACCACTATATGGATCTAATGAACCACTAGATGGCGTCGACTTCTGCGGTGTGATCCGGTAGTTTGCGGCGCTACTCTGAGACAATGTAGCTTCAGCATCAGTTGTCCGTCGTTCCTCAACCGGAGGGAGCTCGCGGCGATTCTGGATCACTGTTGCTCACCAATATTGACGACGATCGGTACGCTCAGCGCTCACTGACCGAAACCGTCAACTCCGCCGTCAAGCGTTCGCTCGGCTACGCCGCGCGAGCGCATAGCTGGTATCGAGAGTTCAGTGAAATTGCTCTGATGTGTGCCGTCTACAACATCAAGTGTGCCATCAAACAGTGAAACCCACCGCCTTACAGCGATTCAACAAGGCCCACTATTGGTATTGCAGCCAACTGAATGGGGTAACCCACGAATCCGAGCCGAATCTCGTGCTACATTCGCACTATCTCCCTCCCAGGAGAGAATTCCGCCCCTCCCGTGAGTGAGGAGTGTTCCGACGCGCTGTCGGAACCGCCGAACGAACAGGGCGGGAGTGAATCCGACAACGCGGACATAAACCAATATCGAGGGGTTACTTGGCCAGTGCCTTTCCTTCCAGTCTCTCGAGTTCCTCGGTGGCAGTACTCGCGTTGACAAGCCCGGATCCTTGCTGGTCGGGCGCGAGGCTAACGTCTTCTGCGGACGTGGTGAGGAGTTCGCGGATTTCATCGATAGCGAGGCCATGTGCGGCCAGCAACGCTGCCGAACCAGTCACGTGCGGCGTCGCCATCGAAGTACCTTCCATGACTCCATACTGACTGCCAGGAATCGTCGATAACACAGCGGTCCCTGGAGCGGCCAGGTTCACTTCCGAGCCCGTGTTCGAAAACGATGCGAGCGAATCGTCTTGCGCGATCGCACCCACACCGATCACTTCCTTGTGTGCCGCAGGGTAGTCCACCTTCGGGAGGCCCTCGTTGCCCGTCGCTGCAACGAGCAAGAGCCCCTCCTTGTGGGCGAACCGTACAGCTTCAGTCTGTGTCTGCGATGTCTCCTGTTCGGTCACGCTGATATTGGCGACATCATAGCCTTGGCGTGCCGCGTACTCGATCCCAGCAGCGATATCCGCATCGGTTCCCGTTCCCTGGTTATCGAGCACCTTCACCGGATGGAGCGTTGCGGATGGACTCACACCGACGACCCCGATGTCGTTATCGAGTGCTGCGATCGTCCCCGACACGTGCGTGCCGTGGCCGAAGTCATCGGCCCACTCTTCACTGCTCTCTACTGTGGTCTCAACGAAGGCAACACCCTCGCCGATGTTGGCATGTAGGTCTTCGTGCGTGGGGTCGATACCAGTATCGATGACCCCCACGTGGACGCCACACCCGGTCTCGCCGAGTTCGTGTGCAGCAAGAGCACCAACTCGTTCGATTCCCCAGCGGTTCCATTGCTCGACTTCGAGTTCCTCTGGCAGTTGGTGGTCAGGATCGATGTCAGGGAGATCGATACTCTGCGCGGCGTTCGCTTCGACGAACCGGATATCCTCATGGTCATCAAGGGCATCGAGGTTGCTCTTTGCGACTTCGACCGTGGTGATATCCAGCGCTTCGAACTCGTGGTGTACCTCCACCGCAACATCTCTCGCGTGTTCTCTTCCTACCTCAGTCTCATGGCCGACATTATACTGACGCGTCGTCTCTGTGTCGTCTTGTGCTGCAGCCGTTCCGATGCTTCCAAGTGCTACACTTGCGATTCCTGCTGTGGTAGCTGTTCGGAGATATGACCGTCGTCTAACACGTGTTTCGAATTGCGTTTCAGGTGGTTGGTCCATAGACGAACCAATCGCTATATCACCTGAGTAGGTGTTCGTTCACTCACCCATACGTAATAAATATATCATGGTTGGTGTCTATAGGTAGTGTTAAATCCAACGGAAATTGCAATCTAAGAGTGAGATTGTTGGGGAATCTCATCGTGCTCACGGCAGTCATAGTACAGACCTACTACAATCGGATTTCCTCACATGATTGAATCTGACTCACTTAATAATCACAGTTATAATTTACTAGGGGTATCACTCGAGAGTAAGAGCGTTCCAACCGATGAACTGTGCATTTAGTGAGACCGTATCTCTGAGCACCTGAGTGCCACACCCTGTGGCTTCTCGGTGAGTATGTTCGCGCCAGACACTAACTCACAACGTGATCTCAGAGATCGCGAGATCTATCGTTGCTCGGCATAGTTAATGGTATCCTCCCACGCTTCCGTAGCATCGTCCGCCTCCTCCACGATTTCGTGGAGTGTCTTCAATTCGTCGTCGGTGAATGCGTGTCGTCCATTTTCAGCGGATAGTACGACCATTTGATCGTCAGTTGGTTGCCCTTCACTATCGGTTGGAACGTCGTCAACGGCTGTGGTCGCGGCGTACTCCATGAATACATCAACGGTTCTGTCGCCGTGAACTATCACCCAGACATCACTGTACGGAAACACCAGATATGCGCCGGGAAGTGATGTGTCCTCGTGGAAGAGGTTATTGAGTGCCTCACTACTGATCGTTTTTTCGAGCGACGGAAGATCCACGGGATCCGTGTCAATTGCCTCTGCAACAGTGAATACCACTCGAGTTGACAGACTGGCATTGCTATGAGCCATCGTCTGCATACGCACCACTCGAAAATGTAAATAATTTACATGGGAGCGCCAGGGGTTCGTCCCTCCGATCAGTTGATGTCAGCGGTAGGAAAAGCACAGTCACAGTAACTCGTGTATGGCCGAGATTGGTGGAACAGAAAGCAACACCTGTTATTTCAACAGGTAGAAGTGAATGTATAGAGTAGCGATCTGTATGGGAAACCGGTCGAGAAGACCGCGAACAAGTGGAATTCCGATAGCTATGACGAGGGACACTCCTTCGTCTTTGAGTACGGTGAAGGGGTAGTCGATCTACTGGAGCCAGAGCACGGGGAGCGGATACTCGATCTTGGGTGTGGGACTGGACACCTTACAGATCGAATTGCCGAGTCAGGAGCAACTGTCGTCGGTCGCGATGCCTCTGAAGAGATGGTTGAGACGGCCCCACGAAACCTATCCCGAGTATCCATTCGTCAACGAGGACGCCCGAGACTTCTCGTTCGACAATCCGTTCGACGCCGTGTTCTCCAACGCGGCCCTCCACTGGATCCCTGAGCAGGATGCCGTTCTTGAATCGGTCGCCGACGCACTTGTTCCCGGTGGTCGGTTCGTCGCGGAGCTTGGTGGAACAGGAAACGTCGCTGCCATTGTGAACGCAGTTCGTGACGAAGCGGCTGCACGCGGCTACGATGTTGAGAGTCCATGGTACTTCCCGAGTGTCGGCGAATACACCTCGAAACTGGAATCACACGGTTTCGAAACGCGCTACGCGACACTCTTCGACCGACCGACTGAACTCGATAACGGGACCGATGGACTTGCGGACTGGCTCGGTATGTTCGGTGACAGTCTATTGTCTACGATCCCCGATGATGAACAGTCAACAGTCATCTCCTCCGTCGAGGATCGCCTTCGAGAGGACCAGCTTCAGGACGGGACGTGGATCGCGGACTATCGGCGGCTTCGCGTCGTTGCTCGGAAGACCCGCGAGTAGTGACGAACGGCAACAGCGGTTCAAATGGGTTCACCACATATGAAGGGGGTACACTGTTGACAGCCAATCAGTAAGGGAGAAGGTCTTGTGAGCAGAGCAGCTATCACTTTCAGTGTGCTAGGTGAACGTATTTGCCGGCACGCGTCGTCGGTACAGATGGAGGAATTATGATCGAAAAGCTCCGTCTCACCACTCGTCTCGTCGATGACCAGGACGAAGCGCTGCGTTTCTACATCGAGAAGCTCGGCCTCGTGAAGAAAGCGGACGAACCGTTCGGACCCGATAACCGCTGGGTCACTGTCGCAGCTGAACAAGACGACACTGCAGAGATCGTCCTCGAACTCCCCGACTGGTCTGAAGACGAGGAAGAAGCCGACCGTCGAGCCGCGATGGTCGGTGAACAACCAGCACTCGCCTTTACCGTGGACGATTGCCACGCAACCTACGAAACCCTGCGCGAGCGCGGTGTCGAGTTCACGGCCGAGCCTGAAGAACAGCCCTACGGCATCGAGGCCGTCGCACGTGACCTCTATGGGAACGGCGTCGTCTTCGTCGAGCGACCACCAGACGGCGGCGAGTGATTCTCTCGATCCGCTTTCCACTTTCTGACCTACGCGTTTCAACCGGTCATGGTTTACCTATCTCCTGCGACCATTCAGACTCAGGGGAACGGATCAACCCGTCCGGAGGTGCCATCGTTGCGCCTATGGAGGAGATTGGATTACCGTCCGGATCAGCAATTATTGACATATGGCACACACCACTGTCGATGGGGTCCATCAGGATAGTTACCCCTTCATCTTGAAGTTCATCGGTGGCCGTTTCGACATCATCAACTGCCATTGCGACACCACTGCCACTTTCTCCCGGTGTGAAGGGCATCTGCGGGCTTTCCTCTCCGAGTGCGAGCGTGGTCGGTGGGAGAGAAAACTCCGCCCATCCATTTTCGTCATCTACCAACTCCGGCTCTAGTCCGAGTGTATCACGATAGAACGGTACCGATGTGCTGAAATCAGTCACGGTCTGGAAAACGAAATCTGTAGCTTTGACATTCATGGCTTTGGTCTGCAATGTTGTCAACGGAACTCTCACCCAAATATGCGATCCTAGCGAAGCGAAAGTGATCGCTCCCGGCGATAATCCGACAGCTCAGGCAGCACTGCGCGTCTATGCTGGCGCAACAGAGAACGGCGAATTGGCCGCCGATCTTCGCAAGTGGGTCACTGAACTTGAGTAATGATGTCGGCTATTTGATGTCTGCTCGCTGTTGAAGTGCATCCTCAAGCGTGAGTCTGTGCGATTCGGTGACCACTGAACTCGTCGACGAGTCCAGCACGATGGACGCGATCGGGCTGTTCTCTATGTGATGGTCATTTATTCGATAAGTGACTCGATCACGAGAAAGACCTCTTGAGGAGTGGGAGAAGGGATTGCCGCTGTTTGGCCTCCTTATCGTACTAAAAATCATCAGTATGTAGTAGCCCGATTTATTTATGCAGAATGATACCTGAAAGTGAGTCGGGCAGTTCGCTAACTACGTGTGCAAAGTTACCGAGATGGTGTCAGAGTCGCATTGCTTTATTTTGTATCCTCGGCTCTGTTGAATCGCCATACTGCGTTGGATTTCACTGTTTAATAGCACGTTTGATGTTGTAGACGACACACATCAGCGTAATTTCACGAAACTTCATTCTCGATTGTTGATCTGCCCCAACACAGGTCACGTCTCCAGGAGGTCGAGGTCGAGCTTACATCACCAGCCCTACGGCAAACAGCACCGCGTAGAGCGCCAGAAGTTTGCCGGTCGCCTCGAGCGCCGGGTTGAGCGCCTTACCGTCGGTTCTGGACCAGACTGTCCGTGAGATCATCACTGCGTAGGGAAGCGAAACGAGCGGGAGCAAGATGCTCGCGCCGAACCCCCCACCGAGCCAGAACCAGATCGGCGTGAGGTACGCGAGCGAGAGCATCGCGGTGAACTCGATGCGACTCCCACGGTAGCCGAGGCGGACGGCGAGCGTGCGTTTGCCGGTCTCGGCATCAGTTTCCATGTCGCGAACGTTGTTCACGACGATCATCGCTGTGGAGAGCCCGGCAATGGGAAGGCTCGCGAGGAACGCCTGCCGGGTGACGGTTCCGTCAGGAATCGTCATTACAAACGGTTCGACCGCGGAAACGACCTGTATGTAGTAGGTGCCGACGACGGCGACGATACCAAAGAAGATGAAGACGAGGAGATCACCGAGACCGTGATAGCCAAGCGGATACGGACCACCGGTATAGGCCCATCCACAGAAGACGCTTATGAGTCCGAAGACGATGATCGGCACACCGCCGATGGAAACCAGATAGGAACCGGAGCAGATCGCCAGCGCGAACATCGCGAACGCTGCAAGTTTGACCTGCCGAGCAGGAATGATCCCCGCTTGCGTGACACGAGTGAATCCCTCCCGATCCTCGGTGTCCACACCTCTGATCGCGTCGTAGTAGTCGTTCGCGAAGTTCGTTCCAATCTGGATCAACGCGATACCGACGAACGCCATCAGCGCGGGCAACAGTTCGAAAACGCTCTCATGGGTTGCGAGTCCCGCACCGACGATAACTGGTGCCGCGGCTGCGGGCAAGGTCTGCGGGCGGGCAGCCAGCAACCACGCCCTTGTCCGTGACACGTCACCCTCGCCCGTACTCATGTGACAATCATCCGACTCGTATACATGTCAATATTGGCATTGCAGCCAATCGAATGGGGTAACCCACGAATCCGAGCCGAATCTCGTGCTACATCCGCACTATGTATGCAGCAGGTCAGCTGAAAACCATCACTGAGAAGGCTTCACTAAGACTACTCAGTTTCCAGCCAATGTGAGGAGACCTCCGGTCAATAGCAACCGCAAACCGCGAAAAATGATTGTATCACAGGTGGCGTTGTTACTTGGCCAGTGCCTTTCCTTCCAGTTTCTCGACCTCCTCGAGGGCAGCATTCGCGTTGACAAGCCCGGACCCTTGCTGGTCGGGCCCAAGTCCGATGTTTTCTGCGGATGCGGTGAGGAGTTCGCGGATTTCATCGTTAGAGAGGCCATGTGCGGCCAGCAACGCTGCCGAACCCGTCACGTGCGGTGTTGCCATCGAGGTGCCTTCCATGACCCCATACTGATTTCCAGGCATCGTCGATAGCACGAGAGTACCAGGAGCGGTCAGGTTCACTTCGGGGCCCGTGTTCGAAAACGATGCAAGCGAATCGTCTTTCGCGATCGCACTTACACCAATCACTTCATCGAGGTCCGCAGGGTAGTCCACCGGCGGGTGACCGTCATTCCCAGTCGCCGCAACGAGCAGGAGCCCCTCCTCGTGAGCGAACTTGACAGCCTCGGTTTGTGTCTGCGTTGTCTCTGGTTCGCCCACGCTAAGATTGGCGATGTCGTAGCCTTTTCGTGCCGCATGCATGATACCAGCAGCTATGTCCGCATCGGTTCCAGTTCCCTGGTTATCGAGCACCTTCACCGGATGGAGCGTCGCGGATGGACTCATGCCGACGACTCCAAAGTCGTTATCGACTGCGGCGATCGTCCCCGAGACGTGCGTGCCGTGGCCGTCGTCATCGGCCCACGCTTCATCGCTCTCGGCCGTGGTCTCGACGAAGGCAACACCCTCGCCGATGTTGGCATGCAGGTCCTCGTGCGTGGGGTCGATGCCGGTATCGATGACCGCAACGTGGACGCCACACCCGGTCTCATCTCGTTCGTGCGCCGCAAGCGCACCAACTCGTTCGATTCCCCAGGGCTTCCATTGCTCGGCTTCGAGTTCCTCTTGTATTTGGTTGTCAGGATCGGTGTCAGGGAGATCGAGGCTCCGCTCGATGTTCTCTTCGACGAATCGAATATCCTCATGGTCACCGAGGGCGTCGAGGTCGCTCTCTGTAACTTCGACCGTGGTGATATCCAGCGCTTCGAACTCGTGGTGAACTTCCAGCGCGATATCTCTCGCATGCGCTCTTCCTGCCTCGGTCTCGTGGCCGACGTTGTACTGGCTCGTCGCCTCTGCGTCGTCCTGTGCCGCAGCCGTTCCGATGCTTCCAAGTGCTGCACCGGCGATTCCTGCCGTGGCAGCTGCTCGGAGGTACGATCGTCGTCCAATGCGTGTCTTGAGTCGCGTTTCAGTTGGGTTGGTCATAGTCGAACCACTCGCTATGTCCACTGGGTAGGTATTCGTTTAGTAATGAATACATGTTCGGTATTCGATAAGTAGCATCTATAGGGAGTACTAAATTCAACAGAAATTACAACCTATGAGTGAGATTGCGGGGAGTATTATCATGCTCACGGCAATCATAACAACGACCTAATAGCATCAGGTCTACTCACGTGACTGAATCGGGCTCATTGAGCGATTACAGTCCTAGTTCACTATATAGGTCACTCGGTGGAAAGGACGTTCCAACCGGCGACGTGGGATGCGTAGTGACGCCGTACCCGCTGGTCAGCTGATTCTCACACTGCACGGCCACTGAGTGAGTCTGCTCTCCTCACGGAGTTTCTCTGCTCGCCGGGCAATCTGGTTGAGGAACGAAAGGCGTTGTTGGTACTGGGTTTCGTAGGCGACACATGATCGAAGAGTCTCCATACCGATGGTCATCGCGATTCCCGTGTCAATGAGCGGGGGATTCGAGCGACTCGAGGCGTTGTTGTGGCGTCAGTGACTCAACAGTGCAAGCAGTCTCTGACATCGTCGGATCCTCTCACCTCTCTGAGGAGCAAACAACACCACCATCCTTTAGCCGGGTTCGCAGTACGAGGGTATGACCTACGAACCCGCCGTCGTCGGTGCAGGTGAGCCATCACTGGGTGCCTGCTGCTGGTACCGAGAGAGCTTCTTATACAGCAATAGTCCGATACCACCAACGTAGACGACTGCGACGACAAGTCCGACGACGCCCGGGAGGTACGTCACGAGGGTATCGTAGATTCCGTGGAGGACCGCGGCGATGAGCAATCCCTTGATGACAATGGGAGCATACGACTCTGGATTGGCCTTCGCGAGGCCGAGGTAATACCCGGCCAAGGCAGTAAGGAACACGTGGAGCGGCACAGCGGGCACCCGCCCGATCGCCCCGCCCACGGCCAGTGAGAGTGCTGGATCGCTCGCCGAGCCTTGTGCAACTGCCCTTGCGATGTATTCCGAACTCTCTAAGGCAGCAAAGCCCAGCCCCGCGGCGGCCCCGTAAAGTGCCCCATCAAGAGCTGTCCGAAAGCTCGAACGCTCGAAAGCATATAGCCGGACAGCCGCCCACTTCACGAGTTCTTCGACCGGCCCGACGACCAGGAGTAAGGTCAGAGCCGTCCCAATGAGAGGAATATGGTCGATGATAGACTGAAGACTGCCCTCAACCAGGATGGCGATGCCGGCGAATGCCCCGCCGAGGAGGAACGTTACGACTAGCGCTTTGCGCGAGACCGTCGTCGGATTAATCCGTCGGATATACCAGACGATAAGCAGACCTCCCACCAGAGAGAGCACCATCACGCCGCCGAGCCACGGATACTGGACCAGCTCGGTCCCGACGGCCCCAAGTGGGTGTGCGGCAAAGAGTATGGCGATCACAGCCGCGAGGAAAACCCACCACCGACCAATGAATCCGGAGGCCCTGACCGCAAGATGATCGAGTCTCGTTCGCTCTTCCCAGGTCGTCACGTCGTACTGCTCCCTGTCGTCAATGCTGTCTTCTGGATCATCTGAGACCATGCACCAACCGCGAGAATAATCTATAAAAATATTCTCGATGGTAATCGGAAACACTTACTTATTGATGAAGATAATGAGGGAATAATCGCGTGAAAAAGTCTGTGAGTTATATGTGAACTACCCTATTTGATCACGGCTGACGCCGCTCGCCGTGAGGAGTATGAGTACGACATGGCACCGTCTAGTTAGCGCAGTTTGAGGAACGAGCAGGTCGTAGAGTTAGTTTGAATCCATGCTCGCAGACCTGCTCAGCAAGAGCTACGCGGCGGAATTTGATGAATGTTGGGAGCGTTCGCCGTCCGGCTCCACGCGACCGGTTGTTCGCTTCGAGAAACACAAGCGATTCTTCGCTCACTCGGCGTTGAACGCTCTCATCAAGCAATCTGGCACTGGGTACATCGCCTGGCTGACAGCGTCCCAGACCCGCTGACGTCCACGAGAGCGGCGCTCTCGTGCGGCCCATCAGAACGCTTTGCGTTCTGAGGACGGCGCAGCCGTCGCGGGTCGCGGTTGATGAAACCGCTGTCAGGATTACTAGCATCCGATCTTGGGTGTACGCTGCAATAGACCTTGACACGAAGCTCATTCTCGATGTAGCGCTCTTTGGACGGCGAGGCACCGATCCANGCAATAGACCTTGACACGAAGCTCATTCTCGATGTAGCGCTCTTTGGACGGCGAGGCACCGATCCAGCTGCTGCGTTTCTGCATGGACTTACCGAGAAACACGATCTCTCCGACGCTGAATTTCTCGTCGATGGTGCTGGCTATCTGACTGCCCTCTCTCGATTAGGATTGAGCAGTCACCTCAACTATGTCGATCGAAACCACATCGAAAAGTGGTTTCATACCCTCAAAATGCGGATTGACCGCTTCCATAACTCATGGGTCAGCAGTCGGGCGAGCGTCAGAGAATAGCTTGAACAGTTCGTACACTACTATAACACGCAGCGGCCGAATCAGTCACTCAACGGACAGACGCTAGCGGAGGGGCTAAACTAGACAGTGCCCCGCGAGCGATACGTAACTTCTCGAACGGTTGGATACGCAGATATCGGTGAGTGTCGCGGATCGTTCATCCGTTCCCCAGTAATCACGTTTATTAACTGGCAGACCCACCCTTCGTGTAGACCAAACCAATGGGTTGCAAGATCGATTCTCTTATTGAACGCCACGGCCTGACAGTGCCCGACGTAGGACACGAATCTGTCGATGAGTATCTTGTAGCACGATGGACTGGATCCGATGGCCGGTCCGCTGACGGATACAAAGCCCTCACCGAGTGGTTCAACAAACGACTCCTGAAACAGTTGTACGAAGAGCACGGACGCGACACGGTGTCTCTCCATATAGACCGCGAATACGAGGTTATCACCGGTGACGCGGACATTCAGCGTGACGAGCTAGCTGCTGATCTCGCTACTGATGGGCTTGATATTGACAATATTACGGATAAAATGGTGTCGTGGAGCACGATGCGTCACCACCTCAAAGGCTGTCTTGAGGCCGAAAAAGAGACGACGCCAGCTGAAACGGATTGGGAAGCGAACACCGTCCAGATGGCGCGAGATCGAACTGTCGAAAAAGCACGGTCCGTGCTCTCATCGCTTGCGTCGAAAGAGCGTCTCCGAGATGCGGAGCAAGCCGAAGTCGACGTGCAGGTCAAACTGAGTTGTCCGGACTGTTCTGTCCGGGTGCCCTTTGAGGATGCCGTCGAACGCGGATATGTGTGTGATGCACACGCCGAAAATGAGCCTGAAGAGCCAGTGAGAGAACGTCTCAGCAACAAGTTGTCAGTTATTGCAGCCCCCTACATGGTCGCCGAAGCGCTTCAAACGACGTTCCTCGGTGAATCCCTCTTGGAATCGGCTGTCGTTGTGCCGTTCTAACCATGACGTGGCATCTTTCGCTCGAGAATATCGCGGGTATTCGAGAGGGTGCGGCCTCCATTGAGCCCGGGGTCAATGCAGTCCGCGCGAGTAATTGGCAAGGTAAATCGAGCTTTCTCGCGGGAATAAAGACCGCCTTCGGCACCGTGAAGCCGTTGACCGAAGGACAGTCAACCGGTCGAGCCGTTTTGGAAACTGACGATGACAACGACGAAGTCGTTGTCGAGTTAGAACGAACGAACGGGACCGTCTCGCGGTCTGGCAACCCCTACCTCGATGAGGAATACGATCGCATCTGTGCGTCATTATTTGCCTTCCTCGGCGAGGAAAACGAGATTCGACACGCAGTTCGAGTCGGCAAGAACGTAGAGTCGGCTCTCACGCAACCCCTGGATTTCGAGAATATCGACGAACAAATAGCGGATCTACGGGCTGAACGCGATCAGGTCGAACACGAACTCGAGCGGGCCGCACAAGCCGCTGATCGCCTCCCACAACTCCAGCAGCGAGTCACTGGTCTAGAGGGTGATCTCGAGGAGTTGCGGACTGAACGCGAGAACCTCGATTCTGACGCTGGTGCCGAAAGCGACGCTCGCGAACAACTCAGTGACTTCCGAGCGGAACGGGACCGACTGACGGCGAAAATCGACCGTCTCGAGACGACCGCCGAGCGCGTTCGCGACACCCTCTCGGAAAAACGCGCCGAACTGGAGTCGCTTACCGTGCACTCGGGTGATGCGGTCGAGACTGAACTCGAACAACTCAACGATGATCTCCGCGATATCGAACGAGACAGGGAACTATTGCAGTCGGTCTACGAGGCGAACAAGCGGGTGCTCGATGAAGGGCGTGTCGAACTACTGACGGCGGTCTCTCACGATATGCTAGCGGATTCAGTGACGTGTTGGCTCTGCGGAAACGACGCGACACGCGACGATCTCGAGGCGCAACTATCCGTACTCGATGATCGGATCGCTGAACTCCGCTCACAAGCTGCCGAGATACAAGATCGCGTCGACGAACTCGAAGCGAAACAAGACGAGTTCAAGACGGCACAGCGCCGGGAGACCGACTTGACCGACCGCATTGGAGACTTGGAATCCCGACTTGCTGAGACAGAAGAGAGCCTCGAATTAGCACAGGAGCGACGAGACGACCTCGACTCTCGGATCACCGAACTCGAGGCGGAAGTCGATTCGACTGACGATCGCATCACCGATCTCGAAAGCGAGATCAAGTACACCGAGGCGGAACTAGCTGATGCACGCGCTGAACTCGACGAATCGGAGTCCTTTGCGGAACAACGCGATACGCTCGAAGAGGAGTATGACGCGTTGGCCGCCGATATCGCGGACCTCCGTAATCGCAAGGAAGAAATCAAGCGTCGGACGCGTGAGGCTTTCTCGTCGGCGCTTACGGATTTGCTCGAACAGTTCGATACAGGATTTGAGACGGCACGTCTCACGAGTTCATTTGATCTCGTTGTTGCACGCGAAGGACGCGAGGCTCAACTGGACGCGCTGAGTGAGGGCGAACGGGAGTTGCTCGGAATTGTCGCGGCGCTTGCCGGTCACGAAGCGTTCGAAGTCGGCCAGCGGGTACCGGTGATGCTTCTGGATGGTCTCGGTGGGCTCGCAAGCGACAATCTACAAATCTTGGTCAAATACCTGGCTGACCGGGCTGAATACCTCGTTCTCACGGCGTATCCCGAAAACGAAGGGTTCGATGCGAACGAGCTTTCGCCGTCCAATTGGCAGGTTGTGTCGCGTGAGTCGGATGTCGAAGCAACACCCTGACGGCAGTCTCTGATTGACGGAGCAGAGATTGATCCGTTGAAGCAGTCTGGATACGGCTCTTTGGAATCATCCCGATCATATTGACATCTGATCTGTTGAATAGTAGTCGGTAGGGTGTGGGAGCTGTATACATGACCCCAACGAACTGCTCTCTTCGGGACTTAGTCCGTAAGCGGGAGGAAGATTCCGAATCCGAAGACGGAGAAAAACCCTGTTGCGATACCGATCACCATCGAATCGAAGAGTGCAGTCTGTTCCCAGCCGGGGAGTTGT
This sequence comes from Natrialba taiwanensis DSM 12281, assembly GCF_000337595.1. Classification (GTDB taxonomy): domain Archaea; phylum Halobacteriota; class Halobacteria; order Halobacteriales; family Natrialbaceae; genus Natrialba; species Natrialba taiwanensis. The sequence goes on along the minus strand of NZ_AOIL01000009.1, from coordinate 70,063 downwards.
CCGATGAGGGAAGGGCCGACTGCAGTTCCGATCGCACCGAGGAGAAAAAGGGCGACCCCGAGAAGGAACCCTCGCTTGGTATACGTTGCGTAGTCGAGTCTCATATTGTGCCCCATACTGCGGAATGAACGGAGGCTCAATAAAATCGGTTTCGACTCAGAGACCATCGATCGACTCGTTTTCTGACCTATCCACCGCCAAGCAGCGCGTTCAAGAGGAGGTAGAGTGCGTAGCTAATAATTCCAGCCCCCAGCATCGATCCGACCCAGGATCCGACCGTAATGCCCACTTTTCGTGGTGAGACACCGCTCCCACTCGACGAGTCCGCGGCGAGTCCGCTCCCGACGATACTCGCGATCATCACTTTGTTGAACGAGATCGGAATCCCCAGGACGATTGCGAGCTGTGCAATTAAAAACGCGGGTATGAGGGCTGCAATCGAGCGCCTCGGCCCGAGTGTTGCGTACTCGTTCGAGACTGCCTGAACGAGTCGCGGACCTCGGATCCATGCGCCCAGGAGAATTCCGCCGCCACCGAGCGCAAGTAAGAAAATTGCGGGCATCTGCAGGGTCGTTTCGAAGATCGTCTCGAGTGGCCCGGTCGCCAACCCGACCTGCGTGCCTCCACTCGTGAACACGACGATAAGCCCCAGCGCGACGAGGAACTGATTGATCCCGGTCGCCTCGTCTCGCTGTAGTAGGGCCCGTGTAGCGGCAAGTGCAACGAGGCCACCGATGACGCTTACGGCAATCATCCCCAGCGTGTAGGAGCCGACGACGGGAGTTGGGAGTAGATCGTACGTGGTGGCGAGATATCGAGCGACCGATCCCTGTGCGCCGCTCGGTGATGGGATGATTGTTAGCTGGATGTTCGCCAGCGCGTAACCGACTGCGCCAGCAAGGAACGGGATCCCGACGGTTTCGGGAAGACGGTCGCTTTGGAGGCCGCGTGCGAGCCCGTATGCGAGAACGCCCTCCACAATGGGAATCGCAAACCAGAACTCGAGAATGACGATGTATTCGTGGACTGCGAAACCACCGCCCAGTGCGATTCCGACACCGACCATCGCTCCGGTAACGGTGAATGCAGACGGGATTGGAATCCCATACGAGTTCCCGATCGTGATCAGGCTTGCAGCGGTCAACAAGGCCGCTGTTGCTGCAAGCGGTGTGATCGTGACATCGGTGACGAGATCTTTGCCGATCGTCTCGGAGATACTGCCGCCCTGTAGTATCGCGCCGAATCCGGCTACCACGCCGACCAGGAGAGCTGCTCGGAGAACCGAAAGTGCGTTTGCACCGACGGCGGGAGCCACGGGTGCCGAGTTGCTGTTCCCGCCGACTGTGAACGACATGAATAGGGCCGCCAGTAGTGCGATCGGAAGAACGAGGATCGCGGACGCCATCGATCTATGCGTGCCCCACTCGTACTCGCCAGTGATGCATCGAGATCGTTTGATGACGACTCGGTGTTCTCATCTCTTCGGGATCACGCTGCAAATCGGATGAATCCATCGAAACCACGCATATCGGCGCTCGTTGTGCCAATGTTCTGTATAAGTAATGGAACTCCAATGCGTTTCAACGAAGGTGACGGCACCGCAGCATTCCAAAGCGTCTTTTGAACCCCACCGACGCTCCGATGGTCAATTCGAGCTAACCGTGAGGTAACAACCACTCAGTGGTTGTCAGAGAAACGGTGGTCGACGCTGCGACTGTTCACCTGCTTGGAAGGTCTATCTGGAACGATCTAAACGGAAGAGTTGATAACCGTCCGATTCAACCATCGAAGTAACTGTATGCCCGGAGAGCAGTTAGAGGAGTTTATTGGGAATCCAGCGATGCGTGAGTCGATCGCTATTATCCTCGAGCGGAGCGACGGCGGTACTGAAGAGCTTCAGTGGAGTGACGTGAGTGATGCAGTATCGAGTAGTCAGTGGGGACGGTTGATCCGAGAAGAAGTGCTTGTCGCGGGGGGAACCGGATTTACACTGGCGAACCCCGACGAACTGGAACAGCGGTTAGGAGTAACCGATCGTTCCGTCTCCAACGAGAGCAGTAGCATCGACATTGAGTCCGTGTCGTGGGACTGGTACGATAAAGCGGCGGGGATAACTGCGCTGGCTCTCTTCACCGGCTATTGGAACACTGGTATTCGAGATTTCATCGCATCGTTCGATAACGTCCTGCTTGCGCCGATCACAGCGCACCTTCCGTTTCATATTGTGATACTGTTGCTTGCTATAGTGACCGGACTCTATTCGACCCTCTTGCAATCGAGGCTGATGGATACCGAGAAACTCCAGCAGTATCAGGAACGGATGAACGACTTGAAAGAACGGAGGGAGGCGGCCAAGGAACGCGGTGATGAGGAGGCGCTTGAGCAGATCCAGGAAGAACAGATGGAAGCCGCGAGTGACCAGCTGGGGATGTTCAAAGTGCAGCTTCGACCGATGGTCTGGATAATGCTGTTGACAGTTCCAGTGTTTCTCTGGCTCCGATGGAAGGTGCGGGGCGGTCACTTGGGAGTTTCAGAATCGGGAATGGTCGTTCCGATTGCTGGTGCTGTGTCGTGGCAAGAGGCTCTCTTTGGGCCGATGTCGACGTGGATCGTCTGGTACTTCCTCTGTTCGATGGCTTCCCGGCAGATCATCCGGAAAATATTCAACCCCCGATCCACCTCCGCAGCCACATCGTAACAACGACTAAGTGATTGTTTCCGAAGTACTCTCTCCCGGCTCGGTAGCCCTGATTACTCGTTGTATCGGTGAGGTGCTCATTTTCACAGATACGGATCGTTCGGCGGCTCAGCGTCGGATGCCAACGCCGTTTGAAATCAGATGGGGGTCTCGAGTGCGGCACCTGCAGATGGTGTCACGTGAACGGTAGCTTAGCCTTCCCTTGCTGGCTCTATTCGTTTCCGCAGTCACCGGGACCCACAGCACCATCTCACATTGTACGTTTTCGCGGCCTTGTCAACGAGCAGGTGTTTTCGCGAGTGTGAACAGGAACGTATAACTCGCACCGTTAGGTTGGTTTCACTATGCCCTCGATCAGTGACCGCTTCGAATCACCCCTTTCAACGACCGTATTTCTCGTTGGGACGCTCCTCGTGATTTCGGGAGCGATCGGGATTCTTCTCGATATCGTGTCGAAGCAGACCGTGTCCGGATTGGGAATGTGGACTGATCTAGACCTCGGAATAGTCGGTGTAATCACCGTCACTGGTGCTGTTTTCAAGAACCATACACAACAATCTGCAGAACCAGTATCGGATACCGACCACCTACCCACCCGTCCCAAACGGGAAATCTACATCACACGGTCTCTTCTCGAGACGCTCTTTCAACTTGCCCGTCAAGCTGAGCCGAACTCGCTTTCAATCGGTCTTGCAACGACACCTGCAGGCGAGTTGAACGGTGCTGATGGCGTATTCGACATGACGCCAGTTTTCACCCATCTGTATCTGCCAGAACAGCCGAACTCGGTCAGTTCCGTCTTCGGAGTTGATCTGCATACACCGCCTCAGCGCACGCAGGGACGATTCGTCACGCACCCGTTTTCGGAGCTTCGATTGACCAAACGTGACGACTTGCATGAGATCGTCTTCGTTGCTGTCCCGCCGTGGGATGAAACATCCGTTGGGGCATTTGATCGAGCCGGTCGCCGTCACTCACTACGCATACTAGAAGCAGTGCCGCCCGAAGAACCGCTGCCACAGCCAAAACAGTAGTATTTTTGTCCCCGACTCATCAACCTCTATTCGAACGTCACTCAGTCGTATTAGCTACGGTGGCAGGGAGCGAATAGTCTCGTTTCGCTGTCGCCCAACCGCGCTAGAGTGACAACGCTATCACAATCCATGAGAGGAAACAGTACTGCCGTCTGTCTCCGACGGTCGCATTGTTGTGAATTACGTTGCCACGCTGAACGGGATTTATGAGTTGGAAAGAAACCGCTGAGCCTATCCTTGTCCGGATGCCGGCCGTTCGTAGCCCTGAGGGCCACGTTCCTTTTCGACGGAAACTCGCGTGGACGGCGGGAACACTTGTGCTGTACTTCTTCCTGTCTAATATCTACCTTTTTGGTGCAAACCAGGGAAGCGATATCTTCGCTCAATTCCGATCGATACTCGCGGGCGGTCAGGGGACGGTTCTTCAACTTGGAATCGGTCCGATCGTGACAGCGAGCATCGTCTTGCAGTTGCTTGGCGGGGCGAATTTGCTCGGGCTTGATACGGAGGATCCCCGCGATCAGGCGCTGTACCAGGGATTACAAAAGTTTCTCGTCCTCGTAATGATCTGCCTTACCGGACTGCCAATGGTATTCGCTGGCGGGTTCCTTCCCGCAGACCCGCAACTCGCTCAAACACTGGGGGTCTCACTGGGAGTGATCAAGTGGTTGATCTTCTTCCAAATCGCTGTTGGCGGCGTTCTCGTCCTGCTTATGGACGAAGTCATCAGCAAGTGGGGTGTTGGGAGCGGTCTCGGCCTGTTCATTGTCGCCGGCGTAAGCCAGAAACTCGTTGGTGGGCTCATCGCGGTCCCCGGTATTACCGGACAGGATTCCGGCATCCTCACGACGTGGGTTCGAATACTGATCGGTGATGTTTCAGTGGGATCCCCATTTACAGCATACGGCCTTCAGTCGCTGATATTCGGGGTTGGAAATCTCCTTCCATTGTTCACAACCCTCCTCATCTTCGGACTTGTCGTGTATGCCGAAAGTGTTCGCGTCGAGATCCCCCTCTCGCATGCACGGGTAAAAGGCGCTCGCGGGAAGTTTCCGGTGAAACTCATCTACGCAAGCGTTCTACCGATGATCTTTGTCCGGGCAATCCAGTCCAATATCCAGTTCTTCGGCCAGCTATTGCACAGTCAGTTGCGCGACGGCTTGCCGACGTGGCTCGGCGTCTATAATTCGAATGGCCAGCCCATCGACGGCCTGTTCTATTACCTCAATCCGATTCACAGCCCTCAACAGTGGATGTGGTGGGCAGGTGCTGCCGGTCATTCCCCGTGGCAGATCTTACTACGTGTGTTCATCGATCTCGTATTCATGATCGCTGGCGGGGCGATTTTTTCGATTTTCTGGGTCGAGACCGCCGATATGGGTCCCAAGGCAACGGCCAATCAGATTCTGAACTCCGGAATGCAGATTCCTGGTTTCCGGCAGAATTCCAAGGTGATGGAACGAGTTCTTGAGCGCTATATCCCGCAGTTAGCTATCATTGGTGGTGTTCTTGTTGGGTTGCTTGCTGTGCTCGCGAATATGCTCGGAACGATCGGCGGCGTCTCTGGCACATCGCTCTTGCTTACGGTGAGTATCACGTACAAGCTATACGAGGAAATAGCCGAAGAGCAGTTAATGGAAATGCATCCGGTAATGCGGCAGATGTTCGGCTGAGTCACGTCTCATTCCGGTCCCCGTTTCTCACGCTGATCGTCATTTCAGAAGCGGTCCGGCCGCAGTTTTGCATTCTTTGGATCTTAGAAACACGCCATCAGAGCTGCGGTAACGGGAAACAGATAGAGAAGGGATGGTAACCGAGACCCGTAAATCAGGGACATCGCTCACACGGTTCGCGCCACTCGGAAACGTTCCACTCCGTGTGTTCGACGAGTTCGACTATGAACTCGGCCGTGAGTAATCACCACCGCTTTCTTCGAACTTGTTGTCGGAAACCACGGTACTGAAGAATACCAAACGCGATTGATGATTTCGAATAACAATGGCTTAGGGGGTTGTTATTGCCGACGCTGTAGGGCGACCCCGCGGCTGGAGTCTTTCAGATACCGTCCGAGAATATGATTCCTCTGTGTGTATCCGGTTTTGGACCACCCCCTACGAACGTTCAGCACCGATAGTAGCCACTGAAAGTCAGTGCACATCTGACCGTACGACAGCTGTACGATTAGTGAGTAAACCGTTTCAGTTGCTACTATAATTCAACGACATTGGTAGTGACTCCTGAACGGGCACCCCATTTCGTGGAGACGAATGGCAACGCTCGTAGCGTATTCTCCGTCCACTTGTTTTCCCATGGTTCTCCTAGATAGCCGCTATAGCTCTCGTTAAGCAGGTTTTCAGTATTCCCCAAGTAACACAACGACTGTTCGGTCCTCAAACAGACGCAGATAGACAGTGCCGAGTTCGTCACAGTAACATCGCGTCGACATATTCACTCGCAGTCTGACGCGCTGTTTCGAGTTCCTCGATATCGTTTAGAACGACTGCTCGAGTACGGGCACCGTCAACGATGGTCATCAACGAGTGGGTCACGTGGGCAGCGTCCACGTCGTTGAAGACACCTTCGTCGATGCCGTGGTTGATAACCGCTTTGAGCGTATACTGAATGTACTCGTCGTTTTGCTGAAATCGGTCGCGAAAGACATCCTGGTAAGGTGCCTGACTCCGCATTTCGAGCAACGCTATCGGAAGGTCCAACCCTTCCTGCGGTTTGACGAGGAGCTGATCGAGCAGTAGTTCAAGCCGCTCTTCTGCGTCAGTCGTCTTGATATCTTGGATCGAATCGGCAAACTCCTTCAGGACGTAATCGAGAAAAGCCGCAAGGAGTTCGTCTTTCGTATTGTAGTAGTAGTGTACTGCAGCCGTTGATTTACCGTATTCGTCTGCAATTCGTTTCATCGTCAGGTCAGCATAGCCGTGTTTGTGAAGGGCCCGATAGACCGCCTGCATGATCTCCTCGTGTCGCTCCGAGAAGGCCTCGTCCCATGGATCACCCATTTGATACTGCTTTACTCTACGGTTTGATAACCGTTATGACCCACCAACGAATTCTCCAGATAATACCAACTAATTAGCCCAAAATAATCCGCTAAATGCCGTTAGTAGCGATATCTCGTAAATATTCCTTGCCCCAATTTATTGACTGACTAATTAGTAATTGAATTGTGAGTACTTCGGATAACGGTGCTGCCACTACAATCCTCAAAACAATGTATTGTTCCCATATCCACTGAATAGGCTGATTTCACTCGTTACGACGAGTACTGCTGGACAAGTGAGCGGTCAGTGCGAGTGGAACTATTGTCACCGATCACCCACAGCCAAAGGGACTTATTTACTGAACAGTTAGTTAGCCCCGAGGTATAATCGTGAATGGATTAGATGGGAAGACAGCCGTGGTAACGGGAGCGGGATCCGGAATTGGACGTGCGTCGGCAAAACGTTTCGCTGCGGAAGGAGCAAATGTGAGTGTCGCGGATATCGCTACGGAAACCGGTCGTGAAACAGTCGACGTAATCGAGGACGCCGACGGTGACGCGACCTTCGTCGAAGTGGATGTCTCCGATTTCGAGTCGGTCAAGCGAATGGTCGATATCGCAGTCGACACGTACGGAAGCCTCGATTTCGCGCACAACAATGCGGGCATCCTCACGGGGTTTGCCGAGGTAACCGACATCGGAGAAGACCAGTGGGACACACTCCTCGAGATCAATCTGAAAGGCATCTGGGCGTGTCTGAAGGCCGAGCTCCCCGTCATGGAGGAGCAGGGAAGCGGTGCGATCGGTAACACAGCATCCGAGTCCGAATTAGTAGGGATGGGCGGACTCGCCAGCTATTCGGCCAGTAAACACGGCGTCGTCGATCTCACCAAAACGGTTGCCCTCGAGTATGCCTCGAGAGGGATTCGGATCAATGCGATAGCACCAGGCCCGACGAAAACGAACATCCAGACCAATTCGCCGGGAACCGATACCGACCCTACGTCGATGCCGTTCGATACGTCGGCAATGACCGATGTCCCGATGGACCGCGTCGCAAAGCCGGCGGAGATGGCCGGTGCGGCTGCGTTCCTCTATTCCGCTGATGCGTCGTATATTACTGGTCATACGCTCCCCGTCGACGGCGGCCAGACAGCCGACTGAGAGCCGCCTCTCTGCGTTTCGTCCTGCCCGGTTAGTGCGGCGATCGCTCGGAAACGGCGTGGTAGTGGGTGTAGAGTACGCGAAGCCGTCGAGAGAGTTATTTTGCAGGTGAAGCGGTTCTATTCACCTCACAGGGGAGCGATTTGAGACCGTATAGACTGTATAGCGGATCGAGATTCGAGAGATCCGCATCCAGCCGGTCGAAGCGTTCGAGCAGTTGCTGCATGGCGACGTCTGCTTCCATCCGTGCGAGATGTGCGCCTAAGCAGAAGTGAACGCCCATTCCGAACGCCATGTGCCGGTTCGGACGCCGCTCAGGCCGAAATTCTTCGGGTGTATCGAAGACCTCCGAATCGCGGTTTGCGGCTCCCAGCCAGAGCGTGACGGCATCTCCGGCCTGAATCTGTTTTCCGTTTAGCTCGACATCCGCTATGGCAATACGATTTAGTGATTGGACCGGAGACCGGTATCGAAGTACCTCTTCGATGACCTGTTTACGGCCGATCGCTCCCGTACGAACCGCATCCGTCAATCCCTGTTCTTCGAGGGACCAGATCGCGTTGGTGAGGAGATTCGTCGTGGTGATGTTACCCGCGAGGAGCAAGAGTATACAGAATCCGACTTTCTCCTCCCTGGATAGTTCCTCCGTGTTCGCTGCGAGCGTGATAAAGTCGTCACCGTCGCCTCCGCGTCGCTCTGCCACTAATTTCGTGAAGTAGTCACTCATCTCCTGTCGGGCCTGCTGGCGCTCCTGCTGAATCCGCTGTATCTCCGTTTGAGTGCCGTTTTTAGGCCGCGCAATGAGCGCATCCGACCACGCTTTGAACTGATCGCGACGTTCAGCAGGGATGCCCAGTAATTCGGCGATGACTGTAACGGGAAACGGAATCGCAAACTCGTCGACGAAGTCGAACTGTTCCTCGCCCGCAAGCGCGTCTAATACGTCCTCGGTCACCGCCTCCACTCGAGGTTGGTACTCCCGGATTGACCCCGGCTGGAATCGCTCGTCGACAAATCCTCGAAGCCGGTTGTGTTCCGGCGGATCAGCCGTGATCATCGTCTGGAGCATTCCCGTATCGTCTTCGGCGTCACTCGAGAACTCGTTGTCTTCCCGCGTTCGGCGAGCCGTAAACGCGTCGTGATCCTTCAGCACGCGGTCAACATCCTCGTACCGGAATATATCCCACATCTCTCGCTGCTCATCGAACCGAACCGGGTCCTCAGCACGCATCTCAGCGTACCAGTCAAACGGCGAGAGTTGCCCTTCTTGACTTCGGATGGCTTCGGGAGGCTGTTCCACTCCGACGGGTAGATCGGAGGACTGCATGTGTTTACTGACTATTCAGTCAATCATAGTCTTTTTGGTTTCGTCATCAATTAAAATAACTAAAACAAACTCCTGTGACAGCCACAAGCGGTTTACCTCGTCGTCCACGACCTGGGCCGCTAGCTGGGCGGGTATTGAACTCGTCGGCACACTTGGCACTCGACACTGACTCTTCACCGCTGTCCGCTGAGACGATCCCTTCTGATTTCATACCGAAAACCCTGTTTAGACGGAAGCGAGACGACTCACACTACAGGTCTGTCAAGTCTGGCGGGACGCTGCGTATGTGTCGATTTACTCACTGGTCCGTGGGCTGGTTATGTTCTCAACCGGTCTATTTATGTACTTATTGAATAGTTAGTTAGTAATGGATAGTAATCGAAGGACAATGCTCCGACGACGCAAATACTCTCCGAATAGTGAACTCGAATGAACTCCTCTGTTTTGTCAACGGTTCGGCTCAGGACTACATTTGATCAAGATTGGTGATCATACATTCGATCAGACGAATAACCATCATTTTTATTAATATCATTATGATACGAGAGTGTGGGATGTTTCCAATGTCCAATCCACCTGTGATCTCACCAGACGTAAATCCGGGTATCGGTCGGATAACCGCTGCTTCGATCCGTTCTACGGAGGTGGGCGAGCGATGGTAGTCGAAATCGTCGCCGCGGCGTTGCCGCTGCTCATCGTCGCCGTGCTGATCGTCGGGCTGTTATGGCCGGCGACGCGTGCGATGCCGATCGCCTGGCTGGTCGCGCTCGGCGTCGGCTACGTCGTGTGGAACAATCCGCCAGACTATCTCGCGGCCGCGTCGATTGTCGGAGTGATGACGGCCCTCGAGATCCTTTGGATCGTCTTCGGCGCGCTCGTCCTGCTCTATACGCTGATGCAGGCCGGCGCGTTCGAGCGGATCAATCGGGGTTTCGCAACCATCTCGGACGACCGCCGCGTGCAGGTCGTTCTCCTCGGCTTCCTGCTCGCGACGTTCATCGAAGGAGCCGCCGGGTTCGGGACGCCCGCGGCGGTCGTCGCCCCGCTGTTGCTCGCGCTCGGCTTCCCGGCACTCGCGGCCGTGATCGCGGCCATCATCGGACACATCATCGCCGTGACCTACGGCGCGGTCGGCACGCCGATCATCGTCGGCATTCAGGAACCGCTGTCGAGCGTCTCGTTCACGCAGGAAGCCATCTCGTCCCAGGGGATGACGGTCGCAGAGTACTCGGTCCAGGTGGCCGCGTGGGCGGCGACCTACCACGCGCTGGTCGGCTTCGTCATGCCGCTGTTTGCGGTCGGAATGGTCGTGTACTTCTTCGGTGAGGAACGCTCGATCCAGCCGGCTGTGGACGTCTGGCCGCTGTGTCTGTTCGCAGGGATCTCGTTCGCGATCCCCTATTGGCTGTCGGCCTGGTTTCTCACCGCCGAGTTCCCGTCGCTGATCGGATCCATGGTCGGCGCCGCGATCGTCGTCCCGACGCTCAGGGCCGGTTACTTCCTCCCAGAGGAGGAGTGGGACTTCCCGCCCCGCGAGGAGTGGCCCAGTTCCTGGGTCGGCACGATCGAACCGGGCGAGAACGGCGCCGGCACCGGGACCGCCTCCGGAGCCGCGGCCGCGGCTGACGGCGGGCAGTCGATGACGCTGTTGAAGGCCTGGTCGCCGTACCTCTTTCTCATCGTGTTGCTGGTCGTCACGCGTGTGTTCGATCCCGTCACGGAGTTCTTCAACAGTTCGCTGTTCGTCATCGAGTGGTCGAGCATCTTGGGGACCCCCCATAGTGCGGCGATCGCGTGGGGACACGCACCCGGGATGTGGCTGGTCGTCAGCGCGCTCGTCGCCATCCCGTTGTTCGGCATGAGCGGCGGACAGATCAGCAACGCCTGGCGCGAGGCCGGCGAGAAGATCGTGGCGCCGTTTATCGCGCTTGTATTCGTCATCGCGATGGTGCAAGTGATGCTCCTGTCCGGTGAAGCGCCGGGAGCGCCCGCGGTCGGGAGCATGATCGAGGTGCTCGCGGTCGCGACGGCGAACGCGTTCGGACCGGTCTATCCCGCCATTGCGGCGTTGATCGGCGCTCTCGCTGCGGCGATGACGGGGTCGAACACCACTTCCAACATCACCTTCGGCGCGTTCCAGTTCGAAGCGGCGTCAGAACTCGGCCTCCCGACGCAACTGATCGTGGGCGGGCAAGCTGTCGGCGGCGCGATCGGGAACCTTATCGCAATCCACAACATCGTTGCTGCGCTCGCGACCGTCGGCCTGGTCGGCCAGGAGGGACGGGTCATGCGACTGAACCTAATTCCGCTGGTCTACTACGCGGCCTTCGTCGGCTTCTGGACAATGGTCTTCGTGTACGTCATGCCCGACGTGCTGCCGTCGATCTTCGAGGTCTTCTAGCCATCTGGTGGCTGCCGTTCCGTTTTTCTCCGTTTTCGCCGGCCCCGAGCCCCTCGTCTGTGTCGCCGGAGACTATAGTAGCCACTGAAAGTCAGTGCACACCTAATCGCTCGATAGCTGTACGATCAGCGTGTAAACCGTTTCAGTTGTTACTATAGCGACCCGATCACCGCATCAACTGGAAATCGATGCGCCGGATTCGAAAGCAGTTGCTGCCGACACTATTGCTCCCGTCTTCCGGAAACGTTCACACGGAATCGATGCGGACGAGCTACGAGCCTTGCCCTGTGAGCAGTTCGTTCACCTTCTCGATCGGGTGAGGCGGCCGCTCGTCGCGGGTCTCCCAGTCGCCGATCTGGCTCCGGCAGGACGCCCCCGGCGCGACCGGCGTACCGTCGCTCTCGTCTAGCTTCTCGTAGAGACGCTCGCCGATCGCCTTCGAGAGGTCGTAGTGTTCGGCCTCGTAGCCGAACGAGCCGGCCATGCCACAGCAGCCCGAGTCGATCGGATCGACCGCGTATCCCGCCCGCCGAAGCACGCCGACGGCGTGGTGATCCTTACCAGTCGCCTGCTGATGGCAGTGGCCGTGATACGCGAGAGTTTCGTCCGTCTCGTCGAGCGGGAGTTGCTCGACGAGGCGGTGCGTATCCATGAACTCGCTGATCCCGTACGCATGCGCGCCGACTCGCTCCGCGTCTGCCGTCGACACCAGATCGAGGTACTCGTCTTGAAACGCCACGGCATCGGATGGTTCGACGGCAATAATCTCGTAGCCGTCCTCGATGAACTCGGTGAACAGGTCGATGTTCGTCCGGGCGCGCTCTTCAGCGGCGTCGAGCATGCCGACCGAGTACGCCGCCCGGCCGCTGGGGGCGACGTCGTCGGGGATTTCGACGTGGACGCCGGCCGACTCGAGCACGCGCACGGCGGCTTTCCCGGGCCGGGGGTAGCTGTAGTTCGTGTACGTATCGGGAAACAGTACGACCTTTCGATCAGCTTCCTCCGGGCCCACTCGCGGTCCGCGTTTCGCGAACCAGTCCTGCAGGGACTCCCGCCGGAACGTCGGAAGCTCCCGTTCGGGCGCGATGCCGGCGACGTGCTCCATGATGAGGCCGCTCCCGGGGAGCTTCTGCCCGACGTTCGAGAGCGGCGCGAGCGCGCTTCCGAGTCGCGAGAGCGTGTCGATGTTTCCGAACAACCGCTCTCGCAGTCCGACGCCCTCGCGCTCGTAGTAGTGGTACTTGGTTTCGGCCTTGAGCTTCGCCATGTCGACACCGGTCGGGCAGTCGCTCTTGCAGCCCTTACAGCCGACACAGAGGTCGAGCACTTCCTTCTGGAAGCGCTCGGTGTACATCTCTTCCTCGGGGAGCTCGCCGGAGATGGCCGCCCGGAGCATGTTCGCCCGGCCGCGGGTCGTCGCGAGTTCATCTTTCATCCCGCGGTAGGTGGGACACATCACGTCGTCGGTCTGCCGGCAAGTCCCGCAGCCGTTACACAGCTCCACCAGGTGAGCAAACCCGCCTTCATCGGAGAAGTCCAGCTTCGTCCGGGGCTCGATCGAGGTGTAGGTATCCCCGTACCGCAGGGTCTCGCGCATGTCCGTCGGTGCCTCATCGGTGTAGACAACCTTCCCCGGATTCATCCGCCAGTCGGGGTCGAAGACCGATTTGACCTCCTGGAAGGCCGCCCAGAGGTCGTCGCCGTACATTTTTGGGTTGAACGCCGTCCGCGCGAGCCCGTCGCCGTGCTCCCCGGAGAACGCCCCGTCGTGGTCGAGGACCAGATCGGTCACGTCCTCGGTGATCGACTGCATCGTCTCGATCCCCGCCTCGTCTTTCAGAGTAAGGATCGGCCGGATGTGCAGCGTTCCGCTCCCCGCGTGCGCGAAATAGGCCGCGGAGGTGTCGTGGTCCTCGAGGACGGCCATGAACGTCTCGACGTACTCGGCGAGTTCAGCGGGCGGCACCGTCGCGTCCTCGATGAACGGGTACGGCTTCGGGTCGCCCTCGAGGCTCATCAACAGCGGAATGGCCGCCTTGCGGAGCTTCCAGAGGTCCGCCTGGTCGTCCTCGGTGTACGCTTCCATCGCCTCGAAGGCGTCGCCCTCGTCGACGAAGTGGGCGTTCGTCCGCCCGATCGCCGCCTCGAAGTCGTCGTGGAGTTCGAAGTCGTACTCCAGCATCAGCGCCGCCACCGTCTCGTCGGGGATCGGTTCCTCGTAGCGGGAGAACTGTTCGGACTCGCGGGCGAGCCGGAACAGTTCGTCGTCCATCAGCTCCACCGCGCTGGGAGCGAACTCGAGGGCTTCGGGGACCGCTTCGAGCGCGTCGACCAGGTCCTCGAAGCAGTAGAGGACGAGCGCCGTCTCCGCGGGCAGGGTCACGAGGCTGAGTTCGGCTTCGACGACCACTCCGAGGGTCGATTCGGCGCCGACGAGCAGCTTCGTGAGGTTGATGACGTCTTCGCCGGCCTCGTTTTCGTAGAGCACCTTGTTGAGGTTGTAGCCGGAGACGTTGCGCTTGAGCTCCGGATACCGCCGTTCGATCTCGTCGGCGTTCTCTTCGACGAGGGCGCGGACGGTTCGGTAGATTGCGGCCTCGCGGTCGTCTTTCGACGTGATCTCGTCCCACTCCTCGGAATCGAGGACGACCTCGCGGGTTCGAATGAGCGAGCCGTCGGCAAGGACGACCGTCAGCGCCTCGGTGTAGGCGTCGGTGATGCCGTACCGGACCGAGTGCGCACCGGTCGAGTTGTTCCCGATGCCGCCGCCGATCGTCGCCCGGTTCGACGAGGCGGGGTCGGGTGCGAACTTGAGTCCGTACTGCTCGAGGTGCTCGTCGAGGTGATCCTGAACGACGCCCGGTTGGACGCGCGCCCGCTGCCGGTCGATGTCGACCTCGAGGATGTCGTCCATGTAGGTCGTCATGTCGAGCACGACGCACCCCGGTCCCACCGTCTGCCCGCCCAGCGACGACCCCGCCCCGCGTGCAATAACCGGAACGTCGTGGTCGGCTGCAACGCGCATGGCGTTGCGCACGTCTTCGATGTCGCGGGGGAGAACGGCACCCGCGGGTCGGGCCTGATAGATGCTGCCGTCGGTCGCATACAATACCTGTGCGTATTCGTCGAAGCGGACCTCACCCTCGACAACCGAGCGGAGGTCGGCCGCGAGAGCCGCGTACTCGCGGACGTCGTCGTAATCGTTATCGAGTTCATCGCGGAACTCCTTGTAGTTGCGGAGGCCACTGTCGGGCTTTTCAACAGCCATTACGAGTAACTGCGGCATCAATAATGATAAACTCTGTGTCTGTCAAACTCACCCACGAGATGGGACAAGCGGGACAGCGGCGGCTGCGATCACGCGCTCGAGTCGTCACCGACGACGAGAACGCGGAGATCGTTGACGTTCGTGCCGGTCGGTCCGGTGCGGACGATCGAATCGGCGTCCGCCAGGAGTGGCTGCGCGTCGTTGCGCGCCAGCGCGGCACGGCCCTCGTCGCGTGGAATCTCCGGCGGGGCCGCAATCGCGCCGGCGACCTCGGTCGCCCCGTCGATCCCGTCGGTGTCTACGCTCGCGACCACAATATCGTCCACGTCGAGTTCCACCGCCCCGCTCAGAACGAACTCTTGGTTCGGGCCACCGCTTCCGTGGTCGTCCGCGAGTGTAACCGTCGTTTCGCCGCCGGAGATGAGTACTGCGGGCGGGGAAACCGGTTCGCCAGTGACGTGACACTCCTCGGCGATCGCGACGTGCGTGATCGCCGCGTCGCTGGCCTCTCCGCGCACGCGAGCGGAGAGCACGAGGGGCGTGTACCCACGCTCCGAGGCGACCGACCGAGCCGCGTCAATTGCGGTCCGGCCGCTCCCGAGGATGTGCGAGTTGACCGTTTCCAACAGCGGATCCGTCGGTTTGACGGTTTCCGGATGCACTCCGCGCTCGCCCTCCGCCAGGTACGACGTTACCGCCTCGGAGACGGACAGGTCGTACCGAGCCAGCACGTCGAGTGCGTCCGCGTACGTCGTCGGATCGGGCGCGGTCGGGCCGCTCGCGATCACGCCGAGGTCGTCGCCGATGACGTCGCTCATGACCAGAGTCACAACTGTCGCCGGTGACGCGGTACGGGCGAGTTTGCCGCCCTTGATCGCCGAGCAGTGTTTCCGAACGGCGTTGATTTCGTCGATCGAGGCACCACAGCGGAGCAGCGACTCCGTCACCGTCTGCAGGTCCGCGAGCGAGAGCGACTCGACCGGAGCCGGAAGCAGCGCGCTCCCGCCGCCGGTAACGCAGGCGAGGACGAGATCATCGTCACCGGCGCGTTCGGCGGTGTCGAGGACGTGCTCGGCACCGTGGACGCCGCGCTCGCTCGGAATCGGGTGATCGCCGTCCAACTCCGAAACGACCGATGCGCCGGCCGGATCGTCGGTGACGACCACCCCCTCGGTTATCCACGGTCCGATGATCTCCTCTAATGTCCGCGCGAAGTGACCGGCCGCGTTACCACCGCCGACGACGAAAACCCGCTCGTACTGCGCCAGATCGTACTCGGCCGACTCGTCGTCGAACTCGCCATCGATGCGGAGCAGCCCGTCGCCGACCGACACCGTCTCCTCGACGATCGCCTCCGGATGTGCGGCCTCCATTCCGGCGACGAGGCAGTCGAGGGCAAGTGCGTGCGCCGGCGTCCGTTCGAACGCGGTCCGATTCACAATCGTGACCATACGTTGGTATGAATCGGCTCCCTTATAGGTTATCGGGACGAGTTCGATTGAGAGCGCACGTCGGGTCCGCCGCCGGTCCCTGTCGATACACGGTCCGTACCGGCACCCTCGGTAGTATCTTTAGTAGTGAAGTTAGTAAAGAGGAACGCATGTCACCAGAGGGTGACTGCTACATTATTATCTCACCATGATGGGGGAAAATATCGACCACTCGACGATGAAATCGACGAACACACAACGGGACTCCCGCTGGCGAACTCCTCCCGGCGTCCCGCGTGCGTGTCGAGCCATAGACGAACGGGGCGACGTTTACTCCTGCACGAGGTGGAAAACCTCGCCGGTATCATCTCGAACGGGTCGGTCGTACTCGGTCTCGTCACCGTCAGGCGACGCGGTTCTTCAGGATATCGCCCGATTGGTACCGCCGTACGTTCTCCGCTACGAGATCGGCGATATCGAGGTGGTACCGATTCGTCGCGGATCCCTTGTGGGGCGAGATGATAACTTCATCGAGGCCCCAGAGGGGCGAGTCGTCCGGGAGTGGTTCCGTCTCGAACACGTCGAGTCCCGCACCCGCGATCCGGTCGTTCTTGATCGCCGCGATGAGCGACTCCTCGTCGACGACGGGACCGCGAGCGACGTTGATAACGAAGGCGTCGTCTCGCATCGCCGCGAACTCCTCGTCGCTCAGCAATCCCTCGGTCTCCGGCGTGTGCGGGACCGTGAGAACGACGAAGCGAGCGTTCTCGATCGCATCGCGGAGGCGATCCGGGTCGAAGAGTTCGGAGACGCCCGGGACCGGTTCGTCGGAGCGTCGAACCCCGACGATGTCCATCCCGAGGGCGTCACAGCGAGTCGCGATCGCTTCGCCGATGGTCCCGAGGCCGACGACGCAGACGCGTTCGTTCTCGATCGTGAACGGGCGATCGTACGGCGGCTCCCACCAGCTTCGCTCGTTCTGGTGATCGCGGTAGCGGTGGCCTAAGCGAGCGAGCGAGAGCATGAAGGTAAGCGCGAGTTCGCCGACCGTCGAGCCGTGAATGCCGGAGCTGTTCGTGAGCGCCACGCCGGCTGCGTCGTACGCGTCGGTATCGAACTCGTCGTAGCCGGCGCGAATGCAGTGGACCCACCCCGCGTCCAGGAACTCCGGCCGCGGTGCGTACGTCGCTATCGCGTCGGAGGCGTCGTACTCGCGACCGTCGCCGACGAGTTCGGCGGGGATCGATACCTCGTCGAACGCGTCGACGAACGCGTCTTGGGGAATGACGTTTTCGACCGATTCGTGGACGTATAGTTGGTCGAGCTCCGTGCGCTCGGTCATACCTATTGCTCTCCGGGGATCGAATTGAATGTTACGGACGTATGAGGTGAGTCGGCCGTCGTCTCGGAACCAGCGTTAGAGTCGGGTGCGAAGATCCGCGACCACCTGCGCCGTCGTTGCGGACCCGCCCAGATCCGGCGTCCGGGGCGCGTCCGAATCCGCTAGCTGATCGGTGACGGCGCTCCAGACCGCATCTCCGGCCTCGGTTTCGCCGAGGTGGTCGAACAGCATCGCTGCGGAGAGGATCGTCGCAACCGGGTTCGCGACGCCGTCGCCGACGATATCGGGTGCGCTTCCGTGGACCGGCTCGAACATCGACGGGTATTCTCCCGAGACGTTGATGTTGGCTGACGGGGCGAGCCCCATGCTCCCGGTGATAATGGCCCCGATATCGGTCAGGATGTCGCCGAAGAGATTCGACGCGACGACGACGTCGAACGCTTCCGGTCGACGGATGAAGTCCATGCTCGCGGCGTCGACGAGCAGTCGCTCGACCGTCACGTCCGGGTACTCGGCCGAGACGTCCTCGACGATCTGATCCCAGAATACCATGCTGTGGGCCTGCGCGTTCGATTTCGTGATGCTGGTCACTCGTCCCTCGCGCTCGGTCGCGGCCTCGAACGCGGCTCGTACGATCCGCTCGGTCCCGGTTCGCGTGAACACTGCGCTCTGGACGGCGACCTCGTGGCCGTGGCCGGGGTGCTCCTGCCCGCCCATGTCGGCGTATTCCCCTTCGGTGTTCTCGCGGTACACGACGAAATCGATGTCGCCGCCGTCGTATCCCTCGAGCGGGCTCTCGACGCCGTCGAAGAGGATCGCCGGCCGCTTACAGATAGCCTGGTCGAACCCCTTCCGGATCGGAAGGAGCAGATTGTTCAGCGTCACGTGGTCGGGCACGTCGGGGTGGCCGATCGCGCCGAGCATAATTGCGTCGTACCCCGCGAGGTCGTCGAGTCCGCCGTCGGGCATCATCGAACCGCTCTCGAGGTATCGTTCGGAGCCCCAATCGTACCGCACCAGTTCGAGGTCGAACTCGAACCGTTCCGAAACGTCGTCGAAGACCGGTTGTACCGCATCGATGACTTCCGGTCCGATACCGTCCCCCGGGATAGTCGCCACTTCGTGTACCATGAACCGTGGTATCGTCCGGAAAATAATAAGTCTATGGGATGGAATATCGCACCAGGCAGCGGCGTCGATTCGCAGACGAGTCGCGAGTTCGTCGAACGGACCGGCGTCCGGGCGATCATGGTCGTGGATTCGTCGTCCGGAGACACACGGTCGAATCGTTCGATCAGGGAAGCGGGTGACCGTCCCACCATCGGCGTCATCGACGCCGAGCGGCGTTCGCCGTGTTTATTCTCACGAACAAATTCGGCTGATCGAAACGATGGGATAGAGACGACTGAAACGACATGAGATGGCGCTGGTAACCCGCGGTGATAGAACGCTGTCGTACATCTGTTCTCTATATCAGAATGGATTGGGACCACACCGCACGAGACTGCTGAATCACGAGGATGCTCGTGTGCCGCCTATTTACGGGCATACAGATGTAAAACCCGTTCGACGGGTCGGACGAATGATCGTTCTGCTCCGCGAACCATATAAACTGTCCAAGAATCGGACGTTCTCTGCATCAGAATGTTCAGAGACCGAGCTCCCGTTCACGCAGCGAGGGACCGGCTGTGATTCTCGGGGAGTTCGCGAGACGTTCGGGCGTCGTCCGAACTCGGTTCGCAGCAGGCAGTGGGCCGCCGGAAACCGGTCGATCGAGCGGTTGTGCGACGGTGCAGTTGCAACTCGATACGATCCCGGATATTCGGACGTTCTCGTATGCAGAACTCGAGTCGAAGTGGTCGAAACGCAGAAGAGTTGGGTCGTTCCGTCGCTGCCTCGCGTATCATCCGCTCCACCCTGACCGCAGTGACGCCACCGACGATCGTTCCGGAACGAGTTCGTCGCGAGTTCGGCAGCGTTTCAGTTCGGGATCCCGATCGGTTGTGAACCGGGACCAGAACCAGAACCGGATCAGGCGATCGCGTCGGCGAGTTTCGTTACCGGGTGGGCGGGTTTGTCGTCGTACTCGTCGCCGATCTGCGTTCGACAGGAAGCACCCGGCGCGACAACGCTGTCGCCGTCGCCTGCCTCGATCTGGTCGAAGAGCAGTCGACCGATGGCGCGGCTCATCGAGTAGTGTTCGGCCTCGTAGCCGAACGAGCCGGCCATCCCGCAGCAGCTACTGTCGAGCGGATCGACGCCGTATCCCGCCCGCCGTAACACGCCGACGGCGTGGTGGTCCTTGCCGGTCGCCTTCTGGTGGCAGTGGCCGTGATAGGTGAGTTGCTCGCCGATAGCCCGGAACTCGAGAGACTCGTCGAGTCGATGGACGTCGACGTACTCGCAGACGCCGTAGGTGCTCTCGGCGACCACGTCGACGTCGTTCCCGGTCAAGAGGTCCCGATACTCCGACTGGAACATGACGGCGTCGCTCGGCTCGCACACGACGATGTCCCAGCCGTCCCGAACCCTGGGAACGAGCGCGTTCACGTTCCGATCGGCCCGCTTGCGCGCGTCGTCCAGAAATCCCTTCGAGAAGGCCGGACGGCCGCTCGAAGTCACGCCGTCCGGAAGCTCGACGCGAACGCCGGCGGCCTCGAGCACGCGAACGGCTGCCTTCCCGATTTCGGGGTCGTTGTAGGTCGTGTACACGTCCGGGAACAGCAGGACGTTGCGCTCGGCGGCGTCGGGATCGACCCGCGACTCGCGGGATTCGAACCAGTCGACGAACGTCTCGCGGTGGAACGTCGGCAGCGACCGCTCGCGGGCGATCCCGATCGTTTTCTCTAGCACCGTCCGCGCGCCGGGCACCTTGCTCGCGTAGTTCGACAGCGGCGCGGCGGCGCTGCCGAGCGTCGAGAGGGTGGCGATGTTCGCGAACAGCCTGTCCCGCACCGACGCGCCGTGGCGCTCGTGGTACTCGTGTTCGACCTCCGCTTTCAGCTTCGCCATATCGACCTCGCTCGGACAGTCCTTCGAACAGCCCTTACAGCCGACACAAAGATCCATCACCTCGGTGACGAACTCGTCGCTGAACGCCTCTTCCGGCGGGAGGTCCCCGGTCATCGCCTGCCGGAGCATGTTCGCTCGACCCCGCGTGCTCGTAATCTCTTCCCGGGTCGCCCGGTAGGTCGGACACATGACGCCGCCGGTTCCCGCCTGGCTACCCCGACAGCCGCCGCAGCCGTGACAGAGTTCGACCATGCCCTGGAACCCGTTCTCGGTGTCCCAGTTAAGCACCGGATCGAACCCGGCCTCGAACCGGCTGTCCGGGCCGAACCGGAGGTGCTCGGTCATGTCGTGGTCGCCGCAGACCGAGCCCGGATTGAGCAGCCAGTCCGGGTCGAACGCGGTCTTTAAGTCGCGGAAGAGCTGCCAGACGTGCTCGCCGTAGAGTTTCCGATTCCACTGGGTGCGCGCGCGGCCGTCGCCGTGCTCGCCGGAGACGCTCCCGCCGTATTTCACCGCGAGATCGGTCGCGTCGTCCGAGATCGACTCCATCGTCTCGACGCCCTCCGCGGTCTTCGTGTTGACCAGGGGACGGATGTGAATACAGCCCGGACCGGCGTGGGCGTAGAAGCTACCGAACGTGTCGTGATCCTCCATAACCGCCTGGAAGTCGGCGATGTACTCGGAGAGGTGCTCGGGCGGAATCGCGATGTCCTCGATGAACGCGATGTGTTTCTCGTCGCCGGTCCGGGAGAGCAAAATCGGCGTCGACGCCTTCCGCATCTTCCAGAGGCGCTGCTGTCGCTGCTCGTCGTAGGCCGTCAGCGCGTCGAACGCGAGTTCACCCGCTCGGTCGTCGAGCAGCCGCTCGACCGTCTCCCTACGGTCGGCGTCGTCCGCGGCGTAGAACTCGACGAGCAGGAACGAGTTCGTCCCCTCCGGGAGGATATCGACGATGTCGGCGAACTCTTCGGTGTCGCGGGCCAGGTTGAGCAACACGTCGTCCATCACCTCGACGGCCGCCGGATCGTGGTCCAAGATCGCGTCCACGTCGTCCATCGCGTCGAGCAGACTGCGGTAACAGAGCACCGCGACGGACTTCGTGTTGGGGATCGGCTCGAGCGATACCTCGGCCTCGGTGACGATGCCGAGCGTGCCCTCACTCCCGACCAGTAGCCTCGCGAGGTTGACGGTCCCGGTCGCCGCGTCGTCGATCAAACCGTCGAGGTTGTAGCCCGAGACGTTTCGCTTCAGCGTCGGGTAGGCGGCTTCGATCGCCTCGCTTTCGTCGTCGATGAGCCTGATGACCGCGTCGTGGATCCGCTCGAGCAACTCGCCGTCCGGGCCCGCGCTCGCGCGGAGATCGTCGACGGCACTCTCGCCGAAAGTCGTCACCGTTCCGTTGGATAGTACGACTTCCGCCTCCTCGACGTAGGCGTCCGTCTTGCCGTACTTCAGGGAGTGTGCGCCGGTCGTGTTGTTCCCGATCGCCCCGCCGAGCGCGCTGCGGTCGGCAGTCGACGGATCGGGCGCGAACTTCAGCCCGTGGGGCTCGAGCGTCCGGTTGAGCTCCCCGATCGTGACCCCCGGCTGGGCGCGTGCCCGCCCCGAATCGGGGTCCACCCCCGTCACGTCGTTCATGTCGCGCGTGAAATCGAGGACGACCGCCTCGTTGACCGTCTGCCCGGCCAAACTCGTCCCGCCGCCCCGCGGAAGGACCGGAATCCCGCGCTCGGCGCAGTAGCTCATCACCGTCGCCACGTCGTCGGTCCCGGTCGGATAGACGACGCCGATGGGGAGGACCTCGTACGCGCTGGCGTCGGTCGCGTACATCTCCCGCGAGTACTCGTCGAAGCGGACTTCACCGTCGACGCGCGTTTCGAGGGCTGCCGTGAGGTCCGGGCGGTTCGCCGTCTCGGTTCGATAGTTGTACTCCGCACGGCTGTCGATCGCTGGGTCTTCGTCGGCCGGTCGGTCGTTCGTAGCCATGTGTGTTCGGTGTGTGCTGGTGTCGTCTCGGACGCCCGCATCTCGGTAGTGCAAGCGAGAACGGCGTTCGTCTCCCGCACGGGGCTGGCACAAGACGTGAATCCACGCCGTCGGTCGACGACTGATAGCCGCCGGTCGCTCTCCCACCGGACGTCGAACCGAATACGGGGGATGCGACCTCGCGACCGTTTGCAGATCCTACCGCAGCTACCGGTCGGTTGCTACTTGCTTGCACGTTCTGTGCGTGGTACACGTTAGTACAGGGAATGCACATAACTGTTGTGCCGCTTCGCGTCGCGATTCGACGGAACATCGGACTGGATCGGACTGAACCGGACCGAACTCGCGACCGACCCAACGAATAAATAACCCGGCACCGTGTCCCGAACTACGCGCTGCTCGGACGCCGACGGCGTTCCGAGGGTCGAAACGTAACTACACGGATGGCACTCCCCGATTTCGGCCGCCTGGCTGACCAAAAGAACATCCTGGCCGTCCTCTTCTCGGCGACCGTCGGACTGCTTGTTCCCGGTCCCGAACGGTACACGAGCGTGCTCCTGACGCCGCTGGTGATCTTCCTCGTGTACAGTTCCGTTCGCGGGCTCTCCCTCGGCGAGGTGAACCCGTACGCGGTCGGGGTGCCGGCCGCCCTCTCGCTCGGCCTCGGATACGTCTTGCTTCCGTTCGTCGGCGTTGCGCTCGCGAGCTTCGCGCTCTCGAACGCGGCGCTCACGGGGATCGCGATCACGCTCGCGGTCCCCACGACGGCGGGGAGCGCGATCGTCTGGACGCGGTTCTCCCGTGGTGACACACAGCTCGCCGCGATCGTTTCGATCGCGTCGATTCTCCTCGCACCGATCGCGACACCGCTGTTACTTCTGGTCCTCGCCGATCGGAACGGTGCCGTCCCGGTCCGATCGATTCTCACCGACGTCCTGCTCATCGTTGGCGCCGCCGTGGTGCTTACGAGGCTGGTTCCGGACACTGCGCTCTCGGACCGGACGGCGGAGTACGGGTCCGGCGCTGCAATCGCGCTCATCATCTACACAGGCGTCGCCGGTGCCGATCCTGCGACCGTTCCCGTTCGCACTCTCCTCAACCTGGTCGCCGTCTCGATCGCGATTCTCGGGCTCGGATCGGCGATGGCATACGCCGCGGGGCGCTACTGCGACCTTGGCCGGCGGCGAACTCTCCCGATATTCTTCGCTGGCAGTTTCAAGAACCTCGGCATCGCCTTGCTCATCGCCGCGGAGTACGCATCGGGAATCGCCGTCCTCGCGATCATCACCTACTACGTCATCGAACAGTTGACCGGGGCGGTGATCGCGGATTTCGCCGGGAGCCGTCGCCCGGTGGCGCGGCTGCGATCATCCTGACTTCCCGACGGCGGTCCGTTACATGGCGGCGAGAGAGACCGGTCACGATAGACAGCTCGTCGCGTACAGCACGATCTAGCGTAGATGGCGTACACCAGCGCCGAGCTGTTGTGGCAGATCCCGACGAGCACGAGCCACCCCCGGATCGTTCGCACGGGTGGGGACGCGGCCACGCGAAGCGGGACAATACCGATCGGACGGCGACACCGTCGCGCTCGCGCCATCTCGTCGTCCGATTCAGTCGCGCTCCGCTTCGGTCGCGTCGATTACGTCCGCCGCCGTTTCGAGCTGGCGGACCGGATACCGACCGTCCTGCGGCCAACCGATCGCGACGAGTTTGCACGGCTCGTCGAACGGATTGTGCACGGGTGTGCGCCCCCCGGCCCGTCCCGGAAGACGATGAACTCGTCTTCGGTCGTGGTGAAACCCTCCTCTCGCGTTTCGACGCGACACGCACCGGAGACGACGTAAAACAGCTCCTTCTGATTTTCGTGATAGTGGAAGTGATTCTGTGAGAGACGCTCCTCCCGCTCGAGCACGGCCACGTTGAAATTGAACTCGTCGATACCCAGCGCCGGTGACACCTCCCATCGCCGCCCCGGTTTCTCCGGATTCGTCCCGAGGTCGTTCAATGACGTGTGTTCCCAATCGTCTACCATACTACAATGGTAGGTGCCGTTCAGTTAGACCTTGTGATTGATCCGGTCCGGAACCGGGCCATACGCCACGAACGCTTACGAGACGACGGTCGACGTGCGCGGGACGACGGGAAGGCGATGGAAAGAGTTCAGGTCCGGCTGACGACTCGTTCGACGCGTCCCTTCACGAACGGACCGAACAGCACGACGAGAATCGCGATGGTGAGCAGGAACGAGAGCGGCTGGTTCACCGGATCGACGAAGATCGTGTACTCGCCGCCGGAGATCTGTAGCGACCGGAAGAAGTTTTGCTCGGCGATGGGACCGAGAACGATACCGAGGACGAACGCGATGACCGAGTAGTTGTACCGGACCATGTAGAACCCGAGAAGGCCGAGTACGACGACGGCGCCGACGTCCCACCAGTTCTGATTGAGCGTGTAGGCCCCCGCGAACGAGAGGACGATGACCATCGGGATGATGAGGTTCGTATCGATTTCCGTGATCTTGCTCGCGTACGGAATCACCGTCAGGCCGACGACGACGATAAGGATGTTGCTGAGGAACAGCGAGATGAACAGCGCGTACGTGATGTGGAGCTGTTCGCCGAAGAGGACGGGCCCCGGTTGGAGTCCGTGCATCAGGATACCGCCGAGTAGGACGGCCGTCGAGCCGCTGCCCGGAATGCCGAACGACAGGGTCGGAATGAGCGAGCCGCTGACGGTCGGGTTGTTCGCTCCCTCGGGTGCGATGACGCCGCGGGGGTCCCCGTCGCCGAACGATCCGTCTGTGGCCGACGAACGGGCCTCCTCCGCGTACGCGACGAACGTCGACGTCGTCGCGCCCGAGCCGGGGATCATCCCGATTCCCATTCCGATCAGTCCGGACTTGATCGTCGTCACCGGGTACTTGAACACCGTCTTCGCCCCCTCCCGAACGCTGCCCGCGATATCGAGATCGTCTTGAGAAATCTGCTTCTGTGCTGCGAGCTTCATCATCTCGGCGAACGCGAACATCCCGATCAGCGCCGCGACGAAGTCGATCCCGTTGTAGAGTCCGAACTGCCCGAACGTGTATCGCGGACGCGGACTGAGGATCGCGGTGCCGATCGTCGAGATCATGAAACCGAGCGCACCGGCGACGAGCCCCTTGACGATCGATCCCTGCGTGACGATCGTGATGAGGGAGATGCCGAGGACGGCGAGGAGGAAGTACTCCGGCGATCCGAACGCGAGGACGATCTCGATGAGCAGCGGCGACAGGACGACCAGCGCTATCGCCGCGAGGAAGCCGTTCAGCGCCGACGCCGCCGTCGCGATCGCCAGTGCGTTCTTCGCCAGGCCGTTCTGTGCCATCGGATACCCGTCGAGCGTCGTCGCCGCGGCCGACTCCGTGCCCGGAGCGTTGAGCAGGATGGCGGCAATCGAGCCGCCGAACATCGCGCCGCTGTAGATCGCCACTAGAAGGATGATCGCGGCCGTCGTCTCGAGCGGCAGCGTGAGCGGGAGCACGATCGCCATCCCGACCGGCGAACCGATACCCGGTAGCGCTCCCAGGACGATTCCGAGCATCATTCCGACCGCGAGCCATCCAATCGTCGGCCAGCTCAGCGCGATCGACAACCCTTCGAAGAAGGCGCTGACCGCCGCCATTTACACCCCACCCCCGGTGATCGGCTCGACCAGCAGCGGCAGGAACGGACTGAAGTCGAAGATGTGTCCCTGGTCGAACGGGAGGACGAGGTACGTCATGAAGAGGTAGATGACGAACGTTCCCAGGACGGCGAGCAAGACGCTGGTAACGGGGTTGGTACGGAACCAGAGCGTATAGCCGAGGACGTAAATCGGCGTCGCGAAGAGGAAGCCGGCGGCCCACCCGCCCGCGAAGTACAGGATCGTCGTGACCACCATAAACGTCGTCTCGTCCACCTTGTAGCCGTACTCGGCTCCGAGCGTCTCCGCTTCGTACTCCTCGTCGGTCGTCTCCGACTCCTCGAGGTTCGCTTCACTTCCCGGGATATCAGACTCGTCGGTACTCGTAATCGAAATGCTCTCGGCGACGAACGTCCGGAGCGGCCCCGGGAGGTAGTCCCGGAAGAGTAACAACAGCGAGCCGACGAAAACGATCGACGCGGTCAACTGAGGGAACACTCGAGCATCGTCGGGGTAGTTACTCAAAATCGGCTCGACGATGAATAGCGCGCTCACCCCGACCAGAACAACGAGCATTATCTGCTCTGCCGTTACGTTATGTTCGGTGTATTTTGAACTCATAACTATAATATGGCGGTTGAAGTATCACTCCGGACTAGGAGTGTTCATCAACGAGACTGACGATGTCCAGGTCTTCGAACTCCTCGAAGGCGTCGTCGATGGCCGCGGTAGCGGCGTCGGGTCCCTCGAAGAAGATCGGGTTTCCAGTCTCCTCGGACCACTCCTCGTATCGCTCGTCCTGAGTGGCTTCTTCGATTCGATTTGCGAGTTCGTCGATGATGTTCTCGGACGTGTCCGGCGGCGCGTACAGGCCGCGATTGACGCCCGCGACGAAGTCCATGTTCGGGTACCCCTCGTCGGTGACCGACGGGATGTCGGGATACACGTCGGTCCCCTCGCTGAAGAACGTACAGACCGGGTACACTCCGCCGGAATCGACGTTGGGTCGCGTCCCGGCGTCGGTCCCGATCCCACAGGGCACCTCGCCGGAAGTCACCGCCTCCGCGATCGGCCCGGTGCCGGTGTACTGAACGCGATTCTCCCACTGCCAGTCGTACTCGTCGGCGTACTCCGGCTCGTGTTTTGCCAGCAGCGTCATGATGTCCTGCGGGCTTCCCGGCTCCTGAATGCCGATGGAGTCCCACTCACCGGAGTTGTGCTTTTCTTTGACGTCGTCGAACGTCTCGACTTCCCCTTCGTACTCCTCGTTGACGATGAGACACCACGTCGAGCGACCGATGATGCCGAGCCCGTTCAAGTCGCGCTGGTCGAACCCGGGATCCTCGAGCAGTTGCGGTGTTACCTCGAGCGGGACGGCGCTCCCCGAGATGGTGTGCCCGTCGGGCTGGGATCCGTAGAGGTCGCCGAAGCCGTTGAGACCGCCGCCGCCGGGCACGTTGTCGATCTGAATGTCTTGCCCCATGGCGTCGGTGAGCGGTTCGACGATGCCGCGTGCGTACACATCGGTCCCACCGCCCTCGTCGTACGGAACGATGTATCGGACCGTCTCGGACGGCTCCCAATTTTCGTCGGCATCGACACCCGGCCCGTCTTCTGTGAGACATCCTGCTAGCGATACGGCCGTCCCAGCGCCGGCCACTCGAAGGAACCGTCGCCTGGTCGATATGCTTGCTGCTACCACCTGCTGTCGTTGCTTTCTCTCGGACATGCTTATCGAGCCACGAATCCTGGTATATGTTATGTAACGTCGTGTGCCAGGTTCACAATACCATGATCAAAGAGTATAGACATAAAGATTCCCCTTGGTTAGTCACTATCCAGTATTGAATTTTTGTTCGGCGAGCCGTCCGGGCGGGATCGTCCATCGGCCGCTGAAGCCGACCGCTGAACGCCAGTATTCGAACGACGGTCGCGCTCCGGCGTCATCGTCGAACCGGAGATACCCAGCGATTCGACGGCTGCTCGGTCCCAACGTCGCGGTTTCCGCGGGTACTGCGATCGAATCCGGGTAAATTCTTTATGGACGGAGATGGAGAGTGTAGCTATGACTGTCATTGGAGCAGTCGATCGGTCCGATAGAGCGCCGGATATCGTCAGGCAAGCACACGAACTGGGCAAGGCGTTCGACGAGCCGGTCGAAATCGTTCACGTTCTCACCCGCGACGAGTTCGTCTCGCTGGAGCGGACGACCGTGAACGAAACAGGCGAGCCGATTCCGACCGAAGACGTGGTGCAAATCGCGGCGGACATCGCAGCGGAAGCCATCGACCGGGCGAACGTCGACGCGACGCCCGTCGGCCTCATGGGCGATCCCGCGGACGAGATCGGCAGCTACGCCGACGAAGGGGCGAACTATATCGTCGTCGCGGGGCGGAAGCGCTCGCCGGTCGGAAAGGCGCTGTTCGGAAGCGTCGCCCAGTCGGTGCTGCTCAATGCGTCCGTCCCCGTCGTTTCGATCCGTGCCGAGTGACCCGACGAGTCGACTTCCCGACCTCGGGCGCTGACCCTATCGGATCGTCCGTTCGGTAGCGCAGCGTCGATTGTCGCGCTCGTGCTGTGACCGAACGAGCGCCCAGCGGCTCGGTTCGACTGTGTGATTGGTATTGTAACACAAACTTTTTTGTCGTATTTCGCGGTATACAACGTGAGGTATGGTCAGCTATAGCGCCTACGAGAGTATCACTCTCGATATCGAAGACGGTATCGCGACGATCGAGTTTCACCGACCCGAGGTCCACAACGCTCTCAACAACGAGGTCATGCTCGATCTCAAACGCGCGTTCGACGAGATCCAGCTCACCCGCACCATTGACGCCGTCGTAATCACGGGCGAGGGCGACGACGCGTTTTCCGCCGGCGCGGACATCTCGCAGTACGCCGGCCCGGCGGCGGAGCACGATCCGCTGCAGCGGGACCGGCAGGAACTGTTCTACCAGATGTATCAAAAGCCCTACGAGTGTCACGCCCCGGTCATCGCGAAGATAAACGGATACTGCGTCGGCGGCGGGCTGATCCTCGCGATGTACTGCGACATCCGCATCGCGGTCGAGGACGCACAGTTCGGCGTCCCGACCGCCAACATCGGACAGATCCCGACCGGCGGCTCGACGTGGCGAGCCGTCGAACTCGTCGGCGAGGCGAAGGCGAAAGAACTCGTGTACACGGCGGGGATGATCGACGCGGCCGAAGCGGAACGGATCGGGCTGCTCAACCGCGCCGTTCCGAGAGCGGAACTCGACGACACCGTCGCCGAAATCGCCGCCGGAATCCAGAACACCGGCCGAAAGGCAGTGAAGAACTCGAAGCGGGCGCTCAACGACGCCTCCCGCGCCGAAACCCTCGAGGAAGCGCGCGAGCGAGAGGCTGAGCTCTGGTGGGAACAGTTCGCCACCGACGAGCGTCGTGAGCTGGTCGACGAGTTCAACGAGGCGGAGTGACGATGGACGACGGACCACTCGCCGACGTTTCGGTCGTGGAGATGACCGGTCACCGCGCGGGCCCCTTCTGCGGCGCGCTCCTCGCCGACATGGGTGCGGACGTCGTGAAAATCGAACGTCCCGGCGTCGGCGATCCCGCACGATCACAGGGTATCGGCCCCGAGGGTAAGTCGGGTTACTTCATGGCGAACAACCGCAACAAGCGCTCGGTGACGCTCGATCTCAAATCGAGCGCCGGGCGGGAGGCGGCGCTCGAACTCCTCGCCGATGCGGACGTGTTCGTCGAAAACTTCGGGTACGGCGTCACCGACAAGCTCGGCATCGGGTACGACGACGTTCGCGAGCGGAATCCGGACATCGTCTACGCGAGCATCAAGGGGTACGGCGAAACCGGCCCGATGAAGGAGAAACCGGGGCTCGATCTCATCCTCCAGGCCGAAGGCGGACTCATGAGCGTGACCGGTCCCGAGGACGGGGCTCCCGTCAAGGTCGGCCAGGCGATCGGCGATCTCACGACCGGGATGTTCGCGGCGCTCGGCGTCCTCGCGCGACTGTACGAGCGCGATCGGACCGACGAGTTCACCGGGAAGTTCGACATCGGGTTGTTCGATTCCATCGTGGCGCTGCTAAACGAGTACCTCACCGAGTACTCGATGGACGGCTCCGTGCCGGGACCCCAGGGCGTGACCCACCAGACGCTCGTGCCCTACCAGCGGTTCGAGACGGTCGACGGTGCGATCGTCACCGGGGTTCCGAGCGACGACCGGTGGGACGACTTCGTCGACCTGCTCGGACGCAAAGAACTCCGCGAGTACCCGACGAACGCGGTTCGTCACGAGAACGCCGACCAGGTGGTCGGGATCATCCAGGCCGAACTCGAGTTGGAGACGACCGAATTCTGGCTCGAACGGCTGACGAAAGCCGGCTTTCCCTGCGGACCGATCAACGACGTGGCCGACGTGGTCGAACACGACCAGACGGCGGCCCGCGAACTCGTCGTTCCCCACGAGGATCCCGATTGGGGCGAGTGCGTGCTGCCGGGCCACCCGATCAACTTCCCCGATTACGATACCGCCGTCCGGTCGCCGGCACCGCGGCTCGGCGAACACACCGAAGCGGTGTTCGCGGACGTCGTCGACGATCAGACGACGCTGGAAGAGTGGACCGAGGACGGCGCGTTCGGCGAGAACTAACGCGGCTCTGCTTTTCGTTCGATTGACCGGTCTCCGTCGCGTTTCGATTCGCGGTTCGCAATCCGCGGTTCGCAGGTTTCGATTCGATTCCGAGGTCGGGAATCGACCGAGTAGTTCGCGACGCGAGTTCACCGCCGAACCGATAGAAACCACTCCCGACTCCGCTCGCTGTCTCCGCTACTCCTCGAGATCCGGCCGCGAGAGCTCGGTCTCCTTGGCCGTGATGAACTCGAGGAGCGCCGGCGTTCCGGCTTCGGTCTTCTCGATCGCTCGCTCGAGGGCCGGCGCGACCTCCTCCGGGTCCTCGATCCGCTCTGCGTAGCCGCCGAGGGCCGTCCCGATGTCGGCGAAGTCGCCGGAGAAGGGCGTCTCGTACGACGCCATCTCGTAGTTGTTCAGGTGAATCGTCAGGATGGGGATATCCTCCCGAACGGCCGTTTCGAAGTCCAGGCCGGTCATCCCGATCGCGCCGTCTCCCATGATATTGATGCAGAGCTTCTCCGGGCGGTAGATCTTCGCGCCGATCGCCAGGCCGAGCCCGTAGCCGAGCTGGGTGGTCTTCCCCCAGCCGACGTACGAGAGCGGCTCGGTCGACTCCCAGAACGGGGCGAGGAAGTCCCGCGGGTTCCCCGCGTCGTGCGTGATGATCGCGTCCTCGGCGTCGACGACGGTCGTCAGCTCGTTGATGACCCGGTACGGGTTGATCGGCACCTCGTCCGCGGTCAGTTTCGGCCGCCACTCGTCGAGCCACTCCTCTCGGACCGACTCGATTGCCGCGGCGACGTCGTCGAACCGACCGCGGGACTCCCCGTCGAGGCGCCGAGCGATCGCGTCGACCAGCGCTTCGAGGGTGAGTCCGGCGTCGCCGACGAGCGAGTACTCCGACTCGACATCCTTGTCGATGTCCGTCGGATCGAGCGTCGAGTGGACGACCGTCGTCCCGTCCGGGACGGTGATCCCGTACGCGGTGTCCGTGAAGCTACATCCGATCCCGAAGATGATGTCCGCTTCCCGGAGGAAGTGTGCGAGTTGGCCCGGTTCGCTCTTGCTCCCGGCACCGAGAGACAGCGGGTGGGTCTCCGGAAACGAACTCTTCCCGTTGAGGCTGGTCGCAACCGGCGCCTCGAGGGTCTCCGCCAGCTCCCGAAGGGCGTCCCACCCTTTCGCGTAGTGGACGCCCTGTCCGGCGTAGATAACCGGCCGCTCCGCCTCGAGGAGCACCTCGGCGATCTCCTCGACGCTATCCGGATCGGGACCGCTTCGATTCGACGACGAGGGGTGATACTCGAGGTCACCGGGGATCTCCTCGTGGAAGACATCCTTCGGGACCTCGACGACGGCCGGCCGCGGACGGCCGTTTCGCGCCGCGCTGAACGCGCGCCGCATGGTCTCGCCGACGGCCGCCGGACTGGTCAGCTGTTCGCAGGACTTGCTCACGTGCTGGTAGTTGACGCGAGAGTTGAACTTGGGATCCACGTCTGTCTTCGCTTCGTCGTATCCGGCCGGGATTGCGACGAGCGGTGCCGACTCGCCGTATGCCTGCGCGACGCCGCCGAACGAGTTCTCCGTTCCCGGGCCGTGCTGACACGCGAAGGCGACGATTTCGTCACCGGCGGACAGTCGACCGATCGCGTCCGCCATGTGGACCGCGGTCCGTTCCTGCCTGGTGACGATGGTTCGGATACCGGCGTCCTCAGCCGCTCCGGTGTCCAAGAGCGGGTTACTCGGGAAACCGAACAGGTACTCTACTCCTTCCGCTTTCAGGATCGTTGCGATTGCGTGAGTGACGTCCATGATCTTCTCTCCGGGTCGCGAATTACCTACTCCGTCTTCCGACCAGGGTTATAAAGGTGCCGGTGAAAGAGAATGTTTCGTGTCAGAACGTGTGTGAACGAAAACGACATCGGCCGTATCCGAATCGACGGACCGGACGAGGCTGAACTCGACGCTATCCGCCCGAGACCGCGGTACTATCGGCGGGCGCTGGTCGACCGGAGTCGGCTCATCCGGAGAAGATCCCTTTGTCGCGGAACTCCCTAATTTCGGATTGGGTGTATCCCAACTCTTCGATGACCGCTTCGGTATCTTCGCCGAGCATCGGCGGTGCGTCGTCGAATCCGCTCTCGGCCGCGGTGAAGTTCAGCGGATGTTCGAGGATCGGAATGTCGCCGGCCGCGGGGTGGGAAACCGAGTCGACGGCGGCCCGCGCGTCCACTTGTTCGTTTTCTAATGCCTCGGTGACGTCGTAGACGGGGCCGACCGGAAGTCCGGCGTCCTCGGCCAGTCGTTCGACCCATTCCTCGGTGGGGCGCTCGGTGAACGCCTCGGACAGTTCTTCCTCGAGGGCCGCCATGTTCTCGACGCGGTCGGCGTTCGTTTCGAATCGCGAGTCCGCGGCGAGTTCCGGACGCCCGATTTCTTCGCAGAGCTGTTTCCAGAGCTTCTGGTTCGCACAGGCGACGTTCAGGTACCCGTCCGCAGTCGGAAAGCTCTGGTAGGGTGCGAGCACGGGGTCTTTCGTGCCCATCCGATTTGGCTCCTCATCGACGAAGGCCTTCGCGGCCTGTTTCGTGAGCCACGGCAACGTCGCATCCAACATCCCGAGCTCGACGCGTTCGCCATCGCCGGTTCGGTTGCGTCGGTAGAGCGCGTTGACGATGCCGAACGCCGCCCACATCGCTGTGATCAGGTCCGTCTGTGGCAACCCGACTTTTACTGGATCACCGCCGTCGGGACCGGTTACGCTCATGGTGCCGCTTATCCCCTGGATCAGCAGGTCGTACCCGGGCCGGTCGCTCCACGGGCCCGACTCGCCGAACGCGGAGATCGAGCAGTAGACGAGTTCGGGGTGGTCGTCGCGGAGGTCGTCGTATCCGAGCCCGAGCCGGTCGGCCGTCCCCGGCCGGAAGTTCTCGACCACGACGTCGGCTTCAGCGATCAATTCCCGACAGATCTCCAATCCCTCGTCGGACTTCAAGTCGAGTTCGACGCTCCGCTTGTCGTAGTTCACCGTCCAGAAGTACGGGGACTCACCGTGTCGGGACGCCGACGTGCCCGGACCGTCGTAGTCGTCGACTGCGACGAACGGCGGCCCGGAGTGGCGGCTGTCGTCGCCCACCTCGGGGCGTTCGATCTTGATCACGTCCGCGCCCTGGTTCGCCAACATCAACGTCGCGAAGCCGCCGGTGACGAACGTTGTCAGGTCGACGACAGTAATGTCTTCGAGGATCGCGCTGCTATCACGAGCTGCCATACGAGGACCATACGAGAATCCGATATTAAAGCTTGGTGTTAGTTACCTACTGTCAGAGGAGACGGTCAGGAGCGACAGGACGATCCCCGCGCCGACGAACGCGAGCGCACCGAGCGTCGCGAGCAGCGCGGTCTCGCTCGCGTACGTGAGAAGGGAGCCGGCCAGCACGGCACCGCCCGCGCCGAATCCGAACATTCCGAGGTAGGCATAGCCGTACGAGAGCCCGTGGACGTCGGCCGCCGCGTACTCTGCAATCACGACCTGGTAGACCGGTGCGGTCGCATACAGGAAAAATCCGAGCCCGACGCACACGAACAAGAACGGTGCGAGTCCCCAGCCGCTTGACGGAATGAAGACGAACGCCAGGATACCGAGTGCGAACAGGGTCCCGAAGAACGCGTACTCCGTTCGAACGTGGTCGGTGACTCGCCCGCCCGCGTACTGGCCGAAGATCCCGATCGTCAGTATCCCGGTGTAGATGTACTGTGCGGGCTCGACCGCCCGGCCGAGGACGACGTACGTGCCGAACTGCGGGAGATTGCCGATCATGTCCGGAAGGAAGGTCAGCAGTCCGCGGTAGTACACCCCGTAGATCATGATGGTGAGAAACGTGAGCAGAAAGCCGGTACTGAACAGCAATTTGGAGTCCGAGACGACCGATTCGAGAGTCGTCGGCGCGGTGCCGCCGTCTGTCGTCGATACGGCCGCGTCCTCGTCGAACTCGATCAGCGACCCCAGCGCGACGACGCCGATTGCAGGGACGGTAAGAAGGGCGACGACCGCCCGCCAGTCGAGAACGAGCAAGAGAAGCGCCGTGAGGAGCGGACCGAACGCCGTTCCGACGTTTCCGCCGACGCCGTGGTACGCGAACACCGTTCCGCGTTGGTTTGCACCGCGACTGATGAGCGAGAGGCCGGCGGGGTGATAGACGCTCGCCGCGGCGCCCCAGACGATAACCGCCGCAGCGAGGACGACCACGTTCGGCGCGAGCGCGAGGAGAAAGAACCCGCCGGCCATTCCGATCACGGACGCGACGATCAGTCGGCGCGAACCGTACGCGTCGGAGAGTACGCCGCTCGGGATCGCTCCGACGCCGATCAGTCCGTATCCGATACTGACAACGATCCCCAACACGAAGGCGGAGGCGTCGAACGCGTCCAACCAGACCACGATGAAGATGGGAATACTCAATTCGTACGTGTGGAAAATCCCGTGAGCGAGCATCGTAAAGCCCGTGATCGATCGATCGTTCTCATTCATGCCCGTCCACCTCGGGAGGCGTGCGACGGCGCGCAAGTAGCATTACGACTACGGAACCGGACGAACTACTTAATCGATTCCCCGCCGCCGACATCGGCGAGCATCGCGCCGAGGCCGTTCTATCCCGCATATTCGTACTCCTGGTATGAACGGCTACAGCGCCATTATTCTCAGACGTTCCCGCAGAAATGATGATTCGGTCCGGTATCCCTCAGTTCTCTCGGAGGCGGTACGTGGATGAAGAGCGTTCAACGGGTCCGATCCGAGTAATCGAAACCGAAAATACGGCGATAACGCGCGAGTTCACGTTCGAAGCAGGGACAGCGCATCCTGCGAAGGAACATCGGCGGGCCGAACACGAGCCGTCCCGCCGAAATCCCACGTTCCAACCAGTGTGGTGCATAGCGGCCGCTGTCTCCGGTACGCTCGCGGCTCGCTGCCAGTCTCCGCCGTCGGCCAACTCGTTACAATCGTATCACTGTAAACTCGATCGATCGCGATCGAATGTATTCTTTCGACGCCGAATTCGCAGCGTTGAGAGTATATGCGACTTGTCCCCACAGCCCAGTACCGACGGCTCGCCCTGCTCGGACTGAATCCCGTTTGCTCGGATTCGGACGCTAACGCGTTCTGCGGCTCGGAACGTTCCCGGCTGTCGTATGATTTATTACCCATCGTGAGAGAATACCACGCGTGCCAAACAAACCCAAGTCCAGTGCGCGCACGACCGAAACGTCACTGGCGATCGTCGACGCCATTCGCGACTTAGACGGCGCCACGATGAACGAATTATCCGAGTATATCGGACTCGCCCCGAGTACCATTCACCGTCATCTGGTCACCCTTCGGGAACACAAGTACGTAACGCAGGAAGACGGAATCTACCGGATCGGGTTCCAATTTCTGACAGTCGGCGGGTACGCCCAACGAAAGACAACCGCGTATCCCATGATCAAGGAAAAAGTGGATTCGCTGGCCGCCGAAACCGGTGAACGCGCCCAGTTCATCGTTGAGGAGCACGGCGAGCGCGTGTACCTGTACACGGAAGTCGGCCAGAGCGCGGTACAGACTGGTGCACACATTGGCAAGCGGGGCGTGCTCCACACGAGCGCCGCGGGGAAAGCCATCCTCGCGAATATGTCGCGAGAGCGCTTCGACGAGACCATCGCGACCCGCGGGCTCGAGCAAGGGAGCGAGAACACGATCACGACCCGAGAGGAGTTAGCGGACGAGTGCGAACGCATCCGCGAGCGAGGGTACGCCTTCAATCGGCAGGAGACGACCGACGGCGTCCACGCCGTCGGCGCGGCCGTCACGGACTCGGACGGTGAGGTGATCGGTGCGCTGAGCGTCTCCGGACCCGCCCACCGCGTGAAGGGGACCCGGTTAACGGAGGAACTACCGGAGCGCGTCCTCAGTGCCGTCAACGAACTGGAACTCTACATCGAGCACTCGGTCCACACGTAATCTCTCCTGGGTGTGCATCGGGTGACGGGTCGTCATCGGCGGTCGTTCACCGCGGCCGGGACGAGCGTCATCGTCGAATCCTCACCGTCTCGAGACGCCCCCTCCGCGATCGCGACGACGTCACCCGCTTCGAGCGTACCGTTACACTGCGCGATAACGCTCGCGTCGCCGTCGAACGATGCAAGGCCGAGTCGATTCGGCTCGCTGACGTCGTCGGGCGTAACGTGGACGGCGGTGACCGCCTGCAGCGTCCCGACGCCCGGGTCGCGGTCGCGGAACGTCTCGGCTCCGCAGTCGGCACACCGGCGCTTTTCGTAGAACGTCCGCCCGCCGCAATCGGCACACTCCAGTACTCGACTCACGCGTTCGCCCCCACGACCGTACAGACGCTGTTGTTCCCGAAGCCGGCAACGTTGATCGCGAGCCCGTACTCGGGTGATCCGGTCGATCGCCCGTCCGGAACGTCGCCCCTGAGCTGCCAGACGAGTTCGACGAGCTGGGCGATGCCGGTCGCTCCGAGCGGGTGCCCGCGAGCCTTCAGCCCGCCGCCGGGATTGACCGCCAGGTCGCCGTCGATCGCCGTTCGTCCGTCGCGGGTGAGCGTCCACGCT
This sequence comes from Natrialba taiwanensis DSM 12281, assembly GCF_000337595.1. GTDB lineage: Archaea > Halobacteriota > Halobacteria > Halobacteriales > Natrialbaceae > Natrialba > Natrialba taiwanensis. The sequence continues at coordinate 32,498 of NZ_AOIL01000009.1, read as the reverse complement.
GTGCCGCGCTCGGCGAACCCGAGTTCCTCGAGTTCCAGCCACTCGAGAATCGTGAACGCGTCGTGGATACACGCGACGTCGACGTCTTCCGGGTCGATTCGCGCCATCTCGTAGGCCGCTCGGCCGGCCGCGTGCGCGCTTTCGATGTGAAGCGGATCGCGGCGATCCGCGATCGCGTGGACGCCGACCGCGCTTTCGCAGGCCTCGACGGTGACGGGTGCCGCGTCCGCGGTAACCACGATCGCCGCAGCACCGTCCGAGGTCGGACAGCAATCGTACAGGCGAAGCGGCGTCGCGACCGCGGACGACTCGAGCACGTCGTCGACCGTGATCGGCGTTCGGAACTGCGCGTACGAATTGTTCGCCGCGTTCGCGTGATTCTTGACGGCGACGCGCGCGAGATCTCGTCGGTCGGCGTCGTACTCGGCGAGGTATCGATCGGCCGCGAGACCGGCGAACGACGGGAGCGTAACCCCCTGCTGGTACTCCCGCTCGTGAGTAATGCGACTGATGATCTCGGTTGCGGTCGCTGTATCGGCCGCGGACATCTTCTCGCTGCCGACCGCGAGCGCGACCGCCGATCCGCCGGAGCGAACGGCGTCGACCGCGTCGTGGAACGCGCTCGCACCGCTGGCGCTCGTGTTTTCGATGCGCCGCGCCGACGCCCGGCCCGCGCCGAGGCTGGCGGTCAGCGCGTTCGCGAGCCCGGACCGATCGTTGAACGCTTCCGCGGCCATGTTCCCGACGTGGACCGAATCGATCTCGGTCGCATCGACGGCCGCGTCCCGGAGGGCGCGCTCCGCGGCCGTTTCCAACAGTGCGAGGAGCGATCGGTCGTCCGCGGCTTCGAACGCGGTCATTCCAACGCCGGGGAGGCCGAAGCCGACCGGTGATGCGTCTGTGTCGCCGGCTGCGAACTCTTGCGGTATCATCACACAGTTATTGATGACAAACCACATGAGTATATAGGTATCGTCCAGGCGGCCGACGAAACGACCGGATCGCGAGTAGACCGTCGATCATCGTCGTCCGACGAGATCGATACGCAAGTGAAAACGACCCGATAGCGCGACACGTGAAACCGGAACGTATCGCCGGGATTCGAACCGCTGCCAGCGATCTCGGACGTAACGGGCACGGATTGATCCGCGTCGGCGTCACCAGCGGAGACTGGATGCGAGTAGCGATCGATGGAAAAATACAGCCCCAGTCGTTCTCCATATCGGAATCAATTCCGTCTTCGCCACCGCAATTGAGACTGTCTCGTCCGAGGAACCGCGTCAAACGGGGTGTTGGTTCCGTCCCGCCACGCCGCCCATCCAGAGAACCGTTCCGAGAGCGGATTTGTTTTCTATGATAGAACAACATTTATGGATTCAGATATAGTGGTAGACTGTATGGGAGACAGGGCCAAACATCCGGTTCGAACGACCGAGAAATCACTGGAAATCGTCGCGACACTCAACCGACTCGAGAAAGCGCGGGTGACGACGCTGGCAGACGAACTCGCGATGGGGAAAAGCGCCGTCCACAACCACCTCAGTACGCTCGAAGAGCACGGATACGTGATCAAAGACGAGAACACCAAAACCTACCGTCTCAGTCTCAAATTCCTCGATATCGGCGGCCAGATCCGAAGCGAGATCGACGTCTACAAAGTCGCCGAACCGAAGGTCGAGGAGTTGGCAACGGAGTCCGGAGAACTGGTCCATCTCGTCGTCGAGGAAGACGGAATGGGCGTCTATCTCTCCCGATCGAAAGGCGAGCGAGCGGTCGATCTGGACACGTACGTCGGCTGCAAACACCACATGCACAGCACCGCGTTCGGGAAAGCGATCCTCGCGCACCTCCCGCGGGAGCGCGTCGATGAAATCGTCGATCAGCACGGCCTTCCGGAAGTGACACCCCGGACGATTACGTCCCGCGACGAACTCGTCGAGGAATTAGAACGAACCCGGGACCGCGGCTTCGCGGTCGACGACGAGGAGCGCCTCGAAGGCCTGCGCTGTATCGCCGCGCCGATCCGGTTCGACTCGGACATCATCGGAGCGATCAGCATCTCGGGACCGACCGCACGAATCGACGACACGTGGGAGAACAACGAGTTCGTCGATCAACTCTGTCGAGCGGCGAACGTGATCGAACTCAACAAGTACAAGGTCTGAAGGCGTGGCCGCGGTGCTCGTTCCCGGCCTGCTGTCGCGTTTTCGTATTCAGAATTTCGGTGCTCGGTACCGTCCGTTCACGGCGACGTGTCAGAGCCGACTAGCCGAACCGCACCAGTTCGGTCCGTTTCGCTCGACCGTCGTCGGATCCACCAAACAACTTTAATATTAGAACACACTATTGGGAACCGTACCCATGAGTCTCGAACGACGGCACGACCGGGAGTTCGTGAGGACTTTCTTTACCTCCCCGACGGCAGTGGAAGGAGAGGACGATTCTGCGAAGATGATTCGGCGAGCAGCCCAGCTCCGCGGCATGCAGGCACCCGATGTCTGGGTGCCGGACAACGAGGACGCGACCGCACCCTCGATGCGCGACGAAGGGGCCGAGAACATCATCAGCGTGATTTCCGAGCACGGCGCCGAGTTTCCCGGCGAGATCCACCCGCGTATCGTCTGGCACCGGGACAGTCCCGCAACCCGGTATCAGTGCTTCGAGCACCTCCTAGAGATCGCCGACCCCGAGAAGGATGCAATCCAGCACATCGACGGCTTCGTCATCCCCGAAGTCGGCGACATCGACGACTGGAAGAAGGCCGACGAGTTCATCACCATCGTCGAAACCAAGCACGGCCTCGCGGAAGGCAGCCTGGCCATGTCGGTCATCATCGAGAGCGCCGAGGCTGAACTCGCGCTGGCCGACCTCCGCGAGGAGATGGGCAAGCCGTCGAACAACCTCGAACGGCTGTTCCTCCTCGTCGACGGTGAAGTCGACTACACCAAGGACATGCGCGCGATCACCCCCACCGGCGGGCTGCCGCCGTGGGAGGAACTCCGCCACAACACGTCCCGCGGCGCGAGCGCCGCCGGCCTCATCGCGATTGACGGCCCCTACGACGACATCCGCAACATCGAGGGCTACCACGAACGCATGACCGACAACCAGGCGAAGGGGATGCTCGGCATCTGGTCGCTGACGCCCGGCCAGGTCAAAGAGGCGAACGAATCGCCGCTACCGCCGAAGACCGGCAGCTGGCTCCTCGACGTGAACGGCCGCGAGGTCGAACTCGACGCGGAAGACGGTCGGTACGTCTACGACGGCGACGACGTAACCCTCGAAACGACCGGCGACGATCGGTACCGGCTCCTGGTCGGCGGCGACGAGCGCGAACTCGACGGCGACGAACTGACCGAGGAACTACTCGATCTCACGTCCTACATCCCGAGTCTGAACGATATCGTCGACTCGATGGAGGAGTTCGAAGCGGCCAAGGAAGCCGGGAAGGGTGCCATCGCCATGGAGCGATCGGCGACCCTACTCGTCGACGGCGTCGAGGTCGAAATCAGCAATGATCGGATGTGGGACGAGGCGACGTATCAGGCAGCCCAGACGCCTATCACCCTGTTCCAAGACGTCTACGAGAACCGTCCCGACCAGCACGAAGAACTCGAGGAACTCTACGGCGAGGACGTCGTCGATCGGGCGATGGTCGTCGGATAAGAGAGGGGCACAAAGACGCTCGTCACTAACGAGTAGCCAGTGTTCCTGACCGGACAAACAGCGAACAAGTACAAGGCTGTCGAGGATACCAGAGACGGCACTATCTATAGTGAGATTTAGAAATAGCCACTCATTTTGGGAATAGAGTGTTGATCAAGAGCGGTATCGATCGCTGTTGTTAGCTCAGAAAGTGAGTCGAAGAATCGGTTGCTAAGAGTTGATTGCAACTGTCTCCAGCACTCTTCGACTGGATTAAGTTCCGGTGAATACGCTGGTAACGTGACGAAGGCGAGGTCGTCACGGGCCGCCAGGTCCGTGACGGCCGACGCCTGGAAATACGGCGCTCCATCCAACACGACGATCAAGTTATCTTCGAACTCGTTGCATAACGCGAGAATGAAATGTTTCGCATGTTTGGCGGTCACGTACTCTTCGAACCGAGAGAAAAAGCGATCACCGTCCTCGGTGATCGCGCCCAAGAGACACGTCCAATCGCGTTGGCCGGATAATTCGACGGTCGGCCGCGTGCCGCGTGAAAACCACGCGGCACGCGGCTCAACTTGCACGGATTTCTTGGGTTGATCGATACAGACTACTGTGGCGTCCATCTCCCGCCGCTTTTTTTGAGTTCTTCGTGGAACGTCTCTTGTTCGTTAGCCTCAGCTTCAGCGGCTGTGCGGCGTGGTTTTTGATAACTCAATCCCGCCTCTTTGAGCAACCGCCGGCAACTCGGGATTGAGTACTCTACACCGTAGGTTTCGTCGAGATACTGCTGGACGAGCGCCGGCGTCCACGCCGGCGCGTCAACCCCAACTTCTTCGGGCGAGTCGTGAACCGCTTCTTCGAACTCTTGTTGCTCTTTTTCTGAGAGCTTTCGTTTTCTCCCAGATCGGTGATCGTCAGTTACAGCCTGCTCAAGCAACTCGTCGGTGTCGAGTCGCTTGAGCTAGCTATAGATCGTGCGTCGCTGAACGTCGTACCATTCGGCTAGTTCAGTCTGTGTAACGCCGTTTTTGTACGCTATTGCCGCTAAGAGCCGTTTTGTCGGCTTCTTTCCCTCCACGTTGCTGAGAGCATCTTGCAATTCCTTGATAGAGATTTCGTCGAGATGATCCACTACCTTCAGAATGGGTATCTGAGTAAAAAGTTTTAACTGTTACTATAGCTCCGTCTTCATTTGGTCGTTTTCGATGTTTCCAGTATTGCGTGTCTCGGTCGGTTTGGATGGCCTCCAGTAGTTAATACCTATTCGATAGAAAGGGGATCATACCAATAGTGATCTGATGTCTGTTACAAGAAAATGTCACTTGAAACGTCGCACGAGACCGCGGGTGACTACAATGTAAGACGGTACGAACGTGGTGATCGAGATGGCATTCTGTCATTGTTTGAAAAGCAGTGGGGGGATCGGCTGAGTGCTGCCTGGTTCGACTGGAAATTCGTCGACGACCCGTACCTCTCGCACGTTCCGATTACATTGGCGGAGCGAAACGGCAAGATTGTTGCCGTTCAGGGATACATTCCGTCTCCAGTACGCTGGAAGGACCAGATTATTTCCGCACTCAAACCTGTCGATGCAGTAGTCCACCCTGACCACCGTCGACAGGGCCTGTATTCCCTAATTACGGAGGCCGCGATTGACGAGTATCTCGACCGGGAGCCAGCGTTCTTCTTTAATTTCCCTAATGTTGCATCATTGGGAGCACAAAAGAAACTCGGTTGGTCCGAGATCGACGTCATTCCGATGTACTACCGGCTGCAACGCCCCCATGAGATGCTGACAACCGAACGGGTTCCCGCTCCACTCGAGCAATCACTTACCGTAGCCGCGCGCGCCTATCTGTCTGTTCGAGGTCGGTTCTCGAGCGAGTCCAGTAACTTCGACGTGACGCGCTACTCATCCGTTCCCGGCGACCTCCTCGAATCGCTGTACGAGTCTCACGTCCCGCAGCGGTTCCACGCCTACCGTGAAGCGCAGTACTATCACTGGGTATTCGACGCCCCAAACTACGACCACACAATATACGTAGCTCACCGTGATGACTGCCCAGTCGCTGCGCTGATCACACGAACGGAGAACGGTCGAGCCGTGAAGATCATGGAAACCCTTCCGATGACGGCGGACCACGAGGCGTTCGCCGATCTGCTCGCGGCGGCCGTCGCTGATAACAAAGCGGCCGGCGTGATAACCGTCTCAAATCGTATCCTTCCTCCAGAGTTGCTCGAACGATTTGGATTCGTCAGCAACCAGAATCCAGTTCTCTCACGCGTCGGTACTCCAACGTACCTAGCAGCACGGCCACTGTGGCGCGACGACGAATCGGCGCCGATTTCACCACGGACACTCACAGCGAGTGAAAACTGGCGTGTCTCGTTCTTGGAAGTGACTGACTGAACGACTCATTGTTCTTCCATTCTATTCAGTCTGACAACTGACCAGTTTACTAAAGTTTCCAATCATGAAGGAAGTTAAGTGGATCACACAGTCTCTGAAAGCGTGAGAAAGCCGAAAATAGAGACACCGAGCGCGAGGGCAGCGATACCGGCAATGAAGAGCGTATTGGTGTAGCCGACAGTTGAGGCGACAGCAACGAACACTGGTGGGCCGAGGGTCGTTCCAAACTGAAGAACGCTCGTTCGGATACTCATAATTCCACCACGAAACGCATCGGGCGCGAGAGTGTTCAGTGCTGTATCAGTAATTGGTTCCGCAAATCCCTGTCCGATACCGAACAGAAACAGTGCGCTGGCAAGGACGACAATTGAGGGAGCGAGTGCGGCAAGCGTCATACCAATACCGTAGGTCACAAACCCGAGTGTGATGAGTCGCGGGGGTGAGAGATGACGAATGAGACGGGACGACTGTGAAGACATCATCCCCATCGTCACCGCCGGGAGTCCGAGCAACAGCCCGATCGTTCCGGAGGAAAGGCCGTAGGATTCATCGAGAATGAACGGGATGACCGTGAGCTGTGCGCCATAGAGAATAAAGAAAATGCCGAAAATAGCGATATACAACCCGAGAGCAGCCCGTGTTGGAACCGATTGCGCTGCATTAGCGACGTACGAGAGTCCGGACGAGTTCACGTTACTCTCGGGTTCAGGGAGGACCGCAGAGCCGGCGACGGCAACGACAATACCGAGTGCGAAACAGACGAACGGCGCGGCCCACGAGAGCAGTGCAAGGCCGCCACCCAGGAGGGGATAGCCAGCTGCGCCGATGGCGAGGATCGCCGCGTTCAGTCCGATGAGACGACTCCGTTGTTCCCCCGAAAACAGGTCACCGAGCAACGTCACGGTGAGACTCATGATGGCACTGCCGGCAGTTCCCTGCACGACGCGGAGACCGAGAAGCGTCGTGAATCCGTCGACAAACACGACTGCAATGCCACTCACGCCAAACAAGAATAGCGAAGGGACGAGCACGCGCTTGCGACCAACGCGATCGGCGATGAGTCCGACGAACGGCGTGAGAACGATGCCCGGCAAGGTAAATGCCGAGATGAGGAGACTCGCTTGACTCTCCGAGATGTCCCATGCCGCCTGAATCGTCGGCAGTGCTGGGCTGATGAGGGAGACGCCCATCACACTCACGAGCGTACTCGCAAAGATGATGAGGACTGTTTGTGATCGCTGGATGTCTGCAAGTGGATTAGAGAGATGTATGTTCATGGATGTTATCGATTGAAATTCGCTTGCCGAACTGCATCGAATAGCGCTGCGTACAACAGTGGGACGCTGAACGAAATCCCACTGAGACACCGGTCAACGTTGTCAGGTCCATAATCAGCGTATGGACGGACTGACAGAAACCGTGTGTTAACCTAATTGCATACTCGCGCTACCGTCTGTTGCTCTAAAATTAGTCATGCTAGGCTTCAAGCTTACGCACTCGTCTCCGTAGTGGAGGAGACCGTTCTCATTGGCTTCGTATACCTCAAAGCTATCGAAGCTCCAGATGGTGAGTTCGTCGTTTTCGGTCATCTCTTCGGTGAGGGTCCTGAAACAATGTGCACCGCAGAGCTGGCGGAACTATTGTGCGTGCGCAAGTCGTGGTTTGGTGATCAAACGTCGCTCGGCTGTACCTGAACAGTTGCGATTTGGAGACGCTCGGGACGTCAGGCTGGAACACAACAAAGAATTGACGGCACTTTGGTGGCTATATTGAGGCTGTTTTCAACGTACGTATCGTTCTCGAACAACGAGCAAACTGGGTAACACTGTCACACAGCTAACGAACGCGAAGATGATACTCAACCCAGTAACAAGGCCGAATCGGTGGAGCGGTGGGGAGAGCGCGAGTGCCAGGACGCCAAAGCCCGCTGCCGTCGTCGCCGCACTACCCAACAATGCACCGCCAGTCCCAGTGACTGCCGCCACCAGTGACTCGTCAAGCGACTCTCGGCGCTCGCGCTCGTCGACGAATCGTTCACAGAGGTGGATGCTGTAGTCGACGCCAAGCCCGATCGCCAAACTAGTAATGACAACGGTCTCACTGTTGAACGGGATGTCGAGTAGTGCCATCGTACCGAGTAACCACGCGAGTGCGAGAAGGACGGGGATGAGCACTACGACCGCGAGCCCCGGCGCACGATACCGCCACCAGTACAGTCCAAGGAGGAACGTCAGGATGACACCCAGCGTCACGGCAAATCCTTCGACGAGCGTCTCGAACAGGGCGCTCTGGGCAACAGCGGTGATGACCGGCCCACCTGTCGCAACAGCTGTTACCGGTGCATTCGCTTCGATACCGGTAGCGACCTGTCGCACGTCGCTGGCAATCGATTGGGCAGCTGCGTCGGTCTCAACACCGACGGTCAATCTGGCTGTCGCATACGACCCATTCTCGGTTTGATAGAGCACGGTTGATGCCCGGTCAGGAGCGACATCGTACACGAGGTCGTAGACTTGCGCGATGTCTTCGTCTGGGAGGCCATCACCATCCACATCTCGTGCATCGATCGCGGCGGCGACTGTCTCATTTTCGGCCGCTACTGAACGGAGAACAGTGGCTGGTGTTTCGATGGTGGCCGTGCCGTCCGACTGCATAGCGATCGTTCCATTTCGACTTGTATACTGAGACGTATCGTCGGTCGCGGTGAGCAGTGCTGGCGTGGTCACATTCTCGCGTATCAGTATCTGAGCCTCCGACCCTTGCCCGCGTTGTCGGAAGTTATCGCTTAAGTATTCGAGATTCTCTCGGACGTCGTATTCGGCTGGGGCGAACGGTTCCGGAAGCGATTCCATCCATCCTGGGGCATCCTCCGGGAGGAAGTCTGCCTGGTTGAACTCCGTATCCAGGCCAGTCGCACCGTAGGCACCTACCGAAGCTATCAACAATGAGACGACGAGAACGGCGATCGGTATCCGTTGTGAGAGGGTCGCAGTGCCCGAGAGCACACGACGAATCGGCCCTGAGCTGACTCCGAAAGCTGACTTCTGGCGGTCACGGCCAAGTCGAGAGAGGAGCCGTTCGACTTCGAGTTTGACGGCTGGGACGAGTGCCGCAAAGACGACGAACATCGCGATGATTCCGGCGGCGCTCAGGAGTGCGAAATCCTGTATTGACCCGAGTGGACTGACATAGTTCGAGAAGAAGCCAATTCCGGTCGTGAACGCAGCAGCAGCCAGCGCAACAACGACACCGGCGATCCCCGCCCGCATCGCAGTGGGTGGACTCCGGCGGCTATCGGACTCGGTATCGGCACCGAGATCCCCCGTTCGCGCCTCGCGATAGCGCATGACGACGTGGAGAGAGTAGTCGATACTCAGTCCAATGAGTAGGAATGGAACGGCGATAAGTATCGAGCTGGACGGGATTCCAAGCCAGCCCTGGATACCCTGGAGCCACACCATCACCACACCGATCCCGAACAGGCTGATGAGCACGTCGACAATGTCGCGGTACGCGATACTGAGAACGATGAGCAGGAGAACGAGTGCGACGGGAGTGATGATGAGGAAACTGTCGCCGATTGCCTGCGAGGACGCCTCGTCGATGATGCCCTGTCCGAAGACGAACGCGTCATCGAAACGCTCGTCGACCAGTGAGGCGATAGCCACTTGCGCATCGTACGCCTCCTGGGGCGTTTCGCTAGCACCGCCACTTTCATCGGATTGGAACACAAGGGTCAGTCTCGCGTCGGCGCTCGTTTCCCCGGGTTCGTAGTCCGACGGCAGGAACGGAGTCGGGTCGCGGTCAGAGGCGGTTGAAGCCGGATCGAGTACTCGTGCGAGTAGTGCATCAACCTCCTCGTCTGAGCGCGTCTTGAGCGCCTCGATCTGTTGGTCGAGTGTCGGCGCTGGTGGCCGTCCGTTCCGACTGGCTGTTGTGTCGTGTGTCCCGTTCTCTGCCGTTCGAGTTTCGACGTATGCCGTCGTCGCCACGATATTCTCGAGACCGAGGAGACCCGACTCCGCTTGGAGCGTCGTATTGATGGATTCGTTCTCACGTATTTCCTGCTGGAGTCGGAGGCTCTGCAGTAATGACTCGCGAGTGAGGACATCTCCATCCGCGTCTTTGATGACGATCTGTGTAACCACCGAATCATCCGTTTCATACGTTGATTCAATTTCTTCGAGCGCTGCCTGTTCTTCGGAATCGATGCCTGCCCGACCGATCTCGCCGTCTGCACTCGTGCCGACTACCGCGCCAGCGCCGATGATTGCCGTGAGGACGAGTAGCAGGACGATTATAAGCTTGCTCCGCGAGATGAGCGCGTCCGCGTATCGAGACGGCAAATTCCGTTTCATTGGTCACCGTCGCCGCTTCGTATTCGCATGGGCTGTGGTACCGAGGTGGGTCGACAGTTTGGTGGATCGGAATCGCTCATTACAACACTCTTTGTATGGGTCTCATAAGGAACGATGGAGAGCTCCCACAATATGGGATAACCGCGGATTTCGGTTGGTCTCCGGTAAGGGATTTCGCAACTAGACGACTGAAAAAGCCACTCTGAATGAGACAGATGGCATGGGTGGACTGTGTGCAGTGATATCTGAACAGCCCTGACTAAACCAGAAGCAGCGGTTACTGCCCGTAGAGTCCGTAGATCATGACGAGGAAGCCGCTACAAGCGATGAGGCTCTCGAAGAGCATTCCCTGGACGCTTGGAACGCCAACGATGTGATGGAGAATTCCAACTAAAAACGTTCCGATGGTGATGACCATGAGGCCCACTGCGAAATACTGGAGTCCCTCGATCTGCGTTCGCTGATAGGCTCGATAGGCTAACAGGGAGACGATACCCCCGAGTACGAGCGCACCGATTTTGGCAATTCCGAGTAGTATTATAATACTATCCGTCATGATTCCTTCTTCATCTCGGACCAGAACGTTGCCATACGATCCTCTGCATCCTCTTTTGGCCGTTCAACGGAGACGGTGAACTCGTCGTCGTCGATGCTGATCGAGATATCCGTGAAATCCCGTTCGTACAACGTGGCGTTCGGTCCATCACGGCGGACTTCAGTGTATTCTTTGACGAGTGCTGCCTCACGGAGTCGATTGAGTTTGCGATACGTCGTCGAACTTGGTAGATCGCAGTCCTTGCAGAGTTTGGTTGCAGATTTTGGCTCGCACAACGCCGTGAGTATCGCTCTGCATTTGCTGTCTTCCAGCGATTGTAGTACTGCTGAAACGGAAGAGCCGTCATCATCCTCCGAAGGTCCCTGAACCATGTCGGTGGCTGTCCGAGTTGCGTTCGACCGTGATGGGATAAGCGAAAGCCGATTTGGGTCGATGAATTCCTCAGTCATTTGAATATCGAATTCTCCAACTCGTCTCGACTCGGAGACGATTACGCTGTCAGTTAGCTCTATCTTGCGACTCTGTGTGCATAGTGGTATTGGGTGTTCCCAGATCGTTGGACTACTAAAGCATCCAATACAGAGGTGGTTAGAGTCCGGACGAATGCGCGTCTGATTTCCATCGCTCAGTCTCCACCCTACATTCTGGGACACTTCGATCGTTGTTTATCTACCTTCTTGTTAGGATAGATTCTCGGAGTACGAGTTCAGAGATCGTTCATCGATAAACCGTGCTTCAACGGCGGTTAGCTGAGGATGCTATGTAAGGTACTGATGTTCATTGATGAACCGAAGTAGTATCTGATACGTCTGGATACGTATCGATCCATGGTTGACTGCGCTCTATCGCCGCACTGGCTGAAAGAATCGTCTCCTCGTCAAACCGGGATGCTACCAATTGTGCACCGATCGGCAGTCCGTTCTCGGAGAGGCCAGCCGGAACCGACGCAGCTGGATGGCCACTAAGGTTTAACGGCCACGTGAGGACCCAATCGAGATACGGATCGATGGGTTCCCCACTTATCGACTCTGGGCCGACGTTTCCTGCCTCGAAAGGTGGACACGCGAGTGTCGGTGTGAGAAGTAGATCGTATTCGTCCAGAACGTCTTGTATGGCGTCATATACCTGTGTGCGCACGACATCGGCTTGTTTGAACGCAACAGCACTATGGTCGTAGCCGTTTTCTATGAGTTCAACCAATTTCGGAGTCACCTTCTCACGGTGTTCTCCGAGGAGATCGATTCCATCGCTCTTGTTGAGACTTTCGGCAATTGACGCCAGCGTGGATTCGAAGAGGAGTGTTTCAGCTTCCCGCATAACCTCGAACGGAATTGGGAATTCAGGATCTACTCGGTCAATTGTTGCCCCACTCTCACGAAGTGTCTCGGCGACATTGTCCACCTGCTCCTTGACCGCGGGCTCGACCTCGAAAATACCAAAATCGGGACTGTATGCGATGGAAAGATCGTCTATCGGCTGGCGGATGGCTGATAGATACTCAGATTCATTGTCGGGAATACTGATCGGATCACGTGAATGAACACCAGTGATGATTTCAAGCAGCAATGCTGAATCCGCTACTGTTCGTGTGATTCCACCGAGAGACATGAACGGAGCAGTCGCTTCAAGCGCGTCTGGTCTCGATGCCTCGGGAACGATTCCTGCCGTCGGTTTGAGACCGTATACACCACAGGCGCTCGCGGGAATGCGTATCGAACCTGCGGCATCAGATCCAAGAGCGATTGGAACGGCTCCAGCCCCTACGGCAGCAGCGCTCCCCCCAGAGGATCCGCCAGCAGTCTTGCTGGGATCGAAGGGATTGCCAGTTGTTCCGTACAGCTGATTCGAGGTATCAGCAGCGTGACCGAACTCGGGACTATTCGTTGACCCAATAACGATCGCTCCCTCATCTATCAGTCGTTGCACGATGACCGATGTCTTCTCGGGAACCGATTCTGCAAATACGGTCGACCCGTTTGTACATGGCATCCCTTCGATAGCGGAGTCAAGATCTTTCAGTGCGATTGGGACGCCGTGAAGACGACCGAGTGGCTCGTCAGATTGGACAGCCTCAGTCGCCTTATCCGCTTCTACACGGGCTTGCTCTTCGCGAAATTGTACGAACGCGTTGATCGACTCATTTATCTGCTCGATTCGTTCGTAGGCTGCGTCGACGACTTCTGCTGGCGTGATGTCTCCGTGTTCGATTTCCGTTGCGAGTCGTCGCGCGGATAGACTGGTTGGATTAGTCATTGGGTATGAATTTATGAATTAACTTGCAGGGTATCTCATGTCAGCGATAGCGATGAGTATGATTCCTGAATGATGCTCTGAGGTAGATTACAAATGGGTCTCAATGATCCCCACCTGTTCTGTCCAAATAGTGTAGTCGTTACCATCATAGTTAGCACAGATACTCATAGGCACACTATAATCGAATAGATGCCCATTTACTGAATCAATGTCTTATAAGTGGCTGACTACCCGCTGCAAATAGTCCGAATGAGATTCTGCTGACCTCGTCTGAGGCGTGTCGATACTGCCTGAGTAGAGATATCTAACTGATCTGCGACCTCTTCCATCTTCGCCTGACGTGGAATATCGAAGTAGCCGAGTTCAAACGCACACACGAGCGTCTCACGTTGGAGTTCGGTTACTCCCGACGCTTGATTCCCATTTATAGTCCCGTCTTCTTCATAGAGTTTGTGTAAAACAAACGGAATATCTCGCTCTTTGCAACCCTCTTGATATCGTATCAGATTATCCCGTGCTGGAAATCGCACCCGCATATCGAACCCTTCTGGCGTTGCCGTCGCATCCAGTACGATTCCATTATTTTCAAACATCAGTGGATAGGGCATACTGGCTTTCATTTCCTTTATATGTGTGATCGTGTAGAGACGTCGATCGTCGGTTTGAGCAAGACACTCGTAATCGCTGATCAGTTCGTGATCGTGGAGAACTCTTTCGAAGGCATCAAAGTCATCACCCCACGCCCAGCCGAGGATTTTTCCTCGGCCTTCAGATTCAGGATAGAGCGCCGTATTCCTGAGTTTCATCTCCGGTACCTGTTCTAATATTTTGGGCAATATTTGGGTCTGTATCGTGTATTCCACTATAATATTCATGGCACTCTTTCTTGAGGGTGATGAGTTAAAGCTTATTCTGACCACGAGGTTGCCATCGAGGTAGACAGAGAACAGAAAGCAGCGTTTGTATCAAGAAGTTGTTCAGGTGGCTGTTTAATCCTCAACCCTGCCGATGATTTCGTCTGCTATCCGGCTAATTCAGATGAGACGGTCGCGAACGACTTCAAAACCTCTAACTCCTCGCACGCGTGACCGATGGAGAGAAGACGAGGGCGGCGTTCAGAGGGGCGCTGACCCCGTTCTTTCCATCCAGCGAGCGCTGGTCGGCTATAGTAGCAACTGAAACGATTTACACACTGATCGTACAGCCGCCGTGCGATCAGATGTGCACTGACTTTCAGTGGCTACTATAGTTGCAGTGGAGGTCCACGGTGAACGTATCATGGAACCAGTGAGTCGGATCTGCCTCATTCAAGCCGACCAGTTCCATTCGCCGGCGAGACGGTGGCGGAGGCCCGTCGCACACCGAGCGCGGTTGGACCATGATCAGTGTCTCGCGAACGGGGCTGTCTACACCGACGAACGTACCAACATTACGGCGACGACGTGTTCGTCTCGGGAAGTGACGAGGCGATTCAGGGGTCAAGCGTTTCAAGCGACCGGTCGCCCACTCGTGGCCGCAGGCTGCCGAGTTCTTTCAATATTGCACACGGAAACGCCTGCGAGAGCTACGGATAGCTGCTGCGACCGTGGTCCTCGCCCCATCAAAGCATCGCAAAAGACAAGCTTACCACAGTATTTCCGAGCATTCCAACTCCGTCGCAAGCTCTTGCAAAAACCTGGAAAAATACCACTCGAAGAAACCATCAACCAACGCTGTGAGATAAACAACGTGCTACACGAGAACGGGTATATAAACTGGATAGCCCAGAGAATCGATCGTATTCGCCTGCATGAACCGATTTGGTGCCCGCCAAATTCGGATGTGGGTTTAACTCCCCACCCAATCATGGTGTGATCACTGACACGATGTCCACCCTCCCGCCTTGGGTCGAGAACCGGATTGAACATAATCTCGACAAAAAACTCACACAGCGCCACGTCGTTGAGACGATGCTCGAAGCCGAGCGGCCGTACTTTTCGGCCGAGCAGATTCGCGTTCGAGTTCAGCCGGACGTGAGCAAAGAGACGGTCCGCCTCCGACTGAACGAACTCCGCGAGCGGGACGTCATCGCTGCCGACACGTATCCAGAGTCGATCACGTTGTACTACCTGAACCATCCGGAGTCGAACTGGCCGCTCTCACCCGAAGGAAAAGAGGCGCTTGCGTTCGAGACTCCACTCGAGACCCTCTCGGCCACTGATTTCGTTCACCTCCGGAATCCAGCCGGTATCCGAACGCTAGTGCTTGCGGGCTTTCAGTTGACGCTCGTCCTCTTTGCGATCGGAATCGTTGCGCCGGTTATCCCGATCGATTCACTTGTGGAGAGTACAAACGGGTATTGGGAAGCAGGCGGCAACCTCTTTGTAGTGTGTTTTGTCTTGCTGCTCGCTGAGCGACTGGCGAGAGAGATCCGGGCCAAAAGAAGGGCAACGAAGAGCGTTCTTCCCGACAGTATCCGCTCCAAGTAATGCCAACGAACCGATCGACAAACCGTCTACTGTCCATCACGGCCACACAACCAGACCGAACACCACGCACCTATGTCCAACGAACACCGATCCACATCGACCGAGACACAATCACAACCGGGACCGACTCTTCTGACCGAACGAACTCTGAGCGGAATCTTCGTTCATCTGTTGGGTCTAGGAACCGGATTTGTTCTTCCGGCGGTCATATACTTGGTTGCAAAACGCGACTTTACACGAGAAAATGCCCGAAATGCGTTCAACTGGCAACTGCTGTTTACCGGATCGTTCTCCGCTCTGCTGGGGATATTCGCTATTGGACTGGCTTTCGAATCGTGGGCCCCTGAGGACACGATCGTACAACAGATTGGACGCGCGTTTATCCTCGTGTTTGCGGTGGGCTTTTTCGCATTTACGTTTGCGGTGCTGATTAACTTCGCCTGTGGACTGATCGCTATGGCCAAAGCGATATTCGGCAGTGCCTGGTCGTACCCACTCGCACCGGATTTCCTCGGCTGGATCGAGGCAAAAACCGATGGCTCCGTCACCTTCCGGACGGGCCTTATCGGATACGTCATCACGGTACCGGTTGTATTCGCGTACCTCCTCTGGAGTGGTTTGGCAGGGGGACCGGAAAGCGGTCTCGGCTTTACCACCGGGTTCGTACTGGTGATATACCTGGTCATTACGTCGATAATCACGCCGGGAGTTCTCATTCGCGATGCACGTGTGAACGACGAATCGGATGCAAATTGGAAGATAAACTGGTTGCTGTATGTTATCTCCCCGCTCGCAATCGCCGCTCTGACGTACATCCTGGCAGCGATACAGTTTGGTTCAGAAAACCCGTCCGGTGATGCATTTTACGCCTTTTCAGGAGCATTCTGGCTCGCGACGATGGTATATCTAGTCCGACAGCAGTACTGACAGGAAGACAGTTATTTTTGAAGGACTGATCATCGCCTCGAGGGTAGGACAACCGTATCGTGGCCGAAAAGTGTACTAGACAGTGCCGGTAGACCGATTTGGTAGAGAAAATTCTATACTCTATAGTAGTTCAGGTGAACCGGACGCCGACATCGTGCCTATTGTCGTTGTAGCCGGCGATGGTGATAACTAGTGGCGTAACACTTTCGACTTCAGCTACATTTGCTAGCGGCCCAGCACTCAAGGCCCGTATCCTGGCCAGTTCGTTTACGAGAGCGATGACCTGCTGACGTACCTCTTCGTCGGTAGCCACTACGAGTGTATCGACGTCAAAGTCAGCATCGAGGTCGGCAAGGCGGTCGGTAGCGAGATTGTGAAACACTCCTGCGGTAGCTGTCGATGCAGGTGCACGCTCGGCGACTAGTTCGGTTACGCTCCCCACGGATGGTGGATCAAAATGGAGACCTAACTCATCTCCCTGCATTCCTACTACAGAGCTAATGAGTAGCTGACCGGTCAATACTTCTTGGTCGACTAACTCTTCGATAGTGTCACCCACGTGGTGAGGAGGGATAGCGAGCACTATGATGTCAGCATCACCTGCAGCAGTGGTATTATCAGCATGGTCGATAGTTTGTTCGATCCCATGGTTAGTTAGTCGAGATTCGTACTCGTTCGCTCGATCGGCGGCTTTGGATGCGTCCCTCGAGCCGACGATAATGGTATGAGACGTCTCGGCAGCGAATCGAACTACAAGACCTTCCCCAATATTGCCGGTTCCTCCAAGGATTGCAATGCGAGTATTTTAGATATATAATATATCGAAAATAAATATACTCAACTCTCGGGAAATGTGGCTCTATAAAAATATCCGCTGTTGTGGCGGCATCGTGTTTAGTTAAGCGAAGTCCACCAGACGGCGAAGGCTTGCAGCCATGTTTCAGCGGTCGCTGGATCAACGTGACTAAAACTATTGCTGAACAAAAAAGTAAGTCGTTTTATCTCCCCAAAGATACGTTCTACCGTGTTCCGATTTCCGTGACGTTCGGGTCGAAGTTGGAGCCCAGCTCGTTGCAATGCAGCCGCTAGATGGTGCGCTCAATCAACGAGAAACACGACCTCATCGACGTCGTGTTTCTCACGAAGCTCTCGCAAAAACCGTTGGATTAATACTGTCGTAGTCGTTGTAAAGAGGCTCAAATGCAGGAATTCGTTCGTTTCGGGATCGACAGCAGCGTACAGCCAGAACTGTTGACCGTTGATTCGGATCACCGTCTCGTCGAGCGCGACGTGATCCGGCTCACGTTGCTGGCGGGCTGTAGATTGGTCTTCTGCACCCAGTCGTGGACGGCTTTCCGCGACTGTTCGACACCGAACCTCTCAATTTCTAAGATGGTATTCGAAAGTGATAATCTTGCAAGATGGAGACGAATACCGAGCTTCATCAGCTGGGGCAGTGTCCGCTCTCGCTCCACAAAGTCTAATTCCATCCAGTCGCTACGACCGCTGAGGCGAGCGATTATTCGCCATAGACCAGCTGAAAATCACCTCGCCTCATCCTTCAGCCTTCACTAAACACGACCGTATATGAGGAGCTAAACTTTGATAACCTTCTCTATAATACAAAGGTCATTGACATTACCGGTCTGACACAGAGAACAACACCACCAACGGTGATTCCTTCTAGAGGTATTTCTGACTTCATTGGTTCTCAATCTGCACCGTGAAATGAGACGTAATCACAATTGAAACATTCTCACGCCCCTTGTTTACAATCCAGAACACCATCACATTCTGGACACTGCTACTCTTAATGTAGTATAGTCTGAAGTTCTGACATCAAAGTAATACCTCTCATAGTTATTATTTAACTCTGGCCATAATTCAATAACAATTCAATATTATTTATATTGACAATAATATGCACGCTCTGTAGTTGTCACGATAAATCTTTTTGACAGTGATCTGAGGAGGTTCGATGTTGAAATCGTTGATACTGTTGTGCTGCAGAGTTGAAGAAAATACGGATGCCGCTGACATGGTACTGGACACAAATAATTTGGCCTGATGAGTTTGTGCATGAGCGAACTGCATACTCAGCTATTACGTATTGCGAATGGTTAGTAAAGTAATCGAGCATAGATTCGAAAACAATAAAACATCAACAATTCTATCCCTTTCTCCTGTCTTAGCGGACCCGATAGCGAACAAATAATTCCTAACTCGACAATACCTATGGTGAAAATGAACGTGTATTAATTGTCTGTGGACATCACTACTGGACAATCAGAATTTAGTAGTATCGACTGGTTCACACTACCGAAGATGGCTTTTCCCGCTGGGGATCGTTTACGACCTGCCACAACAATATACCGTGCATTTTTCTTATCAGCATAATTGATGATTTCATCTGCGGGATTCCCCATTAATCCAATAGCTTCAAACTGCCTGCTGAGGGGTTCTGCGGCCTCCTCTGCAATATTCGATGCAACATTTTTCACAGATTCCAGGTCTATTGAATCCCCCTCTTTTGCTTTTGTCCTTCCTAAATCGACGAATTCTGACGTAGACAAAACATGGATAATATGAATGGTGTCACCAAAAGCCTCTGCAAGTACTTCGGCTTGTTTAATGACGGTGTCTGCTCGATCTGACCGGTCCACGGCTGCGACAATTACCATGGAAGATAAATATCATCATGATACTTTATTCTTACTCTGGACAATGAACGAGAAGACTGATTGTATGTCAGTTTCGTATAGAATTATCGATGTGGCGCTATCTCGCGATTTCTTGTTCGCCAAGTCACAATAGGACCAGTCTGTATTGAATCCACGGAAGGGGCTAGAACCACTTCATGATGGTTTGTTCGAGGTTGTGACGGTGACAATGAGCTCGAGTTCACAAAAATACGTGTTGTCCGGGCTGACGCCATCGTCCGCCATCACGGCCCCTCCAGATACGCAGCGGTGGTTACGAACAGAAGTGTGTCCGTGGCAGGCGATATGGTTAGCAGCCAGAGCGTCCACTGTGGAACGCCTCTCCCCTTGGATGATGTACAAAACCGCCTGTATCTATCGATCTGCTTGCCTGAACCACAAATTTAATCTAAATAAGCACGGTTATTCTATTGTGGTAAACAATCTCTCAAACCACAGTTCCATCTTCGGACTTGTCATCTCTACTATAGTCGTTGCTGGTGGAATAGTGGCTAATCCGCCCATCGGAATGACCGATAATGGTCTTACTGCAACTGCAATATTCTTTGCGACGCTTCTTCTTTGGCTGACTCACACTGTTCCCTATATGATCTCGAGCGTCACCGCGGTTATGCTCCTCTACGCACTCGGTGTTACGAACTCCGTTCAGGCCGCTGCATCCGGGTTTTCTTCTTCACTTGTTTTCTTCCTACTCTTGCTCTTTCTGCTGGGGAACACAATTTCTGAAGTTAATCTAGATGCACAACTCGCAGACCGTCTCCTTGGATCGGAAGACTCGCCTACACGCGCACTTCGCTCATTAACAACGGCACTTCTCCCTCTAGCTGTCTTTATGCCTTCTGCTGCAGCTCGGACCGTAGCTCTGATCCCTGTCGTCCGTCGTCTCCGGACTTCTTTTGATCTATCCTCCAATTCTGACTTTTCGCAAACAGCCTTCTTAATTCTTGGTCAGGTGAACCCGCTTGCATCCGTCGGTCTCATGACCGGCGGTGGAATGGCTGTTGTCACTGCTGGACTTATCCACTCGCTTGTTGGCCCCTTAACCTGGGTTCAATGGGCCCTGTACATGGTACCTCCCGCAGCTGCTCTATACCTGCTCGGTGCTGTTTCCGTTTTCGCGCTCTATCCACTTGATTACGCGGATATTCCAGAACCGAGGAACAAAAAGACCACTGCTGGTTTCGACCGTGAACAACGAATCGTTGCCGCTGTGATGTCCGGAACAGTCCTCGCTTGGATCATCGGATCTTTTTTTGGTATCCCGACAATTCTCCCTGCTGCAGCGGCAGTTCTCATTCTTGCACTACCCAATATTCGTATCATCCGTGCCGATGCCGTCGCAAACGTAAGCTGGAACGTGCTCTTTCTGGTCGGAGCAATGTTCTCTTTGCTTGAGGCACTCACAAACACAGGCGTCGTGAATCTCCTTATCAACCGGACTCTGGAGACGATCCCGCTTAATGCTCTCCCAGTGTTCGCGAGCGTTGGTATTCTTCTTCTGGTCGCAGTCGGCGTTCGTATTGTGTTCTCAACTGGGTCCGCGGCGCTGCTCGTTATTGTTCCTTTTGCGCTTCGGATCGGGAAAGAACTAGGTGTGAACCAACTCTACCTCTCGTTTTCACTCCTCATCGTTATTGGTGGAACAACATTCCTACCGTTCAATACAACGTCTGCCCTGCTCGCGTACGAAGAGGGGCCACTAAAACAGAGAGATATTGCACGATTCGGCGTCGTAACACTCTTTCTCTCGTTGGGTGTTGTCGCCGTCGCGTGGTTGTTCTATTGGCCGTTGGTCTCAAGCGTGTAGAACGCTCGTCCTTCCATTAAGCGCCGCTGTGTTCGTGAAACCGTTACGCTCTCTACTTCGTCGTTGTTGACGTTGGCCTTGACCGACATTTTCCCCTTCGGATGCCCAAGTACAACTCTGTCACCGTCAGGGACATCGGCCACCCGATTCGGAATTGTTCCCTCAAGTAGTGTAGCGGCTGCAGTACACGATGCGCCTGTTACAGCATACACTGGGTGAAGGTACTGCATACTCATAATTCGGGCTGTGATGTCAATCTCCGATTCACTGACGTAGCCCGCGGTCGCTTCGTAGTCGGTTGGTGGTGTGACGAACGCTACCTTCGGGAACCCAGGCGATTCAACGGTTGCGTCCTCGGGTGAATCAACAATGTCGAGTTCCGCACACACGGTTGCACGGATCTGCTCGATCCAGTGTAGAAACTCAGGATCAGTATCAATATCCTCGGGCAACTCCGTGCCAGTTACACTAAGGCTGGATGCCTGGACGAAAACGACGGGAGTTGTGACATCCAAGACTGTCATCTCGACAGGCACTCCATCGACGTCAAGTGTCGTTACCGGTTCATCGAACGGGAATAGGCCCTTTTTGGCCGTTCCCGCCGGGTCGTAGAACGTCGTTTCGACCTTAGCGCCAGTTCCGGGAACGCCGTGGATCTGATGATCACCTACGGTGGTTGCGCGACCGTCAACAATATCGAATGACTGGTCAATCCGTGTCTCTGTGTTCTTATTATAGAGCGTGACCGTTGCTTCGCCGCTGTAAGGAACATCAACCATGTTTTCGTCCGCAGCGAACGGTCCAACGACAGTCGTCATGTTACCACAGTTTCCACCATAGTCGATGGTCGAATCACGAACGCTAACCTGACCGAACTCGTAGTCAATATCGATACCGTCACGGTCACTTTCTTCAACGATCATCAGCTTCGATGTCGTCGACGTCCCGCCGCCGAGTCCATCGATTTGACGCTCATCGGGACTCCCGAACAGCGAGAGGAGAGCTGCGTTCGTATTCTCTTCTGGTAGTTCGTCGCGAGTCACGGCGACTCCCTTGCTGGTTCCTCCGCGAACGAGTGCGCACTGGAGTGAATTTTGATCCATCTAAACTTCTGAGGTTATACCGAATTGTTGTTTCAGCATCGGACCAAGATATGGACCGACGACGATCGCTACAGTTGCAACGACCAGCAACAGTCGGAGAGGCGTTGCGAAGAAGATATCTAAACTCCCGTTGCTGAGCTCGAGCGAGCGAGCGAGATTCTCCTCTGCGATGGGGCCGAGAATGAGCCCCAAGAGGAACGCGACGAGGGAATAGTCGTATGACTGCATGAAATACCCAATAATCCCCAATGTGAGAACGACGAATACGTCGAAGTAATTCGAGTTGAGCGAGAACGCACCCAGAACGGACAGTACGATGATGATGGGGATAATTACAGAGGTATTTACCGTCGTGAGATAGCCTGCCCACCGAACCACGAGGAGTCCAAGGACGAGGATTATGAAGCTGCACGCAACGAGTGAGACAAAGATCGAGTACGTGAGATTGATTTGCGAGCTGAAGAGAGCCGGACCAGGACGGATACCGTGGAGCATGAGCGCACCGATGAGGACGGCAGTCGTAGTGCTCCCCGGGATACCGAACGTAAGTGTCGGAATCAGAGATCCGCTTACTGTAGCATTGTTCGAAGATTCGGTGGCGATAATCCCCTCTTCGGCGCCGTTTCCAAACTTTTCAGGGTTTTTGGAGGCGCGTTTTGCCTCTCCGTACGCGACGAATGTCGAGACAGACCCCCCGGAACCAGGAATTGCACCGATAAGTAGGCCCACGACTGAAGACTTGATGAGCGTAATAGGTTTCGAGAGGACCGTCCGGAAACCAGATAGGACGCTCCCTCCTATGTCGATGTCCCCACCGCGCGAAATCGTCCCTCCCTGCTTGCTCAGGCGGAGCATCTCCGAGACTGCGAAAATCCCGATGAGGGCGGCAACGAAGTTGATTCCGTTGTACAGACCGAGCTGGCCGAACGTGTAGCGGGATGTTGGGAGCATTGGCGCGACTCCGACAGTTGCGAGCATTACGCCGAATCCACCTGCCATTGCATCTCGTAGGAAATCCCCTTCAGAGACGACGATGATGAGCGCGAGTCCGAGGACTGCGACCAAGAAGTATTCGGGAGTCCCGAACATGAGAACGATTGTGACGAGTGCGGGAAGAATCGCAAGAATGGCCACTCCACCGAGGAAGTCACCGATACTTGAGGAGACAGCAGAAATTGTGAGTGCATCAACGGCACGTCCTCCTCTCGCCATCGGATAGCCCTCGATTGTTGTCGCTGCTGCGGACGCAGAACCGGGGACGTTGAATAGAATTGCGGAGATGCTTGCCCCGTACATAACACCGTTGTATGCCCCAATGAGGAAGATAATCGCGTTAACACTCTCTAGCTGGATTGTGAATGGTATTGCAATCGCCAAAGTGAGTGCTCCGCCGACGCCGGGGAGGCTACCACCGATGACGCCGATGATGACGCCGAGAATGATGAGCGCAATGCCCGGCCATGAGAACACCATTTCGATCGCGTTGAGGAGTATACTAATATCTGTCATTCAGATCCCCCCCGTGACGAGGTCGAGTTTCATGAGCACGATGAAGACATAGGCGACCCCCGTTAGTGCGGCGGTGATCATCGCGGTCACCCACCACTTCTGGCCCGTGTATACGAGGTATGCGAGCGCGAAGGGTGGAGTTACCCAGAACAGTCCAACAGCGAAGCCTCCGAGGATATACCCCGTAATGAGCGCACCTAGGACAAGCATGCGGGTCCGGTTTTCTGTTTCCCCACTTTCCTCTGTTTCCGACATCGACGACTCGTCGTCACCTGAACCGCTGAGGACGACGGAGTCATCTTTGGTAAACTCGTAAGGGATAAAGTGGTTCACGACGCGGAGCGTGGCTGCAACTATGACGATCCCAGACGCAGCCTGTGGAAAGAGGCGTGCTGCCGGTGGGAAATCATAGGCTCCAATGAACATGTAGACGGCAAGTGTTACCAGTAGCGCGGCAAACACGTGTTCGCCGTGTGCCATGTTGGTAAGGCGGTCCATAGCTGATGATTTGGAAGTACTCATTTTTAAATGAATTTGTTAGCTGACTCGGCCGCAGTTTTTCCGTACACGGCCGCATTCATCTGACCGGTTCCACCAGGGTAGTTGTCGAAGAACAACCCACCAGTACTGTTCCCAGCAGCGTAGAGTCCAGGGATAGTTTCGCCACGACTGTCGATGGCTTCTGCATGCGTGTTTGTACGAACGCCACCGAAGCTGAACGTGATGCCACCAGTGACTGCGTATGCGTAGTAGGGAGGCTCGTCAATGGGAAGTGCCCAGTTCGTCTTCGGGGGTGCAACGTCGATCGTTTTGTTCCCGTCAAGAACCTCTGGCTCGAACGTACCGGGATCGCAGCCAGCGTTGTACTTGTCTATAGTTTCGACTGCCGTCTCGGAATCGGCACAGCCGACTTCCGCCAAAACCTCTGGAAGAGTATCCGCGACGATAGGATCCGATGGCCCAGTCGCACGAAGGAGGTCGTGAACTTTCGAGTCGACCACAATGTATGCGACGTGATTTGGTTCCTCGAAGATCAGACGACCGAACTTCGCGTATGTATGTGCACGAGCGTCTTGCCCCTCGTCCACAAACCGTTCTCCTTCGTCGTTCACTATAACACCGTACTGATAGCCATCGACGCGGTTTGCACCACCAGCGACATCCGGACTAGCAGCGTCGATAAGTGCCATGTGGGCACCGCCCCACTGACCAACCAGATCGGCACCGACGTCGCTGGCTGCCTCGAGCGCTTCGCCGGTGTTGTACCTACTACCGCGTACCTTCATCGCATCATAGTCGCGTCCATAGTACCGGACGCGCTTTTCGTCACTGGAACTGTATGCACCGGCAGCAAGAATGACAGCATCAGTCTCGAAGTGGACAAGGCCGTCATCGGTAATCGCGTCCACTCCGACCACGTGACCATCTCTGTCTCGGTGGAAACCGCGCGCTTCAGTCTTGAAGAAGAAGTCTGCGCCTTCGTCTTCAGCAGCTTCGGTGACAGTATTGACGTATTCTTCGCCATCGAACCACGTACGCGCCACCGTATAGCCGACGGCGAGCGGTTCCATCTGCCAGTCAACGCCAGCTGAGCCAGTGAGCCACTCGAGGGTATCACCAGCATTTTCAGCGAGATAGCGAGCGAGGTCAGGATCTGCCCGATCACTAGTCTGGTCGAGAATATCCTCGTAAAACTCGTCGACAGTGTAGTCTTTGATATCGAACTCGAATCCGTACTGATCAAGATCAGTCCCGACGGAGGGGACACGGAACGATTCGCTGAATCGAGTGTGCCCTCCTTGACGTTCACGAGGGGCTTTCTCGAGGACGGCAACAGAGCGATTGAGTTCCGCTGCACGAAGCGCAGCTGTGAGGCCAGCGGTACCGCTGCCAATAACAACGATTTCATACTCGTGCGTGTCAGTGTATCCAGATGCGTTCATTGTGATAAGTGGTTTGATATTGGTGGGTTTGGGATTGTTAGCTACGAATTTTAGACATATCAATTCTGTCCGGTATCGTGTTGATAGAGTCCTCTAGAGCCTTCTTAGCACGTTCGTGTGAACCATATTCGACAGCGTTCCCTGTCTCCTCCGACCAAGTCTGAACTTCATCGGTCTGGAGTGCAGCCTTGATACTTTCTGCGAGGGTATCACGGATGTCGGTAGGCGTTTCGGCCGGCAAAAACATGCATCGAGTGAGTTGACCGATGTAGTCGATGCTACTGAACCCAGCGTCTGACGGGGATTGGGCCTCAGGGAAAACGGAGCTTCCATCACTCGAGAGAATGGAAACAGCCTCGAGATCACCTGATTCGACGGCACTCTGTGCGGCAGTGTCGGTGGTTGCAACGACAGGAACTTCACCAGAGACGGCCGCTTTAATCGCAGGACCAGCACCGTCGTAAGCGACGTATTGCTCGTAATTCAGATCGTACTCATTCTTCATCGCGATGGCAGCGAGATTGACTATGCCACCACGGCCAAGCCCTGCAAATTTCGTGAATTCTCCGGACTGATACCGCTCAACGAGATCTTTGAGGCCCTCGATGTTGTGTTCGGGATTTGCGAAGATACCATAGGGGGTTCGGGCATACGTACAGACCGGCATTCCGCTCGTGATATCCCACTCCAGCTGGTATACGAGATAAGAAATTGGCGTGGATGGCGGGTTGAATCCACCAAAAGTGTATCCGTCAGGTTTAGCGCGCAATATCTCGGCAGTACCTTTCAGCGAGGCAGCCCCCGGTACGTTTTCGATTGCGATCCCATTGTCCATTTCGTTGGAAACCTGAGGCATAATCTTCCGAGCGTAGGTGTCGGTACCACCACCCTGGCTGAAGGGAACAATGTAAGTTATGTTTTGACTGGGGTATTCACCACTGCTAGGCTGGAGCGAACTGCAGCCCGCTAGTGCTGCGGCGCCAGCTCCAGCTGTGGTAATGAATCCACGACGCGTCGTGGCGACGTTGTTGTCACGTGCCATCGCTCCGAGCGTTGGATTCATCATTATTAAGATTATCGAATTGGGTGTCATTCGTTACCAACGACTGGATTCACGAGGAGTGATACCACAGAGATTTTGATCCTCACTTCGGTTCGTCACGTTTTATGGACATTTGGGGGGATTAGGTCAGAATTTTCCCCCTAAGTACGATGTGCTAATCTTAAAGTGTTCTACATGCCCGTGGCGAGCCATTGAGCCAATTATCCTGGTATATTACACTCTCGTACGAGATCTCTCGAACATTCACATACTGCAAATCATTAGAGCGCCACTTTTGATCCGTAGAGGTACTATTAGCGCTATTATACCGCTAATAATTGCATATAGGTTTACTCAGGTATTGTGAATTATTCTATGGAAGTAGTGAGGATAAACCTATGTAGTAACGATCTCTGAATCGTTAATCTGCGGATTAGAAGTGGTTTGAAGCCATACACGGCGAATATTGACGATTCACGATTCTGCACATAACTATCATATATTATAGTTCAGGAATAAACATATATACGACTCCTGTGGAGTTGTAATATATTGGCACAGAGAATATTCTCTAAGATACACCCTGAATGAATGTCGTGCGCGATCTACTACCGCTAATAATGAACGCTCTTCGGAAGTAGATTGTTGGTCGAACAGAGTTGGCGCTGTGAAAGCGTAGCGGACAAGGGTGATGCGCCAGTATAACCCTATATGTTCCCAGTTGAAGTCTTCTGCCAGAAAGTGAGCGCCGTGAGAGCCTCCAATGCTCGCGCTGCCGATCTGAATCAGTGATCAAGTACGAAGGATCTCGAGTGTATCAGCGACATCGTTGTAAAAATTGTGGACGCTCGTTCAACGACAAAACGAAGATGGTCTTCGCACACGCGAAGATTGGCTTCTATAAGCTGTTGTTCGCGTTCTACTCGTTGCTCCGGTTCAACAGAGTATCCGCCAGTTAGACGCTGAGTGCCACATCTATCGCCTCTCACTCCTTCTGAAAAGAACTCTCAATAAACCACAGCTATCATGTGGTTTTGCGCCTAACTAAAGACGATGCTCGAAAGACAAACTCATCGCGTATCTCAGACTCTTCGAACTTCGCCGGAGAATCCTACGTAAACCCAGATGAGACGCCCTGAGAGAATTCATTTGAACTACTCTCTAACTCACCAACAACCTCCTTCCCTAGTGCGTGAGCGTGTCATAGAATCCAACTCATAGCTTGAGCATCTCACGTCCCGGATCGTGTCCTCGCTCGTAGTTGGTGATTGCAATGACGATCCGAAGACACAGCGCAACGAACACTTCTGTTCGTGCGTGGACGCGGCCTCGGGCGCAAACGTGCCCGAGGCCGCAGTCCTTGACTGCATCGTTGGTTCGTTCGACTCCTGTCCGGTTGTTGTACGTCTNGCTTTCGAGCGTACGAACCACTGGAAGAGGACGACGCATTCGACCGCGAATACGTCGTCCACGGGGACGGCGAATACGTCGATGGTGACATTCACGTCAACACCTGTGAGAGCCACGGATCGCTGGTGCGATCCTGGCTCTCTCCCCACCGAGGCGTCTCCAAGGACAAACTCACACCGTATCTTCGTGCGTTTCAGCTACGTCGTCGTGTCTACCGAAAACCGGGGAAAAAGCGCCGGAAACCCTTCTCGAAACTGCACTCTGACTCACCAACAATCTACGCCACAAGAGCGTAGAAGAATCAGGGGAAAACAAGCAGACGGCGACGTTCAGGAGAACCTCACTCTCCTGCAGCACATCAGAACTCGTTGGGTTCTGAGGCCGCCCGTCAGGGCGTTCGCCATCCCCCTCCACGAAACTGGTTGTTCTCTCATGGNGGTTCTGAGGCCGCCCGTCAGGGCGTTCGCCATCCCCCTCCACGAAACTGGTTGTTCTCTCATGGAGACACCAACGATTTTAGCTGAATGAGGCGTTGGACGCTCTCTCATGGAGCGCTCTGCAATGTGATGCATCGGCTGGCTGACAGCATTTCCGACCTGCCGGCGTCCACGAGAGCAAAGCTCTTGTGTGGCCCATCAGAACGCTCCACGCTCTGCGGACGGCGAAGCCGTCAAGGGTCGCAGTTGACAAGACCGCAGTCAAAATCAACGGTGAGTGGTCTTGGGTGCACGCTGCAATAGACACCGAGACACAATTGATTCTCGATGTCGCGCTGTTTGGCCGGCACGGCACCGATCCAGCGNCATCAACTCAAGGAGAAACATGATCTCTGGGATGCTACGTTTCTCGTCAATCAATTCGTCTATCGGACTGCCCCTCTGTCAGTTAGGATTAAGCAGCCAGATCAAATATCCAAACGAAACCTGATCGAAGTGGTTTCATACCCTCAAAATGCGGATCAACCACTCCCATAATTCGTGGGTGGACAGTCGAGCGAGCGTCCGCGAGTGTCTTGAAAACTCCATGCATTACTATAACCGTCAGAGACCGCACCAAACTCTTGATGGAAAGACCCCCATTGAGGAGGTTCAGAACTAGACAGTGCCGGTCTAACCTAACTTCCCACCATGATCTACCATCACTATTGAATTTAGATCATAATATATAAATTTACAAGTAATATATACTCTCATATATTCACCTATAATAGCCCCAGATGAGAATTACAACTGTATGAATGTAATTAGTAGGAAGGTTTCAACAAAAATTCGTCATCCCGTTCTAATGAGCAGACCAATTAAACGTGAATGGCCGTGGTGAATCGCCATATAGCGTTGGATTTGCCTAGCTCACAGCACGCTTGATGTTGTAGACGGCACGCATCAGGACGATTTCACGGAACTCTCGATACCAGCTTCGCGCACGCACGGCGTCGCCGAGCGTGCGCTTGATCACCGAAAAGACGGTTTCAGACAGTGCTCTCTGGCCGTAGAGAGTCTCATCGATCCGCGCGTTATGCGCGTGATCGATGGGACGGAACTCACGATGATTGATCAGCGGTCTTACGTCCTCTTCCCTGGGTTTTTCGCGATCGTTGCCAGTCGTAGCCTTTGTCGGCAGCGAGGCTGTGCAACTCGCCCGCCGCAACGCGGGCGAGTTGCCAGCCGATCTGCATGTCGTGACGTTTCTTTGTCGTGCAGTGAACGTCAAGGCTGTCTCTTATACACATCTCNATTGATCAGCGGTCTTACGTCCTCTTCCCTGGGTTTTTCGCGATCGTTGCCAGTCGTAGCCTTTGTCGGCAGCGAGGCTGTGCAACTCGCCCGCCGCAACGCGGGCGAGTTGCCAGCCGATCTGCATGTCGTGACGTTTCTTTGTCGTGCAGTGAACGTCAAGGACAGCCTGTGACTCAGTATCGACGAGAGCGGTTGTTTTGAGCGTCTGAACACGATAATTCGTTCGGCGACAGTAGTGTTTGCTGGCGTTCTCTCGGTCGAAAAACGTTGCATCCATCGCAGCGTGACCAGATGGCTCGTGCAACTGCGTCCCAAAATCACTTTGTGATTTTGTGAGCTGCGCAAAAGCCTCGCTTTTGCGAACGCCGACAGGCGCAGCAGCACTCGCCAGACCGTCATCTTGGCACTGTCTAGTTCAGCACCTCGTCAGCTGGCGTTCGCCCATTGAGCGCTTGATTCGGTCGATCGTGGTTATAATGGTGTCTGAAGCGTCTGAGCCAACTGCGTGCGCTGGCTGGACTGCCCCGCCAGAAGGAGTGAAAGCGGTCAATTCGCATTGAGACGGTCTGAAACCACTTTTCGACGTGGTTTCGCTCGCTGTAATTGAGCTGACCGCTCAATTCGTGGTGAGCGAGGGCAGTCAGATAGCCACCAGCATCGACGAGAAACGCTGTCTCGTCGAGATCGTGTTTCTCGGTAAGTCGGTGCAAAAACGCTGCCGCGGGATCAGTCCCGCGGCGGCTGTAGACGTCGATTTCGAGCAGTAGATTTGATTCTGTGTCGATTGCGGCGTACAACCACTTTTTCTCGCCGTCTACCTCGATCTGTTTCTCATCGACCGCGACCCGCGACGGCTGGGCCGTCCTCAGAACGCAAAGCGTTCTGATGGGCCGCACGAGAGCGCTGCTCTTGTGGACGTCGGCGGGTCGCTCTGGGCCTCCGAAAGCTTGTGTGTCCAGTTCCAGATTGCGCCGTGAGAACGGTCAATACCAAGTAATTCGAGCACTGCGACGACCTCCCGAACTGACAATCCCATCGAATGCAGTTGCACCCCGAACACCCTTATGGGTGTCGGGGTGCGCTCGTTCTCCCAAACCTCATCACAGTCCACGTCTAAGCTCTCTCTGAGCAGGTTGGCGAGTTGCATGGACACTTCTCGCCACCACCTGCTCATTCCTCAAACTCTCATCTAGACAGTGCCGTTAGACCTCTCTAATGGCACTTCGAATGAGTCGAATCGCTTCACTATCAGAGATTTGGTGGTCTACACCCATTCGTACCTGTATTATATCTAATTGGTATAATTTATTTGGAATATTGATTACTGGTACTCCAGATCGAGTTCTATTTCGTTTACGACTGCAAGAACAATATCTGGAATCTCTTGTTCAAACCACTCTCCTTTGAGCCGATGGGCCGGGCCCGAGAGACTAATTGCCCCAAGTGGCTGGCCACTACTTTGGGAACGGATTGGTGCCCCAATTGCTCGAAGACCACTAATCGATTCTTGATCGCTAATTGAATATCCCCGCTCCCGGATAGTACTCAGCTCTTCAAGTAATCCTTCATCACTGGTAATAGTATGTTGAGTGTATGCCGGGGTTCCCCACTGGTTGAGTATCTGTTTCACGCGATCCTCAGACAAATGGGCAAGAATGGCCTTTCCTGCAGAGCTCGCATGAAGGTGGACTACTTTCCCAATATGTGCATCTACCTGAACAGCATTTTGTCCGATAGATGTATGAAGATAGTAACCCCTACCATTTTCTTCAACAATAAATTGGACGCGTTCGCCAGTCTGTTCAGCTAATCCCTCCAATTTCGAGATGATCAAATCATACTCTGGTTTTCTCGTCCGAGCATAACCACCTTTATTCAGAAATTCCAATCCAATGTGGTACTTCCCGTCCTCATAGACGAGGTATCCAGTGTTCGTGAGAGTTTTCACATATCCATGAACAGTACTTTGTGCTAAGTCCATCTCTTTTGCAAGGGATTCAATTGACATGCCATTTTGCTGCTGGATAATGTCAACTAGTTCAAAAGCAGTCTTGAGGGTTTTGAGTTGACGGCCGGAAGACGGATTATTGACCATGGTATATAATCGGAATAGAGATATATACATATTGTGAATCTCGATGTATCTACCCGAATACGCAAATAAACCCGCTCTAAAGCGCTCTAGCTCCGTTATTTCCAAATACAGTCGATTCACAATATGTATCAGTATAAATCATCATCTGGGATACTGGATGATATTTTGACTATATCACATGATTCTCTTGCTGTTCTGTACCTCTTTTCTCTATAAACCCTTGTCTTTGTCTTAATCCCGCTTTGCAGCTTCACAATCATCCTATTTATAACCCCATTACTAACTCTTGTCATTGGATCCCTATTTGTCTAGGTTTAACCTGCTGTAATATTATTCGTTATCCAATTATACCAACGCACTAGAGCGTGTCATAGAAAGCGTCACGTACGAAGCAGCAGGGTGCGGAAAGTGTGTCCAGCATCAGCGCAACCCTGCAAGACGTAGCTTCGGTAGACGGCTTCTTGAATGTCGCGGCTACCGAGACAGTACCGCTGTTCAAGCACCTTGAGT
>NZ_AOIL01000008.1 GCF_000337595.1 Natrialba taiwanensis DSM 12281 | reverse complement strand
CTCGTTCTCGAGCGCGGCGAGTTCCCTGGTCCATCCGCACTGTGCAAGTCGTTTGATCGAGCACCGATGCGGATCTGGAGAGAGCTGCTCCGACTTTCGTCGGAGCTGCTCGATCAGTCCGGTCACGCCGCCATCGACGTCACCTATTTCGACCGCCAACAGGCGTCGAGCCACTCCCTCAAACGGTGCGGTCGAGACGTACGGACGATACAGGCGACGTTTCTCGTCGATACCGCGCAGAGCGCGGTGATCGACGTACACTGTAG
>NZ_AOIL01000007.1:14225-24798 GCF_000337595.1 Natrialba taiwanensis DSM 12281 | reverse complement strand
CGACCCGGAGCGCCTGGTCGAGGACTTCCGCGCCGTGGTGATGGGGGCCGACGAACGCGACGAACACGACATGACTGACGAAGAAACCGACAGCCCCGGCGACGAGCCGGGCGACGACCGAGACGGATCGGACGGCACGGACGACGCGGAGCAGTTCCGCGAGTTCATGCGCGAACAGACTGAGACGCAGACCGAGATCCTCCGAACTCTCTCCGACGCTCTCCGCGCGGACGATGACGATGACGATGGCGACGATGACGAAGACGAGGAGGAGGACGACGAGGACGATGACCGCGACGCCGACGGTGGGGATGGCGACCGGACCATCGAGATCGATGGTGAGGAGGTGTCCGCGGAGGACGCTATCCGCCAGCTCCATTCCGACCTTGACGACGCCGAGCCCGAGACGCCCGGCGACGGTGACGAGGACGGCGAGCGCGACGAGGAACCGGCTGACGAGCGCACCAACGACCCGCGAAACCTTCTGTGAACATGAGCGCAAGCACTGACGCCCCCTACGACGACCTGCAGACGGACCGTGACATCGCGGCCCGACTCGCAACGCCGACGGACGACAACGCCCAGACCATCTACGACACGATCCTTCGCGCCTTCGGACTGCCGGAGGTCCCGATCGAGCGCGGACGTGTTGGCGTCCCTGTCTCGCACGTCCAGGACAAGCTCCTGGCGAGTCACCAGCGCGCCGAGGACGACCCCGAGGCAACGACGCGCGCCGAGGACCAGTACGGCACCCGCTCCCCGTTCGTGGCGGCTGCGGCGGCCGGTGACGGCTACCAGGACCTCGGAGAGAACGACCGCATCGCGCCAGTTGAGGAGATGAGTTCGCGTGCGGCAATCGACCAGTCGGTTGTCGGCGCGGCCACTCCGATCGAGGTCGACCCGCAGATCATCGACATCCAGCGGTCGGCTGCTCCCGTTCTGGACGTCATCCAGACGCAGGCCCAGGCCGGTTTCGAGGCCAAGTACAACGTCATCTCCGACCGGAACGACCCGATCGGGATGGTTTCCGAGGCCGACGCCGCGGGTGACATCTCCTCGCTCTCGGAGGGCGACTTCTCGCTCGCGACTGAGAGCAAGGACATGAAGATCTCCCTCGACCAGGCCCGGATCAGCGACTTCAGCCAGCGCGCTGAGGACACGCTCGGCTACATGGATCTGAGCCAGACGACGCTCGGTCAGCGGGCGATCGCCCGGGCGCTGTTCAAGGCGAAGCAGATCTTCTACGGCGACCCGAGCGTCGCTGCGGGGGACAACTCCGTCGAGGACTCGAACGCCTACGAGGGAATGGCGTCCATCTTCGACGCCGCTG
Organism: Natrialba taiwanensis DSM 12281; assembly: GCF_000337595.1. GTDB lineage: Archaea > Halobacteriota > Halobacteria > Halobacteriales > Natrialbaceae > Natrialba > Natrialba taiwanensis. The sequence goes on along the minus strand of NZ_AOIL01000007.1, from coordinate 23,468 downwards.
GAAACTCGTTCGACAAGACGACGGTTGCCAGTGGTTTCCTCGAGGATCTTCTCGACGAGATCACGAGCCAGGTCACCAACACCGGAGCGATGTGGGGCTCGATGCGCGTTCTCTGCTCGCCGCAGTTCTACAACGCCGTCTACGACGAGGTCCCCCCTGTCGTCCGGATCGACGGCTACGACGCCGATGTCGAGTACGGTCCGCAGGGGCTCGCTATCGGGACCGAGCAGGGAAGCATCCAGATCACGCCCTGCGACAACATCCGCGGCTACGGCGCCCTCACCGGTGTCGGGGCATCCTCGAGTGCCGGCGACGTCTTCGTGATCGACGAGCGTGCCACGCAGTTCCGCCAGCTGGCACCGTTCTCGACGGTCCCGCTGGGACGCACCGGCCTCGCGGACAAGGTTGCGTTCTTCGAATACGGGACTCTCATCGACAAGAGCCACGGCGAGCACGGCCTTTGGCTGCAGGGCTACGACATCTGAGGTGACCAATGACGCACAGCACCACAGCCGTTGAACGCGAAAGCGGCGGCTCGACTGACGTGGCGTACCACACGGNCGGCATCGAAGTCGACCATACCGGCGGCGTATCGGTCGTCGGCCAGGAGGACGCGACCACCCTCGTACGCTGGGATCACCTGAACGGTGAACTCGCGGTTGTTGCGGTCGCCGACGGGACGGATGTCGCCAGCGGCACGGACGTCGGCGAAGTCCGGCTCAAGGTCGAGGGGGTCTGAATCATGCTCGTCGAGCACCCACGCGCCGGCGATGGGCCGGGCAACCCGCCGGCGGCGGTCGACGTCAACGGCGAGAGTTCCCCGGTCGACGGCGGTCGGTTCGAGGTGCCCGGCGACGCCCACTCGTGGCTCGAGCACTTCGCATCGGCTTACGATACGACGCCCGATGCCCTGATCGTCGGGGAGACGTGCGGCACTGTGATGGACAACGGCGAGGTTTGCGGGCGTGAGACCCCCTGTCCGTATCACAGCGACGAGGAGGAGTGACCGATGCCTACTGGATACTGCACCGTTCCGGATGTCCGCCGGGTGCTCCAGGACACGGTTGCTGACTTCGACTCTGGTGCGACGGGCGAGGACAACAACCAGATTATCGTCGACGCGATCTCCAGCCAGGCGAAGTGGCTTCGGGACTCGACGGACTGCCACTTCTACGTCGCCGGTGGGGTCACCGAGGACGATCACGACTTGGTCCCGACATCGGCGACCGAACGCGGTCCCGAAGAGGGGGATATCCCGTCGACGCCACACCCGCAACACTCGACGATGCTGGTCGCCGACCGCGGGCGCTACCCGCACAAGACCAACGGTCCGTACTGCCGCGTTCCACTCGAGAAGAACGACGCGGGCACACTCCTCAGCCTCGAGGTTCGCGACGCGTCGGGGTCGTTCACGGACTGGGTCGCTGACGACAGCAAAGACGAGGGGGCGGACTACCGCCTCTACGTCGAGCCTGGGTCGGCACCGTCACGGTCCTACGTCGACCTCCGAGCGGCTTCGCTGCCCTCACTGCGGGACTACGGCAACGCCGTGCAAGCGACCTACGAGTTCGGCGAGGACGAACTCCCGTCGACGATCCGGCGCGCGACTGCGATGCGGGCTGCGGCCCAGTTGCTCGCCAGCGACGACGAGGCGACGCTGGGGATCCCAGAGAACGCAAACATCCAGTCGGTCGAGACGAAGGTCCAGGCACTCGAACGCCAGGCCGAGGAGCTTCTCGAAGTCTACCTATGAGCACAAGTGACACCACGGCCAGCGCGTCGTTCACCATCGGTGGGCCGGAACCACTGGTCGACGACGCCGAGCGGCGGCTCGTCGGCGAATCAAACCCGCTCGTCTACCAGGCCGTGCGAGTCAGCCACGGGACGCTGCGATCGTACGCGTCGCGAACGGACTACGACATCGAGGCGATCGAGGACTCGTTCGGCGGCGTGGAGGTCGACCGGACCGACACCGGTATCACGGTGACGTGGCGCTGGGATCACCCCGCAGCCATCTTCATGAACAACGGGACGAGCGACCACACCATCCACGGAGACCCCGTTCTGTCGTTCATCTGGGAAGATCCGCCGGCGAGTGCACGCGAGCGCTGGCCGGACGAGGGCGACGGCGTGCGCGTGTTCACCGATAAGGTCAGCGTCTCCGGCCTCCCGCAGTCGCGGTTTGTCCAGTCAGGTCTCGAGTGGCTGCGACAGGAGGGGAGTTAGATGGTTCAGGACGAAGTGACATGGAGTCTCGAGACGATTCAGACGAACTGGCCCGGCGACCCGTTCCCCGACGACCTCGCCCGAATCGACCGCGATGAGCCAGAGATTTTGGAGACCGGCGAGCGGAGGCGGTCACTCGAACTCGAACGANGCGTGCGCGTGTTCACCGATAAGGTCAGCGTCTCCGGCCTCCCGCAGTCGCGGTTTGTCCAGTCAGGTCTCGAGTGGCTGCGACAGGAGGTGAGTTAGATGGTTCAGGACGAAGTGACATGGAGTCTCGAGACGATTCAGACGAACTGGCCCGGCGACACGTTCCCCGACGACCTCGCCCGAATCGACCGCGATGAGCCAGAGATTTTGGAGACCGGCGAGCGGAGGCGGTCACTCGAACTCGAACGANCGTTCCCCGACGACCTCGCCCGAATCGACCGCGATGAGCCAGAGATTTTGGAGACCGGCGAGCGGAGGCGGTCACTCGAACTCGAACGATGGAACGGGATCGGGGGGTCACGCTCGAACCGCGACCCGCAACCGGTCGGCGACGAGTACAATCACCGAGTCGAGACGACTCTTTCGTTCCGTCTCGAGGGTCTCCACGCCATCGAGCGCGGCAACGTCGACTCGGCAGATCACTTCGAGCAGCTGGTCCGGTACGCCCAACACGCGATCTCGGTTGAGCGCTCCTACCCGACGGTCGAGGACGTCGACGCCGACCCGATCGGATCGGTTGCCTATCACACGATATCGCCAGCGGAGAACGAGACGGACCTGAGCGGCGACAATGGCGACTACTTCCGGAGAGACTGGGAGCACCGCTTTATCGGCTACGCAAACCAACCATGATTCGATACGACCACACTGACGGAGGTATAGTATGACGGGAGCCGGCGCGGCAACCGTTNCCGCTTTATCGGCTACGCAAACCAACCATGATTCGATACGACCACACTGACGGAGGTATAGTATGACGGGAGCCGGCGCGGCAACCGTTGCGTTCGGAAAAGAGCAGACGTTCACAGGCGACCTCGTCGCCTCGGACTCCGACGGCACTCCGGAGTACTGGAAGTTTGGCCGGGACGCCTCGATCAACAACCTTGAGCTCGAGCGGGCGCTGAGCAACCTGACCGAGGGCGATCAGGCCGAGTACGTCGAGTCGGTTGCCGGTAATCTTGAGGGAGCCTTCGAAGTCGAGGCCGTCATCTCGAGCGATGTCCACGGCGACGTCGAGGAACTCGTCTTCAACGACGCAGGGTCAGGGTTCACGCCCGGGAGAGCGGCTTCCGGCCGCGTCTACGTCGGCCTTGACTACCTCGATGGGACGGCCGAGCGCGAACTGGTCGGCTGTGTCCCGATGGGTTACTCGGTCAGCTACGAACAGGGCGAGCCAGTCAGTTACACGCTGACGATGGCGTACGCCGACGAGAATCTCGGGACAACGATCACACCCTCGTCAATCAACCCCGTCAGTGACGGGACGTCGGCGATGTTCCACGGCGTCACGCTCGATATCGACGGGACCAGCGTCGCGAAGCTCCAGTCCGCGGAGTTGTCGATCTCGAACATCAGTCGGTTCCAGTGGGGCGCGGATCACGTCGCGGTCGATGCGGTCCTCGCTCGCCCCGAGACGGAACTGAACGTCGATGCGATCATCACCGGTCCGTCGCGTACGGAACTCGCCTACGGCAGTGCTGGTGCGACGACGACCGCCGCACGAATGAACAGCGTCGCGGGGTCACTCGACGTCGCTGTCGGCGGGACGAGCGTCTCGACGTACTCGCTGTCGAAACTCAAGCCGAACACGAACTCCTGGAACGATGTCATCACTGATGGCGACACGGACGTGACCGACTCGACGACCTTCAACGTCACTGGCCAGACGGCGGTAGCCTAAACCATGCCACTACGCACTGAAACCTACGACCTGGACGATGAGGAGGAGCGCATCGAAGATGAACTCGGCGAACTCGCGGAGGTTCTCGAGTCGATCGAGAACGACAATCCCGCGGCCCTCGGGTTGCTTGAACGCCAGGAGCGTCTACAGACCCAACTGCAGGGCATCCGCTGGGCCCGTGACGAGGCGTTTGAGGCCGACTACGCGCCGGCCTGGGATGAAGACGTCGCCGAGATCACACTCGCCGGGCTGACTGGCGGCGAGTTCGGCGCTATGCAGGACGACCTCGAATCCGATGGCGCTGGCAGTGGCGCGGCACGCGTCTACCAAGTCGAACGTGGGACTGAGGACGCGCCGTACATCGACGATTCGATGGGAGAGGATCAGCGCATCTCCACTGTCGCCAACCTCCCGGTTCACTATCTCATATGGGCTGAGGCCCGCATCGGCGAACTCACGGGNATGGGAGAGGATCAGCGCATCTCCACTGTCGCCAACCTCCCGGTTCACTATCTCATATGGGCTGAGGCCCGCATCGGCGAACTCACGGGTATGGGGGGAAACGCAGAGATCAACTACGGCGACTTGCTCGAGGAGAGTCAGGCGGAGACGTCGACGTAGCGGCCAAGGTCGACTACTTAATCGGCGTCGCCGGCGCATGCGGGATCGCGCCGACCGTCGCGCGGCAGTGTTCCGTCCGCGACCTCGAGGCGATCGCGATCGTTGCGACCGAGGGGTTCGCGACGCCCCGTCCGAGGGAGTGACTTTAACTATATCCGACAAGAATCATTACGGACATGAACCGCCGACACTACCTCGCGCTGATGGTGCCGCTGCTCGCTGGGTGTAACTCCACGGCAACAACGGATCCGGACCCAGACCCGGACTCGGACCCGGGTGCGGGTTCGGGTGGCGATGTCCCTGGCGTGACACTGGACTCCGAAGCCCTTGAGGCCGAAGACGCTGACGTCTCGCTCGAGATCGCGTACAACGCCCGCGTCTCGACAGAGTTGGGCCCTGGAGAGCATTCGACCATCGCTGAAGACGGAAACAAGTGGGTGATCGTCCGGATGGACGTCACCAACACCGGCGACGCCGAACGCGAGCTCCTGGCGCACCAGTACATCCTCGAAAGCGGGGGCGAANGGGTGATCGTCCGGATGGACGTCACCAACACCGGCGACGCCGAACGCGAGCTCCTGGCGCACCAGTACATCCTCGAAAGCGGGGGCGAAACGTACGAGATTGTCGCCTTCGATGAGCACTACCTCCGGGGCAAACCCGCCGGCAGCGGCGAAACCGTAACTGGCTGGGTGGCGTTCCACGTCCCGGTTGAGACCGAGACGGCGACACTGACGGCCAACCAAGACGCCATCGCGGAGCAGATCGACGTGGAGTTCACACGAAACACGTCGCTCTCGGCGGCGTTCCCTTGACGCGCAGATAGCAACCAACGTTTCCTATGACCGATTTTAGCACAGAAGCAGACCTGTCTTTCAGCAAATCGTCACTCCAGAGCGCCAGCCGGCAGCTCGAGCGCGAACTGAGTGGTGTGAGTGTCGACTTGCGGACGGGTGGCTCAAGGAGTGGTGGAACAGGCGCTCAGTCAAGTGGTGTCGCAGCGACCGCGACGACAGCCGTCGGGACCCATCTCTCGGGCGTCTCCGGGAGTCTCGACGAGACGGTCGAACTCGACCAAGAGCGGAACACACTGCTGTCGGATCTCCTCGAGGCGACCGAACGGGGNGGTGGCGGGCTTACCAGCCTCATCAGTCTGGGAGGTCTCGCAGGGGCGGTGACTGGCGGGGTTAGCCTCTCCTCACTCGTTACCTCAGTGTCACTCTCGTCGCTCGTGACGAAGGTCGGTGCAGCCACTCTCGTGAAAGGATCGGTTGCTGCTGCGACACTCGTCACAGGGACCGTCATCGCGAAGAACCTCATCGAGGGCGATGTCACCGCCTCGGACATCATCAACCCGATCAACAGCCTCGGAGACCTCGTCACTGGGCCGCTCTCACTCCCGGATTATGTCGAGACTGGCGTCGGTATCGGGACGTTCATCGCCGGCGGCGTGTCGATCACGTCGTTCCTGACCGGGTCGTCGATCACGGCGCTGTTGAGTGGCGTCAGTCTGAGTTCGGTCGTCAGTGGGGTGTCGGTGGCATCGCTCTTGAACCCAGTCACTGCGGCCGCAGTCATCGGAACAGTCGCAGCAGGGGCCATCATCACCGGCAAGATTGATATCTCGAACTACATCGGCTCCGAGTCGGGCCCTGCTGGTCCTAACGCTGATATGGAGTCGTCGGCGTCGNTCATCACCGGCAAGATTGATATCTCGAACTACATCGGCTCCGAGTCGGGCCCTGCTGGTCCTAACGCTGATATGGAGTCGTCGGCGTCGACTCCCGCTGCAGACCGTGGATCCATACTCGATTGGGAGGACTACGACAATATCGACCCGCCGAGCGGGGATCCTGAGCCGACCACACTCGACGACCTTCCTGATGTCGGTCCGAGGGCGAACCCGGGCGGCGAGTCGAACAGTGCTCGAACCACGCGGACTGAAATCCGCCACTCACCGACGTACAACATCGACACGAGCGATTTGAAGCGGCAGATGGACCGGGATCGCCGTGACCTTGAACGGGAAATAGAAGAACTCAAGCGCGAGGTTAAGGGCCGATGACGTGGACGAAGCCGCAGGTCACGATCCACAACGCAGAGATCGGCGGGCAGACCGTCGATGGGACGTTCGTCTTCCCGAGCGATATTGGCCTTGAGTATGAGATGCGGACGCAGGAGTTCTTCCAGTCAGAGGGGACACTTTCGGTCGCTGCCAGCTCGATCCTTGACGTGATTGCCGACCAGACCGACCCCGACATCGGCGACGGGATCCGACAGGAACTCTCGTTCGACATCGGTGGGGGGATCCACGCGATCACGCTCGATTTTAGAGGGTACACGGGATCGCCGCATCAGTGGGGATCGACGGGCAACGGCGGCTCTGCGACCGACGCGACTGGGGGGGATCTCCACGCACAGATGGCCGTGTTTGATCGGTTTCTGAATACAGCGCGGATCGACTCGACCAACCCGGCAACACTTCAGGCGGGAGAGTACAGCGACGAAGGCCGCTACGGACCGCTGCAGGTGGTCCCCGAAAACCCGAACGTCCGGTTCGACTCAACCGAGCAGAGTAGCATCTACGAAGGCAGCGTGACGTGGGTCGAGACGGTCAGCCTCGACCGAGTGATCGACGGCAGCAAGCAAACGGACGGATAGCATGGCTGATTTACAACTCTACCCCCTTGTCATCCCACGAGACCCGCAGACGGGGCTGTCGGCGCAACTGCAGCAGCAACTCGCGTCAAGTGGCATCCTCGGCGCGGATAGCAGCGTCGTCGAACAACTCACGAGTGAACCAGGCGACCAGACAATCACGGGCCATTACCGCGACCGGTACGCTGGCAAGATGGCCGACGAACTCGAGGAACTCGCTCAGTCGTCGGGGTTCGAGGCGCTCCCACTGACTGGCCTCTCCGAGACGACATCGATGGACGGCTACTACGCGCTCGAGAGCGCGACTGTCGATCCGGTCCAGCCCCATACGACGCGCGTCCAGCGATACGACCTCTCGCTAACACGGAAGGGAACGAAAAACGACTACTTGCGCGCCGTCGAGCCCAACCGCCGGCAGGCCGACCACGAGTTCGGCAACGCAACGGATGCACTGGTCGGCGTCCCGGCGTCGGCACGGAAGGCGCAGTGGCTCCACCCAGAGACCAAGGCCCGAACGACCGCGTCGCCGATCGAGACTCGCAGCGCCGAACTCGGAGACGTCGACATCTACGACCTGGACGCTGGCCAGAACGCGGTCGGGACAGAGAACGCGACGCTGCTCTACGAGATCGACTACGCAGACGAGGAGAACGTCGACACGCGGGTCTACGATACTCGAGGCCACGCTTCGAAACACGACGCCGACGGCAACCTGCAGTGGGCTAAGTTGTTCAGTACCCAGCACGACTTCGACGACGAGATCGTGCTGGATAGCGGCCTGCTGCGCTTGCGTCTCGACGAGGCCGCTGGCACGATCGCCGCCGAAGAGTGGGACTCGAGCACGGAGTCCTGGACCGATGTCGGCCTGACTCAGCCGAGCGGCGTCTCCCTGTTCGACGTCGATCTTACGGAGATCGCGATGATCCGCGATCGTGCCCAGCTGACGTTCGATGTCGACGGCTCGCTCTTCAGTCTGGACGCGATCCTCTCGCGGGGGGGCGAGTCAGTGCTGTTCGACAATCCTGACGAAGACGGCCAGGGGCCAATCCCGACGGCAGTCGAGGACTGGCTCTCTCCCGTGGCGTCGACGACGCTCGTGGATGCGAACGCTTCGAAGGGGCTCGTGAGCCGGTCAGAGGNCCCGACGGCAGTCGAGGACTGGCTCTCTCCCGTGGCGTCGACGACGCTCGTGGATGCGAACGCTTCGAAGGGGCTCGTGAGCCGGTCAGAGGTCAAAAGATAACCATGACAGAGACAATTAGCGGGACGGTAGACCGTGGTGGAGACCCGATTGCAAACGCCCACGTACTGCTCGTCGACCAACCATCGAATAGCGTTGTTGACCGCACGACAACGGCATCGGATGGGTCATACCAGTTTACCGGAGCTTTCAGCACGCATAACGTCGCGGTAGTCCCGTGGTTTTTCGACGAAGACGCGTTTGACACGGGAGATTACACCGAGTACCAGGACCTCTTTTACGCGGATCGGCCGGTGGCGAACGTCTTGAACGCAGAGCCAGCACCCTCCCCCTTCTACGTGGCATCTGGGTCAGGTGATAATAGTGTCTACGTTCACGAGACGGACGGATGGACGCTTTCGCAGGAACTCACTCAGGCAGGATCGTCAGTCTCCTCGGTGTCGTGGAGTCCAGATGGATCGATGCTTGCGTATGGATCTTTTGACAACAATGTCTATATCCACGAGACGGACGGATGGACGCTTTCGCAGGAACTCACTCAGGCAGGATCGGAAGTCAACTCGGTGTCGTGGAGTCCGGATGGATCAATGGTCGCCTATGGATCAGACGACAACAATCTCTATGTGCACGAAACAGATACTTGGTC
>NZ_AOIL01000007.1:8725-14219 GCF_000337595.1 Natrialba taiwanensis DSM 12281 | reverse complement strand
ACGACAATCTCTATGTGCACGAAACAGATACCTGGTCGCTCGCTCAGACCCTTACTCCTAGCGGCAATGGGTTTCCCCAGGATGTCGAGGGGGACCCATCCGACGGTGGATTGCTGGCCTACTGCACAGGGTATGGGGATGTCTATGTGCACGAGACGGCCAACTGGGGGCTTGAGCAGACCCTCAGCGAGACCAGTAGTGCTCTCAACTCAGTCTCGTGGAGTCCNCATTGGACAGACGACTGGACGGTTGCCGAAGAACTCACCGAATCAAGCAATTCCGTTCGGTCGGTGTCATGGAGCCCAGAGGGGTCGATGCTCGCGTATGGTGGGTCAGATGATAGCGTCCATGTCCATGATTATTGGGACTGGAGTCCTCGCGAAAGCATTTCCGAGTCGAGTAGTACAATATTTAGCGTTTCGTGGCGGGGGCTCTGACAATGGCGACAGTCGATTTTAGTGTCGAAGCAACAGATCAACCGCCGATCAGTGCGGTCGATTTCGAACTTCTGGATATTTCTGCGCCAGAGGATCCCACAATTGTCGCCGAGCGTCTTGCTGAACTCGACATCGAGTGGACGAACACCAGTGAGTACGACAACGTTGAGGTCTACCGCGACACTGCTCCGGGTATCGATTTGAGCGACGGGAACCGAATTGCAACCCTGGACGGCTCTGCTGAGAGCTACCCTGACACGGGCCTGGTCCAGGGGCGAACGTACTACTACCGCGTTGCCGGCGTCATGGATTCGTCGACTGTAGGGAGCAATGAGACGTCGGGGGCGACACTCCTCGATGCGCCAGTGATCGTCGATCTCGACAACTCGACAGCCCGCGAGATCACGGTGACGTTTGACGTTGTCGACGACAACGACGAGGGGACCGTTGAGATCCAACGCGATAGCGCCTCGGTCGGAGAGGGGGCTCGTAGCCAGACCGAGTTCACCGACGATGGCGATGTCCTCGATGGCGAGCAGCACGAGTACGTTCTCGTCCGTGATACTGGTGACCGGACAGCCGCGTCGTCTCCAGAAACTGTTATCGCCTCCCTTCCGGACGCCGCTGGCCTCTCACTCGACGGTACGCCGCCCGAGGACATGGTCGCCTCATGGGACGACACCCTGAACAACGGCCAGTACCGTGTCCAGTTGCGCGATGACGATCCCGATGGCAACCATCCCGACTGGGGAGCGGCTGGCGAGGCCACCATCAACTACGACGCTGTCCTCGAGCACACGTTCTCGAATGTCTACGACGGCGAGCAGTATAGCGTTCGCGTCCGCACGGAAACCGATCATTCGACCGGCGGGGGGCTGACCGCCGAAGAGATAACCAAACTGTTCAATCCGACCGATGTGGCGTTCACGAACGTTCAGGCTGTCGAATTGACTACAATATGGGTTGATAACGCCGAGTTCCGCGGGAGCTATCAGGTCTCCCGGACCCGACTCGATCGTGATCGAGAGGTAGATGAACTTGTCGGGACGGTCGGATCGAGCCAGGAGTCGTTCGTCGACGATGGTGTGCTCCCCGGAGCGGAGGACGAGTACTGGGTGCGCGCCCGGACCGACTGGATCCACGCCGATAGCAATGTCTCCGATCCAGTGACGACTGACGAGCAAATCTCCGGCCTGGACGGCCGTGCGGTCCCTCCTCGGGGGTGGCACGCCGAAGTCGATCACCCCGATGCCNCAGTGACGACTGACGAGCAAATCTCCGGCCTGGACGGCCGTGCGGTCCCTCCTCGGGGGTGGCACGCCGAAGTCGATCACCCCGATGCCACCTCCCCACTAACTCCCCAGATCCTCGACGGTGCGATCCGCCGGCCGACGATCAACGGATATCCTCGCGTTGAACTCCCGGCACCACACGACGAAACCTGGCACGCCGAGGCCTTCGATGACGCGACACTTCGGGTCTGGCATAACGCCGATCGCCAGCCGATCGACACCCTCCAGCATCGGAGCCTCGAGGAGGGGTCGGGCTCGAAGCGGACCGTCCTCGAGGGGCGCGGCGGCACGCCCCTCGAGCGCCGCGTCATCGAGGATCTGGACGCCCAACCGACTCACGAGTTCGTCGAGTACCTCATCAACCAGTACACAGATTACACTGCGAACGTCGACGAGCCAGTTTCAAACGTCGACGAGGGTGTCGTGCTGCAGGATCTGCAGACGTCGACGGACTTCTCGGCATCGATGGACGAGATCCCGGACGATCTACCGCTCACGATTGTCGACGATCGCCTCGAGACACAGCAGGTCTGTTGGCTCTTTGAACCAGAAACGTTTGTCCCCGCCGATGTCGTCTCGGGGAGCCAGTACTCGCGCGAGGAGGCAAGCGCACTGTCGGATTTGCTCCAAGAGGGGGGCACGACGTTCGAGGTCGACCATCGGATCCCGGCTGGAGACGTTGAGATCCAGACGCGGTATCACTCCGAGACCCAGGGGACTAACCCCGAGGTCGAGTTCCGCCTCGACGGCGAAACGATCGACACGCTTCCCAAGGATTCGGGGGCATCCGAGACCATCCAATGGGGGAATTTCACTACCTCCACTCCCAGCTCGGATCTCGAACCTGGGACACACGAGTTCGATATTCAAGTCGTCGACACGTCCGATAACACGCTCGACCCGATATATATCGATCTGGTGTCGATCACAGACGACCGCTACAACTACAACTTTGATAACTCCCCGGACCTGGGGGCGCTCGACGGGCCCGAACTCTATCCCGACGCTATTGAGGTCGTGTTCGACACGATCGCGTCCCCAATATCGATCGTCGAAGCCCAGGCCGAGGTCGAGACCAACCGCGGGGGTGGCCAGACTGCTGGCGAAGGTGCGATCGAACTCGGCGTACTCGTCGACGGCGTGGACACCTACGACAACGCTCAGGATGTCTACCAACATACCGCCGCCATGGACGGCCTCCAGACCGAGAGCGGCGTAAGAGCCGTGATCGGACGGAGGGATGAGGCGCGCAACGGGCCAACGCCACGTTTGGGCTACAAGCCCCAGACGCTCGAGTCCGTGACGCTGCGCGGTGACCTTGACGATACACCCGTGCTCACCAACCGGTCGTTCGACGCCCAACTGATCGATGTCCTCCAGGAGGTCGCCAAGATCGGCAACTTCGTGTTCGAAGTCCGAGCGGACGGCGACACGATGTCCGTCGAGTGGACGCAACTTCGGCAGCGCTCGGCGGCCGCTAACCCGGACCTCGCGGACTACTCGATCGATCGCCAGACCGAGGACATCATCGAGCGGGCGATCGTCTACGGCGGCGCACAGCGCGTCACGAGGCAGACCGTCGACGTGCAACTCGATACGTGGGTTGATCTGCCGTTCCCAGACTCTCGGCTCGTCGAGGGCAAAGAGACGGTCTACAACGGCGACACGGAGTTCGAGCCTGGTGCGGACTACGAGATTCGCTACACAACTGCGGATGGCGTGCCGCGGATCCAGGCGCTCTCGAGCGGCTCACTTTCGGACGGTCAGACCGTCAGCATCGACGCTGAGATGAAGCCCCGAGGTGAGCTCGTCCAGGGAGATGTCGTCGACGAGACGAACGCACGAACGGTCATCGAGGACATCCCCGGGCTCGCCAGCCAGCAGATGTGCGACCAGGTCGCGCTCTACCTCGTCGAGGAAACCGGCCAGGCGATCGTCGAGGCCTCGGTGACGGTACCTCACGACGCGGTCGAGTGGTCGGTGATCGACGCGATCGACCCGGCACAGTTGCCCGGCGACGGGCCCTACCAGGTCCGGGAGATCAACAGCGATGCGAGCCGGACCGAGTTGCAGCTGGGGCAGGGCCAGACGGNCTAAGCCATCTCTCTCCCTTTCTCTTGTTCCCGTTCCCGCTCTCCGTGTGCATATAGAAGCGCGAGGAACGGCAGCATGATAGCCCCCCATGTGACAACTATCCATAATAACATCATATCCAGATAGTAAGTCTATTTTATGATAAACGTTCCGCCATGCTCACGGTGATTCTGCGGGGCATGGTTAAAGAAATCGAAGTGCGACAAGAGCCGGACGAAGTCCGGTAGTTAGCTACTGCTTAGTTCTGCTTGCGCAGAGCCAGCATGGCAGCGCCGAGGAGTGCGGCGAGTGCGACAGCGACACCGAAGCCGGGCGTTCCGTCATCGTCGCCATCGGAGTCGTCACCGCCACTATCGTCGGAGCCGGAGTCACCGTCGTCCGACCCGGAGTCACTACCGGAGTCGTCGGAGCCGGAGTCGCTACCGGAGTCAGATCCGTCGTCAGACGGTTCGTCGACGAAGGTGGTGGTGCCAGTTTCTTCGTTGTCACCGGCAACAACGCTCCACTCAACGTCACCAGTCTCTTCGGCGGTGTAGTCGAAGCTGTTGCTCCATTCNGTGCCAGTTTCTTCGTTGTCACCGGCAACAACGCTCCACTCAACGTCACCAGTCTCTTCGGCGGTGTAGTCGAAGCTGTTGCTCCATTCTTCACCAGCGTCGAGCGTGATGTTATCGTTGAACGTGTTTTCGCCGCCGATCACGACGCCGACCTCGATCTCGTCAGAGGCCGAGCCACCAGTGTTGCTGACGGTCACGTCGAGCGTTCCGTCTTCACCGACAGTAACCTCACTCGGTGCATCGGTCTCGAGCTGAACGTTCGCTTCCTCAGCGTCGAAGAGGACAGAGTCAATCACGTGCTCGGCGTCACCGACAGGATCGGTTGCGCGGAGCGTGAACTCCGTCTCTGGCTCGTAGTCGCCGAACTCGTAGGTCGCCGAGAAGGAGCCGTCATCTTCGATGAGGGCATCTGGCGACTGGGTAAAGTTACCCGACGAGCGAGCACGGGTGTTGAGTTCCGTACCAGGTGCGATGTTGGATTCACCAGACAGTTCAGCACCGTCGACTGCAGGNGCTTCTTCTGCGGTGTCGTCCCACTCAATGTTGCGCTCGCTGATACTGAAGGCACTCTCGTGCGAGAGTTCTTCGTCCTCTTCGAGGTAGAACGCGCTGTCGTCAGCGTCGGCGGAGACGTCGAAGCCAGCGTCGAGGTCATCTTCGTCGTACGCGCCCGAGATGTTCTCGACGACGAGGTAGAGCGTACCGTCGTACTCGACATCGTCACCGGAGCCGAGATGGCTGGTTTCTAGCTCCCCTTCGCCGATGTTCCATTCCTTGATGTTCCGGTTCGGAGCCTCTTCCTCGGAGAGAATGAGGTTGGTGTCCTCTTCGAGGGTGCCGTCCGCGATGGCACCGGAGAGACCGTAGTCTTCGACAGCGACGATAACCTGGTCCAGGTTCGCGATCTCGTCGGTCTCAGTGAGCGTCGTCTCGTTGAGGTCGTCGAGGTCGCCGAGGTCAGCGTCTGCAGGTGCAGTGTAGGTCGTGACATCGGACGGACCGTCGTACTCGTTGAGCGTCAGGAAACCAGTGTCAGTTTCGTCAGTGACACCGTCGACTTCATTTCCGGAGACACCGACCGAGATCTCGTAGTCAGTTGCCGCGAGTGGCTGGG
>NZ_AOIL01000007.1:0-8718 GCF_000337595.1 Natrialba taiwanensis DSM 12281 | reverse complement strand
CCCACGAACGTGTTGTAGGTGATGTTGATCTCGTCGTAGCCATCATCAGAGTTGTCCGTGATCTGGGCAAGCGACTCGAAGCCACTTTCACCCTCGTCACCGATCTGGATGTAGGCCGTGTCAGTGTTTTCGAGGTCGAGCGTGAGCTCGGCGAGGTCGCCCTGGCCGACGACGATGTCAGAGGTGACGAGGTCAACATTCATGTCGTCGTCGGAGACGTTGACCGTCGCGTTGTCTGCGGCAGTCGTGTCTGCTGCTTCAACGTCGAACTGGTACTCGCCAGCGTCAATACTCGAGAAGCTGGCATCGAACGTGCCGCGAGCGTCAAGCGTGATCTCGTCGTCTTCAGAATTGACGTCAAGCACGCCGTTTTCGCCCTCTTCGCCGAAGATGTTCTCGAGGTCCTCGGCTTCAAGCCCGCTGGCGCTCACAACTGCCTGGAAGTCTGCGCGTGCAGAGTCGATCTCGAGCGAGGTCTCGGAGGAGTCGCCCTCGATAGTCGTGACGGTGCTGTCATCGAACTCAGAGGGGAGTTCCTGAACGCGGATATCGAACTCGAACGTTTCACCGTTGGACTCGAGTTCAGCGAGTTGGTAGGAACTCTCGTCGAGGTTGTCCGTCTCAATGACAACAACCTCAGACCCTGCGCCGATCTCGGTCTCAAGAGCAGCCACTTCGAGGTCGTCGTATGCGTCGGCAGCCTCACTGAGGCTGTACACCGTCAGTTCGCGCTCCCAAGACGTCTCGTCCTCACTTGAGTCAACGACTTCCTCGAGGTCGATGGTATCTGCATTAGCGTCGGTGACGTCGACGACACCGAGCTCGCCCTGGAAGAGTCGGTCACTGTGGGGGAGTTCGGACACGCCGAGTGGGAACTCGCCCTCTTCGGTGAACTCGACTGCCGTTTCGGTGTTGGAGTCCACATTGACGGTGGTGCTGGCGGGGTTGTAGCCGTCTGCTTCAGCGTCAATGGTGTACTCACCGGCTTCCAGGCCAGTGAACGTCGCGGAGTCCGTGACGCCAGTCTCCTCAGTCCCGTCAACGGTGACGGTCGCACTGTCACCATCGGCCAGACCAACGACGTTAACGGTCAGGTCGTAGGTCTGAGTGTTGGCGCTGAGTGCAACGCTCGTTTCGGTGTCACCGCTTGGCGTGACGGTATCCGTCCCTTCCTGATACCCGTCTTGGTTGACGGTGANGTTGGCGCTGAGTGCAACGCTCGTTTCGGTGTCACCGCTTGGCGTGACGGTATCCGTCCCTTCCTGATACCCGTCTTGGTTGACGGTGAGGTCGTACTGGACACTGTCGTTGACTGCGAACGTGACCTGCCCACTCTCGTTCGTGGTGTTAGTCGCGTTCACAGTTGCGTCATTACTGCGTTCAATTGCTACGTCTGCTCCACTGAGGACGTTTCCGTCCTCGTCGGTGACTGTCACGGTGAGNCGCGTTCACAGTTGCGTCATTACTGCGTTCAATTGCTACGTCTGCTCCACTGAGGACGTTTCCGTCCTCGTCGGTGACTGTCACGGTGAGTGTGGAGTCCCCAGGATCTTCCACTGCCGCCGCCGCACCCGCGAAGGATGCAGTCATGGCGACAACGGAGAGAACCATCAGTACAGCAAGGAACGCCGCACGTCCCTTTTCGCACATCGAGATTTCTTCTGTTGTCATATTATTATCATCTGTGTTCTGGTTGCGTGTCGATTCTACTGGGCGGTCTGTCCCAGCGGCCGGCAACTCGATCGCATGACCGGGCTGCCCGGAGGCCTGGAACATGACCTCCCGGGNCCATCCGTAATAAGTCTTCTAGATTGATACCGAGTTCACGAAAGTAATAATCTAATAGAAATAGGGTAAAACAAAGATACTGACAGTCACTATCCACAATATATTTGTGGGATGGCTCCAAGGGTGTGGTGTGGGCAGCGGGCCCGCAGGGACACACATCCCCTATCGCGAATGTCATTTATTGTGGCGAGCGGGGGATGTTGGGCACTCCCGGGTAGGGACTGTGAGNTGTGAGTGTTTTTCCACCCCCGCTCGTTTTCACCGCTTTTGAGCAGCGGCTCGTGATCTTGACCGGCGTGCAGCCGTGTTTTGCCGCCGTCCCCCCCTACACTTCGGCCGTCGAAAGGCAGTGGCAACCCCGTGAATCGCATGTCACGATACAGAACGCGTCGGTCGGCCAGAAAGAGGTTGGTTAAACTCTGATTTAATCAAGTCCTCTCCCGTCGGNCCGTGAATCGCATGTCACGATACAGAACGCGTCGGTCGGCCAGAAAGAGGTTGGTTAAACTCTGATTTAATCAAGTCCTCTCCCGTCGGTGAGGTCGAGTTCGTCCGCGAGTTCATCGAGGTCTCGCTCCTGGACGTCGCCTAACTCGTCGAGTGCGTTCCGGAGTAGTTGCTCGTAAAAGTCCGGGTGCTTCTCAAGCGGATCGTTCCCCTCCTGCCGCCAGCGCAGATTGAGTGCGTCGAACGCCAACTCGGCCTCGTCGACGAGGGAGTCTGGGAGGGAGAGCGTTTTCCGTTGCTGCTCGCGGACCCGGCCGCCCGCGTGGATCTTTGCTGACTCTGCCAGCTGCTCAAACCATTCCCCGTACCCTTCGGCACCGGCATGGATCTTCCCATGACAGCTTTTACAGACCGGGATTAGGTTATCGATCGCGTTGTTCTCGCGGTTGCCGTCTATGTGGTGGACAATAATCCCCTCCACGCCCCCGCAGATCTTGCACTCGGACCCTTTCGTGTCAAGGCAGACTTGCCGATAGGAGGCGCTACTCATTGCCCCCTTCACGCTCCAAGGCTTCAATGCGTTCTTGGACTTCTTCTGGATCCATACTTTCCAAGCGTTCGATGCCAAGTGCAACGACGAGTGGGTAGTAGTGCCGGGTTTTCTGCAGAGAGTGTCCATACTCCTCCTCGAAATCGAGATCGAGGTGTTTGTAACTCGTAGTGAGGCTGCGGTCCAGGAACTCTGGGAGGTAGATGCTCGTTGCCCTCCATTCCTTCTTGACGTTCTTTGCAAACATTTCATTCTCACCATTCATTTCTCCCTTTGAAGCCTTTTCGTTCTTTGCCTTCTTGGAAGAGTTGTCTTCGTCGCCGTCGAAGCGCTGCCGAAGCCGATCCTGGACGTCGTCGTCATTCATCGGCGATCGCCTCCAGGCAGTCCGCGACATCGGCATAGACTGCGCGCATGTCCGTCTCCTCAGCCCCGTCGCCGAAGATTGAGCCGCCGGCATTCAGCGAACGCTTGATCGCCGCCCGATGCCGGATCTCGAACAGCGGACAGCGGCCCTCGAACGTCTCGCCGAACCACTCAATCGCCTCTTTCTGCGGGTTATCGAGCGGGTAGTTCACGTTCGAAATGAGGATCCCGCGCTCGCGGATGGTCGCGTCGTAGTCGGCCTCGAGCGATTCGATCTGGTTTAGGAGGTGCTCGACCGCGAGCATGGACGTCTTCGCGGCCTCGACTGGGATCAACAGATTCTCGCACGCCAGGAGCACGTTGTCGTTTATCGGCCCGAGCGAGGGCGGGGCGTCGACGAGCAGGTAGTCGTAGCCCCCGAAGCCGTCGACCAGCTCTCGGAGCCGGAGCCGCGGCCGCCGACCGCGGGCGATGAGCTCCTGCTCGAGTCGGAACAGATCGATGTTCGACGGGATGACGTCGAACTCCGCGTGCCCGACGACGATCTCCTCGAGCGGCGTGTCGTTGGGCTCGGTTATCGCATCGAATAGCGTCGACTCGTCGGCGAGGTAGGCGTCGCGAAGACCGAGCGTGTTCGTCAGATAGCCCTGCGGATCGAGATCAGCGACGGCGACGCGATGCCCTCGGTCGGCCAGTCCCCCGGCGATGTTGATCGTGTTCGTGGACTTCGCTNGGAGTTCCATGCGTGCAAAGGTAAATCCACGTCAGACGGAGACAGTTAGAAAAGCGCAAGGTACCGCCCGCGGATTGTTCGCTCCGGGTCATGGTTCTAGATCGGCGAACGTCGTCTGTCCCGGATAGCGCTGATACCCCGTGATCTGCGAGATCGTCCGGAATGCGCCATCGGCTCGCCGATACCGTCCGACGACTTCGGTCTGATCACTGTGCGGTTCCCAAGTGGCGTTATAAATCACGTATCCGCCCGGCTTGACCGCGCGGACGAGCTGAAAGAACTGGTCCCAGCGGTCGAAGTAACTCATCGATTTCCAGGGCGGATCGGAGATCGCGACATCGAACGAACACGGCTCGACGATCTCGAGAAGGNGGTCCCAGCGGTCGAAGTAACTCATCGATTTCCAGGGCGGATCGGAGATCGCGACATCGAACGAACACGGCTCGACGATCTCGAGAAGGTCGAACATGTCCCCATCAATTATTTCATCGGACTGCGGTTCGGCGTCGATGAGAACATCGCCGAGACGAGACGCGCCACAGGGACAGTTCAGGACCCTGGCGTCCTCGTCGCACTGCTCTCGGATGAAACGCTCGACGCCGTCGGGCCAGCGCCAAGCGTCCGTGTAGGCGTGAACCTTTGGGATATCCGTACTCATGGCCCCNCCTGCACTGTCTGATGGTCCAAGTCTCGCGTCATCGTTCGAACCTCACGTTTTCACTGTTGCACCGGATGCAGACTTGCGGCCGTCCCGGCTTCCAGAACTGGCCCCATTCCCACTCGCAGTCGTGGCAAACACAGTTGACGGCTTGGTACGTTCGAGTATCCGGATTTAGCTCAGTCATCGTTCGTTCTCCGAGTGCCGCTCACAGTAGAGTGAGCAGTATTGCTTTTGTCCGTATCTTGGATTGCTGCATTGCTCCCTGTCGCACGATTCAGTGTTTCCGAGAGCATTCACGGCTTCTCNCTTTTCGGAAGGACTACCGCCACCGACGAGATCCTCGCCACAGAGCGGGCACTCATTCCACGGAGTTTTCTGGACTCGCGCAGTGCGCAGGACTCGCTGGGAAGATTGTGCGTCAGTCACGATCATCACCGGCCAGCGGGCCGATTCCTTCCTCTGCGAGTAGTGACGCACCTACTGCGTTGGATGCCTCGCGAAGGATTTGGTAGGACTCCTCGTCTTGACGCTCGAGCCGACTGAGGTAGTAATCGGAGATGTTCTTTTTAACGATGTCCCAACCCTTGAAATCGTACGGGTTGCCGTCCTCCCCCTCCTCAAGAGCGTTCTCCCACGCCTCTTCCATGTTCCCCTTCTCGCGTTCGGCCTCATCTCTCGTCGCGAACGGTCCACGGATCGACGAGAACATCGCGCTGTCCCGATCGTGTTCGATGTCAACCTCGACGACGAAGAACGCCTCGAACGGCGGCTTGTCGTGCACGAGTTCTTTCTCCTCTGTATCACGCGGCAAGTTCCCTCCCCTCCTCGTCGGTCATCTCTTCGATTGCAGCCGCGAACGGGTCGTACTCGAACGCTCGGCCTTCGCAGTTTTCACAGTCGATGACCTCGCTGTACGACGGACCACGCCACTCGTATTTGACGTGCGCAAACCGACCGCAGTTCCCGCAACGAATCTGCTGGGTACCATTTCCAGATTTCACGCTGTCTCACCTCGGTCAGTATCCGGACGTAGTGCTCGGTTATTCTCTCCGTAGAACTCGTCGTTGTACGTCTCGGCGAGTTCCCGAACATTCTCGCCGGTTGCCCGCCGAGTCTCTGGGTCAGGCTCTTCGCCGGCCTTCAGGTCGGCCCCGACAAGCTCCGCTTCGTCTCCATCTATCCCGATGAACCCAGGGCCATCGAGATGGAAGAACAGCCGGTCGACCCCGAGTGCGGCCGCATCAGCGGCCGACTCTGTCCAGCATGGCGGCAGGTCGACGCCGTCGGGGCAGAGTCCGATTTGCATCGAACCACACGACGGACACTGGGGGATACCGTTTCGTCCCGTCTCCCCACACGATGCGCACTCCCACCAGTCGAGAAGATCACCCTCGCGTTCAGTACCATCGGCGGACATTACGCTTCGACCTCCACCAATTTCGAGATATCTTCGTCTCCACAGACCGGGCATTTCCACNCCCTCGCGTTCAGTACCATCGGCGGACATTACGCTTCGACCTCCACCAATTTCGAGATATCTTCGTCTCCACAGACCGGGCATTTCCACGCACCGGACACGATTTCTTCCGAGATAGCGAAGACAACTCGACAATCGCCGCACTGGTACGGCTGCCATGATTCGCCCTCCGGAAGCAATCGCTTGGTCTCGTCCCCAGATCGGTCACTCTGCATATGGATCATCCTCCAGTNCTGGTACGGCTGCCATGATTCGCCCTCCGGAAGCAATCGCTTGGTCTCGTCCCCAGATCGGTCACTCTGCATATGGATCATCCTCCAGTTCTCCGTTTAGGAACTGCTCGCCCCAGTCCTCGGGCATCTCGGTCGGTTCAGGGATAGCGACGTGGTTGTCGACTCCGCGTGCACGATCTTCTGCCGCCCTCTGCGTGAGTCCGTCCGCGACGGTGTCGAACCACAGCTCGCCGATGCCGATTCCGGTCCCTTCTGCGACCTGCCAGCGAGCGCCCCCGGACATTACGCTTCGACCTCCTCGGCGGCATCGTGCATCCAACCCCAGACCGGATTCGGAATAGCGTCCGGATTCTGGTCGACCGTGCCGTGGATCCCCTGGACGAAATGCCGCTCGTGTGGAGCAAGATCGTGGACTCGGTCTGCACTCACGTCGTTGGCCATCAACTCTGAAATGACCGCTTTCAGTTCGTCAGTAGGTTCGACCGCGCCGTGGTCGCTCCCCTCCGATGGCTTGAGCCACATCCCCTGACCGTCTGGCAGGCGTTCGTAGAGCGACATCCCGCTTCCGTCGCTCGTTTCAAGCCAAAACGAGAATCGTGGATCTTCCTCGTCTTCCTCGTAGAGGTAGAACACGAACTCGTGCTCGGTCTTGTCCTCGAGTTGTTCAGTCATCGAGAACACCTGCCTTCTTTCGCCGCCATCGAAGGTCAGCAGACAGTTCTCTCCGTCCGCGAGAGGTCGCCTCGTAGAAGTTCGTCCGTCGGTCGACCTCTCCCTTCTGGATCAGCCCCATCTCTTCGAGATCGTTGAGGGCCGGGTAGAGACGACCGNTACATCTCGAGTTCGTCTTTGATCTGCTGTCCGGACGGCTCGTCCATACCGGCCAGAACCGTCAGTACGTCTCGACGGAAGTCGTTCAGGTCCTCAAGCGGCGAATCGTTCGGGTTTGCTGTAGTTGCCATTTTGTGACTGTCTCCTACACATACCAGTACTATTTCCAACTACTAAAAGGCTACGGGTAAGATGATATGAATAGTAGGATGCGCATACCCACCGTCAGACGGTATGCTACGAATCGGAAANAAACTGAAGCATCGGACGAGAGTCCGACTGGTCAATGGCAGATTGGCAGGATGACGAGCGACTGAATGCGACTGATAAGGATATCCTCGAACTGCTTGAGGCCGGCCGGGAGACACGTGGCTCGCTGGTTGATAACATCGGGAAGCACGAGACGACGATCTCCCCGCGGCTCAAGTGGCTACGCGAGTGGGGGTACGTGCGATACTATCACGAGCCGACCGGCCTGTACGAGCTGGCCGACGATCAGTGACATCCTCCTCGCCGTAAACGGCGAGGCTTCCCACAACAGTGGGATTCCGGCTGTGCCGTAGGTTTCAGTCCGAGTAGGCCGCGAGCGTCATCTGCGAGGATTTCTCGCTCGTCTCGCGGTGGACTGTGGCGCTGTCACAGGCGCTCCCGTTCCGTGGCGAGTCATCGCGTTCCGGTTTCCAAGGAACGCTCTCTCCCCACGGATTGACGCGACCGGCGATGTTCGCCGCCGCGTTGATATCTGCTTGAAACTCTGTTACGTGGCAGTCGTCGTTCGTACACTTGAACTCCGCTTGCGACCCACGGCGGCCGATGTGACCGCACTCGTGACACGTTTTGGACGTGTAGCGCGGATTCACGAACCGGACCGGAATACCGGCTTCGGTGGCCTTGTCTTCGATCCGACCCTGAAGCCGGGCGAACGCCCATGCGTGAAGGCGTCGGTTCATGTACTTGCCGTAGTCCAGATTCTCGCGGATATACGACAGGTCCTCCATCACAATCACCGGGTTCTCGAAGGACCTGGCGTACTCGACGGCTTCGCGAGACGCCTTCTCGACGATATCCGTGAGCGCGTTCTGGTAGTGGTCGAAGCGTTCGTCAACACGCCACTCGACGGCGTCACGTTCCTGAAGGCGCTTCAGGGTCGTGAACATCTCTTTGCGGAGGTGGCGTGCACGACTGCCACTTTCGAGCATCGGTTTCGTCGGCGTGTTGCGCTTGAGGGCACAGCCCGTAATCAACGCGGATTCGCCGATATCGAAGCCGATGTGCGTTTCGTCGCCGTCTGCCTCGGGTTCTTCGACCGAGTACGTGACGGTGACGTGCAACACCCAGCTACTCCGGTTCTGCTGGAGTCGAATCTGTCCGGCCTTCGCGTCCTCGCTGAGAAGATCGTGCCACAGCGATTCTTGCTCGGGATTGATTCGGAGCGGTATCCAGAAGTTCGTGCCGTAGCCCGGCAGAGGAACGTTCCAGCAAATCTCGTGGTGTCGAGACTCGTCCCGATCGAACTTCGCGGCCTGGTTCGTGAGCCGGAGCGGGTGTTCGTCGTCCAACTCGCGGGCGTTGTACGTTTTTCGGAGTTTTGGGACGTAGCTACACAGTGCAGCCTTCGCCTGATACGGTAGG
>NZ_AOIL01000006.1 GCF_000337595.1 Natrialba taiwanensis DSM 12281 | reverse complement strand
CCTCCTCTGCCATACCCATCTATACACATCCGCCACACTTATACATTGCGGAGTTGTAGCGTGACGTGATGGAGCGGAAGCAAATAACGATTCGGGAGGATCAAGTCGAATGGATCGACGAAAACCCCATCAACCTATCCAGCCTCGTGAGAGGTTGTATCGACGAACGTATGGAATCCAGTTCCGCCGATTAGCGGCGGCTGCGAAATCAAGTGACACGATTCACGCCCGCCCTAAAGGGCGGGATTCTCTCGTTGTTTAAAGATAGTGCTTTTCGCGTACCCAACCCTCGTCGCACAGTTCGTCCGGNCCATGCCGGTCCATCCACTTCGTAACTGTTGACGACGAGCAGCCAAACTCCTCTGCAATCTCCAACGTGCTGAGCTCATCGTCCCTGTAGAGCGACTCAACCAACTCCGCATCGCGCCACGGCGGCTGGTCATGGCCCTCGTGTTGCGTGTCTATGTGCCTGTACAATACTCTACGAAGCGGGAACTGACGCGTACACTCGGGGCACGGGTGCTCGTCANCGTGCCCGTGTTCTTTCATTCGTTTCAGCCGCTGGCTGACGTACGGCCGACTGTGCCCCGTCTCTTTGGCGACGTAGCTCGGGTTCACCCGGTCGTCCTCCTCGGCCATGAAGTCAAGGATGTCGTTATCAGCGTCATTCAACTGTCTCGGCTCGAGTGTCATTGAGTCTTGTTTCGCACTCACGATAGTAAATGCTCCCTACAACTACTAATAGCTAACGCCCGTTCTAACTATCCGTTAGTTATATATGTGAGGCACCCGTTGTTGTAACTGAGCACGGGACAGGGCGCAAAAGCCCGGCGCGTTCCAGCGCGCCAGACCGTGCCAAAATCTATGGCAGTTACGCAAACGCACGCGACCGACGAAAACGCATCGATCGAATCGCTCTCCGACCGAGAAATCCGCGCGCTCACCGAAGTCATGTCCACGCTCGACGACCAAGGCGCAGTTGCCGACAACCCGAGCCTGTACGAAGTCGTCAGCAGCAGTGGCAAGTCATACGCGGTCGATCTCGGTGGCGACGAACCGCGATGTACCTGCGCGGACCACCTCCACCGGGGAAAGGTCTGTAAACACATCCACAGAGTGATGTTCGCCACCGGTATTCGGCACATCCCGGCCGACTTCGACCAAGACGAACTCGATGACCAGCTCGGCGAGCACATCACCGAAGGTCAGCCTCGAATCGCCATGACCGACGGCGGCGTCGCCGCACCCCAGCCTTCCAGTGAACGCAAAGACCCACGCGACGACTACATCTTGATCGGCGTCGACGCCGACGGAGCGCACCACATCTACCGCACCAAGGACGAGCATATCCTGGTCGTCGAGGAGGGCACCGTCGCGCAGAACTACGATCTCGAAACGACCCACAAGAGCGTCAACGACTGGATCGACTTCGTCCAATCGCGAGTCGACGGGGGGTTCGAAACCCAGCACCTCTACAAAACCGCGCGTGGCGCGCTCATGGGGGCGATCTAAATGCAGGGCTTCGTCGAGGACGCCGACGCAAGCGAAACCGAAGAGGTCCAGGCGCTTCGCGAGCTCGCAGTGTCGCGGTCGGTCGACGGCGACGAACCATCGGCGACCGTGGGATGGCGCTCCCCACTTGGCGGCCCNCCAGGCGCTTCGCGAGCTCGCAGTGTCGCGGTCGGTCGACGGCGACGAACCATCGGCGACCGTGGGATGGCGCTCCCCACTTGGCGGCCCACGGCTCGGCGGAGGTGACCAGTGATGCGGTCGCACGGCATCACGCGCCGCGGCGCTGCGGCGATCGTCTATCTGGGCGCGGTGAACCTCGCGACTGGCGTCCTAATCGCGGTGTTCGCAGCATGAGAGACGACCTGTCATTCGCCGAGCGCCGGCTCAAGATGACCCGCGAGGCGCTACAGGGTGCCATCGCCGTTGACGCGCCCGCGGGCGTGATCGACGAACTCGAAGCCAAGCGCGACGAGTTCACCCAGAAGGTCATGAACGACAGCCGACCGGAGCCGCGTGACGACCGCCGAGAGGCGAGTGGGAACGTCGAGTACCACGAACGCGGTGACGGGCAACCTACGACTGCATGGAGGCGCGCGAAGCGATCTAACCGAGTGTGAGGTTAATATGACACATAAGCCGCTCCGAAAACGGACGCACAAGAGATACGGGAANNGATGACTGCGGGCGGCGCGACAGGTACACACTGCCCGATGAGACGATCGACGGCGAGAAAATGTGTATCTGTGGTCGCGGTCCCGTTATGGCAGGGCCAGGCGGCGTCGAAGAGTGCGCCGATTGCCTGGGGGAAACCTTCGTCCCACCCCACAAATGACTACCCCATCGGTTACCACCGGGCCGTAGGCACGGCATACGAGCGAGTATTCGGCGCTTGAGCAGTCTGTTCTTCAGAGGTCTTCCGGACGCAGAGAGCCATCCATCAGCGCGCAGCCGCGATTGCTTAGTCGATAGAATCCAGTATCGACTTTCTCGACGAGATCGTGGTCGACCAAGTGCCGACAGCGCTGGCCGACGTACTTGCGGTCGTGCCCCGTGTTCTTCGAGATTGTCCGCGGGGACTGCACCGACGGGTTGCCGCGCGTGTCACGAGCCATGTGTAGAAACTCAAGGACCCGCACATCGGCAGCCGTCATCCAATCGACTTGCCGATGCATCTCTGTTTGGTCGTTGCCCGAGTCGCCCATAACCCTATTGAACCTCTCTGGANCATCGGCAGCCGTCATCCAATCGACTTGCCGATGCATCTCTGTTTGGTCGTTGCCCGAGTCGCCCATAACCCTATTGAACCTCTCTGGAACATTACAATTGGGACCGTAAACACCCCGTATGGGTTGTTACTGACCTCATACGAGGGAACAAGCTTATGCTACTCAAACCGACACGTCTCGGATATGTTGACTGGTCACGCAGACAGACCGACCACGAATCAGACCGGTAGGGTCTCCGTGAGGGTTCGCCACCCACGACAGTCAAAACCCACCGACAGATGCACGATATCGGTCGCAACTNCCACGAATCAGACCGGTAGGGTCTCCGTGAGGGTTCGCCACCCACGACAGTCAAAACCCACCGACAGATGCACGATATCGGTCGCAACTACCAGGCACGACCACTTTCACTTCCACTACCCTGTTAACGGACATTTATGTGCCCGTATGCCGAACTTTCACAAGGTAACGACTATGGGGATGGTTTACCACAGAAATCCGCGAAAAGAAGCGTCGTCAGTTAAGCGCAGCAACGCGACCACCGTCGGTTCGAGGCCTCGTGTCGGTATCGTCGGACTCGTCGAACTCCCCGTCAAGACGCATCTGACATGCCTCACGAATCCAGCCCGCGCGAGAGTCGCCGTACGTGAGCTGGGCCTCGATCTCCTCAACAAACTCTTCGTCCATCGGGACCGTGACATCTTTGCGTTCTCCCATAGTGGCAACATGGCCACGGCACCATATAAGTATGCGGGTACAAAGCCGAGGTGCCACGGTGGTGTTGTGTGGAGACGACTCGGTGACACAAAGGTTAATAGGCAGCAACTCAAAGTAGGTGTTGTGGCATGAGTAGTGAATCAAACAGCACGAGCGGGACAGAAGACGTCTCCGTTGTTCTGGGCACAGACGAAAATGAGGAGATCGAAGACCGGCTCGAGTATGGGGACTCGAAGTCGGGCTGGATTCGTGAGGCGTGTCANCACAAGGGTCCAATCCAATCCCGGGTGCGCAGGCAGCCGGCCACCGCGGTCACTTCGGTAACCATGAACCACGATAGCCACACGGGCAACACTTGCCCGCACGAGAGTTATAGTATTGATATATTAAATACTGTTCGCAATAGCGAAAGCGGGAGTAAGGGGCCCGAACTCCCCGATGCGCGGCCGCTCCCGTCAGGCGGGATCGAGATCTACGGCGCCCATCCGAGCGAGCACATCATCACCGACTGTTTCATCAGCCTGGAGGATGCGCGATGATGGCAGCCGAAACCGTTTTTGTGATTCCAAATCGGGGGGCAAGCGGTAGCCGACCGCGGTTCCACACCGACGAGGATTGCCNCCGCTTGGAGAGGGCAGAGACAGTCCGATCCAAAGAGCGGTCCCTGGTCGAGAGTCACCGCAAGCACTGCAAGGTCTGCTCTGGCGAGTTTGAGCGTCACTCCCACGACGGTGACACCAAAGAGCTTCACGACCTACTGCTCGAGACCGATCCCGACGCAATCGGCGATGGAGAGGCGAGCGCGTGGCGATCGCCGGCGGGCGGGCCACGGTCCGACCAGTGCCCCACTACCACCCCCAACAAACGCGACGGAGGTGAGGCATGAGCGCATCCGGCTGGGCCACCGCGGCGGCCGTCACCGGCTACGTGGCGTGCTACGTCGTCGTCACCATCGCTGGGATGCACTACGGCTACCCGCAAGTCCTGTGGGNCCACCGCGGCGGCCGTCACCGGCTACGTGGCGTGCTACGTCGTCGTCACCATCGCTGGGATGCACTACGGCTACCCGCAAGTCCTGTGGGTGTGGGCAGTCCTCCTGTTCGTCGACTTCGAGATCTCTGACGACTGCGACTGCTGTGAGCGGGGTGACGACTGATGCCGGAGTTCGTCTGCCCGGTCTGTAACTGCAACGTGACTCTCGGGCCGTCCGGAATCGAATACGGCCACTCGCGCGGCCNGTCAACCCTAAACGGTCGAACGGGGTGACCGTCTGATGGAGGTCGGCCCACAGGACATTAGCGATGTGAGCCATGTCCCAGTCGAGTTAGCCTCGATGCCCGAGTCGCGGACAACCCTCTGGCTGGTGCTGCACAAGCATGGCGACCTGACCGCTCCCGAGTTGATCGACGAATGTGGCATCCCCCGCGGAACCCACGCCCGCGCGCTGTCAGATTTGCGAGACGCCGGGCTGGCCGAGATGCGGCCGAATGTCGAGAATCATAACGCGCCGAAATACCACGCACTCGGAGATCCAGTGACTGTCGAGGAAGAAGACGAGATGGAATCGCGGGCGTTCACGCCCGCGCGTGCATCCCGCGGCCAGGTCTCGACGCCAGCACTCATCGGTATCGCAACCGTGTTCGTTGGCCTCGTGCTCCTCACTGGCTTCGCTATCGGGACTTGCGGGGTGGGCCTATGACTGGCGAGGAGCCCGTCTACGTCCTCCCCCGACGCAGCGACCCCACAGCGATCCACACCGACCCCGACTGCTGGGTTCTCGGTGCATCCGACCGCGACGCCGTCGAGCGCTCCCGCTCGTCGTTTACCGACGATCGTGACACCTGCTCGTACTGCAGCGGCGAGACGGCTGCCTCCGAGCACGGCAAATGCCGGTCGGTGAGACAAGAACAGGCGGTCCAAGAGCGGATAGAGGCCGTCCGGCGTGTGCTCCGTGAGGCCGGGCGACCCCTCTCCCGGCGCGACATCCAACTCGAGGCGCTTCTGTCCGAGAAGGAAACGCGGAACAGCCTCTCGGAGTTGCGCGAAGCCGGCGAACTCAAGGACGTCGCGAATCACGATGACGGGCGGATCCCGCTATACCAGCTCGTCGCCGAGAGGGCGGCTGCCCAACAGGCCAGCCACAGGGTGGGACTATGAGCGCCAAGAGCAGCGGCGAGTGCGATACAGTGCCGGTCGTCTGGACGCAACACGGGCGCGAGCAGTGGCACAACGAGCGGCGCAACGCCGCCGCGGACCGATCAACCGAACGTGCGTGGCGTGAGTCTGTCGAGGTCGACTACCCCTCGGCCCGAGACGGTGCGCGCGGTCGGTATCATCCCGATGGCGACTGTGTGTTGATAGTCAAACGCGACGCCGGTGGGGCCGACGTCGTCGTGACGGTCATCAACCTCAACGACCGCGGCGTGCGCGAACAGGCCTACGTCCGCTATCAGGCGGCCTACGGGTGGTCGCAATGAGTGAGCGGGTCATGATCGACATCGAAACCCTGGGGACCGACCCCGGGGCGGCGATCGTCTCTATCGGAGCGGTTCGCTTCTCGATCTCCGAGGGCATCACCGACGAACTGTTCGTCTCGGTCGATATCGAATCCTGTCAGCAGGCCGGGCTCGATATCGACGCGAACACGCTCGCGTGGTGGCTCGGCCAGTCCGCCGCTGCGCGCGACCAACTCTCTGGCGGTGACGGCCTCGAGGCCGCGCTGGGCGACCTGCGAGCGTTCGTCGGCGGAGCGGGCGAAGNGAGGAGCCGCCCTGGCAGTTCTGGGCCGAGCGTGACTATCGGACGTGTCGCGAGACGCTGCCGACATGGCCCGACCACGAGCAGGAGAGTGTCGAACACAACGCCGTCGACGACGCACGCTACCAGGCCGAGTGCCTGGTCACTGCGCTGCGTGAGGGGGTCCTATGACCGAGTCCGTAGTTTTACCTATCAGCAGTTCTAACGGTGGAGTACAGACTGACCAACAACAGCGAAACACCGGACCAGAACCCCTCGCGTCCTCAGCGCGAGGCAGTCCGGTGTTTGTCTCCAGCACGATGGCGTACGAGACCCAGTACAATAACGATTACGACGAGCAGCGTATCGAATACGACCAGCGCCCAGCCTCGGTTTCGGGAGGGGTCGGCGCATGAGCGACGATGTCCGCGGCTTGCTCAAGCGCGAACTCGAGAACGTTTCGGGAGACATCACGCCAACAGAACTCCTCGGGCGTGTTACGGGGAGCCTTCCAGACGACATGGAGTTCGGTGAGGCAAAGGAGATCGCCGGCGACCTCCTCGATGAACCGGCGGCGACTGACGGTGGAACGGCGGCCGACGACAGCCCGGAGCCCGACCCCGATCCGCCGGCACCGCCAGAGGCCCCACCGGTGCCCGATGCGGCCGTCGACCTCGACGACGAGGGGGAGGCTGTCAGGGCACTGGATGACGCGATCNCCGCCGGCACCGCCAGAGGCCCCACCGGTGCCCGATGCGGCCGTCGACCTCGACGACGAGGGGGAGGCTGTCAGGGCACTGGATGACGCGATCACCTGGTTCCACCGCCGCGTCGACGATATAATCAACGACCACACGGAGACCGGCGAACACCCGGACAGGCCCACCACCGCCCGAGAATGGTTCGAAGACGACCGTCAGTTCGACACGGAGACGGTCGACGAGAAGAGGCTCGGTTGGGTTCCAGCGAACTGTGGCGACCAGCTGGTCGAGTTCCTACTCCGCAGCGGCCACGAGAAAGACGCGATCCTCGGGACCGGGCTGTTCAACGAGGACCTCAAACTCCTCTGGAACGGCCGGTATGTCTTCCCGTACTTCGACCGGGACGGGCGCGCGGNCCCGGAGGACTTCATGGCCGGGAAGTACACGAAACTGGCCCACACGAAGGACTACGTCCACGTTGAGGAGCCGATCTACGGGCTGAGTACAATCGGCCGCGACGGGCCGGTACTCATCACCGAGGGCGTCGCGGACGCGCTCCGCGCGCACGAGAACGGCTACGCCTGTCTATCGCCGGTCACCACACAGTTCAAGAACGAACCCCTCGACCCGCTGCTCAAGCACCTCGAGGACACCGGGCGGGCGGTGTACGTCGTCCAAGACAGCGAGCCCGCGCCGATCGACTTCGACGGTGACCTTGAGGGGTGGGGGNACCTCGAGGACACCGGGCGGGCGGTGTACGTCGTCCAAGACAGCGAGCCCGCGCCGATCGACTTCGACGGTGACCTTGAGGGGTGGGGGTGTCTCGCGATCGAGCAGTTCGGTGCCGGTCTGAAAGGCGGCATCCGGACCGCCGCAGTGCTGCGACAGGAGGGTGTCGACGCCTACGTTGCGGAACTGCCGCGACTCGCCGAGGAAAAGGTCGACCTCGACGACTACNCCGCCGCAGTGCTGCGACAGGAGGGTGTCGACGCCTACGTTGCGGAACTGCCGCGACTCGCCGAGGAAAAGGTCGACCTCGACGACTACCTGGCCGAGTGGGCTGATACGCTCGCGCCGGTTCTGGCCAGCGCCAAACCGGCCGACCAGCACCCGGCCTACGAGGACGCGATGGGGAAGTCAACGCAGGCAACGCGCCTGCAGGACGGCAGTGGCAATGGCGGGGGGGAAGACGGCGGCGGGGAGGCGGAGAGAAACACCCCACAACACTCGGACAAAACGCCGAACCGAGACCTCACACGAGAGGAGATCGAGGAAGCGCTCGAACACGTCAGTAAGTCGCTGCACTACGACGACTGGATCAAGATGGGGTACGCCGTCCACGACTGGGGCGGCGATGAGACCGGCAGGGAGGNCGCCGAAGTGGGAGAAGCCGACGAGTTCCGATGCGATTGACTGGATCTGGCGGAACGCCAGCGGCTCGGAGGAGATCGCCGGCAAGCGACGTGCGACTACTGTCGGCACACTGATCCACTACGCGCAGCGCGACGATGACTACACGCCGCCGTGGGAGCGCGACCCCGACTGGCCGGTGTTCGACGTCGTCAAAAGCGCCGGGATCGAGCTGCACCTGTTACCGATCAACGGCAAGCAGGTTAAGGTCGCAATCGAGCAGAACGGAACGCGCGCCTACTCGGAAGAGCAGGAGCGTGGGTTCTGGAATAACGGCACAAAGCGCGGCCGAATCGCCGGCCGAATCGCGGATGTCGTGACCGGTGCGAAGCCGGATTCGATCCGCGACGGCGTTAAGAGCGCCCTCAACCAGGCCAGTGTCGATGCCCACGAGAACGAAGACGAGTGGGAGGCAGCCATGCGGTCGCCTCGCGAGAAAGGCCTGCGGCAGCGGACCGTCAAGGNCAGTGTCGATGCCCACGAGAACGAAGACGAGTGGGAGGCAGCCATGCGGTCGCCTCGCGAGAAAGGCCTGCGGCAGCGGACCGTCAAGGTGGTCTGTTACCCCGCGGCTGACGAGGCCGAGTGGGTCGTCACGATGCACCCGCCCGAAGACAGCAGCGTCGACGGACCGCGCGACATCACGTTCGACCAGGGCGACTTCAACGACGCGAACGCCGGCACGTTTCGCAACNCAGTGTCGATGCCCACGAGAACGAAGACGAGTGGGAGGCAGCCATGCGGTCGCCTCGCGAGAAAGGCCTGCGGCAGCGGACCGTCAAGGGGGTCTGTTACCCCGCGGCTGACGAGGCCGAGTGGGTCGTCACGATGCCCCCGCCCGAAGACAGCAGCGTCGACGGACCGCGCGACATCACGTTCGACCAGGGCGACTTCAACGACGCGAACGCCGGCACGTTTCGCANCCCGCCCGAAGACAGCAGCGTCGACGGACCGCGCGACATCACGTTCGACCAGGGCGACTTCAACGACGCGAACGCCGGCACGTTTCGCAACAAGCACCTGGCGACGTTCTACAAGAAGATTGAGATCGACGCCGAGGAGTGGTTCGACCTCGTCGAGTACTGGCTCAACATCCAGGACACGAAAGAGCGCGACCCCGACCACCTCAAAGACGCCGCGATCGACAAGTTCCTCGATTGGGCCGGGACCATGCAGGTCTGGGCCGACGAGGAGGGCTTCTCGTGGTCGTCGCGTAACGGCTACTACTGGCCGGAGTTCGACGGGGACGACGACGCGATCTGCATCCCTGGCCAGAAGGTCGTCGAGTGGCAGCAGCGCGAAGACTTTGACGATGTCANTCTGGCCGATCAGCGCCGACGTCACACCCCACACGCTCGAGAGCGCGCATGAAGTCGTCGACGACGATGACGACGAGAAACCGGAGGGGCTGCGATGACTACAGCACAAATTAAAAAGTTGATCGGCGCTCCGGGGAGTGGGAAGACCTATCAACTCCTGCAGTTCGCACACGAGGAGGCCGAGGAGCACAACCCCAGCCTGGATGACCTGACGTTTCTGACGTTCACGCGAAGCGCCCGGACAGAGGCGTCGGAACGACTGCACGTCGTCTACAACAATGCAGACGAGGACGACGTCGACGATCGTGTACGTACGCTCCACGGGGCCGCACTCTCGCAGTGCCTCGCGGAGGACATCTTCGAGNACAATGCAGACGAGGACGACGTCGACGATCGTGTACGTACGCTCCACGGGGCCGCACTCTCGCAGTGCCTCGCGGAGGACATCTTCGAGTACCGCAACAAGCCCGAGGACGACGGTCAGCTCCTGATCCGGAAGACCAACAACGACGATGCGGAGTACTTCGAGTACTTCTTTCGGACCGAGTACCCCCACATCGAGTACGATACCGAGGAGCGCGACCTCATCGAGGAGCTTCGGTCGGGCGAGCCCACGACGGTCGCGACCGGAAACCGGCTCATGGCGCTGTACGACTACGTTCGATCGAAGGCGTGGCCACTCGACCAATACTATCGCGCCCCGATCGACGTCGACCTCCCGCCGGCCCAGACCCTCGAGGGGCTGCAGGCGTGGGAGGACTTCAAGGAGCGAAATGAGTTGATACAAGACGACGACTACGTCCGCAAGGCGACCGAATACAACGTCGATCCGCCCGGTCGGGTCCTCATCATCGACGAGTTTCAGGACCTGAGCCCACTACAGTACCAGCTGTACGAGCAGTGGCGTGACTCCGGTGTCGTCGACCGGATCTACCTCGCCGGCGACGCTCACCAGGCTATCTACGGTTTCCGCGGGGCCGAACCCCAACAGTTCGTCGACACGCCCGCTGACGAGGGCGTCCACCATGAAGAGTCGCGGCGCTGTCCCGAGGCCGTTATCGACGCCGCGGTGCCGATCGCCGATCCCGTGCCGGAGCACGACGTCAGTCGCGTGGCGGCGATGGAC
>NZ_AOIL01000005.1:1959-5616 GCF_000337595.1 Natrialba taiwanensis DSM 12281 | reverse complement strand
CTATCTGCTCACTCGGACGAACCGACAGACCGCGAAACTCGCCTGGGGGCTTCGCGACGCCGGGGTGCCGTATCTCGACCTGAAACCGAACGGGTCACTGCGACGCTGGCGGGATCCCATGCCGACGCTGCTGGCCGCGCTGCGCTCGTTTGATGCCGGCGAGGATATCCCCATCGGCGTGCTCGAGATCATGCTGCGCAACGTCACCAGGACGCCCGCGCGCGCCAGTTCAATCGACGCCGCCGAGGATGGTCAGCTTGTCGCCGCCGCGGACCTGAGCGGCCGCGGGACGTTCGACGCCGACACGTACCGCCAGTGGTTCCCCAACACCGACGGTGCCCGCGACCTCATCACCGAGTTCACCCTCGAGGACTGGCAGCGTGATCTCCTCCTCGGCGCAATCGAGAGCCGTGTCGAAAGTCACCCCGATGACGTCCGCATCGGAACCATCCACGCTTCGAAGGGGCTTGAATCGCCCTGTGTGTTGCTGTTCCCCCCCTACTCCCAACGCCAACTCGAGCGCTTCCAGGGCGACTACGAGGCCGAAGAGCGCCGACTCTACTACGTCGGTATGACTCGGTCGAGCGACGACGTCCGGATATGCCACGACTTCTACGCCGGAAAAGCAGAGTTCCCACCCCTGGCCCGGTAACCATCCCGGCCGGATTTTGCGTCCACCCCGGATGGATAGCGACGGAGCCGTTCTACTCTAAGGNATCGGTCGTTTGGCCACTTTTTCTTAGTAACGCGCGACCCCCCCTGGGGTGGGGGGAGAGAGCGATATCAGGGTGAAAGTGAAATACTCTGTCTCCCCACGGGAGGGGTGGGGTGGGGTGGTGGATAGGTGGCTGCCCCTTCCGTTTCGACGGTCGTTGTGGTGGCTGCGGCGTATCCGTCCGGGTGGATAGGTGGCGGATAGTGGTGGATAGTAGTCTNCCCCAACGGCGTCCCGATAACTTCTCGGCGCTCACCGCGCGTGGAGATCCCAGCCGCGGCCACGCACTCCGGGCTCGGTGGCGCACCCATGCAGTACGAGTTCGGCGGGGGGAATCGCGGTCGGGCGGAAGGTTTAAGCGGTTACGAATGTTAGAATGGTGCAACCACACGTCACCACAGCGCCAGCGTGGCGTGCCTTCTGCTCCCGGCGTGGGTAACGCCGGCGCACGATTAGTCCTATGTCCACCACAGCACCCCAGAGCGACGTCGAGAGTATCGAGTACACCTGCGGCCACTGCGGCGGGGCACACNCCCCAGCCGAGACGGTCGCCGGGTCGTTCTGCTCGACGGGCTGCCATCGGGGCCACCAGCGGGCGAAGCGAGCCGGCGAGTTCTTCCGCGAACTCGAGCAGGACCATCGCTTCTGTGCGACCTGCGGGCGGCAACTCAAGACGACCAACAAGCCACCGCGGCAGGTGGTGATCCCGCCGTCGCTCCATGATGCGGACTGGGGCAACGCGTCGGACGTCCTGGTCGGCTACCAGTACCGCACACCACACGCAGAGACGGGCGAGATCTCGCTGGACGTCGACGACGATGCGGACCGGCCGATCGTTGAGGACGGCGTCGCGAAGGGGACCGTGTGCTGCTGCGGCAACACGGATCACCGACACGAGGAGCCGGCGATCCGAGAGCGCTTCCCGTTCACGACGGCCTACTGGCTGCTCGTCGCGGCACGCACGCTGCGCGCGGAGGACAAACACGACATCGACTTCGACCAGGGCCAGTTGCTCGACGCTGTCCTCGATGGCGACACGATTCGCGAAGCGGCTACCGAGGCGGTGGNCCAGAAGACGTCGAGGAGGCCCGCGAACGGCTCCTCGAGGACGAGCGCCCGAAGCATGGTAGCGACGAGTACTCGGCGGGCTGGGACGACGCGTTGATCGCGCTGGACCTGGCGCTGACGAGTCCGGACGAGTTCAGCGAGGATCCGTACGGGTACACGGACTGATTTTTCATGAGAGGGCCGACGCTCGAGCAGTGCCCGGCCTGCGGGGGGCTATACTCGCGGGGCGATCGGCGTTGCGACTGCGCCCTCGACGGGCAATAGCGGTTTCCAGTACAACAATGACTCAGACAGAGACTATCATCGGCTACGGAGCGGNGGCGAGAGGGGAGCGTGAGTTCGATCCGATGCATTTCGGGACGACACTCATGCTCGGGCTCATTGCGGGATCGTTTGTGGCCGCACAGGGAGACGAGTTCGATGTCGGGACGTTTGAGGCAACGATGGCGGCGCTCATTCCCATCGCAGACCAGGGGGTCAATGGGATCGTCGACACCCGACTCCGCGGAGATGATCCGAATGCGCTGTAACGGAGGGCAAGATGCACCATGAGCTTCGACCACTCACGTCGCTCGCCGAAGCGTTCGCGGTCGTGGNATCATGTCGACGGGATCGTCGACGACTATCAACGGGCGATCGCAACAGGCGACGGTGAGCCGAGGATGCTGAAGGCACTGACAATCCTCCGCAGCATCCTGGTCATCGCCGCCATATCGGCCATTTCGGCGTATGCACTTTCCCTTGGTGCAGACCCGACTCTTGTGGCTGTGCTCGCACTGCCATCGATTGCAGTCTACGGCGGGGCCGAAGCAGCCGATTACGCGGCGCTCCTCCAGGCGTATCGTGAGGTCAAGGCCGGGAGCGGAGACTGACTATGCCAGGAAAGAATCTCACGTTTGAGAACGGCGACGTGGTCGATGCGTGCGATCACGACGTCATCGACCGCCCAGGCGCGAACCCGTTCTGCCGGAAGTGCGGCGAAGTGAATCCGGAGGATCCAGATGACAGCTAACCCCTTTATCGAACTGTATCAGGACCCGGTTGGCGTCCTGGTGGCGCTCGGGTATGCGCTCTTGCTGGCCACGCTGCTGATATGGACGCTGGCAATCTGCTGGCGCAACGCAGTCACTCTGTACGTCCGTTGNGGCGCTCGGGTATGCGCTCTTGCTGGCCACGCTGCTGATATGGACGCTGGCAATCTGCTGGCGCAACGCAGTCACTCTGTACGTCCGTTGGGATCGCCAGCGGCCGGCCCAGTGGGAGTATGTCCCGCCGCTCGAGTTCATCTTGCGCGCCTCGGCGATTCCGTTCATTCTGATGATCGACGCGTGGGCGCTTGCGGCACTCATCTGGCTGGTGTTTTAGACCATGACGAACCCTGAACCCGAACCTGGAAAGTGCAATGCGCAGACTCGCGACGACGGTTACTGTGCGAATTATCCGGTCCAAGGACGTGAACGCTGCCGGATGCACGGCGGGAACGCGCCCCGAGGGCGTGACCATCCGGATTTCAAACACGGGCTGTTCTCGGATTACCTAAGCGAGGAGGACCGCGAAGTCATCGAGCTCCTGGAGGAGTACGAGGACGCTGAGAAACTCGACGAGATCATCAACTGGCGACTCGCCCGACTCCGTCGCGCTGTCAAGGCCCTCAGTGGGGAACAGGAGCGCGACTTCTGGGATGCGTTCAACGAGATCGTCTCGGAGACGGACGAGATCACAGCCGAGGAAATTGGTGAACTCGCGAAGATGCTCGACCGGGGCAACCGGGCCGTCCAGGACGAAATCGACGTCGTCCGGAAACTCATCAAGGACCGTAACAAGATCGCCGAGGGCGAGGACATCAACATGGGCTGGCGGGAGATGCTTGCTGG
>NZ_AOIL01000005.1:0-1950 GCF_000337595.1 Natrialba taiwanensis DSM 12281 | reverse complement strand
GTTGGCTGAGACGCAGAAGAAGGTCCTTCGCGCCCTCACCGACTACAAGCGGATCATCGTTGTCTCGGGAAACGGTGTCGGAAAGTCGTACACGGTTGCGGTCGTAGTTCTCGCCTACTTGGAGACGAACCTCGACGCAACCGTCATGGGGACGTCGGGATCCTACTCGCAGTTCGTCGATGCGGCCTGGCGGCCGATGAAGGCTCTCCACCGGAAGGCGAAGGCGCGCGTCGGCCTGCCTGGTGAGGCTCGAGACGGTGGCCAGCCCGAGCTCCGGATCGACGACGAGTGGTATGCGAAGATCGTCAGCCCGCGGGATCCGTCGGAACTCGAGGGCCGCCACGCCAAGAACATGATGGTCGTCATCGAGGAGGCGGACAAGCCCTACATCACGCCGGAGCACTTCGACAGCGCCGGGTCGACGGTCACGGACTCGAACGACCGGATGCTCGCAGTCGCAAACCCGCCGGAAGACGAGTCAAATGTCGTCTACGAGAAGATGGAAAGCGATCGGTGGCACACCATCCAGTTCTCGAGTTTCGATAGCCACAACGTCAAAGTCGNCCTCGAGACGATCAAAGAGGACTGGGAAGCGTGGAACGCTGAGCCTTGGCCTGGCATCGAGAAGG
The DNA here is from genome assembly GCF_000337595.1 of Natrialba taiwanensis DSM 12281. Classification (GTDB taxonomy): domain Archaea; phylum Halobacteriota; class Halobacteria; order Halobacteriales; family Natrialbaceae; genus Natrialba; species Natrialba taiwanensis. The sequence continues at coordinate 1,321 of NZ_AOIL01000005.1, read as the reverse complement.
CACGCACGGCACACGAACGCCGAGACGATCTCGACTCGCGCTGGTACCGTCGGCGTGCCGGCGGGATCCCGCCGGAAGGGGCCAGCGCCCATCGCCCGTTTTCGCGTGGGGATGTCGAGGAGGCATGGGATCGCACGCCCGAGACCGACACTGTCACCCCTGAGGGGACTGGGATCGACGTTGCCCGGTCTGGGGACCGAACTGTCGCGATGGGTATTCACGGCGACCGTCTGCGAACTCACTACGCTGAGAAGGGGACGAACCACGTCGAGCAGGCCGATGAACTGGCGGGGATCCTCGAACAGTGGGACGACCACCCAATCCCGGTCGACGCGGTCGGGGAAGGGNAACGCCGGCGGTACACCCGAGAACGAGACAGAGTTCTACGACCGCTGGGCAGAGGGGCTGGCGCTCCTGGGCCAGTGGCTCCGTGACGGTGGGTCGATCGACGACCGCAAACTTCGCGAAGAGTTACTTGTCGCCTCTCGGACACTCGAGTTCGAGGAGCGTCACATGGCCTCGCGCGGTCACAACGGTGCGGACGTCCTGAAACTGACGTCGAAGTCGAAGCTCAAAGACCGTCTGGGTCGCTCGCCGGACCTCCTGGATGCGGCCTACATGGCAGTGTGGGCACGCGATTCAGGCGCGATGGCTGGTATCCCAACTGCGACAGCGTCGTTCGGCGGCGACGATGGNGATGCGGCCTACATGGCAGTGTGGGCACGCGATTCAGGCGCGATGGCTGGTATCCCAACTGCGACAGCGTCGTTCGGCGGCGACGATGGTGACGAGGTCCCTTCCGACTCCCGCGAGTTCAAACAGTCGGAGGTCGGCGGCGCGATTCACGAGGCACTGAACCAGCAGCGAGGGCGTCGATGAGCATCGCGATCGAGCACGACCCGACCAACGAGCGGCCGGCGACCCCGCCGGTCGACATCCGTGCGCCGATCGACACGATGCCACAGTCGTCGTTCTCGAGTTCAAACGTCCACTCGGCACTGTACGATTTTGGTGAGTCTGAACTCTCCGTCCGCTACTTGCGTGACGGTGCCGACGCCATCTACCAGTACGACGGCGTGCCGGCGTCGGTCTGGAGCGGGCTGGCCGACGCGGGCAGTAAGGGGGCGTTCATCAACGCCAACATCGCGTTCGTATATCCGTACTCGAAACTGAACGCGAGTGACTTCCCCGATCGTGGTCGCGGTCTGGATAACGACCTTGCTCGCCGCTTCGTGACGACCCCTTGAGGTGATCCACAGATATGGGACTCTTCGATGACGCAACCCGAGAGGTAGCGAGCCGGATGGACAGCAGCGGCGAC
>NZ_AOIL01000004.1 GCF_000337595.1 Natrialba taiwanensis DSM 12281 | reverse complement strand
GGCCGCGTGGGCGCGAAGCGCTCGAGGCCCGCCAGATACAGCAGACCTGGCCGATGGAACTCATCACGAACGGGATCGTCGACCAACTCACTGGCGGTGAGGTCGCGTTCGAGAGCGAGGACGAGGAAGTCAGCGACGCTGAGGCCGCGCTACAGGACGCCATCCGGGATGTCATCACCGGCCCGCACCTGATGGACGACGACCTGGACGACCTGATCGCCGCCGCAGTGGCGGACATGCTTGGCCCGGGCAACGGCTACTGGCAGTTGCTCCCGAGCGAGGATGGCAGCCTGCCGGTCGTCTCGATGGTCCCGCTGGACGCGCTGACGGTTCGTCACAATTCCAACCGTCACGGCTACCCACAGGACCCGCCGTACTACCAGGCGTCAGATGCGTTCTCCTCGGATGGTGTCGGCACACTCGGCAACATCACGCCGACGCCGCTGGGCCGGGGCGACCTCGCGGTGATGCGCTATCCAGGCGCTCGACGCTCGTATCAGGTCTACCCAAAGAGCCCGTGCATGCAGATCCGGGACACGCTCGTGTTGCTCGCCAACTCGACGACCCACCATAACCGGTTCTACAACGACGACGAGATTCCGGCGGGGGTCATCCAGGTGATGAACGCCAACGACTCGACGATCACCGACCTGCAGGACAAGATCCAGGCGGCTGCTGGCGACCCACGGAGCGTCGAAGTGATCGGCGGTGAGGGCGCTGCGCAGTGGATCGAGATGGGGGGGACAGCGATCAATCTTGATGTCATTCAAGAACAGCAATGGTTCTTGCAACTCTGTCTCGCCGCCGTGGGGTTGGGGAAGGCCGAGATTGGCATGATAGAGGACGTGAATCGGGCAAACGGAGAGGGGGAGCAGTCCCGCGTGTTCAAGCGCGTGACGGGGCCGTTCGCGAAGCAGTTCAACGCTGCGTTTCAGCACATCTGCGAGCAGTTCGACGTCTACAATGAACTCGACCAGCCGTTCAAGCCGAAGCTCCGTTTCTCCGACCCTCGAGAGGAACGCGCTCGCGAGGAGCGCCTGCGCGAGATGTTCCAGGCCGGCGGCCTGACACGCCGACAGTACGCTCGTCGGCGTGGTGACGAGGACCTCGCAGACGACGATATGACGGTCGAGATAAACGGCGAGACGATCGACTACGGTGACCTCCCGAAGGACGTCCTCGAGCACAAGCTCGCGGCTGTGAGGGGAGAGACGGTCAACGAAGACGACGTCGGAGACCAGAGCGGTACAGACGAGTAACACGCAATCCCGATGAGCGCCGTCCTGCCGTGGGGCGGCCGAGGGCCACCATCACCACGGCACGCTTTTCACGAGGATCTGACAGACATGACCGACCACGACGACGTCGCACAGCGCGCCTACCACCAACCGGACCCCGACCGCGTCGTCGTTCGGGACCTCGACGAGAGCGAGGACGGCATGTTCGCGATTCGGATGCCGATCTCCTCGACGCTCGAGGCGCGTGATGGCGATGCGTTCGACGAGGAGCGCCTGCGCGGCTGGGAGACCCAGATCAACGAGGGGACGGTCGGCGTCTTTCTCGACCACGGGATGAACACCGACCTGTCGATGTCGCGCTACAGCGGCACCGGCAAGCTCGGATACTACGCTGACGCCGAAGTCGAGCAGCGCGACGACGACGAGTTCGAACTCGTCGCGGACACGCGCATCATGGACCCCGACACGCTGCCGGAGTCGACCGGCACGCTGCGGGAGCACCTCTCTCGAATCAAGGCACAGGCCGAGCGGGACATCCCGATCGCGCAGAGTGTTGGATGGGCCGACGATACGGGTGGCCGAGACGTCCCCGGCGATTCGGACCTCCTTGAGGGGTCGATTGTCGGCGTTCCCAGCGACCCCGAGGCGTCGAGTCACAGCACCGGTGAGGCGCTGGCCCGGGCTGCGGTGTCCGGGCGTCCTGACGCCGACCCGGAGCGCCTGGTCGAG
>NZ_AOIL01000003.1 GCF_000337595.1 Natrialba taiwanensis DSM 12281 | reverse complement strand
ACCTCGAGGACACCGGGCGGGCGGTGTACGTCGTCCAAGACAGCGAGCCCGCGCCGATCGACTTCGACGGTGACCTTGAGGGGTGGGGGGGTCTCGCGATCGAGCAGTTCGGTGCCGGTCTGAAAGGCGGCATCCGGCCCGCCGCAGTGCTGCGACAGGAGGGTGTCGACGCCTACGTTGCGGAACTGCCGCGACTCGCCGAGGAAAAGGTCGACCTCGACGACTAC
>NZ_AOIL01000002.1 GCF_000337595.1 Natrialba taiwanensis DSM 12281 | reverse complement strand
ATTTGGGTCATGAACAACTGAAGTCTCCCGCTTCAACTCCTTCGATTTACTGACCTTCCCCGACGCCGTCTAGTGATTCAACATAGCCGAACAGGGTCACTCTGAACTCGCACAGGCGGCGCTGCGGCACAAGTCAATTGAGACGACCCATGAGGCCTATAGCGATATCCAAGCGGCTGACGTTGCTGAGTCGATCGATGAAGTCCGGGAGTAGCTGTGGTTCTCACTGACCTCCGAATTGCGCCACGAGTCAATGAGATGACCCACGAGGCCTATTCGAATATCAAGGGTGTGGCGGCACTGTCTAGTTAAGCGTTCCTGCTGATAACGGCGTTTCAGCGGTTCGACTAACCGGCTTTGTGAAGTACTGAATCTAGTATTGAGTTCTGACTTCGATCTCATTTTTCACATACTCCAGTGCATCGAGAAGATTAGCGAGGTATGAGGATTGAAATCGGCTTCGAGGGCCAGTGATACCGATTGAGGCGATTATATTTTGTTCATCATCGAGAATTGGGACAGCAATACCCCGCACACCCCGTAAATGTTCTTCGTCATCTATCGCATATCCTTGCTGACGGATCTTCCTTAGTTCGTTTTCCAATTCAGCCCTGTCTGTGAATGTCCGGTCGGTGCCGCGGGGGAGCCCATGGTGGTCAATGATTTTGGAACGTTTTGTGGAGGATAAATGCGCAAGAAGGGCTTTGCCAAGCGATGTCCAGTGCATCTGAGTATGGTTTCCGATAGTAATCTCGTCACCGGCAGCCATCTCCCCGGCACTACGAGAGAGAATGATTCGGTATCCTCGCTCCTCAACTGCCGCGCCGGCAATTTCACCTGTTATATCTGCCAATTCGGAAACTTTCTCTTCAAGTAACTGGGCCGCTTCAAAACGTTGTCTAATGGCCCCACCATCGGTTAGAAACCGTAGCGATCGACGATATTGGGAACCCTCTTTGACAAGATACCCTTGGGTAAGTAGCGTATTTAGATGAGTGAATACAGTACTCGTAGAGATATCGGTCTGCTCCGCGATAGCTGAAACTCCAGCAGGTTCTAGCTCATTGAGTGCATCTAGAATCTCAAACGAGGTCTCAACAGCACTGATCGTTTTTTGTGCGTTACTTCCTACCATGGTGGCGGATGTCTTCCCGAGTAGCAAAAACCTTTTTCTACACACTCGATACCATTTCCGACTATATAGGAAATACTAATCTGACCTGAATACGGGACAGCAACCGGATACTCCTCAAAACGCCATTCTCGGTATCAGTATCTTATCGGGATCAATGGCCTCTAGCACGGTAAAGGAGCAAATCGGGATTCATCTGACGTCATTCCTCTGTGATCGGAAAAACGCCACCGATTACAGATAGCAAACAGTGTTCAACATGATTTTTTCGCGTATACCGGAACGGAACGTGTCTGCATCCAATAATGACTTGGCACCGATCCCGAAGCCTTCAGCCGATTGCGAGCATTCTGACCAGCCATGACCAATCCGACACAATTAAAACAGTTTCCGAGATTTATTTTCGAAAATAACCCTATTTGCCCGCATAGATTTATAACCATCCAGTATGTGGGGGAGAACATGGCATTTCCACATGCCCCACTAGTAGCGTTCGGAGTGGGTTTAGTAGCGACAATACTACTCCTGGTCAAGCTCAAATTGCCCGCGTTCATCGGGCTGATAATTGCGACGTTCATTGTCGGGATCGTCGCGCCGGGAGTACCACTTGAGGAAATCGCGTCTGAAACAACGACATCATTCGGCGACACGTTTGCAGGTGTGGGAATACCCATCCTGATGGCTGCAGTGATCGGGAAGACGATGTTAGAGAGCGGCGCTGCAGAGCGTATTATCCGCTCATTCACAGCCATTACAGGCGAAGAAAACGGGGAATACGCACTGTTCGGAAGCGGATTCGTACTAGCGATCCCAGTCTTCTTTGGCAACGTGTTCTACCTGCTTGCCCCGCTCGCGCGCTCAATGCGAGCACGTGTTGGACACAGCTACTCGCTGTTTATTGTCGTTATTTGCGCTGCAGCCGCAACGACTCACGTCTTTGTTCC
>NZ_AOIL01000001.1 GCF_000337595.1 Natrialba taiwanensis DSM 12281 | reverse complement strand
TGTTGTATGCGACCTTATCGCGGGTCACGTAGTGGCCGTGGACGGACGCCATGTTGGCGATGGCACCGACGCCATCTTCGGCCTCGCGGATGTGTGGAAGCGCCAGTTTCGTGAGATACATCGGCGCGCGGAGCATCACCTGGTAGAGCGAGTCGAACATCTCCATCGGGAACGCCGCGATCGGCGAGATGTGCTGTAGGCCAGCGATATTCGCGACGTATCGAAGCTGTCCCGCATCGGCGGCCATCTCGACGAGTGCCTCGATCTCGGTGTCGTCAGTCAGATCACAGGCGACCGTCTCGAGGTCGTCTTTGACTGCGAGGCCGCCCGCTTTCTCGGCCGTCTCGTGGAGACCATTCTCGTCAACATCGGTTGCGATCGTTGTCAAGCCATTTGCCGCCAAGACGAGCGCCGTCGCACGACCGATACCCGACGCTGCGCCAGTCACGATCGCCACGTTCTCACTGGTAAACCGCGGATCATCGATGTGATGGATCAAATCGGCGGTGAGCTCAGGTGGTTCGATACTGTTGTGTGTGTCAGATTCCCCGCTCATGTGGCTAGAAAGACGGGCGGTATCGGGTTCAAATAGAAGGTTGATATGTAATCATCGTCGCGGGCTTGCGGTTTTGATGGCTATCGGGCGTACCCGTCGATAAACAGTCAATCGTCAGCGAAAACACCAACGTAAGCCCCCGACCAGTACCAGTAATACCGGTATTACGACGAACGAGTACACTGAAAGCTTCTCGTTGTCGATGCATTCGAAACTGGAACACCGGATCTCGAATCGTACGTTTTGCGTAAGCTGTCGTCTCCCTAGAGGATGCTAACATAAATTGCACGGTTGCTCGAGCGAGTGATAAAGTGTTGGACTCGTTGAAGTCTTGCTGAATCAAACAAGACCTGGTGAATACTACCCATCCAATTCAGAATGGGTTCTGGATGTAGAGCTCAAATACAGTACAACGGCTTTCATCGATATTGTTGAATGCGTCGCTGGGGACTGTCTCGGCAAGGTCGAGATAGGGCTCAACTCCATAATATAAGCATCCGAGAGGAATGCTGATCATATGCCCACTGTGAAGTTGATTGACTCACAACATCTCATGGATGAAAATACAGGGGTCTGGCGAATCACTAGGCTGCGGCAACCTTCGGTGAGGAACTACGCCGGTCAAAATGTTACTCTGGAAAATTCCGACTACAACCTCGACGAATTCGGTGATAATGAGGCGGTTGATCGTTTTCACAATGACATCCAAACTCGACGCAGCATGGTGATTCACCAGTGCCGAATGCAAGGGCCTTGACAAAGAGGACTTGATAAAATTCGGTGCGTTTCCCAACATGATAACTAACTTCCTGCTAGTTATACGCCAGGTGATATGAACTAGTCTGTTGGTTACTACAAGCTTGATCGATTCACATAGCCACTTATGATTGATATTCGATGTTTACAGTGAATGATTCCTCAATAGACATTCTATCTGCGTATTCTGCGGTGACCCCAAGTTCGTATTCCTGGGGCATTGCATCTCTTGGAGGACGGACCATCCACTCAGTTTTGGCATCGTTTTGAGAATCAGATGCACCCAAAACTGCTGGTCCGGCTGCAATATCGTTGAATGTTGTCGAGGTAGATTCGGATTTCCATTCATCCGGCAAATTAAAGACAATACGTACATTATTGACAGCTATCGATGAATAATTAGTGAATCGAACTGTTTGGGAGAGAGACTCACCTGGCGCAACGGTCTCCTCATCCGCACTAAGTGACAATATTGCGAGTGGTTTGTTATTATCCGAGTTGCCTCCACTGACACGGAATACTGCGAGACCATGTGGTGGAACCGTTGCACCAATTAGACCCGCAGTCTGCCAGTTAGTGCCGTTCCAGAGATTGCGAGCAGCGTAGCATGACGCTTCATCAAGTCCGACCTCTTGAGCACTGGTCGTTATTGTTGTTCTCCTGTCACTACGATTCAATAATCCTACTGCTCGATCACCGTTTGCGAGTTTTTTCGCCCAGACTGAGCGCGACAGACCATCCTGACCAGTGGTCCGTTGAATTCGGATGGCTTGATTACCTGCTGGATCTTGGTTGATTTCGATCAGTTCATCATTAGTTAGAATATTGCGAGTTTCCTCAGACATATTTCGAATGTCATTACCAGCTATGAGCGGCGCAGCCATCATCGCCCACATGCCAAAGTGTGTTCGGTCCTCCGCTTCGGTTAGGTTTGGATACTCTGGAAGATCTACGCCGACCACAAGCATATCTGGATCATTCCAGTGACCGGGACCAGCGTACTCAGCAAGCGGTTCGTTCTGATCAATGATGTCGATAATGCCGTTTCCCCATAGATTCTCCTTGGCGCTCCAGAGCGGTTTAATATCACCAGTTGTTCGCCAAAGGTTGCCACCTGCCTCTGGGGCCCACATCTAAGGATCGTTATCTCCCCATTCACAGATACTGAGAAGGATATCCCGATCGGTGGCTTCAAGCGCCTTGTGCATTCGCGTATAGCGCTCAATTGCCGATAGACCATAATGTTCTCCGCAATTATCGTATTTAAGGTAATCAACTCCCCAGTCAGCGAACGACTGTGCATCCTTTTCTTCGTAACCGAGGCTGCCGGGAAGACCTTCACAGGTTGTCGTCCCTGCTGACTGATAGATCCCGAGTTTTAGTCCCCTCTTGTGAACGTAATCAGCAACAGCATCGATTCCATTCGGAAATGTCTCAGGATCCGGCTGAAGATTACCATTCACGTCGCGTTCGGATGCCATCCAGCAATCGTCAATACATATATACTCGTAGCCCACTTCTTTCATCCCATTTTCAACCATCGCATCAGCGGTGTCTTTGATCAATCCCGCATCAATATCACAGTAGAACGTGTTCCAACTGTTCCATCCCATCGGGGGAGTATCCACCAAGGTCCTGTCTGAACTCTCGCTTTGATTGGTGTTGTCAGCGGCTGTAGCCATTGAACTCGCGAAAAAACTACTCGCTCCAGTTGCTGCTGCCCCTTTCATCGTGGACCGTCGTGTTATCGGTGGTAGAATTGAGTTATTGTCATCAACTTGCTTTACTCTATTGTTAGCATCCTCTATGTCTTCCTCGTTCATGCTTTCATCACTTCATTTGAGTGTTTGTAACCACTCGAAATCACCAATAACATCTAATTACTTAAGACTAGGGTAAGGATTCATACAATAATTCGCTGATGTGGGAACTGCTTAGTCAGCATCTCTTCGGTCGGTGTTTGGTGCTAACACTTGATTCAGTCGATCGTGCTTGTACTAACATCTGACGGGGTCAAAGGAGATGAAATAGACGCCAGAATGATGAGGAATCACTCTATTGGATCTCGTGGTTTTCATTGAGCCGTTGGAAGAATGCTATCCTCCTAATGTGTTCGGATTCTGATGGGTTGCACGAGAGTCACACTCTCATCAACACCGCGAAGTCTGTCTCGTGGCTACTGAACAAGCTGATTTCGATCAGGGAGCTCCGATCTCGTTACAATCGCGGCACATGCCCACGTTTTCTCATAATCGACTTCGACCTGTTTCCTGCAACTGAAACTCACAATCGCCTCTTCCTTCAGAGGCGTTTTAGTGTCGCAATACACTCGAGCAGCGCACGGCCGTTGTGGTACGCCGCCTTGTAGACTGCGCCTTTGCGGCCGACGGGATCGAGATCGTCGTCAACGCCAGAATGCCACTCGCCATCTTTGCGGTCGATCTGATACTCATCAAGGAACTCCCATGTGTCGGCAAAGACATCGAGATACCGATCATCGCCAGTACACTCGTAGGTTCGTAGGGCACTAGTCATGCACTCGGCCTGCACCCACCAGGCTTTGACGCGAAAGCTCGCTGGTTCGTCAAAGCCACCGTAGAAGTAGAATCCACCGCGATCCTCGTCATATCCGTATTCGAGCGAGTAGTCCCATAGCGTCTCGAAGAACTCGCGGTACAGGTTCTGTGGGAGACCGAGCGCGGAAGTAGCCTCCATGACGAGCCAGACGTTCTCTAGATCATGTCCATACGAAACGACCTGGAACTCCTCATCGTCGAGTTTCGGGGACCAATCTGGATCGTACTTGTCCGTACAGAAACCGCGCTTCTTCCGGTAGACCGTGTTGGTGAGGATGTCAAGCAGTTCGTGCAAGCGATCGCGCCCGCGACTAGTGTCGAACGCCTCATAATAGGTCGTAAATGCCTCCATGAGGTGGAGGTGCGTGTTCATCAGCTTCAGCGTTGGATCGAGGACGCTGTCGCCCGACTCTTTGGGTGACCAGTCCGGTTCGATGTTTTCGAGGTACGTCTGACCCTCCGTAATAGGCTCCCAGTGGGGCGTGAAGTACTCAACATACCCTCCGTGTTCGTCGTCTTTGGTGTGTTCGTCCATCAGGTCGACGAGTTCATGCGCGTACTCCGCCGCCTCGTCGCTCCCGGTTGCGCGGTAGTATTCGGAGAGCGCGTAGAGGCCGAACGACTGTCCGTACAGGTGTTTGTTTGGTTTGGTCGTCGTTCCGTCGCGTTGGACTTCCCATACGAAGCCGCCATCGGCTTCGTCCCACATCTCATCGATCAGAAACGCAAATCCGTGATCGGCGATTTCGTAATACTCGTCGCCGTACCCTTCGCGGGCGAGCCGCGCTGTCAACCAGACCATGCGTGCCTGTGTGACAACTTGCTTGTTGCTGTTTCCTGCGAATTCACCGTCCTCATCGTAACTGGTTATAAAACCCCCGTGTTCCTCGTCGATGCTGCGAGGAAACCAAAAATCGAGGACGTTGTTCGTCAGCGTTTGCTCAAGTGATGAGAGATACTCGTCTTTAAGGGTGGCCACGTCTGGCATTACGGATAGACCATTGTCTACGTGGTGGATAATAATACCGGTAGCGGATTACCCTGCTAAACGGATGATAACCGGTCGGTGATCCGTTCGCCGAGACTCAAAACGCGAAACAGGAGGGAAATACATATACTATGGGGTGTTCCACCAATGAGTGACGTACATGAGTAGTTACACAGTCGCAGTTATCGGAACGGGTCCCGACCCGAACAACCCGACCGTGGATGGGTTTGCGATGGGCTATCGACACGGCGAAGCGTTCGAATCCGACACCCGTTGTGAACTCGTTGGTTGCGCGGACATCGTCGAAGAGAACCGTCTCGCGTTCGCCGACACGTTCGGATTGCCGGCCGAGAACGCCTTTGAGGAATATGAGGAGATGCTTTCGGCGCTCAAACCGGATATCGTGAGCGTCGCAGTTCCGCCGGCGATACACAGAGACATCGTCGTGGGATGTGCCAAAAGCGGCGTCGTTGACGCTATCCACTGTGAAAAGCCCATGGCGAACGTGTGGGCGGACGCCCGACAGATGGCTCAGGAGTGTTGGCGTCACGACGTACAGCTGACGCTGAACCGCCAGCGTCGGTTCGGTCGACTATTCACCGAAGCCAAACGGCTGCTCGACGACGGAAAGATCGGTTCACTCCGGAGAATCGAGATTGGATGGGGCGACTTCTTCGATACCGGCGCTCACACGGTCGACCTCGCCGGAATGTATAACGACGACCGGGCTGCCGAATGGGTACTCGCCGGACTCGATTACCGTGAGGAGGATCTTCGGTTTGGTGCTCACCAGGAAAATCAGATGTGGGCGCAGTGGCGGTACGAGAACGGCGTCTACGGTGTCGTCTCGACCGGTGAAGGCGGTGATTTCATCGACGCCGCGATGGTACTCCGAGGGACAGGAGGAACCATCCGCATCGACAAGACGGACGGCCCAATGCTTGAACTTGACTGTAATGGGGATCGACGAGCGGTTGACGTGAACGGTGAGACAATGCACGCAACGAACGACGAAGCCGACGACTGCTACGGATCACAGTTTCACGACCGAGCGGTCAACGCAGTCGTCGACGGGGTAGAGAGCGGGGAAGAACCGTGTATCAGCGCGCGAACCGGTCTGACCACGGCCGAGATACTGTTTGCAGGCTACGAATCTGTCCGCCGCCGTGGCCGCGTCGATCTTCCGCTTGACGTTACGGACAATCCACTGGAGTCCATGGTCAATTCTGGTGCACTCTCTCTGTCATCACCAGCAGTCGATGATAACTAGGTGACCGGCTACTATTCGGTCAGGGGGTTCGCGGTTCTCGGCTCCCTGACGCTGTTGCTAATTTCGCTGCGATTCCGCTCGCGATCGACCTCATCCCGGCGTCACCGGGGTGAAGCAGATCGGTGGTTAGTCCAGTTACGTCCGCAACATCTGGACCGTCAATCAGCATCACGTTGTTGGGGGCTCTCTCGACCGTTTGTCGAACGACTGCTCGAAAATCTTCAGCCCGCTTAGTGTCGGTGTCTCGGAGTGCATCGACGTAATAAGGAAAGAGGGTGACACAGGCGATCGGACGACCGGACGTCGCCGCCGCAATGGTATTCACGAACTCCGTCACACGTTTCCTGAACTGCTCGACCGTGAAACCTCTATTCACCATGTTGATAGATAGTGCTAGCGTGGCAACGTCCCAGTCGTCACGATCTGCAACGTGTTCGGCAATTGCTGGTTCACAGAACGCTGATCCGGCGACACCGAGATTCAACGCGTCGACATTCAGTTCGCGCGCAACTTGCGAGACGTACGTAAGGTGACAGCCTGTCGCCGATGCACCCTCGGTGATTGACGTGCCGTACGCCAGATACTGGAGCGACGGTAGTTCGGTCTCGTCCGGCGGTCGACATGGACCCGAGATGTCGTGGACTGCGACCGGCGCCCATGCGTCGAACCGGAGTCGACACACGCGAGGACCGAACGCGCCCATCACAGCAACGTCCGACTCAAGACGATCGATGTTGTCTGGCATCGAAAGTTCAAGCGTCCTGGGAACCGGACCGAGTTCATACGCCTCGGGCCCTTGAAACGCACCCCAGAACGGGCGAACGACGGTTTCGGATGCCGCTGAAAGTGTGACTGACACCGTTGCTTCACTATCCACAGGGACGAATCGGAGTTCACACCCTGCTGGATGGCGGTACCGATCGCGTGCCGTGACGTTGACGTCAGCGGTGACCGACTCCGACACGCGGCAAAGCTGACATCCGTCGTCCGTCCAGTTAGCAGTCGTCGTGGCTGTGACGTTGTGGAGGCTGACGGATGGATACTCGTCATCGATCATATGGGTAGGCATCCGATTAGGTGGTTATTTAGATAATTCTAGCGGACGCGTTTTTTGCTCAGGGAAACGCTGTATCGGAATTCCCTCGGACGGGAGTTCACAATAGCGGCACCTCGGGGATGGAAGGGGCAACCTTTGACTATTGGTGCACACTTACAGTGCCATCATCGGTATCCAAGGAATATGACGTCGATCGGATTCCAGCTGTATAGCTTACACGCAGTCGATGAGTCGCTCCCGACCGTAATCGAACGCGTCGGCGAAACGGGGTTCGAAGGCGTCGAGTTCGCTGGTCTCGACGATGCTGATGTCACGTCGGTGGATGCTGCGCTGGATCAAAGTGAGGTAGCCCCAGCAGGCGCTCATGTTGGTCTCAACGAAATCGAAGCTGACGCAGAAGGCATCTCTGAGACGTATCGTGATCTCGGCTGTGAGTCCGTCGCCGTCCCGTGGCTCGATCCAGAGCACTTCGCCTCTCGAGAGGCCGTCACGGAAACGGCCGGACGACTCGCGGATGCCGCCACGTTACTGGCGAACTACGGACTCGATCTACACTATCACAATCATGATCAGGAGTTCATCGAACTAGACGGCGGTCCCGCGCTGGAGTACCTGCTCGATACGACGGACGATGTGGGTCTTCAACTGGATCTTGGGTGGGCCGGCGCAGCGGGCTACGAGCCACTTTCGTTCCTCGAAACACATGCCGATCGGATCGATCTCGTACATCTGAAAGATTACGACGCCGCTGCGGGCGAGACGGTCGAGGTCGGTGAGGGTGATTTGGACATCGAGGCAACCGTGGAGTTGGTTAGAGATCTGGACTTCGAGTGGCTCGTCTACGAGGCCGAAGAACGGCCTGATTCCTATGAAACGCTCGACCACGCCGCGGACATCGTTACCGAATACTGGTAGTGTCGAGACGGAAACTACCTTCTCGAGAGACGCCTGTTAACAGTCACCACAAAGCGACTTGCTGGATCGAACAGCCGTAACGATCTTTGTCTCAGTTCAGTTCAATGAGATCTCCCGTGGCGGATACTCATCCAGAACACAGCACTAACTATCGACCCGAAGCCCAGTACAATTGCGAGGTTAATCACCGCGAGCGTGTACGACTCGGTGCCACGCTCGCCGAATAGAAGCGTGATAACCGTAAGCACCAGCATGAATACGAGGAATAGCCAGAGCATCCCTAATTGCGTCTGGTAGTCACGGACGAGCGCCCAAAACGATCCCTTCCAAGACATGTGAGTTACCTGCGTCCGTTACCTGAATAAGCTTTTTCACCGTGTCCTGGTCATTCGATGAACGGATACTCACTCCCAGACAGACAGCGTAATAGCGAGGAAAGAGGGGACAGTTCGAAATTAGTCAGTGAGTTCGGGGCTGTCCCAGTACTCGTGGTTCTCGTCTTCGCGGAAACAGGCGACCGTCTGCTCCCCGTGTTGGTAGTCGGATGGAGTTTCCTGACGGCAGGCCTCGGTTGCTTTCGGACAGCGCGTGTGGAACCGACAGCCACTTGGTGGATCCACCGGATCGGGGACGTCGATCTTCCGCATGGGTGGCTCGCCAGTTCCGCGCAGTGCTAGGTCGGGCGTCGCCCAGCGTAATACGTTCGTGTAGGGGTGTTGTGGGTCGTTGATCATGTCCTCGGCAGGCCCGACCTCGACGAGTTCACCGAGATACATCACGCCGATTTTCCCGCCGCCGTGTCCGGAGAAATACCGTGCGTTCGAAAGGTCGTGTGAGATGAAAATGTAGGAGGTATCGAACTCGTCTTGCAGGTCGAGCATGAGGTCCATCATTTCGACCCGCAGGGAGACATCCAGGGCGCTGATCGCCTCGTCAGCGAGGATAACGTCGGGGTTCATCAACAGTGCGCGACACAGCGCGACACGCTGTTGTTCGCCGCCCGATAGCTGGTGAGGGTATCGCTCCGCGAAGTCTTGGGGAGGATTCATCCCAACGCGCTCTAACAGCGAATAGATTCGGCTTCGCTTCTCCGAACGGCTGAGTTCGGGATTGACCTGACGCAACGGCTCGGAGAGGATCGAAACGATCCGTCGATTGGGGTTGAGCGATGCGCCGGGATCCTGGTGGATGATCTGGAGCGACGTGCGGATATCTTCCCACTCCGTCTCGGTTGTTGCGGTGCCGTCGCGAACGGCCCAGATATCCTCGCCTCGGTACGTTACCGATCCGCCGGTAGGCCGCTGGAGTCCAATTGCCGTCTTTCCGAGCGTCGTCTTTCCACAGCCACTCTCTCCGACGAGCGAGACGATATCGTTCTCTTCGATATCGAGCGAGACGCCGTCGACCGCATGGACCGTCTCCGGTTCGTCGAAATTCAGCAGATTCTCGTTGGTGAAGTGTACCTCGATGTCTTCGAGGGAGATGAGCGGATTGTCGCTCATTCATCTACACCTCCTGTAGTGTCACCAGGCGAGTTCTCGTGGAGGAGCGGGACTTCGTCGTACGATGCTTGCCAGTGGTAGCAAGCCGAGCCGTGATCTGTTTCAACCTCGTGATAATCCGGCACCTCGGTCCGACACTCCTCGGTCGCGAGCGGACACCGTGGGTGGTACGCACAACCGGTGGGCATGTTGATCGGAGCGGGACTCTGGCCGTCGATTGGCTGCATTTCCGATAGCGGTGCATCGAGATTCGGCGTCGAGTTGAGAAGCGCACGCGTGTACGGGTGAGCTGCGTTCTCGACGATGTCTCGCGTGTCTCCTATTTCAACGAGCCGAAACGCGTACATGATTGCCATTCGGTCTGCCAATGCAGCAACGAGCGGCAAGTCGTGTGTAATGAATACCATCGTCAGGTTGTACTTCTCCTGTAAGTCCGAGAGCAATAACAGAATGGACCGCTGCATCAGGAGATCGAGCGCCGCCGTCGGTTCGTCCATCACCAGCACGTCGGGGTCAAGGACTAGGCTGAGCGCGATCAGGGCGCGCTGTTGCATGCCACCGGAGAGTTCGTGGGGATAGGAGTCGAGAATGCGGTCGGGTTCGAGATACAGATCTTCAAGCAGTTCCTCGGCCCGTCCGAGACCCTTCTTGATATCGGCGTCGTGGGCCCGTAGCGTTTCCTCGAAGTGTGTTCGGAGGTCCAGCGTCGGGTTGAACGAGTTCATCGCTCCCTGGAATACCATCGAGATGTCTTCCCAGCGCAGCGAGCGACGGTCGGCTTTCTCGAGTTCCAGAAGGTTGATCGGTGCCTCCCCGTCGGGACGATACGTTATTTCTCCTGTTAGGTGTCCGGGGGAGGGGACCGCATCGAGCAATGAGGAAGCGAGCATCGATTTTCCGGAGCCGCTTTCACCGACGACGCCCAGTATCTCACCGCGTTCGAGTTCGAGGGACACGTGATCGAGGACGTACGACCTGCCCTCGTCGTAGGTCACGGCCGCGTTGCGGATCTCGATGATCGGATCGTCGGCGCTGTACACCCGTCTGTCGGTCGTCTGGTCGATCGCCATCAGGTCATCACCTCGGTGGGCGCAGCAGTGTCTTCGTCGTCCGTCTCCGATCCTGACTCTCCGGCGAGGCGGGTCCGAACGCGCGGATTGAAGACTCGATCCATCCCCTGCGCGAGCAGGATGAGACCGAGTGCGAGAAACATAATCGCAATCATCGGCACGACCAGCTGGTACATCGTGCCGCCGCCGCTGAGCGCACCAGCCTGACTGTAGGCGTTATCCAGTTGAATCCCCCAGTTCGCCACTGACGTCGGGAGGATACCCAGGTAGTACAGCCCGACGGACGCGAAGACGACGTACCGTGCGGCGTTAGCGAAGTTGACGAGCACGTACGGCATCATGTTCGGAATGATGTCCTTGAGCAGGATCCGTGGCGTACTCACGTTCATCGTCCGCGACGCTTCGACGTAGGAGTGTTCCCGGATCGCTAGCACCTGCGAACGAATGGAGCGAGCAAGCCCCGCCCAGTAGTTGATCGTGATGAGGATGCCGATCACGGCGGCACGCTCCGGAGACACCACGACCGCCAGTACCATGATGAGCGGGAGTCCGGGGATCGACATCATCACGTCGGAGAACGTCGTCAGGACGCGATCCGTCGTCCCTCCTTTGTAGCCGGCGACCGTCCCGATCAAGACGGCGAGCCCGGTCGCGAAGATGCCGCCGGACAGAATCATGATAAGCATCTCGGGTGTTGCATGAATCACCATCGCGAGAACGTCCTGCCCGGACCCTGTCGTACCGAGCGGGGCCTCCAGGGTCTCGAACGGTCGCAGGCTACGTGGCGATTGATTCGTACTCGGTTCGCGATAGAGCCACGCGCCGATGGTGCCGATGAAGACGTAGACACCCATGATGATCGCGCCGATTCGCGTCCGCCGGTCTTCCCACGCGACCAGTCCCGGTTTGTAGATGAACTCGCGATAGAACTCGCGGAGTCGATCCGCCGTTGTAACCTCGACTTCGGACTGGGCGGCGCCGAACGAGAACTCTCGTTCCGATCCAGTATCGGATTCAGTATGCTTCATTGGAATCACCCGATTTGACCCGGGGATCGATGAGCCCATATGTCAAGTCAGCTATATACACCGACAGTACGAGTGCTGTCGTGATGACGAGGAAGATTCCCATCATGAGCGGATAATCTCGGTTGATGAGCGCTTCGAACATATAGTATCCGATCCCGGTGTAGGTGAATATCTCTTCGAGGATCACTGATCCACCGAGATTGAATCCGATAAGCGTCAGGAAACCGGTGTACATCGGCAAAATAGCGTTCCGTCCGACGTAGCGTGTCGCGATCCGGCGATCCGAGAGCCCTCGCAGTCGTGCGACCCTCACGAAATCCTCGCCGAGAACCTGAATGCTGTTACCGCGCATTGCGAGCGTCTGCAGGCCAACCTGAGTGATCACGACCGATGCGATTGGGAGCGCCGCATGGTATAACGCGTCCTGGATGAATAGGAACGATAACTCGGGAGAGACACCCGGACTCGTCCGGTATCGGGCCGGGAATACACCAAACTTGTAGGAGAACACGACCACAAAGAGGATTCCGAGCACATAGAAGGGAACTGATGACAACAAGATCGAGAGACCGCTCGAGGCCGTATCGAACGTGGATCCCTCCTTGTACGCGATGAGTGCACCCCAGACAACGGCGATAGCGAACAGGATTATCGTCGCCATCACCATGACGAAGACCGTCCACGGAAGCGCATCAATGATGATATCAGAGACCGGCTCTCTGAAGTAGAACGACTCCCCCAGATTTCCGGACAGGAGCGACGACATGTACTCGTAATACTCGACGTAGATCGGTTGACTTTCCTGTTGTCGTGATTGAATAATCGCGTCGATTCGTGACGGATCGACTCCCTGTCGGACTAATCGCGCCCGAAGCATTTCTAGGGGGCCGCCGGGAATCGCCCGGATCAACCCGAACGTGAGCGTCACAGTCACCCACAAGGTGAGGACTGCACGCCCGGTTCGTTTAATATAATAGTTGTTCATGGAGTGGTTTGTGTAGTTCTGTGTTATAGGTTTTTTGATGGTGTGTCTACGTGCGTTGTGCTGCGGCGTTATCCGGTATACTGCAGTTCTCCCTGCCGGATGAGCCACAGATGTGGCCACCGAACCTGTGAGACATCAGCACCTTGTTCAGGAACGGACCACTCATCGGTAGCGAGAAACGCCTGTTCTTGTTTTTCCATAACGGGGATTACGGGCAGATCCACATTGGTCACCCACGCCTGTTCGATCGAGATCTCGCGAGTTATCTCCTCATCAGATGTATCAGACAGTTCCTGTAGTCGATCACTCGGATTGATCGTCATCGATCCCGAGCCGGTTCGGGATGGAACGGTAACGTCGCCGTTGGTCCCACCCCGGTTTTCATTAGCGGGCGTATAGTTGTACGTGAACCCGCGATAGTGTTCTACGAGTTGGTGATGAAGGGAAAAGTACGGGAAGGACGCACGTCCGCCGCCCGGAAGCCACCCGCCGGCCGAGAGAACAAAGTCTCCGTTTGGCCACACCGTCCCGTTTAGCGCACTGAAGTTCCGTGAGTCGACCTCGGACTCGAACCCGAAGTCGTTGAGTTGATCGACGACGGTTTCCGTTGCAGTGACCCAGTCGGACCACCCGGACGGAACAACGATAGGTAGTTCAACGACGGCCCCGCTACTGTCGACCCATGTATCGCCGTCTTTCGAATATCCTGTATCTCCAAGGAGCTGTTCTGCCTCGTCGGTCTGTCGTTCGTTCACGCCGTAGTCCTCGAACGAGTCGTAGGCGTCGCCGAGCCAGCGCTCCTGATCGTCGGCGGGAATTCCAACGGGCAGCGGCGGCGCCTTCTTCAACGTCTCACCGACGTTCTTGACAATGGTCTCCCGATCTAGTACGTGCGCGATCGCCCGGCGAACTGCCCTGTCTCCGGCATGTTCGTGATCGTGTTGCGGGACTAGTCCGTACCCGACGTTCCCCGGAATCGTCTCCATCTGGATATGGTCGGGGAAATCGCTCACGACGTTCGGCGGCGCAAACACCATCACCGAGTCGAGTTCGTTCGCGTTGATCGATTGGTGGACGGCCGTATTGCCGTCGAGGTAGCGAAACGCTATCCGGTCGAAGTTGATATTGTCCGCATCGGGATGGTCCCCCCGTTTTTCGAGGAGAATCTGTTGATTGCTCCGCTCTGCAATCGTGAACGGCCCGTTGGCAATGACATCTTGATAGGCATATCCCTGGATATCGCTTTGGGCCTGCTCAGGATCGTCTTCGAACTGGTCGACGTACTCCCCGAATTCGCTCTCCTTCAGGGTCATAAACCGCTGTCCGAGCGTCTCGAACTCGACGATCTGCGGATTAACATCGCCGCTGAGATTGAGCACGACGGTTCGGTCGTCCGTCGTCTCGATACTGTCTGTGAACTCGTCAATCGGCCCCCCGCTCAGCATTGCGATGCGTAGCTGCGTCGCGACGTCTTCGGCCGTGACATCGTCCCCGTCCTCCCAGGTAACACCGTCACGGACGGTCATCTCGAACGTCTCGTCGACGAGTTCCCAATTCTGGATGAGATACGGAACGAACTCGCCCTTTGCAAAGTTGTAGTTCGCAAATCGATCGAAGAGGAGGTAGTGTGAGTACTGCGAATAGCTCGTTGGATTATTCGGATTGTACTGAATCTTCGTCGGCACCTGGTTCGTGTAGCTAATATGGGTGCCATCAGTCGCATTGCCGCCCATACAGCCCGCAAACGCAACTGCACCCGACGCGCCGGCAACTCCGAGGAATGCCCGGCGATCGATGTGGCTGTGATAATTACGATTATTGTCCGCCATTGTCCATCATGTGAGTGTAAGTCAGGGGTTATAAAGCCTGGCATATCATTCGTTATTTATACATATTGAGAACACGGAACAGCTATCCGATGTTTGAACGCGCGCTGACTACGGTGATCAAGGCCACGATAGCAGTTCGGTGGACAGAGAGCGGACAACATTCGGTTGCCCGCAGCCAGGCTGTTTCTATCAATTCGAACAGTGGTTTTGTTTCACAGTGTCAAACGCTTCGTCGATAGACCGCATTAGACAATGCCGCAAAACCTGTGTACTATGATAGCTCATTTACTCTCCCCCTCTGATCGGTCTACTGGTTGTCTCGCATCGAGTACTGTCGATGTCGTCGATGTTTGACCAAGTGAAACGTCTGATGACGTCAGACGATTGGTTTACAGTCGTATGCCCGTCAGAAATCGAGAATATGGCAGAGGAGCAACGATGAGAGAAATCCAGCAACCACAATTGATTTACCGACTGAGTGTGGGTGGATATAACATGGAATCCACGGCACTGACGGTCGGCATCGTCGGACTCGGAGCACACGGGACGAATCATGTGGAGCGGCTCAGAGAACTCGGACACAAAGTGTACGGAGTAGATGCCAACACGACAGCGCGGCGGGAATTTCGGGAACGGTACAACGCAACGACCTTCGAGAGTCTCGACGAACTATATGCGAAAGATTTAGATGCCGTCATTATCTCGACGCCGAACAAGTTCCACGAAACGGCGGCGGTCGATGCACTTGAAGCAGATCACAATGTTCTTCTCGAGAAGCCACTTGCACACACGTTAGCAAGCGCAGAGCGTATCGCCGACGCGGCGAACCGAACCGGTAATGTCTGCATGGTCGGCTTTCACCACCGCTACCGGAACGCATGTCAGGTTGTCAAATCGTACGTCGAAGACGGATATCTGGGCGAGATTACGCACATTGACGCCCAGTTCATTCGACGGCGCGGTGTTCCTGGGCGGGGTACGTGGTACACATCACAAGACATCGCTGGCGGTGGTGCATTAATCGATGTCGGCGCACACGTCCTCGACTTGCTTCTCTTCTGGACAGACTGGCCGACGATCACCGACGCAATGGCAGCGTCACGGTCGGACTTCGGCCAGCACGATGACTACACGTACCTGCACATGTGGGGCGAAGACGACCGCGGCAAGATGTACGATGTCGAAGACTCCGTAACAGCGTTCTGTGAGTTCGACTCCGGTATGACCGCGAATATCCAAGTCGCGTGGGCAGCAAATATGGCCTCAACGCACAGTTATCGGCTTCGGGGTACAGAAGCGGGCATGACAATCGATATTACGAACACGCTCCAGGAAGTCGAACCGGATATCGATCAGCGAAACGACCTCCAACTGTACGAGGCGCGATCTGGACGCCGTAACCATTTCGTCAACAGCGAAATTATCGTCTCGTCAAACGATCCGTACCGGGACGAGTTGGAGACGTTTCTTGATGCGGTCCAATCCGGCAAGCGGCCGAAGATGACGAACGTAGAACAGGCGCTCGATGTGCAGCGTGCCATCGACCGGATCTACCGAGCGAGTCAGTAACGTTCCGTACTCGTTACCCTACCGCCGATTTCACATCGGATCCGCTCCTAATCTGCAGGTGCGCATGTTTAACTATCCGTAGATATTGGTAGCGAGTATGCCAGAGGAAACCCCAGGGGGTCGCGGAAAGACGATCCAGTCTGTCGAGTCAGCACTGGCTGTCGTCGAAGTCATTCGCCGAAAGGAACGGGCGGGTGTCACGGAGATAGCGAACGAACTCGATCGCTCCAAAAGTACGGTCCATCACTACGTGACGACGCTGGTCAAACACGATTATCTCGAGAAAGTCGACGGGGAGTATCAGCTCAGTCTGCGGTTTCTCACGCTCGGCGGTCAGGTCCGCGAGCGCGAGCAACTGTATCATCTCGGAAAGGATGATGTCGATAAACTCGCACAGGAAACCGGCGAACAGGCGCGCCTCATCGTCGAACGGAACGGGTCCGGCATTACGCTCTATCAGGCGACTGGCAACCGCGTTACGGAACCGATAACGCACGTGGGTAGTATCGAGGCACTCTACTGCACTGCGGCCGGCAAAGTATTCCTCGCTGAACTCTCGGACGAGGAACTTGATTCGTACCTCGATTCGGTCTCCATCACTCCGTACACCGAAAATACGATCACTGACGCCGACAAGCTACGAGGGGAACTTGACAAAATCCAAGACCGAGGAGTGGCGTTTGACGATGAGGAACGATATGAGGGGTATCGATGCGTAGCCTCCGCTATCAGCACCGAAGAAAGAGAACTGTTCGGCGCGCTCAGCGTCTCCGCACCGATCGACCGAATGAACGAAGAACGATTCCGTACTGACATACCGAATCAACTCCAGAACGTCGCTGGTGTCGTCGAAATCAACACTACGTATTCGGAGTGGACGGACGTTCTCTAAGGCCGTCGGAGTCCCGTTTAAGGAACTGGGGGATTACAAAAGTACAATTGTAATCCACTCCCACTGTGTACGTGTGAGTACAAACCCACCTACTGCACCGTGTCTCGTTTGAGTCATATCGCAACATCCATCGAACAACCGCGATGGCAAGACCAATTTGTTTGATGATCGTGAACAAAGAACGAGGTGAAAAGCAGCTCGTGGCAGTTCCGTCTGGACCGGCCACGGTTCAAGTAGTTCATCAAAGCGTCTCAGAACCAATTTGCGTGTATCAGTGACCCTTCGAGCTGTTCACCAATCGGATAGTAGAGATGATCCATTTTTGTTTCCGTCTATCAAACAATTGCGCTGTTGCCTTCGATCACAGCCTCTCCGGTCGCGACAGTAGATTCTTGTAGAATAAGTCCGTGGGTCCGCGTATGCAACGTGGACTAGTCATTGCAGACGATACCGAGATGGGTCACAAACTACTTGCTGAAGCGGCTGCGACTGCTCGCGGTAGCGATTGTGGATTGGTCGTCTTGTCCGTTATTCGCCCGGAGTCATTTGCAGCGGACGTCGAAACTCTCGAAGCGATCGGCGACATTGAAGACACCCACTACGATGAGAGCAACGTCCTCGATGCTGAGCGGCGTTCCGTTCAGTCAATAGTCGCTGATAGTATTGACGACACGGACTTGGAAATTACGTACCGGGTCAGTGTCGCGTCGGAAGACGAATACGTCGAGACAGTCCTCCAAACCACCCGGAAAACCGAATGCGACCACCTGTTCACGTGCGGGAACCAGCGCTCCCCAACCGGTAAAGCAATCTTCGGAGATCGGACACAGCAACTCCTTCTCGAGTTCCCCGGCCCTGTGACAGTGGCCCTTGACTAACCGACTAGATCAGTACCGTCTCGTCGGATACGTGTGCCATAGAAACCCACTCCCGCTTCTCCCATCGATTATTCACGAGAAAAGCGCCGTGAACCCATTATAGGGACCGATAGCGTTATTATGCTCTGCTGATACAGTCAGGGTATGCGGGTAGAGTCGCTCAACGGTAGTTGGAAGTTCCATCAGTCGGAGACCGATCGCTGGTTCGATGCATCGGTTCCCGGCGGAGTCTACACGGACCTCTTCAATGCAGGTGAAATCCCCGATCCGTACTACGCTGACAACGAACTCGACCTTCAGTGGGTTGGGAAATCCGACTGGGTCTATCGGCGCACCGTGACACTGGACGATGACTTCCTCGACGAGGATCGTATACGCTTGCGCTGTGCAGGCCTCGACACCGTCGCGACGGTACGTATCAACGGTGAGATCGTGGGTGAAGCCGCTAACATGCACCGCAAATACGAGTTCGATGTCGACGACGTCCTCACTCCAGGAGAGAATCAGATAGCGATCGCGTTCGATTCGCCTATCGAGTACAGCACTCGCCGCTCGACGAACCACGAATACCGGGTCCCAACACTTCGGTATCCGATCGACCAGCCGGGGCGAAACTTCATCCGGAAAGCCCAGTGCCACTACGGCTGGGACTGGGGGCCGTGTCTTCCGACGGTCGGTATCTGGCGAGATATTGAACTCTTGGCGTACTCCGAACCGCGAATCGAGTACACGAAGACCGCACAAGATCACGATGTCGAGGGAGTTGACCTCGACGTGACCGTCGGTCTCGATGCCCCGTCCGACGACGAAGTGATGCTCACTGCCGAGGTTGCAGGTGCGGCGACACGCGAAGTCGTCGATGTACCCGAGGGGCACACCGAGGTACCGATCTCTTTCAACGTTCCCGACCCCGATCTCTGGTGGCCGAACGGGTACGGCGACCAGCCGTTATACGATCTCACCGTCGCTATCGACGCAGACCCCGAACTGGTACCGGATGACATGGACACGATGACAGCCGACGGCGGTGTAACGACGGACGCCCCCTCACATGAAACCACTACCCGCCTCGGATTCCGAGAGCTTGAACTCGTTCGCGAACCGGATCGGGAGGGTGGCGGCAAGTCGTTCCAGTTCGAGGTCAACGGAGTACCGGTGTTCGCAAAGGGAGCCAACTGGATTCCGTCCGACGCACTGTATGGGCGGGTCACGCGCGATCGATACGATTCGTTACTGGACAGCGCCGCCGACGCCAACATGAATATGATTCGCGTCTGGGGCGGCGGGTACTACGAGCGCGACGGTTTCTACGAGGCCTGTGACGAACGCGGACTGCTCGTCTGGCAGGACTTCATGTTCGCCTGTGCACTGTATCCCAGCGACGAAACGTATCTGGAGTCCGTCGAGGCAGAAGTCCGGTATCAGGTTCGCCGGTTAGCGGACCATCCGTCGATCGCGCTCTGGTGTGGAAACAACGAGGTCGAAATGGGCCTCGAAAGCTGGTTCGATGATGCCGACGAACTGGAACAGTTAAAGCGGAACTACGAGACGCTGTTTTACGACGTGATCGGCGATGCCGTCACCGAGGAGGACGCGACCCGAACGTACTGGCCGGGATCGCCGTCGAGTGGGACCGGGATGCAAGATCCCTATCAGACGGATAAAGGCGATATCCATTACTGGAATGTCTGGCACGATGGCGCGGACTTCGACGAGTACGAAACGGTCGAACCGCGGTTCGTCTCGGAGTTCGGATACCAGTCGTTCCCCTCGGTTGACGCTCTCTCAGCCGTGCTCCCGGACGAGGAGCTTAACCCGACCGCGCCGTTGATGGAGCATCACCAGCGAAACGAGGACGGCAATCGAACGATACTCCAACGAATGGCCTCATCGTTCCGTATCCCGTTTAGTTTTGAGGACTTCGTCTACCTCAGCCAGGTGCAGCAAGCTCTCGCAATGAAAGTTGCTATCGAACACTGGCGGCGACTAAAGCCAAATTGCATGGGCACGTTGTACTGGCAGTTGAACGACCTCTGGCCCTGTGCGTCGTGGTCGTCCATCGAATACGGCGGCGATTGGAAGGCGCTCCAGCATATCAGCCGTCGCATCTACGCGCCGGTCCTCCTCTCGACAACCACGACCACGGGTGACGATGGTGTCGAAATCTGGCTTACGAACGACGAACGCGATCCCCTCACCGGGACAGTCACCATCGAGGCCTCTTCTTTCGACGGAGAACTCGTTGGCAAGGTCGACGAGAGCGTCTCTGTCGAAGGGCTCGGAAGCGATTGCGTGGCAACTATCGATGCAGATCAGTTGATCGACGGTATTCCTCGAGAAGAAGCGTTCCTCAGTGTCACATTCGACGGGAGCGACGAGACATATCCAGCGTTCGAGTTCTTTGAGGAGTACAAGCAACTTGACCTTCCAGAACCGAACCTCGCCACCTCCATCAACGAGAACGAGGTGACGATTGAGACGGACGCTGCCGCGCTGTTCGTCACGCTTGACGTTCCGATCGCCGGCCGATTCTCAGACAACTACTTTCACCTGCGGCCCAATGAGGAGCGAACGGTCGCGTTCGACGCAACGGAGTCATCCGACGATCTTGAACAGAAACTCACCCAAACTCTGTCGTTGACCCATCTCCGAAAAACGTACTAACGAACAGCACCTTGGGGACGAGCCCGAACCAAGTCCACCCCGATGGAACCTTCGACGACCGAAGCGAGTCGTTCTCGATCGGCCCAACGTAGACGACTGCTGCTCCGATAACGGTCGTACAATCGTCCCGATTCATCGAACCCGATGTCACGGTACGCCTCGATCGCGGCAGCCATGTCAGTTGGCCCGTCGTCGTGCCACGTCTCGGTGAAGTTGTCGGGAGTGCCTGCAACATCGCGGAAGTGGACGAAGTTGATTCGGTCAGTAAACCGGCGGATCGTCGCCGGCACGTCGACATCCATCGCCGAGAAGTTACCGTGGCAGAACGTGATACCGTTGTACTGCGAGTCGGCAATATCGAGAACGCACTCATACGCCCCCGGAGAGTTGATAATGCGCGGCATCCCGCGACCGTCTCTGGTGAGAGAATCGTCGGGGTGCAGTCCAAGTTTGATGCCCGCTTCCTCGGCGACCGGAACGACACGCTCGAGGAAGTAGTCCAGATTTGCCAAGCGTTCGTCGGCCGTCGTCGAGCGTGCTGTGGCAGGCAGGTCTGCGTCGCATCTGGTCGTCGCTGTACGAGGTGGTGAGTGAATCACCTCTGCTTGGCGCCGTGACGGAGGTCCGAACCCACCGTAGTCCTGCCATCCAGTCGTAATACACGACATCGATATCGAGTTCACCGAGATTCCGCAGCAATTGGCAAAACTCGTCGATTTCGTCGTCTCGACCGTCCTTCGCAAGGCGCGTAGTATCGATTAGCAGGAGGCTTCTCTCGAACGCGGCGGGTTCGATCCCGTGGTCACGAGACCTGTTGACGATGCGGAGCAGTTCGTCGTCTTCTGACGATCACCGACCGTCGCCGAGTTCGAGCGAGTGATACACGGCGTGGTCGACCCGATTTGCTTTGCTTTCTCCCATCGTTCATCGGGTATCGGTGGGAGAACGAGAGCGAGTTGCACATGAAATCTCCGGCAGAAATGCGTTCGACTGCTAGCTGAGTTCGTGTGCTGATCGTGGCCGCCGTCCTCGGGACTGGCCTTCTGTTCCGCTTTGCCACTATCCGTTTTTCGATGGCTCAGAACCATATTGTCCCGTGGCATGAACTCGCACAACTCTACCCCCAGCAGGATGTTCTTCGGTCGATTTTCGGTCCGTGTGTTTCTGTTAGTGGCTCTACACCGTAATAGCGTGTCAACTGGATAGATGGATTTTGCGAAAGTACCGACAGCGGCTGGCTTTGGGACTCCTCAGGAACTGAGTTTAACACAAAGATTCAATAATATTGTTCTTCCATTATTGGTCGGAGTCTGGAAATGTACAAACGACGTGACGTACTCAAGTCCTCTGCGATAGGGACTACGATGGGTATTGGCGTACTGGCGAGTAGTTCGACGACAACTGCGACTGGAGCGTCGTTCGGCGACGGTGTTAATCTCCAACCCGCCTACTACTGCAGCGGCGAGCAGGATCTGGGATGGGATCTAATGAACGAATATCCTGATATCGAAACCGTCCGCATCGAAATCGAACCACCGACTGGCGGTGAGACAAGCGCGACTCTCTCAGACATCCGGCGGTGGATCGATGAGGCGAACGCCAATGGATACCAGGTCATCGCGACCTATCACCACTGGCCGTCAAACGGATCTGGGGACCCACAGGACTTGCAAGATGCAGCGAACTGGTGGGTGGAAAATTACGACTACCTTTCGCAGAACTCCTCATTCACGATCAATCTCCACAACGAGTGGGGGACACATGAGGTATCAGTATCTGAGTACGGCAGTGCGTAC
Source organism: Natrialba taiwanensis DSM 12281 (assembly GCF_000337595.1). Lineage (GTDB taxonomy): Archaea > Halobacteriota > Halobacteria > Halobacteriales > Natrialbaceae > Natrialba > Natrialba taiwanensis. The sequence goes on along the minus strand of NZ_AOIL01000001.1, from coordinate 135,948 downwards.
GATAGCGCTCTCAGTAAACTGCGCGACAGCAACTACGACGGAACCGTGATCTGTGACGTACCCGGATACGGGCAGGAACCACAGATTGCTGCTGACAGCGTCGATTACATCGGTGACGACAACATTGCGTTCTCTGTTCACGTGTACGCGAAGGCATGGAACGAGTACGCGGGAGAGCCGCTGAAGAAATCTCCCCTCGACTATCTGAACTCGAACCAACCCTATCCGTGTCTGGTCGGAGAGTTCGGCCCGCTTGGACCGGACGACCGGACGGATTGGTCAGCAGTCGTCGATCATGCGAAGGAACTGGGCTGGCCAGTACTCGGTTGGGCTTGGAACGGTGACGGCGAGTCCGACCCCATGAACATGATTTCGCCGTTCTGGGGCGACGATTGCAGTGCAACATCCTACTCAAAGACTTCGTATTTTGACACCGTGTACAATAAGCTGAGCGGCGGGGGTTCTGGTGACGGAGGAGGAAGGGGGACAACGACTCAGTACCTGAACGCCGAGTATTATTCGCTCGATGGTGTTTCGACGGCAACGAGTCGGACGGACTACTGGGGCGACGCATACGTTACGGGCTTTGACAGTTCAGGCGACTCCGTCACGGTGAACTTCGATGCGGTGACCAGCGGCGAACGAACCGTCAAAATTCGGTACGCTGCTCCCTATGACGACAAGGAGTGCAATCTGTACATTAACAGCCAGTCCGTTGGACAAGCGCTGCTCCCGTACTCGACCTCGTTTCAACAGACGGACGCAGGAACATACCAGTTCGTCGAGGGGTACAACGAGATCACGATAGAGAAAGGGTGGGGGTACTACGATATCGACGCAATCATCGTCGAGTGAAAACAGAACTCGTTGAGTATCCGAATAACACGACGTGGAGAGATCGTAGGCTTTTGATTTCAAAAGAAACGATCTCAGCTATCGAACTAGGGAAAATCTTGCCGAGTAGTATTTTGCTTGTGATTGCCGGTCGGGCCTAGAACACGAATTAGAGGCACTGTCTAGTTGAGCCAGTTTGAGAAGTGAGCAGGTCGTACTGTTGAGTTGGTTGATGCTCGCAGACCTGCTCAGCGAGAGCTATGAGATGGATTTAGAAGAATCTTGGGAGAACGAGCGGACGGCGACGCCTGGCAGGGCGTTCGCCGTCCGCCTCCATCAGATCGGTTGTTCGCTTCGGGAGACAACAACGATTCTCGCTGAATTAGACGTTGAACGCTCTCACGGAGCGGTCTGGAACTGGGTTCATCGGCTGGCTGACAGCGAACGCGACCCGCCGACGGCATCGCCGTCGCGGGTCGCTGTCGACGAAACTGCTGTCAAGATCAACGGCGAGTGGTCTTGGCTATACGCTGCAATAGACATTGAGACAAAGGTGATTCTTGACGTTGCATTGTTTAGTCGACATGGCACTGATCCGGCGCCTGCGTTTCTGCAGAAATTTCGCGAGAAACACGACCTCTCCGAGACTGAGTTTCTCGTCGATCAATTTGGCTATCGGACTGCCCTCGCTCGAGTCGGACTGAGCGGTCGGGTCAACTACACCGACCGAAACCTCATCGAAAACTGTCCCGTTTCGAGTATTTAAATCCGATGTCAGGCCGTCATGTTCGGCCTGATGACCGAAACGGTTCATACCCTGACACAGCGTTCTTCTGACCAGAATCTCAGCGGAGGGAGTTGTCAGTCAGCCACGACTGCAAGCGAATTTTACTCGCTGCTCGACGAAGTCGACAGCGAGTTCATCGCCGAGCAGTTCGATATCGGCACCTACACGAACAAGCACGACTTTGAGAACCATCTCAAGGTCGGCGTCTTCGAGGGCATCAATCCGTCTGACTCGCTCGCTGAACTTGCCGAGAAAACAGCCACACATGATCAGCTCGAGGAAATGGCTGCATCAACGTTCTCCCGGCGAACGAACGACCGCGACTACCGCGCGGTCGTTCGTCTCTTCTTCGAGCTACTCCATTCGCCCCAGCTGTATCACCAACGCAGTGTTCAGCGCAAGCGGCTCGAATGGCTCGATCGAGCAGTTGTCGCTCTCGACGGAACAAATCTCGCTCTCACTAGGTCGGTCGCTGTTCCAAGTGAACTGCATGACAGCGAAGTCATTGATGAGATTAAGCCAGGTGACCGTGGCCTCAAATTCAACTTCGCTGCACGTGTGGACGGACACGCCAAGCAGCCTCTTGGCGTGTCTGTCACAGCGGGCGAAACACGCGAACCAACTCAGTTCGACCATCTCCAAGGCGATGTCGAGGTCTTCGCAGACCTCGACTCGCCAATTCGCGTGTTCGACCGTGGCTATCTCGACTATGACCGTTTCTGTGCGCTGAAAGAGCGTGAAGAGGACTTCGTGTGTTTGTTGCAGTCAGATTCTCGGGTCGATGTCCTGGAGCGAATCCAGGACATCGACATCACTGACGAAGCAGGGACACGACACGTACGCGACGACTTGATTGAACTGGCCGAGACCAGCGAAACGTTTCGGCGGATCGTATTTGAGGACGTGGATGGAGAGGAGATAGCGTATCTAACGACGCTATCTCCGGAGAAGTACGATCCTGTGGACGTGATGAACATCTACACGCTTCGGACGTTAATCGAGATTCTGTTTCGTGAGCTAAAGCAGTATACGAACATCGAGAACTTCCATTCACAATCGGTAAACGGCGTGTTGTTCGAGTTGTTCTGTACGCTGATTGGTTACGTGCTGGTCGAGTGGTTCCGGCACTGCCACCCACTTCGGGGTGGCGTGCCGGAAGCAGTCCGTCTCATTCGTACACGCTGGAACAAGTCGCTTCCCGTGTACGGGTGAATCATCTGATAACGCCGTGAGAGCGCCGCCGCAGGAGCGGCGGCACTCTCCAGACAGGTGATTACCAAGCTATTGAGGCTGAGTCTGGACGATTGCGGCTGGTAGATTACGTCTTCGTCCCTTTGAACTGCTTTGCGATCTGACAGACCATAGTCTCTTGCGTTGTTGCTTGCTCGGTAACCTTATCACGTCGAAACGGGACAGATCGAAAAGTGGTTTCACACCCTCAAAATGCGTATCGACCGCTTCCATAATTCATGGGTGGGCAGTCGGGCGAGCGTCCGCGAGTGGCTTGAACAGTTCGTGCATTACTACAACCACCAAAGACCGCATCAAACTCTCGATGGAAACGTGCCAGTCGAGGAGGTGCAGAACTAGACAGTGCCGTAGATTCGATTGGATTTGCAGATATATGTACTGTACTTGACCGGTATTCACCCAGCAACAGGTTCTGTTACTCAGAGTGCGAACGGAGCACCGATTGGATCCTCGAAACCAATGCTGCTACCTCCTCTGGAGAGCTCGTCGATACATCGACTTCGACGGAGAAGGTGATCGAATCAAGCTCACTGTCAGGAGCTCCAGACCTCGCAGTCTGGATGGCTTCTTGTCCGCGACTTGTGATGACTGTTCGACAATACTGATCAAAATCATCGGTGACCTCGACACGGGTTGGGTATCCTTTTCGGCCATGAACGAATGACCCGAGTCCGGCATGATGCAGTGTTTTTAATAGCAACAGTACGGCCCGCTCGGTAACCGTTGACTCAATTGCGTCTTCGAGCGCTTCCTGGGTGATTTCCTTCTTGATCGATTGCTTCGCCAGTACCTCGGGGAGCGGTTCGTTCGTGGAGATCGTTTCGATCACGGTCCGATACGGTTCGTATTGCTCGATACCCCGTCTGAATGCCCTCTCAACCGACCAATCGCTATCCTCAGCACTCGCTTCGATCATGATTTCTGTGGAGGGTTTGAGTTCGCCATCATGTTCAGAAACAAACCCAAGCTTCTCACCGTACTCAACCGTCTCGTGAAGTGTTCGGTCACCGCTATCGAGGCGTGTTTGTAGTGAATTGGTGGCTAAAGGGCCTTCATCGGTAAGCATCTGACATAGTTGGATCAACAATGCAGGATCTGCCCGTGATGGAAGTCTATCAGTCATGTATACACTACCAGCGCTGGTCGTCATAGTATTATGGAGACCGAAAAAGAGATCATCCACTTTCCCGAAATTCGGTCGAATTGGGTCACTTAGCCGACGTGCTCAAAATAGAGAGGAATCAAAGACGACCACGACCCGTGTCCAAATTGTCACTGATTTATTCCCTTGGTCATCTAATGAGATGGCACGATGCAAGAAACGACACTCTCCGGATCATACGGAGAGATGGGAAGACAGTACGGGGAACAACTTTCGGCGGTAAACTTCTCACCACCTCCGGCCTCTGATGAGAAGCTCGCGTTCATGCGCGCCTCGGAATCGAGCGTGGAGGAGCATATCCCCTACTTGCTCAATGAGTTACGCAGCATGGCTGATGCTGGAGCGTGGAATACCGAGCTGATCAAAGCTGTGCCCCTCGCGTTGACAATCGAATCGGGATGCTCCGTCGTGGCGGTTTCTGGTGAACGAACCGCTCATGGGGAACCGTTGTTTGGACGCAACTACGACTTCTATGCCTCGTTCGCTCCGTTCTCTGAATTAATCCGAACAACGCCAGAAAACGGCCATCGCCATATCGGCGTCACCGACCACTGGACGGGGAGACACGATGGGGTTAATGAGGCTGGGTTGGCCATCGGCCACACCTTCGTCCCAAACCGCGGAGAGCAACCGGGCGTGATGTTCGCCCTTGCGGCCCGTGCTGTGCTCGATACATGCGAAACGACCGAGGAAGCGTTAGAATTTCTTGAACGTATCCCCCACGCCCGGAACACCAACTTCCTCGTCGCAGATTCCACCGGTTCCATGGCAATCGTGGAAGCGAGCCCGGAGCGAGTCGAAGTCACACGCCCGTCGAATGGATTCGCCGCGATCACCAACCATTTTCTCTCCGAGTCGATGGACGACCTCCAACCGAACGAGGAGATCCATCCAAATAGCGAACAGCGGCTGGGCCATCTCAAGCGGTTGGACGAGGAGGATACGCTCACGATGGAGATGCTTCAATCAACGCTGGCCGACCCGGATGCAGGTGCGTGTGCCTGTGGTTCCGATGACGATGATGACCCCATCGAAACGCTCTGGTCGTGGACTGCAGAATTGGGTACGCCGTCAGTGGAGCTCGCAGCGGGAAGACCAGATATTGGAGAGTTTACCCAAGTTCCAATCCAATGATTCGTTCCCGGTAAAGCAGTTTAGGGTACAAATTGTCTACAATTCTGAAACATCCGTGCGTATATGCAGCACGACCACAAGAACACCTCTCTGAACTGGTAAAAGCTCCTGCGGTCACTTCGCACATGTAGTGATCAGTAGATTCACGCGAATAAATCTCTAAAGAAGAGAATTTCAACAGAGCCAAATCGTTCAAAGAAGACTATTCGTTCCTGCGAGAGTCACGCACCGCTAACGTGACGGTAGCTCTTGCCCAATCGAGGAATTACCAACGACAAGTTACACAGTACCTCAGGGCGTTCCAACTCAGCGAGACTATACCAAAAATTGGGTCGAACGCTTTCAAACATGCTACCCGAGCAGTTCTCTGAGATTACCAACATACTACGGAAGAGCGTTTAGCGTTATTCTGGGTAGCGTTCTTGAGTCAGCACCCGGTTAAATACTAAGTATATATCGCTTCTTCGTTTTTGAAATACATTATTCTGTGTCAAACACTTCCGTATTGTCTGCAGCTAGCTCACTCGCTTCGATATGCGAATACATTTCAGAAGTCGTCTGCGGGTCAGCGTGACGCAACGTCCGTTGTGCTGCAGCGGCCCCGCGCTCACGATAGAGTTTCTCGCCGACGCCACGGCGAGCACCGTGCAGCGTGAGATAGTCACCATCCTCCAGATCTAAGCCTGGCACCGCCACCTCTTTCGAAAGACGTTTCAACAATGTTCGAGCACCCGAGGTACTCATCGGCGGCGGTTGGATGCTTTTCTCGAGCATGAAATCCCACGTGTCGCCATCTGGTTTGTCGTATCCCGCGTCCTCAATCCGACTGTACAATGACGGCGGATGACGAGAGGGGAACACGGGCCACGAATCGGTCGGCGGATCGACAAGTGTTCGAAGTCGTCGCAACGGTTGGATAGTCTGGCCCGGGAGCCCAACCTCTTCGTGCGGGTTCTGGCTCTTACCAAGAACCGTGATGACACTGTTTTCGAGATCCACGTCGCCCCATCGAAGCCCGTTCCGGCGCTCGTCGCGATAGTCTGCGAGAACTTCGGAACCCCGAACGCCGGTGTAGGCGAGGACATGGACGATAGCTCGATTCCGTACTGGCTCGAACGGGTCAATGTTGTCAGCCTCAATCGCCTCGCGTGCACGCTTATCGGTGAACTCGGTAATTGCCTGTCGTTGCTCGGGCGACCAGAACTGTTGATCCCCGCTATTGGTTCGCGAGTTCGGCAGCAGTTTCGTTGCTTTCCGTTTCTCTGCGGGATTTTCGACACGGTATTCGACTTCCACAGCCCACGAGAGGAAAGCCGAGATGTAGTTGTAGTAGGTGCGAGCTGTCGACGCAGCGATCCCGTTGTCGCTGCGGGCCCGGCGTTTGAGAGACGAGGCGTAATGGCGCATTGTCAGTGCCGTAATATCTGTGATCGTCGTCACGTTTCGGTCCGCACACCAATCGATCCACATTTCGAGGATGTACTTGAGATTCTGGCTGTAGTTCCCTTGTTTCTCCGTAATGAACTCGTCCGTGGCGTCTTCGAGCGGAATTTTCTCATCTGAACTGTAATTGCTATCTGCCATCGACGTAGCTTCGTAGAGGGCATCAAGGTTCAAAATACTACCGCACATTATTGGCCTAATGTGCAGTGTACCTTCCCAATCCATGATATCGAAGATACAACCCGTGGGGAGACAGATACCGGGCATCTCACGCTAACTAGATTGGATATAAATCACATTACGCGATATAGAATTTGCTGACCGATGCAAAGCAGAGTCCGGTAACGAGTTCACAGCGGATCACGGTTCTACTAATAATCTAGCTCACTACAGCCGATTCTCCCCGAGTTGGGCGATAAGACATCCAAACCTGGAGACGCCAACCGGCACTCGAGGTCCGGGTTTTCGACGGTTGCACCATAACTAGGAATAATATGGGGAGTAATCAGCCGGTATGGATTCGACCCTCAGACGACGACGGTTGCTGCAAGCACTGAGTGGCGGTGTTGCAGCAAGTGTCTCCGGTTGCACTGACCAGGGTGACAGCGGCGCGCTCGAAATGACGGTTCCACGGAGCATCACGAATATCAGCCCGATCCAAACGCCATCGAAATACGCGAACTTCGTTCCGATCCGGATGCTGTACTCGCAACTCTCTCGGATCACTTACGACATGGAACGCGAGGACGACCTCGCAACGGGGTGGGAAGAGCAAAACGACGACCTCACCCGCTGGGTAGTCACCATTCGCGATGACGCTACGTTCCACTACAACGGTGAGTCCGTTACTGCCGAAGATGTCGTTCACACATACAAGACGATCGTCGAAGGCGGCTATCCGGGGACGGGCAATCTCGGCGGAATAATCGAGACCAACCGCGTCGACGAGTTCACCGTCGAGTTCGAACTCGATCGTTCGAACCCGGATTTCCCTCGCTATCAAGCGCTCGCTTGGGCGTCGATCGTTCCGAAAGAAATCCTCGAGGGAGACCTCGAGTCGCTCCAAACCGAAGCGTACGGTAGTGGACCGTTCGTTCTGGACTCGTTCCCCGGCAACGACGAGATTACGCTGCGCCGAAATCCGGAATTTTACCTGACAGATGCGGACGGAAACGCGCTCCCCTACGCGGACGAACTCGTGCTCAGTCACGTTCCTGATGCTGGGACGGAAGTCACGCGCCTCCAAAATCGAGAGATCGACGTGATACACCGAACGGATACCTCGCAGTTCACTCGTCTCGAGTCGATTTCTCACGTCGAACCACAGCGTGTGACCGCCGGTAACTTCGTCGCGTTCGTCATGAACACCGACCACGAACCGTGGGACGATGTCCGGGTGCGGCAGGCGATGAAACACGCGGTAAACCGGGAGGAGTTCGTCGAAAGCGTCCTTCAAGGATACGGGACGGTCGGGCAGGACTCGGTACTCGCACCGCTGTTTCCGTTCTACGCGGGCCTCCCGGATCGATCGCAGGATCTCGAGCGAGCGCAGGAACTCCTTGCCGAAGCGGGCTATCCGGACGGATTCCACCTCACCGAAGACTTCGGCATCACGTTTTACACGCCGACGGAGCCTCCGGAACAGCTGAACGCGGCGCTTCTGTTTCAGGAACAGTTCGGCGAAATCGGCGTCGAGATGGAACTCGAGCAGGTGAGTTACGATATCTTCGAGACGGAGATCTGGGGAGAGAAACCGACGTATTCGGTCCACTACGGAACGTATCTGAACGAAGACCACCTGTTGAGTAATTTGATCTGGTCGGAAGGGTCGTGGTGGGACGAGAACAGGTGGGAAAACGAAGAAAAGGACGAATTGATCGAACGAGCCCGACGAACGACGGACGGGAATGAGCGAAGCGAATTGTACGAACGAGTACAGGAGCTCATGTACGAAGCGGGCCCGTACGTAATTCCGTTCCACATGGAGAACCTCGGAGCGAACGCGGCGCGGATCGAGGGTTGGGAGCGCCACCCGATGTTAGGACACGACCACCTGGAGAGAGTACGCTCGACCAACCAATGATCCGTGCAACTCGCCCGCGACGCGGCCCGCTCGGACGAAGCAACGGTCGTAGCGCACTCGATCAAAACGCGATCGGTTTCGAGCGTCTCAAAGACGGACGGACGAACGGGTGGCAACAAAGATGAACTCGTTTCACCGGTATCTCCTCAAGCGATTGGCATACGTGCTCCTCAACCTGGTCGGGCTGTCGGTGGTTGTGTTCTGTATAACGGTGGTGCTTCCGGGGAACGCAGCCGAAACGATTCTCGGACGATATGCGACCCCGGAGAACGTTGCCACCCTCGAGCGCGATCTCGGGCTTCATCGTCCGCAGTACGTTCAATACCTCGACTGGGTCGGCGGATTCGTGACGGGCGATTGGGGGACGAGTTTTCGGCACAACCGGCCGGTGTTCGATCTCGTCGTAACGCGCGGTATTCGATCGGCGTATCTCGCCGTGATTTCCCTGATCACGATCGTCGCGGTTTCGATTCCGGCTGGGATTATCGCTGCAGTCTATTCCGAGAGCACTCTCGATGCCGGAATTACCGGACTTGCGTACGTTGGAATCAGCGTTCCCGAGTTCGTTACGGGAACCGGGTTGCTCGTCTTGTTTGCCGGCCCGGTATGGAGCGTCTTCCCTGCCGGCGGATATACGCCGCTTTCAGCGGGCAGACTCATTGAATGGGCTTCTCACCTCGTGTTGCCGGTGATAACGCTGACGTTCCTCTCGATCGCACAGCTGGTACGATTGACGCGGACCGAGATGATCGAGACGCTTCGGTCCGAGTACGTTCGGACCGCTCGACTGAAGGGGCTCGACGAACGGACGGTCGTTCTGAAACACGCGGTGAGGAACGGACTGTTACCGACCGTTACCCTGCTAGCGATGAACGTCGGGTATCTGGTGGGCGGTGTCGTCGTCGTCGAAGAGGGGTTTGCGTATCCGGGATTGGGGCGCTTGCTCGTCGGGGCGGTTCTCCACCGCGATATACCCGTGCTGCAGGCGACCGTTCTTCTGGTGGCAGGTATCTACATGTTCGCCAATCTCGGGGCCGACCTGCTCTACACCTATTTTGATCCGCGCATCAGCTACGGTAGCTCAACGAGGTGACCGGTGATGGGGAGCCAACATACTGGAAGACGGAGTACGGCCGAAAACGCGCTGTGCGACCGGTTGAAGAGTGGCTTGTGCGAGGTATTCGCAAATCGGCGGTGTGCGATCGGAATAGCGATACTTGCACCGATCGTCTTCACAACGGTTCTTGCGCCGGTTATCGCACCGCATAACCCGACTGAAACGCATATGGGTGCGCAGTTTGCCGCTCCGGGCGGCGAGTTCCTCCTCGGAACGGATCATCTCGGACGGGATCTGCTCTCCCGGGTACTGTACGGCGGCCGATCGAGCCTCGTGCTCGGATTCGCTGCGGCGGGGGTATCGATGCTCGTCGGCGTCCCGCTCGGACTCGCGTCCGGGTATCTCGGCGGCCGCATCGACGAGGGCGTCATGCGGCTACTGGATATGTTGCTGAGTATTCCGTCGCTCTTGCTCGCGCTACTGATCGTCGCGTTGCTGGGGTCGGGCCTTCTCAATGCGGTTCTTGCGATCGCCGTCGTGTACACGCCGCGGATCGCTCGCGTCGTCCGAAGCAGTACGCTCGCGGTGAAACAGGAAGAGTTCATCAAAGCTGCGGAGGCGCGCGGCGAATCGCGGGTGTACATCTGCTTCGGAGAGATTTTGCCGAATATCCTCTCGCCGGTTATCGTCGAGGGATCGATTCGGATCGGGTTCGCGATTCTGATCGGCGCGTCCCTTTCGTTTCTCGGATTAGGAACGCAACCGCCGACGCCGGACTGGGGGTACATGATCTCGATCGCCCGTGATCACCTCTGGAGTACGACCTGGTACTGGTTGTGGCCGAGTCTCTGGCTCGGCCTTACCGTCTTCGGCTGTAACCTCCTCGGAGACGGCTTGCAAGACGTTCTCGACCCAAAATCACACGTGTCAAAACGACCGTAATATGTCAAAACAAAACCACTCAGTTGTTCGAGACGAAGGAAAGAGCCTCATCGATGTCGAATCGCTCACCGTAACGTACGACACGCCGGACGGTAACGTACATGCGCTCCGTGATGTATCGCTGTCGCTCGACCGGGGAGAAACGCTCGGCATAGCCGGAGAGAGCGGAAGCGGAAAAAGCACGCTCGCGCTCGCACTTCTCGACTATCTCGACGAAAACGGCCGGATTACGAGCGGATCCGTACGGTACGACGGACGGCGAATCCACGACTTCTCGGCGGATGAACTGCGAGCGTTGCGCGGAAACAGCCTTGCACACGTCCCGCAGGATCCAAACACAGCGTTGAATCCCGCATTACGTGTCGGTGAGCAAATCACCGAGACCATCCGAGAGCACACGGATAAGACGGCACGAGCGGCCCAAGAGAGGCTGTACGAGTTGCTGGAGACGGTTCAAATAGGCGACGCCGCGTACACTGCCGACCAATACCCACACGAACTCTCCGGCGGCATGCAACAGCGCGTCCTCATCGCGATGGCGCTCTCGTGCGATCCGGACCTGCTGATCCTCGACGAACCGACGACCGGGCTAGATGTCACGACGCAGGCGACCGTTCTCGATCTCGTTCGAGACCTCAACGAATCGTTCAACACAACGATCGTGCTCATCACGCACGATCTTAGCGTCATCGCGAACACGTGTGAGAAGGCGATGATCCTCTACGCCGGTGAGGTCATGGAAACGGGCCCTGTTTCACAAGTGTTCAATTCACCTGCACACCCCTACACGCAGGGGCTTCTCGCGGCCGTTCCACGCATCCGAGGCGAGCGAACGGTGAACTCGGTTCCAGGACAAACACCGGCCCTTACGGAAATCCCCGAGGGCTGTGTATTCGCGGATCGATGTGCGTTCTCCACTGCCGACTGCCGAGTCGCGCCGATAGACATGACCGCCGTGGATAGCGACGGTGAAGCACCGCATCGGACGCGGTGTTGCCACTGGGAAGACGCAGTTTCGGATCCGATCGAACCCGAAACGGTATCGGAACGGACCCGCAGGGAGACGTCGTCGGACGGCGACCCACTGCTCGACGTATCGAACGTGACCAAGTACTTCGATACGCCCACGTTTCTCGATCGAATCAGTGGTGGCGATCCGCCGGTCAAAGCCGTCGATGGAGTCGATCTATCCGTGAAGAGAGGGGAAACGCTGGCGCTTGTCGGCGAAAGCGGTTGTGGAAAGAGCACGCTCGGTGCCTGTCTGGTGGACGTACTAGAGCGGACGAGCGGAGAGATTACGTTCAACGGGGACCGCCTTGCCGATTTGCGCGGTTCCGCTCGCGACGAGTTCCGCTCAAACGCACAAATCGTCTTCCAGAATCCCCACTCGAGTCTCAACCCGCGAAAGCGGATCGGCGATCAGTTACACCGAGCCGTAACATCGCTCACCAATCTCGATCGGACGGCGCGGCGCGATCGAGTCGAGGAACTGCTCGACCACATCGGCCTCGATAGCAGCCACACGGCGCGCTATCCGCACGAACTCTCCGGCGGCGAAAAACAACGCGTCGCGATCGCGCGGGCGTTCGCCGGAAACCCTGCGTTCGTCGTTCTCGACGAACCGGTCAGCGCGCTCGACGTGAGCGTGCAAGCGAACATCCTCGACTTACTCGACAGGCTCCGCGAGGAATACGATACCTCGTATCTGTTTATCAGTCACGATCTACGCGTCGTCAAACACAGTAGCGATCGGGTGGCCGTCATGTACCTCGGAAAAATCGTCGAAGTCGGCTCACGAGAATCCGTCTTCAACCCGCCGTATCACCCGTATACAAGGGCGCTCCTCTCTGCAAATCCGGGTTTAGACCCGGAAACGGACACAGAACGAATCCAACTCGACGGGGATGTCCCAAGCGCTCGCGATCCACCGACCGGCTGTCCGTTCCACACGCGTTGCCCCCAGTATATCGGCGAAAAATGTGACCGGCAGGAACCGGAACTCGCGCCCGTCGAAACGGCGGACGGCGACACGCATCACATCGCATGTCATTTGAGCGCCGACGAACTCGAGGACGGCCCGGAGTTGTGAGCGTCTCGCCGACGACCGACGACCTATCGAGCCGCGCTCTCGAGTGCGCGCCTGAACTCGTCGGGGACGGAGATGCTACTGGCTCCGTTCACGGGAACACAGACGCGATGTTCGGTACCCTCGAATACGATCGTTCCGTCGTGGACGGCCCGATAGTGAAAGCGAAGGCTCGAGTCACCGACAGTCGTTTGCAGTCGAATATCGACCTCGTCGCCGCCGCTGACCTGTCCCGTGAAATCGAAATTCATCGAGACGAGCGGGATGCCGATTTCGTGGACGTCTATGAGGTCCCACAGCGGCCAGCCGATCGACTCCAAGAACAGTTCGGAGGTCTCGTGAATCGCCTCGATCAGCCGCGGATAGTGAGCGATACCGAACGGGTCCGTATCCGAGAAGCGGACGGTCCAGGTGCGCGTGAAACTCATTTCCAACAGTCGGTTGGCAGTATTGCAGCCGGTATAAGGATAGTGATAGTGGCAGCGATGCTCGATGAGCGATCGGGACCGACCGCGAAGAACGAATCGGACGCGACGGTGATCGCAAGTCGGTTACTGCGGCTCGAACCGGTAGAAGACGCGGTCGTCGTCGGTCGGCCCGTCGATGTCGACGATCTTCAGCGAGACGGGATCGCCGATCTCGAGGTCGGAGTAGGCCGCGTCGTCGATACGACCCGAGAGCTGGACGGGGCCCAGGTCGACGACGCCGACGACGTATGGAACCTCGTGCTCGCGCAATCCGAGCGGAAGCCCGCCGCGGACCGCTGAGAAGGCAAAGAGTTCACCGTCGTGCGGAAGGTCGACGTACTCGAGGGCGTCTCCGGTACACTCGGGACAGACGATCCGTGGCGGGAAGTGGATCGCGTCGCACTCGGTACATCGCGTCGTCGTGAGCTGTCCCGCTCGAAGATTGTCGTAGAACTCGTGAATCTGGGTCTGGTCCGCCGTCTGCAGGTCGTAGAAGTCGAGCAGTCGGGGGAACTCGATCTCCGAGGGGACCGAAACCTGTTCTCGCTCGTCGTCGGTCGAACTGTCTGTCATTGTGGATCACGGTCGAGGACCATGACGCTGTGAACCGAGCCGCTGCCGCTGAGATTGTGGATGAGACCGGTCGTTGCGTCGTCTACCTGCCGGTCGTTCGTCACGTCGCCCTGGAACTGCTGGGTGATTTCGAGGGCCTGCGAGACGCCCGTTGCACCGAGCGGATGGCCGCAGCCGAGGAGCCCACCGCGCGGGTTGACTGCAACGTCGCCGTCGAGGTGACTGCGGCCGTCCTCGATGAACTGGCCGCCCTCGCCGCGCTCGGCGAAGCCGAGTTCTTCGTACTCGATGATCTCACTGATCGAGAAGCAGTCGTGGACCTCCGCAACGTCGATTTCGGCCAGTGGGTCGTCGATTCCGGCCTGGTCGTACGCGTTCTGCGATGCCTTGCGGGCCTGCGGCCAGCCGCTGAACGACGGCAGGTTGTTGATCGAGTTCCCCGCCATCGTGGACTGCCCGCTGCCGGTGATCCAGGCTGCGGTGTCGGTCACCTCGCGGGCTTTCTCCTCGCTCATCAGGATCGCGCCGGCCGCACCGTCCGTGATACCGCTGCAGTCATAGAGGTGCAACGGCGGCGCGATCTCCGGCGAGTCGGTCACCTCGTCGGAGTCGACCGTCGACTGGAACTGGGCGAAGTCCGTCCGGGAGGCGTTCGTCTTGTTCTTCGCGGCGACCAGCGAGAGCTGCTCGCGGGTCGTCCCGAACTCGTGCATGTGACGCTGGGCGTACCACGCGAAAAACGGCGGCGCGGCCAGCCCGTTGACGCCGTCGAACTCGCGGTCTAAGACGTTCGCCATCGACGACTGCACCTCCGGCATGTGCTCGCGCCCGAGGTTCATCTTCTCGACACCGAGTACCAGCGCGACGTCGAGTTGGCCGGCCGCGATCGCCAGCCACGCATATCGCAGCGCGGCCTGCCCGCTCGCACACGCGAGTTCAGTTCGGGCGATCATTTCGTCGACCTCGATTCCGAGGAGCTCGGCGACCATCGGCGCGACGTGGGTCTGGTTGGCAAAGCGTTCGGGTTGGACCGCGCCGACGAACAGCCCCTCGATGTCGTCAGGGTCGACACCGGGAACCGCGTCGAACGTCGCCTTGCCGCCCTCCTGTGCGAGGTCTTTCCAGGTTGCGTCTCGTTCGCCCCAGTTTGCCTGTCCGCCGCCGACGATGGCAACGTTTCGCGTCATCGCACGCTCACTCTCCCTCGAACTCGGGGTCGCGGTTCTCTCGGAACGCTGTGACGCCCTCGTACATGTCGTCGGTTGTCGACAGCAGCGCGAACGATTGCTTCTCCATGGCGAGTGCCGCATCGAGGCCGGCTTCCTGCCCCTCGTTGATGACCTGTTTTGCGGCCTTGAGCGCGATCGGCGGTCCCGATACCAGATCGTCGA
The DNA here is from genome assembly GCF_000337595.1 of Natrialba taiwanensis DSM 12281. Lineage (GTDB taxonomy): Archaea > Halobacteriota > Halobacteria > Halobacteriales > Natrialbaceae > Natrialba > Natrialba taiwanensis. The sequence goes on along the minus strand of NZ_AOIL01000001.1, from coordinate 120,738 downwards.
CGATGTCCCCGACGACGGTTTCGAACTCGGCTTCGGGAACGGCGTGGTTGATCACGCCCCAGTCCTCGGCCTGTTCGGCATCGATCTGGAGCCCGCGGAAGATCAACTCCTTCGTCCGAGCCTCGCCGACGAGCCGCACGAGGCGCTGGGTCGCACCGCCGCCGGGAATCAGTCCCAGCGTTGTCTCGGGCGTCCCGATCGTCGATCCCTCGGTCGCCACGCGGATGTCACAGGCCAGCGCCAGTTCGATACCGGCCCCCAGGCAGAAGCCGTCGATCTTCGCGACCGTCGGCCGATCGAACTCGGAGACCGTCCGGAAGACCTCGTCGACATCCATGATGTCGGTCGGTTCGCCCGCGGTAAAGCCGGTGATGTCCGCGCCGGAGCTAAACGCCTTGTCGCCCGCGCCGGTAAAGACGACGCAGGAAACATCGTCGGTGTCGACCTCGGTGAGGAGGCGGTCGATTTCCATGAACACGTCCTCGGACATCGAGTTCATCCGCTCCTGGCGGTCGATCGCGACCTCGAGAACGCCGTCGTCGTCGATGTCCCAGTCGAGGTAGTGATACGGGGGATCGACGCGGTAGTCGTAGAAGCCTTTGCCGGCGTCTTCGCCGGTGAATCCGTCTTCGACGAGTTCGACGAGGTAGCCAGCCGGTTCGTAGCGATCGGCACCGTGGGTCTCGTGCAGCGTTTCGAGTTTTTCGAGGACCGTATCGAGTCCGAGTCGGTCTCCCCGGCGGCAGACGCCTTCGGGGAAGTTCCCGCCGAGTCGGAGGCCGGTATCGATCGCGTCGGGCGTGGCAACGTCGTTGCCGATGAGCCAGGCGGCCTTGTTGATCATCACGGCTTCGGTGCGGAGGGTGTCGAAGTCGGTGATATCATCGGGGTTGTAGTCGACGCCGTCACCGTTTTCGTAGTCGTAAAACCCCTTCCCGCTTTTCTTCCCGAGGGACTCGTTCTCGACTTTCTCCGCGATAACTGGCGGGACAGGCTGATCCGAGGCGTCCCGGAAGTGGTAGGCGATGTCGATGCCGCCGAAGTCGTTGAGTTCGAACGGACCCATGGGATAGCCCCGTTCGTAGACCATCGTCGCGTCGGCCGCCCGAACCGTCGTTTCGTCGTTCGACAGCATCCAGGCCGGTTCCTCCATGAACGGGACGAGGACGGTGTTGACGACGAAGCCGTGGACATCCTTGCGGACGTAGATCGGCGTTTTGTCGATCGATTCGGCCCATTCGTAGGCGAGTTCGGCCGTCTCGTCGGTCGTCGCTTCGCCGTAGGTGACCTCGATGAGGTCCATCTTCACCGGCGGATTGAAAAAGTGGAGTCCGACGACCTGTTCGGGTCGGTTCGTCGCCGACGCGATGGCAGATATCGAGAGGCTGGAGGTGTTCGACGCCAGAATCGCGTGTTCGGGCGCGTGTTCATCGACCGTCGAGAACGTGTCCTCCTTGATGTCGAGTTGCTCCGGCACGGCCTCGATATTGCTCAGATCGGAAGAGCGTCGTGTAGGGAANCGCTCTTCCGATCTGAGCAATACTCATCGAGTTGCCCCTTCTCCGCGAGCTTTTCGACGCTCCACTCGATGTTGTCGTACCCGTCTTCGACGAGTTCCGTTTCGATGTCACGGATCGTAACGTCGTAGCCGCCGAGGGCGGCGACTTCGGCGATACCGTGACCCATGCTACCGGCTCCAAGAACCGCTACTCGTTGGACTGTCTCGCACGTCATCACGGCCAACTCTGTCATACTTCCACATAGGTCTTTGGACGGCGGATGGACGAGAGCGCCAACGGTGACGATCGACTGGTCCAACATAGTCGAACGGTTTACTAGCAGCAGTCGTCTATGCGTGTCCATGGTTGGCACGATAGCGCCGATGAAGTCGGTGCAGCGGGCCTTCGACGTGATCGACGCGCTCTGGAAACTCGACGGTGCGGGCCCGACTGAACTCGCCCGGACGATTGACATTCCGCGCAGTACGGCCCACGTCTATCTGCAAACGCTGGCGTCGACGGAGTACGTCGTCGGTGCGGACGGCACGTACGAACTCAGCCACTCCTTTCTCTCGATGGGGTCGAGACTAAAGTATCGAAACCAACTGTATCAGGTCTCGCACCGTTCTCTGCGGGTGTTGACGGACGAAACCGACGAGATCGTGACGCTCGTTATCGAGGAGGCCGGCGAAGCCGTCTTTCTCCACAATGAAACGGTTCAGCGTCGGTATCGAGTCGCTTGACTGAGGTTCCCATACACACTGGTAGTCGAATTGCACTTATTTAATTCTTGGGAGCAACTCCGGGTGGTCCTGTACGTCCGTCGCCTCGTCCATCCACATCACGGGATAGTGTTCCCGACGAGCTGTGGAACGAAACGACGCAGTGATCGAGGGACACCGATTAGAGCAGTCCCAGGAGCGTAACACCGTGAGTCAGCGCCGCGCTGATGGGGATCAGAACCAGCGTTCGGACGGCGAAAATCGCAGCGATGTCCCGAAAGCGAACCGGAATATCCGTGAACATATCCATCATCATCGGCCCGGATGCGGCGAGAAAGAGGATCTGGCCGCTGACGACGAGAATCACGAAGAACTGCGCTGCAGACGCGAGGCCGGTGGCCGTAAGCGCTCCCACGTACATGTCGGCAAAGCCGATGATGAGCGCGGAAGCGACGACGTCCGCATCCGGAATGCCGAACGCAGCAATGATCGGCTCCAGTGGAACGGCGATGACCTGAAAGAGGGGAGTGTTGTGGTAGAGGACGAGAACGGTCGTTCCGATGGCGACGACGGTCCCGGTCATTGTCGCCGTCAGCACGATTCCGTCGACGAGTCCCTTCCAGGCGGCCCGCGGTGAGGACGTGCCTCTCGACTCGTCGATCGCCTCGCTGATAGCGAGTCGGACGTAGTCGCCGGCCGATCCCGTCAGATTCGGCTCGACGGCCGGTTCCGAGACGTACTCCTTCGGAACGCGTGACAGCGGCGGCAGTCGGATCGTCACAACCGCTGCTGCGACGATCGCAATCAGGTAGGCGAGCAGGATAACCGGGAAGATGTGGAGCATGTCGAACGCAGCCGCGAAGACGCCGATCGTCCCGATACTGCCCGTCCCGAAACAGGAACAGATGATGAATACCTCTCGTTTGTTGTAGCCACCGTGGTCGAAGACCTTCCGGGTAACGTAGAACCCGATCGCAAAGGAGCCCGCCCAGGAGGCGGCACCATCAAGTGCGGACCGCCCCGGGAGCCGGAAGAGCGGTTTCATGATCGGACGGGCGAGCGTGCCGACGAACTCCAGTGCGCCACACTCGATAAGGAGATTGACGAAAATCGATCCGAGCGGAATGATAATGACGATGCTCAACAGTAACGTCTCCCAGACGACGCCCGAGACCGCGGGGTCGAGGATCAATGACGGCCCGCTCTCGAGGAAGAACCCGGTTGCAACCACTGCACCTACGATCCGGAGTATCCAGAACGCGGTATTCGTCTCCCAGAGGTCGAGGTTTAGTCGAGACGCAGTTTCAGTATCGATATCGATGAGACCGCGATGATACGTTTCCGTCACCGTCGTGAGGACGGCTGCGCCGACGACCATAAGCCAGGCCATCCCCAGCACGTATTGTGCGAGGTTGGTTTCGATCAGGCCGACGAAGATGTCGAACGGCACCGTAATCGTGTTCTCCCACGGAACCGGCAGCACGAAAAACGCGACCCCAACGACGAAAATCGTCGTAAACCGAAGAAACGGAATCGTCTCCGTTTCGGTCAGTGACTCGTCGTCGATCGTTTGATCGTCCGCTTCGGTCTCCTCCCAGACATCCGTATCGCTACGCCATGCGTCTTGGCGAAACATATCATGGTATGAGACACCACCACTGTATAAATGTATCGGTGATATTGTCCGCAAGAGCGCGAGCGAACACCACGTTCGACAATCTGTAATCCAACAATAGTGGATCACTGCCCAACCGAGGTCGGGCACCACCCAGAATTACACACATACGTCTGTAATTTATTGGCGGTATAGCGAGACGAGTTCAGTCCGTGCGTGGGAGCGACCGCACTGGTGAACTCGCATCCTCTTGCAGTCGTGTGGGCGAAATAGTCGCTCGCAGTGCCGAGGAGAGACCCACGACAGCTGGGCGGATGCGTCCGTCAATAGTAGACGAGAGGGTTGTGGCGGGGAGATGGATGAACTCGTGCTGTGGTGGGGAGTACTCGAGTGGGGCCGGGATGGTGGCGTCGTCAGGTCGGCGGTGATCGGCACACGGACGGTGGCTGAAGAGTGCGTTCGACGCGGTGCAAAACCGCGGATAGTCGCATGAGTGGTCCACGTATCCTGAACGCAAGCGATGGGGACGGGTGAAAGGCAGCCTCGCTGTCGCCGCGGGAGAGTGTCACGGTAACCCATATACTTAGGTGCCGGGAGTCTTACTGTCGAGTATGGACGTTACGGTCCCATCCGAGCAGCGGGCAATGCTCGAAGAAATCCGTCGATTCGGCGAAAACGAAATCGACCCGGTCACCGACGAGTTCAATCGAGCGGAGGAATACCCGGCAGCGATCGTGGACGAGGCCGCCGAAATGGGGTTGCTCGGCTCGCATTTCCCGGTCGAATACGGTGGTGCCGGGTACTCGATGAGAGAACGAGCGTTGCTGATCGAGGAGTTGTTCGCGATCGATCCCGGCATTGCGCTTTGGCTCACCAGTGCGGATTTCGGCAGCGAGGCGATTCTGGGATTCGGAACCGAGGAGCAGAAAGCGGAGTACCTGCCGCCGATCACGACAGGCGATGCGGTGATGGGGGCCGCAATCTCGGAACCCCAGGCCAGCTCCGACGTAACGTCGCTGTCGACGCGGGCAGAAAAAGACGCCGCTGAAGCGGCCTTGACTGATCCCTCGGCCGTCGAAGCGTCCGAAGACGGCGGCGAGTGGGTGATCAACGGTTCCAAGATGTGGATCACCAACGGGACCGTCGGCGATTACTTCGTCGTGCTCTGCGAGACGGACCCCGAGAGCGAGCGCCCTCACGCCGGGTACTCACAGCTCATCGTCGAGGCCGACTGCGACGGCTTCTCCGCCGAGAAGATCACCGGGAAGTTAGGCGTTCGCGCCAGCCCCACGGCTGAACTCGTGCTGGATGATGTCCGCGTTCCCGAGGAAAATCTTGTCGGCGAGCGCGGCGAGGGGTTCTACCAGCAGATGGCGTTCTTCGACGAGACGCGAGTGACGGTTGCAGCACAGGGTGTCGGCATCGCGAAGGGGGCCGCAGACCGAGCGCGCGAGTACGCCCGCGAGCGCGAACAGTTTGGACAGGCAATCGCCGACTTCCAGGCGATCCGACACAAACTCGCGGAAATGTATACCGCCATCGAGGCGGCGCGTAACCTCACGTACAAGGCGGCGTGGGCTGCGGATACTGACGATGTCGACGCCACCCGCTTTGCGTCGATAGCCAAAGAGTTCAGTTCGCGTGTCGCCGTCGATGTCGCGACCGAGGCCGTCCAGATACACGGAGGGGCCGGCTACGTGGACGACTTCGATGTCGAACGCTTCTACCGGGACGCAAAGATCACCCAGCTCTACGAGGGGACGACCGAGGTGCAAAAGAACGTGATCGCGCGTGAACTCCTCTCGTAATGACAGGTAGTCCGACTCCGGCAAAACAGACCGCCATAACCAACGTACGTTCACCAGAACTCAACCGACTACATAATCAACGATGATGGATTACGACCTGACACTGACGAAAACGCTCACCCGAGCGACCGATCAGTTCGGCCACAAGGAAATCGTCACCAAACTCGACGACGGCGGGTATCACCGCTACACCTACGCCGACGCCTACGAACGAATCTGCCAGTTAGCACACGCACTCGACGAGTACGGACTCGAACGGGGGGATCGCGTCTCCGTTATGGCAGTGAATCACTACCGTCATTACGAGTTGTACTACGGGCCCTCCTGCAGCGGCCGGAGCATCCACATGACGAATCACCGGCTTCCCGAAGAGCACCTGGTCACGATCATCAACGAAGCCGAGGACCGGCTGCTGTTCGTCGATCCCGCGTTCATCGAGACGATCGAATCCATCGAGGCTGAACTCGAGACCGTTGAGCAGTACGTGGTGCTCGACGATACTGTGCCCGACACGACGCTCTCGCCGGTTACGGACTACGAGTCGTTCATCGACGGACATCCGACCGAGTACGAGTGGCCGGACCTCGACGAGGAAACGGAGTGTGGCATCTGTTATACCTCCGGCACGACGGGCTTGCCGAAGGGCGCGAGTTACTCCCATCGGGGGCTGTACCTGCTCAGTCTGTCGTACGGAGCACGGGATAGTTTCGGGATCTGCGAGGAGGACGTGATCCTCCCCGTGGTGCCGATGTTCCACGTCAACGGCTGGTCGCTCCCCTACAGCGGGACGCTTTACGGGTCGTCGTTCGTCCTTCCAGGCACGCACACCGACCTCGAGAGCATCGAGGAACTGATCCGCGAGGAGTCGGTCACGATCGCCGCGGCCGTTCCCACCATCTGGACCGAGATGGCGTCGTACATCGACGACAACCCGACGGCGGACATCAGCACGCTCGACCGCATCCTTACCGGTGGGAGTTCGCCGCCACCGGCAATTATGCGCCGCTTCGACGAGGAGTTCGACGCACCGATCATCCAGGGCTACGGGATGACCGAAGCCTCCCCGCACCTGGTCAACACGCTCGTAACGACGGAAGTGCAGGACCTCCCGGAGGAGGAGCAGTACGATCTCCGCACGAAACCGGGACAGCCGACGCCCGGTGCCGAACTCAGACTCCGCGACGAGGACGGCGATCCCGTCCCGCACGACGGCGAGTCGACGGGCGAGATTCAGGCCCGCAGCCCGTGGGTCATCGACGAATATTACGCCCGCCCGGAGGCGACCCAGGAGTCGTTTACCGACGACGGCTGGTTCAAGACGGGCGACATCGGGACGATCGACGAGTACGGCTACCTCGACGTCGTCGATCGAGTCGACGACATCATCAAGAGCGGCGGCGAGTGGATCTCGTCGGTCGAACTCGAAAACGAACTGATGGCCCATGGCGATGTCGTCGAAGCGTCCGTCGTCAGCGTCGACCACGAACGGTGGCAGGAACGGCCGGTCGCGTACGTCGTCGGCGGCGACGGCGTGACCGAAGACGCCCTCCGAAATCATCTCCTCGATCGGTTCCCAAAGTGGTGGCTCCCGGATCTATTCGTCTTCACCGACGAGATCCCGCGCACGTCGACGGGAAAGTACGACAAGCAGTCCCTTCGGACGGCGTTCCAGCACGAACACGGGTCACTACCGATCGAGTCAAGCGGCGAGCCACCACGGTCACACAAGGACTGATTGGTCCGTCTACGCCGACGCAGACTATGACCGGTGGCGATTGCGACGAATAATTCCATTTCAGTGAGGCGATTCGGTCCCTCGACGAGATCGAAAGATAGACAAAACCCCGGCGTAGGAGGCGGATACCCTATACACAAGACGAGATTTTTTAAAGATCCACACCGTTACTCTCCGGTATGAACGACACGGTGATCGCGTAATGCGACGCGTTTCTGACCCTGTCGGTGTGACTGCGCTCGTAAGCGGCGGCCACTTTATTTCACACGTCTACCTCCTCGTACTCCCACCGCTCTTTCCGATCCTTGCTCCCGCCCTTGATACCACGGTCACCGATCTCGCAATCGGTATTACGCTGATATACGCTGCCCAATTTCTCTTCCAGATCCCGGTCGGTGAGTTCGTCGACCGAGTCGGTGGAAAACGCGCCGTCGTCGGCGGGATTGCCCTCTCTGCGATCAGTATCGGTCTTATCGGGTTCGCGACCACCGGGACGGAAGTTCTCGGCCTCGCGTTTCTCTCCGGAATCGGCCAAGCAGCGTTTCATCCGGGCGACTACGCCCTCCTCGATGCTGTCGGCGGGACGGATGCTGAAGGTCGACGGTTCAGCGTTCACACCTTCAGCGGATTCGTCGGATTCGCCGTCGCTCCCGGACTCATGACCGGACTGACGGCGATCGCAAACTGGCACGTCGCGTTTATCAGTGTCGGCGCAGGTGGACTCGTCTACGCGGTGATCTTCGCCCTTTCGATCGCTCCCGTCCACAGACAGCTACTCGCAGCGACCGCGAGTTCAGCCGCGATAGCGACCGACGGCGGCCGGTTCGAGAGCGTCCGAATGCTCCGTCGGCCGCTGGTCGCCGGCATGTTCGTCTTTTTCCTCCTGGTGACGCTCGCCGATACCGGCTTCCAGACGTATACGACGGCGCTGGCCACCGGTTTCGACTACTCAACCGCGCTTGGAAACACCGCCCTCACGGCCTTCCTCGCCGCAGCCGCCTGTTTCGTCCTCGTCGGCGGCGTGCTCGCCGACCGGTACGATAGCGGGACCATCATCATCGTCAGCGCGCTCTGGTCGGCGCTCGTGCTCTGGATCGGCCTCACCATGTCCCTGAACTCGCACGTGTTCGTTCTCGTCTGGAGTCTGGCCGGGGCCGGATTCGGACTCACGCTGCCGGCTCGTGATCGGATTACGAACGCTCTCGCCGAGGGCACCGACACCGGGAAGAGCTTCGGAATCGTCTATACTGGCCTCCCGATCGGCGGTGCACTCGCGCCGGTGTTGCTGGGATGGATCATCGATTACAACGGCGAACTCGCGGCCTTCAGGGCGATCGCACTGCTGTTTGTGGCTGCGGCAGTTCTCGTTCTCGCGCTTCGTCGGAGCCGATAGCGCTTGCTGGTCCCGCTATTGTACTGATCGGCACGGCGAGTCGATCAGTGACCGTACCGGTATTTGATCGTGATTGAATCGACCGTCTCCTGAAGTTTCTGTATGAGCGTTCGCCGGTACTCTTCGTTTTTGACCCGCTCCGTCGGCGTCACGATTCCGACGGCGCCCGCAACCTGCTCGTCGATGCTGATCGGGATTCCGACAAGCCCCATCCCGACGACCTGCTGGTTCCAATCGACGGCGTACCCGGCATCGCGAATATCCGCCAGCTCCGACCGAAGAACGCTCTCGTCCGTGATCGTCTGCTCCGTCACCGGCTCCAGCCCCTGCGTTTCGATGATCTCGTCGACCCGCTCGTCCGGAAGCTGTGCAAGGATCGCTTTCCCCGTCGCGTTCGTATGAAGCGGGGTCGTCATCCCCGAATACAGTCCCAATTCGAGCGACCGATCGCCGCGTTCCGTGTGGAGTATTACCGTCTCGTCGTGCTGTTCGACGACGAGCGTCACCAGTTCGTCGGTCTCCGCGGCGAGTTCACTGAGTAGTTGCTCGGAGACGCGAAAGAGACTGTTTCGGTGTTTAATCCGCGAGCCGGTCATCAGAAAGCGGTAGCTTAGAGAGTATTCGCCGCCGTCGTTCACGACGTAGCCGGTTTCCGCCAGGGTGCGCAGATAGACGTGGGCGGTGCTCTTCGGAATCGACATGCGGGTTGCGATTTCAGACGGCCCTGCGCGCTTTACCTCCCAGAGAACGGTGATGATATCGAACGCCCGCAGCACCGATGTCATCGTCGATGTTCCGTCTGTTGTCATGGTACCACCAAACACGAATGGCGAGTTAAGTCGTTCGATTATAGTGGACGACGGGACCAGCAATCGCCGAAACGGACGCCTCGGCTAGCCGTCGATCGGTAGCGAGCCGTATTCCGCGGCGAACTCCTCGCGAAGCACCTTCTTGTCGAGTTTGCCGGTCGAGGTCTTCGGGATCGATTCGACGACGAAGAACTCGTCCGGCAGCCACCACTTTGGAAATCGATCGCGGAGGTGCTCCCGAAGCGCATCCTCGCCGATTGATTCCCCGAGTACGACGTACGCAATGGGGCGTTCATCCCACTTTTTGTGGTCGACACCGAGCACCGTCGCCTCGTCGACGCCGTCGTGGGCCGTCAGTTCGTTTTCGAGTTCGAGCGAGGAGATCCACTCGCCGCCGCTTTTGATGACATCGTCGAGGCGGTCGACGACCTCGAGATAGCCGAACTCGTCGATGACGCCGACGTCACCGGTCTTAAACCAGCCGTCGTCGGTAAACGAGTCGTCGGTTTCCGCTGGGCGATTGTAGTACTCGTCGATGAGCCACGGTGCACGAGCCTGGATTTCGCCCGTCGACTCGCCGTCGTGTGGAACCGGATCGCCGTTTAGATCGCGGAGTCGAATGCGACAGCCGGGAGCGGGAAGTCCGGGTTTCAGTTGCTGTTGGTACTGCTCGCGTTCGGAGAGGTCCTGCACTTCGGTCGTCGTCATGGTATTGACGAGATGGGGCGCGGCTTCGGTCATCCCGTACCCCTGCTTGATCGGCGCATCGATCTCTTTATCGAACGTCTCCATGAGCCACTCGGGCGGAGACGTGCCGCCGATGAGCACGCGATCGAGACTCTCGAGGTTGAACTCGTCGTCCGCATCGGTCCCACCGGCTGTATCGTAGTAGTCGGCCATTTCTAGCCACACCGTCGTGACCGCCGCGGTGACGGTCACGTTCTCGCGGTCGATGAGGCCGGCAATCTGTTTGGTCCCGGTCTTTGAACCGGGGAGCACGAGCTTCGAACCGCACATCGTCGCTGTGTAGGGGAGTCCCCAGCCGTTGACGTGGTACATCGGCACGACCGGCATCACGACATCGCGCTCGCTAATGGCGAAGACGTCGACGTGGCTGTGGGTCACCGTGTGGAGGTACAGATCGCGGTGGGAGTAGGCTGCGCCCTTCGGAAGCCCGGTCGTTCCGGAGGTGTAGCAGATTCCCGCCTCCTGGTTCTCGTCGATGGCGGGCCAATCGTAGTCGGCGTCTTGCCCTTCGAGGAGGTCCTCGTAGGCGTGGATCGGCTCGAGACTGGTCTCGGGGACTTCGTCAGCGAGGACGACGTACTGCTCGACCGTCTCGAGCCGGTCGGCGACGGCCTCGACGGTATCGACGAGATGGGGATCGACGAAGACGACTTCGTCTTCGGCTTCGGTGATGATCTCGACGATGTGCTCGTCCGGCAGCATGTGGTTCGTCATGTGGATACTCCGACCGCTACAGGGGAGCGCGAAGTAGAGTTCGTAGTGGCGGTGGTGGTTGAGCGCCATCACCGACAGTCGCGTTTCGGGGGAGACGCCGAGTTCGTCGAGTGCGTGTGCGAGTTGTCCCATTCGGTCGGACGCATCGGCGTACGTGTAGCGGTGGGTCCGTCCGTCGAGTTCTTCGGAGACGATTTCTTTGTGGGAAAAGAGGTCAGTGGCCCGTTCGAGCATGACCTGTAGTGTGAGTTCGTAATCGTTCATCGGGGGTCACCGGGTGGGTGGATCGGATCGAAGCTGACGCGGGCGATCTGTCCGTGCGATCGCGGGGATCGGGGTGTGGTGGGTACTGTCGAGAACGTCGTTCCTTCGGCCCGGGGCGATGTTCGCAAGGCCGCGTCTGACCGTGGAGCCGTTGGGCGAGGCGATTGCAGCGAGTTGTTGACTCGCGGTGGTACCGGCGTGGACGGTGGCGTATCGTCTACCCACAGACACCATTACGAAATCATGTGGTGAGATACCATATATAGCTTTTGTGGAACGGTTGCGCGACGGTGCGATCGGTGGCTACAGTTCCGCTTCGAGTTCACGAACGGTATCGCGGACGTTGCGAACGCGTTCGGCCTGGCTGTCGTTGGTTTCGGAGAGCGTTTCGATCTCGGTTGCGATGTCCCGAATCTGGTCGACGGACGAGTCGAGCATGCTCGCGATCTCTTCGGCGCTTGCGGCTTGGTCGTCGGTTGCGTCGGCGATCTGGTCGACGCCGGTGGCTGCCTCGGTGGCTGCGGTCTCGATTTCGGACTGTTTGTCGTCGACGACCCGTGCGTGTTCGATGGCGTCGTCGACGCGATCGAGCGTCGTTTCGACGCTTTCGATGGTTTCGGCGGTGTTGGTTCGGATCTCTCCGACGATGTCTTCGATGGTGTCGACTTCCGATTTCGATTGATCGGCGAGTTCTTTGACTTCGCTTGCGACGACGCGAAAGCCCGCGACGTTGGTGTCTGCCTGTGCCGCCTGAATGTTGGCGTTCAGCGCCAGTAGGTTGGTCTCGTCCGCGATATTGTCGATGACATCGACGACCGTATCGATTTCTTCGACCCGGTCTTCCAGGAGGCGACTGTTCTCGGCGAGCGTCGTCGTCGCGTCGCGAACCTCGTCGATCGAGGAGACGATTTCCGTGGTCGCCGCCCTGGATTCGTCGGCCAGTTCGGCCGCGGTCGCGCTCTGGTCGCTGACCTCGGTGGCGCTGGCGGCGATTTCCTCGACGGTCGCCGAGAGCGATTCCATCTCGTCGCGGACCGATTCGAGGTTCGCGACCTGGTCGTCGGCGAACGCTTCGAGTTCGGCGTTGGTCTCGGCGGTGGTCTCGCTCGCGGCGAGCAACTCTTCGACCGCACCGTTGACGGTATCGCTGATCGATTCCTGCACGCGTTTTACGTCCTCGCGCTGTTCGACCAGATCGGTAACGATGCTCACGTACTCGAACGCGCCGATAACGTCGCCGTCGGGAGCTTCGAGGGGTGTCCCAGCGGCGCGAATGTGCCACTCGTCGCCATCGTTCTGACCGGATCGAACGTCGTCCTCCCTGACCGATTCGCCCGTTCTGGCGATTTCTTCTGCCAGCGTTTCGTCGACCCCATCGGTCCCGATAACGTCGATCGCCTTCTCTCCGATCGCCCCCTCGTGGCCGATCCCGGTGAGCGCCGCGTGTTCCTCGTTCCAGTGGGTGATGACGCCGTCGTCGTTAACGACCAACACCGGTTCGGGGAACTCTGCGACTAACTGGTCGAAAAGGTGTCGCCAGAAGTTCCGTTCCTCTCGCAGCCGATCCGCTTCAGTTCGCGTATCCTCGCTCTCGGAGCGTGTGAGATCCGAGCGCGGGCGCAGACTCGTACTAGCCATTACGACCTGTTTGCTGAACAAGTACTAAATATCTACTGGCAGTTGCGGCCGGAGGCGGGCCGGGCGTCACAGCTATCGCGGTAGCGACGCATTCGTCAGAAGCGAATACTCCTTCTGGACGACCGAAGCATCATCGGAAAGGATTCCGGTTTCGGTACGGATATTTTTACATAGGTATGGTTGTAATACACCGTATCAGCGTCGTATTGGCTGTGAGAGACGGAACACAGCAAGTGAACGCATTTCCGCGGGAGGCACTCGAGCGACGATCGTGAACTCGTAGCCGAACAGAGATTCGTATTTCACGAACGAGGATCAGCGAGTTCCGAATCGAACAGCAGCCGGTTCAGCGGCTCGTGACGTGGCGGGTCGAGAGGACGCGACCGGTCCGGCGGCGGATCGCCGTATCGACTACGAGTACGTCTGGTTGAGTTCGATGATCGTCGCCGCATGGCGGAGTTTCGGCAGGATCGATTCCTGGATTCGATCCTCGTCCAGTCGGCTTCTCGGGCCAGAAACGCTGATGGCACCGGAGATCCGGTCGCCTCTAAAGACGGGCACTGCGACGCAGTGTAACCCGTTGATACGCTCTTCCCGGTCGTACGCGACCTCCTGCTGTCTGATCGTTTCGAGTTCGTCGAGCAGCGGCTCCCGGTCGGTGATCGTCCGGTCCGTTTTCGCCGGGAGACCGTGACTGTCGATGATTTGTGCTCGTCGCTCCGGCGGGAGATAGGCGAGTACGGTCTTGCCGAGCGCTGTCGTGTGCAAATGCACGCATTGGCCGGTGTAGGAATCGATATTGACGGCATCTGAGCCTCGCTCTCGGACGATGAACACACCGTACCCGTTCTCTTCGACGAGGAGATTGGCCAGTTCGCCGGTCTCGTCGGCGACGGTTCTGAGTTCGGGTTTGCCGACGTCGTACAGTTTTTTTTGCGTTCGCGCGTACGCCCCGAGATCGAGGAACCGAAGGCCGAGTTCGTACGTCCGGCCGTCACTGACGACGTAGCCCTCGTGTTCCAGCGTTTTGAGATAGTTGTAGGCGCTGCTCTTTGGCAGCTCGAGTCGGTCGGCGATTGCCGTTACCGTCGCCCCGTCGAGTTCTTTGAGCGCTTCGACGATTCGAAACGTCGTCTGTGCCGTTTTCACGGGTGTTTCCGGTTTCGTGTCGCTCGTTGTCATTGTACACGATAGACTGTTCGCAATGTACTAATAGCTATTCGTCCGTGGCAACTGTTTCAGACGGCCTGCTGTAACAATTGACCGACGAAACCGCAAACCGACCCGCGGCTGGCCGGAACTGACTGCCAGCGATCCTCCTACCCATCGACACAGCAGGGATCGCGGCGGGTGAACTCGTCGCCTGGCTCGTCGAACCGGGCGATTCCGTCGAGAAAGGGCAACTGGTCGCGGAAGTCGAGACCGACAAACGCTCGTCGAGATTCCGTCGGCGTACGACGGCGTCGTCGCGGCACTGCTCTTGCTCGAGTCGCGTCAGTAGGAGACGGTTTTCGTGATCGCTTCCTCGATCCGCGGCGGGTGCGGAACGTAATAGTCCTCCATCGAGAGCAGCGGAACGGGGATGTCGAAGCCGGTCACGCGCTCGATCGGCGCTTCCAGATACAGCAAGACCTCGTCGTTGATCGTCGCGACGAGTTCGCCGGCGAACCCGCCCGTCTTGGCCGCCTCGTGGACCACGACGCAGCGGCCGGTCTTTCGAACCGACTCGGTGACCGTCTCCCGGTCGAGCGGGGAGATCGTCCGCAGGTCGATCACCTCGGCGTCGACGCCGTCGAGGTTGTCAACGGCCTCGAGCGTCTTGTGCATCATCGCACCCCACGAGACGACGGTCACGTCTTCGCCTTCCCGCCGGATCGCCGCTTCGCCGAGCGGCTCGGTGTAGGCTCCCTCGGGGATGTCCTCGCGCAGCGAACGGTAGACGTGTTTCGGCTCCATGAACAGAACCGGATCGGGATCGCGAATGGCGCTGATGAGCATCCCCTTGGCGTCGTGCGGCGTCGACGGGATCGCGACCGTAAGCCCCGGAACGTGGCCGTACGCTCCCTCCAGACTCTCGGAGTGGTGTTCGAGCGCCCTGACGCCGGCCCCGTAGGGCGTCCGAACGACCATCGGCGCGGTGAGTTCGCCGCGCGTTCGCCAGCGAATCCGACTGGCGTTCGTGACCAACTGGTCGAACGCCGGCGGCAGAAAGCCGGAGAACTGTATCTCCGCGATCGGACGGAACCCGTGGGTCGCCAGGCCGACCGCGCTACCGACGATCGCGATCTCCGAGAGTGGCGTATCGAGGACCCGGTCCGACCCGAACGCCGCTAAAAGCCCGTCCGTCGCCCGGAAGACGCCGCCGGACTCGGCAACGTCCTGCCCGAAGACCAACGTCCGGTCGTCGTTTCGCATCTCCGCGTGCAGTGCGTCGTTGATCGCATCGATGATTGTTGCGTTCATGACATCACCCCTTCGGCCGCTGTTCGATGAACTCGTACGTGTCCGGTCGCTCCTCCAGCAGGTCGCGCAATTCCTCGAGTTGGCGCTCCAACTCGGGCGGCATCTCCTCATGGAGGTACGCGAAGAGTTCCTCGACGCCGCGTTCTTCGACGGCGTCGGCGGCGTCGACAGCCTCGTCGAACTCCGCCTCGACCTCCTCGCGGATCGCGTCCTCGTCGATCGCGTCCCAGCGTCCAGTCTGCTCCAAGAACGACCGGTATCGCGCTAACGGATCGCGTTCCTCCCACTCGTCGACCTCGTCGCCGGAGCGATACCGCGTCGGGTCGTCGCTCGTCGTGTGCGCGCTGCGCCGGTAGGTGACGGCTTCGACCAGAACCGGCGCTCCCTCGAGGGCACGTTCGCGAGCCGTCGAGACCGCGTTGTAGACCGCGAGCACGTCGTTCCCGTCAACGCGGATGCCGTCGACGCCGTACGCCAGGGCCTTCTGGGCGACCGTCTCGGCGTTCGTCTGTTCGTCGAACGGCAGCGAAATCGCGTACTGGTTGTTCTGACAGAAGAACACGGCCGGGACACCGAGGACGCCGGCGAAGTTCAGCCCTTCGTGGAACGCGCCGGTCGAGGTCGCCCCGTCGCCCAGATTCGCGAACGCGATGGCGTCCTCGCCGTCGAGTTCGAGTCCCCAGGCCTTGCCGGTCGCAAGCGGGATGTGCGACCCGATCGAGATGGCCATGCCGAAGACGTTCGCCCCCTCCATTCGCGAGGCGTCTTCGATGCCCCGCCAGTACAACAGCAGGTCGCGCATCGAGAGACCGTGTAACAACAACGCGCCGGCCTCGCGTCCGTACGGAAAGATCCAGTCGTCGCGCGAGAGTGCGTAGCCGCTGCCGATGATGCTGGCCTCCTGGCCGTGGCCTGACGCGATCGTCCCGAGGCGGCCGCGTCGCTGGAGTTTCGTCGCTCGCTCGTCGTAGATGCGTTGCAGAAGCATCCAGCGGTAGAAATCGCGGAAGGCCTCGTTGTCGAGATCCGGAACTCGTTCGGCGGCGAACGAACCGTCGGAACGTACCACGCGGTACGTTTCGATCTCTAGATCCCCCTGCGAGAGCGGATCGACGCCGATGTCGGCCGCTGCTGGAGGCACTGTTCGTGGGCTGTCGTCCATAGTACGCCTCAACATGGCTCCATCAGCCGTATAAATCTTTGCGACTGATTCTCAACGGCAGTTACACGAGTGCAAGACGCGGTTTCATGAAGACAAGACGCGGCGCGATGGACCGCCGAGCGACGAAAGCCCGCCGCATGGTTATCGCCTCTTTCACCGATCGAATCGGCGGCCCGTGCCCGGCATCGTGAGTGCCGGTTGATCACAATCTTTTTACCACCTTACGAGAATTGGAAGGTGTATGCTACCACGTGACAGGAGAGCATTCCTCAAGAGTGGGGCCACAGCCACCGTCGGCCTGACCGGACTGGCTGGCTGTCTCGGCGGGGGAAGCGGTGATGGGACGCTCGGATTCAACTTCACCGTCCCGGTCGAGAATCTGGGTTCCTTGCTGGATATCCCCGACATCCAGGACCAACTCGACAACATCGGTGCGGAGTACGAACTCGACGTCTCGCAGAACTCGAGCACTCCGGATTCGTTGAACGCGCTGGCAGCCGGGGAGTCCGATCTCTGTCTCGTGACGACGGTGAGTTACGCCTCCGCGGTGATGCAGGAAGCCGTCCCCGGAAACATCACGATGCTCGCGACGGACTTCTGGGACGCACACGCGGACCACTACGGATTCACGATCTTCTCGCACGGCGACTCGGATATCACCGAACCGGCGGATATGGAGGGAGCGACGCTGGGCGTCAACGCTCTGGGAACCGGCATCCACTCGGTGTACCAGCGCCAACTCCTCGATCTCGGGCTCGATCCCGACGAAGACGTTGAGTTCGTCGAGCAGGATTTTCCGACGTTTACGGCCGGTCTCGAAGACGGTATCTTCGATGTCGCGATCTATCCCGCGCTGTTCGCACCTCAGGCCCGAGAAAACGGCTTCAACGAGGTGTTTTCCAGCCAGGACGTCTGGGACGAGGCGTATCCGTTCGCGTACATCGTCGCCTCGAATACCGCTCTCGAAGAGAAAGAGTCGGCCGTGCGGTCGTGGATGGAAGACTACGTCACCGTCGTCGACTACATGTTCGAGAACCGGGACGAGGTCGTCTCCCTGGCCAGCGACCACTTCGAACTTCCCGAACCGTTAGTCGATTCGTTCTTCCTGACCGAGGCGGATTACTACCGGGACGATATCGAGATCGATACCGACCGCCTCCAGTACGCGATGGACGAGATGCACGACATGGGGTTCACCGACGACACGTTCGACGTCGAGGAGTACGCGACCAACGAATACCTCCCGTGAGGAACACGAGATCCGACCATGAACCGAACGCAGACCCACCGACAGCACCCCTCGAACGCAGAATCGGCACACGAGACGATGGTTGACGGACACGTGACGATCACCGAACTCGAAAAGGTGTACGAATCGGGAGACGAACGAACGACGGCGATCGAGGACTTCTCGGTGACGGTTCCGAGCGGCGAGTTCCTCGGCGTCGTCGGCCCGAGCGGCTGTGGCAAGAGTACGCTGCTCTATCTCGTCGCCGGCTTCCTCGAACAGACGACAGGGACGATCGCCGTCGACAGCGATCCGATCGACGGTCCCGGGACGGATCGCGGCGTCGTCTTCCAGGACTACGCTCTCTTTCCGTGGCGAACGGTCATGGGAAACGTCACGTACGGACTCGAAGAGAAAGGCGTCGGCAAAGAGAAGCGCCAGGCGACCGCCCAGCGGTTCATCGACATGATGGACCTCGACGGCTTCGAGGACAAGTACCCGAAAGAGCTGTCCGGCGGGATGAAACAGCGCGTCGCGCTCGCCAGAACGCTCGCGTACGATCCGAAGATCCTCCTGATGGACGAACCCTTCGGCGCGCTCGACCAACCGCTGCGCGAATCACTCCAGGACCACCTCATCGACATCTGGCGCGAACTCGAAAAGACGGTCATCTTCATCACCCACGACGTCGAGGAGGCGGTGTATCTCTCCGAACGCGTGCTGATCATGACCCGCCACCCGGGGACCAAAAAGACCACCGTCAATATCGAACTGGACCGCACGCAGCCCCGAGAAGAACTCGTTCTGTCCGACGAGTATACCACCACGAAAAACGACGTGTGGCAATCGCTTCGGGAAGAAACGACGCCCGGAGGAGAACACTGAGCGCATGTCCTACGCCGACTTCCGACTGGAGACGGTTGCAGAAACGATCCCGAACCCGTTCAGACGGGTCGTCCGGTTCGTCTTCGAGTGGATTCCGATCGCGATCGTCGCGGGACTGTGGGAACTGGCGAGCGGCACCATCGTTTCGAGCGAGATACTCCCGCCGCCGTCCGCCGTCTTCGCGGTCTCGTGGGAGTTGCTCGTTTCCGGACGGCTCCTCCCGCACTTGCAGGTGTCGCTCTACCGGATCGGCGTCGGACTCGGCCTGAGCATCGTCGTCGGCGTCGCACTCGGCGTCGGAATGGCCCGCGTGAAGCCGATCGAGAACTTCTTCGAGGTGTTCCTGGCGCTGATCTACCCCGTCCCGAAGGCCGCACTCGTGCCGCTTGCGATCCTCTGGCTCGGCGTCGGTACGGAGACGGCGATCCTGATCGTCTTCCTCGCCTGTTTGCTTCCGATCGTCCTGAACAGCTACAACGCCGCGCGAAACGTCGATCGAAACCTGATCTGGTCGGCGCGGATGATGGGAATGCCCGCGTGGAAACTCCCGATCAAGGTCGTCGTCCCGGCGACGATACCGAGTATCCTCACCGGGATTCGACAGGCGATCCCGATCGCGTTCATCGCGCTGGTCAGCGCCGAACTCATCGCCTCGAATCGCGGCGTCGGATTCGAAATCCTGCGGCACGGACAGATCGGGAACTACACGTCGATGTTCGCCGTTCTCGTCGTTATCTCGGGGACGGCGTTCGTCGCCGTCCGCGGCTACGAGTGGCTCGAACGGCGGGTGGTCACATGGACGTGACCAGAACGGTCGGCCTCGATCGCAACGACGTGATCGCCGCCGCCAAATCGATCTACTCGCTCGTACTGCTGTTGCTCCTGTGGGAGTTCGTCGCGCAGTACGACATGGTCCACTCCTACTTCCTGCCGCCGTTATCGGACGTGCTGGCTACGTTCTACGAGTTGACTGCCGACGGCACGATGCTCGAACACGCGTACCTGACGTTCCGCCGGGCGATGGCCGGTCTCCTGCTTGCGTGTCTCCTCGGTATCGTCGTCGGCGTGCTCGCCGCCCGGAACCGCATCATGGGCTGGTTCTGGGACCCGATCATCGAGGTCGGCTACCCGGTGCCGGTGATCGCGCTCGTTCCCGTCTTCATGTTCTGGTTCGGCACCGGCGACCTGTCGAAGATCATGCTGGTCGCCGTCGGCTGCTTCTGGCCAGTCGCGATCAACGCCCGCAACGCGACCCGCGAGGTCGACGAGAACCTCGTCTGGTCGGCGCGAATGATGGGCACCTCGGACCGCCGACTGCTCCGACGGGTCGTCGTTCCGGCGGCAGCACCAGGGATCATCTCGGGCGTCCAAATCGCGCTACCGATCGCGCTGATCGTCACGTTCGTCTTCGAGATGGTCGCCGGCGGCGGCGGGCTGGGCCACCTCGAAATCCAAGGCGTCCGGTCGTTCGAGTCGGCGCAGGTGTACGCATCGCTCATCGCAATTATGATCGTGGGATTCACCCTCGACCGCGGGCTGCGATACCTTCGCGGCCGACTCCTCGTGTGGACCTGACCGACGGAGACCACAGATTGGCAGCCGCTCACGAACGGGTTACTGCCGACCTCGAACTGTCGTCACTGGTCGGCTCCCTGAACTCGTTTCGGCCTGGGGTGGATCACACTATCCGGTTCATCAGTGGACACCGTGTTGCCGGTGAAAATCTCCCCGCTGCGGGCGCTATCACGGGAAAACAAGCCTCGAGCGGACGAGAGAAAGCGGCTATCCGACGCGAGATACAACCAGCCTGACGCCTGTCGGCTGGCGTGTTCCGGCGACGAAGACGTGCCGCGTGAGCCAGTCCAGTTCCGGATCGGCGGTTTCGAACGCGTACTTCGCCACCAACTTCGTCGGCCGTTCGGCCCGAAAGAGTTGATAATCCATGCCGGCCGACAGCACTCGTCCGTTATACCGCCCCGTCACTGTACCGCCGCTAATCGGGATGCGCCTGTCTCGCCGATCTCGATCGGTGCTTCGACTTCGACGGTCAACTCGAGAACACGCTCGAGTTTGGGGGGGTGGCGGTCGCCGTAGCCAAGACGAACCGAGCGAGGTGAGTCGGTACCAGTGTCCGAGAACGGACCGATCCGGCGGCAGCGTTCGAGAATTCTTATAGGACTCGACCCTCTCAGTACGAGACACCACATGAGTTTCACACGAACGTGGACGGTTCGATTCTCGGATACGGATCCGTTCGGAATCGCACACTACCCGCGGATGATCGATGCGATTCACGAGACCTCGGATATGTTCATGGAATCGATCGGCTGGCCCTTCTGGGAACTGACCGACGAACACGGGATCGGTCTCCCGCTCGTCTCGATGGATTTCGACTTTACGGGCCAGGTGGAAGCCGGCGACGACGTCGAGATCGAACTGACGCCGACGGTCGGCGAATCGAGCGTGCAACTGGAATACCGAGCAACGCACGACGAGACCGTCGTCTTCAGCGGGACGGAACACCGCGTCTGCGTTCCCGTCGACGGCGACGGCGGCGTTCCCGTCCCCGACGAGCTCAGAACGGCTCTCGACGGCGTTGCCGACTGAGTCGTCCCACTGAGACGACCGTGGACGAGCGGATTTGGACGATGAGACCGTGGTCCGATGGTGAGTGCGTTCGTAGCACGACGAAACCGTGTCCCAGACCGGTGTAGGCGAACCCCGGAACGGATTCGTCGGAAGCGGTGCGTTTCAGCGAGCGGTCGTCACCGTTCCGTCGCCACGGCCGTGCGTTTCGTTACCACATCATTTATGACGAATGCGTCGAAAGCGCAGAGCATGCTTCGGGCGACGAGTGTTAGCAAATCGTTCGGCGGCCTGGTCGCCGTCGACGACGTAACTTTCGAGATCGGAGACGAGGAGATCGTCGGATTGATCGGGCCGAACGGAGCCGGCAAGACGACGCTGTTCAACGCGATTACGGGCGTCCATCCGCCCACCGAGGGAACGATCGTCCTGGACAATACGGAGCTTACCGGCAGCAAGCCACACGAAATCGCGAGAGCCGGCGTTGCCAGGACCTTCCAGACGGCACGGACGTTCGACGAGGCGACTGTCATCGAGAACGTCGCCATCGGTGCCGTCTTCGGCAACGGCGATTCGAAAGCCCACGCCGAAACGCGGGCCTACGAACTGCTCGAGTTCATCGGCCTCGACGAGCAGTCCCACGATCCGGTCGGCGAACTCAACATCGCGGACCGGAAACTGCTCGAACTCGCCCGGGCGCTTGCGACCGAGCCGGCGTTCGTCCTCGTCGACGAGATCGGCAGCGGTCTCACGCCGACTGAACTCGAGACACTGACGGAGACGTTAGAGCGCATCCGTTCCGAGCGCGGGATCTCCGTCTTCTGGATCGAGCACATCGTCGATGCGATCATGGGTGCGACGGATCGGATCATCGTTCTCAATCAGGGTGCGAAGATCGCGGACGGAACGCCTGCAGAGGTCCAGTCCGATCAGCAAGTTGCCGAGGCCTACCTCGGTGGGGTGGAGGTATGACGTTGCTCAAGGTCGACAGGGTAGACGTCTCTTACGGCGATCTACAGGTCCTGTGGGACGTATCGATGGCGATTGCGGAGGAGGATTCGGTCGTGACGTTGGTCGGGCCGAACGGCGCGGGCAAGACGACGCTGCTCAGAACGCTCTCGGGCCTGCTCGAGCCGTCCGCCGGGACGATCGAGATCCTCGGTTCGGATATCTCGACCCGTCGCGCCGAGGAGATCGTCGACCTCGGCTTGGTCCACGTGCCCGAGGAGCGGAACCTCTTCGACGAGATGACGGTCGCCGAAAACCTGCGGATGGGATCGTACAGACACCGCGACGAGTTCGAGGAGACGCACGCGGAGGTCGTCGAGATGTTCCCCGTTCTCGAGGAGCGCCGGGAGCAGAAGGCGGGGACGTTAAGCGGCGGCGAACAGCAGATGCTCGCGATCGGCCGCGGGTTGATGGCACAACCCGACATCCTCGCGCTGGACGAACCGTCCGGTGCGCTCGCCCCGCAACTCGCCGAGCGGGTGTTCGAGAAGATCGAGGAGATCAGTACGGACGTGACCGTCTTGCTCGTCGAGCAACACGTCGATCGGGCGCTCGAACTCGCGGACCGGGCCTACCTGCTAGAGAACGGGCGCATCGCCGCCGAGGGAACGGGGACGGAGTTGCTCGAGAGCGACCACGTCGTGGAGGCGTATCTCCACGGCTAAACATGACGGTCCCCGAACCGGGCCGACGGCGTCCCATGAGTGCCGCGAGCAGGCTCGAACTCACTCGCGAGCGGACCGGCGACAAAAAGATTGAAGGATGGTAAGTGTGAGTTGATACCGTGGTACAAATGCCAGAGACGGGATTACACCGAATACAGCGTCGAACGGTGCTGAAATCGACTGGGGCCGGCGTGGGGATCGGACTTATGGCCGGGTGCATGGGCGGGAGCGGGGGCGGCGATACGCACACTATTGCGGGACTACAGCCTCACTCGGGACCCTTTGCCCTGTACGGAGACGCCCACACGGCGGGGATCGAGTTCGCGATTGAGGAGATCAACGCCGACGGCGGCGTCCTCGATCAGGAACTCGAACACATCGCGGAGGACACCGGATCGGAACCGAGCGAGGCGGTGACGATCCTCAACCGGCTCGTCGAAACTGAGGACGCCGTCGCCGCCGTCGGCCCGGTCTCGAGCGACGTAGGAGTCCTGACCTCGGAGAACGCGGAAGAACTCGAGGTGCCGCTGTTCTTGCACACGTCGGGCGACATCGAGATTCTCTCGCGGAACTCGAGCTACACGTTCCGGACGGCGCTGCCGCCCGCGCCGGCGTTCATCCAGGCCGTCGCGGACATCATCGAAGACAACGGGTACGAGACGATCGGGGCGATCAACGCCGACTACGCGTGGGGGATCGCAGCCGAGGATGCCATCGAGCGAACCTTCCCAGACAATATCGATCTCACGATGCGAACGGCACCGCAGGGGGAGAGCGATTTCGCGCCGTACCTCCGCGATATGCCGAGCGATCTGGACGTGCTGGTCGGCTCGGGACATCCGCCGGGACTGAACGACATGTTCAGTCAGATGATGGAGGTCGGACTCGAACCCGAACTGATGACCGGGGCCGTCGACCCGCCGGAGACGAATTACAACGGGATCGGGGACGCCGTCGCGAACGGGTTCACGTTCGGTCACCTTCCGGACGTGTACTCCGAGGAGTACCAGGAGATCGCCGACCGGTTCTACGAGGAGACGGGCGGTTATTTCGGCCCGACACAGGCGGCCGGATACGTCACGGTGCAGTTGATCGCGGAGGCGATGCGCCAACAGGAGTCGGCCGATCCACAGGACGTTGCAGCGGGAACACGCCAACTCGAGTTCGACACGATCTACGCCGAACCGGTCCAGTATACGGAGTGGGGTGAGCTGGACAACTACTCGCTAATCTGGAGCGGGTTCGAGACGCAGGCACCGGCGTATTATCCGGACGGCGACTTCGATCTGCACGAGGTCTACCGGACGGATACCCTCTCGGCGATCGATCCGAGGGAATGGTAGCCCGGGACGGCTATAGTGCAACTGAAACGCTTCACACCGATCGTACAGCCCTCGTGCGATCGGGTGTGCAGTGACTTTCAGTGGGGACTGTCGCATACTGGTCTCTTTTTGAGACGGAGTCGCGGTCACGTGCGTGCCCTGCGGTGGTCGGGAAACGTGCGCAGGAGAGATGACGGGGTTTGTGCCCCTTCTCGCTAGCTTTCGCGCCACGTCGCGATCCGCTCGCGAGTTCGAAATCGATCGTTCAGGATGCGGTCCGCGAACGGGACGACGCCCTGTCGGAAGTAGAGGAAGAGGAAGATCAGGAGTGCGCCGAAGATCACTGTTCGCCACTCTCCCGTGGATGCCAGTCCTTCGTCTATCCAGATGACGAGTCCGGCCCCAACGAGTGGCCCGAGGAGTGTCCGCATCCCACCGACGATGAGGATGATCAGGACGAGCACGTCGATCACCTGGAACTCGAACAGGCCGGGGATAACGAATCCCTCCAGTTGCGCGTACAACGGACCGACGAGCCCGATGATGAAGGCGCTGGTGAACCCCGCGAGAACCTTGTACCGGACCACGTCGACGCCGATCGATTCGGCGGCGACCTCGTCCTGTCGGATCGCGTCGAAGGCCAATCCGTACGTCGAGTTGCGAAGCCACTCGTAGAAGGCGAACGTCGCGCCGAGGAGTGCGAGCACGAGGTAATAGAGGATCACGTGCTCGTGGATGCCGAACCCCTCCTGGAGCGACTCGAATCCTAGGCCCGAGAAGATGAGCCCGGTGCTCCCGCCGGTGATGTCGCGGGCACCGACGAAGAACTCGATGACCGCAAACTGCAGCGCGAGGGTCAAGATGGCGATCAGGATGACGGTAAACTGGAGCCGCGCCGCGACGTAACAGACGAGGGAACCGATCGCGCCGGTTAGGAGGGCACCGATGAAGAGCGTCACCCACGGCGAGACGCCGAGCGCCTCGGCCGAAATAGCGGTAGTATACGCGCCGATTCCAGTCAGTGCACCAACGAACAGGAACAGTTGGTCCGTGTGTCCGAAGACGATGTTGAGCGCCATCGCGAGCGTCGCGAAAATCGCTGCGAGGATGATCAGTCGGGAAACGTACGTCGCACCCTCGCGGAAGACGACCGGAGGAACGAGTGCGAGTAGTCCCAGGACGAGCGGTAACCGAATTGTCTCCCAATCAGTGCCACCGACGCGCGTGAGTAGTGCGTGAATCATTGGTATTGATAGTGTCCGTGTGTACCGAGTTCGTTATGCGACCTGCTCCGGCTGGAGCAGCAGTGCGACGATCGCGGCCGCGAACAGTGCGATTTCGGCGACGTACGCGCCGACGTACGCGCTCGTGAACGTGGCAATGAGGCCGAGGACGAGTCCCGCTGCGACCGCGCCGACGATGCTCGTCACGCCGCCGACGATGGACACGATCAACGCCAGGATCGTCAGCTCGAATCCCTCCGCTGCACCGACCTGCTGGGTGAAGCTGTAGAGAATCCCCGCAACCGCCGCGATGGACGCGCTAAGCACGAACACGAGCGTTCGCATCTTTCGTGGGCTGATTCCGCAGAGAACCGCTCCGGTCTCGTCCTGTAGAACCGTCCTCATCGCCCGTCCGAGATACGTTCGGCGGAAGAAGTAATACAGCCCCGCGAACACGGCGAGACTGATTGCAATAATCGCGATCGAGGAACCGCGTATCTGTGCACCGAGGACCGTCGTCGACGGAACCCCGACGGAGAGCGAGTACGACGATGGACGAGCGATAACGAGCAGTCCGTCGAGAAGCGTCGCCAACCCGAGCGTAACGAAAATTCCGAGCAACACCCGCTCTTCACCCTCGGATCGGTAGACGAACGAGAGCAGCGACTTGTCGACGACCAGGCCGAGTCCAGTGACGGCGACGACGGCAAGGACGACCGAGAGCGGGAGACTCGACGTGATCCCGAGGAGTTCGATCGCGATGACGACCGCGATCGCCGAAAAGACCCCGATCGACAGGTTGAGCACGCCACCGAGCCCGAACACGATCGTGATTCCGAGTCCGAGCAGGGCCAGGACGAGCCCCTGTGTGATCCCGTCGATCGCAAATTCCACTAGCTGTGTTACCGACGCTGACACCATTACAGATGTGCTATCACATCACCATATCTTATACATTGTGGTCGGCTAGGCGGCCACACCCTACTGTTTCACTGAGCACTTGTGTGGTGACACGCTGGATTGTACCATGCGTTCAGATCACACATGCCGTTCGCTCTCAGGAAACGAGACCATGTCCCGAACGGTCTATAATTTAGGACCGGCTGATCCGATGAGAATCCTGTGAGACGAGTTCACATCGATTCCGTGAGCAGATGGGGCGACTTACGCAGATTGGTTTACAGTAGTACCCATGTAATGGCGGCACGGCAAAATACTGTTGACGGGCCAACTACTACGTTTCGTCACAGCGAACAAGAGGGATTTGTTTCCCCGCATGATCTACTAGAAGTCTTGAACATCTCTTATATAGACGCAACAGAAAGAATTCCTATGGAAAATCGTGATATCGATGGACGATCCGTCAAATCGGACGAGACGCTGTTCGCCATCATCGAATGCTTAAAGCGCACGAACGGTGCAGGTGTCACTGAACTCGCCAATCGGCTCGATCTCGCAAAGAGCACCGTTCACAAACACCTCGTGGCGCTCGAACGCCACCGGTACGTCGTCAAAGAGGACGGTCAGTATCGTCTCGGACTCCAGTTTTTCACCGCCGGCATCCACGTTCGGAACCAGTACGAGGTCTATCACGCCGCCAAGAATCGAGTCGACAGGCTCGCAGCCGAGACGAACGAGGCGGCCTGGCTCATCGTTCACGAAAACGGGATGGGGATGTTCATCTACGGCGTTGCCCACAACGAGGCGTTCACCTTCGACTCGACGATCGGCACGTGGGTCTACTTACACGCGAACTCGGCCGGCAAGGCGATCCTGGCTCACCTCCCCGACGACGAGGTCTCGTCGATCATCGACCGCCACGGACTGCCGGCACAAACTGAGAACACGATCACCGATTACGAGACCCTGCTCAATGAACTCGTGGAGGTTAGAGACCGCGGCTATGCGATGAACGCACAGGAGGATCTCCGGGGACTGCACGCGATCGCATCTCCGGTCATCACCGATGGCCGGCCGGTCGCGGCCGTCACCATCGCGGGTGCCGCAAACCGGGTTACGGAGGAGCGGATCGAAGACGACCTGTCCGAGCGCCTGCTCGAAGCGGTCGACGACATCGAACTGCGACTGGTGTATGGATGACGTCGCGGGGATCGCCCGATCGCGCAGTCAATGGTGTCAGATGAAGAAATCAGGCTGAATCGCGAGAAACAGGACTCCGGCGAACGCGTACGTCGCCCCGATGAGAACGCGTACGGCACGATCCGCACTGTACCGGCCGGTGAGACACCAGGTCCCGGCACACGCGGGAACGATTCCGGCGACTGCAACCCGCTGTGAGAGTGCGCCGAGCGCGATCGCGACACCCAACAGTCCGACGCTGGCGAAGATGAAACCGATTGCAACGAATCGTGCCCGACTCGGACCGAGAGCGACGGGGATCGTCCGTTTCGAAAGACGGCGGTCGTGTCGGTAGTCCACGATATCTAACAGCACGTTGGTCCCGACGAGGAGGGGGAACAGCGCGAGACAAACGGCGATAACAGCGGCCGAAACGGTACCGGTCTGGGCGGCATATCCGCCCAGCATTGCGAGGACGATCCCCAGCGGATAGTCAGCGGTTCCGGTGACCGGTCCGGTATCGAGAGACGGCGCGTGAAGGTGACCCAGAACGACCAGCGGAACCGTGAGGACGACGGCCACGAGTTCAGCCGCAGCACGCAGCCAGAGGAATCCAATGCACGCGGTTGCACCCGCAGTCGCGAGGCCGATTGCGAGCCGGAGTGCGCGCGGCGAGAGCGGATTCGTCTCGTCCTCACCGCGGACGTAGTAGTCGACGTACCCGTCCTTGAGGTGGGCGACGTAGACGGCAAGCGACACCGCGAGCACGTGGCCAATCGCCGGACCAACGCTGAACTCGGCGGCGAGGAGGGCACCGAAAACCGACATCGCTGCGCCCGGGAGCAGGAATATCGGCTGGACGTGCTTCCAGAGGCCGCGAACTGTCGCGGTGTGGCGGCCGAGGAGCGATCGGTCGTGCACGGTCGCAGTTGCCGGGCGGGCGTAATAGCAATCGTGGTTTGGAGCGGGCGCGGCCGGATCGCACGGATCGGACCGCGTTTGGATCTCGAAACGCTGTCCGGAGGCGAGAACCGATCGGCAACGAATCCCGTCACCATAATCATTAATATCCTCGGTATCCCCTCCCATACGTAGGCGGATGAACCAGAATCTCAGAGACGCGTTCGAGAGAACGGTTCGGTGTCACTCGTCGACGACGGCGATCGTCACCGAGGATGGGCAGTCGCAGACGTACGGGGAGCTGGACGACCGCACGACGCGGCTGGCGAACGCGTTGGCCGAGCGCGCTCCGGGCCGGCGGCTCGCAACGCTTGCGGTCAACGGGCCGGCGGCGATCGAAGCGATGCTCGCGAGCCAGAAACGCGGGGTTGGAAACGTCCAACTCCCGTTTCGGGAGAGCCCCGGCGCACTGGCGTCGATGCTTGAGCCGACCGATGCGGGCGTTCTCCTCTTCGACGATGCGAACGCCGAGAAAGCGCTATCGGTACTCGACCGCGTCCCGTTCGAGCGAGCGATACACGCCGGCGAGAAATCGATCGATCGCGACGGCGTTCTCGACTACGACGTACTCCTCTCCGACGCCTCGACCGAGCCGGTCGAACCGCAACCGGAGGGCGAACACGGCGTCTTCTACACGAGCGGGACGACGAGCACGCCGAAGGCCGTGCTGTTCGACCAGGAACAGCTGTGGTACGGCAGCGCGCAGGTCGTCATGGAGATGGGAATCGAACAGACGGACACGGCGCTGGTGACGACGCCGTGGTATCACATGGTCACCTCCGACGCCTGGATCCTTCCGCATATCCAGGCCGGAGCGACGATGGTCGTCCAGTCCGATTTCGATCCGGACGAGGCGCTCCAACTCATCGAGGAACACGACGTGACGGGAATGCTCGCGGTTCCGACGCAGTTACACGCGCTTGCGGACACGCAGGCCGACGCGGGGTACGACATCGAGACGCTCTCGTACATCCGCACCGGCGGCTCGATCGTCACGGACGGTCTCATCGAGAAGGCTGCCGAATACTTGACCGAGGGCGTGTACAACACCTACGGGCTGACCGAAGGCGGGCCCAACCTGACGTTCGCACACCCCTCCGCCCAGGAGGACCACCCGGGAACGATCGGCACCGAGTCGTTCACGTGTGAACTCCGGGTCGTGGAAGCCACCGAACCCGACGAAGACCCTGATCCGACCGCGACCGTCGACCCGGGCGAGACGGGCGAGATACTCATACGGAATCCGGGAATGTGCGACGGGTACCTGGATCGTCCCGAGGAGACCGACCGCCTGTTGATCGACGGCTGGCTTCGAACCGGCGACTGCGCGACGGTCGACGAGGACGGCTACCTGTACATCGTCGGCCGCGTCGATAATATGATCGTCAGCGGCGGCGAGAACGTCTATCCGGAGGACGTCGAGGGCGTCGTCGAAACGCACGACTCGATCGACGAAGCCGTCGTCGTCGGCGTCGAAGACGAACGCTGGGGCCACCGCGTCGGTTGCGTCATCTACACCGAAAGTGCAGACGTCGACGTCGACGACCTCGATCAATTCTGTAAGGACCACGACCAGCTCGCGAACTTCAAGCGCCCGCGCGAGTACGCAGTGGCGACCGAACCGCTTCCCCGAACGGACACCGGAACGGTCGAACGCGAGACGGTTTCAGCCGAGTTCTTCGATGGCTAAGGGAACTCTCGTCCGGTCGGGTGTTCGGATCGGAACCCCCGAATACCGGTCCCGACAGTAGATTTATCGTCGATCTCGAACGAATTGGAAACCGATGCACACCGAACTACTCCCCGACGTGTACGATCTGACCCTGCAGGACGACGGGGCGGCGCGGTATCGCGCGTTCCTCTTCGATTCGGAGACCCCAACGCTCGTCGATACGGGGCTACCGGGGACGACCGACGCGCTCTTCGAGGCGGTCGACGCGGTCGGAATCGAGCCGGAACGCGTGATTATTACCCACGGGGACGGCGACCACGTCGGCGGCCTCGAAGCCGTCGTCGACAGCTACCCCGTTCGGACCTACGTGCCCGAGGTGACCGATGTCGACACTGAACTCGTCGACGAACGCTACGCCGACGGGGCCGAAATCGGCCCGTTCACGGCCGTCCACGTGCCGGGTCACACGCCCGACCACCACGCCCTGATCGACGAGGCCAACGACCGCGCGGTCCTGGGCGACGCCGTCTTCGGTGCCGACGCGCGCGGCCTGCCGGACGGACACTTCGTCCTCCCGCCGGCCGTCTTCACCGAGGACCTGCTCGCAGCCGACGAGAACCTGGAACGGCTCCTCGACTACGAGTTCAGCGCGGGACTCGTCTTCCACGGGTCGTCTGTTCGCTCGGACGCCAGGGAGAAACTCGAGGCGTTCGTCGAGTTCGACGGCAAACCGGAGTGAGCAGGCGACAGCCGGTCGGTCGACCCGAACCTGGTCGGTTCGGAGACGGCGGGACGTCCGGTTTGCCCCCTCTCCGCGTTCGGCTGCGGTCGGCGAGCGGCGCATCGTTATCGTCCGAGACTACACGCGGGGAAAACGTTTTCACGCCGTTGAAACAACACGGTTGCCATGGCTGTACAAGACGTATTCGACCCCAGCGGGATCGCCGTCGTCGGGGCGTCCGACACGCCGGGAAAGATGGGGTACGAAGCCGTACAGAATGCGATCGAATTCGACGGACCGGTCTATCCGGTCAACCCCTCCGCCTCGGGGTCGGTGTTCGGCCGGGAGTTCCTCGACTCGGTGGGAGCCATCGACGGTCCCGTCGACCTCGCGCTCGTCTGCGTTCCGGCACCGGTCGTGCCGAGCGTTATCGCGGAGTGCGGCGAAGCGGGAATCGGCGGGGCGGTCATCTTCGCCGGCGGGTTCGCCGAAGCGGGAGCGGACGGCGAGCAGTTGCAGGACGAACTCGTCGCGGCGGCGACCGAGGGCGAGAACGAAGTCGACCTCCTCGGACCGAACACGAGCGGCTTTCTGGTTCCCGACGAGAGCCTGTACGCGACGTTTGCGACGGGCATCGAGACGGTTCCGGCGGGGAACCTGGCGATCGTCGCACAGAGCGGCGGGCTGGCCTACTCGCTCGCGTTTCAGGCGGAAAACCGCGGAATCGGCGTCTCTGCGATGGTCGGCCTCGGCAATCGGGCGACGGTCGGCTTCGGCGAGGCAATCGCGTACTTCGACGGCGATGACCGAACCGATGCAATACTGCTGCACGTCGAAGGGGCGGACGATGCGCGCGACCTCCTCGAAACCTGCCGGGCCGTGGAAACGCCGGTTCTCGCATACAACGTCGGCGAGGAGGACGTCGGCGACTTCGCCGAATCCCACACGGGAGCGCTGACCGGTCGATACGAACTTTACGAGGCCGGGTTCGCCCAGTACGGCGTGCCGACCGTCCGGTCGACGGCCGAACTACTCGACGGCGGACGCGCGCTCGCGACCTGTCCCCGACCCGACGGGCCGAACGTCGGCGTCGTGACCGCGCAGGCGGGACCGGGCATCGCCATCGCGGACCGACTGAAGGCCGCCGGTGCGACGCTGCCCTCGCTCGACCCGGAGACGCAAGCCGTCATCGAGGACATCCTCCCCGGAATCACCTTCTCCGCGAATCCGGTCGACACTGGGCGACCGATGCCCGCCTTCGGCGACGTCGTCGCCGCCGTCGCACGCGACGATACCATCGACATCGTCCTCGTCTACGAACTGTACGAGGGCGGCATCGGCTACCCGACCGAGACGCTCGAGGAACTCGTCAGCGCGGTCGACAAACCGATCGTCTTCGCCACCGGCGGCCCCGACGACACTCTGCGCGAGACCCTTCCTGAACTCGAGGCGCTCGGCGTGCCGACCTACCGAACGCCGGAGGCCGGCGCGGACGCCGTCGCCGCGCTCGTCCGGGCCGCGAAACGAACCCGGGCCCCTGATGCCGTGAGCCCCGGCGCAGAGGTGAGTCGATGACCAACCCCCTCACACCCGTCGACGCGGCGTTGACGGATGGCCGGACCGCGCTGACCGAATCCGAAGCGAAAACCGTAATCGCCGATCGGGGGCTTGTAACCCCGACGGGTGAACTCGTGCGCGCTCCCGATGCGGCCGTCGAAGCGGCCGAGCGACTCGGTTTCCCCGTCGTCGCGAAGGTCGCCGCGCCGTCGGTCCAGCACAAGAGCGAGTGGGCCGGCGGCGTCGGCGTGAACGTGAACCTCGGCGATGCCGATGCCGTTCGAACGGCCGCAACGCAAATCTTCGATGCCGCGTCCGACCGGGATCTCGATGCAGCAGTCCTCATCGAAGAAGGGATCGACATCGAGGCCGGCCTCGAAGTAATCGTCGGTGCCACGCGAGACCCGTCGTTCGGCCCGACCGTCCTCGTCGGTCTCGGCGGAATCGCCGTCGAAATCCTTCAGGACACGAGCCACAGAATCGCCCCGGTCTCGACGGCGACGGCACTCGAGATGACGCGTGAACTCGAGGCCTCGCCGCTGTTCGACGGCTACCGCGGATCTCCGGCAGTCGACCGGGAAGCGGTCGCCGAGGCGATCGTCGCCGTCGGCGATCTAGTGGCCGAACGCGAGGCGATCCGCGAAGTCGAGATCAATCCGCTGCTCGCGAGACCGGACGGAGCGGTCGCCCTCGACGCGCTCGTCTCGCTCGACAGCGAAGTGCACGGCGACGGAGACCATCGCAGTGGGCGGAGACAAAACCGGTCGTGACTCTGGCGGCGTTGCGAGACAGAGAACGAACGAAACGGCTGGATCGCACGCGTCGGCGGTCGAACGCGGTCGACTACTCGTTTAGCTGGCTCTTCTCCACGTCGACGTCCTCGAAGGAACGGTCGCGCTCGGTCACGTCGACGACCATCGATCCGACGCTCTCGATTTCGGCGTCGATCGTATCCCCACCGGTAATCGCGCTGACGCCTTCCGGCGTACCGGTAGTGATGACGTCGCCGGCTTCGATCGTCGCACCGATCGAGGCGTACTCGACGATGTCAGCACAGCTGTAGATCATTTCGCCCGTGTTCTCCTGCTGGCGGGTCTCGCCGTTGAGCTGCAGTTCCATCTCGAGGTCGTGCGGGTCGCCGATTTCGTCCGGCGTCGCGACGCAGGGGCCGATGATCGTGAAGGTGTCGTAGGACTTGCGGTTCGAGCGGTCCTGATCGCCACGAACCGAGACGTCGAGCAGGATCGTGTACCCCAGAATGGCGTCCCAGACATCGTCGCTGTCGATATCTTTGACATCCTCGCCCATGACGAACGCGAGT
Organism: Natrialba taiwanensis DSM 12281; assembly: GCF_000337595.1. GTDB lineage: Archaea > Halobacteriota > Halobacteria > Halobacteriales > Natrialbaceae > Natrialba > Natrialba taiwanensis. The sequence continues at coordinate 86,942 of NZ_AOIL01000001.1, read as the reverse complement.
TCGATCTCGTGGTCGACGCGGCGGTCGCTGAACGGTACTTCGATGCCGTCGTCCGGGCCAGCGACGCTCGAGGGAGCCTTGAGGAAGTAGCCCTTGTCCTCGATGGTGAACCACTCCTGGGTGACGATGTCTTTGTCCGCGAGGGCCTCCTCGACGTGGTTCTCGTAGTTCAGCGGCGCGGCGATGACCTTTCCGGGGCGGCGGACGGGCGATTCGATGCGTACCTCGCCGCGGTCGTAGTCCGCGTCGGCGTCGCTGAACTCGCTCGCGTCGAGATCGCGGGTCGCGTACTCCCGGAGCGGGTCGTTCGTCTCGAGTCCGAGGCGGTCGGTGACGTCTACGATGCCGTCGTCGGTCAACAGGCCGAGCCTGTCGTCGTTGAATCGGACAAGTCGCATAGTACATGCACTGCGATACGCCCACATAAATCATCCTTTCTCGTCTACTACCCGTTCGGCGGTCTGTGAGACACAGACCGGGGAGCGAACGGCCGCAGTTACAGCCATCTACGACAGCGATGGTGCCTCCAACACACTTATGGTATCGTTCATCAAACATGCGACTATGGCAGAACAAGAGCCAGAGGAACTCCTGGAGTTGAGTTCCGACACGCGGAGCACCCTCGAGCAACACAACCTCCGCCCGCTCTGGGAAGTAGAAGACGACATGGGGCATCTCCTCGACGACCTCGAAGCGGACATCTGGAAGTGGGAGGACATCCAGGCTGCTATCGACGGCATCGAGGCGGACGTGCCGATCGCCGACCTTCCCCCGGGCTTCCAGCGACGGGTTGCGGTGCCGATCAACGCCGAACACGCGATTTCGAACACGATCTACGTCGGCGTGCAGACGGTCTCGCCCGGCGAAACCGCTCCCTCCCACCGCCACGCAGCAAGCGCCCTTCGGTTCACCATCGACGGCCACGAGGACATGAAGACGGTCGTCGCCGGCGAGGAGTTCCCGATGAAGGACAACGACCTCGTCACCACGCCGCAGTGGGAGTGGCACGACCACATCAACGACTCCGACGAGACGGCCGCCTGGCTCGACGTGCTCGACCTGCCGCTGTTCCTGGATACGCTGAACAACACGCACGTCTTCGAGAATCACGAACTCGAACGCCAGCCGGTGACGAAGTCGCAGGGATACTGGGCCTCCCAGTACGGGCGCGGGCGTCCCGCCGCCGAGCAAAAAGACGGCTCCATTCCCGGCCCGTTCGAAGGGAATCAGGAGCCGACGCCGCCGTATCGCTTCGGGTGGGACGAGATGGAAGCGTCGCTCCGTCAGCGCGCGGACAATGACGAGCCGGACCCCTACGACGGCTACAGCCTCGCGTACGTCAATCCGGCCACGGGGGAGGAGCCGCTGTTCCCGACCATGTCGTTCCGGGCGCAGCTGCTAAACGACGGGCCGACGGACGCACACTTCCACAACGCGACGGAAGTCTACTTCGTCATCGAGGGGGAGGGCGCGACTCACGTCGACGGCGAGACCCTCGAATGGGGGCAATGGGACATTTTCGTCGTGCCGCCGGACGCTCCCCATCACCACGAACCGGACGATGAAGCGATCCTCCTCGGCATGACCGATCGCCCGATTCTGGAGGCGATGAACTTCTACGCCGAAGCCGGCATTGACGACTAATTTGATCCGGACTCGGAACTCGTCCGTGCAAGTTCCGCTCCCCACCTCGCGTATGGGTCCGCAGTGGCTGGCGGCAAACGAGGCAGTACTCTTATAGATTGTCGCCCCTAGCGTCTTCGTATGGCCGAGTTCGAGAATCCGTACGTCGAGGAAGATCCGTTCGTCCGAGCGCACTTCGACTGTCTGGACTGCGGGGGAAAGCTCTGGGAATACGCGGTCCAGGGACAGATGGTCTGCGAGGAGTGTTACGGCGTCTTCCCGTCGGAGCAGGTGTTCGACGCCACCGTCGAACGGACTGCGGACTGAGACCGACTCCGGTCGCGTGTCTGCACGGGCCAACATTTCGAGTTCACCGTCGCATTCGACTGGGAGCTCGAGTTCCGAGTTCAGTGTCGGGATATGTCGTCTCCAGCCAGCCGCCGCGACGCGAGATTCGAAATCTCAATATCCAGATAGAGCCGCCGTTGAGCCGGTAACACCGGTGTCCACTCTGCAAACATTGATCTGCTTGCCGCCGAATGGAATGGTATGGGGCAACAGATGGAGTCTCCGTACGGCATCGATGCGGACTGGGATCAGTTGTACATCGACGGAGAGTGGCGAGAAGCGGCGAGTGGGACGACGATCGACGTGGCGGATCCGTCGACGCGAGAGACCGTCGCGACGGTGCCGGCCGGAACCGAGGCCGACGTCGATGCGGCCTACGAGACGGCCGCCGAGGCGCAGGACGAGTGGGCACAAACGCCGCCGGCCCGACGGCAAGAAGTCGTCCAGGAGATGCTGGGGCTGCTCGATGACCATCGCGAGCAGATCATCGACCTGCTGGCCCACGAGGCTGGCGGGACGCGGGGAATGGGCGAAACGTCCCTCCAGCTAGCGTCGGACCAAGCCGCCGAAGCGGCGACGCTGCCCCGCCGAATGAAAGGCGAGCACGCCGCGTCGAACGTTCCCGGCAAAGAGAACATCGTTCAGCGCGTTCCCAAGGGCGTCGTCACGGTGATTTCGCCGTGGAACTTCCCGTTGAACCTCTCGATGCGCGCCGTCGCGCCGGCGATCGCCGCGGGCAACGCGGTCGTCCTCAAACCCGCGACGAACACGCCGATCGTCGGCGGCCTCCTGTTCGCACGCCTGTTCGAAGCCGCCGGACTGCCCGAAGGCGTGTTAAACGTCGTCACCGGCCGCGGCTCCGAGATCGGCGATCGCGTCGCGAGCCACCCCGAGAGCGACGTCGTCGCCTTCACCGGTTCCACCGCGGTCGGTCGCCGCGTCGCCGCGGCCGCCGGCGAGAACCTCGCGGTCCCCGCGATGGAACTCGGCGGCAACAACGCCCACATCGTCACCGACGCGGCCGATGTCGACGCAGCCGTCGACGCCGCCGCGTTCGGGAGCTTCGTCCACCAGGGGCAGGTGTGTATCTCTATCAATCGCCACCTCGTCCACGAGGATATCTACGACGAGTACGTCACGAAACTGACCGACCGCGCCGAGCGTCTACCGGTCGGCAGCGCGCACGAGGAGACGGTCGTCGGCCCGATCATCGACGAGTCCCAGCGCGACGAAATGCTCGAGTACGTCGAGCGGACGATCGACGCCGGTGCGACCCTCGAAACCGGCGGCGAAACGGTCGAACTGGAGGGCGTCGACGACTCGCTGGTCGTCGCGCCGACCGTGCTCTCGGGCGTGACGAACGACATGCCGGCCGCCTGCAACGAGCACTTCGGTCCCATCGCGCCGGTCATCCCGTTCTCGACCGTCGACGAAGCAGTTGAACTCGCCAATGCCACGGCGTACGGCCTGTCCGGTTCGGTTCACGCCGGCGACGTCGGCGCGGGCAAACGAATCGCCGACCAGCTGGAGACCGGCATGGTCCACGTCAACGACCAACCGATCAACGACGAGGCGCACGTCCCGTTCGGCGGCACCGGAGCCTCCGGTGTCGGCGGCTACAATAGCGAGGCCTTCCTGGACGAGATCACCGAGCAAAAGTGGATTTCGCTCCAGCACGAACCCCGCGAGTTCCCGTTCTGATCGGCGAGCACAAGACAGAACGGACGACGAAAAACGGGCGGTCGGCGGGCCCGCTTTCTCACGGGGCAGCGGGCTGGCACGCGAGGCGGTACCCGAGCCGGGTCGACGCGGGCGATAATGGAATGGATTTACAACACCCGACCGCCAAGTGAGTCCATGGCACTCGAAAGCGACGTGAGAGCAGCCGCCGAACGACGTGACGACCTTCCGACCGCCGCGGACGTACACGACCCCGATACCGAGATTCCACTCACCGACCTGTTCGATGCGGAGTTCGTCCAGGCCCGCACCGAGTTCAGTTCGTTCAATGACCTGGTTGCGGCGAGTCCCAGTCCCGCCGACGCCGCGGCCGAACTCGAGACCGTTTCGGAGGGCGAGTGGGACGAGTTCGTCGCGGAGACGACCGACTTCGCGGATGAGAAGGCGTTGGTGCTGGCTGCGCGCGATCACTGGGTCGGCAAGCAACTTGAACTCGTCTGAGTTGGTCCAGGTATCGGCGTCTCTGGAGTGACGGTGACGAGTTTGTGAAAACGTGTAACGGTCCGCGTATTCGGTGAACCGATGACGACTCGGGAGTCAGTAGTTCCCGGTCGACACGATCGGCGGCGTCCCGTGTGGACCGTACGGGGCGTCGTCGAGCCACTCGCCCGCAGTCTCGAACTGGTCGGCGAGCGAAGCCGCTGCCTCCTTCTGTAACACCGTCACCGGATCCTCGCCCTGGAGGTATTCGAGCGCCTGTCCCGCCGCGTTGAGATTGAACTCGGCGGCTTTCTCGCGCCGGGCCGCGTACAGTTCAACCTCGTCGCGGACGACCGCGTCGGTCTTCGCATCGATAGCAGCCGCAATCGCCGAAGCTGCCTCGTCCGCGTCGGCAATGCCCGAGTTCATCCCGCGAGCACCGAAGGGCGCGAGCAGGTGCGCCGCTTCGCCGGCGAGCAGCACCCGGCGGTCGTCGTCGATGAAGGTGTCAGCCATCACCTGGAGGAAGTAGTAACTCGAGACCCACTGCAGGTTGTCCTCGTAGCGCTCGCCCATGATGTCGCGGATGAACTCGCGCATCCGCTCTTCGCTGCTGAGTTCCTCGGGGTCGTCGCCCTCGATGCACTGAATGTCGAGTCGCCAACCGCCGGTGAAGGGGACGAGCAACACGTTGCGGCCATCGGCCGCGGGCGCGTCGTAGTGGAACACCCGCTCGAGTTCGCGTTGTTCGTCTTCGATCTCCTCGATGTCGGCGATGAGGAAGGCGTTCTCGGACTGGTCGCCCTCGAAGTTCGCGCCGATCTCCTTGCGAACGGTCGAACCGCCGCCGTCCGCGCCGATCAGGAACTCGCCGCGCCATTCGCGGCCGTCGGCCGTTTCGACGCGGACGCCGTCGGGTGAGGACTCGACGGTAGTGACCTCGGCATCCCAGTGAATGTCGATGCCGGCCTCGGCAAGCGCGTCGTGCATGTAGTCCTCGGTGACGACCTGCGGGACGCTGGTAAAGTGTGGAATGTCACCCGAACCGCCGGGAGAGTCGTACGTTCGGCTGAACACTTCCGCACCCCGGAAGAGCGTGCGTCGCGTCGGCCAGACGAGCCCCTCGTCGACGAGGTCGGTACCGAGCCCCGGATGAACTCGTTCGAGCGTCCGGAGCGTGGACCCGTGGACGTAGATGGCGCGACTGCCGGAACGATCTCGGTCCGCAGATTCGGCTTCGAGAATCGTTGCATCGATTCCTCGCGCGTGTAAGGCGAGTGCTGCGCTCATTCCGACCGGTCCAGCGCCGGCTATCAGTACGGGAGATGCCGTCGTATCACCGCTCATACTACGAGTGGTTGGGGCAAACCATGATAATTGTTGTGGTCGCTCACTGCGTCCGAGTAAGGGTGGAGACATCTGCCGACGAGGTTCGAAGCACGCACGCGACCATGGGTACGTGCAGTGACCAGCGCAGGCCAACCGGAAGGCGAGACCAGTGACGGCGTTCTACAGTCAGAACGGGCCGAGTCCCACCACGGCGGCCCGAGCGAGTCACACCCTGTGCGTTACAGCGGTATGTGCGTAAAATCTGACCGTTTGTCCGATGGTAACTGCTCTCGGATGATATCCGCGCACATACGACGCGTGTATTACAAAAATTCAAAATAATTCTACCTAGATACCGATTTCACAGATTCCGTCCCTATTAACGAGAATTGTAATCCGTGGTCGGACGGAGACGCGTTCGCCGTTACTCACGACCGGGATCGAGTACATCGGTTGTCCGTGCGACCAGTTCGACGCCGGTTATCGGCTCGGCGTGAGAAGACAATGTGTGACGAAACGACACTATTGGTGTGAGTTGGTCAGTAACAACCACTCATGATCGGTGACTTTATTGTTAATGAAAAATACCCTCGGACCATGTTCGGGAGGACCGCGTGGGAGAGTGACGAACACATGTCCGGAGAGAACGCCGAGCCGGAGGACAAAACGATCGACAACGTGACGCTGATCGAGAAGCGTCCGCAGCCGTTATTACGGTTCATTCTCGCCTTCGGGATCGGATCGTTCTTCTTTCTGTTTCCGATCGAGTGGGACGGACAGACGACGATCCCGCTCGATGTCGTCGTCGGTCTCATTCAGGAGTCGTACCCGTATCTCGTGGAAGTATTTACGTTCGGCTTGATTCTCGGCGGCGGTCTCTTGACGAGCGTCTCGATGCTTCACTATCAGGGACTCGTGACGATCGATCAACAACTTGTCGATCGATTGGAACTTGACTACTGGCAGACCTCGACGGTATTCTGGGTGCTTCGGCTGCTCGGAATCGTCGTTGCCGCGCCGATCCTGCTCAGAACCGGCCCGGAATGGCTTCTCAGCGACAATACCTCCGGTGTCGTCTGGGGCGGCCTCCTGTTGACGATCGCGCTCGTGATTCCGATCGGGGCGATGTTCGTCAACCTGCTCGCCGAACTCGGCGGCCTCCAGTTCGTCGGCACGCTGTCTCAGCCGGTGATGCGGCCCCTGTTCAACCTCCCCGGCCGCGCGGCCTTGGACAGCGCGGCGTCCTGGCTCGGGTCGTTCAGTATCGGCTACTACCTCACGCGAAACGTCTTCGACCGAGGCGGCTACAACAAACGCGAGGTCTTTGCGATCTGCACCTGTTTCGCGACGGGAAACCTGGGAACGGTCGGCGCGATCGCGGCCGTGCTCGACATCCTGCACATCTTCCCGATCGTCGTCTTCCTCTACCTGATCAGCGTCATCGCAACGGCGGTCATCCTCGTTCGCGTGCCGCCGCTGTCGACCGTTCCAAACGAGTACGTCGCGACCCCAGATCCCGAACCGGAGTTCCGCGGCTCGGTCGGCGATTACATCCGGTTCGCGTTCAACGAGGCGGTCAGAACCGCCGAACAGGGGGCCTCGATTCCGCGGTCCGCGGTTGAAGGACTCATCGACGGGATGAAGCTGACGGCGATGATGCTTGGAACAATCCTCTCGATCGGGATCACCGTCGTGACGCTCAACGAGTACACGTCCGTCTTCGAAGTGATCTCGCAGCCGCTGGTCCCCGTCCTGGCGGCCCTGAGTATTCCGGACCCGCAGATAGCCGCCTCGGCGATCATCATCGGCGGCGCGGAGATGTTCATCGCCGCGACGCTCGTCGTCGGCACCGACGTGATCACGAAAGCGTTCGTCGTGATCGTCGTGAGTTCGCAGGCGATCTTCTTCGCCGCGTCGGCCCCGATGATGGTTGACATGTTCGACGACATTCCGATCCGGTTCCGGGACCTCTTCGTGCTGTTCGTCATGCGAACGGCCCTCCTCATTCCGATCACCGCAGCCCTGGTTCACGCTGCAGCGTTTGTCGGCCTCCTGTGATGACGAACACGACACGGCAATCTGCGTTCGAGGACGCACAAGACGAACCCACGCAGTTCAGAACCGAAGAAACGAAGAACCGAAAAACGACGACGGCTGTCTGAACTCGGACGAGTAACCGCTAGACAACTACCGTCGAGTTCAGAATCCGGCGACCGAACCCGCTTACTCGCCGGCGGTGGAGAACAGGACCGGACGATCCGATCGAAGCATCACCTGCTGTGCGACGCTGCCGAACAGCGCTTTTCCGGTCGGGGATCGTTTTCTGCCGCCGATACTGAGCAGGTCGGCATCGATGGCCGTAGCCGTTTCGAGGATGTTCTGTACGGCATCCCCGCTCGACTGATACGGACTGCTGTAAGTCATTTCCGGCGCAACTGCAGGACGGGCGCGGTTGCGCCGCTAAATCGTTACAGCAGACCGTATGACGCACCTCGACCTCGAAGCCCGTCGCCTCGAGTTCAGCGGTAGCGTACTGGACCGCCTTGAGGTTCGCGGCGTCGGCCTCGTCGTCGTCGGTCCGGAAGACGTGAGAGACGAGTACCCGCACGCGATCCTGCTCAAGCGGCAGGCTCGTAATTGAGTCGACCTGTTCGGTGATTCGTTCGCCGTCCGTATCGGCACAGAGGAGTATCGTTTGCATAGGTCGGGTGAGACTGGAACGGAGACCGTGAGTCGAGTGACTGCGCTCGGCTGCACTCGTTCGGTGTGTCGATGCAGGACACTGACCACTGGTCGTATCGATAGCAGTTAGCACGCCTCAGGCATATAGCTGTTTGTTTCGCGTACCGTCATGTCGATCGAACCGAACTGAGAGGTGGGGTGAAACGAGAGATTCCCGACCGTTCAGCCCCACTGCGGGAGAGACTCGACCGATTCGAGAGCGGTAGTCGCCGAGACAGCGTGCCGGGGAACGAGTGACTTGGTCGGCGCGCTGTCGAACGCTTTATCGTTGTGAAACGTGTGATGGCCTATCGAAGTGATCAGTTGAGGATGACTGCGAGTTCAAATACTGTATTCGATGCGGGAGACGATGCCAGCGACGAAATACCCGATCAACGGGCCGCCGACGAGTTCGTTGCGGGCGAGGTGGATCGACCCACGCTCGTCGCCGATCTTCGCGGGCGACTCGAGGGCGACGTTCGGTTCGACTCCTACACGCGTCAGTTGTACGCGACCGACGCGAGCGCCTACGAGATGACGCCGATCGGCGTCGTCTTCCCAGTGTCGACCGACGACGTCGCGGAAACCGTCGCCTATTGTGCACGGCGAGAGATTCCCGTCTTGCCGCGGGGCGGCGGGACGAGTCTCGCGGGACAGGCCGTCAACGAAGCCGTCGTGCTCGATTTCACCCGCTACATGGACGGCATCGAAGCGATCGATCCCGACGCGCGCTCGGCGCTCGTCCAGGCGGGAACCGTCCTCGGCGAACTCAACGACGAACTCGCGCCGTACGAGCTGAAATTCGCGCCCGATCCGGCCGCTGGGGACCGCAGCGTCATCGGCGGTGCGATCGGCAACAATTCGACGGGTGCACACTCGCTGGTCTACGGCAAGACCGACGCCTATATCGAAGAATGCGAGGTCGTGCTGGCCGACGGAACGGTCGCGACGCTCGGCGAGACGGCCGTCGACGAGATTCGCGGGGCGGCCGATTCTGAAGGAACCATCCTCGAGCGGGTGTACGCTGAACTCGTCCGGATCATCGACGAGGAGAGCGACGAGGTACGAGAACGGTTCCCCGACCTGAAGCGCAACGTCTCGGGGTACAACCTGGACGTGCTCGTCGAGGAAGCCGAGAGCGGAACGGTCAACCTCGCGCGGCTACTCGCGGGCAGCGAGGGGACCCTCGCCGTCGTCACCGAGGCCGAGGTGTCGCTCGAACCCGTCCCCGAGACGAAGGCCGTCTCGCTGCTGTTCTACGAGAGCGTCCTCGACGCCGTGACCGACGTGCAGCACGTCCTCGAACACGAGCCGGCTGCGGTCGAACTCATCGACGACGTGCTCCTCGGGCTGGCCCGCAAGACGACCGAGTTCGAGGAGGCGGCGTCGCTCGTTCCGGCCGACGCCGAGGCGGGACTGCTGATCGAGTTCTACGCCGAGGACGACGAACACGGGCGCGAGCAGACGGCTGGGCTCCTCGTGGATAGAGTTCCGGGGACGGATACCGAGGCGGAACCACCCGCCGAGCGCCCGGAAATCGACGAAACGCTCGCGTTTGCCGGACTGGAAGCACACGAGGAAGCCGAACGCGACATGTTCTGGACGCTCCGGAAGTCCGGCTTGCCGATCCTCCTCTCGCGTACCTCCGACGAAAAGCACATCAGTTTCATCGAGGACTGTGCGATCCCGCCGGGGCATCTTCCGGAGTTCGTCGAGCGTTTCCAAACGCTGCTTACCCAGAAAGACCGCGACGACGACGCCGCGTTCTACGCCCACGCCGGCCCCGGCGTCCTCCACGTCCGCCCGCTGGTCAACACGAAGGCCGCGACGGACCGCGAGGACATGGAAACCATCGCGGACGAAGTAACGGATATGGTCGTCGAGTTCGGCGGCAGCGTCTCGGGCGAACACGGTGACGGCCACGCACGTACCCAGTGGAACCGCAAGCTCTACGGCAACGACCTCTGGCAGGCGTTCCGTGACCTGAAGACCGCGTTCGACCCCGACTGGCTGCTCAACCCGGGCAACGTCTGTGGCGACCACGACATGACCGAGCACCTCCGGTACGACGACGCCTACGAGTACGACGCCGGGTTCGAACCGTCGATGAACTGGAACAACGAGAACGGCATGCAGGGCATGGTCGAACTCTGTCACGGCTGCGGCGGCTGTCGCGGGTCCCAGGAGACCACCGGCGGCGTCATGTGCCCGACCTACCGGGCCGCAGACGAGGAGATTACCGCCACGCGGGGCCGAGCGAACCTCCTTCGACAGGCGATGAGCGGCGACCTGCCCGACGACCCGACCGACGACGAGTTCGCCGAGGAGGTACTCGATCTCTGTATCGGCTGCAAGGGCTGCAAGCGAGACTGCCCGAGCGGTGTCGACGTCGCGAAGCTCAAAACCGAGGTCATGCACGAGCGCCACCGGAAACACGGTGCGAGCCTTCGCGACCGGCTCTTCGCCAACTTCGATACGCTCGCCGCCGTCGGCAGCGCGATGGCACCGGTCTCGAACCTGCTGAACTCGTTGCCGGGGTCTGGCGCGATCGCAGAGAAGACAATCGGAATCGCGAGCGATCGATCACTTCCCGCGTTCAGCCGCGAGACGCTACAGGATTGGTTCGAGAAGCGAGGCGGCGAGGCCGCCTCGAAGAAGCGGGCGGAGCGAGCCTCTCGGGCGGACACGGCGGGTGCCGAACGAAAAGCCGTTCTCTTCGCGGACACGTACACGAACTACAGCCACCCGGAAGTCGGCAAGGCCGCGGTGCGCGTTCTCGAAGCCGCCGGCGTCCGCGTCGACGTGGCCGACCGGACCGACAGCGGCCGTCCGGCGCTGTCGAAGGGATTCGTCGACAACGCGCGCGACGCGATGGAGACGAACATCGCGGAACTGGAGCCGCGCGTTCGTGACGGCTGGGACGTCGTCCTCGCGGAACCCTCCGACGCCGTGATGTTCCAATCCGATAGCCTCGATCTCTGCTCGGGCCGAGCGGTCGAATCGCTCGTGGCGAACTCCTACGGCATCTGCGAGTACGTCGATACGTTCCGACTCGACGAGAACGTCGAGTGGAAGTCCCCCGCCGAGTCGCTCGCGTACCACGGTCACTGCCACCAGAAGGCCGAAAAGAAGGATCACCACGCCGTCGGCGTCCTTCGGCGGGCGGGGTACGCGGTCGATCCGCTCGACTCGGGGTGTTGTGGCATGGCCGGCACGTTCGGCTACGAGTCAGAACACTACTCGCTGAGCCGCTCGATCGGCGATATCCTCTTCGAGCAGATCGAAGACAGCGGCGCCGACGTTGTCACTGCCCCGGGAACGTCCTGCCGAACGCAACTCGGCGACGGGCGAATCGAACCGGTCCCCGCCGACAGCTCGTTCGCCGGCAGCACGCTGGACCGCACGGAACCCCCGACGCCGGTTGAACTCCTCGCGCACGCTGTGGCGCGATAGGAGGGCGGGGCGGCGGCTGATCAGATTCCGATCAGCACCCGTCGGTCGCCGGCTGTCGGCCAGCAGCCCTCGTCGTCAGGTTCCGGATCTCGACTACGCGGCGGAACCTCGAGAGTAGGTAGACTTTTTATGATAACACTCACAGGAGAAATCACGATGACGACAACCGATTCGCTCGACGTATCCCCACGCGATATCGTCATTCTCAAAGCGCGAGTCGATTACCCGACGGCGTCGACGCGGGAACTCAGCCGGATCCTCGAATCGGAGTACGGGATCACGCTCTCCCACAACCGGGTTAACGAAATCCTTCATACGATGTCCGAGGAGGAGATCTTCCGGGAAGCAATCTTGCCGAACCGGGAGATCTTCCGGCACTATCTGTTCCGTATCGCGTTCGACTTTCCGAACTTCGACGACAACTGGCGGTCATGCTACGATGCGCTCGTAAACGACCCGCATATCCTGATGTTCTTCACTGCGGACAGCAACTACCACTGGCACGCGATCGCGCAGTTCCGAACCAACGAGGAGATGGAACGCTGGGTGCACGAGTTCTTCAAGACGCACGGAGACTTGCTCTCGGAGTTCCACAACACGATGCTTCATAGCGTCCACAAGTTCCAGACGGAAGCGGCGATCTTCGACGACATTCTCGCGGAGACGCCGGAGGGACGGCAGTATCTCGATTACGAAGAATGGGAGGAAGAGTGAGAGGGGAGTGAGAGGAGGGCGAGTGAGAAGAGGGGGTTGTATAGAGCGAACCGCGTTAGGTGGTACCACAAAATCCCCGCCATTTATGGTCCAATACTCGCTGCAGTTCAGTATGAGCCTACCCGCTCTCTTCGATCCGGATGGCGTCGCCGTTATCGGTGCGTCGGCGACGCCGGGAAAGCTCGGGAACGATGCGATGTCTAACGTCGAAGCCTCCGATACCGAGATCTATCCCGTAAATCCCTCGAGTTCAGGGACCGTCTTCGGCTACGAGTTCGTCGACTCGGTGCGGGAGACCGACGCGGAGCTGGCACTGTGTTGCGTGCCCCGGCACCTGCAACCGGACGTGATCGAGGAGTGCGGTGAGGCGGGCGTCGAGGCGGCCGTGATCTTCGCCGGCGGATTTGCTGAGATGGGCGGCGACGGTGCGGAATTGCAGCACGCGATTGCGGAGACCGCAGCGGCGTACGATATGACGGTTCTCGGGCCGAACACGGCCGGATACGCGATTCCCCACAAGGGCCTATACGGTTCGTTCGTTCCCCGAATCCGCGATGTCGGGACCGGAAACGTCGGTCTCGTCACCCAGAGTGCCGGCGTCGGGATCACCATGTCGTTTCAACTGACCCGCGAGGGGTACGGCATCTCGGCGATGTTCGGCCTCGGCAACCGGATGAACACGGGCTTTGCCGACGTGATTCCGGCGCTCGACGACGATCCGCGGACCGATGCGATCGTCATGCACGTCGAGGGGACAGACGATGTCGACGCACTCCTGCAGGCTTGCCAAACTGCCGAGACGCCGGTCGTCGCGTTCAAAGTCGGCGAACACGACATCGCGGACCTCGCAAAAGCGCACACGGCGGCCCCGGCACAGGACAATGCCATCTACGAGGCCGGCTTCGACCAGCCCGGATTGGTGACCGTTTCGTCGACGACCGAACTGCTCGATGCCGGTAGAGCCCTTGCCGACTCGCCGACGCCCGATGGTCCAAATGTCGGTCTCGTCACGGCCCAGGCCGGGCCAGGAATCATCATGACTGACTTCCTCAAAGGCACCGCGGCGACGTTTCCGGGCCTGACCGACGAGACCCGCAAGCGACTCGACGACATCCTTCCGGGCATCACGTACACGGAAAACCCGGTCGACACGGGACGACCGATGCCCGAGTTCGGTGCAGTCATCGACGCCGTTGCACGCGACGACAACGTCGACATCGTGCTGGTCTATGAAATCTACGAGGACTCGCTTGGCTATCCCGTCGCTGAACTCGAGACGCTCTCCGCCGAGGTCGACAAACCGATCTGCTTTACGGTCGCTGGCCCCGATCATGCACTCGACGACGAGCGCCGACAGATGGAGGCAGCCGGAATTCCGACGTTCGACACACCTGAGCGCGGTGCGCAGGCCGTCGGCGCGCTGCTCGACTCGATTTCGGGGGCCGAATGACGCGTGGTGGACATCGTAGCTGTCGAGCAGTTCGGTCGTGCCGGCGAGCGGTCGGCCACGGCGGTAATCGTCAGCGAGTAATCCCCGGTTCGGAGTGAGGTTCCAAAACCGCGACAGTTTTACCGTTCTACTATCGAGTAGAAACCAATGGATCGGTCAGACGCGATCGAAATCCTCCGCAGACCGAGGGTAGCGTTCCCCATCGCTGCTGGTATCGGTCTTGCGGTCTGGTTCTCTATGGCTTCGACCGCGATGGCAACGATGCTCTCGATTACGCTTTTCTGTATCGTTCTCTGGGTGCTCACACCGATTCCGCCGTCGTACACGGGCCTGATCGCACTCGGCCTTATCGCCGTGACCTTTTCGACGGATTTGGCGCTCGTTGGCTTTCAAAAGCCCGCGACCTGGCTTATCGGATTCGGACTGTTGATGGGGGAAGCAACCCGCCAGAGCGGGCTTGCTACGAGAGTCGGGCGGTGGGTCGCGACCAGAAGTGTCAGCAACCCGACCGAGGTCGGCTCGCGTCGCACCTATCGACGATTACTGCTCGCACTCTCACTCGGCGCACACGCACTCGCCTTCCTCGTTCCGTCAGCCCTCGTCCGCATTCTCGCACTCGCCCCGATCCTTCGAGAACTCGGTTCGCTGTTCGATTCTCGAGAGGCGCGCGTCGGGCTCTACATCGGGCCGCTGTTTGCCACGTTCTACGGCTCAGCCGGGATTCTAACTGCTGACCTCCCAAACATCATTATCTCGGGTTTCAGCCAGTCGATCGCCGATCACACGATTTCGTGGTCGGAGTGGTGGCTCCACATGTATCCGATACTGGGATTCGTGCGCGTCCTGCTGGTTATCGGTATCGTCTATCTCCTCTTTCGACCGCCAGCAGGTTCGAACGTTGCCCTCCCTGACGACGAGACCGGTTCCGATGGAAGAGACGAACGACGGATGCTCGTTTTCTTGCTCGTCGGAGCGGGAATCTGGGCGACGGACTTCGTTCACGGATTTCATCCGGTAATCGGCGCTATCGTCGTCGTCATTCTGGCGTTTCTTCCGCGGATCGGAATCGCCGAGTTCGAGACGATCGGCAGAGAGGTGGATTTCTCGATCCTGTTCTTCATCGCCGCGGTGTTTGCGATCGGCGACGGGCTCACCCAGACGGGATTTACCGACGAAGCGTCGACGTATCTCCTCGCGCTCATTCCGACGGATGCACCGCTCGTAGTAATTCTCATGTCGGTTTTCTTTATTACGTTCGTGCTCACGTTTCTGATGGAAGGGTTGGCAGTCGCGAGCGTCCTCACACCAATTCTGATTCCATACATCGAGGCCGCAGGACTCCCAGTCACACCGGTGTTACTCGCAGAAGTTACCGCACTGAGTTCGTACTTCTTCCCGTATCAATCGGCGGTACTCATCGTTATTCTGAACGAGGGCGATATCGAGACCCGGGAACTCATCATCGCAACGGTCGCCTGTTCAGCCGCAACGATAGTGCTCTTACTCCCGATCCAGTTCGGACTATTTGACATTCTTTATTAATGTTGCTGCAGAATAGAGGATCGATCCCACAACGAAGAAATGACCAGAATCTCACATAGTTGTCGCGATCACGAGTTCAGTAGCTTGATAGCAAAGTGGCTACAGAAGGACGATACCGGATACTTGGGAGATGGGGGAAAACATGCTAAACAGGGGTTGAACGAAGGTAACGAGGAAGACGTGAGAGAAACGAAAAGCTGTATCGATAGTCTCGAAACGAACAGCAAGGGCTGATCGTCACAGTCCGAGTGACCGTCGGATAAGCGGAGAGAAAGGGAGTCAAACACATCATGTATGGGAGAGGTGATCGAATATGTCTGTTAGATTCTTTGAACTCTCCTCGTGTGGCCAGGTGAGGTTACCGTGTGGCCAGGCAAGACTATTTTGAACGAGCAGAAGAGAGGTGAGACATTACCGGCCTCGCCAACTCCAGAGACCGAGCACCACGAGCAACAGCGCGAGGACGAGGAGAACGGTCCAAACGCTGATCTCGCCGACGGTAAGATTCTGCGATTCGATGAGTGCAGTCTCCTCGAGCAAGAACAAGATGAGAAAGAGCATCCCGAAGAGGGACGCGATCGCAACGCCGATGCCCTCTCGAAGCATCCATTTGAACTCCTCGGCATCAGCCTGCGAGGCGTCCGTTGGCTCCTCGACCGGGTTGCTCGTCGGTTCCGTCATCGGGTAGGCGGTACTATTCCACGGTGTACCGAGATAGCCGACGACGTACGAGAGGAGAACCCCCGCTACCAAGATGATCCCAAATATCAGTACGCCGGAAGTTGCGTTCGGCGGCGCAAGAAGGACCGTCATGACAGCGGCGGCGACGATCGCTCCACCGAGCATCACCAAGAATCGTCTGAATGGAGCCATGGACTCCCCTATTTCGCGCGGGATTATATTCCCATCACACGGTCGCGTGACTGTCTCACAGGGTAACTAGTTGGATCTAAGTATAAGACCGAGTAGAGGATTTGAGAGTGGAGTCGACGGAGCAAACATCGGAGCGTTGGCTGTGGGCGGCGTTCGGGAAGCCAAACACAGTATACATGACGATACTACTCGAATAGACACCTATGCAGGAGTTCGCCTTTACAGTCACGTACGACAGCGGCGCGGATGACCTGATGGATGTCTTCATCGATCATTCTGAACTCTATGCTCGAACGGTCGCCTGTCATGCCACTACCGAGACGATGTGGCGCGTGGATGATGTGACTGGGTCACGAGACGCACTATCGGCATACGACCAACGGCTCACGGGGCTCTCGCGCTGTTCTAATCTCCGTGGAATGGGCGGTTCTCGGATCGACTGGACACACGAGGTTCTCTCTACGGAACCGACGCGTCGAGTGATTTATTCGCGTCAATCCGAAGGAGACGGCTGCCGATCGATTCCGTATCTGGCAGCGAAACATCTCGGTGACGGCGCATTGTGTCGCGCCGAGCAACACGGTTCGACGTACAAGTGGCGTCTTCTCGCAGACGACGAAACAGCCATGAGTCCGATTTACGATGAGCTCAGCGAACATCTCCGTGACGGACTCGAACTCACGTTCGAGCGACTCGAGTCGGCACCGAACTGGGAGACAAACGCGATTGCTGGGTCCGAACTGCCGCATAAGCAACGGGAAGCACTCGAGTTAGGCGTCGAATACGGCTACTATCAAACACCCCGCCAGAGTTCAGTTCAGGATATCGCTGCTGCTGAAGGAATCCCGGTTTCGACGCTCCAGTACCGACTAACGCGTGCAGAAGCGTGGCTTGCAACGACGTTCCTTTCGAACGACCCCGTTGAGCGCGGTCAACAGCAACCGCCCCACAAGTGACGGGTCATGGCGGCCGGTAGTCCGGCCGCAAAACAGGAGTCGACGAGAGATATCGTGATCAGAATTTGTATACACAAAACATGGATACTGTGGACAAGTTATTAATATCTGTTTCACCTGTGGTGACGTATGACGGCAGGACCACCGATCGAGGAGCTTCACTTCGATGATGCACCGAACGTTGACTCCGTCCCCGGGCCGAAAACCCGGTCGCTACTCGAGAAACAACGGGATATCGACAGTAGTGCGGTCGCCTACCCGAACGATATCCCGATCGCTTTCGAGGAGGGAAACGGCGCGACGGTTCGCGACGCCGACGGGAACACGTACATCGACCTCTTTGCGGGAATCGGCGTGCTCAACGTCGGTCACGCAAATCCGTACGTGCTCGAGGCCGTCCACGAACAGGCCGACAAGTTCGTTCACACCGTCGACTTCCCGACGGAGGCGCGACTCGAACTGATCGAGAAACTCGATGAGATCGCACCCAGCGGGCTTCAAGGGAACAATCGCGTCGTCTTCGGTGGCCCGACGGGCAGCGACGCCATCGAAGCGTCGATCAAACTCTCCAAGTACAACTCCGACGGGGACGGGCTTATCGCCTTCCGCGGTTCCTATCACGGCGCAACGACCGGCGCGATGAGCGTCACGTCGAACACGAAGCTCAAGAAACACTACGCGCCACTGCTCTCGGACGTCGTCCACGCGCCGTATCCCTTCCCCTTCCGACAGGACAAGACGTCCGAGGCGGCGGTCGATCACGCACTCGAGGAGGTACAGGCCATCGTCGAAGACCCCTACGGCGGCCTGGCGAATCCGGCCGCCATCGTCGTCGAACCGATCCAGGGCGAAGGCGGCATCGTCACCCCTCCGGCGGGATTCCTCCAAGGACTGCGTGATATCGCGGACGACAACGATGTCACGCTCGTTTTCGACGAAATCCAGAGCGGCCTCGGTCGCACCGGCCAGTGGTGGGCCAGCGACTGGGAGGACGTCACACCGGATGTCATGACCTCCGCGAAAGCACTCGGCGGCGTCGGCTTCCCGCTCTCGGCGACGATGTACAAGGAAGAACTCGACACCTGGGGCTCGGGCGACCACGCCGGCACGTATCGCGGCCACGTCGTCGGCATGCGCGCCGGTACCCGCGCCATCGAGTACATGCAGGACCACGACCTGCTGGCCCACGCTCGCGACCTCGGCGAGTTCATCCAGGGACGACTCCGCGAAGCCGCCGACGAAACGGATCGGCTCGCCGATATCCGCGGCAAGGGGCTGTTCATCGGAGCCGAGTTCGTCGACGCCGACGGCAAGCCGGACGGCGACCTCGTCGATGCGATCCAGCAGTACTGCTTCGAACACGGCGTCCTCGTCTGGACGGCCGGCCGCCACGGGAACGTGCTCCGCCTCCTCCCGCCGCTCGTCCTGACACACGACCTCGCGGCGACGGCACTCGACATCGTCGTCGATGCGATCGAACACACGACCGAAGACACGATGCAGGCCGCCTGAACTCGATTTCTTCGGAGGAAACCCATGACTGACACCGACCCCATCGAAACCGACGGTGCACCGAGCAACGATAATCCCTACTCGCAGGGTGTCCACGCCGGCGACACGCTCTACGTCTCCGGCTACGGACCCGTCGACCCGGAAACCGGCGACCCCGTCGACGGCGATATCCGGGCGCAGACGAACCGAGTGCTCGAAAATATCGCCGCCGTCGTCGACGAAGCCGGCGGCGACGGACTGGACGACGTCGTGAAGGTGACCGTCTACCTGACCGAACTCGACGACTACGAACAGGTCAACACCGCCTACGGCGAACAGTTCGGCGAGGAGCCGCCCGCACGCGTCTGCGTCGAAGTTTCGCGGCTTCCCGAGGATGTTCGGGTCGAGATGGACGCGACCGCGTATCTCGGCTGACCGCTGCCGAATACCGACCGGTCGACTCCCCTTCGACACCGATACCACACGGCTGAACTCCGGAAGGAAAGCGGAATGGTTCGAGACGAGTTCAGTCCTCGGAACGATTCTCAGTGTCGGTGTCGGCGTTCGTTTTCTCCGACTCTTCGAGTTCGGTTTCGGCTGTTGCATCCGCGGTGTCGAGTGTCGTCTCTGATTCGGCGGCCGCCGGCGCGGATTCGGCCCTGGGTGTTGTCTGCTCCCGTTGCGCGTCGGGAGTTGGCATACCGGTCCGTTCTCGAGCGAAGCAATCGAGGACGAGCTTTGCGCCGCCGAGGGCGACGGGGCCGATAAAGAGCCCGACAGCGCCGAAGACGACGAGCCCGCCGAAGATGCCGACGATGACGATAGCAGCGTTGTAAGCGCTGGTCTGACCGATCAGCGCAGGGCGGAAGTACGAATCCGAGAAGGTGACGAACAGCCCGTAGACGACCATTGCTGCGGCGGCGGTCACCCGCCCGACTGCGGCGAGATACGCCGCCGCCGGAATCCAAATCCCGAACGCGCCGACGAGCGGCAGCAACGTCAGAACGAACGTTGCAACGGTAAGAAAGATAACGGCTGGGACACCGGCGACGAAAAGCCCGACACCGAGCAGTACCGCCTGAATGGCCGCGACGGCGACGTTTCCGACGACCGAAGCCCACATGAGCTGGTCCAGCCCCGTCCGGAGTTCATCCAGAATCGTGTCGTCGACCGGGAGTACCCACTGGACCCATACGAGAAGCCGCTTTCCGTCCCGTAACAGCGCGAAGAGGATGAACAGCGTGATCGTCAACCCGATGAACAGGCTCGGCAGGCTGCCGGCGAAATCGAGGACTCCCATCGCGAGTTGCTCGAGTCCCGTCGCGATCCGATCCTGATTCGATTGGTAGAGTTCGACGAGGTCGACGGCGTAGCCGTTGAACTCGAGGGCGTCCTCGATCGTCGCGACATCGAGTGCACCTTGATTGATGGAGTTGACGACATCCAGTGCCTGTCGGACGGCGATCGTGATGACGTAGATGAGTGGAATCAGGACGATGAGTAGTGTGGCTACGACGATGGTAATCGCCGCGATCGTCGGCCTGATGTACTGTTCGAGACGTTCCTGGACCGGAAAGAGGATGTAAGCGAGAACCACGCCGAACAGGACGAATTGGAGGTACGGCAGGAGAACGAACAGTGCGAGAAGCGCGCTTAACAGCGCAAGTGCGGTTAGGCCGGGCTGCTCACGAATCCACGCCGAACGATTGTGCTCATCTGGCATGAGACGTAATTCAACAGTCCGATAAATGAGTCCACGGCCACGATACGCCAACCGACCCGCGTCGACGGCAAACTCTCAGGAATCGATCTCCCGTGTGTCGGCCGAGAATCGGATCGGAAACGGCTGTTTTAACGCAGTGAGACGATGACTCTGGCCGGATATACATTAATTGTGTGTAAGCAGTCTATGATTACCGACCACTATTAAGTATCCGGTGTGCTTACACGCGTCACGAATGTCCTACGACGTGCGCACTAGCGTAACCGACCTTCGGCGAGCGTTCCACCGGCATCCGGAACCCGGCTGGCGCGAGTTCAGGACGACGGCTCGCGTCGTGTCCGAACTCGAACGTATCGGCGTGGACGAAATCGCGGTCGGACGGGAGGCGCTTGCGACCGACGAGCGAATGGCCGTCCCGTCGGACGCTGAACTCGAGCCCTGGGTCGAGCAGGCGCGCGAGGCGGGCGTGCAGTCGGATATTCTCGAGCGGACCGCCAGTGGCCACACCGGTGCGGTCGCCGTTCTCGAACGGGGAGCGGGACCGACCGTCGGGTTGCGAGTTGATCTCGACGCGATTTCGATGACGGAGTCGGCGGAAGACGATCACCGGCCTGCTGTGGAGGGATTCCGATCGGCAAACGAGGGCTACATGCACGCCTGCGGGCACGACGCCCATATTGCGATCGCACTCGGGACGATCGAAGCGATCAAAGACAGCGACTTTGCTGGGACGTTGAAGGTCTTCTTCCAGCCGGCCGAGGAGATCTCCGGCGGCGGGAAGGCGATGGCCGAAGGCGGCTACGCCGACGACGTGGACTACCTGTTTGCGACGCACATCGGCCTCGATCACCCGACCGGCGAAATCGTCGCCGGCGTCGAAAAACCGCTGGCAATGGCCCACCTGACGGCCACGTTCGAAGGAGCGAGCGCCCACGCCGGAAAGGCACCCAACGAAGGTGGCAATACGATGCAAGCGGCGGCAACGGCCATCCAGAACGCATACGCGATCCCTCGCCACAGCGACGGTATGACCCGCGTCAACGTCGGCTACATCGAGGGCGGCACCGCGAGCAACGTCATCGCCGAAGAACTCACGATCGAGGCCGAGGTCCGCGGTGAAACCACCGGGCTGATGGAGTACATGCGCACCGAACTCGAGCGCGTCCTCTACGCTGCCGCGGAGATGCACGATTGCGACGTGACGCCACGGGTTATCAGCGAGTCACCACGAACGGACAGCGATCCCGCGCTACGTGAACTCGTCGGGTCGGCCGCCCGACCAGTCGACGGCGTCGACCACGTGATCGAAACGACGGAGTTCGGCGTCAGCGAAGACGTTACCTACCTCATGGACCGGGTTCAGCGGGCCGGCGGCCTCGCGTCGTACGTCCTCATCGGAACTGATCACCCGACGAACCACCACACGCCGACGTTCGATATCGACGAGGAGAGTCTCGAGCTCGGCGTACGAGTGCTGTCGGATGCGATCCGCGAGTGTTCGCGCCGGCACCCGTTGCGGTGACGAGTTCTATAATCGTGAACTCCGTTTCGTGAGCATCAGCCAGCAACCGAAGGCTGTCGTCTGCTCCGGTACTGCGAAACACAGCCGTCTCATCACTTGCGTGAACTCGGTGTAGACGCTCACATCCCGGTTCCTTATCTCCGATACTGCCTGACTTTGTGCAACAGCGTATAAATAGACAGAACCATCGGTCGACTGAACTCGACCACGCAGTGACGGCTTGGGTTGCCAGGAGAGCCGCCGACCGCCAAGAATGTCTTTAGAATATCATGTTGGCTGAATCAGAAGGATTAATTCGCGGGCTCTCTGTGTATCCGGTATGAGCCAGGACGATGTGCCGGCGTCCCTTCGAACAGCAGCGGACTCGGATCGGCCGCGTGGCATACTCACACCCTCCGACCGCGACTTCCTGCTCGGACGGAAAACGGATTACACCGATCACTCGAAAAAACAAAAGCGGAACCGAATCCGGCGTCGGGTTCGAAACGCGATTCTCGACTTCAGTATCCTCTTTGAATACATGGAGGAACGCGACCGGGAAACCGTATTCGACCCGGACAACGAGGACCGAGACGCCTATACGCAGGGGATCACCGATATGCTCGCGTTCCTCCACCTGGGAACGATGGGCTATCACACGCCGTTCAAGGACATGCTTTCGGAGGGCGTGGGCAAGGCCGAACAGCGCCTGGCCGGCTCGAACTACCGGATGGTCAACGTCGAGTTCAACGTCGACCCGGTCGGGCAGATCGATGTGGACGAGGTAATCGAGAAACTCGACAACGAGGAGTTTGCCCAGCTTACCGACGAAGAACTCCGGGCGTTCGTGCGACTGTTGACGATGTCCGACGGGTTCTCGCCCGAGGCGACGCGCGAGGAGATCAAGGATCGGGTCGACGAGTTCGGGGCGCGCGTAGACGAGAGTGCCGAGACTCGCGCGCAAAAACTCGAGGAATTGACGAACTGAGCGACCCGCGATTCCCGCTTCGATTCGGTGCCACCCAAAAGAGTCGCTTCCGCCCGGTTCGTCACGGGATATACACACCCGGTCGGTAGTCAATATTTGTAATTGGTCTCGTAGATAGGATTCTCAGACCGTCTCTCGTCTGTTTGTAGCGCAGCCGTAGCTGAATGTGACGATCGAATCACGTCGCGTCTCTCGGGTTTCGTCCACGGAGAGTACTCAATGGTTTCGATCTATAGCGGAAATCGAGGGTATGCCGAACATCCATCCAAGCAAGTCGAGAACTCGAGATGGGTTCTTCTCGGGACTTATGAACACAATCCGTATATGACTGACGAAAGTGAGAAACGTTTATTGTGTATGGTATCAACTGATTCGGTATGCTATCGCGCAGCATGGCAACTGGGTGGACGAGAGACAGCAACGAGGTTGCTTATCGCTCGGAACAGGGGGTGGGACGATGAGCGACGCCGAGGAGGGAGTGGTCGACGAGTTCTTCGAAGAGATCGATCCGGTCGTCTTCGCGTTCGGTGCGCTGTTGACGGTCGGGGTGATCGCGGCGTTCTTCATCAACCAGAGTGCCGTTACAGAGACGATCAACACCGTGTACGGCTGGGTTGTCGAGTACTTGAACTGGGCACTGCTGGTAATCGTCTTTCTGATCGTCCTGTTTCTCCTCTTTCTGATCATCGGGCCGTGGGGGAAGATCAAGATGGGAGACGAGGAACCCGAGTACAGCTTCCTGTCGTTTTTTGCGATGTTGTACTCCGCGGGGTTCGCAGCGGGAGTCGTGTTCTGGGGACCGACGGAGGCGCTGTTTTACTACGATAACCCATCACCACTGTTCGGCGTCGAAGGAGGGACGAGCGAGGCGGTACCGATCGCGATCCAGCAGACGTTGTTCCACTGGGCGCTGCCGCAACTGGCCGTGTTCACGATCATGGGGCTTGCCATCGCGTACTTCGCGTACAACTACGAGAACGTCCCGCTTCGGGTCTCCTCGGCGTTGACGCCGATCATCGGTGCGGAGAACCTCGACGGGCCGTTTGCGAAGGTCGTCGACATTCTCGCCGTGTTCGCGACGATCGGGGGTGTAGCGACCTCGCTCGGCTTCATCGGGAGCCAGTTCATCGCCGGCCTCAACTACCAGTGGGGAATCGATCTGGGGAACGTCGGCATCCTCCTCGTGGTGACGACGATGACGCTCCTGTTTACGATTTCGATGGTGCTCGGGGTCGACAGGGGGATCCGCCGGCTGTCGAACTTCAACATGGTCCTGTTCGTCGCGCTCATGCTCGCGACGTTCATCCTGGGGCCGACGCTGTTCTTGCTCTTGCTCGGCTCGCAGGCGATGGGCGGCATGATCGCCGATTTCACGTCCATGAGCCTCTACACCGGCACCGGTACCGACGGGGGAACGACGTGGATGAACGACTGGACGGTCTTCTACTGGGCGTGGGCGCTCTCGTGGTCCCCCTTCGCCGGACTGTTCATCGCCCGGATCTCCAAGGGCCGCACCGTCCGCGAAGTCGCGTTTACGGGTATCGGTGCGACCTCGGCCGCGACCATCCCGTGGTTCACGTTCGTCGGCGGCACCGCGCTGCGATACCATCACACCGGAACGGCCGACTTCAGTACGGTGGTCGCCAACAATACGCCGGAGGTTTCGGGCTTCATCCTCTTCGAGGCGTTCCCCTTCGGGACCGTGTTCATGATCGCGTTCATGATCCTCGTGACGACGTTCTTCATCACGTCGGCGGACTCCTCGACACTCGCCGTCTCGATGATGACCACCGGCGGGAAAGCGAGGCCCTCGAGCATCAACCGGGTCTTCTGGGGCGTCGTCCTCGGTCTGACCGCCGCGATCCTCATGATCATCGGCGGCGAGAGCGGGACGGGCGCCCTGCAGAACGCGGTCATCATCACCGGTGCGCCGTTCGCGTTCGTCTGCTTCGCCGCGATGCTCTCACTCATCAAGGACTTCAGTTCGAGCTACGGCCGGGTATTACTGCAGGACGAAACCGTCCTCATCGGCTCGAGCCGGAAAACGGACTCCGAATCCCCGGCCGGCCCCGGCGGTCCCGCGGAAATGGACGACGACTGATTCCACCCCGTCGATCAGTCGAGAGCGCGCCGATTGACTCACTCAACTGTCTTCCCGCCGGTTTTTTCGTCAACCGACTGCTAGCCGTTCCGGCTCCGATCCGAAACACCGGTGGTAACAAGATTTAATGTACGTCATAAACATAAATTGTGTATGGATAGGGATACAGCGAAACCGGACGTGGACGCCTTTCCCGGGTCAAACGCGCGCAAGTGGGTCGAGTTCCACGGCAAGAACGCGGCTCCGAGCGAGTACTCCCACGAGTTCGTCTGGGACGTGACGCGCGAGGCTGACGGGCCGTTCGTCACCGACGTCGACGGCAACGTGTTGCTCGATTTCACCTGCCATATCGGGGCGGCACCGCTCGGCTACAACAACGAGAAGGTTACCGCCAAATTACGGGAATTCGACCTCGTCGAACCGATGAAGATCGCCGGCCAGGACATGTACTTCGGTGCCGGTCCCACACCAGAGGAATCGGCCGTTCCGGGGTCGAGCCATCTGATGGACAAACTGACCGAGGTCTCGAGTCAGTACGGCATGGACACTGTCTTCCTCTCGAACTCGGGTGCGGAGGCCATGGAGAACGCGATGAAGATCACTCACAACTACCGTGCCCCCTCGAAGTACGGCGTCGCGTTCGACGGGAGTTTCCACGGGCGGACGTTCGGGACGCTGTCAATCACGAAGTCGAAGGAGGTCTATACGCGACACTATCCCCAGCTAAGCGGGATCGAGACGGTGCCGTTCTGTGACTGCACCGGCGAGGATGACGGCGACTGCAACTGTGAGTGTGGCTTTTTCGCCGGCGAGGGGTCTCAGCTACGGACCATGCTCGCACCGGAGGGCGGCCGCATCAATCCCGACGAAATCGCGTTTCTTACCCTCGAGCCGATTCAGGGCGTCGGCGGCTACCGCTTCCCCAGCGAGGCATTCATGCAAGAGGTCGCTGCCGTAACCGACGACTACGAGATTCCGCTGGTCGTCGACGAGATCCAGTCGGGTATCGGGCGCACCGGCGAGATCTGGGCCGCGGACCACTACCCGATCGAACCCGACGTGATCGCCAGCGCGAAGGCCCTGCGAGTCGGTGCGACGATCTCTCGGTCCGAGATCTTCCCCGCGGAGAAAAACCGACTCGGGTCGACGTTCGGCGGCGGCGATCTGCTCGGATCGATGATGGGGACGTTCACGCTCGAGGCCATTCAGGAACACGACCTGCTCGCGAACGCGACCCGGCGCGGCGAGCAGGCCAACGAACTGCTTCGTGACGACTCGCCCGCCTCTGTCGAGGACGTCCGCGGAAAGGGGCTGATGCTCGCCGTCGAGTTCGATACGGCCGACCGACGGGACGCCGTCGTGACGGCGTCACTGGAACGCGGACTGCTGACGCTCGGCTGCGGCGAGAAAACGATCCGTCTGCTCCCGCCGCTCGATTCGAGCGAACGCGAAATCGAACTCGGGATCGGGATCTTTCTCGACGCGATCGACGCCGCCGCGGTTGATGCGAGCGCGAAAGCGCTCCGCTGAACTCGTTGTGCGATATCGCGTCACTCGGGGAAAACGTGATTCTGCGTGTCGGTTCCAGTTCTGGTCCCAGTATTGGTACCGGTGCCGGTGGCGTGGAGGCCGGATGGCTCAGTCTTCGCCGGGGACGCCGGTGCCGACGCCGCTACCCGGTGATGCGGTCTCATCGGCACCGCTCCCTTCCTTGTAGACGATCTGCCACCCGGTAAGACCCATGATCAGAAGGACAAGCGGGGAGAGGAAACCAAAGAAGTAGTAGGGGGCATATTCCAGCGTGGAAACGCCGAGCGTCCCGGCCATAAACAGGCCGCCGCTGCCCCAGGGGATAAGCGCACTCGTCGTCGTCCCGGACGCCTCGATAGCGCGCGAGAGGTTCTTCGCTTTCAGCCCCTGTTCCTCGTAGAGGTTCCGGAGGGTCATTCCCGGAACGACGATGCTCACGTACTGCTCGGCGGCGAGGATATTCATAGAGACCGCGGAGAGGGCGGTGACGCCCGTCAAACTCGCGACCCCGCGACAGAGCCGGCCAAGGTGGTGGGCGAGGACGGCGAGAATCCCGGTCCGCTCGAGCATGCCGCCGAGCGAGAGCGCGGCGATGGCGATCGTCACGATCCAGGCACCGTCGATCATCCCCGAAGTATCGAGGAGTTTGTCTACGAGTACCATGCCCGTTTCGGGTCCGGTCCCGGACTGGGCGGCCGACCACGCGGCGGCGAAGCCGGTACCTTGGACGAGCATCGACGTGAACACGCCCGCGAAGACGCCGGTTCCGAGCGCGGGGAGCGCCGGAATACCGTAGATCGCGAGCCCGAAGGTGACGACGATCGGCAGGAAGACGAGCGGCGAGATAACGTAACTCCCCTGGAGAGCCGTTTGGATCGAGGCGAGGCGGCCGGCAGGAATCGATCCGGCGGCGTTCAGTCCGATGGCGGTGTACAGCACAACCGAGAGGCCGAACGCGACGAGGGTTCCGGCCCGCATCGCGTTAATGTGGTCGTACAGATCGGTGTTCGTCACCGCGGCGGCGAGGTTCGTCGTATCCGAGAGCGGGGACTGCTTGTCGCCCGCGTAGGCTCCGCTGAGGATCGCCCCGGCGGTCATCGGCTCGGGAATGCCGAGTCCGGACCCGATACCGATGAACGCGACGCCGAGGGCGCCCGCCGTCGTCCACGACGAGCCGACCGCAAAGGAGATGATCGCGGCGAGGATGGCAGTTACCGGGAGAAACACCGCGGGCGTGAGAAATTCCAACCCGTAGTACATCAGGCCCGGAATCGTCCCGGCTTGAATCCACGAGGAGATGAGCGCGTAGACGATGAACATAATGATGATCACCTTCATCCCCATGAGGAGACTATCCGTGATCCCGTCGTACAGGTCGTCCCAAGAGAGACCGAGGTGATACCGGGCGAACAGCCCGGTGAAGGCGATCCCCCAGAGGAGCGGGAATTGCGGGTCCAGGCCGAACGCGACGATGCCGACGCTGAGGAAGACGATCATGCCCGCGATGGGAACGAGCGCCGCCGCGAGCGAGGGACGTTCGTCGGGATCGATATCCTCGAACAGTCGCGGCTCGAACGCTACCATTGGATCACCGTATTAGCAAGACGATCCGGAAGACGAGTCGGTCGGTCGCACACTGTGTACCCTGTTATCATACTCTATGAATAATAGTCGAAGATTACTGCAAATAGCAGCAGTTTCCATTCGGGCAGGCCTTTAAATCCCCTCGATCGACTCACGGCTTTGGTAGTGGGTCGCAGCAGCACACTAAAAACAGTGTCGCTACGCCAGTCCGGCGTCGATCGCCGTCTCGACGTTCTCGAACAGTTGGTCCGACCGGAGAAGCGCCAGCATTCGATCGATGTCCCCGTGAAGCGGCCGGTCCTCGTCGAGATGAGAGACGTGTTCGCGGACGGTCCGATAGGCCGCGTGCGTTCCGATTCCGGGATCGAGTTCAGCGACGAAATCGAGCGCCTGCGCCGCACAGAGCAGTTCGATACCGACGACGCGGAGCGTAGACGAGACCGTTTCTCTGGCGATGTGACCGCTCTGGGCGCTCATACTCACGTGGTCTTCCTGGTTCCCGCTAACCGGGATACTATCCGTCGACGGCCGACCCTGGGACCGATTCGTACTCACGAGGTCCGCCGCCGTGTACTGGGCGATCATGTACCCCGATCGAAGGCCGCTCCCTTCTGTCAGGAACGGCGGCAAGTGCGCTTCTTGAACGTTCGGATTGAGCAGCCGATCCATCCGCCGTTCCGAAATCGACGCGAGTTCAGCCAGGGCGCTCGTGGCGTAATCCAGCCGCAGCGCCAGCGGTTGGCCGTGGAAGTTGCCGCCCGAGAGAACCGCCGCCCGATCGGTCCCGCTGGCGCGGTCGTCCGCTTCGTCGGCGGGGAACACAAGCGGGTTGTCCGTCGCACTGTTGAGTTCCGTCTCGACGGCCTCGCGAAGGTGCTGGATCGAATCTCGAACCGCGCCGTGAACCTGCGGGAGACACCGGAGCGAGTACGCGTCCTGCACCCGATCGCAGTTGCGGTGGGACTCGACGATTTCGGAATCGCGGGTCAGCCGACGGATATTCTCGGCGCTTTCAGTTTGCCCTCGGTGTGGGCGAACGTTCTGGATACTCGGATGTGAACTCGCAGTGGTACTCATCGTCGCCTCCGTCGTCATCGCACCGGCGATATCCGCCGCGCGCATCGCTCGCTCGGCATCGCGGACGACGAGCGCGGCCAGGCCGACGGTTAGCTGCGTACCGTTGATGAGCCCTAACCCCTCCTTCGCCCGGAGCGTCACCGGTTCGAGTTCAGCTCGCGCCAGCGCTTCGTCGCCGGGCAGTCGGTCGTCGCCGACGGTGGCTTCACCCTCGCCGATGAGGACGAGCGCGAGGTGGGCAAGCGGCGCGAGATCGCCGCTTGCACCGAGGCTCCCCTTGGCTCTCACGACGGGGTGAACGCCGTTGTTTAGCATCCCGACGAGCAGATCGACGATGCGTTCCCGGACACCACTGTAGCCTTTCACAAGGGCGTTGAGTCGGGTTACGAGCATCGCTCGGACTTCCGATCGATCGAGTTCATCGCCGGTGCCCGCGGCGTGACTCCGAATGAGATTCTGCTGGAGCGTTTCGATGTCGTCCGCGGGGATGCGTTCCTGGACGAGTTCACCGAAACCGGTGTTGACGCCGTAGACGGCCTGCCCGGAGTCGACGATGTCGACGATGCGTTCGCGCGATTCGCGAACACGCTCGCGGGCGGACTCGGGGACCGAGACGGATGCGTCCGCTCGGGCGACGCGTTCGACGGCTGCCGGCGTGAGCGTTTCGCCGTCGACGATAACTGGGTCGTCAGTCACGGTGGACCACCGTTCCGTCCGTGATGACTGTTTGTACGTTCGAGACGCCGAAGTTGTACGGGATGTGTTGATAGTTGGTCACGGTTGCAATGGCGAGGTCGCCGGGTGCGCCCTCTCGAATGGTGCCCGTGCCGTCGGTGCGGTCGACGGCGCGGGCGGCAGTGGCGGTTGCACCGCGGATAGCCGCGGTCGGTGTCATTCGCATGCCGTTACAGGCGAGTTCGATGACGGATTCCATGCTCTGTGAGAAGCAATTCGGGTTGAAGTCCGTGGCGAGGGCGACCGGCACGTCCGCTGCCTCGAAGGCCGCCGCGTCCGCATATGGCGCGCCGAGCGAGAACGCCGTCCCCGGCAGGAGTACCGGCGTCACGCCCGCCTCACCGAGCGCTTCGATATCCTCGTCGGTCGCCTGTAACAGGTGGTCGGCGCTGGCTGCACCGCAGTCAGCGGCCAGTTGCGACCCGCCGAGTCGCTCGAACTCCTCGGCGTGGATCTTCGGCGTCAGACCCAGTTCCTGGCCCGCCTCGAGAACGCGCCGGGACTGTGGAACCGAGAAGACGCCCGCCTCGCAGAACACGTCACAGAACTCGGCGAGGCCGGCGTCTGCGACCGCCGGCAGTTGCTCCTCGATCACGCGGTCGACGTACTCTTCGGTGTCCGCGCCTTCGGGAACCGCGTGTGCGCCCATAAACGTCGGGACGACATCGATTGGGTGCTGGTCGGCCGCCTCGTCGATCGCTTCGAGCAGCTTCAGTTCCGTCTCGACGTCGAGTCCGTAGCCTGACTTCACCTCAACCGTCGTCGTCCCGTGGGCGAGCATGGTATCGAACTGGTCGAGCAGGTTCGCGACGAGTTCATCGCGCTCCGCGTCGCAGGTCGCCCGAACCGTCCGCAGGATTCCGCCACCCTCCTCTAAGATGTCCTGGTAGCTCGCGCCCGCGAGCTTCGCGGTGAACTCGTCGACCCGGTCGCCGGCGAAGACGGCGTGCGTATGGGGATCGACGAAGCCCGGCAGGACCGTCTGCCCGGTAGCGTCGACGGACTCCGCCGCGTTCTCCGGCGGGTGTGCACGCGTTACGTCTGCCGTGGGGCCGACGGCGACGACGACGCCGTCTTCGATCGCGACGGCACCGTTTTCGATGACTTCGAGTTCGCCATGACTGGGAGCACTACCGTCATCACTGCCGGTCGGGGTCACGATCTGTGCGGCGTCGTGGACGACGAGATCGGTCATGCGTTCCACCCCGCGAGGAAGTGTGCGATCGTCCGCGCGGCGGCGTCGACCGTTCGGCCATCGGTATCCAGCGGCGGCGCACACTCGACGACCTCGAGTCCGGCAAGTCGGTCGTCGCTGGCGACGAGCCGAACGAGGCGGAACAGTTCCCGCGGCGTCAACCCGCCCGGCGTCGGGGCGCTGGACCCACAGTAGGGTGCATCGAGAACGTCGATGTCGACGCTACAGTAGAGCCGGTCGACGCCGTCGAGCGCTGAGAGTGCCCGGTCGACGGCCTGCAGGAGGTCGTCTGCGACCTCCTCGGCGGTCACGATCTCTCCGTCGCGTTCGCGCACGAAATCGTGATACGCCGAACTCGTTTCGAAGTGCCGCGCGCCGACGCAGGCGTAGCCGTCCAGTCCGGCGTCGTACAACTGGCGGTAGGGCGTCCCGCTGGTCGGTCGCTCCCCGAACTCGCGCACGTCGAGGTGGGCGTCGAAGTTGACGACGCCGACGCTCGCGTCCTCGAGCAGCGGCGCGACGTTCGCGAAGGTCAGCGAGTTGTCGCCGCCGAGAAAGACGGGGAACGCATCGCTGTCGTGGACCGACGCTGCGGCCTCGCGGACCGCGTGCTGTACCGTGGCGACGGAGCCGTCCGGAATCGCCACGTCGCCGACATCGCCGATATCGCACAGCGGTCCGGCGTCGAAGTGATGGCTCTTCACCGCCGCGAGTGATTCCCTGATAGCGTCCGGTCCCTCGGCAGCACCGTCTCGGGAGATGACACCACCGTCGTACGGTTCGCCGACGATCACCGCGTTGAACTCGTCGGCGTCGTCGACGGTCGTTCCGGTAACGACATCACCGATCTGTTCGTCGACCGGGTCCGGCGACGGACCCGACCAGTCCTCTGGCGTGGTAAACGAAGTCATTCGTGATCGTGCATTGGAACGCGGACGTTCGATGCCGAAGCCTCGTCGATCGCGTCCTCGTAACCGGCGTCGGCGTGGCGAATCACACCCATGCCGGGATCGGTCGTAAAGACGCGCCGCGCTTTTTCCGCGGCCAGATCCGACCCGTCGAGGACGACGTGGTTGTTGGCGTGGACGGCGTTGCCGATACCGACGCCGCCGCCGTCGTGGACGCTCACGATATCGGCCCCGGCGGCGCAGTTGAGAAGGGCGTTCAAGATCGGCCAGTCCGCGACGGCGTCGGAGCCGTCCCGCATCGCCTCGGTCTCCCGGTTCGGGCTGGCGACGCTTCCCGCGTCGAGATGATCGCGCGTGACGACGATCGGTGCCGTGATCTCGCCGTCGGCGACGAGTTCGTTGATCTGAAGTGCGAACCGTGCGCGCTCGGTGAGCCCGTCGGGGTCGTCCTCGGCGCGGTATCCGAGCCAGCAGACGCGACTCGGGAGCCCCTGGAAGGACACCTGCTCCTGTGCGAGATCGATCCAGCGGTGGAGGTTCTCCTTGTCCGGAAACAGATCGCGCACGGCGTCGTCGGTACGGTGAATGTCCGCCTCGTCGCCGGAGAGGGCGACCCAGCGGAACGGCCCCTTCCCGCGGCAAAACAGCGGTCGGATGTACGCCGGCACGAAGCCGGGGAAGTCGAAGGCGTTCTCCACGTCCCGGTGATCCTGTACCTGCCCGCGGATGTTGTTGCCGTACTCGAACGCGACCGCGCCACGTTCTTGCATTTCGAGGATTCCCTCGACGTGGCGCGTCATGGTGTCGAGGCTCTCCGCGACGTAGGTCTCGGGGTCCGTCTCGCGGAGTCGGTCGGCCTCGTCGACGGTATAGCCCGCCGGATAGTAGCCCTCGAGTTCGTCGTGGGCGCTCGTCTGATCGGTGACGATATCGGGCACGAACTCGCGTTCGAGCATTCCGTCGAACATGTCCGCGGCGTTCATGTGGAGGCCGATAGAGAGCGGCTCACCGTCGGCTGCGGCCTCCCGAGCCATTTCGATGGCCTCGTCGAGATCGTCGGTCGTTTCCATGCAGTAGTCGGTCTCGAGTCGCCTGTCGATGCGGCGTTCGTCCACCTCGGCGGCGATACAGACGCCGTGGTTCATCGTCACGGCGAGCGGTTGGGCTCCGCCCATGCCGCCGAGGCCGCCGGTGACGGTGATCGTTCCGCGCAAGCCCTCGCTCTCGGGGAAGTGCTGGCGCGCGACCTCGGCCAGCGTCTCGAAGGTTCCCTGGATGATACCCTGCGTACCGATATAGGCCCAGGAGCCGGCGGTCATCTGCCCGTACATGATCAACCCCTTCGACTCGAGTTCGTGGAAGTGCTCCCAGTCGTCCCACTTGCCGACGAGGTTCGAGTTCGCGATCAGCACTCGCGGCGCTCGCTCGTGGGTCGTGAACCGACCGACCGGTTTCCCCGATTGGACGAGCAACGTTTCGTCGCGCTCGAGATCTCGGAGTGCGTCGAGAATGGAATCGTAGGCGTCCCAGCTTCGAGCCGCCCGGCCGGTCCCACCGTAGACGACGAGATCTTCCGGGCGCTCGCCGACGTCGGGATCGAGATTGTTGTTGAGCAGGCGAAGCGCCGCCTCCTGCCGCCAGCCGTTGCATTCGAGGTCCGTCCCGGTCGGTGCACCCTGATACTCGAGCCACTGTGACGATGGCTCGCCGATTTCGTGATCGGAACGCTCCGTTGACTGTTCCATGCGTACGTCTAACAACGGGGAACCCGATAGGATCGGTTCTCCATTTGGAAAAGGTTTTTTAAGCGACGGCGCGACGGACACCCGTGTACAAGGCCGTCTTTCGCATCCAGAGCGACGACCCCTATTCGAACTCGACGGCGAACAACAACACGAGTATCGAACTCTGGTGTAACGACCACTGCGACCTGCTTCACGTCACCGGCGAACGCCAGGACGACGTGGTGGCCTACGTGAACTCGGAAGTCGGGGTGCAAGAACAGATCAGAAACGGAAACGACCGAACAGTCATCACCGAGGCGTGCCTGAAACAGCACGGCGAGAGCTACATCGAGGCCCCGCTCGCGGCAAACGACTGTCTCCTGTTACCGCCGTTGCGATACGAGGACGGCGCGAAGGTCGTTCGAGTTCTCGCGCTCGACTCCGCAAATCTGACGGCGTTCTACGCCGATGTTGCCGACGATCACACCGTAACCGTCGAATCGAAGAAGGAACTCCAAACCGTCGCCTCGGAGACGCCGGTGCTGTCGGTGGGCTCGTTCCTGCCAACGCTCTCCGATCGCCAGCGCGCCGTCTTCCTCGCCGCTCATGACCAGGGATACTATGAGATTCCGCGCGAGACGACGACCGCCGAAATCGCGGAGACGGTCGGAGTCGGTCGCCGAACGGCAGAGCACCACCTCAGACGGGCCGAGGAAAAGCTCGCGGACGCGTTTGCCGCGTACCTATAGCGGGGGACGCCACACGGAAACGGCTACGTCGAGCGCTCGACGACCGAAACCGCGTCGAGTTCAGCCAGCGCGGAGAGCACGCCGTCGAGATGCTCGGGGCTGCTCCCTTCGAGTCCGATCGTCACTGGAACGCGGTTCGGACGGTCGACCGTCCCGGTTCCCGTCCCTGCGCCGCGGCGGGCACGCTCTAACGCGTCGAGTTCGGCCCCTTCGGCCTCGATCGTTTCGACTACGTTGCCGACGGTCGTCGGCCAGCCGTCGAGGGCCAGCCGCGCCTCGACGTAGCGTCCGAGTTCGTGCAGACCGGTCCGGGTCAGGTCGGCGTGCTCGGTGAGGTTCACGTTGCCGCCGGAGATGATAACGCCGACGTGTTCGTCTTCGAGAGCGAGCCCGGTCTCGTCCGACAGCGCGGCCGCGAGCGGGGCGGCACCGGCACCCTCGGCGACGGTCTTGGCTCGCTCCGCCAGCAGGGTGACGGCGGTCGCGGTTTCGCGGTCCGTGACCGTCACCACGTCGTCGACGACCGCGCGGGCGGTCGTGGCCGTGGTCTCGAGCATCCGGGTGTCCGCGATCCCCTCCGCAACGGTATCCACGTCCGCGAGTTCGTGTATGCCCGCGCCCTCGTCGTCCCGAGCGTCTGCTGCGGTCTCGAGCGTCCGTTTCGCGTGGGCGGCACCCTCGGGCTGGACGCCGATAACGCGAACGTCGTGCTCGGCGGCCTCGAGTGCCGTGCCGACGCCCGAGATGAGGCCGCCGCCGCCGATCGCGACGAGCACCGTCTCTATCTCGGGATACTGGTCGCACAGTTCGAGTCCGATCGTCCCCTGGCCGGCGATGATCGCCTCGTCGTCGAAGGGATGGACGAACGTCTCTCCGGTTTCGTCGGCTCGGTCGAGTGCGAACTCGTAGGCTCGTTCGTAGATATCGCCCTCGACAACGACCTCGGCACCGTAGCCACGGGTAGCCTCTATCTTCGCGGCGGGCGTGACTTCGGGGACGACGATGGTTGTCTCGATGTCGAGCAATCGCCCCGCCAGCGCGACGCCCTGGGCGTGGTTGCCCGCACTCGCGGAGATGACGCCCGCCTCCCGTTCCTGGACATCCAACTGCGCCAGCTTGTTGTACGCGCCGCGGATCTTGAACGAGCCCGTCCGCTGGACGTTCTCGAGTTTGAGCCCGACGGACGCTGCGCCGCTCAGTTTGGCGAACGTTCGCGACGTGTCGAGCGGCGTTCGATGGACGACATCGTCGATCCGCGCACGGGCGTCCTCGACATCCGCGAGCGTGACGAGGTCGTTGTGTCCGCTCATTCGCGCCCCTCCGTCTCCGCGATGGGGGCGTCTCCGTCAGCGGGATCGACGTGTGGGACCGGGTGCCGGGACTCGAGTTCACGGATCGTCTCGACGAGCACGTCGACCCCGTGTTCGAGACTCGCCTCGTCGACGTCGAACGTCGGCGTGTGGTGGCTGGTCGGGTGATCGGTCCCGACGATGAGGTACGTCGCGAGCCCGCCGTCGCGCTGGACGCGCTCCATCAGGAACGTCGCGTCCTCGCTCGCGCCGAAGTCGGCGGCCGGCAGCACGCGCTCGATACCCGACGCGCCGTCGGCGACCTCGCTGACGAGCGCCTGCAACTCGGGATCGCTGTCCGCACGCGGCGATTCGCTAACGACTTCGACCTCGGCCCGGCAGTCGTGCATCGTCGCAGCCGATTTGACGGTTCGCTCCAGCCGGTCCTTCATGAACTCCATCAGCTCGGTCGTCTCGCCGCGCGCTTCGGCTGCCATGTGGGCGCGCTCGGCGATAACGTTGCTCGCGGTACCCGCTTCGGCTTTCCCGATATTCACCCGCGTCATGCCGTCGCTGTGGCGGGGAATCCCGTAGGCGTTCTCGATCGCCGTCCC
The DNA here is from genome assembly GCF_000337595.1 of Natrialba taiwanensis DSM 12281. Lineage (GTDB taxonomy): Archaea > Halobacteriota > Halobacteria > Halobacteriales > Natrialbaceae > Natrialba > Natrialba taiwanensis. The sequence goes on along the minus strand of NZ_AOIL01000001.1, from coordinate 50,564 downwards.
CATCGCATGCATGGCGTTTGCCCCCTCGTTCGGCGCTTTCCCCGCGTGCGCAGAGGCACCGTGGATCGTCGCGTCAACGTGGCACATGGCCAGTGGCTTCTCGATCCCGGCGACGACCTCGCCCGTCGGATGATCGAGGCCGACGTGCACGGCGAGCAGGTAGTCCAGCCCGTCCGCGAACTCGCTTTTCGCCATCGGACAGCCGCCGCCGCTGGTCTCCTCGGCGGGCTGAAAGAAGACGATCAGCCGACCCGCAAAGTCGCTTTCTGCGATGGCTTCGAGAACGGCCAACCCCCACGTCATGTGCACGTCGTGCCCGCAGGCGTGCATCGCGCCGTCGATCTCCGATCGGAACCCCTCCGCGGCCGGATCGTGTTCCTCGGCGGTCGACTCCTCGATGAACAGCGCGTCGATATCGACCCGCAGTCCGATCGAGGGCCCCTCGCCGCGGTCGAGAACGGCGACCGCGCCCGTGTTGCCACCGGTCATCCGATCGAGCAGCGCCGGATCCGCGCCCCGCTCGCGAGCGCGATCGATCCACGAATCGAGGTCGGCATCGGGAACGGCCATCCGATCCGCGGGATCGTAGGCGTCCGGCCCGACGGCCAGTTCGTCGACGCCGATCGCTCGAATTTCCTCGACGAGGCGAGCGGTCGTGTAGAACTCGCGCCACGCCGGCTCCGGGTGGCGGTGAAGGTTCCGACGGAGGGTCACGAGACGATCTCGTATCGGTTCGTTCATGCCAGACACTGACTCACTCCACTAACTTAATTATACACAATCAGTGTTGATGGTAGGTACACAAAAAGAATAAGAGAGGCGATGACAACCGTTGGGTACGAGTCGTTTCAGTGGCGAGAACACGCTACTGCGACGGAGGATCATATGAGCACGAGTACGAGTACGAGCACGAACGCAGATGTCGTCGTTCTCCGCGAGGGAACGGAAGGGCTATCGATGGAATCGTACGCCGAAACGCTGCGCGAGCGACTGCCGAACCACACCGTCGCGCTCGCACGGACGCCCGCCGAGGAGCGTGAACTCGTCCCGCAAGCGCGGGTCGTGACGGGGATCACGATCGAAGAAGACCTCCTCGACCGGGCCGAGCGACTCGAACTCTTCGCGTGTACGTTCGCCGGCACCGACCACGTGCCGATGGAGGCGCTCGCCGAGCACGGCGTCGCCGTGACGAACGCGGGCGGCATCCACGCCCCCGGAATCGCCGAACAGTCGATCGCCAATATGCTCGTCTTCGCGCGCAACCTCCACGAGGGGTGGCGGCGCAAGCAAAACAGCGAGTGGCGACACTTCCAGTCCCACGAGTTCACTGGGAGCACCGTCACAGTGGTGGGACTCGGCTCGATCGGTCAGGAGATCGTCCAGCGACTCGCGGGCTTCGAGGTCGAGACGATCGGTATCCGCTACACACCCTCGAAAGGCGGTCCGACGGACGAGGTGCTCGGGTTCGAGGAAGAAGACGTTCACGAGGCGTTCGCCCGCAGCGAGTACGTCGTGCTCGCCTGTCCGCTGAACGACCTGACGCGAGGACTCGTCGGCGCGGACGAACTGGCGACGCTGCCCCCGAACGCCGTCGTCGTCAACGCCGCGCGCGGCGGCCTCGTCGACACCGACGCGCTTGTCTCGGCACTGCAGTCGAACGGCATTCAGGGGGCCGCACTCGACGTGACCGAACCCGAACCGCTGCCGAACGATCACGAGCTCTGGGATCTCGAAAACTGTCTGCTGACTCCCCACACGGGCGGGCACACGCCGAAACACTGGGATCGGCTGGCCGACATCGTCGCGCACAACGTTGGCGCGCTCGAGAACGGCGGTTCTGAACTCGAGAACGTCGTCTCTCAGTAAAGATATTATTATTATTTCGTTGGATATCTTCCAGAAATTAGAGTGAACGCGGACCACGATATCTAGCGGGAATCATCATGGGACAATGAGGAAACCCACCAGAATCCGGCGGAGGGATCAATCACTCTTGGAAAGGTGGCGTCCCCGGATTGCGTTCCGGTCCGCAGAAAAGATAGTCTCGTAGGCTGCAAGTCCGACGAAGAGGGCCGTGAGTACCGTAAGAGCGACAAAAGCTGGAACCCGAACTGCCACGAAGAGTAATCCCACGGTGATAACTGTCACAATGAGTCGGGCAACGCTCACAGTCCCGTGATCGTGATACCTCCAGGCGTTGTGCCCGAAGAGGTAGAGTGCGCTACCGCCACACAGCCCGACGGCAGCGATCAGTCCGAGCGGTTCGGTAAGATGGGCGAGTGTCTGTTCAATGCCGAGAGCGATGAAGATAATGCTCCCAACTATCGGGAGATGGAGAACACTGTATGAATCGCGTGCCAGTCGCGTTCGCTCGTAGCCGCTCGTCTCGGCGAGCTTTTGCCCCGCGGCGAGGATAATATAATCGAAGTACAGCCACCACAGCGCGACGATAAGCGTGAATCCGAGAAGAACGGAGAGAAGCACCACCGGGCCGCTGGTAAGTCCTTCTGTCCCGACACCGATACCGATCGCCACGATCGACTCACCTAACGCGATGATCATGATGAGTTGGTGACGCTCGACGAAATGCCCGACATCGCACTCGAATCCTTCGACGCCACGGACGAATACGATTCCGTAGTCGATGGCAAGTGCTGCGGCCCAGAGAACGCTCGCCAGCGGGTCAGCGAAGAAACTAGCAGCAAGGATCAGTGCCGGACCACCGAGGAATCCGGGCGCAACTCGGACCACTGCGTCGCGTGTTTCGGACGAGGCAGTGAGGATGTACAGGAGAACGTGAAGGAATCGGACGAGGAAGTACGCGACTCCAAACACTAGCGCCGTCTCGCCGAACGCACCAGGAATCGAGAGTGCAACGACGACCATCGACGTCATCGCAGCAAGGAGTATCACTCGCTCAGATATGGTCTCTTCAGCGGATGCAGCACCCGTTAGCCACGAATAGACGACCCATGCCCACCACACCGCTGCGAGTATCGCTACACCGCGCGCGAGGCCGACCCACGTGAGATGGTCGACAAGAAAGCTTGTGACCTGCGTGAACGCGAAGACGAACACCAAATCGAAGAATAGCTCTAACGTCGACGCAGCTTTCCCTTGATCACTCACATCGGTCGGACCCGGTTGGAATGCCGATCCTGAATCAGTCGTGCTCATTGATAGCTAGTATAGTTCTGTCTTTGGTCGCTCATGACATCATTATGTTAAATACTGTGCTTTAAAGTGAACTCCCGTATCGGTTAGTCCGCCAACCCGCCGTTAATTCGGATTGTTTGGCCCGTGATCCAGCCCGCCTCTTCCGAGGAGAGAAACGCCAGTAGCGGTACCACATCGCCCACCTCCGTGAGGCGATTGCCGATGCTCATCGATTTGTATCTCTCGGTGGACTCTTCTGTCTCGTCGGGATAGTAGAATGAGGTATCCGCTGGACCAGGAGCGACCGTGTTGACGGTGATTCCTCGATTACCGACCTCCTTGGCAAGCATCTTTGTGAACTGTTCGGTCGCTGCCTTCGCGCCAGCATAGACGGAGTACTGTCCCGTCATCACTCCCGTCAACGTCGTCGAGAAGTTGAGAATACGGCCGTCATCGTTCATACATCGGGCTGCCTCGCGGAAATTGAAGAACGTGCCCTTCGTATGGATGTCGAACATCCGATCGTACTCGTCCTCGCTCACCTCTTCAAGTGGTTTCTTCAGCATCACACCAGCGGTGTTGATGAGAATGTCCAGCCGGCCAAACTCATCGATCACCTGCTGATACATCTCCTCTACGTCAGCGACGTCTGTTACGTCAGCCTGTACGGGTACGGCCGTGCTGTCGTATCCTTCGACTGCATCCACGACGGCGGTCGCATCAGCCTTGCTACTATGGTAGTGGACGGCGACGTCTGCGCCGAGAGCACCGAGTGCTACAGCCATATTGCTCCCCATCGCGCCGGAACCGCCAGTAACGAGCGCGACATCACCCTCAAGCGGACGGTTGCTCATCAGTTCTTGAACATCGTCTGCAACGTCGAGCGATGCGCCGGTTTGTTGACCGGATTGGTTCTGAGCCATATGCTTTCATCGGACGGACACGGAATAGTGATTCTCACTGCAATAAGCCGACGATATTGCACCGTCTGAAATACTCATCGACAATAAGACAGATATTATATGATTATGGCAGTTTTTCCGACGTGAGTTCAACGGCATCTCGTCGAGTTCGTCTCTAGTCGGCTGGAGGCCGAAACGCGTCCTGGTCTACTAGTGTCGCTTGATCACCGTATGATTCGAATGTTTCAACCGCCCACGAAAAGATCTCGTCATCGTCGGTTTCGATGAGTGCCGGGAATAATCCGTTTGCATCAGTAACGCTGAGTACGACTGTCTCATCGATGATTTTCAGGTTGATCGGCATATTTCCGTCGTACCGATAGACCGGCACTTCGTTTGCAATCATCTCTTGGAACCACTGTCTCGTGGTACGACTCTCGTTAACGGTATCAATTGCCTCGTGAGTGAGTATGACCGCTGTTCGTTGCTGCCCCTGAATAACCGCCTCGTAGTGGGGGCGTGAGGCGTTTGGGTCGATTGCCTGTTTGAGGATACGTGTCCGATCAGCAGAGTCGAGCAACTGACCGACACGCCGTGCGGGCGCAGCGGGGTCGGAGGTGGTCGCTTCGGTGAGCCGTGCTCCCCGGAGTTGATAAAACTCGATGCCCAGTTCATCGAACGGCAGATACTGAGCAATTCCCTGAAAGTGACGAATCGTTGTAGCGGTATCGAGTAACTGCGTGATATCTTCGGCCATAGCTGAGCCGAACCGAGTTGTGCGATACTGTGCTCCGTCTTGTGAAACCCATTTTCGGTCTTCGAACTGCCGAAGTAAGCGGCTCAACGTAGCCCGTGATATATCAAGCTGGTCGATGAGTTCATCTCGATCCCGTGGTTGCTCCGCCAGCAACTGCAGCGCGTGGATGCGCGTCTGTGCCCGCGCGAGAAACTGGATATCTTCGAAGGAATCGTTCATACAGATGAATCGGTGAGAGACTCTTTTAGGCTTGGGGGTCGTGCCAAGTCAGTATCGCCAGCGTTCAATCACGGGCTCTGGTCGGGACAACACCGATCCGGATCACTAGGTGAGCAGAGAGGGAGATGAGGATGATCCCATTCGCGAACCTCTCCGGTCGAACAGAAGGACACTTGGTACGCCCAATACGATGCTGATCGCCGACGGTATCTGAAATTCGGCGACACCATCTGATTCGTCCCCTCGGAAATCGGCGACCACCGCCACCTCAAACTGCTCCAGCACTGTACGCGAATGGCTACGCTCGCCACGCCGGCATCCGTTGAGGACTTCGAGAGCAACGATGAAGCAATCAGTGAACTGATGTAGAGCAGCACGCGAGTGCAGCCTACCAGTCTACATTATCAATAGCTGCGAGAGAAGACCCATCATCAAGCGAGTTCTATAGTAACGACTGGAAGTCTTTGCTCACAGCAGATCTCAAGAAGAGTGATTTCGGGTGCTTCCTCCCGGCTGCTGACGAAGTGTGAGTAAAAACTTCTGCAAACTACTATATTTCCCACCCATGTGCATGGGATGCTAAATATATTTGTAAATATTTTTCAAATTGTAAAGGCTCGCCGAACAGTGATTACTCTGGCAGGATCGGCACAACGTACTCGATGTTGTAGAGGACGGTATCTGTCAGCGATGGACCGGTATCGAATACCCCCGCATCAACGTCGATTTCATCACCCGTGTACGGGTACTCCGGTGACTCGTATCGACTTCGGTAGTAGTTGCCGTCCGGATTTCTGAGACCGACGCCGAAGTCAGTATCAGTCGGCTCGTCCAGTATGATCTCGAATGACTCACCCGGGCCCACGTCGGATACGTCGGCCACGTCAGAGATTATCTCACCCCAGCCGTCAATACAGAACGCTTCAGAGTAGCCCTCTGGTGCGTTTTCCCCATCAGCGATCGTACAGCGAACCCCGGAAACCTCTCGTTGAACATTGAAATAGAGGCCATTGAAGCTCGAGTTGCTATCCCTCGATTCAGGGCTGGGTAGCGAGATTGAGGTCCCGAGATTTCCATCTCCCGCTCGGATTTCAGTAACCGCATAGCGAACGTTTTGAGTCGTAGATTGGCCACTAGAGTAGACTCCAGCAGTTACCTCCCAGGATTCATTCTCATACTTGTACTCCGGGTTACTGTCCTCGCCGCGATCCCAATAATCGCCATCGGCATCAACTGTAACCGAATACGTGTTGTCAGCGTTTATTCCGTCAGCTGGTGCAAGAACGAACGAGTCGCCGGCACTCAGGTTGGAAATATCCGTCTGGGTAACGACCTCTGCAGCACTATCTCGGAGATAGGCCGTTTGATGCCGATCCGTGTTTTCAGAAAGACGTGCTTCGATCCTCTCGATGTTTTCTTTCGCCTGGAAAAGAATACCAGCTTCATTTGTCGGTTGGCTGTAGTCGTCATCCGACCCGAGATCTAGCCACCCCTCAGTTCCATCTTCATTGTTCTCGTAATCGAAGTAGAACGACGGGAGGCTTCCGTCATCAACAAGGGGACTCTCAAGGCCGAGATCATCGGCTGACAGCGTGGTGTTAGAATATTGCTCGCCCTCATAATGGAGTTCACCCGAGGAACCGATGGTGAACTCGTCGCCCATGGTAGAGTCAACGCGAACATCCTCCTCGAGATAGCAGTAGCCGTCGTTTTTCCACGGCACGTGGAACGTGTGATCCTGACTCCCCTCGTCGTAGATGTAACAGTCCCTGAAGGTAGCCGACCCCTCGCCGTTGACGGTACTGTCGATGCGGACAGGGAGTTCGGAGCCGCCACGGATGTGGACGACCAACTTCTCGAACTCGCAGTGAATCTGATCGCTACGCAACTGGACTGCAGCATTGCCCCAGGAATCGCCATCGACGATGATTTCGAGGCCGGTAACACTGGCCTCACCGTCTTGATGGACAAACGGCTGGGCAAGCTGAGAGTCGCGCTCACTCGTTACCTCGGCAGTGCCGCCGACGACGACATCGCCGTCGCTGATGCGGATGTTGCCACGAGCGTTATCCTTGGCGTGACAGTTCCAAACGACGTTTTCCCCAGCATCGAGGTAGAAGCCGTTTGATTCCCACTGTTCGGCATAACAGTCCTTCCAGACGTTATACCCCTCGTGGCCCTCGACCGAAATACCGATCGCCTCGTCCTTTTCGCCGTCGCCCTCGAGACCACCGTCGGGCATCTCGAGGCGATGGATGAGCGTCTCGACACCGGAAGCGCTATCGATTGCGACGGTGTTGTTGAAGCCACCGTCCTGCGTCCGGGTCCGCTGGCCGAAGAACGAGATATCCTCGAAGAATCCTTCTTCTTGAATTGCTCCGTAGGTGGTGATGAGTGCGAGGTCCGGCCCCTCCGAGATATCGACGTTGAAGCCCTGCATCAGGATCCGATCCTCGCCACCGAGCGGGAAAATGATCGATGAGGAGTACTCACTCTGGTCACCGACAGCATAGATCGTCGCACCGTCACCCGCGATGGCAACCATCGATCCGGTGGAGTCGACAGAGGAATGCATCTCGTAGGTTCCGGATCCGAGATCGATGATTTCGCCATTGTTAGAAGCGCTCTCAATTAAGTCAGAGATATCCCCGTTCCGGCCGTCGTAGTCATCGGCAGAAACGACAGTAGCATCGACATCCTCACGGATATCGTCGTAGGACTCCTTCCACAAGTTGTAGGCCCTATTCGGAACCTCATCGACTAGATTGTAGTAGTCACCCGAGTTTTGCGTTGTCGAACCGGAAGACGCAGCGGTCTGTGTTACTCCCTGAGTCAGGCCGATCATCGATGCTCCGAGGACTGAACTGCCCATCTTCAACCATCCTCGCCGATCCAAGAGAGTGCGATCGTTGTTCGTAACTTCGTCGCTATCGCTATTACTTCTAGCTATGTCTTTTCGAGACATCAATGGACAATTAGTAATCATCCAATAAATAAACAGCGGGTATAATTCCATCATATACTATATGAATGAATCAAGATGGCTTAAATAGTACATCATGTAACCAGAATACCGTAGTAGTGTTTACATTTTTACCCTCTGGTAGCTCTACTCAACGACTCGCTCCAACGCTACAAGGAATCCATGATCGGAGAGACGATTCGTCACAGTGAGCCGGGGAGTTGGAAGTCGCCTGGAGAGTACCGATGAAACAAGCGCCCGAGAAGAGGGTCTCAAAGGGGTGAACGCGACTACGCCGTAAACAGCTGTCGTGGGAAGTCCGCCAGCGTCTCCGCGCCGGAGCTCGTCATGTGGAACGTCTCGCTGATTTCCATTCCAATATCCTCGGTCCAGATGCCCGGGATCATGTGGAAGGTCATGTCCTCCTCGAGAACGGTCTCGTCACCGGGTCGGATGCTCGCCGTGTGCTCGCCCCAGTCCGGCGGGTAACCCAGTCCCATCGAGTACCCGATGCGATCTTCCTTCTCGATGTCGTACTGCGCGATGGTCTCTCGCCAGGCCTTCTCGACGGCCTCGCAGGTGACGCCCGGTTCGGCGGCGTCGAGCGCAGCCTCGATTCCCTCGATGACGATATCCGCAGTCCGCTCGAGTTCAGCCGGCGGGTCGCCGACGAACGTCGTTCGGGCGAGCGGCGAGTGGTAGCGGTGACGACAGCCCGAGAGTTCGATGATAACCGGGTCGCCGTCCTCGAACGGGCGGTCGGTCCAGGTCAGGTGCGGCGTGCCGGTGTGGTCGCCCGAGGGCATCAGGGGGACGATCGAGGGGTAGTCGCCGCCGAACTCGTCGGTGCCGGTGATGAGCGCGTCGTAAATCGCGGCCGCGGCCTCGTACTCGGGGACGCCCTCCTCAATGGCGTCGATTCCGGCCTGCATGGCGTTCTCCGAGATGCGGGCGGCCTCGCGCATGTACGCGAGTTCCTGCTCGGATTTCTTGACCCGGGCCCAGTTGACAAGCAGCGTCGCGTCGCTGAACTCGGCCGCGGGGAGGTTTTCCTGCAGACGCGTGTAGGATTTCGCGGTGAAGTAGGAGGCGTCCATCTCAAGTCCGATGCGGCCGTCGTCGACGTCGAGTTCGTCGAGGACGCCCGCGACGTAGTCCATCGGGTGGAGGTCGTACGGCGAGTGGACGTGGTCGTCGCTGTACGACTGGATACTATCTGCGGAGAGAATAGTCGTCGCTCGCGCGCCGTCGGCGTCCATCTCGCGGCCGACCCAGACCGGTTCGTCGCGGTCGGCCGTCACGATGACCGCCTGGTGAACGTAGAACGACCAGCCGTCGTAGCCGGTGAGGTAGTTCATGTTGGCGGGGTCGGCGACGACGAGCGCGTCGAGGTTCTCCTCGCGCAAGCGCGCTTTCGTCCGATCGAGCCGACGGTCGTATTCGGAAGTGTCGAAAATAGCTCGTGACATGATACCAGGGCCTATGCGAACAGTTGATCAGCGGGACCTAAAACTTTTCGTGTATAGTAAATACAGATACTGTTAACATAACTCCATTCGGATCGTCGGTTACGACTGTAGTCGTCCTGGATCTCGTAACTGCTCCCACGCTGGTGATTGCGGTGTTCGCGCTCGTGGTCGGGGCGGTCGTGAGAACGCTAGTGCTCGTGATCGTGGTCGTGAGACTGCTGCTGATCGTGCTGGGGATGGTGCTCGTGACCGTGCTGCTGTTCGTGATCGTGCTCGTGTGTTCCCCCGTGACGCGTGAACTGCCCGGCGAACGCCCGGTCGACGACCTCCGACAGCGCCGGATGGATGTGGACCGACTCGCGGATATCCCAGACAGACCCCGTCCCCGCCGTCATCGCGACGACGACCTCCTCGATGAGATTCGACGCCTCGGGCCCGACGATGTGACAGCCGAGTAGCCCCCCGTCCGGTTCGGCAACGACCTTGACGAACCCCTTGGCGTGCATCGCCTGCCCGCGGGCGGTATCCTCGTAGCGATACGTCCGCGTCGCGTACTCTCGATCCGCCTCGCGGAGCGTCTGTTCGCGGACCCCCACGCCGGCCACTTCCGGCGAGGAGAAGACGGCGAAGGGCATCGCCGTGTAATCGACCGGCTCGAGTTCGTCGCCGAACAGGTTTCGAACGACGGCCCGAGCCTCGTGGTTCGCGTTGTGCTTCAGCAGGTACTCCCCGACGATGTCTCCGAGTGCCCAGATTCCGTCCGCCGTCGTGCGCAGGTACTCGTCCGTCTCGATAAAGCCGAACTCGTCGGTTTCGACGCCGGTGGCACCGAGGTTCAGCGTATCCGAGTTCGGCTGTCGGCCCGCCGCGACGAGCACGGTGTCGCCGGTCACGGTGACGGGATCGCGCGCCGACGGATCGTCCCACGCCGGCGGGTACGGCCGCGCCTCGATAGTTACCTCCTCGCCGGATTGCGAGGCGGCGACGGCCTCGTACCCCGTGTGCACGTCGAAGCGCTCGTCGTAACGCTCGGTGAGCGCGGCCGCACTATCTTCGTCGCTCTCCGGAAGCAGGTACTGGCGGCGACCCACGATCGATACATCGCTGCCGAACGTCCCGAAGAAGTGCGCGAGTTCAGCCGCGATGAACCCGCCGCCGACGATGACGAGGTGATCGGGCGGCGTCTCGAGTTGGAGGGCGTCCCGACTGGTGAGGGAGTCGACGGCGTCGATGCCGTCGATCGGCGGGATGGCCGGTCGCGTTCCGGCCGCGATGAGAACCGTGTCAGCGCGGGCGCGTGCACCGGCGTCGGGCCCGTCGACGAGTTCGACCGTCCGGTCGTCGACGAAGCGACACTCCCCCTCGAACAGCGTGTGCTGCTCCGAGGCCTGCACGCCGCGGTAAATCGAGTCCGAGCTCCCTGACACGTCCTCGTTGACCTCGCGGACGATCTCGGTGAAGTCGACGCCGGTCACCTCGGCGTCGATCCCGAACTCGTCGGCGCGCTCGATGGTCTGTCGAACCTCCGCGTGGTACAGCAGTTTCTTCGACGGAATGCAGCCGCGATTGAGACAGGTGCCGCCGAGGGGTCCCTTTTCGACGACTGCGACTGACTGGCCACGGTTCGCTGCGGCACTCGCTACGTCGAGTCCGGAACCCGATCCGACGACGAGGAAGTCGAACGCCGCGGTATCCGTCTCCATACGTGATCGACGGCTGCGAGACCTATTACCCTTACACCGGCAACGACAGCGAACCGGAGAGGATCTCCGAGAGAGAGAGGGATGGCGTGACAGCGCTCCGAACGAGTTGCCGGTGGGTGCAGAGGCGGATTCGGTCCCCCGCTCGAAAATCGAACAGCCAAGCGACTCGGACGGACGAGAGCGAGTTCAGGCCGAACGAAATCGTTCGTTTTGGACGCAATCGCGAACGGTTTTGGAAGGGAATGATGATAATTCATCCCCATTGATTTAGATCCCACTGGTCGATGATACGATAATGAACTCGTTGGAGATCGTCGGACGAATACTTGCAGGCGTACTGCTCATCCTGATAAACGCGTACTTCGTCGCGATCGAGTTCGGACTGACGCGCGCTCGGCAATATCCCAAGTCCGAGTTCGATACGCCGGGCTTGCGGCGAGCGTGGGAGATGACTGACGATCTCGAACTCTATCTGACGACCTGCCAGATCTGGATCTCCGGGACCAGTATTGCGCTCGGTATCATCGCTGAACCGGGGCTCGCAGCCGTTTTCGAACCCTTCTTCCAGAATACGTTCCTTGCGTCGGTCGGTGCTGGATCGCTTTTCGCGTTCTTTCTCATCAACATGGTCCACCTCACCCACGGCGAGCAAACGCCGACGTATCTCGGTGTGGAGCGTTCAAAGCAGGTCTGTCAGTACGGCTCCGGGACGTTATACTGGTTCGCGTGGGTAATCTCGCCGCTGATCCGGTTCGGCGACTGGGTCGCAAAGCGGACGCTCAACCTGTTCGGTATCGAGATGACTGGCGCGTGGCTCGAAACCGAAGAAGACGTGATCCAATCCCGGGCCGACCTCCGCAACCAACTCGGAACGGTTCTCGATCAGAGCGACCTCAGTGAGGAGCGCCGAGAAGAGGTGATGAACGCGCTGCAGATCGGCGAACAGCCGGTTCGCGAGGTGATGATTCCCCCCGAGGAGATCGTCGCACTGTCGACGGAAGGGGACTTCGAGGAAAACCGTCGCCGAATGGAAACCAACCCGCAAACGCGCTATCCGCTTGTCGGCTCGGAACTGACTGACTTTCGCGGCATCGTCTACTTCCCGATCTTCGCCAGACACCGCGAGGAGTTAGCCGCCGGCGAGATCGACTTCGAGGCGGTCGCTGCACCGCCGATGACGCTCTCACCCGATACGGATGTCAGCGACGCAATCGACCAGTTCCAGGCCGAATCACAAGAACTCGCGCTCGTGATCGAAGACGGCGACGTCGTCGGACTGGTGACCGTAACCGATCTTCTGGAGGCCGTTATGGGCGATATTGAGGATCCATTGGACATAGCAGCGGCTGGGAAACGGCCGTCGCAGTCGGAACCGAACGCGACTCCCGAGAGCAGCGGCGACACCGAACGCTGATACCGGAAGATAGTAGCAAAAGTACTAGTATCTCGCCTCGTGAAATGACACTCGATGACTCCCCGACTGCGCCGTGAACTCCCGGAGGTGGATCTGCCGTGACGGACCGACAACTACCGTCGCTCGATCGCGTTCGCGCTGCCCTTTCGCGAAATCGGCTTCGAATCGCGTTTACCGTCCTCATCCTCGTTTCGGCTGCCGTCGTCGCCAGCGCGGCGACTTCGGGCGGGCTCTCAACGGCGTCCGAAGACGAGTTGCCCGAGGCACCGCCGACAGAGAACCACACCGTCATTACCGAGTCGGGACGCGCCGGCACGATCACCGCGTACGCACCCGACGGCGAACCGGTCTATTACAACAACACGCGAACGAAGTACTTCGACGTCGATCCCGTCGAAAACGAGTCGATGACGATCGAGTACACGGCGACCGACACGATCCACACCGAAGGGCCGACGTGTTCCGCGCCGCCGTGTGCGCTGAACGTCGTCGAGCGCGCCAACCTCTCGACCGGCGAGGTCGACGTCCTCTACGAACGATACGATCACCAGGAAACCGCCGGCGAGTGGCACGACGCCGATCGCATCAACGAGACTCATATCGCGATCGCCGACATCGTCGCGGACCAGGTGTTCATCGTGAACACCGAGACGGAAGTCGTCGACTGGCTCTGGGACGCCCAGAGCGACTTCCCCGTCGAAGAAGGAGGCCCCTACCCGGGTGACTGGGCACACATCAACGACGTGGAGTACATCGAGGAGGGCGAAATGGCGGGCAATCTCATGGCCAGTCTGCGGAATCAGGACCAGGTCGTCTTCCTCGATCCGCAGGAAGGACTCGTCGAAGACTGGACGCTCGGAGACGAAAACGAATACGACATCCAGTACGAACAGCACAATCCGGACTACATCCCCGAGAGCGAGGGCGGCCCGGCCGTCGTCGTCGCCGACTCCGAAAACGGACGCATTCAAGAGTTCCAGCGCAACGGCAGCGAGTGGACTCGCTCCTGGGAATGGTCCGACAACCAGATGCAGTGGCCTCGCGACGCGGACCGCCTTCCGAACGGAAACACGCTCGTCACCGACACGCACGGCAACCGCGTGATGGAACTCAACGAGTCCGGCGACATCGTCTGGGAAGTCGGCTCGACACTCCCCTACGAGGCCGAACGGCTCGAAACCGGAGACGAAAGCGACGGCGGGCAGAGTGCCAGCGAACTCGGCCTCGAGTCCCAGACCGAAGCCGAGAGCAGCGGCGGTGGCGGTGGTGATGGTGGAAGTCTCGTCAGTTTCGATCCGCTCGGTTCCATCGGTAATTTCATCGAATCGACCCTTCCACACCGGATATACAACGGGCTCCTGTTCGCGAGCCCCGTCTGGATGGGATCGTCCGAGTTCGCCGCGGTCGGAATCGCACTCCTCACCGGGATCGTGTGGGTCGGTCTGGAAATCCGGTGGCAGCTCCACGACGCCGGCATCCGGTTCCGACGACCGTTTTACCGGAACGGTGGTAACTGACGGGAGATAGCGCCACCACCCGGAACTTACGACCGCAAACTATGTGAGCGAGTCCTCCGAAAGAGCGCATAAACGGATATGGAACTCGGACGAGTACTATTTCTCCTAAGTGCGTTCGCCACGCACTCTTTCATTGGGTACGCGCTTGTTCGCGGGTGTACCGATGTCGACCCGCGGCTTGGACTCGTTCTCGGACTCCTCCCGGACAGTGACTTTCTGTTCCCCGCTGACTGGGGGTGGCCGTTCGTGCACCGTGGGCTGACGCACACACCGCTTTTCGCGATTGGACTCCTCGCAGGACTCTACCTCGTCAATCGCAACCGATCGGTTACACTGGCCGGCGGGTTGGCCATCGGCTCACACCTCGCGATCGATTCGCTCTCCCCGATGGGAATTCGGTGGCTGTTCCCGCTGAAGACGACGTGGAATCCTAGTCTCGGACTCGCGGTTCACAGTCCGACCGCGACAGCTCTCCTCTGGATGGCAGCACTCGGTCTTCTCGCGTTCCGAGCGATCCAGCGACCCAGCCACGACCGAGAACCGGCCACGGACCGCAAACACAAACACGAAACCGAACAACCAACACCCACACCCGACGCCACCACTGAACTCGAGTAGCACGAGTTCGACCGTACAGTCCCGTTCGATACCGATACTGTCGACACGGCAATCGAACTGAACCGGCAGAGATAGAGGGATCACCGGCTGCGAGCAGCAGTCACCCGGTTGGTGTGATACTGTCGAAAAGTAAGAGATGAAATGAGAAGACACTGTCCAGTTTAGCACCTCGTCAGATGGCGTTCCTCCATCGAGCGATCGATGCGGTCTTTGATGGTTATAGAAATGTCCAAAATATTCAAGACACTTGCAGACGCTCGCCCGACTGCACACCCACGATTTCTGCAAGCAGTCGATACGTATTTTGGGGGTGTAAAACCACTTTTCGATGCGTCTCAGGCGATATAGTTAACCGGCAGCTCAACCCTAACCGTGAGAAGACACACCAGTAACTGAATTGATTGATAAGAAGTTTAATCTCGAAGAGATCGTATTTCTCGCAGGTTTTATACAAAATGCAGCCGCTGGAGCAGTGCTAGACAGACCACACAACGCGACATCAAGGATCAACGTTGTTGCGATATGTATTGTAGTATATAGACAAGACAGCTCTTCATTAATCTTGACAGCAGTCTCGTCGACAGCGACCTGCGGCGGCTTTCCATCGGCGGATCACATTCTACATAAACTATCATACATATCAACCATACATTACTCCGTGAGAACATCCAACGCCTCATTCCGTAAGAATCGTTGTTGGTTCTCGAGTGAACAATCAGTCTGATTGAGGCGGACGGCAAACGTTCCAACGGCCGTCCACTCGTTCTCTCAAGATTCTTCTCAATTCGTCTCGTCGCTCTTGCTGAACCGGTCTGCGAGCATCGATCCAAATCAAATTCATGCCCTACTCGCTTCTCAAACTGGCTCAACTAGACAGTGCCAACTGATGGAGCACAGTCAAAAAATAATAGGTAGTAGATGCGTGTATCAATCACGAATAGATGTCACTCTCACAGCCGTCCTTCTTTCGGGTCGTCTGCGATCCACAGAGCCAAAGGAATATACAGTAGTACGCCTGTAAACATATCCCGAGATTACATTACACGTGCCGCTCTGTAAATGGACTGGGTGTGAGTCCTACACGTTCGGCCAGTAGCACAAGCAGAGCGGACCGAAGAGAGGGACCGCTCACCGAATCGACTGGATTGTTCCAGTATAGAGTTAGAAGACCATCTATTCTAAAGGGAGGCCGAGAACCGGTGTACTCGATGGCGCGCAGGATCTCGCCTCTTTCATAGATAGTACTCTCCAAAATACATATCATATTTCACCCATTATCTTGCAATCACGAGTATTATATCAATTTAATCGCCTACTGTAGTGCGGTTCTCGATCTAGATTCTGCAATAAATAGGTAACACTCTCCATATATTTCTCGCAAAGTAAAAATTTAAACATCTATTGAACAAGGACTGCCGCCATAGCTCCTCCTCGTCAGCGACACAGTCACTAGAGTAGGGTCGTAACGAACTCGACTGTCGGAAAAGAAAAAAGAAAAAAGAAGGACCACTTCCGCAAGAAACGACCGGCAGTCAGTGCATCACCGAACGTCGAGGTCGAACGTTCGATCCGCAACGAAGAGCCGGAGACGTCCCTCCTGGATTCGCTCACCGCGAGATCGCTCGAAGCGTCCGATCTCGTCCGCGCTAATCCGAAGTTCCACCTCCGCTCGCTCCCCGGGATCGAGTTCAACGCGCTCGAACGCCCACAGTTCGCGGACGGGCGTTACGACCGAACTGAACTCGTCTCGGCCAAACACCTGGACGACCTCGCTTCCGTGCCGATCGCCGGTGTTGGCCACGGTGGCTCGAACCGTAAGCTCCTCGTCCGGACGGACCGCGTCACGGGAGACGTCGACCGACTCGTACTCGATAGTGGTGTAGCTGAGTCCGTGGCCGAACTCGAACAGCGGATCGTACGATGCCGGGTGCTCGTCTGCCCCGATCGGTTGTGGATGGGGGAGGTGGTTGAAGTACGTCGGGAGCGTCTCCGCCGAGCGCGGGATCGAAATCGGAAGCCGCCCGCCGGGTTCGGCGTTCCCGAACAGGGTCTCTGCGATCACCTCGCCGCCGACTCGACCGGGATAGTACGCCATGAGAATCGCCGGAACTTCCGCTGCCAACCACTCGACCGCCAGCGGGCGACCGGTGACGAGGACTGCAACGATCGGTGTGCCGGTCGCGGATACTGCCGCGACGAGGTCACGCTGTGCGTCCGGAAGCGAGAGTTCGTTCCGCGTCGGGAACTCGCCGGTCTCCCCCTCGGTCTCCGCGGACGGGCCGAACTCGTGGAGATACCAGTCCTCGCCGAGGGCGACCACGGCGATATCCGCTTCGGCGGCGCGTTCTGCGGCGGCATCGACATCGCCAGGAGTGGAGATCCCGCTGCCGGGTTCGTGGGTGACGACCGTGTCGGTATCGACGGTATCGGAGATTCCCTCAAGAATCGTCGTCCCGGGAACGCCGGTGTCCGCGTTGCAACTCCAGCCGCCGTTCTGGTGGACAATCTCGTCGGCGTTCGGGCCGGTCACGAATACCTCGTCGACGCTATCGTCGAGGGGGAGTACGTCCTCCTCGTTTTGCAACAGGGTAAGCGACTTCCGAACGGCCTCGCGAGCGGTGTCGAGATGGGCGGGAGCGCCCAGTACGTCTTCAGCATCGGGGTCCGGATACGGATCCTCGAAGAGACCGAGAGCGAACTTCGCCCGCAGCACTCGTTCGGCGCTGTCCTCGATCACTTGTTCGGACACTGCGCCCTGCTCGACGAGGTCCCGGATGTGCTGTGCGTGTTCGCCACCGGCAACCGAGCCAATGTCGAGGCCCGCAAGGCGCGTTTGACGTGCTGCCTCGATCGGGGTTCCCGCCGTGCGGTGGTCCTCGTACAACTGGGTAATGCCGTTCCAGTCGGAGACAACGATTCCGTTGAAGTTCAGTTCCTCCCGAAGGAGGTCGGTCAGATATCGGCGGGACCCGTGAGCCGGTTCGCCGTCAATCGAGTTATAGCACGGCATTACTGCCCCAACGTCCTCGTTGAGGACTGCCTCGAACGGCGGGAGGAGCATCTGTCGGAGCGTGGACGGGGAGACATCGACCGGTGCGGCGTCCTCACCGCGCGTCGGTGATCCGTAGGCCGGGAAGTGTTTTGCCGTCGCGAGCACGGCGTCTCCGGGGCCACTACCCTGATAGCCTCGGATCTCGCTGCTTGCCAGCGCCCCGACGAGGAACGGGCTCTCGCCGAACGTCTCTCCGGTTCGTCCCCACCGCGGATCGCGAACGACATCGCACGTCGGGCTGTAGTTCTGGGCAGCCCCCGTTGCTCGCATCTCCGTCGCGGTGATTTCGGCGGCACGCTCGACGAGATCGGGACTCCACGTCGCCGCTGCACCGAGGTTGTTCGGGAAAACCGTCGATTCCTTGATGTAGGCGTGACCGTGAATCGCGTCGGCGGCGAACAGCAGCGGGACACCGAGTCGCGTCGATTCAAGGGCGTGCTTTTGCAGCCGGCGAGCCGCGTCGGTGGCCTCCTCAGTCGACTCGTTGGGCGAGCCGCCCCAGCCGAAGGGGGCAGCTGCGCCGATGTGATACTCGTCGATTTCGTCGATAACATTGTCGACCCCGCGGGGGCCATCAGCGAGCACCCCGATGTAGGAACCAGCTAGCTGGCCGATCTTCTCTTCGAGCGTCATCCGGTCGAGGAGGTCTACGACGCGCTCTTCGATCGGGAGCGATGGATCTAGGTATGACTCACTGTCCTCTAGGCTTGTCATGGATGTAGGTATCTGGAGAGGTAGTAAATAAATGTATCCCTCACCATCCGGAATGCGACGGATCGGCGAGTAGGAGAAACGATTACCGCACGTGGTCAGCCGCTTGTTTCCCGCAGTCGAACACGCTGGTCAGCGACACTTCATATCCGGCCACCGATTCCCGCCGTTTCCATTCGGGGCGCACGGACACGCAGTGAAATCCGGATCGTCGCTGAATCCACACCGAACCGTCGAGGCATCGCTTGCCGAACCGCTGAAGACGGTCCAGTCAGAGCTGGGTCCCGAAGACCGCGAGGCGCGAATCCTCGCGATGTTAGAGCGCGTCGGGATGACGCCGCCCCACGACTACGCCCGGCGGTATCCCCATCAACTGAGCGGCGGGGAGAAACAGCGCGTCGCACTGGTTCGAGCGCTGTTGATGAATCCGGACCTCATCTTGGCCGACGAGGCCGTGAGCGCGCTCGATGTCTCACTGCGTGTCGAAGTGATGGACCTGATGCTCGAGCTCCAGGACGCGTTCGACACGTCCTTTCTCTTTATCTCACACGACCTTTCGAACGCTCGCTACTTAGCCGAGCACGCCGACGGTCGACTCGGCGTGATGTACCTCGGTGAACTCGTTGAACTCGGTGATGCGGAAGAAGTGCTCCGAAACCCACAGCACCCCTATACGAAGGTGTTGAAGTGGACGACTCCTTCCCTCGGCATTGAGGAGGGTCCGGCAGAGCCGCCGGTTCGGGAGCTCGATATCCCCGATCCGGTCGATCCGCCCGCCGGCTGTCGGTTCCACACGCGGTGTCCGTACGCGACCGAACACTGCCGTGAAACGACACCTGACAGGCGCTCGGTCGGCAAGGCGTCCCACCGAGCGTCCTGCTTTCGTAGCGGGGAAGACAGCGAATACTGGCACAGCGAGCCGCTCGAGGGAGCCAGCCTCGACGCCGACGAGCGGTAACGGCGGTTCGCGGCCGTCCGTTTCAGTGACATGGTTCTCGCGTGGGCTTCTCGAATAAATGAAGCGGTCTCGGTCAGCTGTTGCCCTCACAATGGGATGCCCGTTCCGCCGGTGGCACACCACTGAATAAGAGATCCCCCCACCGATTATCGTCTCGATTCGTGCTTACGCTTCGGTGAACAGTCGAACGTAGTCGATCTCCATCCGCTGCGGGAAGGTCGTCGTTTCGTCGGGCGAGCCGGGCCACTCGCCGCCGACGGCGCAATTGAGAATCAACCAGAAGGGGCCGTCGTCGAACACCCAGTCGTTACCGCCGCTCTCGACGTCCTCGCGGGTGACCGTGAAAAAGTGCTCGCCGTCGACGTACCACTTGATCACACCGGGGTCCCACACGACGGAGAAGACGTGGAAGTCGTCGGCGAAGACGCCACTGTCGAGGTGATAGTCCCCGCCGATGGAGCCGCCGCCCGAGTAACTGGGTCCGTGGACGGTTCCGTGGACCGCCGCGGGTTCGTTACCGACCAGTTCCATGATGTCGATCTCGCCGTCGTCCGGCCAGGCCGTGTCGCCGGCCGGTAACATCCAGTGGGCCGGCCACAGTCCCTGGTCCTCGACGAGCTTCGAACGGAAGTCGACGCGACCGTACTGGAAGTCCAGATTCCCCTGGGTCACCAGCTTCCCCGACGTATAGTCGTACGTTCCGTGTTCGTCCGACGCCTGTTCCTCGCGAATCTCGACGACCAGATTACTATTCTCAACCCACCTGTTGTCCTGGCTGTAATACTGCTCCTCGCTGTTCCCCCAGCCGGGGGCGCCGTAGTCGTGGCCATTCCCCTCCTGATCCACCCAGACGCTCGTATCGAGCGAGTCGCCGTCGAAGTGGTCGGCGAAGAACTGGTCCCAGGACCGGCCGTCGAGGTTCCCTGGATCGTCGGGATAGGTCGCCCCAGCGTCATCGCCCGCGGGGCGCAACTCGAGATAGTTGAAGTTCCAGTCACCGGTCTCCGCGTAGACTCGAACGACGTGTTGACCGGCGGCCAGATTGACCGAACCGGCGGCAATAGTCGTCCACTCTTGCCAGCCGCCGGTGGCATCGAACTCGATCGAGCCGGTGACGTCGGTCCCGTCGACCTCGACGCGAACCCGTCCGCCCGAGGTCGAGGCGACTCGAAGATCCAGGTCGTAGGTATCGTCACCGTCGACGTCAACGGTGTACTCGAGCCACTCGTCGGCCGCGATCCAGCCGACGTTGTACCCGCCTTCGGTTGCGGACTCGATATCGACATCGTCGTCGCGGTACGCGCCGCCGGCGTTCCCCGATGTGGTGTCGTGATAGGCGACACCTTCGCCACCGGTATCGTAGTCTTCGGCCTCGATGCGACCGGGAATCGTCCACGCCGATCCGCCGTACGGCTGCTGGCCGGACGAGCCGTCACCGGTGGCTTCGACCACCCTGATCGCGTTGATCACGGCGTTGTCGACATCGCCAGTAGCCGATATCGTGAGCGTCCCGCCGGAAACACCGACGCCAGAAACTGTCCGCACCAGCGCCGCGTCGTGACCGACCTCGGCGTAGATGTCGAGATCGGCGACCGCATCGGTACCCGCTACCGAAACGTCGAACACGCGATCGCCGCTCGCCTCCCAGTACGTCTCGGCGAAGTGGAGTTCCACGTCGTACGTCCCGGCAGCGAGTTCAATATCGTAGCTGAACTCGCCGTATCGCTCGCTCCGGTAGAGGTCGTCGTCGGCGGTACCAGCGATCGAATCGCTCGACTGTGCAATGCTCCCGCCACTATAACTCGTATCCGCCCGGTAGTCAGTCCCGTCCGCAGCCGTGTAGGCGCTCCCGCCGGCGTTGACCGCGAACGCGACGTCACCGGGAGCCGCACTCGCGACTGAACTCGCAAGACCGGTACCGGCCGCGGCGACCGCAGCCGCACCCAGAAACCGCCTGCGCGGAATGGTCGCGTCTGTCGAATCCTCTGCGCTCCGTGCTGTGTGTCGTTGGTCTGTCATCGTTTGCAATTGGATTGTATCCGCTGTCTCCCGGCGGATCGGCGTCTTCCGACCACGCTTGCGGTGGTGTCACTCTATCGACTCACCGACTCGACACGAGCCACCGGAAGACACAATAGATGTCACAATTACGTCAGTGATAAAGGTAATTCTTTATAATTGATGTTTTTGGGCAGTTCGTACGGCTTGTCTTTCGTGCTGACGACGGTTGCTTCTGACTCGACACCTCGTCGTAGCGGCAACCGAGAACGCGGGTCTCGTCACTCACGGAGGGGTGTTCAGCGACCGTGCTGGCGCTGCCGACAGCGGTAGAGCACGGAGGCCGCGGCAAAAAAGCCGGTCCCGACGAGGACGAAATCGGCAAGGAGTACGGCCCTGGTTTCGGATCCCGGCGGCTGTAGCCACAGCGCGATCACCAAGAGTGCGAGCAGGACGGCTTCAAGACCCAAGAGGAGTACGACGGCGGAGCGGTACTCACAGATCGTCTTCCAGAACCGATCCGAATAGGTGCCAGCCATTAACAGGGGTGATCCATCGCCGGCACTTGGATGTACCGATTGGGAAAGGAGGTACTATGGCGGATTGAGAGGCGAGCGTGAGTTCCCGATGATTGCGCTCAACATCACATGACTGATAAAATAGACTATATATGACTGTCGTATACTGTTGCAGTAGTTGGGCGGAGCAGTGAACGAGAGGATAGTTCCTCAGCGCATCGCTGTCTCCAGGCCAACGAACGAGTGCCCACCATGACGGAGAACAATCGCGGAACGGACGAGCAGCATCGACCAACGAGTAGCGAGGCGGATATCGGTCGTCACCGCGGAACCATCCCGAACGTGCCCGCGGACTACGCCGACGATAAGCCGACCGTCGAACACAATGTTGCGCCGGGAACCGACGGCCCTAACGTCGCGGAATTCGCCCACGCCACCTACGAGGCCGACGACGGCCAGAACGTCTCCGGGACGGTGGACGTGCCGGCCACCGGCGGCTGGCACGACTGGACCGACGTTACCGTCGCCACCGGCGTCGCAGTCGATACCCAGAGCACGGTCCGGATCGCCGCCGAAACCGGCTCCTGGAACTTCAACGCGATCACGCTGTAGTGAACTCGCGACCGGGTCGGCACTCGCGTGCGGATCCGAGTCAAACGCCAGTCCGACGAGTTCACTGGGGCGGTCACAATCGGGTTCGAGAAGCGTCGTCGATCAATCGTCTTCCGATTCGAGCGCGGCCGCCGACACGTCGTTGCCGTCGACGCTCTCCCCACTGTTCGGTTCGTCGAACTCGATGGCCTCGAGCGTAATTTGGACCGCCTCGATATCCTCGTAAACGGTCCCCCATCCGCCGACGCTGTACAGGTCGCCATCGACGGCCAGCGTCAGTTGCAGAAAGCCGGCTAGCTCCTCGAACGACGGGCGGCCCTCGGACCGATAGACGCCTGGGTATCCGATGTCGGTGACGATCCCGGTGATCTTGCAGGCGTCGTTCGTGTCGGCCCACGTCCCCTCGACCGTCACTGCGACGGTCGCTCCGTCCCGCCAGAGCGGCGCGACGTCCTGGACGAACTCTTCGAGAGTCATGTAGATGTAAGGCGGGTCGGTGTCCTCGTACACCGTCTCCCAGAGCGCCCAGACGCCCGTCTGGAAGTACCAGTGGAAGATAAACGAGAGAATGTAGTCGTCGATCAGGACGCCGAACGGTCTGTTGGCCCAATCGTTCGGCGTAAAGCACGTCTGCGTGCGGTCTGCCACGAGCAGGAACGGCCCCGGGATTCGGCACGCGCGGAGTTCTGTCACCGTTTCTTCGAACGAGACGGTCGCGAGTTGCGCTTCCAGATCGACCCCGTATACCGCTACCTTCGTGATGACGCCGCGATCGCGGGCGTCCTCCAGGGCGTTCGTGAGGGTCCGGAATTGGTCGACGGTCGCCGACAGTTCGATGAAACTCTCCGCGTCTCGAATCAGGTCGCGCGCCCGGTCGACGACCGTCTCCTCGTGTTTGACGACGCTTACCTTGTGGTCGCTAACTGCCGGTTGCTCCCACCGATCCTCGATCGCATCCGCCGCCGAGTTCATCAGCTCGCTCCGGGACCGGAGTTCGCGGAGGACGGTGATCGGCTCCCGCGGGCGGGCGTGGAGTTTGTCCTGGTCGAACGTCTCGATGTAGTCCATCCGCTCGAGAGCACGAAGGACATCGTAGATCTGGGACACCGGGACGGAACAGCGCTTGGCGACCGCCACCGCCGGCATCATTCCTTGCTCAAGTAGCGTGATGTATGCGTCGGCCTGGTACGAGGTCAACCCCGCGTCCTGTAGCGCGTCCCGGAGTGGATCCCTGTCCATGCCCCCACCACTGGAGCACCCGCTAATCAGTCTTTTGCAAAATCGGGCCGAATCGATGTCTTCGCCACCGATGCAGCCGGTCTCTATCCAGCCGATCGGAACCGGTCAGTACTGGTGTGTGAACGCAGCAGAGACGTACTGCCCACCAGCCCCGTCGTCCCAGACGAACCGGACATCGATCGAGTCGCCATCATCGGCGGCGTCACGAGTGTGGACGTGGGTTCCCCCGTCGGCCGCCATGCGATACCCGACCCAGCCGCCGTCGTCGAACTGCACGTCCGCCCAGTCGGCAGCGTTGTTCGGATCGAACTCCCAGTGACCGCCGTCCGAAACGGTAGCAGTCCATCCACCACCGGCGTCTCCGGAATAGGTCTCTCCATCATCACCGCCACCGTCGCCGCCGTCGCCACCATCACCACCGTCGCCGCCATCACCACCATCATCACCGGTAGCCGTCGCCATCGAGTTCGCCGGGACGGACAACTGCATCCCATCGGAGAAGGAGACGGTCTGCTCGGAGTCGCCAGCATTGTAGGCGACGTAGGTCCGCTGGGTCCCGTCGCTAAACACCTGGTAGAACGGTGTATCAGCGGTGATGTCGCCATCCGGTGCGCCCATCGCATGAAGGTTGTAGATCCAGTGGTACGTCTGGGCACGGGTGTGGCCACCCTCAACCTCGTACTCGCCCTTTCGCGCCTCGAACTTGTCGACGGCATCCTGCCCGTCGGAGAACGCCCG
This sequence comes from Natrialba taiwanensis DSM 12281, assembly GCF_000337595.1. Taxonomy (GTDB): domain Archaea; phylum Halobacteriota; class Halobacteria; order Halobacteriales; family Natrialbaceae; genus Natrialba; species Natrialba taiwanensis. The sequence goes on along the minus strand of NZ_AOIL01000001.1, from coordinate 26,021 downwards.
GTACATCCACATGAGATCCGGCCAGTAGCTGAACTCGTCGGTCCCCTTGTTCGCGACGAGTTCGTCGTAGTTCGCTTCGGGAACCGCATCGTCCCACCCCAGGTGGAGTGAGTAGCCGGCGAGCGGGAGCCAGTTGATACCGTGGATCGCCTCCTCGTCCGCGGTCCACCAGGTGGCGTAGGCGTAGCCGTTGCCCCACACCATCCCGGCGGTGTCGTAGTCCCACGAGTCGGGGTGATTCGTGTCGTCGGCGTCGAACCAGTACTCGTGGACAGCGTGGAGTTCGGTCGTGTACAGGTAGACGCCGAAGTCCCGCAGTTCCGCGTTGTCGGTGTATTCGCCCCACTCGATGATCGCCGCGTACGCGTTGAGCGCTTCGGAGGAGGATTCCTGATTGTTCCCGTCGGCGAACTCTGCGCCGCCTCCTTCCGCCCAGGAGTGCCCGCAGTAGGGGCTGAAGTTCCGGGCAAAGGGAAACATATCGTCTTCGCGGTCGGGGGTTGCGTAGTCGCGAATCAGGTGCTCGATCATGCCGCCCCACTCGGATTCGTCAGCCCATTCGGGGTTCGTACGCGCAATCTCGGCGGCGGCACGGACGTAGTACCCGTAGTGGAAGTGGTGATCGGACAGCGACGACGCCGAGCCGTGGCTCTCGGGATACCCGAGCAGGGTCCCCCAGTTGTCGTCGTAGTAGAACAGTTCGTCCGATCCGCTCTCGGCCTGAAGCCACCGCTCGAGGTGGTCGCGAAGTGAGCCGACGATATCGTCACGCGTGTCGCTCGGACCGAACCGTTCGGCAAGCGCCTTGCTCTCGACCAGTCGGCCGTAGTCCTTGCCGACGTTGTACGTGTCTGGCCCGTCGATCGCGGTATCGATCTCGTCGATATATCCCCGTAGTTCCGCGGTATCGTACTCTCCTTCGTCGGGCAAGAACGGGAGCATGCCGCCGTAGTCGTAGGTCGTCGAGAACGACGGTCCGGCAACGACGTGCATCTCCCCGCGCGGGGACGTGTAGGTCGTGCCCAACGTCTCGTCGTCGCTGTATTTCCACTGGTGGGGATGCAGGGCTGTGATCGTTCCCGCCGCCGCACTCTCGGGCCGATCGGCGGTCTCGAAGCTGTAGTTCGTGTGGACCGCAGCGTTTGCCTGATCGTACTCCCAGTCGACCTGGGTGTCGGTGACGAAATTGTACGCGTACTCCTCGAACGTCTCGAGGGATCCGGTCTCGGGGAGAGCCGCGATTGAGCAGTATCCCGCGCCGCCGAGGTCGTTGGCGAGCGTGTCGGTACCGACGCCCGTCCAGCTCGTTCCCGAGGGGGCGAACAACCCGTAGTGATGACCGGAGACCGTGACGCCGAGAACGTTGCCCTCGTCGGCCCAAACCGCCGGCACATCGTCAAAACCGATCTCAGCGCCGCCGCCACCGTATTCGCAGAACACGAACGGTGATCCCTGCGCGAACGTTGCACGCAGTGTGGTGGCGGTTCCATCGCCCCAGACCGCATCGACCGACCAGTCGCCGTGATCGTCGAGGCGCGCGTCGCCGAAGCTATCGGTACCCGCATGTCCGATCGTCAGATCGCGCCCCCGATTGTCCATTACTGTTGTCGACCCATCGATCCACTCGGTCGGATTCTTGACGAGAAGACCGTCCTCTTCCGCCCGAAGCATCAGCGGCTGAGAGAACATGTTCTCGGAGAACGAGTTCCAGACGAGACTCGACCACCAGTCGTTGGTCGGAACCGGCTCGCCGCCAAACTCCGATGTCGTCCAGATAGCTGCCTGTGGTGCCTCCGCTCCAGACGGCAACGCTGTCGTGTAGCTGCCATTGCCGACCGGAACATGACTACTCGCGCCAACTGTGCCGACTGCACCGACCGCTCCTGCCGCTGAAGCGGCGCTGATCAGTTTGCAGTAGTCCCTGCGCGAGATGTCGCTCGAGTGTAGTTCGCTGTCGATGCCCTCGCCATCCGACGGTTGTTTATCGTTCATAACTGTCTCCCGATAGCGCCCGGGCGCGGCCCTCCGGCGGTGAACACGTCGGCCGACTCTCTCCGTCCAGAACTCCGCTCGTCGTGTTCCGGTGTTCCGGCACTGCCGCTTCGACGGTCGTTCTACAGCCGCCGCACCACTATGCGCTATTACCATAGGTTTATCCAGAATCTATTATATTTTTCTACTAGTTATAAACACAACGCCATGATTGAGAGCGGAGCGCACCGTGGATCGTTCGAGCGATAAGGGCGATGAGAGCAATGGGATTAATGGCTGTCAGACTGCCGAGCCAGCGACGGTAACTGAGTACCATTGATACGTCCAAGCAAAGACATCCGCCACAGAGGTAGTCTATCTTATGTATTATTTTTTCACAACTCTATTCTGGGAAACACCCGAGAGGGCCGGGGTATAAACAACAGCAAATCGACATGTACTGAAGGAACAGACAGATTTCCAACAATTGGTCGTTCATGTCTCAAGCGGCTTTACGAACGGTCACTCATTTCGTGCCGGTAGCCAGCGGGAGAGTTCAACCTCGGAAGCGGCCGGGGAACCGACGGAACCAGGTCGGGAGTTACTGCCGCACCACGAACCGGCGACCCACACACTGAAACAGTGCTACACATGCCTTTACCCATGTACTATTGTAAATCGAATCGGACACCTTCAAGATCCGTAGTCCGCCGTCACTGGCAGGTCTAGCGCGTTCCTCACTCAGGCTAGAGCTGAACTCGTGGTATTGGAACGAAAGCGAGGCCCCGATCGCTGGAGCGTTGCAGCGTTACCGGTGATCACGAAATTACAAACGCCCCGCTTCTTGTCGCTTCGGAGAACTCGGCGGTCCATGAAGAGACGCTCACTATCCACAGTCGCGATTACGAAGCGTTCAGCGAAGACTGCCGAATAGTGTATAGATCATTATTTGCAATACTATGGCGGAATAATACCCAGGAAAGGCAGTCGGCAAATGAGAGAGGATGACCGTATTTCCCGTTATTCTGCAGTAGTAAGCACAGTACTAACGATTTTCCAGGGAGGGATTTCAGCAATATCGGACTAAGACGATGTGTTCTAGCAGATATGAAGCAATTTACTGCCGGAGAGGATGTCTCTCATCGGGAAACACCCAAAGTATCCAGAAAAGAGTGGGGGTTCCCACCAGGACGCATAGATCGGTGTCAAACGTCGACATAGTATTGCACATATTATGAGATACACTTGGACATCACAAGACCGGCACTCCCGTCGCACATCTACCTAACGACTGTTTCAGCAACGTGTCGAATTAAGAGAGTTCAACAGAGCCTAATATATACAACGAGCGGGACCGTAGTTCGAGATTGAGATGTCCATGCAGACATCCACACGTCGGAGATTTCTCGCGTTCAGTAGCGTGTCGCTCGCAACCGGACTTTCGGGCTGTAGTTCGTCGCTCTTTCGCGCCGAGGACGACCCGTCACGATCCGATCCCTCGACAGAGTCGACCAAATCGGAGACACAACCGCGGGCCGCTGAAAACGATTACACGGCGGTCTACCGAGAGACGATCTCCTCAGTCGTGCTGGTTCAGACGGAGACCGGACGGGGAACGGGATTCCAGTACGACGAAGATCACGTCGTCACGAACGCCCACGTCGTCGGAAATGCGGAGACGGCCCAACTACGATATTCCGATGGAACCTGGAGCGACGGAAGCGTCCGAGGAACGGACGCACACAGCGACCTCGCCGTTATCCGGGCCGAGTCCATGCCAGATTCGGCACGCCCGCTGTCCTTTGTAGCGGACACCCCGGTAGTCGGATAGGAAGCCGTCTCCATCGGAAACCCGTACAACCTCGACGAAACGGTGACGACGGGGATCATCAGCGGCACCGATCGATTGATTCCATCCCCCTCCGGCTACCGGATTCCCGACTCGATTCAGACGGATGCTGCGGTGAACCCCGGCAACAGCGGCGGGCCGTTGATGTCGCTGGACGGAGCCGTTCTCGGCGTCGTGAACTCGAAACAAGGCGATAACATCGCGTTTGGCATCTCTGCCGCGCTCACCCGACGCGTCGTTCCGAAACTTATCGACACGGGAACGTACGACCACGCCTACATGGGCGTCTCGCTCGAAAACGTGACGCCGTCGATCGCCGAGGCGAACGGTATGCACGACTCTCGCGGGCAGTTAGTCGTTCAGACGATTCGAGGCGGGCCGGCGGACGGCATGTTGCGACCGAGTTCGATCCGATCCGTCAACGGAACTCGCATCCCCGTCGGCGGCGACGTTATCCTCGAAATCGAGGGAACAGCGATGGACACGTTCGAGGACCTGGCGGGATACCTCGCCCTGGAAACGCGTCCCGAGGATTCGATCCAGGTGACCGTCCTCCGGGACGGAGCCGAACAGACGGTCGACCTGACGCTTACCGCTCGGCCCGAACGATCGCAGTCGCCGCTCAGATAAGTACCAGCGGGATCATCAGTAAGACCCCGAGCACGATCCCGCCGACGAGTTCAGGTTTGCCGCCGTTGGGGAGCCGGGTGCCGATCGACAGTGCCTCGGGGACGAACTGCGAGAGCACGAGGTAGATCATCGCCCCGGCGGCAAAGCCGAAGCCGACGGCGAGGAACTCGCGGGCGACGCGAACGAAAGCGAAGGCCAGCACGGCCCCGATCGGCTGGGGAAGACTCGAAAAGACTGCCCACCAGACCAGCTTCCAGTTCGGGACACCCAGCGACGTGAGCGGAATCGAAATCGCCGTTCCTTCGGGCACGTTATGGATGGAGATTGCAACGGTCATGAACACTGCCAGCAGCGGGATCGTCATGCCGAGGATCTCGAACCCGCCGTCGAGACCGAGGTCGGCGAACGAAACGCCGATGGCGACGCCCTCGGGAAAGCTGTGGACGGTGAGCACGCCCAGAATGAGAACGAGACGTCTGAAATCCGCCTCCTCGTACTCCCGGGGGTCGATATCGGCGTCGACGATGAACTCGTGAGCGACGACGACGAGTACGACGCCGGCGGCTAGGCCGACGAGGGTTTCGACGGGGCTTCCCTCGGCGAGTCCCTCATCGACGAGACCGAACACGGAGGCCGCGAGCATGATTCCCGAGGCGAGTCCCCAGAGGATGATGTTTTGGCGGTCGCTGACCGACCCGAAGAAGAAAAACGGAAGGGCACCGATGCCCGTTGCCAGCGCCGTGATCAACCCGGCGACGAAGACGAGCGCGAGGTTCTCGGGCAGACCCATTGCTCACACTGCTACCGAGTGACCCATATACTTCGGCCCGTCGTGAGCGCGGGCCTGCAATCTCCTCATCTTGAGGGCTCCTCTTTCTCGGGGTCTTCTTTCCCACTCTCTTTCTCGAGAACCGAGTCCCACGATCCCCCGGCGGGCGAGTGGACTGCAGTCCGACCGGAGGACCAGGAGACGTTAGAATCCAAAGTGAGATGGCGTATCGGGTTTGCCTTCGAAAGTCTAATCGACGGCGTATTGAGTCTCGAGACCGAACTCGAGCTATGCGAACGCTCGACGAAACCGACATCGAGATCCTACAACTCCTCGGTGAGGACGCCAGACGTCCGTTCAGCGACATCGCCGCCGAAGTCGGACTCTCCGGGCCCGCGGTGTCGGATCGCGTCCAGCGGCTCCAGGAGGTAGGGGTGATCAATCGCTTTACCGTCGACGTTGACCGCTCTCAGTTACAAGCTGGCGTTCCGGTATTCGTCCAGGCGACGGTTGCCAGCGGTGACGTCGAGGACTGCAAAGCTCGGGTTGGCGAAGCCGACGCGGTCGAACACGTGTTCGTCACCGCCGACGGTGAACTCTGGTTTTACGCCCGCGCACAGGTTCAAAACGTCCGACGATGGCTCGATGACCTGTTCGACGGCCACGATGTTGACTACACAGTGACGTTGATCGACGCCGCCGAATGGCATCCCTCCCACGGTGGAACCGAGTTCGCGCTTACGTGCGCAGAGTGTGGCAACACCGTCGATAGCGAGGGGGAATCGACTCGAATCGACGAGCAGGTGTATCACTTCTGTTGTCCGTCCTGTCGAAGCCAGTTCGTAGAGCGCTATGACCGGCTCGAGGAGGGCGTCTAGCTGCTTAGGATTCCAAAGAATCTCTAGGTATCACCTTTGGATTGCTATCAGAAAAGCGGGTAAGTACGGCACCCGTCTAGTCTGATAATGGACACTCGAACTATGCACCTCGAAATCCAGGGCATGAGCTGTGCGAACTGCTCGCAGGCGATCACCGACGCCCTGGAAGAACTCGACGGGGTCTCGGCGGCGAACATCAACTTCGCCACCGACGAAGGAACCGTCGAATACAATCCCGACGCGGTATCGCTCGGCGCGCTATACGACGCGATCGACGACGCCGGCTACCACGCCGAGCGTGCGACCGCTTCGATCGGGATTTCGGACATGACGTGTGCGAACTGCGCCGCCACCAACGAGGACGCGCTTGAAGCCGTTCCCGGCGTGATCAGCGCGGAGGCGAATTACGCAACCGACGAGGCGCAAGTCGAGTTCAATCCGGCGGACGTATCCAGAGGGGCGCTCTACGATGCAATCGACGAAGCTGGATACACGCCCGTCCGCGACGATGACGGGGAGCAGTCGGATCAGGAACGCCGCGACGACGCGCGACAGGCGGAGATACAACGTCAACTCCAGTTGACCCTCTTCGGAGCCGTGCTCTCGGCACCGCTGCTCTTTTTCATCGCCGAGAAGTTCCTGCTCGGCGGCGGGGTGCTCCCGAACGAGGTGTTCGGCGTCGAGTTCGGGTGGATCGAGTTCCTGCTCGCGACGCCGGTACAGATCGTGCTCGGGCGGGAGTTCTACGAGAACTCGTACACGGCGCTCGTGAAGAATCGACGGGCGAACATGGACGTGCTGATCGCGCTGGGGTCGTCGACGGCGTACGTGTACAGCGTCGTCGTCCTGCTCGGGCTGTTAGCCGGGAGTCTGTACTTCGACACCGCGGCGTTGATCCTGGTGTTCATCACGCTCGGGAACTATCTCGAGGCTCGTTCGAAGGGCCAGGCCAGCGACGCGCTCCGGGCGCTGCTGGAACTGGAAGCCGAGACGGCGACGGTCGTCGACGAGAACGGCGAGGAGTCCGAGGTGCCGCTCGACGCGGTGACGGTCGGCGACCGGATGAAGATCCGTCCGGGCGAGAAGGTTCCGACTGACGGCGTGGTCGTCGACGGGCAGTCGGCGGTCGACGAGTCGATGGTGACCGGCGAGTCGGTCCCCGTCGAGAAGGAAGCCGGCGACGAGGTTGTCGGCTCGACGATCAACGAGAACGGGGTGCTCGTCGTTGAGGCGACGAAAGTCGGCGACGAGACGGCGCTCCAGCAGATCGTCCAGACGGTCAAGGAAGCCCAGTCCCGCCAGCCGGACATTCAGAATCTCGCCGACAGGATCTCGGCGTACTTCGTCCCGACGGTCATCGCGAACGCCCTGTTCTGGGGGTTCGTCTGGTTCCTGTTCCCCGAAATGCTGGCAGGGGTCGTCGACTGGCTCCCGCTGTGGAGCCAGGTCGCCGGCGGACCGGCACCGGCTGGTGGAAGCGTCTCGGTCTTCGAGTTCGCGATCGTCGTGTTCGCATCGTCAGTGCTCATCGCCTGCCCCTGTGCGCTCGGGCTTGCGACGCCCGCGGCGACGATGGTCGGGACGACTATCGGGGCGAAAAACGGCGTCCTGTTCACGGGCGGTGATATCCTCGAACGGACGAAAGACGTCGATACGGTCGTCTTCGACAAGACGGGAACGCTCACCGAGGGCGAGATGGAGTTGACCGATGTCATCGCGCTCGACGGGGAGAGTCGTTCTGTGACGGACGGCGGCGAGGCGGCGGTCGACGGCGGTCTCGCAAGCGAGACGAGTAACGCAAACGAAGCAAGCGAGGAGAGCGACCCGAACGCCCCGTCGGCGGATCGGGTAGCGGGCGAGGACCGACTCACCGAAGACGACGTGCTCCGGCTCGCGGCGACAGCCGAACGCGGCAGCGAACACCCGCTCGCCCAAGCTATCGTCGAGGGGGCGAACGAACGCGGCCTCGAACTCGCAGAACCCGACGCGTTCGAGAACGTCCCGGGGCAGGGCGTTCGCGCAACCGTCGGTTCCGACGAGGTACTCGTCGGCAACCGCACCCTCCTGCGAAACAACGGCATCGACCCCTCGTCGGCCGTCGAGACGATGGAGCGGCTCGAGAACGAGGGCAAGACCGCGATGCTCGTCGCTCGCATGCCGGCCGGAACCGGCGATGGCAAACCTGAGAACAACGATGGCAGCGACACCGACAACGACGGTGAACTCGTCGGCGTCGTCGCCGATGCCGACACCGTCAAAGACAGTGCGAGAGCGGCAGTCACTGAACTCTCCGAGCGCGGGACCGAGGTGATGATGATCACCGGCGACAACGAGCGGACCGCTCGGTCGGTCGCCGAACGGGTCGGGATCAAACCGGAGAACGTTCGGGCCGAGGTGCTCCCCGAGGACAAGTCCGACGCGGTCGCGGCGATTCAAGCCGACGGCCGGCAGGCGATGATGGTCGGCGACGGGGTCAACGACGCTCCAGCCTTGGCCGTCGCCCACGTCGGGACGGCTATCGGCTCCGGGACTGATGTCGCCATCGAGGCCGCCGACGTGACGCTGATGCGCGACGACCCACTCGACGTCGTAAAGGCGATTCGCATCTCCGATGCAACGATCCAGAAGATCAAACAGAACCTCGTGTGGGCGCTCGGCTACAACACAACGCTCATTCCGCTGGCCTCTCTTGGATTGTTGCAACCGGTTCTGGCTGCGGCGGCGATGGCGTTCTCCAGTGTGTCCGTGCTGTCGAACAGCCTGCTGTTCCGGCGGTATACCCCCGATCACGACTACGAACTGCTCGGAAGAGTTCGGCGCTGATTCCGAACTCGAGAGTCGAGTGCAGGAGCCGGGTACAGGGGCCGAGTGCAGGAAATGAAAGCCGCGTTAACTCGGGAGTCGGTCCGTCCGCTCTAAGAGGACGAGAACGAGAATCGTTGCGCCGAGAAAGAGCGCAGCGCCGCTGAACACCGTATCGTAGGCGTAGCCTCGTTCGAGGAGGATGCCCAGGGCCGACGAGCCGAGCGCCTGCGAGAACATCCAGATTGAACTGAACACGGCGTAGGCGCTCCCCCGCGTCGAGTCCGGGAGCGTATCGAGAAGGTACGTGTCGACGGCCGGGTACAACATGTGGACGACGAGGCCGATGAACGCGGAACCCACGACGAGCGCGGGGAGACTCTCGAGTCGCGTCAATACGAGCAGCGTCGCGGAAAACGTCCCGACGATACCGAGCAGATACGGGACGTGTGGGAGGCGGTCGGCCAGATCGCCGCCGAAGTAAAACGCCGGAACGCCGGCGGCGAAGACGATCGTGAGCATTGCCCCCGCCGCTCGATCGGAAAGCCCCTTCGACTGCATGTACAGTTCGTAGAAGTTGAACACTCCCTGCCAGACGAAGACGGCCAGCCCGACGATAGCCAGTGCCGTCACGATGATCCGCCACTCTGAAAGCGCGCCAGCGACGAAATTGCGGTCGGCCTGTCCCGCGCCCGGCATCTCGGTTCGACTCGCGGCGATCCACGTGTAGACCGTGATCACCGCAGCGCCGACGGCAATGGCCCACAACGAGAGCCGCCAGTCGACAAGCAGCGTCAGCGCGACGAACGGCGCAGCGATCACCGCGGCGAGCTGATTGGCGGCCCCGTGGACGCCCATGACACGGCCGATGCGCTCCGGATACAACTCGCTCAAAAGCGGATTCGCCGAGACGAAATACACGCCGGAAGCCATCCCCATGAAGAACGCACCAACCATGAGATGCGGAAGCGTCGTCGCCGTCGCAGCGATCGTGGCGGAGACCGCAAGAATCGCACCGGACGCGATTACGACGTAGTGTCTCGGCACCTTCGTGAGAAGCCACCCCGTCGGAAGGCGGAGTGACGCGCTGCCGACCCACGCGAGCGTCACGATGAGCCCAGCAGTTGCCTCCCCGATCGGGAACTCGGTGATAAAAACGTCCAGAAGTGGGGCGAAGATGATTCTGGCGAGATTGACGAGAAAGACAAGTCCGCAGAGAGAGGCAAAGAGCCGAGAGCGAGCCATAGAGTGTATTTCTAACGGTGATTCTCAAGGGTTCCGAAACCGGAATTTCTCAGCCAGTTCGGAAGAGACCTACAGAGGGACGGTAGTATCGGACACACGACGAACGATGTGAGTGATGCCTGCGGGGGTGAAGACGGCCATATTCGGCCGGGAAATCGGCAAGCACCACACAGTAGCGAACGTGAGGGCTGTCCTTGTCTCGTAGTCAGCAGCAATTTCAACCGCAATCGCCGAGTATCGTCAGGTCTCGCCGTAACCCGAGAGACAATCACACTCACGCCTCTATATCTCATGCTAGTTCGCTGGGAAAGTCGTTCTCAGGAATTCACCGATAACTATCGACGAGATGAGACACCAATGAATACAGTCGAACGCTGGAAACAAGAAAAACACCCGCTCGACGTTATCGAGGACGTCAAGGAGTATGCGAACGAGAGTCTCTCGTTCGACGAGATCGAAGACCGCGCCGGCGACGGCGAGTGGGAGCGCCTCAAATGGGCCGGGATGTACAGCCACGGCAAGCAACGCGGCTACTTCATGGTCCGCACGAAGGTCCCCGGCGGAGCGCTGCGACCCGAGCAGGCTGCGGTCGTGGGCAAGGTTGCTGACGAATACGCCACCGCACCCGAAGAGTTCGGCGGCGCACAGCAGAATGACCTCTGGGGCGACGCGTTCGTGGACATCACCACGCGACAGGACTTCCAGATGCACTGGATAGAACTCGAGGACGTACCCGAAATCTGGGAGATGTACGATGAAGTCGGACTGACGACGGTTCAGGGGTGTGGCGATTCCGCACGCAATGTCTTGGGATGTCCAGCGGCGGGTCTCGACCACCACGAGGTCTTCGACGCGCAACCGGTTATCGATGCGGTATCCGATTTCTTCACCGAAAATCGGGAGTACGCGAACCTCCCACGAAAATTCAAACTAACGATCACGGGGTGTCGAGAGGATTGCGCCCAATCCCAGATCAACGACGTGGGCCTCACACCCGCCAGAAAAGAAATCGACGGCGAACCCTACTACGGCTTCCACGCCCGCATCGGCGGCGGGCTCTCGGACGGCCCCCGGATGGCCTCACCCCTCGACGTGTTCGTCCGCCCGGAAGACGCAGTCGAGTTCTGTCGTGCCGTCGCTCAGGTGTTCAAGGAGGTCGGCGACCGGCACAACCGCGGCGTCTGTCGGATGCGCTACCTCGTGGAGGAGATGGGTCCCGAAAACTTCGAGCGGGCGATTCGGGACCGCGCTACCGTCCCCCTCCGGTCGCGCGGCGAGGACCTCACCGAAGGGTACACCGGCGACCACGTCGGTGTCCACGAGCAGCGCGACGACGGCCTCCGCTATGTCGGATTCAACGTCGTCGCGGGCCGAATGGGGGGCGACGAGTTGGTCGAGGTCGCCCGCGCAGCCAAAAAGTACGGCACGGACGACACCACGATTCGGCTGGCGACCGACCAGAACTTCCTCATCACCCACATTCCCGAAGAGAACGTCGACGACCTGCTCGCCGAACCGTTCGCCGCGGAGTACCAGCCCGACCCCGGACCGTTCTCACGCGGCGCGGTGGGCTGCACCGGCAGCGAGTTCTGCAACTACGGCATCATCGAGACGAAAAAGCGCGTCAAGCGGTGGGCACGTGAACTCGACGGCCGTATCGACATCCCCGACGACCTCGACGTGGTGCGGATGCACATGTCGGGCTGTTCGGCCTCGTGCGCCCAGCCCCAGATCGCGGATATCGGGTTCCGCGGTGAGACCGTCCAGGTCGGCGACGACGAGAACAGCACTAACGAAGAAGGAGATACCATCGTCGAGGGCATGGACGTCGGTCTCGGCGGTTCGCTGGGCGTCGACAACGAGTTCATCGACTGGGTCGAGACTGCCGTCCCAGCCGACGCCGTCATTCCGGCTCTCGAGCGGTTGTTCGCGGCCTACACCGACGAACGCCACGACGGCGAGCGCTTCTATGAGTGGTGCCGACGCGTCGACAACGACCGGCTTCAGACGGTCATGCAACGGGCTGATGCGAACGTTTCCGGAGGTGTCGCCGCCGATGACTGAGCGAGAGAACGGGAGCGACCGGCCGCTTCCGGGAGTCCCCGACACGAGCGACGATGGCACGAGCGGTCCGCCGGTCAGCGGGAGCGATAACCACCACGCGAGTCGGCAGACCGGGCACACCACAAACGAGGCCGATGCCACAGATGGTGACGACCGCTGCACTGACGGGCAGTGTACCTGCGGTGCACGCGGGTCGGACGGCATGGCGAGTGACCGGTGGGCCATCGCTGACGGTGGTGCATCGGCGGCGAACGTCGACGAGAACGGCAGCCTCGGCGATATCGAGTTCACTCAGCCCGCCGACGGCGTGAGTCAAGACGTGGAACGCGGGGGGTCGCCGGACGAGCGCGTCAACGTTCCCGATGGGGCGGCCGTCGATACACCGGGGTATTCGATCCGTTCGGAGATGAACGACATCGAGACGCCCGACGACAAGACGTGGTTCATGGAACTCGATACGGCAGTCATCGACGAGGGCCGGTGCATTCAGTGTGGCACCTGCGTCGCCGCGTGTCCCTCCGATTCCATCGGTATCGGCGACGACGGCCTGCCGGAACTCGTCAAGATGTGCACCGGCTGTTCGCTTTGCTGGGACTTCTGTCCACGCGGCGGGCTGCGCTACGAGCGCCAGTGGAAGATCACCGGCGGGGAGGACAACGTCTCGGGCGCTGGTGACCCGATCACGGAGTTTTCCGCACGTGTCGAAGCGAACTGGCGTGAGGGCGCACAGGACGGCGGCGTAGTTTCCTCGCTGCTGATCCACCTGCTCGAAGCTGGCGAGATCGACGGCGCGCTCATCGCCACCGAGAGCGACGAAGAGGCGTGGAAGGCAGAGAGCTTCCTCGCCACCACTCCCGAGGAAGTCATCGACAACGCGGGAAGTTTCTACAACCAGACGATGGCGCTCGGGAACTTGGATCTCGCCCAGTGGGAGCACAAACTTCCGGACAAGGATCACGAGGATCTCTCGCTCGCGCTCGTCGGGACGCCGTGTGAAATCGAGGGTGTGCGCGCCCTCCAGGACTTCGAGTGGGAGTATCAGTCCCAGAACGCGGGCGTGCGCGGTGTCGAGTACACGATCGCCCTGATGTGTACGAAGAACTTCAACTATCAGAGACTCATCGGCGAGCAATTAGAAGCGAAACGCGACATCAGCCCCGACGAAATCGGCAAACTCGACGTGCTCGACGGAAACATGTATGTCTACGACGAGGACGGGGAACAGCTCCTCGCGGAGGACATCGAGAACTTCCACGGGGCCGCGCTGAAGGGGTGCGACGAGTGCGCGGATTTCACCGGGTACGCCGCCGATGTGACGGTCGGCTCGGTCGGGAGTTCGGACGAGTATTCGAGCGTTATCGTCCGCACCGAGCACGGTCTCGACGCGTGGCAGCACGCAGCGCCCGACCTTGACTATCACGACCTCGAAGACCGCTCAGCAGTCGGCGGACTCCAGTCGTGGGATAAAAAGAACGCGTTTGAGGCGCTGGAACGGCCGTTCGACCCGGACGCGCCGCGCTTCATCGACTACACCGACCATGTCGAGAACTACGGAACGGAACTCAACCCTCACGAAGCCGACCACTGACGCAGCGGAATCCCCTCATCGTCAGCGCCGTCCGAATATTTTGGGAGTCACTCTCCGACGTTGTCCGGCCGACCTGCACCGCCTCAGACGGTCTGCTGTGACGATTCCTTAGATACGGCAAACAGCAGCGTTTACGACTCGATCTTCTCGACAATTTCGCGGGCCTGTTCTTTGGCTTTCTCCTCGCCAACGGATTTCTTGATCAAGACACTCGTGACTTCCCAGTCGTCCTCTCCTTCGACGTTCCCGGTTCGCACCTCACTTCCCTCGGAAACGGACTCTGCTGGATTATCCGCCCAGTCAGGTGTTCGAATCTCGTCGTATCGATCGGGGTCGCGAAAGCGGACGTGAATGTATTCGTCTTCCGTGTCCACCATCTCGATATCTGGTATGGATGCCATAGGCGTTCTATCCGAGATGAGTGCCTAAATGAACGGCCTGAATGCGCCACAGCGGCTACAGTAATAGAGTCGTAGCGTCGGAGAGGAGTGATCCGTACCGACCCAACTACCCAACAACGTACTCGAGTCCACCGTAGAAACGCCGACAGAAACAAGAGTCGCTGTGGTGTCGGGAGAAATACCTGAAGTGTTCGAAAGTAATGGATTGGATATGACTGGCGCTCCCGAACGGTGTCGATTACGTGCTCCCCAGTCGATCGAACGGAGAGACGGATAATGGTCGAAACCGTTAGCATCGATGTTCTCGGGCTCTTACTCGTGCTTACAGTCGCCTGGATATTTGGTGGGATAGCCGAACGAATCGGCTACCCGACGATGATGGGCGAGTTGTTCGCCGGAATCGTCTTCGGCCCGCCGCTTCTCGGGCTGTTACAACCATCGAACCTTCTGGATGTCCTCTCCGAACTCGGCGTGTTTCTCCTGATGGTGTACGTCGGGATGGAGGTCGATCTTCGGGAGTTGTTCAGGCTGGGGCCACAATCACTGTTGATCGCGTTCGGGGCGTTCGTGATTCCGTTCGGATTCGGATACGGCGCAGGTATCTGGCTGGGAGTATCGACCGGAGCAGCACTATTCCTGGGCCTTGCGATGGCTGCAACCTCGCTCGCAACGAAGTCCCGAATTCTCGCCGATCTCGAGCTACTCGATACCCGTATCGCGAACGTCCTCCTCGGGGGCGCACTCGCCTCCGATGTCGGCGTCCTCATCGCCTTTGCCGCCGTCGATAGCTACGTCACGGCAGGCACACTCAACCTGCTGGAAATCAGTGTGATCGTGGCGAAAGCGCTGGGCTTTTTCGTGGTTACGATCGTCCTCGGCTATCGGTTCCTCCCGCTCGCCTGGGCGTACATCGAGAACCGCCGCGAACGGTACGGATTCGTCGATAAAACGACCGCCTTCATGTTCGCACTGCTCGTTTCTCTCCTGTTCGCTCAATTAGCGACTCTCGCGGATCTCCACATGATTATCGGCGGGTTCGTCGCCGGCATGTTCCTCCGTCAATCGGACGTCGAGCCGTCTCTGTACGAGCACATACATACGGTCATCTACGATCTCGCGATGGGGTTTTTCGCCCCGGTGTTTTTCGTGATCGTCGGCTTCGACATCACCTTCGACGTCTTCTTCGACTCGTTCGGGATTCTCGTCGTCCTCGTCGCCATCGCATTCCTCGGCAAAATAATCGGTTCGTGGCTCTTTGCACTGCCAACACTGCTCACCTCGCGAGAAGGGCTCGTCGTCGGGTTCGGAATGAACGGCCGCGGAACCGTCGAGATCATCATCGCGTCGGTCGCACTTTCGGCCGGCGTAATCGATTCGCAGTTGTTCTCGATCCTGGTCTTCATCGCAATCTTCACGACCGCGTTGGTCCCGATTACCGTCACCTGGGGAGTACGACTGCTCGAGAGCGCTGACGAACTCGTCTATGTTGACGCCGAAGAACCGAGTTAGCCGCTATCCTCTCACCTCACCCGAGACGCGTTCGACGAGCACAGGCCCTGAGCGGACGCTGGCGATCCGACCACGCTCGTCACTCCGGACGGAGAAGACGCGCCCGAAGACACTGATCGAACATGGCACGACCCGCTCTCAACACGTCGTCGTCATCGCTGGTGACGCGCTGTGTCATTGTGCCGACGAACACGATCTGAAAGAGTGCTGCTGTTTCCTGCGGATCGACCTCCTGAAAGACACCCTGTTCGATACCCGACTGAATCGTGTGTGCGACGTGTTTTCGGACGAATCGATCGCTTCGAGTGAAATACTCGCGATAGGCTTCGTCGTGAGCGGCCTGTGTGCGAAGTTCGAGAAGCGCCTGCGTGAAGTGAGGATTATTTTCGGTACTCCCGAACGCAAACGTTCGATCGATAATGTCTGCAATATGTTCGTCAGCACTCCGGTCTCGGTACGCCGGCATCTGTCCCTCGAGTTCAGCCAGCATGAACTCGAGAAAGTCGAGGAGAAGGTCGTCTTTGCTATCGTAGTGGTGGTACAACAGCGATTTACTCTTCGGGAACTCGTTTCCGATCCGTTGGATTGTGAGATCGCTGTAGCCGTGCTTACAGAGGGCATCGTACGTGGCCTTCATGATGGCCCCGCGAGTGTCATCAGGCTCGTCGAGGAACGAGGGTAGTTGCGTCATCGGTGGCGGATAGCAGTGACGCGGTTACCCGACCCGTCGCCGGTGTCATCCTGTCGGAACACGGCACAATCATCTTCTGAACGAATAGACGATAGAGACCCGCCCCGATAGAGCCGTTCGTTCGGAACACCGGAGTTGTACTGATTCCGGTTTACTCCTGTAATAGCACCCATTCTAGATAGTGTCTCGTAGCCCTCCATATAAATATTGATTGAATGGTCAATCATGAATGAGGACGATACAGTAACTGTTCGACACGGTAACCGGTAGTATGCTAAGACGAAGTGAGAAGATTGATGGGAGTTGATTGAATATTCAGTCAGTATATGAGCGAGAAACAGCGAGTAGCGATCGAAACGAGCAACCCGACGGGGGGCGTCGTGGATGCTGCGGATTCGGTGCAGAGAGCGGCGTCGAACCCGTTACGAACCGGTCTCAGGCACCGCCGGTACGCGGTCACACCTCGCCAGCGTGATGGAGAATGATGCTGGTGCAGAACCGGCAACGGGCGAGCGGTGTCTCGTGCCCTCAGTGTCACGACCACCCGACAGATAGCCCGAGGAAGGGAGAGAGCGAAAGAGCGCACGGAGGCCGATTCGGCAGATGAGCTGGCTCGATCGCTTCGCGGCGATGGTCACGAGCCACAGTCGGGCCGTGATCGCCCTCATGCTCGTGCTCACGGTGGTCACGGGTGCCGGTGCTGGAATGATCGAACAGTCGTCCTCGCTCGATCAGTTCCAGAGTGACACTGCAGAATCGGAGAAGCTGAACTACATCGAGGAGAACTTCTCGACTGGTGCGAACAATACGACGACAGCGCAAGTGATCGTCAAAGGGGACAACACGCTCACTCAAGAGTCGCTGCTCGAGACGCTCCGACTGCAACAGTCGTTCCGGGAGAACGAGACGATCAACCGGACCCTCGCCGACGAGCAACCCACGGTTGGCGTGGCGAATCTCGTCGCGATTTCGTCTCTCACCAGCGACCAACAGCGCGAACTCGAGGCGACGGCCGCGGAGTTCGAGCAGTTGAACGGAACCGTTCAGGAGGAACGCGCTGCGCTGGAACAACGACGGGGCGAGCTGAACGCGACGCAACGGGATCTCCGGGCGGCCCTCGAGACGCTTCGTACAGACCAGTCGGCATCGCCGCGAGCGCAGTTCGAAACCGTCCGTGCAAACTCGTCGGTTGAACTCGACGAGACGCAGTACGCAACGTTCAATGAGTCGGCACAGCTCCTTCGGACCGCCGACAACGAGTCCCAGATCGAAACGGCGTACCAACGCGGCACCCAGGGCGTCCTCGCTGACGAGTACACGGCGCTCGAACAGCGCAGCACGGATCTCGAATCACAGAGCGAGCGGCTGACTGAACTCGGCAGCCAACTAGAGGCACAACAAGCAGCCCTGGAGAACGCCACCTCGCCCACGCTGCAAGAACAGATCGACGCGATCGATGCGATGAACGCCACGGCGTACGAGCAGACGCTCGAAACCGTACTGAGCGAGAATTCATCCGAGCAGATGAACGGGTTGGCGTTCATGCCGACGAGCTACGACGCAGGTTCGACGAGTGCGAACGCGACGATGCTGTTGGTTACTCACCAGACCGACGGCGGGGATGGCGGTCAAGGCGGGATGGCATCCGATGAACTCGTCGACGCACAACTCGCGATGCAATCCCTGGCGAACGACGGCGCCGACGGTGACACATCGGACGTTATCGTCTTCGGCGGCGGAATCATGGGCGAAGAGATCAACAATTCGATGGGCGATAGCCTCGCGATCGTCGGGCCGCTCGCCTTGCTGTTCGTCGTCGTCGCGCTGATCGTCGCCTACCGCGATCTCTTGGATATCCTCCTCGGGCTAGTCGGCATCGCCGCCGTCCTCATCTGGACGTTCGGCTTCATGGGCTGGGCCGGTATCGACTTCAACCAGATGTTCATCGCCGTTCCGGTCCTGCTCATCGGGCTCTCGATAGACTACGCGATCCACATCTTCATGCGCCACCGCGAACAGCGTCAGAGCGGTGGTGCGTACGGCGACGATGACGCCCGCGGCTCGATGCGAGTGGCACTGGCCGGCGTCGGCATTGCACTCGTGTTGGTGACCGCGACAACAGCGATCGGCTTCCTCTCGAATCTCACGAGTCCGGTCCCGCCGATTCAAGACTTTGGGATCGTGAGCGCGGTCGGTATCACGGCCGCCCTGCTCGTCTTCGGCGTCTTGATTCCGGCACTCAAAGTTGAACTCGACGGATTTCTCGAAAACCGTGGATTCGATCGGAAAAAGCGCGCGTTCGGGACGGGTGGCGGCCGGTTTAGCCAGGTCTTATCCACCGGTTCGACGGCGGCACGACGGATACCGATCGTCATCATCCTGATCGCAGTCCTCGTGAGTGCAGGCGGTGCATACGGCGCGACGCAGGTCGATACCAGCTTCAATCAGGAGGACTTCATCGCGGAGGACCCACCGGAGTGGACGAACAACCTTCCCGGACCGCTCGAGCCTGGCGAGTACTCGATGAAGGAGAATCTCGAGTTCGTCAACGAAAACTTCGTTCGGGAGGACTCACAAGCGCAGATCCTCGTCGAGGGGAACGTAACCGATCCGGAGACGTTACAGCAGCTCTCGGACGCCGAGAACGAGACTGCAGACAGCGAGGTCGCCGCCACCCTCTCGAGTGGTGAGGCCAACATCCAGAGCCCGCTCGGGACGATGCAGCAGGTCGCCGCCGAGAACGAGTCGTTCAACGCGACGTTTGCCGCAGCCGATAGTGACGATGACGGGATTCCCGACCGGAACATCGAACAGGTGTACGACGAACTGTTCGAGGTCGCTCCCGACGAAGCGGCCGGCGTCATCCACCAGACCGATGACGGCGACTACGAGGCCGTTCGGATGGTCATCTCGACGAGCGGGACCGCGGCCATGAGCGACGTCACGACCGAGATGCGATCCATCGCAGACGGCATCGACGGGAACGCAAACGGGATCGAGGCGACGGCAACCGGCCAGACGATCCTGTTCGACATCGTTCAGGGGCAGTTGATGGACACGGTCATCGAGAGCCTACTGATCACGCTCGTCGCCGTCTTCGCGTTCCTGATGATCGCCTACCGGATCACGGAAGGAAGCGCGACGCTCGGCGCAGTAACGCTGCTTCCGGTCGTTTTCAGCGTCTCGTGGATTCTCGGAACGATGTACCTGCTGGGCATCCCGTTCAACGTCATGACGGGGATGATCACGAGTCTCACCGTCGGGCTCGGCGTCGCCTACAGTATCCACATGAGCGAGCGGTACAGCCTCGAACTGAAACGAACCGGCTCCGTCTGGGAAGCGATGTCCCGGACGGTCACCGGAACAGGTGGCGCACTGCTTGGCAGCGCGGCGACGACCGTCGGCGGCTTCGGCGTCCTCGCGTTCGCCATCCTGCCACCGCTGCAGCAGTTCGGGATTATCACCGGACTGACGATCATCTACGCGTTCCTCGCGAGCGTGCTCGTGCTCCCGAGCCTGCTCGTCGTCTGGACGAAGTACCTCGGTCCGGACGTCTCCTTCGACGCTCCGAGCCGGTCAGGCGGTCCCGCAGCCAGCGACGGCGGGCAAGCGATCCAGGACCGTCCCGAAGAGTAACTGAACTCGGGCCTCATTGGTCTTTAGCTAAGCCCCAACAGTCGGTTGGATGGTGGTAGCGAGCTTTTCCCGGAGGATCGGTCGTTGCTTATGGATCTTCTGAGCGTAATCGATGGGTATTCGATCTCCGAAGAGAAGCTACGTTAGCCAGTATATTTCATTTCGGAGAGGAGAGAACACAGGTCATGCACAGATGCTGTCAGTCGTAACTACAGGACAAGTTGGAAGATGAGACTATAGACCGTTTAGCAGGCTTGTTGTGGGTGAATTCGGACAAATCAGTCTATCAACGATCTTTCAGACTCCCCCTCAGCCGCTAATTCCTGTTAACCAAAGAGTAGGTTCGGCGATTTTCCGAGACCTCCTCCAGTGTCACCACTCAGAAACAGCTCTTTCGTGCGGGTAGAGTGACTTTTCACCCGATTCCCGTCTCATTCTTCAACAGCGTGAGCGTGTTCTCAGCCGTCACAAGCGGTGTGTGCTCGTATTCANTACCTGCACGAGCAAATCAACTGCTCGCCAGATCGAATACAACAGACACGCGAACGCGAAGTAGAAGAACCGCAGCCCGAAGTTCTTCGACGTCGTCGCTGCCATGAACCGCTTAATGCTCTTGTAGCCGCTCTCGATCCCCCACCGCGAATCATAAAAGTGAACCGCTCCTGGGCGGCGGTTCGTTATGAAAACACTGTACTGTGTGTAATCGTTACTCTCAGCGTTTTCTCGTTCTGTAGATTAGGGTTGTCTCATGCCATTCGTTCTGCCCTAAGTGCAGTTTTCGATCCGTAACGTAGCGATCTTGATCCCACTGAAGTAGACGCTTTGCTTGAGCTCGTTCACTCGTGTGCATCCGCTTTGGAACAACATATCCGAGGCCGCGTTGATCGATTCCTTCGAGGATATGCTGACTGTCGAACGCTCGATCCATCAACACACGATCGACGTGAACAAGGTCCTGCGCCGAGTCTAACTCATCTTCGTCGTCTTCGGGGTCGTCGCCAGTCTTCTCGAAGACATCCGTGTTCCGCGCCGGCAGGTACACACGCTTCCGGTCGGGACCGGTGATGGTCTGCTGAGTCTCGACGTGAACGCGCTTCCCGGCCTGCCGGAGCCGCGTACACGTAGCGCGCTCGCTGGCGTTCTTCTGACCGGGCATGAGGTAGTGAATGCCGTGTTTCTCACAGGACTCGCGGACTTCGTCGACGTCGAACTCGCGGTCCATCATCACGAGGTCCAGGTCCGGCACGATATCGAGCGCGCCGCCGAGCAGTTCGTCGACAATCTCGTCACGCGGCATCCCCCGGCGGACGGGGATCGCGTCGAGGACGAGCGAGACGTCAAGGCCGACGATCTGGATGGTCGCCCACTGGAAGTAGTAATCTCCCAGGACGTTAAGAACCATTAGGAACCAAGCGATTATCTCTGACGTTGCTGTCTTCCAGGATCTCGAAGTTTGGATTCTGATACGTGCCTTTCTTCCACTCCAAATTGGATTGAACCCACTGTTCAGTAGATATGCGAACTGAACACTATTGTCCTTAGCGCGGATGAACCCTATCTACGTGCGATGACGAAAGCAATTCAGACGATGCCGTACGAAGACTGTACCAGATGGTGTTTTAGTCTGAGACTGCAATGACCAGTATCAATGGACAGACGGACACTGCTTACGTCGTTCGGTTCTGGCATCGCAGTCGGATTGAGCGGTTGCACGAGTATGTTCGGCGGTGACGGTAGATCAGGCGAAAATACGCATCTGGACGCAAAAGAGTGGGAGAGAGTCGATGATCCGTCAAATCTTCCGTT
The DNA here is from genome assembly GCF_000337595.1 of Natrialba taiwanensis DSM 12281. Taxonomy (GTDB): domain Archaea; phylum Halobacteriota; class Halobacteria; order Halobacteriales; family Natrialbaceae; genus Natrialba; species Natrialba taiwanensis. The sequence continues at coordinate 4,182 of NZ_AOIL01000001.1, read as the reverse complement.
TCCGACGCATGGCGATGCGCTCCCGTCTGTGACGGTGCCAGCACCGTTGCGGGACGGTCAACAGGTTTCAGTTCCTGATGACTTCGAGACAGACCTCCTGCTGACGTTCGCCTTCACGACCTGCAACACGATGTGCCCACGTCTGACCAGTATCGTGGCGCAGGCACAAGATTTCGCACGGGAAGAAGGATTCGGCGATCAGGTGTCGTTTGTCGAGACGACGTTCGATCCCGCCAGAGACGACGCTGGCGCCTTCAGACAGTGGGCCGATAAGCACCGCATCGAAATGGATACCGGCAACTGGTATTTCTTGCGACCTGAGGGTGAGGATCGTGCCAAAGAAGTCGTTCAGGAACAGTACGGCGTGTCTTTTAGCAAGACGAATCCAGAGAACATGGATACATATATGTTCACGCATACGGGCTTGATCTTGCTCGCTAACAAGAAAGGAGTCGTCGAACGGGCCTATAAACTCCAAGCACAACAGAATCCTGAGTCGCCACGAGTGTCCAGACGGGATATTAACGACGATTTATCGACACTACGCGACCGCGAATCCTGATCTATATCTGAGCTGCCGCTCGATGACGGTATTGAGCAGATCGATCCGAGATTTATCTGAGCTGATCAGTGTGAGTTCGATCGACCACTTCTTCATTACTCCAGTCGAGTCGGTCGATTAGATGGAGACGACGGGCTTCAATACGATCGACTGGCAGACTGACTTCCGCCCAGACGCTGTCGATGATCCATCGAGAGAAGCCCAGAAGAAGCGTCGGTTAGCGGCGTGGAAACCGATGACAAGCGTAACCATTGACCTGCCTGACGAATGGGAGTGCCGATACGGTTCTGACGAGGAATCTCCCACAGGAACCTACCAAACAAGCACCCTGATGTAGAGATGCGAGTCTCAAAATTTGACCCTGCTGATCTGGGTGAAGATATCGATGCTGAGTACATCTACACTCATGTTCTACAATGGGGTGATAGGTTCGGTGGTGGTGTTGAAGCCCTGCTCGATCCTCCTGGTGAGGTTACCACAGCAACTGAAGCAGCCAACTGGGCGATCGCGTTGATAAACCAAATTCCAAAGCAGTTTGAGCCAGGAGATGTTGATTACGTTTCTCGGGCGATCGAAGCTACAAAAGGTGAAGAAGTGTCGTCCGATGGGGCCTCATCCACCGTTCGTCACGATGATGCTCCTACTTGCCCAGTATGTGATGCCCCATTCTTCCAGTTCAGGGGATTCGACACGTACGAGCAAGCACAAAACCACTTTGAATTCATGAATGATGAAGAACACGAGGGGTGGGACATATCACTAACTGAAGCAGAGTAGAACGGTGCGGGATGTGATTTTCATGACTGTAGTCCTTTGGCGGCCGTAGTTTCTCTACTCTGTCCGGCGGCCCAGTCGTCACTGGGTTACTATGATAGGTGAGTGTATTAGAAGTCGTCAAGCGTCGTTGACTGGACCGGCTGTCCGCGGTCTTCGTCGTCAGTCCCGGTGTCACTCCCAGTATCGGTCTCATCGGAGAGGTCGTGGTATCGAATTAGACTGTCACCGTCAGGGCGTTGCCGTGCGGACTCGGCAAACGGCACTTCAATCCGATCGTTCTCTTCGGGGTCCCATTCCCTCATGCTTTCCAGTAGGTTCCGACTGATGATATCCCCGATCCCGGACGTTCCTTTGACCGTATCACGGAACAAGAGCTCCTCTTCGGTATCCGCCAACAGTTTCGACAGGCGTTCCACCGCAAAGTGCTCGCTGTCAGGATCCCACGACGCGTCCGATCCACCGGAACGGTTCAGTTGGTCCTTCAGGTTGTTGTACAGCGCCCGGCCGAAGTACTCCACGTTGTCGATGAGGTACATATCCGGTCCGGGAACGCCTTCGGCGACTTGTGCGGCGAACAGTTCCAGCCATTCCGGTTCCACCGGCATCTCGTACGGCTCGTACAGTAGCTGGACGCTTTCAAGCGCCGTGCTGATGTTGGACGCGGTGTTGGCGAGGCTCGACAGGTCATCAGTACCCAGGGCGTCCTCGATATCGGTGATGGAGATGCCTGCACACCAGAACCAGCAAATGAGGACCGCGGTCGTCCCTTCACTCCCATCCAAGTTGTGTAGATCCATTTTCTCATTGAGTCCACCCTCATCGTCCATCACCATGACCTCGTCACAATGGTAGTATTCTTCCGCCAGTCGTTGCACCAGCGTTTCTGGCATGAGGTCCTGCCCTTGTTCGTTCAACCACTCTGTGAGTTGCAGAACGCCTTCGACGCTGTTGTCGAACCAATTGCTGTGTTCGTACTCAACGAGTGCGCTTCCGAGGTCGGTCGCCGTGTACCGCGTGTCATCGGTTTGCGGCTGCCCGATCGGCTTGTGCAGTAGCCCGTGGTTCGTGAGCCACTAAGCATCGTTTTGATCTCGTCCCTGATGTCCTCACCGGGCTGTTCACCGACATCATCGCGGATGTAATCCGGGACCTGTTCGACGCTTTCCGACCAGAATAGCGTTGACCGGATGAACTGGATGACTTCTGTGTCAGTCTCCCAGCCGTAGTTGACGAGCTCTAGAACCAGCCAGCGAAGCGCGATCTGCCTAGACAGGTGCGACGTAACATCTTCAATGTCTTTCTCTTCGACGCGCGTGTCGAACTGGAACTTCTCGAATGCTTCCTCGTCATTGTACATCAGGAAGGCGTACGCTTGGTCGTACTCGTCAGCGTCGCGGCCAGCTCGTCCGATCCATTGAACGTATTCGTAGACCCCGATGAATCCGCCTTCCCAGTTCCGTTTCAGGTCGGCCACGATGACTGACTGGACGGGTGAGTCGAACCCGTAACTCAGGGTGGTCGTGCAGAATACACACTTGATGACGCCCTTCTCGGTGTATTCCTCGATGAGGTCTTTCACGCCCCGCTCCAACCGAGAGTGATGGTACGCGACGCCGTTATTCAGAAGTTCAATGAGGGTTTCATGGGTGTCCGTGAGTTCGGTCTTGATGGCCTCGTTGACTTTGGCGCGGAAGTCGATGTCGTTGCCTATGTCGAAGGTGAGTTCGTCAGCTACTCCGCGTGCGCGGGCCTCTGCGTTACGGGTCGTGTCGTTGAACACTAAGAACGGACCTTTCTCGCGGTGGTCCTGGATGAGCTGCGCGATTTGCCGTGCGTACTTCTCGTCCGTCTTTTCGATCGGTCGTTCCTCGATGGGTACTGCGCGATCTTCGCTGCTGATGGTGAGGTCGGCATCTAACCAGCGAGCGATCGTGTGCGGGTTCCCAACGGTGGCTGAGATGCCGAGAATTTCCATGTCGCCGTTGATGGCGGCACTAATCCCTTTCTCGATATTGGGCCCGCGTTGGGAACTGTAGATTTCGTGGAAGTCGTCGAGGATGACCGTGTCGAATCGATCGGCATACCCACGAACCACGGCTTCGAAGAACGATTCAAACGTCGCTACGACGACGTCGGCTTCGGTGTACCCGTGGCCTTTGTTCACGGTGACGCTCTCCGGCGTCCATGCGGACACAGTAGCGTGTTTTTCGCCAACGAGGGCTACCGACGGGACGAGGTACGCGACGTTATCGCCGTCTTGTAAGGCTTTCTTGGTGACTGCTTCAGCAACGAACGTCTTCCCGTTCCCCGTCTCTGCAACCAGTAAGTGATTGCCATCGTTGAGAACACCGTCTTCGAAGGCTTCGTACTGAGTGACGGTGAGGTCAGTGAACTCGGGTGATTTCTGGTCGAGGAGTTCTTGGATGAGGTCTTGATCAGGTTGCGCGATATTATCCGGAACCGGCGGCATTACTATTCAACGAATACAAGTATTAGTTTATTAAATAGTTGCATTTCTACCTCCGGAGGGAGGTGGTTCCCAAGTGAGGGTTTATCCGAACGCTCTTGTGGCGTAGATTGTTGGTGAGTCAGAGTGCAGTTTCGAGAATGGTTTCCAGCGCTTCTTTCCCCGGTTTTCGGTAGACACGACGACGTAGCTGAAACGCACGAAGATACGGTGTGAGTTTGTCCTTGGAGATGCCTCGGTGGCTCTCACAGGTGTTGACGTGAACGTCACCATCGACGTATTCGCCGTCCCCGTGGACGACGTATTCGCGGTCGAATGCGTCGTCCTCTTCCAGTGGTTCGTACGCTCGAAAGCCGTCAGTGTAGACAGTGAGCGA